>NZ_CP150634.1:2501488-3752232 GCF_038051925.1 Methylotuvimicrobium sp. KM2 | reverse complement strand
TTTTATTGACGACTTCCCGGCGCACCGACGCCGAAGTCGAAGCGGTGTTGCGTGAAGAGCTGAGCGATACGCCTTCGTTTATTTGGGACGGTTACGGGGAAAATCCGTATTTGGGTTTTCTAAGCTTGGCAGATGCGATTTTTGTAACCGCCGATTCAGTCAATATGGTTTCCGAAGCATGCACGACCGGAAAACCGGTTTATGTCATAGAACTTGACGGCGGCTCGGATAAATTCAATCGATTTCATCAAATCATGCAATCGGAAGGCTATACAAGGCCTTTTAGAGGAAAGCTGGAAAACTGGACTTACTCGCCGCTCGACGATGTCGGCAATGCTGCTCGGGAAATTGGCCGGCGAATGAGCTTGAAAACCAACTTAAAAACTTGAAAACAATTTTTTACATTTACCATGGCACGATCAATGGTGACGCCCCATTTTTCATGGATTACATGTTCGGGCTTTAGCGGTCGAGAGCAGAGCGGCTTTTATCAGTCATTAATTCTCGATAGGTGTTTAACGTTTCTGAGCACATGCTCGCCAACGTGAAAATATCATTACGCTTGATATAAACGGGGCTTCCGGTCAATATTTGTCGAGTGACCTCGGCGGCCTCGTTCACATTTCCGACTTCGATCTTGCCTTCCGGAAATAATCGCTCCAGTTGTTCCTTGACGCCGCCGTGACTGTAGCCAACAACCGGAACGCCCAGGCTCAAAGACTCGGTAACGGTGCGACCGAAGGACTCCGGTTTTTTCGACAGGGAAAAAACGATTTTCGAGATTGCGATGATGTTTTGCAAGTCGCTTCGGTGGCCGGTAAACGTGATGTCATTGTTCAATTGTTTCTCGTGGATCAGCCGTTCGAGTTCTTGTCTGTATTCTTTTTTCTTAGGCGAGGTCTCGCCGACGATCAGCCCGTGCAGGGGTAGGCCTGATCGTTTCAATTCGGCGATAATTTGGATGAAGTCTTCAATGCCTTTGCGGCGAGACAAGCGTCCCGCGAAAGTCAGCAACGGCTTATTTCGCGTTTGCGGATAAGTAGCCATCCAATGATCCAGCCAGTTTTGATCGGGAAAAAAATTCGGGTTATACAGCGTCGTATCGACGCCTCGGTAGATCACCGAAATTTTTTCAGGATCGACATCGGGGTAAGAGCGCAGAATGTAATCACGCATCATTTCAGAGACGGTGATGATACGCTCGCTTTTGGTCATGATCGCACTGTAATGATTGACTGAATGCTGACCATGAAAAGTTGAAATGAGTCGAGGTCTTTCATTTTCAGGTAGGCTTTTCCAGGCCAAATAAACCACCCAAGCGGGTAGCCTCGAGCGGACGTGAACGATGTCCGGGCGAATATCCCGCATTAGTTGTTTGAACCACGGAATATATTTCAACGTTGACAGTTTTTTGGCGCCAATGTCCGCTTCGATATGCCGGCTACCTTCGTCGATTAATGATTGCACCAAGCCCCCGGACGCCGAAACGACAATCGATTCATGCCCCTGTTCGACCAAGTAACGACCGATTTCGAGCGTGCCCTTTTCGACTCCGCCGCTGTTTAAGGCTGGCAAAACTTGAATTACCGTGATTTTATGATTAGACATCGAAATTTTATGTGAAATTTTCAAGCGCGGCTGAGTCTGAACTCTGTCGTATACATGGAAAGTTTACTGTGAGTATCGAAAGCGCTCAAGTATAAGGTGCGCAGTATCTAAAATTGGGTAGGCATAGGAGCTAGAATTCAAGTCAACTTTAATTACACCCATGGTTTATAATCCGCCCGAATCTATAAAGCCAGGACTGTTCAATGGATTACTCAATTGCCAAGTACGCGCCTGAATACCATCCCTTTCTTAGTTATCTTCAGCGCCAAGATAAATTAACCGATGCCGAGCTAAAAAAGGTCGACCGAATCATGCAGTCGACCGTGGCCGAAACCTTGCCGCATTTGTTGATTAAGCTCGGTATTTGTTCGGAAAGCGATATTGCGGAAGCTTTTGTTGCAACGCATGACGTAGAAAAAGTCGGGGTCGAGGATTACCCGCTTGAATCGCCTCTGCCCAATCATGTGTCTCTGCGATTTCTGAAACAATTTCATGTAATCGGTTTGCGCGATACCGATGATGCAATTCATATTGCGGTAATGGACCCGGAAAATCGCTTTGTGTTGGATGCGTTGCAACTGGCTACCGCTAAACCGATTGTTGCGAAAGTCGGACTGATGTCGGAAATCGATGCCGCGCTCGAACTGCAATACGGCGAAGGTAAATCACAAATGGATAAGCTATTTGCCAATCTAGAGACAGACGAGATCGGCGAAGAAGATCTGGAACACCTTAAAGATATGGCGAGTGAAGCGCCGGTCATCAAAATGGTTAATCTGATCATGCAGCGCGCGATTGAGAGCCGAGCTTCGGATATTCATATCGAGCCGTTCGAGCAGCGCTTGAAAGTCCGCTTACGCGTCGACGGGGTGCTGCAAAATATCGATGCGCCGCCGGTAACATCGACCGCAGCCGTGCTTTCGCGCATAAAAATCATGGCCAAACTCAATATCGCCGAGCGGCGATTGCCGCAAGACGGCCGAATCAAACTGCAAATGCTGGGTAAGGAATTGGATTTGCGGGTCTCGACGATTCCTACTTTATATGGCGAAAGTGTCGTAATGCGTCTATTGGATAAAGAGGCGACGGTATTGGATTTTAAAGCCCTCGGGTTTGCGGGTAGGCAATATGAAAAATTTATCGAGGTATTGAGTCAACCGCACGGCATTATTCTGATTACCGGGCCGACCGGCAGCGGTAAATCGACTACCTTATATACGGCCCTTAAACAATTGAATACGGCCGAGCGTAAAATCATCACCGTCGAGGATCCGATCGAATATCAATTGGAAGGCATCAATCAAATTCAAGCCAAGCCGCAGATAGGATTGAATTTTGCCGCGGCGCTACGGTCCATCGTCAGACAAGACCCCGATGTCATCATGATCGGTGAAATGCGCGATATCGAAACCGCACGAATAGCCGTGCAATCGGCGTTGACCGGACATTTGGTGTTGTCTACTCTACATACCAACGATGCGGCGGGCGGTGTGACGCGTTTATTGGATATGGGCTTGGAGGAATACCTGCTGAGTTCGACGGTCAACGGAATTTTAGCGCAGCGCTTGGTTAGAAAACTTTGTCCTCATTGTAAAACTGCTTATTCGGTCGATTCCGCATTGGCCGAAGAATTGAAGTTGAGACATTTACAACCGGACGGCGATTTGGTCCTCTATAAAGCAACCGGCTGTCAGGCCTGCAACGGACTAGGATATAAAGGGCGGATGTCGATCATCGAATTTTTGGTGATGACCGATCCCATTCGTCGATTGATCATGGCGCATGCGGAAGCCGGGGAAATTCACCGGTTGGCAATTGGCGAGGGAATGCTTACCATGTATGAAGACGGGGTGGTCAAAGCCTTGCAGGGCTTGACCACTCTGGAAGAAATTTTACGCGTGACGACGGAATCCTGATGGCACTCTATGCGTATAAAGCCGTAAACAATAACGGCGAAGTTGAAGAAGGTTTGCGCGAGGTCGCCGACGAAGGGGCTTTGATCGCCGAATTGCAAACGGAAGGTTTTATACCGCTTCACGTTTCTTTATCGAAAGGTAGAACATTTCTCGGGTTAAGACTGGGGGCTAAACAGCTTAGGCTGTCGCAAAAAGAGGTATTGATGTTGACCGGCGAGTTGGCCACCTTGCTGGATTCGGGGCTACCTCTCGATAAATCGCTTTCGGTGTTGATCGATTTGACCGAGGAAAATGAAAAATTGAGCAAATTGCTCGCGCGCGTATTGGAAAAAGTCAAAGGCGGGACGTCTCTTGCCGATGCCTTGCAGAGTCAAGCCGGCGTGTTCTCCAAATTTTATCTGAATATGATCCGAGCCGGAGAGGCAGGCGGCAATCTAGGCGGCGTCTTGGTGCGCTTGGCGGACTATCTCGAGCGTTCGCGGGAGCTTAGGGACACGGTTAGCACCGCGTTGATATACCCGATTATTTTAATGATCATGTCGTTTGCGTCGTTGTTTGTGATGCTAACCTTTGTGGTGCCCCAATTTACCGAAATGTTTGAAAGTGCCGGTCAAGCATTGCCGGTGCCGACTCAGATTGTCGTGGGCCTGGCCAATTGGCTGCAAAGCTACTGGTGGTTATTGTTGGCGATAATTGTATCGGCCTATCTCTATATGAATCATCAACTGGCGGAGCCGACGTCTCGCAAGGTGTGGGACGCTCGTTTTCTAAAAATGCCGTTGGTCGGTAACATTCTGCTCGCGATGGAAACCGCCAATATTACCCGCACGCTCGGTACGCTTCTCGGGAACGGCGTGTCGATCATCAGTGCCTTGACGATCGTGCGCGAGACCGTGTCGAACTTAACGCTGGCGGATGCTGTCAGAGACGCCGAAGAGCAGCTCAAACAAGGTCGTCATATGTCCGACGCTTTACTCGATAAGGGAGTTTTACCTAAAATGGCGATGCAAATGATTCGGATGGGAGAGGAGACCGGGCGTTTGGAAGAGATGCTGCTGCGTGTCGCGACGATTTACGACAAACAGCTCAAAGTGTCGATACAACGTATGTTGGCGTTATTGGAGCCGGTTTTGATCATAACCTTAGGGCTCATGATTGCCGGTATCATTATTTCAATCTTGTTGGCAATTTTGAGTGTAAACGATTTGGCCTTTTAGGAAAAAAAACATGAAACGGTTGGGAATAAAACAATTGGGAATAAAACGATTAAGAATTAAAAACAGCGGTTTTACCTTGCTCGAATTACTCGTGGTATTGGGCATTATCGCGATGTTGGCCGGCGTTGTCGGTCCGCAGGTCATGAAGCATATGGGGGCGTCTAAAACCAAGACCGCCATCGTTCAAATCGCCGATCTTTCAGCCGCGCTCGATATGTACAAACTCGATGTCGGGCGTTATCCGACCACCGAACACGGCTTGCTGGCGCTGATCGAAAAACCTAATGACGTGGATCGTTGGAACGGCCCTTATTTAAGAAAAAACAAAATTCCTCTGGATCCTTGGCAACAACCTTATTTTTATAAATCGCCGGGCGAGCATGGTAAATTCGATTTGTATACGCTCGGCGCCGATCAAAAAGAAGGGGGCGAAGGCGAGGATCAAGATATTGTCAGTTGGGAATGACTTTATCCATTGCAGCAATTCCCAGTTTGAACATGTTCTCGGCGTTGAGGGTGTGGAGCATGCCTGTCAAGGAGCGCCGTGAACCCATCCTTGGAGTCTTGGCGGCGGCTCTACCTGCCGCCGACATCCTCGCCAAGCATACTCCACAGCCTTTTTTACACTCAAATTGGGAATTGCTGTTACCCATTGAATTGTTTATTCGGGTTCGTCGGCATTGTTTAGAATGGTAGCAATATCTCGAGCGAATCGTGGGTTCACGATGATCGAATTGGCTGTAGTGCTGTTTATCATGGTGCTGGCCTTCGGCGCGGTCGGTATATCGATTTCATCCGGCAACGATGCATCGACGATTAAAACGGCGGCGCGAGATATGATTTCGGCCCTGCGTTATGCGAGAGGGCAAGCCTTGATGCTCGGCGAAGAGACGACCGTGACGATCGATTTCGGCGACAACACCTATTATATTAGTACGCGCGATAAGGTTTACCGGATTCCGCAAAATATCCAAGTCAGGCTTGTGACGGCGGAAAGCGAGTACAGCCGGGACGGTCGAGCCAGTGTCCGTTTCTTCGGTGACGGTTCTTCAACCGGAGGACGGCTGACGATGGAATTGGATCAATGGGTATGGCGTATAGAAATTAATTGGTTAACCGGATTGATCGACCTGACCGATGCCTAAGGAATATGCACAAAATAACTTTCCGAAACAGTAAGCTTTGTGGAGATTCTGCAGCAATTCCCAATTTTGAGATCAAAAAGGGTGCGGGGTATGCTTGGTGGCATATTCCTGCCGCCGACACCTGTCAATCGAGCCACCGAATCCCAGCAATTCCCAATTTGGGGATCAAACAGGGTGTGGGGTATGCTTGGCGAGGATGTCGGCAGCAGGGAGCTGCCGTCAAGCCCCCATGGATGGGTTCACGGCGTTCCTCGACAGGGATACCCCACACCCTAAATCTAGCGAGAACGCTCAAACTGGGAACTGCTGACCGAACCCCCTTCCGACATTTGATGAAGTTATTTCATGCTCGTTTCTAAGCAGCAAGGTTTCTCATTGATGGAAATTCTTGTGGCCTTTGCGATCATGGCTTTGGCCTTGGGAGTTTTGCTCCGGATTTTTTCGGGCGGCATCAATACCGCAATCGTTGCCGACGATTATTCGTCGGCCGTGCAAATCGCGGAGTCTTTAATGGCGCGAGCGGGCGTGGAAACGCCGCTGCAAGCCAGTCAATTTTCAGATACGGAATTCGATCGTTATGAATGGCTAGTTATCATCCGACCGGCCGATTTTCAACTGCAACCTTCAGGTAATCAAAGCGAATTGCCGCTATTGTATCGCATCGATGTTAGGGTTAGTTGGTCCGAAGAAGGCGCCGAACCGCGCGTTTTTCAATTAAAAACGCTACGTTTAGGGCAGGCGGAAGCTGCAAGTAGTCGATAGCCGCCCATGTCTAAAACTCATTACACATCGAATAAGGAATATGCACAAAATAACTTATACAAGTAGTAGGCTTTGTGGTGGTTTGGTGACTCGCTTGACAGGACGCCGTGAATACGTCCATGTAGGCTTGACGGCGGAATCTGATTGCCATGGATGGCATGAATGCAGATTTTGCAGGAGCAAAAATCTGCCCTGCCGCCGACACCTGTCAATCGAGCCGCCAAACCCCCTTCCAACAGTTGTCTAAGTTATTTCATGCTCGTTCCTAAGCAAACCGGTTTTACGCTAATAGAAATCATGCTGGCCATGACCTTATTGAGCGTCATGATGGTCTTGCTATTCGGCACGCTCAGAATCAGCGCGCAAAGCTGGGAGGCGGGCGAGGGTAAAGTGGCTCAGAGCGGCGAAGCCGCGCTGGTCTATCAATTTTTTCGCAGGCACTTGGGTGTCACGCAACCGTTGTGGCAAGACTTTAGTCCCGATCAGGAACGAGCCTTCTCGTTTGTCGGTAGACCCGATGCCCTTCAGTTCGTATCGCCGCTTCCGGCCAGTGCGGCTCGTCCCGGCTTGCAGATGTTTAGCGTGTATTTGCGGCAAATGGGCGGCGGCAAGTGGTTGACTGTTTCGGTTCAACCCTTCTTTCCGAGTGCGGAGGGGCAAACGGCGCAGGATGAAGGTGTCGTGATTCTTAAGCATGTGAACTCTTTCCAGGTCAGTTATTTCGGCATGGACCCTATGTCCGGAGCAAACGGGTGGCAGGATGAGTGGGTGGATAGAGAAGCGTTACCGCGTTTGGTCAGAATCAGGATTGTCCGCGACAACGAATTGTATTGGCCGGACATGTATATCGCCTTAAAAGCCGCGGCGGATACCTCCGTTGGACCCGAATTTTCGGACGGCATTGACCAGGGGTTCGATTAATGCGGCAAAAGGGTTTGGCATTGGTGTTGGTGCTTTGGGTGTTGACGTTGTTGACGATCATGGCTGGAAGTTTTGCGCTGAGTATGCGCCGGGAATCGTCTATAATGTTCGGCATGAAGACTAGGGCCGAGACCCAAGCTTTTGCGGAGGCCGGCATTGCGGTGGCGGAATTGATGATGCTGGAAGAAGACCCGTTAAAACGCTGGGATGCCGACGGTCAAATTTATGAATTTAGTTTCGATGAGGCCGTGATTCGAGTCCGCATTCTTGCGGAAAACGGCAAGGTCGACATCAATCGGGCGGAATTGGATTTGTTACTCAAACTTTTGAGGCACGCACCGATAGAGGTCGATATGCAAACGCGGGTTGCCAACGCCATAATCGATTGGCGCGACCAGGATGAAGACACGCGAGAAGACGGCGCCGAGAAAAAAGAATATCATGCGGCCGGCTTGAGATATGCCCCTCGTAACGAGGCATTCCAGTCGCTCGAAGAATTGCAAATGGTTCTGGGCGTGGATGCCGTGCTCTACGACTGGCTGGAGCCGTTTATTACCATTGAATCCGGTCAAGCGAGTGTCGATCTCGACAAGGCTTCGGCGGAATTGCGATATATGCTGGAAAGCGAGGGCGACTTTGACGCCAAACCGATAACAGGCAAGTCCGATGCCGAGAATGCGGTTCCTAGGGTCAGAGCTTTTTCGCCGGCTGAGCAGGGAGACGAGATGCCGGGAGAATTCGAAATGCAGGAAGACGATCAAGCTCAGCCCGGTAGACCGACAAGCGGCGCGTTGACTATCGTTTCGGAGGCCATGGTCGGCGAGGGCGTCACGGCGGGTGTCAAGGTTTTGGTTAGGCGTTCGAGTAACCTGGGCCAACCTTTTTCGGTGGCTCGGTGGCAACCGATACATTCCAAAGTCCACTCTTTATTCGCCTATGAAATGGAAAATTAGGAATATACACAAAATAACTTCTACAAGTAACAGGCTTTGCGGAGGTTCAGTGACTCGCTTGACAGGACGCCGTGAACCCAGTACCTAAATCCAGCACCTAAATTCCATAGGTCTTTGGCAATGATTCAAAATCATGGCTTATTTAGGTGCTGGGTGAATACGTCCATGTAGGCTTGACGGCGGAATCTGATTGCCATGGATGGCATGAATGCAGATTTTGAAGGAGCAAAAATCTGCCCTGCCGCCGACACCTGTCAATCGAGCCACCGAACCCCCTTCCAACAGTTGTCTAGGTTATTTCATGCTCGTTCCTTAACGATTGATGGATGCCGAGCTAAAACTCGTGTAACGGAAAAGACGCATTCTTGTCATCTTTTTCTTATAACCTTAGCCGTTTATGTAACACGGCCAAATCGAATTTCATGAGACAGCACACCAGTCTTGACTTTAAATGAACAGTTCGTATTTTTACCCACTGAAACTCAACTAGAAACAAAACATGACCAATGCTGAATCTTGATGCGAACATTGATCTGGATGTAAAAAAGTTTTTTCGTTGGTGGGGAAGCGAGCTTTCTCATTTATTGCCCGAAGAGATCAAGAAAATTCTTGATCAACAACAAAGTAAACTCATTTTACGACCTCATGTTTCCACATTCTCGTTAACCTATGAAGTCGGCGAAGCGTGCGAAAGCCTTGGCGAATTTTCAAGGAATGCGGCGGGAGTCGAGGCGATCAAGAAACTTTTGGCAAAAGATGCGCGCTACGAGAAAACCCAATTCATCGTCCGGCTTGCGCCTTCCGATGCGATTAGCAAGGAACTGACTTTTCCGATTGCCGCCGCGGAAAATTTACAACAAGTGATTTCTTACGAAATCGATCGCCTGACCCCGTTTAATAAAGATCAAGTTTATTTTTCGGTCAAACGGGTCGAAAAAAACAAGCAGACCGGTATCGTGCGCCTCGTTTTGGTGTTGACGCCAAAGGACAAATTGGATGCCCTATTGGATGAATTGACGGCATTGACGCTGCATCCGTCGCTAATCGACTACGAACCGGTAAGCAATCAACCGGAATCGGACGTCTCCCATTATAATCTCTTGCCGGAACATCGCCGAGAAAACAAAATACCTTGGCATAGTTATTTACACGGCGGCTTGGTCGCGTTGTTTTTTTTATTGCTAACCGTCGCGATGGTCTTGCCGGTTTGGCTGGAAAGCCGGGCTGTAGCGGCTCTCAGGGACGACATTGCGGTTATCGAAAAAGAAGCGAAAGCCGTTGAAAACATTCAATCGGAAATCGATACCATTATTGCGCGAGCACAACAATTGATCGCCAAAAAACAGCAGTCGCCGGCAATCGTCGATATATTGAATACCCTCAGCGAATTGATAGAAGACGATACCTGGCTCAATTATTTGCGTTTTAACGAAGGTCGGTTACAGTTTCAAGGCCAAACGCCGGCTGCATCGGCACTCATCTCAAAATTGGAAAAATCGGAGTTATTTGTCAATGCCCGTTTCGTGTCGCCGGTAACCCGGGATAGACTCAGCGGTTTAGAGCGTTTTCAGCTATCCGTGGAAATTAAACCTAGGAGCGATGGTGACGCTACTCGATAAATACCCGCCGCAACGCTTAGCCGCCGTAGGTTTGTTGATTACGGTCGTATTGATGGTGATCGGCTTTCTAGTGGTGCCCTTGATCAATGCGGCCTTGGACTTACGCGAAGAAAAACACGAGCTGCTGTTTCGTTTGGATCGTTATCAACGGATAGCCGACAGACAAGAGGCCGTGACGGCGAATGTCGAAAATATCAAGCAGGCCAATGCCTCGCAAAGTTTTTTCAGTCGGCATAAATCGGAGGCACTGGCTTCCGCCGAATTACAGCAGTCGGTCAGGGCCGCGATTGCCAATGCCGGGGCTGAGTTGATCAGTACTCAGGTGTTACCGAGCAAAACCGAAGGCCAATATAGTCGCATCGCGATAAAAATCAGAATAAATGGCGATATGGAAGCATTGCGCTCGGTTTTGCTGCAGCTCGAATCGGCCGTGCCCTTTATAATAATCGACGACCTTGATATCCGCCCCGAACGAGGCAGACGCAACCGGATAACCCGAAAGATCGAGCCAAGCAATAAAATGAACATCAGCTTTCAGGCTTCCGGCTTCATGGGTAAAGAGCCATGATCAATACGGCATTAGTCAAATTACTCTGCGCTGCCTGCGCGGTTTTAGTCGTTGTTATTGCCGGCGAATGGTGGTACTGGGGGCGGGCGAACGGCGAGCCGGCCGGCGAAACCAATACGCTATCGACAGACTATCAAGCATTGGCGTTTCCGCAATTTCAAAGCGATCGGCCAAGCGAAGACCGGTATAACGATTTAGTCAATCGCCCGCTATTTATCGAAGGCCGGCGTCCGGCGCCCGAACCGGAACCGGATCTGGAAAGTGCGTCGGAAACGAGTTCGGAAACCTTGGATTGGGAACTGACCGGTATCTATACGGTTCAACAAAAGCCCCATATATTGTTACGAAGAATCAAGCCGCTACCCGATAAAAAAAACCATAAAAAAATGCCAGTTGAAGACGAGGTTGACGGTTGGCGCTTAGTTGAAATATTGCCGGATAAAGCGATATTTGAAAGAGGCATGGGGCGGCAAGAATTGATCTTGAGAAAACCGAAACAAAAAGAACCGCCTTCCCGAAGACGCCCGCTTAAACCACCAAAAAGCCCGGCAGCGCCGAAGCTACCGTCGCCAGCCTCCAAGTAACGCCGGATAACGGCCTTAGTGAACCTGATTCAGAAATAACAACTCAAGATGAATAAAGTAAACCGACTCCATGCGACAATTATGGCATTGTTAACCCTGTCGACTGGAGGGTGCGAGCTATTGGGTCCTCAGACCCGACAAAAATTGTCTTTGGTGCAGCCCAAAATCGACGACCTAGAGGCGCACCAAAAGTTTTTCGAACAATTGGGGGAAGAAACCAAAGTAGAAGATAAAGACAAGCTGCATGCCGAAATTTATCCAGGTTCCGGCCGTCCGGTCGGCGATACGATCGGGCGGCCCGGTCCGGCCAAAGGTCCGGGGTCTTTTAGTTTGAATTTCGACGAAGCCGACCTTGGCGAGGTTGCGAAGGTCATTATCGGCGACATTTTGGGGAAGAATTATGTATTGAGCCCTAAAGTCGCCGGCAAGGTCACTCTGCAAACGACTCAGCCGTTGACCCGCGAACAAGTGCTGCCGACGTTGGAAATGCTGTTGAGCATGAACAGCGCGGCCTTGGTCAAGGACGAAGGCGGCGTTTATCATATCGAACCGGCAGCCGATGCGCTCTATACCTCCGCCTTGTCGATAGCAGACCGACGCGGACGCGAATTGCCGACCGGTTATCAAGTCAGCGTCATTCCGGTTAGGAATGTCGGCGTCGACAATATTGTCGAAATACTCAAGCCATTGCTGCAAGAAAAAACCTTACTGCATGCCGACTCGTCCAGAAACCTGTTGCTGGTGGGCGGCACCGCGGCCGAGTTGTTGCGCGTTCAGGAAATCGTCGGGATTTTCGATGTCGATATGATGCGAGGCAGGTCGTTTGCGTTGTTTCCGTTAACGCATGTCGACCCGCCGACCTTGATCGAAGAGTTGGAACAAATTTTCGATAAAAAAGGAAAGGAAGATGAAGGCCAATTTTTTCGCTTCATCGCGATCGAGCGCATGAATGCGATATTGGCGATCACTCACCAAGCGCGCTATCTGAGCGACATTGAAAATTGGATCATCCGCCTAGACCGTGCGCAATCGGCGACCGGAGGCGGCGTCAATGTCTATAAAGTACAGCATGTCGATGCGGTGCAATTGGCCGCGACCCTGAGCGAAATTTACGGTGTCCCGGCTTCCCAAGTCGGCATGGGGCAGGCAACGGTCGCGGCGGGGCGAAGATCGGTGGAAGTCACTAGCCGTCCGCAACAGAGTAGCGGACTGGGAGGGCGAAGTAGCCAGATTCGCCAAGTCCAGCGTCCGATGCAAACATCCGGCGCCGGGGTTAAGGTCAAGGGCGTCGAGGATGTACGCATCATCCCCGACGAGATTAATAACTCGCTTGTGATCGTCGCGACCGCACAGGAGTTCAACGTGATCAAGGGCGTGATCAAACAGTTGGATGTGATGCCGTTGCAGGTCTTGATCGATGCGACGATTGTGGATGTGACGTTAGAAGATGAGTTGAGATATGGTATCCAATGGTTTTTTGAGCATGGAGCCGGTGGAGACAATACTATTACCGGAGGCGGAAGCACCAGTGTTATTCGAACATTAGCACCAGTAGCTTTGGGAGCAATGTCCGGAGGGTTAAGCTACGCCTTTGTTTCAGGGGATATTAAAGCTGTATTGAATGCTCAGGCATCGAAAGGCAATACCAATATTATTTCTTCACCTTCGCTGATGGTGTTGAATAATCAGGAGGCGTCGATACAAGTCGGTAGAGAAGTTTCTCTGAGAACAGGGACGACAACTCCTCTTACCGCGACCACAGGAGGGGCTGACAGTCAGCTTATTGCAACTCAGCAACTGCAGCAACGGCAAACAGGTGTAAAATTGAAAATTAAACCCCGAGTCAATGCCGGGGGGCTTGTCATCATGGAAATCGAGCAGAGCGTAGAAGATATACTTGCAGGTGATACAAGTACTGGCAATCCGGATATTCAGACACGAGAGATCATGAGTTCGGTCGCGGTGCAAAGCGGGGAAACACTGGTATTAGGCGGATTGATACAAGAAAACAACAATTACGGAAGAGCCGGTGTGCCTTGGTTGCACGAACTACCGTTAATAGGACCGTTGTTTGGTAGTACATCTTATGATAATAGAAAAACCGAATTGGTTATCCTATTGACCCCTCGAGTCGTCACCGGTCGTCAAGATGCCCGACTGGTCGCCGACGAATTCAAACGTAAGCTGACCGGCATCTACCGCGTCGAACCGGTCGACTAGTACGCATTGCGTGCCTTGCCTCGATGCCGAAACCCGGGGGCGCGTCCGGCCCTCCTTACGCGCCGTTCATTTAGTGAGATTATCGCGAAGATATTCACGCCTGATTCTCCCTATCCCGAAATAAATTACGGTAAGCGTGCTTAATTGTTATAAAATCATCGGTTTTTCAACGACTCGATATTTTTCAATGGTAATCGGCGATTAAATTATGCGATGTCCTTTTTGTTCGGCGCAAGATACCCGAGTGATCGATTCCAGATTGGCGAATGAAGGCGATCAAGTCCGAAGGCGCCGCGAATGCACGGTCTGTAAGGAACGTTTCACGACCTTCGAACAGGCCGAGTTGAGTCTGCCGCGCGTAATCAAACGAGGCGGCGCAAGAGAGCCTTTCGACGAACAAAAACTCAGAGCCGGTATGTTGCGAGCCTTGGAAAAAAGACCGGTGGACAGCGATGCGATCGAGCAGGCCATTAGCCGAATCATCAAAGAGTTGGCCACGAAAGGCGAGCGCGAGATAAAGGCTCATGAATTGGGTGAAAAAGTCATGAAGGAGCTCAGCATGCTCGATCATGTCGCCTATGTCAGATTCGCTTCGGTCTATCGAAGTTTCGAGGATGTCAGTGAATTTACCGATATGATCGAGCATTTGAAGCGGCAATAAGATGACTTCAGTGTGGCATCCGGACGAATTTTACATGGCCCGGGCGATTCAATTGGCGCATAACGGACTGTACACGACGCATCCGAATCCGCGTGTCGGTTGTGTATTGGTTAAAGAGGGTTCGATTATCGCCGAAGGTTGGCATGCTCGGGCCGGCGAGGGTCATGCCGAAGTTGAGGCGCTCAAGCGGGCGCAAAGCCCCGAAGGGGCGACGGTTTATGTTACTTTGGAGCCTTGCAGCCATCACGGGCGCACCCCACCTTGTTGCGAGGCCTTGATCAAAGCCGGCGTAGCCCGTGTTGTTGCGGCCATGCAAGATCCTAACCCGCTGGTTTCCGGTCGAGGTTTGACGAGATTGAATGACGCCGGTATCGATGTGCGTTGCGGCGTTTTGCAAAACGAAGCGATGAAACTGAATCCGGGATTCATTAAACGCATGCAAACGGGTTTGCCGTTTGTACGCGGCAAGTTGGCGATGAGTTTGGACGGACGCACCGCGATGGCTTCCGGCGAGAGTAAATGGATCACTTCGGATCAATCCAGAGCCGATGTGCATCGGTATCGCGCCCGCAGTTCGGCGATTTTGACCGGTATCAATACGGTGTTGGCCGATGATCCGGCCTTGAATGCGCGGGTCGAGTTCGAAACTCTGCAGCCGGCTAGAGTCGTGCTCGATACCCGTCTTAGGATGCCGACGACTGCGCGTTTATTGACATTGCCGGGCCGCAATGTAGTTGTGACTTGTTCGCAGGACAGAAGTAAAATCGATGCACTGCAACAATTAGGCGCGGAAGTGTATTGCGTTGTCGAGCGGAACGGCAAGGTCGATTTGTCCGCCGTGATGGATTTGTTGGGTCGATTGCAGTTTAACGAGATATTTATAGAAGCCGGTCCGACCTTGAGCGGAGCTTTGTTGGCCGAACACCTTGTCGACGAATGGCTCATCTATATGTCCACTAATGTATTGGGCGATGAAGGCCGAGGCTTGTTCCGTTTGCCGGGTCTTGAAAAAATGGCCGATAAAAAACATTTAAGCTTATGCGATATCAGACTAATAGGACCGGATCTCAGGCTGACGCTGAAGCCGGCTTGAAAACAACGTAGCCCGTATGCACTGTAGTGAATTACGCGAAGGTCTTTGCCTAGGCCTCACTGCCATTAAGTTAAGCCATCACGGAATTAAGTAATGCTTGTATCCAGGATCTACTTTGCCTCAAAAGCTTGCCATCCTTGGCACTGGATTCCGCCAGTCCATGGCGGAATGACGGGCTTCCCTTAGCTTAATGGCAGTGGTGCCTAGGCCTCCCGGATTCCGTTTCACTTCATCCGGGCTACTACGCCTTTTTAAGCAAGTCGGTCGAGCCAAGCATTGCACAACGGCCTAAAAAGCGTATATCTTTTCACTATTCACTATTCACTATTCACCGCCCCCTATGTTTACAGGTATTATTCTGGCAATCGGCAGCATTGCCGCGATCGAACCTAAAGCCGGCGATTGCCGACTTAAAATAAGCACCGGCAAGTTGCCGCTGGTTGACGCTCAATTGGGCGATAGCATCGCGGTCAACGGCGTTTGCCTAACCGCGGTCGAGCTGGGCCGGGATTATTTTTATGCCGACGTATCGAACGAAACGTTGGCGCGCACGACCTTGAAAACGGCTAGAGTGGGCACGCAGGTCAATCTGGAATTGGCATTGACGCCGTCGACACGCATGGGCGGGCATATTGTCAGCGGTCATGTCGACGGTATCGGTACGGTACTCGATAAACACTCCGACGGCCGCTCTTATCGTTTTTGTTTCAAGGCGCCGGACAATCTGGCGAGATATATCGCTGAAAAAGGTTCGATTTGTATCAACGGCATTAGCTTGACCGTCAATGAAGTCGACGGCGCGGTGTTCGGCGTCAATATCGTGCCGCATACTCTACAGGAAACGACGCTTGGCGATACCGAAGCCGGTGATAAAGTGAATCTCGAAGTCGATTTGCTGGCCCGCTATCTGGAGCGCTTGATGGCCGGCGATTCAGCGGCGCGCGGCATGGGCGGCGTGACCGAACAATTATTGAAAAGCAGTGGTTTTCTAAATTAAATGAATACAATCGATGAAATTATAGAGGACCTGCGCCAAGGCAAAATGGTCATCATCATGGATGACGAAGACCGCGAGAACGAGGGCGATCTGGTCATGGCGGCGACTTTTGCTCGTCCCGAAGATGTCAACTTCATGGCCCGTTACGGACGCGGTTTGATTTGTCTGACCTTGACCCGGGAACGTTGCAGGCAGTTGCGTTTGCCGTTGATGGTCAATGAAAACAAAACCGCGCATTCGACTAACTTTACCGTGTCGATCGAGGCGGCTAAAGGCGTGACGACCGGTATTTCGGCGGCTGACAGAGCGCGCACGATTCAGGCTGCGGTCGCGTCCGATGCCCGCGCCGAAGACTTAGTGCAGCCCGGGCATATCTTCCCGTTGATGGCGCAGTCCGGCGGTGTATTGAATCGCGCGGGTCATACCGAGGCCGGCTGCGATTTGGCGCGTTTGGCCGGCTTAGAACCCGCCGCGGTGATCGTCGAGATTCTAAACGACGACGGCAGTATGGCAAGGCGACCGGATCTCGAGAAATTCGCCGAGCAGCATCAGTTGAAAATCGGTACGATAGCCGATTTGATCCATTACCGCATTCAACATGAAAATACGCTCGAGCGTATTAGCGAATGCAATTTTCCGACCGAGTTCGGCGATTTCCGTTTGTATGCCTATCAGGACCAAAACGACAATAAGCTACATCTGGCCTTGGTGATGGGGCAGGTGGCGGGCGACGAGCCGGTTTTGGTTCGGGTGCATGGACGTAATTTATTGGACGATTTGTTTTCGTCGAAACGTAATGAAAATAGCGTATCCTTGCGCGATGCGATGCGGATTATCGCCGATGAAGGCCGAGGCGTGATTGTCGTGATCCGGCAAAACGAGGACAATAAGTCGTTAGTCGAGCATATTCACCAATATCAAATGCAGGATAATGGCGTGGTAAACCGGGCGTCGACAGACAGCGTCGGCGATTGGCGTTCTACAGGAACGGGATCGAGAATCCTTGCGGATTTAGGCGTGCACCGCTTAAAGGTGATCGGCACTCAGAAAAAATATGTCGGTTTGGCGGGCTTCGATTTGGAAGTCGTCGATTATGTGGGTAAGAACGGTATTTAAATTTAGTCGCGACGAAGGCAGAGCACTCCTCGTTCCCACGGTCCTACGCTCGCCGTTATACACAAGTATCGATAAACTTGCTAAACAGAGGTCGTCGTATAATTGGAAACGGTGCTGTTTGTTAAATCTGCGGATATTGAACATCAGAGGCTTCGAAATCGCGACGAAGGCGTCGCTCCCACAAGGGGCAGGATGCTCTGTGGGAGCGATCCCCAGATCGTCCCTCACCTAACGCTAGGTGAGGGAAAGTCAAGTGCGTTAGGTAACAATAAATGGTATCGAAGTCACATTAGCTAAGATGGCATGACGGTAATAAGTAATGCTTGCTTCAGGCTCTATTGGCCTCAAAAGCTTGCCATCCATGGCACTAGATTCCGCCGGTCCATGGCGGAATGACGGGATTTTTATCATTCCCACGCACGTCGTTAAAACGGCGGTTACGGATCTCACGGTAATGAGTGAGAAGTTAACGGAAACGGTCTTGACAAGATCGTTTCTATCGAAAAACAAGAGATAGAGAGTTTAGATGTCGGCTATTAAAACCTATGAAGGCCATTTGTCAGTAAAAGGCGGTAAATTTTGCATCGTTGCATCCCGCTTTAACAGTTTTATCGTCGAGCAGTTGGAAGCCGGCGCGATCGATGCGTTGGTCCGTCACGGCGCCAATCGAGACGATATTTGCTTGGTCAAGGCGCCGGGCGCATTCGAACTGCCGATGGTCGTGCAACGCGTCGCCGTCGGTAAACAATACGATGCGATCATTGCTCTCGGCGCCGTGATAAGAGGCGGCACGCCGCATTTCGAATATGTCGCCGGCGAGTGTGTGAAAGGCTTGGCTTCGGTCTCGCTGCAATACGATGTGCCGGTCAGTTTCGGCGTGTTAACGGTCGATACGATCGAGCAAGCAATTGAGCGTGCGGGAACCAAGGCCGGAAACAAAGGCGCGGAAGCGGCAATGTCGGCATTGGAAATGGTTAATTTGTTCCAGCAGTTGGAAGCCTGATGAGTCAAGCGCGTACCAATGCGAGAAAAGCCGCCGTGCAAGCGTTGTATCAGTGGCAAATGACCGGTCAAAACCTCAGCGCGATCGAAATGCAGTTTTTGGAAGAAGAACGCTTGAAAGATGCTCAAAAAAGCTATTTCAACGAATTGTTTCACGGCATCCCGAAAAGCCTCGATGTGATCGACGAAACGTTGATGCAATTCGTCGACCGTCCGGTCGAGGCGATCGATCCGGTCGAGCGGGCGATTTTGAGAATCGGCGTGTATGAACTGATGAATCGGCTCGACATGCCTTATCGTGTGGTACTTAACGAGAGTATCAATCTAGCCAAATGCTTCGGTGCCGATGGTAGTCATCGTTATGTCAACGGCATACTCGATAAAGTCGCTCAGCAAAAACGAGCTGTGGAAATCCAAGCAAAAAATCGAAAAGCTTCGGATGCCAACGGCTGAATTCGATCTGATCGAGCGTTTTTTCGCCGTAAAAAAATCGTCGAATGCGGTAACCGAGTTGGGTATCGGAGACGATTGCGCCTTGTTAAGCGTGCCGGCCGGTTATCGATTAGCGATAACCGCCGATACGATGGTCGAGAATGTGCATTTTTTGGCCGGTACCGATCCCTATGATTTAGGCTACAAATTACTGGCAGTCAATTTGAGCGATTTGGCCTCGATGGGCGCCGAGCCGATTGCCGTAACCTTGGCGTTGACATTGCCTGATGTCGACGAATCCTGGCTCGAACGATTCGCCGAAGGTTTTTTCGGATTGGCCGCTTATTATCGCATCGATCTAATCGGTGGGGATACGACATCCGGCCCATTGACGCTAACGGTACAGGCCATGGGCATAGTTCCGGAGGGGCAGGCTTTGCTGCGTTCGGGCGCGCGCGCCGGCGATGGTATCTATATGACCGGTAAACTCGGCGATGCCGGTTTGGGTTTAAAAATTGCCCAAGGACATTTTAGTTGTTCGCGGCAGCAGGCTGCGCTCGAGCGTTTTAACCGGCCGAAACCTCGTGTCGAGGAAGGCTTGGTATTGCGGAATATCGCGCGAAGTTGTATCGATGTGTCCGACGGTTTGGCGCAAGATTTAGGTCATATTTTGAAACAAAGCGGCGTCGGCGCGTGTCTGGATTGGGAGGGTTTGCCGTTGTCGAATGCGGTCAAGGCCTATATCGAGGCAACCGGCGATTGGACTATGCCGCTGCGTGCCGGAGACGATTATGAATTATGTTTTACCGTGCCGGCTGATAAAGCGGAATTATTGACAGAAAACTTTACGCGTATCGGCGTTATCGAGGATAGTCCGGGACTGAGAATTCATCGTTTCGGCACGACGGAATTGTTGAGGGTACAAGGTTTTGAGCATTTTTCTCACTGATAAAATAGGCAAAAATGAATTAACGGCTAAGACAATATTGACCGATCCGGTGTTATTTTTGGCTTTCGGTTTCGGTTCAGGCTTGTTTAAAAAAGCGCCCGGAACAATGGGAACGGTGGCGGCCATTCCGGTTTGTTGGCTGTTTGCGCTAGCCGGTAATTATTTTTATTACGCTTTGACGCTGGCGGCCGTGGTCGCAGGCGTCGGAATTTGCGGAATGGCTGCTAAGAGATTAGGCGAACATGATTTCGGCGGTATCGTTTGGGACGAAGTTGCGGGTTTGTTGGTAACGATGCTTTGGGTGCCGTTTAGTTGGTCTGCGTTGCTTGTCGGTTTCGTGTTGTTTCGGTTGTTCGATATCGTGAAGCCCTGGCCGATTATCTGGGTCGATCGCAAGGTAAGCGGGGGCTTAGGTATCATGCTCGATGATATTTTGGCCGGTCTTATGTCGGGGTTGATACTTCTGGTCATTGCGGACTTGGGGTGGTTGTAATGCCTGGGTGATTTGGCTCTTTGCCTGGAGTGCTCGGCATAGGGGCTACATGGGCGAATTCACTCAGCACATTCAATGAAGTCGAATGATTTTTCAGTATATACCCATCGCAGATCAAAATTCGGCACCGGGGTGCCCGTCAAAGGACGCCGTGAACCCAGCACCTAAATTATGCAAGATAGTTACCATAGCCAAAAGGCTATGGAATTTAGGTGCTGGGTGAATACATCCATGTAGGCTCTATGCCAGCTCCATGCCGGCAAAGCCTTAGCCGAGCACCCCGGCGCCTCCTGAGGCAGTGCCGAAATTTGAAGTGCGAAAGGTATAAAAGTAGTAAAGAGCAAATGATTTTATTCACAAACCTTTATTAATTTGGAGATCTATCGAATGAAAATGAAAAACCGAATGATCTTAAGTATTGCCATAACGTTGCCTTTTTTATTATCCGCATGTCAGCAGGATGCAACAGAATCGGAAAGTCCATCCTCAACTGCATCAAAAAAAATAGCACCGCAACAAAATGATGACGCGGTACCTAATGCTTCGGAACATTCGGACACGCAAATGAGCAATTCGAGGCCTGCTCTCGGAAGATCGAACGCAACGTACTCATCGGAGCCGATCGATTTCATTGAAGAAGAAATCTTGGCCGAAGCTCGAATCAATATAACAAGTAGTGACGATGACCTTCGCATGGAAGCGGTATACAATTTGACTCTCGATGATGCGAATGATTTACAATTGCTGGAAAATGTTTTGTTAACCGATCCTAATCCGGAAGTTAGAGAGGAAGTTGTCCTGCATCTGACTGAAGGCGATCCTGCTAATGTTGTGCCGTTATTAATGAAAGCGCTTAATGATTCCCATCCTTCTGTCGTAATTGCCGCGCTGGATTGGTTAAGCGTTATGGATATTGGTGACAAATCGGCTGTCACTACTGAATTTAAACAAATCGCCGCAACCCATTACGACGAGGAAGTAAAAGAAGCGGCGGAAATGGCGTTGGAGATGATGGAGTAACACAGAGCGGCGGAAAGAATTACTCCTTGATTATACTCAAAAAAAGGCTAACTATAGGAAGGTATGGGGTGTGGCTTAGCGAGGAGGTCGATTCCACGCCTCGGCGCCTTCCTTAAGCACAGGCAGAAATTCAAGTGCGAAAGGTGTTGCGTCAATTCCATTCAAGCAATTTCCACTGATTGATTCGCGTACCGCGATGCAGGTCGCTTTCTCTGACGTCCATGTTGCCGTCGCCGTCAGTGTCTATCAAATAATAAGCAGGGCCGATATCGGGAACGACTTTGATCATGTATAACTCGCCGTTGATCCGGTATTCCTGTATTTGGTCCTTGCCTCGCCGAATGATGGTGATATCGGGCTCCATCGGTTCGCCGCTTTCGACAGGCATCGGCGCATCGGGAAGTTCGGGAATAGCTTCGGTGGTTTCCTTGCTTCTGCGTATTACCGTTCGGTCAGGCTCCATCACTTGGCCGCTTTGCACGGTTGCCGGCATATCCGGTACGTCGGGAATATCCATTAAGATTGGCGGAGGGGCCGATAATGCGAATGCCGGAATAATCAGCAAGCTGTAAGTTAAAGTTAAACGCTTCATATTTTCTATATCTAATCAGTTATTGGGCCTATTATGACAGCTTGCGGACTCTGCGTAATGAAAAAAATCTGGCAAACCATTAAAGAGCTAACGGCGAGGGGAGTTTGTCATCCAGGTCGATTTTGAATCATGTATTGGCCTTCTAGGAGGTTTGTTATTGTCCCTGTAGCGATTCCGGTAAGGGGGTCTTGACTGATAGGGAAGATAATACAACGGGTAAGCCTGCATTCGATATTGATTCTCTAGTGCTTCGGCTTGCCTTAATTCGGCTATGGCTTGTTGACGCTGCGCTTCCGCGCTACGTTTCAGCGCCTCAACTGCCTCAAAGCGTTGTTGTTCCTTGCGTTGCATTCTTTCGGTTTCTAGTTTTTCGGCTTTTTGCTTATCCCGTTCCATTTGCCAAATGGCGAGACGTCTTTCGGCCTCGGCCAATTGACGAGGGTCGGTGGGTTCTATCGGTATATTTTCTTGTTGCGCATCGGATGAGCAAGGTTTGCCCTGGTAAGTGATTTTTCCCGATGATGCGATACATTTAAAAACATCGGCATCAACAGTTGGGCTGATGGCTATCAAAAGCAAAAGGAATGCTATCATTGTCATGACGGTAACATTTTTATGCGTAAGGTTATAAGTGTAGACCCGTTATATGCAGCTTGGTTCTTTGAACTTCCCGATTTTTCCTCGTTTCCACCGCTTCAGCGTGGGAATGCATACCGATCTTGTTTCGGCAGCTAAGGTATGTTTTCTCATGGAGGACCGTGGGAAACGGAAAAAATTTATTATTCATCATATTTCTCATGCCGGTACATTCTTCGGGCTCACCCTTTTTACGTCATTTTTCTCCACTGCTGATATCGAGTCTCGTTTTGCTACTTTCGCTTGGAGCGACCTTCGGAGTTTGGAAAAATGCAGAAGCCGATCTTGAGCGCAGTTTGAAAATCGATTTCGATTTCAGGGTTAGAGAGATTATAGACCGCATCGAACAACGTATGGCGGCTTACGAGCAAGTTTTATTGGGCGTAAAGGGATTGTTTATTTCTTCCGATCATGTCGATCGAAAAGAGTTTCGTATCTATGTGGATACGCTGAAAATCGACCGAAATTTTCCCGGTATTCAAGGTATCGGTTTTTCGGTGGTCGTGCCCAGTCATGACAAGGATAGGCATATCGCCGATATTCGCACTCAAGGGTTCCCGAACTACTCGATTCGACCGGAAGGCGAACGTGATATTTATAGTTCGATTTTATATCTTGAACCGTTTGCCGACCGCAATCTTCGAGCCTTTGGTTACGATATGTATTCCGAGCCGGTCCGCAGAAAAGCGATGTCCGATTCGCGCGACCTGAATGAAACACGCATCTCCGGTAAAGTCATACTGGTTCAAGAAACCGATGAAGCTGTGCAAGCCGGTTTTTTGATGTATTTGCCTTTATTCCGCGAAAACGCAGTTTCTGATTCTGTCGAAGAACGGCGCCGCAATATCGTTGCCTGGGTCTATGCGCCGTTTCGCATGGATGATTTCATGGCGGGGGTTGGCGGAGAACGCGCATCCGACTTGAGTCTGGAAATATTCGATGGAGACACGATAACGGAGGAAACGAAAATGCACAGTAGCTCGTCCCAGGCTTTATCGAGTCTCCAGTATCTAAATACGATACGAACGATCGAGATAGATGGCCATGAGTGGACTTTAGCGGTGAGCCCTGGCGCGAGCTTCAAACAACGGATTAGCTTGGATAAACCGCGTTATATGGCTGCAGCGGGGGCAACGCTGAGCGTGTTGTTGGCGACAATTATTTGGCAATTGGCGTCAGGGCGCGCTAGAGCGCTGGCGTTGGCAACCGAGATGACGCGTGAGCTACGCGAGAGCGAGGCACGCTTTCGGCAAATGGCCGATTCGGCGCCGGTATTGATTTGGGTTTCCGGGACTGACAGCCGCTGTTTTTGGTTCAATAAGGTTTGGCTTGGTTTTACCGGGCGAGCCCTAGAGCAAGAGAAGGATAACGGCTGGCTGGAAGGCGTCCATCCTGACGATAGGCAGCACTGTATCGATTTCTATCTAGATCATTTCAATCGCCGCGAACCGTTTCGTATGGAATTTCGCTTAAGGCGCTTCGACGGCGACTATCGATGGGTCGACGATCATGGTGTGCCTCGCTTCGATGATCACGGAAATTTTTCCGGTTACATCGGTTCTTGCATCGACATCACCGAGCGTAGGCAGGTGGAAACGATATTACGAACAAACTCCGAGGCTTTGGCGCGCTCGAATGCCGATCTCGAGCAATTCGCGTACAGTGTCTCACATGATATGCGGCAACCGTTAAGAACGATTGCCGGACATTTGCACTTGTTGGAGATCGGCTTGGCTGAGCAATTGGACGAAGACAATAAGGAGAACTTGGCCTTTGCGCTCGACGGCGCCAAACGTATGGATGCGATGATCGTTTCGTTACTCGACTATTCCCGTATTGGCCGTAAGACCGAGCCTAAAATTCGCATGGCAACCCGCGACTCCTTGAATGAAGCATTGCGGTTTTTAGAGGTGGAAATCGAAGAGAAGCATGCCGATATCGTCGTGCAGGGCGATTGGCCGGTTTTGTACGCGAGTCGGGATGAATTGACACGCTTGATGCAAAATTTGATCGCCAATGCCATTAAGTATCATGATAGCGAAGATGTGCCGCGTGTAACCGTGGTTTCAACAGAACACGCGGGGCTTTGGAAGGTACGCATTGCCGACAATGGCATCGGGATCGAACCCAAGCAAATCGATAAATTGTTTCAATTTTTTAGCCGACTGCAGTCACGGGCGCGCTTCGACGGTAACGGCATGGGTTTGGCCTTGTGTCGGCGCATTGTCGAGCATCATGGCGGTCGCATCTGGGCCGAGTCGGAAGGAGAAGGCAAAGGCAGCGCATTTGTTTTTGAAATTCCATTGGCGCAGAATAATGCACCCGATTAGTTTTTCAACCAACGCACCATGAATCAGAACAGCAATGGGTCTTATCGAAAACTACGCCGCACCGTGACGTTGGGCGTATGCGGGATTTTGTTACTGTTTGCAATGTTCATCGTTTACGTGGTCAGGAATGAAAGTATCAATCGCCTTCATGGCTTGACAACTCATACTTCTGCCGCGACCAGTGTCAACGAGATTTTGCTATATCGTGTCCTGGTCGATATCGATCGTGTTTTACTGAAAACACGGCTCTTGCTGAAACAGGGTAAGGCCGATGAATTGTTGCGTGGTTCATTGCAGAGCGAATTGGCCGCCAATCCTGAGCTAATCGATTTGTTAATTGTCGATCGCGGCGGTGCGGTTATTCATTGGACCGGTTCCGGCGATAAGCCGGTTATGCATGATCATCCCTCTTACACCTATCATTTAAATAGTTCCGAAGATCACCTGTTTGTGAGCTCGCCAATATCTTCATCGATAAGCGAAGGGAGTTATGTGGTCTCATTGAGCCGGCCCTATTTCGATGATGAACAACATTTTGCCGGAACGATGGTTGCGATTGTTTCGATTGATCGCTTGGCCGAAGTTTTTGCCGCTATTGAACGTGCTCCAGGGTCGACTTTGGTCGTGATCAATAATGACAATGAGGTGTGGTTTCGCAATCCGCGCGTGCCTGGCGACTCCGGCACTCGATTGCGTGAAGTGTTGGAGCCTTATGGGGATAAAAGACAACGGTCGGGCAGGGTAACATCGCCCTTTGACGGTAAGGCGTATTGGGTTGTCGAAAAGCGCATGGTTGATTTTCCTCTGCGAATATTGACGTCCGCCGAAATGACTTCGGTGATGGCCGCCGAGCGCGCCATGATAGTTTGGGCGATGGTGCTGTTTTTAGTCGTTTCGTCGGTGTTGTTCGTATTGTTGTATCTGATACGGCGACAGCTGGCCGATTTAGAGCTGAGTGACAATGCATTACAGGAAAGTCACGATCTATTGACGAAGCTGTCCGAACAGGTTCCCGGCGTTATTTATCAATTTCAATTGTTTTCCGATGGTCGATCTTGTTTCCCTTTCGCCAGTTGCGCCATTAAAGACATATATGAAGTCACGCCTGAGCAAGTGCGTGAAGATGCCGCTTTGTCCATCGCGAGAATTCATACCGAGGACCGCAATAACGTGATGTCTGCTATCCGGGAGTCGGCTATCTCGATGACTCCATGGCATCAAGAATATCGTGTAATATTGCCGAAGCAAGGTTTGCGTTGGCTGCGAGGGGATAGCCGACCGGAAAGGCTTGAAGATAACAGTGTGCTCTGGCACGGCTTCATTACCGATATCACCGAGCGAAAACTTTATGAGCAAGCCGCTCAAGAGTTAAACCGAGATTTCAATACCTTTCTCGATAACACGTCGGATTATGTATATTTCAAGGATCAAGACAGTCGTATTCGCTTTTGCAGTAAAACATTGGCGACGGTTACCGGTTACCGCAATTGGCGAGAATTAGTCGGTAAGCACGATTCGGAAATTTTCCCGGAAGAAATCGCGCGTATCTATGATGAAAAAGAAAAACCGATTTTTATGGATGGAAAGCCGTTGATCAATAAGATTGACCCTTACTATGACTTACAAGGACAGCTCCGCTGGGTGAATACCAATAAATGGCCGGTATTCGACTGCGACGGCAAGACGGTTGTCGGATTGTTCGGTATTAGCCGCGATGTGACCGAACAGAAACGAATCGAAGAAGAATTGCTCCGATCCAATGTCGATCTCGAGCAATTCGCCTATAGCGTGTCGCACGATATGCGTCAGCCTTTACGCATGATCACAGGTCATCTGCAATTGCTGGAACGTGCTTTGTGCGACTCCTTGGATGAAGAAAGCAGAACCAATATGGCTTTCGCGCTCGATGGGGCTAGACGCATGGATGCGATGATCGTTTCGTTACTGGATTATTCGCGCGTGGGGCGAAAAACCGAGCCGAAGACATGGCTGGAAAGCAAGGAAGCGCTGGATGAAGCGATGGTGTTTTTACAGCCGGAGATTGTCGGCACGCAGGCTGAAATCGATGTGCGAGGAGAGTGGCCGACTGTCTTTGCCAGTCGCGACGAATTGAGTCGCTTGTTCCAAAACTTGATCGGTAACGCGCTTAAATATCGGGAAGCGGATATTCAGCCTCGCATCGAGATTAGTTCTGATGTCGATTCGGCTAACTGGCGGGTGTCTATTCGAGATAATGGCATCGGTATCGATCCTACGCAAATCGATCGGCTATTTCAATTTTTCAGCCGACTTCAATTAAGATCCCGCTACGAAGGAACCGGCATGGGGCTGGCATTGTGCCGAAGGATCGTCGAACATCACGGAGGAAATATTCGCGCGGAATCGCAAGGCGAGGGTTGCGGTAGCACTTTTAGTTTCGAGCTCCCACTTAGCAACCCGATGCAACAGCATACCGGGGAGCCGCTTTATGAGTAAGGCTTCGATGCCGCTGAAAGCATTGCTTGGCGTCTCGGTACTATGGACCGCATCGGTGGCAGGCTTCTTTTTTTGGGATAGCCATATGTCTAATTGGTACGCGCAGGAAATGGCGATCAAGGAAGCGCGCGGTCATTTCAACAAAGATGTGGCTTTGCGTAAATGGGCGGCGCGCCATGGCGGCGTCTATGTTCCTGTCGATGAACGGACTCGCCCGAACCCCGCCTTATCGCATATTGCCGAGCGGGATATCAGCACACCGTCCGGAATCAAACTGACATTAATGAATCCGGCGTATTTAATTAGGCAAGTCATGGACGAATACGAAGAACTTTATAAAGTGAAAGGAAGAATCACCGGCTTTAAGCCTTTGAATCCCGATAACTTTCCCGATGAATGGGAGGCGGCGGCCTTGCGCCAATTCGAGCGGGGCGAAACGGAAGTTTTTGAGAAAACCCTGATTAACGGCGAGCCTTATATTCGCTTGATGAGCGCTCTGGTGGCCGACGAATATTGCTTGAAATGCCACAGCGAACAAGGTTACCGTGTCGGCGATGTCTTGGGAGGCGTCGGTGTCTCCGTGTCCCTGCAATCTTATCTGGAGGGTGCGGCGAGGGTCGATCCGGAAAAGATACTGCTGCTGGCCGTTATTTGGATAATGGGCTTGGCTGCTATTTATGCAATCGGATTATTAATTCGGCGGCGCGTCGAGGAGCGAATGCTTAACGAGGCTGCATTAATTAGAAAAAACCGAGAAATTATCAGCGCGAATGCGTATCTGACGCGATTCGCCGAAATTTCGGCTCATCATTTGATGGAGCCGACCCGGCGTCTGGTGAGTTATAGCCAACGCTTGCAAGGCCACTTAAAAACCATGCCGGATGCGCATAATGATGAGGTTTATCAAGACTTGCAAGTTTTGGAACGCGACGCCGCGCACTTACGAATGTTGGTTAAGGATATTCAATTATTTCTAGCGGCCGGCGAGCCGGTCGAAAAGGTTGGCATTCAGGATGTCGATGCGCTGCTGTCTAATCTAATGCAACGCCTAGAGTCTCGCGTTAAACGCGCTAATGTGCGATTACACATCGATAAATTACCTCCGGCAACATTAGATAAATCGCGGTTGACCGATTTGTTTTGGATATTGATGGACAATGCACTAAGCCATGGCTTGCCTGCCGATGATGACGCCGTTCCTGAAATTCATATCAGCGGGGAACGCGTCGGCAAACTCAGCCGTTATCGCATCAGCGATAACGGCCCCGGTATTCCTGTGCAATACCGGGAGAGGGTTTTTGAAATCTTCGAGCGATTGACTACGACCGATAAGCCTGCGGGTGCCGGTATCGGTTTGCCTATCGCAAGGCGTATCGTCGAGAGCAGGCACGGCAAAATAGAATTGGAAGATTCGCCGCTTGGAGGAATAAGCGTAGTTTTCGAATTGCCTGATGATAATTAGAGCTTATTCAGGATGGATTATTCCGAAATTTTTACCAGCCAACCGTCTTCGCTGATGCATTTAATGATCGGCGACCTAAGTTTGACGTTGATTCTCGCGTGAGTGCCTTTTAATTCGGGGGGCAGTTTGCCGCGCACGACATAAAAAGGGTCCTTGAATTCGGTGGTAATCGCGATCGGAATCTTTTTGACGGTGACCTCAAGATTTTCCGGTTTGTCGAATCCGAAGGCATTGAAGGTAATGTCCGATTCGGGCGCGACTTCGGCCAAATGTGCAGGTACCAGTTTATTTTTGTTGATTCTTAATTTCTGACAAGCGGAACCGCCGCCACCGCCGGCGCCATGTCCGTCATGCATACTGGAATTGCCTTGAGCTTGAGCGTAGCCGAATTGCATTGATAGGACGCAAGCGAGAAAAGTTTTTATTATTTTCATAGTGTTTCCTTATTTTTTCTAATTGTCGAAACGCGTAGAGCAAAGGGTAGCCTGGATAATCTTTCTGACCCTTGCTCAAGCGTTAAATATACCCAATAACGGAACCTCCGCGCACTAAATTTTTCAGAGTTTTTTAGTCTGGAATTGTTCGAGCCAGTCCAGGCTATCGAGAGCCGGTCCGACGGGCCTGTACTCGGCGCCGGTCCAACCGGAATAGCCCGAATTCCGTATCGTGTCGAATAAAGGCTTGAAATCGATATTTCCCGTTCCGGGCTGGCCGCGTCCCGGGTTATCGGCAAATTGGATGTGACCGATCGTTTCGGAGTGCCGGCGAATAAAGGCTTCGGGATCTTCGTTCATCATCGATAAGTGATAAATATCGACTTGCAATAAAATATTGGGGTGATTGAGTCGTTCGAGCCAGTCGAGCATTTGCGCGCCGCTATGGATAATAAACCCCGGCATATCGATTGTATTGATGGCTTCGAAAACCGTGTTGACGCCGAACGGTGCGAAAGTATCGGCCGCCAAGCGCAGATTGTCGCCGAATGTTTGCAGATAGTCATCGAGGCGGCTCCGATTCATACAGCGTCCGGGAAGCACGTTGACTGCTTTAGGTTGCAAAACCTCGATATAGTCGACGGTTTGGGCCAAGGCGGTTTTAAAGCGTTCGCGTTTTTCCGGCACAGCGGCCAAGCCTTCGCCGTCTTGCAGCAAATCGTCAGCATCGACATTGAACAACACCAGTTGCAAGCCGGTTTCGTCCAGTTTGGCGCGAAGCGCATCAGGGTTTTCGCTGTAAGGAAATTGAATCTCGACTGCGCTGAAGCCGGCGTTTTTGGCCGCTTCGAAACGATCCAATAACGGCAATTCGGTGAACAGCATGCTGAGGTTGGCGCTGAAATTGATCATCGGGGATGTTCTGTTGTCGGATAAATAAATTGCGGATAACGTAATTAAATTAGTAAGCCTTTTCCTGATTAGCAAGTTTCTTCAGCTAAAGCCCAAAGATCAGCATTTCCTTAGCATGGCGGGGTTCGCAAACCATGCGCGTCAAGCTAAAAACGACCAACCCACATCACGCTCTTTCCCCAGCTCCAGCTTGGGAAAGACACACCGGAAGCTCCCCCTTCGGCTGCGCTCAGGGCAAGCCTTCGACAAGGCTCTCCTGAGCGCAGCCGAAGGGCTCAGGGCAAGAGCTTTCTGAGACCGACACAACATCCGCGCATTCTCAATCACCCCCAACTCGCTCGCTCGTTCAATTATTTTTGGTTATCGGGAAGCTAGAGCTTCCTGAACAGGTTACCCAAGCTGGAGCTTAACAGCATATTTTAGTTTTTGCGACTACGATTAGCCCCTGCTCGGACACTTGGCTTCGGCAAGCTGAAGCATCTTGCTAATCAGGAGCCTTTTCAAGGCTATGTTCGCGTTAATAGTTGAAGTGAGTGCTACACCAATTTCGAAATTTGAAGGCTGTAGGGTACGCTGTGCGTACCACAGCAGTTCCAACCGTAGCTTGACGTGTCCTCATGTGTTGCCCTGTGCCGACATTAGGTACGCGCAGCGTACCCTACAGTTTATCTATAACGGCGAGAGCTGGAGCTTGAGAAGCAGCTCAAATATTTTCGTCTATTTCGTAGACAAAAAGCTTTTTTTACATCACCGTTCGAATAGTTTGATCAACGTAGCCGGGTCTTGTTCGAGAAAGCCTTGGCTGCCGTGCAGTTGCATCAGTTGTGCGGCAAGGCCCGACATTGGGATGGCATTACCTTGATCGGATGCTAAGTCGAACGCCATATTCAAGTCTTTCAGCAAAGTTTTGACGCGCCATTTAATCGGTTCGAAAATTCCGTCCGCCATTTCCGGTCCGACGATTTGTAAAGGTTTCGAATCGGCGAAGCCGCCCGCCAAAGCTTCGGGGATTTTAGCCGCATCGACGCCGGCCTGTTTGGCCAAGGCGATCATTTCTGCGATCACCAGCACATTGCAACTGACGATCATTTGATTGCAGATTTTTGCAATTTGTCCGCAACCGACTTCCCCTAAGTGCGTCAGTTGGCGGTAGAGCGGAGCCAGAACCTGGCGCGCGGTTTCGATATCGTTATCGGCGCCTCCGGCCATGATCGCCAAGCTGCCTTGTTCCGCGCCTTGCACACCGCCGGAAACCGGCGCATCGACCCAAGTCATGCCGCAGCGTTGTTGTAATAGTCCGGCAAGTTGGCGCGTGGTTTTCGGGTCGATGCTTGAAAGGTCGATTAGCAGTTTTCCGGCTGAGCCGGAGTCAAGAATGGAGTTCTCGACGACCGAAGCCACGGCCTGCGAATCGGACAGGCATAACAAAACAACATCGGAAGCCTGGACCAATTGCTCGATCGAATCGCGGGCAAGCGCGCCCGCTCCAACGACCGGCGCCAGCTTGTCTTGGGAACGGTTCCAGACGTTGACGCGAAAGCCCGCATCGAGCAAGCGTAAAGTCATTGGTTTGCCCATCAGGCCGATGCCGATGAAGCCTAAGGTTCTTTTGTGTTGCGTCATGCTCAAGTGTTTTTGTTCCAATTCGTACGATGCAGCAGGGTTAATGCTGAAGTGGTTTACTCTGCGGTAAGGAACAAAAGCTTAATGCAATCGATCGACGTTTGCAAAAGCTTGATAGTTACTCGCGCAGAGGCGCGGAGGTGCTGAGTTTTTTGGTTTCCATGGCCGTGATATACCTTTCGCACTTCAAATTTCGGCGATGCTTAAGGAGACACCGTGGTGATCGGCATAGCGCCTATATGGACGTATCTAGGGCGTCCTTCGATGGTCGCCCCGGTGCCCAATTTTATCTACTATGATTATATTTTAATGGGCTTTCGTGTAAATCGCAGCGGCCGGGGGTGGAACGTCTTGCACGGCCTCTTAGTTTATAGGTATTCGAGAGTTCGCGGCTTCGAAATCGCTTTTCAAGAATCGCTCCCACAGAGGGTTCCAAGCACTGTGGGAGCGACGCCTTCGTCGCGACTATCGAAGCCGCAAACGTTGATTAACAATAAGCGATATCGAAGCCGGATAGGCTAAAATGCATGCTTTTACTCCCTTTTTATCGAAAAAACCGTCTAAGAAAAAAAGGTATGGGATGTGTCTATCGAGGACCGCCGTGAACCCATCCATGGGGGCTTGACGGCAGCAATCCCTGCTGCCGACATCCTCGCTAGCCACACCCCATACCTTCATAAAGTTAACCATTTTTTGAGTATAAAGGGAGTAGTGATGCTCCTGCGTCATGAAAAACCCTGCGCCTCTGCGCAAGACCAATGAAATCCCAAGGAGACAATTTTGAAATCAGCAAAAACACCGGTCGTTGCCGTTCTGGCCGTATTCCTAACGTTGTCGGCCATGACCGGCCATGCAACGGAAAACAAAGTCGCAGTCGCCAGCGCGCATCCGTTGGCGAGCCATGCCGCGCTGGAAATGATCGATCAAGGCGGCAATGCCTTCGATGCCGCGGTTGCGATCAGCGCGGTATTGGCTGTAGTCGAGCCGGCCGGTTCCGGATTGGGCGGCGGCGGTTTTTGGTTGTTGCGCCGAGCTTCCGACGGTTTCGAAACGATGTTGGACGGACGAGAAACGGCGCCGTCGGCCGCACACCAAGACATGTATCTCGATGCCGAAGGCAAGGTCATACCGAAACTGTCGATCGACGGGCCCCTATCGGCCGGAATTCCAGGCGTCCCTGCGGCTTTGGTTCACTTGGCTGAGCATTACGGTAAATTATCCTTGTCCGCTTCGTTGCAACCGGCGATTCGTTATGCGCGCGATGGTTTTATCGTCGGACCGCGCTATCGCCGCTTATTGTCATTTCGCTTACCGCAAATTAAGGCATCACCGGCGGCGGCCGCGATATTTCTCGATAACGGCCGGATACCCGACCCCGGTTGGACTTTGCGTCAACCCGATTTAGCGAAGACTTTACAGCGGCTCGCCGAATTCGGAGCAGCCGGGTTTTACGCCGGCGAAACGGCGGAAAAACTGTTGAAATCGGTCAAAGCAGCCGGCGGTATTTGGAGTCAAGAAGACCTCGACAATTACCGGGTAGTCGAAAGAAAACCTGTCAAAGGGACTTATCGCGGTATTCGAATAACCGGCGCCGCACTGCCGTCAGCCGGCGGCATCGGCTTGGTTCAAGCCTTGAATATACTGACCGAATACGATTTGACCGCAATCGATGCAGTCACCCGCAAACATTTGGTGATCGAAGCTTTGCGCCGGGTCTATCACGACCGGGCTTTGTACTTAGGCGATCCCGATTTTATCGATGTTCCGGTCTCGCGTTTGATTAATCCCGATTATGCGGCCGGTCTTAGAAGTTCGATTCGCAAGGATAGACCGTTGCCGAGCGTGATGCTTTCGGGAGATATTCCGGAGCATGCCGGCGGCGACAACACGACGCATTTTTCGGTGATGGACGGCGAAGGCAACCGGGTTGCCGCTACCTTGAGCGTCAATTATCCGTTCGGCTCCGGATTCGTTGCCGAAGGTACCGGTGTGATTTTGAACGACGAAATGGATGACTTCGATAGCCGGCCGGGCGCGGTGAACGTATACGGCTTGATCGGCGGATTGCCGAATGCAATAGCGCCCGGTAAACGAATGTTGTCGAGCATGTCGCCGACTTTTCTCGAAGACGACGAACGCATCGCAGTATTGGGAACGCCGGGCGGCAGCCGCATTATTTCAATGGTCTTGTTGGGGATATTGGACTTTGCCGACGGCAACGGTCCGGATTCCTGGGTGAGCGTGCCGCGTTATCATCATCAATATATTCCCGATGCCGTGCAATACGAACCCGGCGGCTTGTCTTCTGAAGAATTGCTAGGCCTTGAAAAAATGGGCCACCGGTTTCGCGAAACATCCTACCGGTACGGCGATATGCAAGCGCTGCAATGGCATAAGCAGGAAGGCCGCTTCAGTGCCGCGAGCGACCCTCGAGGCGAAGGTTTGGCGGTGATTCGCAATGACTGAAGCGACTCTAAAACCCGGCTGCATCGATATAGAATACGGTAAGTTATACAGTATAAATGTATTGAATCGAAACTATTATGACATGCTGAGCGACAGCGAACGGTCGAATGCGATGCAGCGGCGCACGACCGAAATGCAAAACCGCTATGTCGAGATTCATGCGAAAAAACGTCTGTCGTTGTCCGAACTCTTGAAATGTAAACCCGAAGCCCTCGTTTTTGAGGCCGGGGCGAACGGCAAGCCCTATTTACCCGATTATCCGGACTGGACATTCAATCTGTCGCATTCGGGCGATTATTTTGCGTTGGCCGTGGCTCGGCAGTGCCGTTTGGGTATCGATCTCGAGGCGGCAAGAAGTCGGTCGAATATGGCAGGTATCGTTATGAAATGTTTCGCGGCTGAAGAAATATCATACTGGGAAGCTTTGTCGGAGGAGAAGCGGATTTCAGCGTTTTACCGTTTTTGGACGCGCAAGGAAGCCTTCGTGAAAGCGACCGGCCGTGGCATCGCCTTGGGTTTGAATCGTTGCGTGGTCGACCCGAACGACCCCAGCCGGATGTTACGCGTCCCCGAAGAATTCGCGCCGGCATCGGACTGGCGGATTGCCTGCAACGATTGGAAACGTGACATTTTTTGTGCGGTCGTTATCGATCGTGCTGTCGAGAAAATTCAATGGCGAGAAATCGTATGAAAAAAATATTTCTTGGTTTGGCGGTTTGTTTATTTTGGCTGATCGGTGCCGAAGCTCAAGAACTTTATCCGGCCGAACGATTGGGCCGTGGCCGCTTGGTTTTCGAAAAGTTGCGACATGCGATCGAGCTCGAAGTGGCGATGACCGAAACCGCCCGGTCCAGAGGCTTGATGTTTCGCAAAGCGCTTGCCGACAATACCGGCATGCTGTTTATTCATCCTAAAGAAGATGTGCTCGGGGTTTGGATGAAAAACACCAAAATGCCGTTGGATATTTTGTTTATTTCAGCGAAAGGTAAGATCGTATCGATTTTGCAGAATGTTCAACCTTGTATCACGCCGGTTTGCGGGGTCTACGATTCGCGTGCTAAGGCGTTATATATGCTGGAGGTGAATGCGGGAACCGTCGCACGGCTGGAAATAGCGCAAGGCGATCGGGTTTTGATTGAGTTGGAGGAATAGGGGAGCAGGGGGAAAGGGAAAAGATGAAAGATGAAAGATGAAAGGTGAAAGGTGAAAGGTGAAAGATGAAAGATGAAAGATGAAAGATAATCTCCTGTCCGCTCACTGCTTGCCCTCGTCAATACCCCGTCAACTCCACATGGCCGAATCCTGTAACGGGCTCGCTGCTTAAACTCAAAAAATAGCTAACTATATGAAGGTGCGGAGTGTGGGTGGCGAGGATGTCGGCAGCAGGGCAGATTTTTGCTCCATGCAAAACCTGCATTCACCCAGCACCTAAATTCCATAGCCGATTGGCTATGTTTAATATCATGACTAATTTAGGTGCTGGATGAATTCCATAGGTCTTTGGCAATGATTTAAAATCATGGCTTATTTAGATGCTGGATGAATTATCCAAGACAATTAATCCTAGCCAATGGGCTATGAGTTTAGGTGTTGGGTGAATACGTCCATGTAGGCCCTATGCCGGCTCCATGCTGGCAAAGCCTTTACCGAGCGCCTCGAGGCCTCTCCGGCACTGCCGAAATTTGAAGTGCGAAAGGCATACAATGATCGGTTAATGTTATAATTTGCAGCCAGTCCTTATATTCCTGAGCTAAATGTTCGACACCTGGATTTCGCTTTAAACCGGGCATCCTTCCAATTTGTAAATAGCGTAGCCTTGCTTGTCGATTTGTTTCCTTAATTCCGGCGGCGCCTCGGTGCTATGGCAAAACATGCAATTCGTTTGGTTGACAATGGCATCGGGTTCGCCGATATCGGTAAGCCATTCTTTAGCGTAAGTCATGGCTTTATCCTGATCTTTTTCATCAAGAACCACGTCAAAGTGCATTATTTTTCCTTTGGCGGTTTTAGCATAGGTATCGTATACATGGGATATGGGCATAATGATTAAGTCCTCTAAAAAAACCGGCGGAAAATCCGCCGGTATTAAAGTTCTCATACGAGGGATAGCAATGTCACATCCTGGATGTGAAAAAAGCATGACAGAAAGTCATTATTTGTTTCGAATCGAAACAAGTGTTAATGTATGATAATATCTTTGCAGTTGTCAACAGAGTTAATACTTAATTAGCCGATTGCCATGGAAACAACCGATATTTACAAAGTCATTGAGCGCATGGCGGCCTTGATCAGGTCCGAAGAACGCAAAAGATGCACAGAACTGGGTATTCAGATCGTTCATTTTCAAGTTTTGGATTATTTGTCTCGATGCAATAAATATAGTGATACGCCTGCGGCATTGACCCATTATTTGGGCATGACCAAAGGAACCGTTTCACAGACTTTACTGTTATTGGAAAGAAAAGGATTTATTCGGAAAGTCCCCGATCTTGCCGACAAGCGCATGGTTCATTTGCAATTGGTTGCGGAGGGATGGGAGGTGTTGCGTCAAGCTTATCCGAAGGACTTATTTAATAAGGCTGCGGAATTCCTTGAAAAGAATTGTCCGGAGGTCGGTGATGCGCCTTTCATCGAGGCTTTGACCGCATTGCAAAAAGCGCACAAGTCTCATTCTTTTGGGCTTTGCGGAACATGCAAATATTTTACGACCAAATCCGAAGGCTTCTTTTGCGGTTTGACTGGAGAACCGCTCACAAAGTCCGATAGCGAAAAAATCTGTCAGGAACATACCGTTCCTTGAGGGTTTGGCAAAATCATTTTTCGACAAATTTTTCTGTGCCGGCACGTTCGGGTGCTTAAGGTGTGCTCGATCTTGTCATCCGCGGCACTGAATTCCGCTACAAATCCGTATGGAACGGATTTGCATTTACCCGAAGGGCTCCGGGCAGGATAGCCCGGAGTGATCCTTGGCCGAAGACGCGTAATTTGCAGCCTCTGTTCATTCCTGCCTAATTCCCTTTTTTAAAGGGGATGTCGACAATTTTTTCTCACCTCATTCGTCGCAAAGATTTTCGGCATTCAATGCCAAATAATAAATCTCGATAACTGGCGTTTCATCCTATATCTGCTTCGACTTTCGCGGGGTGTTTGGAAAGTTAATTGGTGTCGAATCGATAATTAATTGACTTTTTTCTCTATCGTTCTTATAGTTTCGAATCACTACTAAATGAGCTGGTTGAAAATGACTTGCCGTTTTAGTAGCGATTGTATGTCGACGATGATAACAAGATTCAGCGCCTTGCATGGCTTGACAAAGGTCTGTCTAAGTTAACCCATGTAAAAAAATGATGTTGAATCAGAGATTCGAGTACTCATGGAACACATGATGGCTTGATTTTTAGGCTTTTTGAAGTCTATGGCATCTGCATAATAGATGGATTCCGGCGAGATGCATCGTTCGACAACTTGCCCCAGACTTAGCAAATGTAGCGTCTAAGGTGTTGAGTTATATGGGTTAAGAATCATGCTAATTTTGCCCGGCTTTTAAAAAATCAGCCTGGGTTAACATAATTACAATAGAGGTAAAGAACCATGACGATTGAAGAACCTAAAAAAGATAGATTTTGGCTTTATGTCGGCTGTCTGACATCAGCTTTAGTTATAACTCTGTTATTGGTCAAAATGAACGAGGACGAAAAATTCGCGCCAATCAAAGAGCAACTCAAGGAAGAAGAAGCGTTGATGAATATTCGTGTCTTGAATTAAGCATCAACGAAAGATTGATTAACCATTCAAGACGAATAAAACGTTTATTTGCCCCATTATCTTAAGAAAAAGCAGAGAATAAAGTTATGAAACTAAAGTTGATAGGCTTATTGATGACATTATCCTTCTACGCGGGAGGATCGATGGCCACGGAATATATTTATCGAGATCTGATGGCCAATACATTGGCTTCACCGAAATGCATGGCCGAAGAAGATGCAATCGCGAACGCTTCGAGAGATTATAATATCAAGCGGTTCAGTAAGAAGTTTTGTCAAACTCAAGGCTACGGTTGGCACGTCGATAAAGTCAAAGATACCGGGAAAGCAGTTTGCGAAGCTTGTCCCGATACATCCAAAACCGGCGTAACCTGTCATTTGGAAGATGTCGTTGTGCAATGCAAACGTATTAAACCCGGCAGCGTAGGCATGTTGCCCGGTAAAGGTTGATTCGCGCAACATCGAGCGCAAGCACAGGGAAGTGCTGAACATTAGATATTTGTTCTATAATAAGTCTCCTGTCCCAGGCGAATCAATCGCCTTCAATCATTTTTAGAGGAAACAATGGACTGGCAAGGTTGGCTTACTATCTTTTTGACGCTTGGGGTCTTGATTACCCTGGTTTTTTCCCGCCTAACCCCCGATATCGTATTGATGGCCGCGCTGACCGTACTGAGCGTTTGCGGGGTTCTCGATGCCAAACAAGCGTTGTCAGGATTCAGTAATGAAGGATTGATCACCGTTGCCTCCATGTTTATCATTGCTGCCGGCATAAGAGCATCCGGCGGTGTCGAATTGATTGTCAATCTCATGTTAGGTAATCCTAAAAGCCTTCGTAGCGCCTTATTTCGCTTAGTGTTGCCTATCATTCCTCTCAGTGCCTTTCTTAACAACACTCCGGTTGTTGCAACAATGATTCCCGCAGTGACCCGCTGGTCCAAACGTATCGGAGTCAGTCCATCTAAGCTCATGATTCCATTGAGCTACGCTGCCATATTAGGCGGTACGCTAACGCTAATCGGGACTAGTACCAATCTGGTTATCAATGGTCAATACCAAGTATTGACCGGCAAAAGCGGTTTCGGGTTGTTCGATATCACGATGATCGGGCTACCGGTTGCCCTTGTCGGAATTTTGTTTATCGTATTCGTATTGCCGCTTTTATTGCCGCAGCGGCAAAGCGCTTCCGAACAATTCGCGGATAGGAAAAAGTTTACTTTCGAAGTGGCCGTGGCGATTAACGGGCCTTTAGAAGGGGTGACCATTGCCGAGGCCGGATTAAGAAACCTCCACAAAATTTATTTAGCCGAAGTCGAACGCAACGGCAGTATCGTAACGGCCGTATCTTCGGAAGAAAAATTGCAAGGCGGCGACCGCTTGGTATTCGTCGGGGAAACCAGTGCTATTTTCGATATTTTAAGAACCAATGGCTTGGTGCCTTCCGATAATCAACATCCGGTCATTGAAAAAGATGCGCCGGAGCGATGTTTGGTTGAAGCGGTAGTCTCGCCGCATTGCGATAGCATCGGCACAACGATTCGGGATTCCCAATTTAGAGATAGATACGGCGCCGTCGTGTTGGCCGTAGCGAGGAACGGCGAGCCTATTCAAGGCAATCTAGGATCGATCGAGTTGCAGGCCGGCGATGTACTGTTACTGGAAGCGAGGCCGGCTTTTGTCACGCGTCAACGCGTGCAGCGCGATTTTTTAATGATCAATGATTTGGCGGAAACGCGGCCTAATCACAGTCGGGCGAATTTATCCTGGGCCTTATTGCTAGTCGTTATTATTCTGGCAACGAGCGGCTTAACCAGTATGTTGAATGCCGCTTTGATCGGTGCCGGAGCAATGGTCGCGACCGGTTGTTGCAGCATCAACGAAGCGCGAAGAAGCCTGGATTTAACCGTAATCGTCACGATCGCGGCGAGTTTTGCTCTGGGTAATGCGTTACAAATTAGCGGCGCCGCCGATTTCATTGCTCGTCATGTCTTGTCTATTGCCGATGGTAACGCCTGGTTGTTGTTAGGTTTGACTTATATTATTGTTTCGATAATGACCGAGGTGATTACCAATAACGCCGCGGCATTACTGATGCTGCCGATCGTTTTAGCGATTACCGGAAGTCTCGGGCTTAATCCGGAGCCTTTCGTGTTTGCCACGATGGTGGCGGCATCGGCCAGTTTTGCAACGCCGATCGGTTATCAGACCAATTTGATGGTGTACGGGCCTGGCGGCTATCATTTCAAAGACTTTTTGAAAGTCGGGGTGCCGATGAATATCATCATTGCGATTACCTCGATAGGACTGATTCCGTTAATTTGGCCGTTGTCGAATTAATAAATTGTAAGTATTCAATCCCTCTCCTTGAAAATGACGATTGCATGGTTGTTGGTGTTCATGGGCTATAAAGCGGCAGGTGTAGGGTGCGCATCGCGCACCTGGGCCGGGAGCTCTCGTCGGTTCGACGCCGTGGAATGGTGCGCGATGTGCACCCTACGGCGCTAACCATTAACCTAGAAAAAGCATTTCACCATGAAGAACATGAAGAATAGGGAGTTAATTCAATAACTTATTACGCGTATGAATCAAGCTTTCGCTCACCAAAAAGGTTAGCGAGAAGATTTAGGTAATTTCTTGAAATCCTTCATGAACTTCATGTGCTTCATGGTTTAACTGCCGAATTTAGGATTATTGGCTGCACTCCGTCCCGCCATTGCTTTGATATTTTTTAGTCATTAACTGGATCTGAAAACGCTGTATTACTGCATTGAGTTTGTCTGTGATATTGAGACAGTTCATAAAGTACTCAATTCTCTTCCCTTCATTGTCTTCATGCCCTTCATGGTGAATTGCTTTTTTAGGATCAGTCTTCAATTCAACCGACTCAATATCACGACATCCCTTTCGATAAATTCGATTTGGCACCGGTAACGGTCTGCAAGCCAGAGAAAGGTCTTGTCGGAAAAGAAACAAACGTGCGTCGGGTCGGCTTTATAATGCCATTGCGCAAATGCCTGTCGGTCGGTTACGCGCTTGGTCATGATCGCGAGGATGCCTTGAGGTTTGATCATGGAAAAAAGTCGGCTGAATTCAAGGCCCGGAGCGGTAAGGTGTTCCGCTACTTCGGTGCAGCTAATGAAGTCGTATCGGCCTTGCAAAACCTCCGGATAATCGGCGTAAATCGGATCGTATATTGCCGTCGGAAAGCCTTGTTCTTTTAGCATTGAACTAAGAGCAGGACCGGGGCCGCAGCCGAAATCAAGCCCGCTTGCTCCCGGTAACAGACGAGCGGAAAGCGGGATTGCGAGCCGCGACAAAAATTTCCGATAGCCTTGATCGTGCACATCGTTTTGATGATAATCGTAAATCGCTTTTTGTTGCTGCAAGTCGAGTTGCTGAGTGGGCGGAACAAAGACTAGCGCGCAGGTCGAGCAAAGAAAATAATCGCGTTGCTTATCGCTATGGTAATGTTCAATCTTCGATTCCGCGCAGAGCGGACAATGGAGATTATCGGCGAGTTTCATTTTAATTAGTTAGCAGAAAGCAGTGAATAGTGAATAGTGCATGGTGAATGGTTCACCGTTCCCGCACTTTGCAGGAGGGAGCGAAAAAGGATATTTTTTTCTGGTTCCCACGGTCCTCCGTGGGAACCCATACCTAGGGTTACCGAAACAAGATCGGTATGCATTCCCACGCTGGAGCGGTGGGAACGAGTATATTTCAGGTTCCCACGGTCCTCCGTGGGAACCCATACCTCGGGTACCGAAACAAGATCGGTATGCATTCCCACGCTGGAGCGGTGGGAACGAGTATATTTCTGGTTCCCACGGTCCTCCGTGGGAACCCATACCTCGGGTACCGAAACAAGATCGGTATGCATTCCCACGCTGGAGCGGTGGGAACGAGTATATTTCTGGTTCCCACCGCTCCAACGTGGGAACCCATACCTCGGGTTGCCGAAGCAAGACCGGTATGCATTCCCACGCTGGAGCAGTGGGAACGAGTATATTTCTGGTTCCCACGGTCCTCCGTGAGAACCCATACCTCGGGTTGCCGAAGCAAGATCGGTATGCATTCCCACGCTGGAGCGGTGGGAACGAGTATATTTCTGGTTCCCACGGTCCTCCGTGGGAACCCATACCTCGGGTTGCCGAAGCAAGACCGGTATGCATTCCCACGCTGCAGCGGTGGGAACGAGTATATTTCTGGTTCCCACGGTCCTCCGTGGGAACCCATACCTCGGGTTGCCGAAGCAAGACCGGTATGCATTCCCACGTTGGAGCGGTGGGAACGAGTATATTTCTGGTTCCCACGGTCCTCCGTGGGAACCCATACCTAGGGTTACCGAAACAAGACCGGTATGCATTCCCACACTGAGGCAGAGGGACCGAAAAAAGGGTATTTTTTACAATCTGCGTTAATTTACTTGACGTGGCAGTGAAATCCTATATAATACGCGCTCTTCAACGGAGCGGTAGTTCAGTTGGTTAGAATACCGGCCTGTCACGCCGGGGGTCGCGGGTTCGAGTCCCGTCCGCTCCGCCAACAATTCCTCAGACAGGGTTATCGCTGTCGATATAACTGCATTTTATTTCGAAATGCAGTTCTGTTTTTCTCATCAATTCCTTGATTCCAAATCTCTCGGTTGCATGGTGTCCGCCTGCGAACATATGAATGCCGTGTTCTTGGCTGTCATGCCAGTCATGCTCGCTGATTTCTCCGGTTATATAGGCATCGAGTCCTTCATTTGCCGCCAACTTCCATTCGCGATTCGCGCCGCCGGTAATGATGCCGATAGAATGAATCGATTGATTTTCATTGGGCGACGCCAGAATAACCGGATGGTTCAGCACGGATTCCAATATTTGCCGTAGTTGCGACGCCGGCAGCGGCTTGTCCAAAGTTCCCTTGATGCCGGTCGCACAGCCCTTATAATCGCCGAAGGGTTCTTGCAGCATGCAGCCGATTAGTCTGCCTAACACCGCTGCATTACCGACTTCAGGATGGCCGTCCAAAGGCAAATGATAGGCGAACAGGTTCATATCGTTTCTAACGAATAAGGTTAGATTTTGTGAGCAACGCGAACCAAAATCTAACCGTTTGTTGGACAAGCCCGGCCCGGTTGACTCAGAGTAGGTTGGATGCTTTATATATGAAAATAGCTTTTGGCGTTTTGTAGGTGCCGCGGCTTTTTGCGAGCGGCGACACCTCAATAAGCTTGAAACCGTTGCGTTTGCCGCTACAAAAGCGCAAAGACAGCGCTTTTAGGCGCATTATAGCCTGATTTTGGGCCGCGCGATGTCCTCGGCAGCCGAATGCCGATGCTGACCCATTCGAAGAATGTGCGGGTCGTCTACATAACCGAAGCGACCTGTGGATTATGGTCTGATCGACTTAACGGGATAGCGTAGACCTTCGGTATCCGCGTTTTCACGATGCGCATATCGCCGCCGCAGCACGGGCACTTCAGTGCCGGGCGTTTTTTCAGCCAAGCCAAGTCCTGATTCGGATTCACACCGAGCAGCAGTTGCAACAAGCTGATCAAGCGTTTGCTGTTGGGATGCAAAAAACCGAAGTTGCGCGTCCGCCGAAAGCCTTTCGGTAAAATATGACGCAGCATCAACCACAGGAACTCGGCACCGGGTAGGGTTCGGGTTTGTGTCTGTTTCGTCTTGCTGTCTTGGTAACGAAAGGTCACCTGGCCGTCTTTGCAGGCGATGATGTCCTTTTCCTGGATGACGCCTTTGTAGAGATAACGGCCCAGGTAAACCAGCGCCTTGTCGCCGTTACCGACCGACTTGACGTCGACGACCCAGGTTTCGGGATACCGTTCCGGCAGTGCCAAGCCTACATGATTGATGGCGTCGAGCAGTTTCGCGCGGAACACTTTGGCCAGGGCTTTGTGATTGAACAAATAGCCGGTGCCGCTTTGACTTGGGTTGGGCTTTTTGCTTTGGCCCTTACCGGTCTTGGTTCGCCACAGTCGTCGTTCGGTATCGATGGCGGCGGCCGGCATGATGACGTGCACATGCGGGTGGTAGTCGAGCCGGCGAGAATGGGTGTGCAGCACCGAGATCGCCCCGGCGCGACCCTTTAATTGCGCATCGTTTTGAGCAAACGTATTCAACGTCTCCCAACTGCAGCGCATCATCAAATCGTACAGGGTGCGTTGCTGTTGCCAGGCCAGCACTCTGAACTCCTTCGGTAGGGTAAAGGTGATGAGGAAATACTCGGCCGGCACCTGTTTTTTGAGTTGCCGCTCCAGCCATTGCTGGCTCTCGTGCTGTTGGCAATGCGGGCAGTGGCGATGACCGCAGGAGTGCGGGATGAAGTCTTGGTGAACGCAGTCCTCGCATTGCGCTTGCATCACGGGGCTGTGCGTGGTGCGGCACTGTTTCATGGCGGCCAGCGCATTCAAATGGCTGGGTAAGAGCGAACCCGCGTACTGTTCCCGCAACTCGGCTTCGAAGGTCGAAATAATGGATGAGAGAAGAATCATTGGACTTTCCCCCAGTCGATAACAAAGCCGTCCATCAAGGCATTGATGAGTTGACCGGCATTGCGGTCGGTATCGTCGGTCAAGTGCGTATAACGTGCGGTAGTCAGAATACTGTGATGACCGAGAATTTTTTGAACTTCAAGCAGGTCGACGCCGGCTTCAATCAGGTGTGTGGCATAGCTGTGACGTAAACAGTGCGGAGTGATCTTTTTTTTAGACCGCATTCCTCGGCGACTTTACGCAAAGTCACTTGCACGCCGCCACGATCGAGTGGGGTAGTGGCCGCATGCGCCGACTTCGGACCACCTTGGCGACTGGGAAACAGCAACACCGGATTGCGGTGCACTTGCCAAAAGCGGCGCAGTAAAACCAATGTCGTTTCCGGCAGCGGTACCAAGCGGTCCTTGTTGCCTTTGGCATCCCGAATATGGACACGCTGCCGCTCAGCATCGATATCGCCTACCTGAAGCCGCAAGCCTTCACCGAGGCGCAATCCCAGACTATAGAGCGTGAAAAAGAACACCCGGTAACTTACCGAGCGGGTTACCATAAACAAACGCTGCGCTTCTGCAACCGTGACGATATCCGGCAAGCGCTGACCCTTCGGCGGCTTGATTAAATCCAAATGCGCCCAAGGCTTGCGCAGCACATGTTGATAATAGAACTTGAGCCCGTAGAGATCCAGCTTCACGGAACTCCAAGAATGGGATGCCAGCAAATCGGAGAAATACTCGAGCAATTGCGCTTCGGATAAATCATGGATTTGTTCATCGAAATACGTGCCGATGCGCCGAATGGCCCGGGAATAGGCCTCGACCGTCTTCGGCTGAAGCCCTTTGAGTTTCAGGTGTTTGAGATGAGTTTGATAGTTTTGCTTGAAATCGAACGCGGATGATGCTGTCATAGCTGTGTAACCTCATGATTCGTCGTGGAATGTTCCCTCGTATAATGAGGGCGTGAGGTTACATTTTATCGTCAATCAAGCGGCACGGCTTTTCTCCGCGTTAGCGGCTTCGTCCAACTAAAGGCAATACACGATTGGCAAAAGAATCCGTCAGCGTGCGTGCGCCATGAAAGTCCCAAAATAGGCCGTGATGAACAACTAAGGCGTTGGCCTGTTGCTCGATGGCTTGGGAAATCGAATCGCGTGTTGCCGACACGGCAAAGGCAATTTTATCGATGGTTTCGGTACCTTCGATCTGTAAACCATTCGGGCCGTAATCTTTATAAGCATCAGGATTTAGCAGAGTACGATAAAAATCGTTTAATTGTTGACGGCTGATCATCGTTTAATCCTTATTCAATATTTCATAGCGGCGCCAGAGCGTTTTAAAAGTCTCGGTTAACGTAGGATCGTCGTCGTTAACCCGAGTGTCGATCTCCTTCGTATCAAACCATCGTCCTTCTTCGATTTCCTCGGCGGCTAGCGAAAACGGCCCGTTATGTCCGCAACGGTAGACTTGAATAAACTCCATGCCGGTGGCGGGTGTCGCAGATAATTTAAATAACGGGCTTAGCCGATCCACTTGAACTCCGAGTTCTTCATTGATTTCCCTTACAGCGCATGCGTCGTAATCTTCGCCGATATCGACGTGTCCGGCAGCCGAGCTATCCCATAATCCGGGGTTGATATCCTTGGTTAGAGAGCGTTTTTGTAAAAATAATAAATTAGAATCGTTAAAGACTAAAATATGAACAGCTCTATGAAGCAGTCGGTCGCGATGGATTATATTCCGAGCTGCGCTGCCGATTACGCGATCGTTTTTGTCTACGATCGATAAGAGTTCTTGATGCATGGCGAAAATGGATTTTGGCAAAGGCCCGTATAAAGCCTTTTCGAAGACAATAAGTCAACAGAAAAACAGTAAGTATACAGTCCCCCTCTTTGAAAAAGAGGGGTTAGGGGAGATTATACCTATCGCACTTCAAATTTCGGCATTAGCGTATGGAGGCGTCGGGGTGTTCGCAAAGGCTTTGGCGGCATGGATGCTGTCATAGAGCTTACATGGACGTATTCACGGCGTCCTTTGACGGGCAAAAGGGTATATGTAAATAAATCCCCCTCAATCCCCCCTTTTTCAAAGGGGAAGGCCGACAATTACGCCTGAATTGCGGTAATTTGCCAACGGCCGCTGAATACTTACGAAAAACACGTATGCTAGAAGGGAAATAGGGAGAAATGGGATGAATCAGAAGACGTACGAAGCAGATTGAAACAAGCGCAATGGCTTAGTTTTTACCGCGAAGGGCTGGAAAATATAGAACTGAACCTCCCGGCCAATGACGATGCAAAAAACCGGGTGGTCCAACTATCTCCGGTTAAGAGTCTATCAGGACTAATCTTATTTGAAATAGCAAAAAAAGTTTATAAACTATAAACCATAAGTTTATAGTGGCGGCAATATGGATAAATTGAATAATATAAAAGTGTTTTGCAGAATTGTCGAATTGGGTACATTTGCAGCCGTTGCTCGCGAAATGAAAGTATCGGCAATGATGGTGAGCAAATACATGGCGCAACTCGAGGAATCGCTCGGCGTGGCCTTATTGAATAGAACGACCCGCAAGATTAGTTTGACCGAAGCCGGAGAGAGTTATTACGCGAGAAGCAAGCCTTTACTAGACGAATTCGCCGAGCTGGATGAAGATATGGCCGAATTGGGGCAAAATGTCAAAGGCGTTTTAAAGATTGCCGCACCGATCGATTTCGGCGGTATTTATATGACGCCGGCGATCAACGCCTATCAAAGCGAACACCCGAATGTTAAAGTTATGATGTCGTTGCAAAACACGCATATTAATTTGAGCGAGGGCATTTATGATTTATCGATATTGGTTTCAAACTCACTGGAACTAGGTGTCGTGGCCAGAAAGATCGCGGAAACTCGATTATGTACTTTCGCTTCGCCAGGATATATAGACAAATACGGCGAGCCAAGATGCATAGAAGATTTGAGTCGTCATCATTGCTTGCATTATATCGACACGCCCCATGAGGATTATTGGGTTTTTAATGTCGATGGGGAGGAAAAAAAATTACGCACCACTTGGCACTTCGCATCGAATAACGGCAGGGCATTGTGTCAGGCCGCGTCTTTGGGTATGGGTATTACCCAGGCGCCCGAAATTTCAGTTGCCAATTACTTGGAGCAGGGTAAGTTAATAGAAATATTAAAAGATTACCGAATACCCTCGCTGTCTATATACGCCACTTATATGCAAAGAAGATTTATTCCGGCGAAGATCACCACATTTGTGAATTTTTTGACCCGATATTTTGATTGGCAAATGAATGCCGGCGCGGATAGGATAAAGAAGCGGGAAGCGGGAGCTTCGTAAGGTACGCTGTTTATACCTTTCGCACTTCAAATCTTGGCAGTGCCTTAGGTGGCGCCGGGGTACTAGATCGATTTTTGCTCCTGCAAAATCGACATTCACGCCATCCATGGCGCTCGCAAAGGCTTTGCCAGCATGGAGCTGGCATACTACATGTACGTATTCATCCAGCACCTAAATTATCTATTTAATTTATCATGGCCAATAATCTATGGAATTTAGGTGCTGGGCCTTTGACGGGCACCCCGGTGCCGAATTTTGATCTCCGATAGGTATATCGTTCCCATGCTCTGGGCTCGCCGTTATACACAAGTATCGGTAAACGTACTAAACAGGCTCTTCCGGATTTCCCGTGGTAATTTGAAAGATTAGCGACAAAGCAAATTCTAAATCAATAAATTACATTTAATATCAGCTATTTAAAGAAAATCTTCTTTTCTTGTTCGGTGTCGATCCGCTTTTACCACGGAAAGTACGGAAGAGCCACTAAACAGAGGTCATAGCAAACCTGGAAACGATGCGGTTTAATAAATCTTGGGATATTAAACATCAGAGGCTTCGAAATCGCGACGAAGGCGTCGCTCCCACAAGGGGCCGGATGCTCTGTGGGAGCGATCCCCAGATCGTCCCTCACCTAACACTAGGTGAGCGAAAGTCGGTAACGTCGGGCGACAAAAAATGGTATCGAGGCGCCTCATTAGCTAAGATTGCAAAACGGTAATTTTTGACTTATGTATAACGATGAGTGCTCTGCGTGGGAAGGTCGGGCGTCTATAATTTTTAAATCAGAATCCTTATGGCAAGACGATACGAACATAGTCAGGAAGAAATCAAAGCAATGGTTATGCAAGCGGCGAATCAAATTATTGTTGAACAGGGTGGGGCGGCCTTAAATGTTCGTAAAATCGCGATGACTATCGGCTATACCGTCGGTAGTATCTATATGGTTTTTGAAAACATGGCCGATTTGGTTCTTCATGTCAATGCTGAAACCTTGGGTGAGATCGCCGGTGTACTGAGTAAAGTCGAGACAGGGTCGGCGTCTCAAGACTTGGAGGAAATAGCCAAGGCTTATTTGATGTTTGCCCATTTAAACTTTAATCGATGGTCGATATTATTCGGCAATCGATTTGTCGACAGCGGGCACTTTCCGGATTGGTATCGGGCAAAAATGAATCGGTTGGAAGAAATTATTACAACGCAAATAGCTCGATTACATCCGGAAAATAACCCGCAACAAAACCAACGCGCCGGAAATGCATTATGGGGCGGTATTCACGGCGTCTGTTTATTGTCGATCGACGGCAGGCCTGATAAGGAGTCTTTACAAGAAGCAGAGGAAACCTTGCGGGTTCTGATTCGTGCTTTTGTTGGCGGGGAGCGCTAAGGTTTCGTGAAAAAGAATCCCTTTATATACCTTTAGCACTTCAAATTTCAGTAGTGCATGAGGCGCCGCCGGGGGCGGCAAAGACTTTGCAAGCAGGGATGCCGGCACAGAGCCTACAGGGGTGTATTCACCCAGCACCTAAATCCAGCACCTAAATTAGTCATGATATTAAACATAGCCAATCGGCTATGGAATTTAGGTGCTGGATTTAGGTGCTGGACCTTTGACGAACACCCCGGCGCCGAATTTTGATCTAAGATGGGTATCGCGAAGGATTTAATCATTCGATAGTGCGGGCAATACAGGTTCGGTTGCGTCCTTCTCGTTTGGCTTGATATAAAGCGTTATCGGCGACGGTAAGGAGTTCAGTGCCGATTAAACGAGGAAAGTGCGCAGAGTCTGCCAGGCCTATCGAGACCGTGCAATTGAATCGTTGATTTTGATCTTGAAAATGAATATTGGTAAATTGATTACGGATGTCGTCCAGTAGTCGATAGGCATCGTCTTGATCGCACTCCGGTAGGACCGCCGCGAATTCCTCGCCGCCGTAACGGCCGATGATGTCCGAATGGCGAAGGCGTTGACGTAGCAGCATGGCAAGCGAAGTGATGACATTATCGCCGACCGTGTGCCCGTAAGTGTCGTTGACTAATTTAAAATTATCGATATCCAGCATCGCGATCGAGACCGGCTTGCCATTGCGTTGAGCTTGGGCTGTTTCCAAATCGGCTGCTTCCTTGATACTGGCATGCTTCAATAAACCGGTTAGACTGTCTTTGGCAATGAGCGAAGTCAAGCGGCGCGCTCTTTCGATACGTGCGCGTGTCGCGGCAATTAATTGCGCATCCGATATCGGTTTCATCAAGAAATCGTCGGCACCTTGTCCCATGGCTAGAATTTGTATGTCGAGATCGCTTTCGGAGGAAAGAAAGACTATCGGCAGGCCCGACCATTCATCGTATTGGCGAATGACTCCGGCAAGATCGAGACCGGTAAAGTTGGGCATATGTAAATCCAACAAGATTATTTCGGGTCGGAAACTCGCGATTTTGGTTATAACGGCTTCGGGGTGCTTCAAGATTTTGGCTTGCATGCCCGCGACAGTCAAAACCAATTGATAGTGGGCGGCCAGATCCTTGTCGTCGTCGATGATCAAAACGCGCTGGGGAGGCGCTCTTCTTTTTTCCAGAATTTGCATCATGCGGTTGATCAAAACCGTGATGTCGACCGGTTTGACAAAATATCCCTCGGCGCCGAGCCTCGCCGCGCGGACCCGCGAGTTGAAATCGTCGGTCGACGAGAGGAACAAAAGCGGACAGTCTAGCGACTTTAAGGTGATTCTATCCTGGAGAAGGATGGAGTCTTGTTCGGAAGGGCGGTGTAACCTTACGTTCATGATCAGCAAATCCGGGCGCTCGAATTGCGCGGCGGTTTCCGCGTCTCGGATAGAGTTAAACAAATGAACTTCGAAGTTAAAAGACTCTATCTGGCGAGCCAACTCTTGTTCGAATGCCGCATCGTCTTCGATCAGCCAGACCCGCACGGTTTTATCGCTAGGAATGTCCGGTGTCATTGCAAACGCAGCGGCCGAATGATTTTCAGGCGGCCCAACGACGCCTTTAAGCGCGCCAATCTCTTTAATAATCGATTGTCGGATTTCATCGTCGATCTCGCCTGAGTACTCTTCAAGCCATGCTTGGAGGCGGATTTCCAAAATTCGCGCCGCTTCGCCAAGCGCGGGCACTCCGAATGTGCCGCATGAACCTGAAAGTTTATGTAGGCGATGATGTAATTCGTTAAGAGCGGCGACATCGAATTCGCGCTCGATCAAGTTTTCGGCGATGGCCTTTAAGTTGTTTAATTCTATCGGTAAACGCTTTAAAAACTGAGCGCGTAATCGCGATAGTTGTTCCTGGGCATCACACGGGTTGGATAGCGGCATTTTGTTCTCGTTTTTCCCAAATTAAGCGGATTTGGTCGGCTAGAGTCATCGGGTCGAACGGTTTGGCGATGACATCGATAGCGCCTAACGATCTGTAATACGCAATTTCGGACGGCTGAATCTTGGCGGTCATGAAGACAATCGGAATTTCGGCGATGATAGGCTGTTCGCGTAAACGATTGAAAGTCGTCGGGCCGTCCATGCCCGGCATCATAACATCGAGTAGGATTAAATCCGGCATGAAATCGACCGCTTCGGCCAAGGCTTCCTCGCCGGAAGAGCAGATTTTTACCGTAAATCCGCCTACCATTTCCAATGCCAGTTTCGCCACGGTCTGAATGTCGGGTTCGTCTTCTACATAGAGTATGCGTTGAAATGTGCTCATAAAAGAATTTCTTGGATGGAATGGGGTGTATAGGTATAGAGGCTGTAAAAGTATTTAAGATTACGAAATAACCATGAAGACCATGAAGTAGCATGAAGAGTTATATTATAGATTTTATATGCTTTTGCCTTCATTGCCTTCATGTTCTTCATGGTGAATAAATTTTTTATGATGTATTCACCAATACTTTCACAGACTCTATAGCGAAGGCGTTTTGATTTTATCCTAGAAAAAGCATTTCACCATGAAGATCATGAATAATAGGAAGTTAATTCAATAGCTTATTACGCGTTTGTATAGAACTTTCGCTCACCAAAAAGGTTAGCGAGAAGGGTTTGGTAAGATCTTGGAATCCTTTATGAGCTTCATGTTCTTCATGGTTAAACTGCCGAATTCAGGTTTATACGTTTGTTCATTCGAAAACAGGAATTTTACACTTTTCGTATCGGCAATTCGAAATAGAAACTCGCACCTTCGCCTTCGATAGACTCGAAACCGATTCGACCTCCCATGCGTTCGATCAATTCTTTGGAAATGGCCAGGCCCAATCCGGTGCCGCCTTTTTTTCGCGTGTCCGAAGCGTCGGCTTGGGCGAATTTCTGAAAAACACGATCGCGGAAGCCGTTCGGAATACCGGGGCCTCGGTCGGCGACCGTTATCCGTATGGATTCGTTGATTTGTTTAACATGAATTTTTACGTCGCTGCCATCGGGAGAAAATTTAATGGCATTGGACAATAAGTTCGATAATACTTGTTGTAAACGTTGTGCATCCGTATAGATATCGACCTTTGGTCTTTCTCCGGTCAGTATCAATGATACCCGGCGTCCGATGCCATAGGTTCGATTGGCATCGATTGTTTGTTCGATCAACGGCATCAAGGCTTGCTTTTGCATATCGAATTGAAGCTTGCCGCCTGCGATTTTCTCCATGTCGAGCAAATCGTCGATCAGGATGGCCAAGCGCCGGCTATTATTATAGGCAATGCTTATTATCTCATGCACAGGTTTGGGTAATTCGCCCAGCACGCCGCCATTCAGCAAGCCTAAGGCGCCGGATATCGACGTAAGCGGCGTGCGCAGTTCATGACTGACGGTGGCAACGAATTCGTTTTTCATGCGGTCGATTCGCTTGCGCTCGGTAATGTCTCTGACCATGCCGACATACATGGCCTGATCCTGAAGAGTGATTTCGGAAATGGCCAGTTCCATTGGGAATAGCTCGCCGTTTTTTCGAAGGCCTTCGACTTCTCTTCCGATACCGATGATTCGGGCGATGCCTGTCGATTGGTAATGGCGTAAATAACTATCGTGGGCGTCGCTGTACGGATTCGGCATCAATATTTTGATATTACGACCGGCGATCTCGGCGGCTTCATAGCCGAAGATTTTCTCTGCGGCAGGATTAAAAGACCCGATTTTACCGGTTCGATCAATCGTGATAATACCGTCCACAATCGTATCGAGAATGGCTTTGGTGTGCCGGCTTTGTTCCTTGAGTGCGGCTTCGGCATGTTTGCGTTCGGCGATGTTTTGAGCAATGCCGAGAAATCCGGTAATGTCGCCCTTATCGTTACGCATGGTAGTGACCACAAGCGATACCGGAATGTGCCGGCCATCTTTGCGAATATAAGTCCACTCGCGATTTTCCGAGCCCTCATGCTCGGGTTTTTCGGTAAAGACTCGAAAGCCTTCCACCGGGCGACCGAATTCCTGGCTCAATTCCAGGCCGCGTGTCACGACTTCTTCAGCCTTATGAAACAGCGCGGGCGTTTTTTTGCCGATCACTTCCGCCGAGGAAAAGCCCAGCATGCGTTCGGCTCCGAGATTGAATGTAGTGATGATGCCTTCTACATCGGTAGCGATAATCGACATTTCCGAGGCCGCGTTCAATACGCTAGTCAGCAGATGAGTCACGCGTTTGCGCTCGTTTTCGGCAAGCTTGTTTTCCGTGATATCCACGGCACGCCCGGCGTGCCGGATAACTTGGCCGTTATTGTCCCTGACCGGAAAGGATTGCGCATGCACCCAGCGGATATGGCCGTCCGGAGTCGTGATACGGTATTCCAAATCGAACTGACCGCTGTGTCGGTATTGGTTCATTTTTTGGAAAAAAACCGGTTTGTCGTCTTCAATGATGGATTCGGCGAATGAGTTCGGGTTGTCGTATAAGCTTTGGCAGCTTCTGCCCCAGATCTTTTCGTAGACCGGGTTGATGTAAATCAAACGATTGTTATCCGCATTGCGGAGCCAAAATACTTCTCTGATGTTTTCGGTTATATGGCGTTGTTTTTCTTCGCTTTCACGAAGCGCGGCTTCGGCTTGTTTACGGTCGGTGATGTCGAGAACGAAACCGTCGAGATAATCGATCTTGCCGGACGAATTGGCAATAGCCGTTCCTTTCTCGTAAGCCCAGCGGATCGTTCCGTCTTTATGAAGGATTCGGTATTCCAATTCCCATCCGGTTCCGGATGCAACGGCCTCATAAACCGACCGCTCCACCGGTTCGGTATCGTCGGGGTGGATGATGCTGGCGTAACTGCGCACCGAGTTGTCGATAAAGTCGCTGGCCGGGTAGCCGCTGATGCTGTCGACGATGGCGCTCATATAGAGCATCGTCCAATTCTCGTCCAATTTGCAGCGGTAAACAATGCCGGGAATGTTGCTAACCAACGACTGATATTGGTCGCGATTCTTTTTTAAATCGACCGTTCTGGCTTGAATTTGTTGTTCAAGGTTCGCGAGGATTTCGGATTGTTCGTTAAAACTGTTCGTCAAGCGTTGCGCCATCTGATTCAAGGCCTTGCTCAGGTTGTCGTATTCCATGATGGGACTGGCCGGCAGACTCGGTTTGAGGCCGTTGCCGATGGCATCGGCCAAACCGAAGCTGGCGGCCTGGAGATTGCGCAGCGAATGCGTCAGCCAGCGGCTTAGTAGGTAGGAAACGATAATGCCCGACAGTAATAGCAGCGCCAATGACAAGAACAGCGGCAGGCGGCCTTTTTCGAAATCAAGCACCAAGGATTCGGCATCTTGTTCGATATGCACGCGAGCAACACCCGTAATGTCGGTGAGAGGTAGGCTGGTCAGGTAACGACCTCGTTTCCAACGGTCCATGGCGGCCAATTTGCCGTAGGGCAGCCAGATGGCTAGACCTTCGTTGAGTTGTTTGATTTCTCCGGCTGGATTGTCGATAGCGATGAGTTGACCTTGTTCGATGACGATTTGTCCGTCGCGATCGAGCAAGGCCAAACCTGCCCGCGATGAGAGTTGAGTTCGGGCCAGTTCGTTTTGTCAGGTCTTAATCTCGGCGTCAGGCGCGAAGGAGATATCGGCGGCGGCTCGTTGAGCGATTTGTTCCAACCGGTTGAGCATGAAGGCTTCATGGCGATTTCGCTGGGCGTTGCTTTCGACAATAATCGGTATCGCCCCGGCCAAGAGTATCGAGCATAACAAGACATGAAATAACAATTCGAATAACGATGGCCTAAACCGACCGGTTAGCATTGTAGGCCGGAATGCTGTCTGAACGGAGAGAAGAATAATGCCGGCAATCAAGGCATTGAACAGTCCGTTCAACGGTTGTTTAAGCGCAACCAATAGCGTCGATTGCCATTCCATGCCGATGATGCCGTGGTAGAACAGCAAAATCAATGGCAGGCCTAGAAAAATCCAAAAGACCAGATCGGCCAGGATTAAATTACGCAGTCCGCGGCGATAAAGCAATGCCACGGTCAAGGCTTCGGCAGTAAAAGTTATCAGAGCGTAGGGTTGATTCCAGAGCGCCAAGGTATAAAGACCGCCGGTCGCGGCAATGCCCGTGGTAGCGACCGGACCGAGCACAGCCGCGGCAAGCATTACCGCGATGGACCCGAAAATGAAATCGACGCCGTAAAAAAGCGGCATGTTCAGCCAGTTGCCGGTCCAGGCCAGAAGAGCGAAAATCGCGGAAAGCGCAAGGGTTTTACGGTCGATCGAAATCATGAGGCTATTTTTGATGAATCGCCGGCGACAATCGGTAAGGTAATAAAAAAAGTCGTGGCTTTATCCGGTTCGGATTCGTAGCCGATATTGCCGTTCATGCGTTCGACCAATTCCTTGGTGATCGCGAGCCCGAGCCCCGTGCCGCCTTTTTTTCGGGAATCGGAGGCGTCGGCTTGAGCGAATTTTTGGAAGATGTGTTTACGGAATGTCGCCGGTATGCCGGGTCCTCGGTCGCTGACTTCGATTCTAGCCAGATTGCCGGTACTTAGAACGGCGATATCCACGGTTCCGCCTTTCGGTGAAAACTTGGCTGCGTTCGATAACAAATTGGCGAATATTTGTTGAATGCGCTGGGCATCGACATCGACATGCAAGGCATCATCGCGTTGCGTTATTCTTAGGATAACGCCGAATTGGTCCGCATAGGTTTGATTATCATCGAGAGCTTGTTCGACCAGAGGCATCAGCGCTTGCGGGCGAAGATCGAAATTCAATTTGCCGGCGATCAATTTTTCCATGTCGAGCAAATCGTTAATTAGCAGGGACAAGCGACGACTGTTTTTGTAGGCGATCGCTACGATTTCATCAACGGTGCCTGGGAGTTCGCCCAATGCGCCTCCGGCCAGCAAGCCGAGCGAACCGGCTATCGCGGTCAATGGCGTACGCAATTCGTGGCTCACGGTGGAGATGAATTCGTTCTTCATGCGATCGTTGCGTTTGCGTTCGGAGATGTCTTCGATGATCGACCAAATCATTTTCTTGCCCGACAAGTCTTCGACGACCATGCCGTTCAGCAAAACCGGATATCGGTCGCCGTTTTTCTTGATGTATTCTTTTTCGTAGGGGCCGTAGCGACCGGTGTTCTTCATGCTTTCCGATTGCTGTTTTTCTTGCGCTTCGTATTCTTGAGGAGTTATTTCAAAATAACTGAGCGACAAAAATTCTTCGCGGCTGTATCCGGTCGGTGCCAACAAGGCGTTGTTGACCTCGACGAAACGACCGGTGGCGTAATCGTTGAGCGCGATACCGACCGGCGAGAGTTCGAATAGACCGCGTAGCCTGGTTTCGCTGTCGTTCAAAGCCTGCATGGCCATCTTTTGCTCGGAAATATCGGCATGCGTGCCGTACATCATCAAAGGCTTGCCGTCGTTCGTCCGGTTAACGACACGGCCTCGGTCATGGACCCATACCCAATGCCCTTTTTTATGCCGCATTCGGCATTGCGCGTCATAGAATTCAAGTTCGCCGGCAAAATGTCGTTGCAGTAAGCGCTCGGACAGCTGTAAATCGTCTGGGTGAGTTAATTTAAGCCAGGTTTCGATACTAATCGGTTCGAGCTCGCTCAAGGTATAGCCTACGATTTCGGCCCAGCGTTCGTTGAAGACAGTTTGGCCGGTTTGAACGTTCCATTCCCAGGTGCCGATATGGGTCCCTTCAATAGTCGCCGTTAGCCGGCGTTGGCTGATCAAGATGCGTTCGGCATCGTTTTTTTCGCGGCTGATATCCGACTCGATCGCCATGAAACCTTGTAACGCGCCTTGCGTATCGTAAAGAGGGTTGCATTGAATACGCACCCAATAGGCTTGGCCGGATTTATGGTAATTGACGACATCGACAGTGAAGGACTGCCGCTTAATCAGCGCTCGATGCATCGAGGCCGCGACCTCGGGATCGGTCGCCTCTCCCTGGAGTAAATCGCCGGGTTTGCGCCCGAGCATTTCCTTCAAACTATAGCCTGAGAGCCGGGTAAAGCCTTCGTTGATCCATTCCACGCGGCCTTCGGTATCGGTGATGATGACGCCGTTGGTGGTTTGGCTGGCGACACGCGACAGGCGCGTCAATTCGGCTTGATTTTGATCATGCAGACGTTTGACGCGCGCGGCCTCGATTAATTGACCCAGCGTCATCAGCAACGGATGTAGGAACTTCACCCAGCCGGACTCGTAACCGCCGGGGCGGTTGGCGACTCCGATCATTGCTACGAGCTTCCGGTCATAATGAACCGGAATACCCAAAAAGGATTTTAATGGCGGATGGCCGGGAGGCAGTCCGCCGCGTCTCGGGTCATGCTCGGGATTGTTGGCGATCAGCGGTTTTTCCGAAACGATGACGGCGCCGAATAAATTTTTAAGGTTGGAAAACTCCATGCCTTGCGCCGCATTCGCTTCGTAAAATGCGCGCGTTTCGTCGTTCCAAGCGATGTTGGTAATCGCCCGAGTCTTTAAGTAGGGGCTTCCGTCTTCGCGATGTAATATCTCGGCGATGAATCCGTATTCGCTGCCGGTGAGATTGAGTATGTCCGATAATAATTCGTCGAAAGCCCGGCTACGATTCGATTCGAGAATGAATTGAGACTGGGCGCGCGATATGATCTCGGCTATATGTTTTTGGCGTTCGAGAGCCGTTTCCGCCGATTTTATTTCGCTAATGTTACGGCAAATCAGCAAAGATCGAGCAACGAGTCTCATAATTTCTTGAGTGCAAGCGCTAAGGTCGCTCAGCACTTTGCGTTGTTCCGGCGTCAGCCGTTTCGGCTCGCGACTCATAATACAAAAGGTTCCGATAGCCAAGCCGTCTTCGGTCAATAACGGCACTCCTGCATAGAAGCGGATATTGCTGGAGCCGGCGACGAGAGGATGTTGTTTAAAACGATGGTCGATCCGGGCGTCCGGGACTTCGAAGATTTCGTTTTTGAGGAGGGTATGCGCGCAAAACGAGAGTTCGCGCGGCGTTTCGGTGATATCGAGCCCCAGGCAGGACTTGAACCATAGCCGATGTTCGTCGACTAAAACGATCAGCGCAATAGGCGCGTCGAGGCATTGCCGAGCCAGGCGGGTCAGCCGGTCGAATCGCTCTTCCGGTCCGGTATCGAGAATGCCGAGTGCGTGCAATGCCGCTAATCGCTCGGTTTCGGTGCGAGGCTTTTTCTTTATCAATGCGCTGAGGATTCCGCGAAACGTTCGCGGATTTCGAGGATGGCCGGAAATTGCTGTTCGAAAATATCGACCAGATCAGGGTCGAAATGTTTACCGCGATTTTCCTTGATTAAATCCCAGGCTGCCTCGACGGTCCAGGCTTTTTTGTAAGGACGTTCCGAAGTCAAGGCGTCGAATACGTCGGCCAATGCCGCGATGCGTCCGGCTACCGGAATGTTAATGCCGGACAGTCCGTTGGGGTAACCGCTGCCGTCCCATTTTTCGTGATGCGTCAATGCGATTTCGCGCGCCATGCGCAGCAAATCCGAGTCGTCGCCTTCCAATAATTTCGCGCCGATGACGGCATGCGTTTTCATGACTTCCCATTCCTGCGGTTCGAATTTGCCCGGTTTTAGCAGTATCGAATCGGGAATACCGATTTTGCCGATGTCGTGCATCGGGCTGGCGTTCAAAATTAGATCGCATTGCTCGTCGCTCCAACCGAGTGCTCGGGCGAGCAGGGCGCAGATGTGGCTCATGCGTAAGATATGGTTGCCGGTTTCCTCGTCGCGGTATTCGGAGGCCATACCCAAGCGTTGTACGATCTGCAGGCGTGTTCGGTATAGTTCTTCGGTGCGCGCCCTCACCATGTTTTCCAACACTGTTTTTTGATCGTGCAAAAGCCGATGCGCCAATTGCGCCTGTAACAAGTTATGCACGCGCATCAATAATTCGTTGCGGTCGAAGGGTTTGGTAATGAAGTCGCGCGCCCCGGCCGTCAATGCGCGAAGCAAAAAATCCTTGCCGTGTTGTGCGGTCAAAATCACGATCGGCGGTAACAAAGGATCGTTTAATGCCATGAGTCGTTCCATCACCTGGAAGCCGTCCAGATAAGGCATATTGATGTCGAGTAGAATCAAATCGGTTCGAGCTTGGCGATAACGATCGACGACTTGGCGCGGGTCATCGATCAAAATCCGGTTTCGGTAACCTTGTTGTCCGAGCAATCTGTCTAATAGCTTAAGATTAGTCGGTTCGTCGTCGACGATCAGAATGCGTTCATTGCTTAGAGAATCAAAGGGCATGAGGTTTTCCGTCGGCGTTGGGTTTAAAACCTAAATTCGGCAGTTTTACCATGAAGCACATGAAGTTCATGAAGAATTTCAAGAAATTACCTAAATCTTCTCGCTAACCTTTTTGGTGAGCTAAAGCGCTATTCAAACGGGTGCTGATTCTAAAAAATGTCACTTATTTTTTACCATGAAGAGCATGAAGGGCTTGAAGATACAATGTTTTCAATTTAATTGAGTGGCCAGCCATTAACAGCCTGTGTCATCAACATCACCACTCCAGTCCCGCCATCGTTTTGATATTTTTTAGTCATTATACCCCTCGTAGATCAAAATTCGGCACCGGGGTGCCCGTCAAAGGACGCCGTGAATACGTCCCTGTAGGCTCTATGCCAGCTCCATGCTGGCAAAGCCTTTGCCGAGCACCCCTGCGCCTCCTCATGCACTGCCGAAATTTGAAGTATGAAAGGTATAACTGGTTTTGAAAACGCTGTATGACTACATTGAGTTTATCTATTGAGTTCATCCGTGATATTTGGACGGTTCATAAAGCGCTCAATACGCTTTCCTTCATTATCTTCATGCCCTTCATGGTAATAAAAACAAACTATAAACATTGTGCGGCATCAGCACCCATTCAAATGCGTAATAATTTATTGAATTAACTTCCTATTCTTCATGATCTTCATGGTGAAATGCTTTTTCTAGGTTAAAACGGTCTATGCATTTGAGAAATTGTAGCACATCCAAGGGTTTCGTCAGGTAATCGGCAAAGCCGGTCGTTATGCCGCGTTCGATATCGCTGCGCATGGCATTGGCGGTGACCGCGATCACCGGAATGTCTCGGGTGGTGGGGCTGCTCTTTAAACGGCGCAAGACTTCGAATCCGTCTATATCCGGTAAATTGATATCGAGCAGGATCAAATTCGGATGTTCGTGTGCGGCGATTGCCAGTCCGTCCATGGCATTGACGGCAGTAAACAATTCCATGTTTTGGCGAGTTGCGAGAATTTTTTGTACCAGCCTTAAATTGGCGGGATTATCTTCGATATAGAGCAGTTTGCAACGGTTTGGGATATTATTCGAGATGGCTATTCCCGGCGGTTTAGCGGGAACGACCGGATCTTTGGTATCGAGCAGAATGGCCGACGGCAATTCGAACCAGAACCGGCTGCCTTCGCCGGGCGTGCTGTCTACCCCGATCTTGCCATGCATGGATTCAACTAGTTTTTTCGCCAGCGCCAGACCGATTCCGGTGCCTTCGATATCCTGATAAGCCGATTCCAGTCGCTCGAAAGGCTTGAACAGACGGGGCAGCGATTCCGCCGATATGCCGTAGCCGGTGTCTTTAACGCCGATCCGAAGTCTATCGGGGCCGGCGGAGATACAATCGACGGCTATCCATCCGCCGTCGCGGTTGTATTTAACCGCATTGGACAGTAGATTCAGCAACACTTGTTTGAGTCGGGTTGAGTCGGCGATAACTGAACAATTGTCGATCGATTCAAAGCGGATTGCGATGCCGCGTTGTTCGGCAAGCGGTTTGATCTGTTTGACGCAGGATTGGAGGAGCGGGCCGACAGCAATGACATCGAGGTCGAGCTCGATACGACCGCTTTCGATGCGGCTCAGGTCCAAGACTTCGTTGATTAGTGTCAAAAGATGGCTGCCGGCCTGGAGTATTTCTTGGATGTTGTCGGCCTGGATGTCGGTCAACGGTTGTTCGGCGTCGGCTTCCAATAATTGTCCGAAACCGAGAATGGCGTTGAGCGGCGTGCGCAATTCATGACTCATGCGCGAGAGAAATTCGGATTTGGCGGCATTGGCGCGCTCGGCTTCTTCGCGGGCGGCGATTAGCATGGCCTCGGAGCGTTTACGCTCGGAAATGTCGCTGACAAAGGCGAAAAACAGGCGCTCGCCGCCTAGCTCGTTCAATGTGACATTTACTTCCACGTCCAACAAGGCTCCGTCTAAGCAGCGGTGGCGGGTGTCGAAGCGGTCCTTGCCTTTCTCGATTACTTTAGCGATATGAGCCTCAGTTTGTTCAGGCGTTTCCAAAGCTTCGATGTCGGCTATGTGCAAACCGAGCAGTTCGTCTCGGGTGTATCCGAGCATGGCGCAATAAGCATCGTTGCAATCGCGGATTCCGCCTTGTAGATCGGCGGTGAAAAAACCGTCGATCGCGGCGTCGACGATCATTGCATTACGGCGGCTTTGTCTTTCCAGTTCCGCGGTGCGCTCGAGCACGCGTTGTTCGAGCTCCAGGTTGAGCCGCTTCAGTTCCGTTTCGGCGCGTTTACGTTCGGTGAGATCGGTGATTACATTGGCGAAAGCGATGGGGTTGTCGTCGCTATCCTTGATCAGGAAAACGCTGTGGATAGTCGATATCACGCTTCCGTCGACAGCGGTAATGTCGAATTCGCCGGTCCAGAACTCGTTTTGCAATACTTCCGGTAAAATCCGGGACTTCAATTCCATTAATTGATGTTCTTGATAGAAATCGAAAAATGTATAATCGCCGACATCGGCGTTTTCCGGGACCGCCAAAAGTCGTCTCAGGGCCTGGTTGAAATAATTGACTTTGCCGGTAAGATTCGCCCAACCGATGCCTTGGACCGAGGCGTCCGCCAACATCTGCAACATCTCGGCGCGTTGTTGTATCGCCCTGCGTTCGGTTACGTCTTGTCCGGTGCAGAGTAGTCCCGAAATCGTTCCATTGGCATCGCGCATGATCTCGGAATGCCATTCGATGTCCCGTTCTTCGCCGTTTCGAATCACGATGGGGTTGATGTTGCCTTGTGCCGGTTCTTCGTGAACGGCGCTGCGGAATATTTGACGAATTCGATCTCTGTCGCGCTTCGGTAAGAATGATGCGAACCATTCTTTACCGATAACTTCATGTAACCGATAGCCGGTCAATTGTTCGAAATAACGGTTGACATGCAGGATGAATCCTTGCGGGTCGAGGAGTAGTACGATGACCGGTGCGGTGTTGATCAAGCTGTTAGTGAAATCGCGTTCCTGCAATAGTTCTTTTTCCGCCTGTTTGCGACCGCTGATGTCGAGAAACGAGGCCATCATGCACAAAGGCGCGCCGTCCGGGTCGTTTACCATGCAGGCCGATAATTGTACTTCAACCGTCGAACCGTCGAAGCGCTTGGCGATTAAGTCGCCTTGCCATTGGCCCTTAACGGAGAGAGTATCGATGACCGCTTTCGCCTCGTCGGGATAATTCCAAAACTCGAGTGCCGAGCGGCCGATGGCCGATCCAGTATCCGGTAAATGCCATAGTTCGGCGAAAGCCGGGTTGGCATAGGAAAGCTTGGCGTCCGGTCCGGCGATCGCGATCGGGGTGATCGAAGCATCGACCGCTGCATTCTTGATATGTAAGCCGGCCTCGGCTTGCCGTCGAGCGGTATTGTCGGTGATTCGGCCTTCGATAAATAGCAGCTTACCGTTTCTGCCGAAGACACCCCTTCCGTATTCGCAGACCCAACGAATCTCTCCGTTTCGAGTCAAAATTCGATAATCGATTTCAAATTCGCGGCGCTCGCTAATAGCGGCCTGAACTTCGGTCCAAATGCGCTCGGTGTCGTCCGGATGAATCAGTTCGTTATAATTCAGGCATCTCGGCGGTAGAAAGGCCTCTGGAGAATATCCGGTAAGCTGTTCGACGCCGCCGGTCATGAAATCCAGAGTCCAAGCCCGGTCGTTGCGGCAGCGGTAGACGAAACCGTTGAGCGTATCGAGCACGCGCGATAGCGTATCGTTAGCCAATCGACCGGTCGTGCGTATCAACCACGCAAACGAAAGTGCGATCAAGGTCGCGCATAGCGCTTTCGGCAATTGCACCGGCAGTCCTGTGGTTTCGGCAAAGTGTTTCGCGGTCGGTAGCCAGGGCAGTAAAGACAAACCGGTTGTTACGAATAAGGTCAAGAAACCGTAAACGGCGAATGCCGCGGCTCCGGCAAATAACCAACGAATGTTTATTTCGGCTTTACCGCCGTAAGCAGGATCTTGCCGGCTTGCCAATAGTATGTAACATGCCAAAAATGCTCCCGGAGCACCGGCAAAATAGCGCAGACTAAACTCTATTTCCGCGAAAGGGTCGTTTGAATTGACGGCGAAAGCCGCGCTAACGGTCGTTAACGTGCCATAGAGCGGTAATGCCGGTAGGCGTATTGCAGTGGATATCGAATTCAATCCGCGACGTCCGAATTCCAAGAGCGCGCAAAATGAGCCGGTTAAGAGTAAAACGCTTGCGATAGTTAGCCAGTTTGCATCGTTGTGTAAGCGTTCTCCTTCGATGAGTTCCAGAAAACCGTGCAAAAAACCGAACCCCGCCAACCAATTTAAATGCCGGAAAACAAACAAGGCGTTGTTTGGTTTCGGTAATACGGAAACCACCGCGCCCAAGCAAAAAAAAGCCAAAGCGTAAATTTGAAAGATCAGGCCAAGATAGGTTTCGCTCCACGCGTTCATGATGAATCCCGGTCCTTTTTAATACGGTTAAGCAAACCGTCCAATATGCCGTTGAATTGCGCGATGTCCAACGGCTTGGTTAAATAGTCGGCGAATCCGGCCGCTTTGCCCCGTTCGATATCGCGCGGCATCGCATTGGCGGTGATCGCGACGACCGGTGCGGACTTAACGATAGGGTCGTTTTGAAATATGGATAATACCTGAAAACCGTTCAAATTCGGCATGTTGATGTCGAGCAGAATGAGGTCGGGGCGATGTGCCCGGGCTAATTCGATGCCCAGCTCCGGCGTATGGGCGGTGATGAGACGAATGTGCCGTTGTCTTTCGAGTATTTGAGAGATGAGCCGTATATTGGATGGATTGTCTTCGATATAGAGCACGAGCTGTTGCCTCGAGCGACTTTGTAATGTCGGCGTTTCGATGGCTGCGGATGTTTTAGGCGATTCCAATAAAGTCGGGTTCGAGGCCGCCGGAAGCGTGATCATGAAACTGCTGCCCACGCCGACTTCGCTTTCGACCTCGATCGCGCCGCCCATCATTTCGACGATGCGGCGAGAGATGGTCAATCCGATGCCGGTACCTTCGATCGTGCTGTATTCGGCGTCGAGACGGTTGAACGGCTGAAAGAGTTCATGCAAGCGTTCCTTTGGGATACCGCGTCCGGTATCGGTTATTTGTATTGATAAGTATTCGCTGCCTTTAAGCCGGGTCTCTACGGTGACTATGCCGCCTTCGCGGTTATATTTGATCGCATTGGAAATCAAATTGAGTAGCGCTTGTTTGAGCCGAGTCTGGTCGGCCTGTACCGAAAGGTCTTCGTGCGTATCGTTGTGGAGATTTATTCGGCGTTTATCCGCTTGTGTGGATACCAGGCTCAGACATTCCTTGATAATCGGTGCGATCCTTACCGGTTCTATGGATAGCGAAATCCGACCGGATTCGATCTTGGCCAGATCCAATATTTCGTTGATTAAATCGAGCAGATGCCGACCGGCCTTGAGAATTTCTTCCACATCCTCTTTTTGTGTATCGCTCAAAGTTTCGTCGTATTGCATCAGTTGGCCGAAACCGAGGATTGCGTTCATCGGCGTGCGCAGTTCATGACTCATGCTGGAAAGGAAGTCGGATTTGGCCTGGCTAGCTCGGTCTGCGGCGACTCGGGCGGCAATTAATTCCTGTTCGGCTCGTTTGCGTTCGGTAATGTCTCGCGTGAGACCGACAAAGAGGAGGTCATCGGATAGTTTGATTTCGCTGACGGCAATTTCGAGTGGAAAAATACTCCCATCCGCCCTGAGCCCAGCCAATTCAAGTTGTTGATTGAAGATTTGGCTTCGGCCTGTCGCAAGGTAACGCTCTATATAACCGTCATACTTAGATCGATAGGGTTCCGGTATAAGAACTTTAACCTTACGGCCGACGATATCTTGTTCCCGATAACCGAACGTCGCGCATGCCGCAGGATTGAATGAGTGGATAATGCCGTCGGCGCCGATCGTGATGACCCCGTCGACGACCGAGTCGACAATATGCTGAAAGATGCGCAAATACTTTTCGCGCTCGGCCAGTGCGAGTTCCGCGCGTTTGCGGTCGTCGATGTCTTGTACCACGCCCAGCATTTGCGTGGGTTTGCCCTCGTCGTCGCGTACTACGGCACCGCGTTCGAGCAGCCAGCGCTCGGTGCCGTCCGGCCAGATGACGCGGTGTTCGATGATATAGGGCGCATCGCGTTTCAGGCAGGCGTCGACGGCATCGACGACCGCTTGCCGGTCGTCGGGGTGAATTGCGTTAAGGAAGTTTTCATAGGAGGTTTCGAGATCCCCGTCCTGATAGCCGAACAGCGGCGCGATGCGTTCGGACCAAAATAGGTCGCCGGATTGTATATTCCATTCCCAGGTGCCGATGTTCGCGAAAATTTGTCCGCGGCGCAGTCTTTCTTTGTGATATTCCACGGCGCGTTCGGCGCGTTTCATTTCGGTGATGTCGTGAAAGCTCCATACCCGACCGCCGTTTTTCCCTTCCGAGACGAGCGGTTTCGAGTGACGCTCGACTATTCTGCCGTCCGCAAACTCCAATAGATCTTGCGAATCTTGGCCGGATCGATAAATGTCTTGTACAGTCTTGCGGAACTCGAGCGGGTCGGCCAATTGATGCTCAACAGTATTCAGTAGGTTTTGGTACGGTTGGCCGGGTAAGGCGAGTTCTTCCGGTATGCGCCACAAATCGATAAATTGTCGGTTGGCGAAAAGGATCAAGCCGGTATCGTCGACGGCCAAAATACCGTCCAGAGTGGATTCGAGCGTCGCGCGAAGTTTTTCCTGGCTTTTTTAAGCGCTTCGCTGCTATGTACGCGTTCGCTAACATCCTTGATAATACCGATGAAATGCGTCAGATTGTCTTGTTCGTCATGGACCGGCGCAATACGCAACTCGTTCCAAAACATCGATCCGTCTTTGCGGTAATTGCGTAATACGCCTTCGACTTTTTCGCCCTTTGATAAAGCCGAGCGCACAAGATCCAGTCCGGGTTGATTGCGGTCATTGCTGTTGAGAAATCGACAGTTTTTGCCTAATACTTCTTCGCGTGGGTAGCCTGTAATACGCTCGAACGCTTTATTGGTAAAAATGAGAGGGGTGTCGGGTTGGTTGGCATCGGCGATTACAATACCACTAGTGCTTGATTCGACCGCACGTTCCAACAACTTTAATTGTTGCGTGGATTTTTTAATATGGCTAATGTCTGTGCGGATCGAGACATATTGATAAGGTTTTCCATCGCTGCCGAGAAAAGGCGTAATCGTGGATTCGACCCAATATAGACTGCCGTCCTTGCACCGGTTGCAAATTTCGCCCTGCCAGACCTGGCCGCCGGCAATGGTTTCCCATAAGTCTTGGTAAAACTCTGGCGGATGTTCGCCGGATTTGACAATGCGATGGTTTTGTCCGATCAACTCTTCGCGCCGGTAGCCGCTGATTTCGCAAAATTTATCGTTGATGTAGGTGATATTGCCGGAGCGGTCGGCGATACTGACAATAGCGTGATGATTGATAGCCAGATGCTCACGCTCGCGTTCGTAGAGTGTGGTTTCGAGGCGTAGACGCAATGCGCTGTTTTGCCGTGCCCGGCGTACTCTAGCCGAAACGGCGGCGACCAGATGCTGGGGCTGCACGGGTTTTACTAGAAAATCGTCGCCGCCCAGGCTGAGCGCCAACAATTGTTGGGTCATATCGGTTTCGCCGGATAGAAATAGAATCGGTAAATGCAGATACTCGTCGCGCTCGCGTATGATAGCGGCTAGTTCCGGACCGCTGGCTTCGGGCATGTAAACATCGAGAACCGCGACATCGGGCGAAAAAGTGTCTAGAAGGTTCAATATGTCGAGCGGTTGAGTCGAGGTTTTGACTTCCATTCCGGCCGCTTGCAATACGGCTGCGTGGGCATTAAGCATTAGCGGGTCGTCGTCTATTAATAATGCCCGGTAAGGCTTGGACGGTAGGCGTCCGGTCAGCGTATCCAATATATCGACGATGCGTTCCGAATTGACCGGTTTTACAAGATAGCGGGATGCGCCGGCGCGAAATGCGGCGAGACGCCCAGCGATATCGTCGCGTACCGAGACGATAATGACCGGTATTTCGGATTTTTTGCCAAGATTGAGATTGCTGATGGCTTCCGCGCCTGCAAGGTCCCCGTCGGGGAATATCAGATCCATGATCACTGCGGCCGGCGGCTCAGCGTTTGGTTCCAGGAACAGGGTTTGAAATTGCGAGGGTTCGGAGAATACGCGTGTACGAAAACCGTTTTGCTGTAAAACGGTTTGCAAATGTAGCGCTTGGCCTGCATCGTCTTCAATCAAGTCGATCAAAGGCGAGCGGTTGGCGCGTTTCGGTGTTGGCGGCGGAGAAAGAGTAGGGGCGTTGGTTTGCAACCCTATGCCGGCGAGACGGCTTAACCTGTCGAGCGCTATGCCGACGGCTTGCCATTCTGTTTCGACCGGGGGGAGGCCGGATCTCAGTAAATCCGACAAGCGTATTTCCATGTCGCGCGCGGCATCCGAGAGCGACTGCATGCCGAATGTCCCGGTCGAGCCGCTTAAGCCATGAATCAGCCGATGCAAGATTTCCGCTTCTTCGGGGCGCCATGCGGACGGGTCTATGTGCTGAAACTGCGAACGGATAGCGTCAATTCGCTCTGGTAGTCGGTCGATGAATTCAGTTCGTAATTTTTGCAGGGCGTCGGAAAATTCGGATTGCATGGCTTGATTTTAGAGATACTTTTGAAAATGTTATACCCATATATGGACTCCTCGTTTATTGCAAGCCAAGTTTTCAAAAAATGATGTCAAAACAGAGATCAAGATTGCTGCCATATATTCGGTCTCTCAACAGAGGCTTTATTGCCTCAGGACTCCTGATGAATCTATCCGCGCGCTTATTCCTCAACCATCGTAACGGTTTCTTAAGAACCTATGGGTATAACGGGTTGTAAAAGCACCGGTCTGACCTGTTGTTGTCATCACTGATTGTCTACTTGCCTCCGCAATCTTGTGTACTCGGTTAAATCAATCTCACTCATCAGGGTTATCCACGCTTTGTCCACGGGCTCCGAGCTCTCTTCTCTAGCTGGGAGCCGGTGGGCAAAGGGTGGATAACCCGGCCCAATGCCCGCGTTAGGCAGGCGCCCCTTGATAAGCTTCATTTTTCGTGGTCATTGCCCACAAGATGCGGGCGTTTTTGTTGGCCAGGGCAACCGCGGCCTTGTTAAAGCCGCGTCGCTCGACCAGCGACTGCAGCCACCGGCTGAGTTGATCCGTTTTGCCAGCACAGTTTTTGACCACCGCGCGGGCACCATGAATTAAGTTGGTTCGGATATAACGATTACCCCGCTTACTGATCCCCAGATAGCGGGGTTTATCGCCGCTGCTATGCTGCCCGGGAACCAGGCCCAGACTCGCCGCATAATCTCGGCTACTGGTATAGCCTTTGCCGTCCCCGATATCAGATGCCACAATCGTGGCGGTGATCGGACCCACCCCGGGAACATCCAGCATGCGCCGGCTTAATGCATCGGCTTGACTGAGCCTGCCCAGCCGTTTGTCTTGCTCCTTAATCACCTTATCCAATTCTCTCAACCGCTCAGCTTGCTCCGCAATCAGCTCTCGACACAGCGCCGTCAGTCCGTTCTCGGCATCTTCTAAAATATCAGGCAATTGTTTTCTGACTTGATCGACCCCTTTGTGAATGGCAATGCCGCGCTCCAGCAAGGCTCCACGAATCTGATTCACTACAGCAGTTCGTCGTTTGACCAGATCCTGGCGTAGATTATGAAGCAGTTGCATATCTTGCTGTACCTCGGTTTTGATCGCCACCACCCGCTTATTGGGCCGGCTGACCGCATCAAAAATCGCTTGGGCATCGTTAAAATCATTCTTGTTGCCGACCAAGAAGCTCTTGACAAACTTCGCGTTCAATAACATCACTTCATGGCCCAGTTTAGTTAATTCTCTAGCCCAATAATGGCTACTGCCGCACGCCTCGATACCAATCGTGCTGACCGGATAATTGGCGAAGAAGGTCAAGACTTGCGCCCGTTTGAGTTTTTTCTTGATGACTTTATTATCCGCATTCAACGTATACAGATGAAAAATGTTCTTTGCGATATCTAAACCAATTACGCTAGTATTCATCTCGGACTCCTCTTGTTTTGTTTTTTACTAAGGTGCTATTTGACACCAACAGAGTGAGAGGAGTCCATATCATCATCGTAAATCAAAATTCGGCGCCTGGGTGTCCGCTAAAGGACGCCGTGAATACGTCCATGTAGGCTCTATGCCAGCTCCATGCTGGCAAAGCCTTTATCGGACACCCAGGCGCCTCCTCAGGCACTGCCGAAATTTGAAATGCGAAAGGTATATAAAGCATCAGGGTGCGCATCGCGCACTTGGGTCGGAATCTGTTGTCGGGTTAGGCGCCATGGAAAGGTGCGCGATGCGCACCCTACTGGGTTTTTGGCTTAAACGGCTATGCCGACTTCCAGGCCTTCGAACCAATCCAAAAAGCGTTTAACGTTATCGCCTTTAAAAATACGCCCGTGTTGCGGCGCCATGATTTCGATCTCGAGTTTGCGAACGCGCTCGATCCAGTCTCTTTTTGCTTGATTCGATGGCATCCAGCGTTGATGAAAGAAGCGCATGTGATCGATGTGGCTATCGAAATTGTCGACATAAATCGGCGCGCTGGACGCTTCGAGTGCCGCGCCGACATCGCCGGACATCAGGATTTTCGCTTCCGCGTCGTAAATATGAAAATTGGCCGATGAATGTAGGTAATGTGCCGGGATTATTTTCAGCTCGGTAGAATCCAGCTTGATCTTGCCGCCGTTATCGGGAATGCCGACATAGTCGATCGATTCGCAACCGAAGTGGCGGATGAAACCTTCCCAAAGTGATGAGGCATGGAGTTTTGCTTTCGGCAGGGCTTGGTCCCATAAACCCAGAGAGGAAATAATGTCGGGGTCTTGATGCGATGCGAATAAGTCGGTGATTTCCTCGACCGGCGCATGATGCAAGACGGCTGCCAGCATCGGTGCGAACAGTTCGATACCGCCGGGGTCCATTAATAAACAACGGTTTGTCGTTCGCACAATATATTGATTGGTATCGATAATGTTGACGGGTTTATTGGTATCCCGGCCAAACATGATCCAGCGGTGCGCTCCCTCGTATATTTGGGTCATCTTCATGGTTTGCTCGCCTTAATTTTACTTGATTACGTATAAGCTTCAGTCTAATTGAAGTCCGAAGAAGGTTTTGTGTCGCTATCGCGACGCTTATGTGTAGTCGGTTCGCGGACCGACAACCGCGATACTTTTCTTTGCTTGTCCAAAGAAAAGTATCCAAAAGACCAATCCGCCGGGAGCGGATTGGGACGCCAAAGGCGCACGAAGTGCGAGCGCCCGGATGGCGCGAGTCAGCAGACACCCGGAGGCCGCTGTATCCTGCGCGCTGACGATTTTGTCGAGGGTTTTCGGAAGGGCTATCCTTAGCCCTCCGAAAACGAGCGGCATCCCTGCCGCTCCCCTAGCGGGCTGTTCTCGGCAAAATCGTCAGTGCTCGGCGCGGCCTAACGGGACCCAGGCGGGCACCCTTAGCCAAATCAAATAGGCTGAATGTTCTAAGTAATCAGGTAATTTTATGCGGCTATTCGGTAATGTTAATGACATTCAACGCGCTGCGGCAGCGCTGTACGTTATTGTGAATGATTTGCGCGGCGCGATCGACGCTTTCGGCAACCGCCTGCAAGCTAAGTAGGTATTCCCCCGCTTGCGACGCTTCTATTCGGGAATTGGCGGCAATGACGCGCGCGGCTCGGGCCGGATGCATGACTTCTTGTAATTGATCGAGCAATTGCCCGACATGCCGCTTAAATTGTTTTCGGCACTCCAGCATTCGTTGTTCGACAGTTTCGGTCGAAGTTTGCAGTGAGGATTGATACTGTGCGCCTTCCGCCATTTTTGTCGCGGTTTGGAATTTGTCGAATTCGGTCGAAGTCCGATATTCATTGACGGTCAAACGGTAAAGCAATAAGGCGTGTTCGTTGATGGCATTGACCAATGTAATCGTTTCCTTGGCCAATTCATTGATGAAATCGGTAATTGGCTGAAATCCTCTGGCTTTTTCTCCTGCTCGGAAGGCGATAGCCTTGGCGTTTGCGGCGGCCAGCGAGATTTCTTTCGCAACTTCCATCACTGCGCTCAACTCCGCGGCAATAGATGCAACGGCAACGAATTGGGATTTGGTTTGTTGAACTGTATCGGTCATGGCGCTTGAACTGATTGATGATATAGGGAATGGTGTAAACGGGTTTTGTTATTCGAAGGTTGCGCACTTGGTGTTTTAGCGACAATAAGGATTTCGTGATAAATAACGTCCTGGAGCTATGAGCTTTGTTGAGGGTTCGGTAACTCGCTTGACAGGACGCCGTGAACCCAGCACATAAATTATCAAAGATAGTTAATCATAGCCTATGGACTATGGAATTTAGGTGCTGGGTGAATACGTCCGTGTAGGCTTGACGGCGGCGACTGATTGCCATGGATGGCGTGTATTAGGGCAATGCAGGAGCAATTGCCGAGGAGCAAAAATCTGCCCTGCCGCCGACACCTGCCAATCGAGCAACCGAACCCTCCGTAAAATAGGGAAGTTATTTACGACCAAATCCTAAGTTAAATCATCAAACACACAAGTTGCCTTGGTTTTTTTTCTTATGATACCAATCATAGACTGCTTTGACTCGATTGCCGCAAGCGTTAAATTCGATGGTGCTGCACAATTGCGTGACTAATTGAATGCCCCGGCCGAAAAAACTTTGGTTGTTCTCGAGATCGGAAAAGATATTGTCAATATTGAATCCTTCACCGCTATCTTGGACGTCAACGATGAATTGGCCGCCGTTCGATTTAGGAATAGAGTCGATCGCTATTTCTATCGTGCCGGACGTTGCGTTGTTCAACCGTTCTTGGCGAAGCTCGTAGAAATGTAAAAAGTCTTCGGCCGTTTGTTTTTGCAGGGAATCCATTCGAAGTAGTCCATGGTCCAGTGCATTGGTAAATAACTCACTGACAATAGTGAAGATCATTTCTCGTTGCCCCTGCAATCCCTGCAGGTCGGTCAATCCGTCGACAATAGCCGGAATCGGATTCATTAGGCGTAATCCTTCGATATCAAATTGCATCGCGATGGCCCATTGGCAATTGTGAAGCTCCGTTTGCGAATTTGTTGTTTGCCTGAGCCGATGGCGGAGCAGTCTGGCTATTTGATTCTCGATGAATTCGGGATCGAACGACAGGGCGTCAGTCTTTTGGTTATCGTTGTTTAGGCAGCGATCCAGTATCGCTTGCGAGCCGGCCGGTTCAACAATGAAGATTGCTTGCGCGATAGCCGGTGTTAATGTAGAAATAATTGGTTCGTCGGCGCTGCTATCGGAGCGATGAGGTAACAATGGGGCGGTGACGATCAGATCGAGGTTTTGTCCGTCAATGATTGTAATGGCTTCTTGATGATTGAGTGCGATATAGACTTGGTATCCGTGTTTGACCAAAACTTTTTGCAGGATTTCGGTAAAAGCTCGGTTCAGGGATGCTATGAGAATCCTTGCGGATACGGAAACCGGAGCAAGTGGATTGTGTGTCATCGAAGAAGCGTCCAATTTAATGAGGCGTTATCGGTTTGATGCTAACGTAAACAATTTCTGGAAATTAGCGATTTCCAGGATTTTTTTGACTTCCGGGTTGGCATTCAGCAAACGGATAGCTGATGGGTCGTTATTCATCTTATCTCTCAATATCAACAGCATGCCTAATGCGGAGCTATCCATGTATTCGGTGTTCCTTAAATCTACAGTGATGGTTTTGACGCGATCTCGATCCCATTCGGTTGCTTTTCTAAAGTCTTGATGGACGCTGAAATCGAAGCGCCCTGAAATGCGGACGGTCAATTCTTTTTTTTCCGGATGATGAATGATTTCTAATGCCATTGCTTGCTTCCTATATAACCATCGTTAAAATTGACTGAATGCTTTCGGTTAAAATAACTCGATCTCGCCTTCATTCATCGAGCCTTGCATAACTGCCTTATGATTTTTTGTGTGCCATTGTTGCTTCATATCGTTGAGGCGCTTGATGCCGTGAGTCAGCTCATTGGTGATGTTTTCTTGATCGCTCGACGTCATTATTTCAAAACCGATGCGCATTTCATCGATCAAGGCCTGGAAATGCTGCGTATTGGCTTGCATGTATTCGATCAGTTGCCTTGTCATGTCTTCAAATTGAAGGGCTCTGACCGCATGATTGACGTTATTTTCTATCTGTTGGGTTAGCTCTGAAACATCTTTGACTTTCCGATCTATTAAAGTATTGAGTTTGGCAATCTCTGTCATCATTTCATCGATATGGGCTTTTGAATGGGTCGTTGTTGTCATGTCTTTCGATGCCATCGACTCGATCATGCGCTTGGCTTGACCGATATTGGTTTTCGAATCGCTGACGACAGTTTTGATTTCCTCGCTGAATTTATCCGAGTTTTTAGATAGTTTACGCACTTCGTCGGCGACTACCGCGAAACCGCGTCCGGCTTCTCCGGCTCTTGCCGCCTCGATCGCGGCGTTAAGCGCCAATAGATTGGTTTGATCGGCGATACCCTGAACATCGGCCAATAATTTGCCGATGACTTCCATGTGCGATTCGACATCGTTGACGACATTGACCATTTCGATGCTTTGTTTGCTGACCGCGAGAATATGGTTGATAAAATCGGTCAGTACGATATCGGTTTCCTTGGCGAATTGCTTAAAGCTCAGGGTGTCCGACTCTTGTTTATCGCTCGATTCGCCCAGGTTATTTATCAGCGATAGCATGGTTTCATTTTGCCGAGAGGCAAGTGTGTGCATGCCGTTGAAGCTGTCGGACATAGTCACGACCGCGTCCGATACGACCGATTTGACTTGTTGCAATTCTTCGTTAAAGGTATTGAGTTCTTGCGCGGCGCAGGCTTGCAGATCGTTGATATAACGTTCGAGCAATCGATTAGCCTCGTTGCTATCCGTTTGACGCGAATTCGATTCATCGGTTTTTGCCGAAGATTTGGCGGCATAGATCGTCCACAACCAGCCTAGTGATAGGATGGGTAGGAATATCCAATACAGAGTCGTTACGGCAAATAGAGCCGGCGAAATTCCCGCGACGATGGCCAATGCGATGGGTAAGGCGGGTTTTTTCAGCAAATTATCCATTGATTATCTCCTATTGGATTAAAGCCATAATTTGATCCGCGACTTGGTCGAGGGGAAGAACGACATCGGCGGCCCCGATTTTATAAGCTTCGCCGGGCATACCCCAAACGACGCTGCTGGCTTCGTCTTGTACGATGTTGAAAGCACCGGCCTCGTGCATGGCCTTCATGCCGACCGCGCCATCGACCCCCATACCGGTTAGCATGACGCCGATGGCTTGATCGCCGGCTTGTTGCGCAACTGAGTAAAACATTACGTCGACCGAGGGTTTGTGTCGGTTGACGGGCTCGGAGTCATCGAGTTGGCAGAAATAAGCCTTGTGATCCCGAGTTATCTTTAAATGTCTATCGCCCGGTGCAATATAGATATGTCCCGGCTCAATTTTTAACCCGGTTTGGGCCAGAGTGACCGTCATCGCCGATATCTCGTCGACATGTCTGGCAAACGAGGCGCTAAACGCTGCAGGCAAATGCTGCGAAACGACAATGGGCGGGGTATTTGCAGGAAGAAGACCCGCTATCCGTTTGATGGCTTCGGTTCCGCCGGTGGATGCGCCGAGTGCAATGAGCGTTTTTTGTCGAGTGCTTTTACGGTTCCGATCGATAAGTTCGGGTTTTACCGGCATGCAATTGGGCGCATTATCGTGGATTCGCGCGCCGGCAGCCATGATGACTTTGCCGATCATTTCTTCGGTGTATTCTTTCAGGGTGCGCGTCAGATCCAGTTTGGGTTTTGCGACAAAATCGACCGCGCCGAGTTTCAATGCTTCAAGTGTGACTTCGGCGCCCTGTTCGGTCAATGTGGAAATCATTACGACCGGCATGGGCCGAAGACGCATCAAGTTGCGCAAAAACGTCAAGCCATCCATGCGCGGCATTTCAATATCCAGCGTCAAGACATCGGGGGCGAGTTGCTTGATTTTTTCACGGGCTATGTAAGGATCCGCGGCGGTTCCAACCACTTCGATATTCGGCGAGCTGTTGAATATTTCGGTCAACAGCGCTCTGATCAAAGCCGAGTCGTCGATTATCAATAATCGTATTTTTTTCATGCCCTGTTTCCTAAAACAACTCGATTTCGCCTTCGACAGCGGCATTTTTAATTTGGCTTCGGTAGTTGTTTTCGCGTAATGCGATGGTATCGTTGTGTAGATTTTTGATTTTTTTCATGCGGACTTTCCCTGTTTTCGGATAAAAGTTAACTTTGCGCGGATAAATATCGCCGAGATCCTGGGCCAATAAGTTCAATGCTTCGGTATCGATATAATCGAGCACGAAACCGATGTTGCGCAATCCGACATCACTCAAGCTCGGGATGATTTTTCCGCCGCCGAAAACTTTGACTTCGAGGTTTTTACGTTTACCGCCGGAGGCTAGTATCGTATTGATCAGATGCTCCATCGCGTAGTTGCCATAACGTGTTGCGCTACCTAGCAGCGAATAACCGGCGTTTTTTGCTTGTTCGGTCGAGGTTTCCGGAAGCATGAAATGATTCATTCCGCCGATACCGAGGACGCTATCCCGAATACAAGCAGCGATACAGGAGCCGAGAACTGTGGTAATCATTTCATTCTCGTTGGTTACGTAATATTCGCCGGGAAGCAGTTTGGCCGCGATGATTTCGTTTTCACGGTCCCAATAACGATTGATAGCAGCGAAACCGGGCAGGGCGGGCGGTTTAATCTCGTTAGACATCGTCATCCGATTTTACGATAAATCGTGTTACCGATTAATTCGAATCGATCGGTAACTTGTTGCAATGATTCCGAATGACCGATAAACAAACAGGAGCCGATAGTTAATAAGTTCGAGTATTTCGCGGCCAATGTTTTTTTGGTTTCACGGTCGAAATAAATAAAAACGTTGCGGCAAAAAATAAAGTCGAAAGGAGTTTTAATCGGCCAATCCTGCATCAGATTCAGTTGTTTGAAGGTAATCATTTGCCGCAGCTCCGGTTTGACTTTGACTTTGTTGATTTGCGAGCCGGTGCCTTTTTTGAACCAACGTTTCAAACGTTCTTCGGGGATACCGTTGACGCGGTTCAATTCATATACGCCGTTGGCCGCGAAATCCAAAACTTGGGTGTCGATATCTGTTGCTAGAATCTTGACTGTCCAGCCGACAGGCAAATTTTCCAGCAGTGTCATGGCTATCGAATACGCTTCCTCGCCGGTCGAACAACCTGCCGACCAGGCCCTAACTTGCCGAGATGTTTGATTTTTTTCGATCAATTCCGGGATTACGGTTTTTTTCAAATAGTCGAAATGATGGTTTTCTCTGAAAAATGCGGTCAGATTAGTCGTGATTGAGTTGATGAAGTTCGTGAATTCCTGCGTCGAATCGTCCTCCAGTAGTCGGCAATATTCCTTGAAACTGTTTAGTCTCAGCGCTCTGATGCGCTTGGTAAGGCGTGAATAAAACATGTCGAACTTGTCGTCCGGAACTAAAATGCCGGAATGCTTGTTCGACAAAGCTCTTAAGCGATCGAAGTCCGCACGAGTGTATTCGAACTCTCGAAATTGTTGTAGTGAGGACGGCTCTTGTCGGGGCGTCACGCTCATTTTTAGAATAAACCGGATGCGGGGTGGTCGATTTCGAGCAGCTCGGCCAAGCCGAGTAAGCGAGCGCTATCGATGAATTTTTCCGATGGAAAGTCGAAAACGACGTGTTTCCCCGATTTGACGGCTTCCTGTTTTAACACGGTGAGTAATTGTAATGTTGCAGTATCGACAGTCGTAACCGCTGACGCATCGATTTCCAGTGTTTCACGGGATTCGAAGGCCTTGACTAAAGACTCATGCAGTTCGTTGATGTGACGGATGTTTAATACGGCGTCCAGCATTATCGGACCTTCGGTTTTCGTTGAATTCGCTGCATCGGTCATGGTTGTGTCATGGTTCATGGCTAGCTATTCCATGTGGAGGCGTTTTTAAACATATCGCTCATAACAAATGACCGATTTGATCGAGTTCATCCGGATTCAGGAGTTTATCGGCGTCGAGCAGCATGATCATGCCTTGCTTGGCGACATACATCCCTCGCATGTAACGGGTGTCGATGTTAGTGCCTAGGTCGGGCGCTTTTTTGATGTCGTCATGACGAATATCCAATACGTCGGACACAGCATCGGCGACGACACCCATGACCATTTGTCCGGAGGCCGTTGCGACATTAATGACGATGACGACGGTCGTCGGCGAATAGTCCACGGCGGCGATATCGAAGCGTTCGCGCAAGTCGAGAATCGGCACGATGGCGCCGCGAAGGTTTAGTGCGCCTTTGATATAGCCAGGCGTTTTGGGGATTTTGCGTATCGGTTCCCAGCCCCGGATTTCTTGGACTTTGAGTATTTCAACGCCATACATTTCGCCGGCCAGTTCAAAAGTCAAAAACTGTTCGGAGGCGGGGATGTTGTTCGCGATGGTTTGGTTGTTCGTCATAACTAGTTGATCCTTTTGATCCGTCATCTGTTTAACCTGAATTCGGCAGTTTAACCATGAAGCACATGAAGTTCATGAAGGATTCCAAGAACTTACCAAATCCTTCTCGCTAACCTTTTTGGTGAGCGAAAGTTCTATACAAACGCGTAATAAGCTATTGAATTAACTTCCTATTCTTCATGATCTTCATGGTGAAATGCTTTTTCTAGGTTTAAGGTTTAAAACTCCTCCCATTCATCGTCGTCTTGTATCGGTGTATTGAACGTGGGCGCCGGTTTTGCTCGTGTTGACTCTTGTTTCGAGGGCGCAGATGCTTTTGTTTTTCCGGTTGCGGGTTTCGGCTTATCCGTAATCGTTTCGAAAGTCTGTTCAGATTTGTTCATGTTGTGCCCCAGCTTGAAAAAACTCAATAAATTCGCCATCTGAGTGGCTTGGTCGGTCATCGACATGCTGGCGGCAGATGCCTGTTCGGCTAGTGCGGCATTTTGTTGTGTGATCTCGTCCATTTCGGAAACCGCTTGATTGACTTGCAGAATACCTTGCGATTGTTCCATGCTGGCGGCGGCGATTTCCGAAACGATATCGCCGACTTTTTTGACGCCTTGCACGATCTCTTGTAATGCGGAGCCGGTTTCATTGACAAACTCGGTGCCGGTTCTTACTTTTTGCACACTATTTTGAATCAGCTCTTTGCTTTCTTTTGCAGCGACGGCGCTTCTTTGCGCCAAGTTCCTCACTTCGGTGGCAACGACCGAAAAGCCGCGTCCTTGTTCGCCGGCTCTTGCCGCTTCGACCGAAGCGTTCAAGGCAAGTAGGTTGGTTTGAAAAGCGATTTCATCGATGACGCCGATGATTTCGGCGATTTTATTGCTGCTGTCGTTGATTTCAGCCATTGCCGAGACTGCTGAAGCGACTACGGTTCCTCCTTTTTCCGCGAGTTGCCGGGCATTTCCGGAAACCAGATTGGCTTGTTGCGCATTGTCGGCATTGTTTTTGACGGTGCCGGTTAGTTGTTCCATGCTCGATGCGGTTTCTTCGAGACTGGCGGCCTGGGTTTCTACCCGTTGGGATAGGTTGTTGTTGCCGCTTGCGATTTGTTGAGACGTGTTGCTGATGAAGTCGGCCGAGCTTCTGATTTGTTCGAATATTTCGCTGAGTTTATCAAGCGTTTCGTTGATATCGTTTTTGCATTGCGCATAGACGCCTTCATAATCGTTCGTGATGCGTTGCGTCAAATCGCCGGACGACATGCTTTGCATGACGCGTGCGACATCGCTAAACGCGCGTTCGATGACGTCGGTTAATTCATTGATACCCTCGCTCAAGGTTTCGAAGAAGCCTTCCTTGCCCTCCATGTTGACGCGACCGCTAAGTTCTCCTGACTTAACCTGTTGTACGATTTCGGCGATTTCATGCTGAATGCTGACTTCGTCGCTGCGGTCGATCCATTCGACGACCGTGCCGAGCCGTGTTTCGCCGGCGAATACCGGTGTCGCGATGACCACCATCGTGCGACCGCCAATCATCAATTCGGCTTTGTAGGTTTGCGTCAATTTTGCCAGCAAGCCGCGTTGATGGGCCGGGTTTTTATGAAAGCTATCGATATTCGTGCCGATCAATGTGTCGGCATTGAAGTCCGGCAAATCCCTTCGGAAGTCGTTTTCATTGCGTTTGAATAGGGATTTCGCGGCATGATTCATATAGATGATGTTGCAGTCCGCATCGGCCATCATGACATTGCCGGTCACTTGGTCCAACGCCTGCTTGAGTCTCTCGGTGACGGCTCCGGCTTCGAGTGTCGCGGACAAGTCGGCATTCAGTTTGACTTGCATCGATTGCAGTGCCCGATTGAGGTCTCCGATTTGATCCAAGCGGTCGATGTCGACCTTGTTACGGAAGTAACCGCTCGCGGCATTATGGCAAAATACGATCGACTGCTCGATTGAACCGAGCATCAAGCGGAAGGTATGAATGCCTAGTATCAAGCCCAACAATGCCGATAGCGAATAGCCGGCAAGGGCGATAATGTTGCCGTCGATCATGGCTTGATAACCGGCATGAAGTAACGGCAATATCAGCAACAAAAAGGCGAGGCCGGCTTTTTTAGACAACGCGCCTTGTTTGACTGTGGCCAGCTTGGCAGCAATTCCTGTCGGTCTGATGGTGGCTCGATCCGCGGCGATCTTTTGATAAAGCTCTTCGGCACGGTCGATTTGATCGCGAGAAGGTGCTTGGCGAACCGACAAATAGCCGGCAACCCGTTTATTTTCGTAATACGGCGTGACGTTGGCTTCAACCCAATAGTAATCGCCCGTTTTTGTGCGGTTCTTAATGATGCCTATCCACGGACGCCCGGCTTTGATCGTGTCCCATAAATCCTTGAATGCAGCGGGGGGCATGTCGGGATGACGAACGATGTTATGGTTCGAGCCGACGAGTTCGTCGCGGCTGAAGCCGCTGATTTCGACGAAGGCGTCGTTCGCATAGATGATGCGGCCTTTCAAGTCGGTTTTGGTGACCAGGATCGTGCCCTGCTTCATCATGATTTCACGATCGGTGACTGGCATGTTCATTTTCATTGTAAGGTTTCCCCGTAAACTGTGGCATTCAATCGAAGGCGGTTAATTTTCATCGTTATCCACGCCTTCTAATTTAAGTAATTTGTTGACATCCAGCAGCATCACCATGCGTTCGTTGAACGATGCGAGGCCGTTGATGAATTCGGTGCTGACTTTGGCGCCGAAATCGGGCGCGCTTTGAATTCTGGTCTTTTCAATGTCGATTACGTTTGAAACCGAATCGACGACCACGCCCATTACCCGGGGTTTACCGCCGATGAAGGCTTGCAGGACGACGACGACGGTCAACGGCGTATAGTGGGAATGGCCTAGGTTGAAACGTTCGCGCAAATCGATGATCGGCACGATCGCGCCGCGCAGATTGACGACGCCTTTTTCATAAGCGGGGACATTCGGAATTCTGGATACCGGTTCCCAACTGCGGATTTCTTGTACCCGCAAAATATCGACGCCGTATTCCTCGTCGCCGAGTGTAAAACTCAAATATTGCGCCATATCGGACGGCTTTTTGCTGTCCAGCTGTTGTTGGGATTGATCGTCTGTGTTTGCCATTTTGGTATTCGTTCGGTCAATGGTTCGATAAACGGACGAGTCCTGGAATATCCAGGATCAAGGCAACCGAGCCGTCGCCGAGAATGGTTGCACCCGATATGCCTTCGACTTGTCGGTAATTGGCTTCGAGCGACTTAACGACGACTTGTTGTTGCGTTAAAAGGTCGTCGACGAAAAGTCCGCAGCGGATACCTTGGCCTTCGACGACCACCAGCAAGCCTTCGGTTAGTTTGGTTGCTTTCGCATTCGGGACCGAAAAAATTTCATGCATGCGGACAATAGGCAAATATTCCTGGCGTAGCCGAAAGGTTTCGCCTTTGCCGGCCACGCGATTGATCATGCGCTCGGTGACATTGATCGATTCGATGATGGAGCCGAGCGGTATGATATAGGTTTCATCGCCGACCGCGACCGATTGACCGTCCAGGATCGCCAGCGTCAACGGTAAATAGATCGCCATGGTCGAGCCTTTGCCCAACTGCGAAACAATATCGATATTGCCGCCGAGCGATTGAATATTTCGCCTAACCACGTCCATGCCTACGCCGCGCCCGGATACATCGGTTAATTGTTCGGCGGTCGAAAACCCAGGCATGAAGATGAGTTCATAGGTCTGTTTGTCGCTCAACACGGCATCGTCCTGAATCAGTCCCTTTTCCAGTGCTTTGGCCCGCAATTTGTCTTTATCCAGTCCGCGGCCGTCGTCACTGACTTCGATGACGATATTACCCCCCCGGTGATAAGCTTCGAGTGTGACGGTTCCTGTTTCTTGTTTTCCTGCCGCAATGCGTTCATCAGGTGTTTCGATGCCGTGATCGAGGCTGTTTCGAACTAAGTGTACCAGAGGGTCGCTAATGAGTTCGACGACGGTTTTATCGACTTCGGTATGTTCGCCGATCAGTTGTAGTTCAATTTTTTTGCCCAGTTTCGAGCTCAAATCATGAACCAGCCGAGGAAAGCGGCTGAACACGAAACTAATCGGCAGCATTCTGATATTCATGACGCTTTCTTGCAGCTCGCGCGTATGCCGTTCGAGTTGTGCGAGGCCGTTTTTGAGTTGATCCAGTTTATTTAGGTCGAAATGTTCGCCGATTAAGCTCAGCATCGATTGGGTAATGACCAATTCGCCGACCATGTTAATCAGTGTATCGATTTTGGCGGTATCGACACGGATCGAGGCGGAGCTTTTGCCGGCGTTTGAGGGTTTGTCGGCGTTTATTTTTTCGTTTTGACCTGATTCGCTGACAATGGGAGGGTTAGTCGCCGAAGAAGGGGGCGTTGTTTCAATTGCAGCGGATTGAGGGGGGGCGTCGAATGCCGGCGAGGAAGCCTGTGTCGTTTGTTCGATGTTTTGCACGGCAAGGTCGCAATGCTCCTCGACCCAATCGAAAATATCGTCGATTTCCGAGCGAGGGATGTTGCCATGCACGGTTATTTGCCAGGAAAGATGGCATTCCTCGGGGTCGAGTTCGTAAAGCCCGGGTACGCCTTGTAGGTCTACGGTAATATCGATTTCCCCCAGTTCGGCCAATTCACGAAACATTCTGACCGGGTCGTTGCCGGTTTTAAGCAAATCGGCATGAGGGCTAAAGGCAATACGCCATCCTGCATTATCGTTGTTGATTACGATAGGTTGGGGTTGTTCGAGGGGCGATGCAGTTTTGTCGGCACCGTTTAATTCGGTGTCGAGAGCTTTTTTATGCTCCGTGACTTTTTCTTGATCTAAGGTTTTTTCGTCTTGAATCGCGGTTAGCATTTCACGGAGGCAATCGACCGACCCTAGCAACACATTGATAGCCGGTTGAGTAACTTTTCGGCGGCCGTCGCGCATTTCATCAAGCAGTGTTTCCATTGCATGCGTGAAGTCGGCTATCGCCGAAAACCCGAATGTTCCACTTCCGCCCTTGATGGAATGCGCGGCTCTGAAAATCGTATTGATGGTTTCGGCGTCGACATCGCCCATGTCTAGATTCAATAGGCCGGATTCCATGATATCGAGTCCTTCGAAGCTTTCTTCGAAGAAAATCTGGTGGAATTGCGCCATATCAATAGACATTGAGTGGTCCGTATCTGAAGGTTTTTGTTAAAAATGATGTTGATTGAAACGGATGCGACAGTAGCAAAAGAAAACGTCAATAGCTGATATATATTTGTTACGAATTTCGTCTCGTTAGCTATGGCCAAAGGCGTGTAGACGATTAATAGTCGAATCGAGGCAGCTTAACCAAGTACTTTTTGAATCGTTTTCAGTAATTGATCCGGATTGAATGGTTTGACGATCCAGCCGGTTGCTCCCGCTTCCTTGCCTTGTTGTTTTTTGTCGGCGCCCGATTCGGTCGTTAACATAAGCATAGGCACGAATTTGTAATCGGGCAAGGCTCTCAAGTCTTTGATCAAGGTGATGCCGTCTTTATTCGGCATGTTGACATCGGTTACGACACAGTCGAATTTTTTGCTTTTTGCCTTATTTAACGCATCCACGCCATCGACGGCTTCGACAACGTCGAAGCCGGCCCCTTTTAATGTAAACGAGACCATTTGTCTCATCGATGCGGAATCGTCGACTGCAAGAATACTCGCCATGATGTTCTCCTAAAGTGTAGTAGTCGGATTTGATTGGGCTAAGGAAAAATAGTGATCCCTAGTCTTTAATGAAGTAATAATATAACTTAAGAAATTGACTAATAATAACTAAAACGAGGTCGTTTATTTCATTATGATGTCTACAGGGCCTTGTTGGGCGTGAGGTGGGTAAGGCAGCGCTCGGGTTTTATACCTATTACCCATTCCTATTGGATAAAGTTTTTCGGCATTTTAGCGCTTTTTGTTTGGGAAGCGATTGCCATGTCATCGTTTTTTGGGGTTATTATCAAAAAATGCGATTCCTGTCTCTTTTTTGCAATGAGATTGATAAGGCGTTGAGTTATTAAAATAGCTCAATGTCTTCGTTTTCGCCGGCGTTTTTGATGAGCGTATCGGTGTTTTCGTAGATCACGGCCCTATTTCTTCCGTTTTCCTTGGCGTAATACAGTGCTTTGTCGGCGCGATCGAGTAGCGTTGTCGGCATACACATGCTATCGATATGGGTAATGCCGATGCTGACTGTAATGCGTCCTACCGTCGGAAAGTTATGGTTGGCGACCGTTTCGCGAAATCGGTTAAACGTGTGCTCGGCACCTGCCATATCGGTGAGGTTGAGAATGACGACGAATTCTTCGCCGCCGAAGCGAAATAAAAAGTCGTTATAGCGAAAACATTTTTCCATCAGCTGGCTGAAAATCAAGAGGACTTCGTCGCCGTATAAATGGCCGAAGTCATCGTTGACTCGCTTGAAGTGATCGATGTCGAGCAAGGCAATCCAGGAGCTTTTTTGATGGTTTGTATCGGTGACCGGGTATTTCAAATAATGTTCGCAAACTTGCAATAGACGGGTATCGAACGATTGGCGGTTAGGCAACTTGGTCAATACGTCGCGTTCCTTGCTGTCGTGCAATATTACTTGGTTTCTAAATATCGAAAGGAGTTGACGGAATAATTCTATCGTTTGCCGGTCGAAAAGGCCGTCTAAGGCAATCGCGCGATCGGGGCCTTTCGTTTCTTTGAGCGAGAGATAGACTTGGCGAAAGCGCCCGTTGGCATCGGACATTTTTGGGATGACGCGTGAGTCGTTGTCGAGGATGTTGATTAAGTCGTTATGATCGTTGCTTTCGTCACGAGTAAAATCCAATGGGAAGCGTCTCACCAATTGTTCGCAAGGTGCTACGGCTTCGCCGGTCTTTTTTCGGCTCCGGTTGTAAATCTCATAAGCCGCGGCTTTCTTCACCCCAGGTATTTCAAGCAGAATATCCAGGAACTGGTGTGTCAGCGCCTGATAATCGGGCTGCTCGGTTAGCGAAGCAGCCCAGGCAAATACTTGTTCTACGGATAGGTTGATAGTCATCAAGCGCTTATTATGGCATTAAAATATAACTTTTTCGGATTTTAATGCGGCATAGATGTCATCGATCGAGTCGGCCTCGCTATCGAATTCAATGTCGGCAGCTTCGTAATTCAAACCGACGCATAGAGCGATCAATCCGGCATTATTAATGAGTTGAGCGAATTCTTCCGGTTCGCTGAACAGCGTTTCGACGACCGTTGCGGCATGACCATTGTCGAATAGCTTTCTTTCCAACAAATAGGCCGTTTCATGTGCCTTATGGCCTTTTAATAAAATGACCGTGGCTTTTTGTCCGAATCGTGCAGCGCGGTCTTCCGGCGAAACCGGTTGCAGATTGAATTCATCGGCATTATCGGTGATCATGCCGGCGCCGACCGTGACATTGCTTAGCCGGTCGATGACGATGAACGAGCCGGTGCCTTTGCTGCGTTTGTATGGGTCGAAGACGACCGGCGCGTTCAGGTTGACCGTGCATAGACCGATTTCATTGAGATTGAGCTCGCTTGCATCGTGATGTTCCAGCGTGTTGACATCGACTCGGTGATGAATCATCGATATCGATCCCGAAGCGGTTCGAGTCGCGAGCTTGATAATGTATTGCCGGCCCGGTGTCAGAGCTTTTTCGGTCATCCAGACGATCATCGCTTTAAATTTGTCGGCGACGGTTGGTGAGTCCGTCTGTTTGCCGATGATCATGTCGCCACGACTGATGTCGATTTCATCCTCGAGCGTCAAGGTAACGGCCATCGGCGGGAAGACTTGTTCCAGTTCGCCGTCGTAAGTCACGATGGATTTGATTTTGCTGGATTTTCCGGAAGGAAGCGCGGTAATACGATCGCCTTTGTGGAAAACTCCGGATGCAACAGTGCCGCAGAAACCGCGGAAGTCTAAATTGGGTCGATTGACGTATTGCACCGGGAAACGCGGGTCGCTATAGTTGCGATCGGAGGCGATTTCGATCGTGTTCAAGGTTTCCATCATCGGTTTGCCGGTATACCACGGCATGCTTTCGCTGGGGTTGACGACATTGTCGCCGTTCAGCGCCGAAATTGGAATGAAGCGTATATCGTGCAGATCCAAGGCTTTGACGAAATTCAGATAATCTTCTTTGATTTGATTGAATTTCTCTTCGCTGAATTCGATCAGGTCCATTTTGTTGACAGCGACGATAATCCGTTTGATGCCGAGCAGCGAAACGATGAAACTGTGACGTTTGGTTTGCGTTTGCACGCCATAGCGGGCATCGATCAAAATAATCGCCAAATCGCAGGTCGATGCGCCGGTCGCCATGTTGCGCGTGTATTGCTCGTGCCCCGGCGTGTCGGCGATGATGAATTTCCGCGTCGAGGTGGAGAAATAACGGTATGCGACATCGATCGTGATGCCTTGTTCGCGTTCGGCCTGCAAGCCGTCGACCAGCAAGGCTAAATCGATCTGTCCGGCGCCAGTGGTGCCTGATTTGACGCTGTCCGCTTTGACCGCGGCCAGTTGATCTTCGTAGATCATTTTCGAGTCGTGCAACAAGCGGCCGATCAGCGTGCTTTTGCCGTCATCGACATTGCCGCAGGTTAAAAAACGCAATAACTCCTTGCGTTCATGTTGGGCCAAATAGGCGTTGATATCGGTGCTGATGAGTTCTGATTGGTGGGACATGGGAAGTTCCGGATTAGAGTTAAATCGGTAGTTAAGATAGGCGAAAGATAAAAGAGGAAAGATGAAATTATGGGTTTCGCGATTTAATTAGGGCGGCCAACATTCTTGAAATTTGTTCGGCTTCGTCCTTCCAAATCAATCCTTTATCTTTTTCGATGTAGCCAATCTTGATGCCAATGTAAATTTGAGTTCGCAACTCGCCGCAAGAACCTTTAGCGTAAAAATAGAATTTGGTTGAACCCTTTGCACTTCCTCTTTCAAATCCTTCGGCAATATTGCTTGGAATAGATAAGCTAGATCGAGTGATCTGGTCCTTGAACGCAAAATCCCTACAGCTTGTCAACTCTTTATAAATTGAGACACAAAGACGCGATGACCTTTGCCAAACTTCCATATCCTCGAAGCGCGCTATCTTTCGTCTTGTGTCTTTCGTCTTTCAACTATGTTTAAAAATATCCTTCTCGCTTTTTTTGTTCCATCGAGCCGGCTTGGTCGAAGTCTATCAGCCGTCCTTGACGTTCGGAACTGGTCGTCAACAACATTTCCTGAATGATTTCGGGTAGCGTTGTCGCGGTTGATTCGACTGCGCCGGTCAAGGGATAGCAGCCTAAGGTTCTAAAACGGACCATTTTCATTTCGACTTTGTCTTCAGGCCCTATCGGCATGCGGTTGTCGTCTACCATGATCAGCATGCCGTCTTTGTTGACGACAGGGCGTTCCTTGGCGAAATAGAGCGGTACGATCGGGATGTTCTCGAGATGAATGTATTGCCAAACATCGAGTTCGGTCCAGTTGGACAGTGGGAATACCCGGATGCTTTCGCCTTTGTCGATCCTGCCGTTATAGATGTTCCAAAGTTCGGGTCTTTGATTTTTCGGATCCCAACTATGGTTTTTGTCGCGGAACGAATAGACGCGTTCCTTGGCGCGGGATTTTTCTTCGTCGCGGCGAGCGCCGCCGAATGCCGCGTCAAACTTGTATTTATTGAGTGCTTGTTTGAGCGAATCGGTTTTCATCACTTCAGTGTGCTTTTTGCTGCCGTGTGTGAAAGGTCCGATGCCTTGTTCGACGCCATCCTGATTGATGTGAACCAGTAACTCCAGGCCTAAATCTTTCGCTAATTTGTCGCGAAACTCGATCATTTCCCGGAATTTCCAGGTAGTATCGATATGCATCAATGGAAAAGGCGGTTTGCCGGGATAAAAGGCTTTCATCGCCAATTGCAGCATGACGGCCGAATCCTTGCCGATCGAATACAGCATGACAGGTCGTTCGAATTCTGCCGCGACTTCACGGATGATATGAATACTTTCGGCTTCGAGCTGCTTGAGGTGGGTGAGTTTATAGTCAGTCATCAATGATCCGTTATTTATATTCCACGGTTTATCCGTGAAGAGTCAATGTGAAAATAATTTACATTTTAAGTTGAAAGCGGGCAATTTGCCATAGCGGCTGTGAATTTAGAAAAATGCCGATGGGTTGTTTCTATTCCTTAAGAATCAAAAATTGACTCACCATTTATTTTTTGACGGTTTTTCGATCGAAAAGTCGTCGTTATTTATTGGCTCTGTGATCGATGATTTCATCTACAACCGATGGGTCTGCCAGCGTCGAGGTATCGCCCAGGCTGTCGATTTCGTTCGAGGCGACTTTTCTTAAAATACGCCGCATGATTTTTCCTGAGCGCGTTTTCGGAAGGCCCGGCGCCCACTGAATGATATCGGGGTGGGCGATCGCTCCGATTTCTTTTCTGACCAGATCGACCAATTCCTGTTTGAGAGCTTCGCTCGCGTGAACGCCGGAATTGAGCGTGACATAAGCATAAATGCCCTGGCCCTTGATAGGATGCGGGTAGCCCACCACGGCGGCTTCGGCGACGTCTTCATGCAAGACCAGCGCACTTTCGACTTCCGCGGTCCCCATGCGATGGCCCGAAACATTAATTACGTCATCGACACGACCGGTAATCCAGTAATAACCGTCCCTGTCGCGGCGAGCGCCGTCGCCGGCAAAATAATAGCCCGGAAAATTTTTAAAATAGGTGTCGATAAAACGGTTGTGATCGCCGTAAATACTTCTGGCCTGACCCGGCCACGGGTGGCTCAATACTAGAACTCCCTCTGCTTCGCCTTCAAGTACATTACCGGCATTGTCAAGAATTTCCGGTTTAACGCCGAAGAACGGTAGTGTCGCCGAGCCCGGTTTCAATGCAATGGCGCCGGGCAGCGGCGTGATCAAAATGCCCCCGGTTTCGGTTTGCCACCAAGTATCCATGATAGGGCAGCGTTCGTTGCCGACGATGTGATAATACCATTCCCAGGCTTCGGGGTTGATCGGTTCGCCGACCGTGCCGAGGATTCTTAAACTGCTGCGGTCGGTGCGAGTGACAAAGTCGTTGCCTTGCGCCATCAAGGCGCGAATTGCAGTCGGTGCGGTATAGAAAATATTGACTTGGTGTTTATCGACGATGCGCCAAAAACGGTCGGGCTCGGGGTAGGTCGGAATACCTTCGAACATCAAAGTCGTCGCGCCGTTGCAGAGCGGTCCGTAAATGATATAAGAATGGCCGGTGACCCAGCCGATATCGGCGGTGCACCAATAAATATCGCCGTCGTGATAATCGAATACGTATTTATGCGTCATAGCGGCGAATAATAAATAACCGCCCGTGGTGTGCAGTAGGCCCTTCGGTTTACCGGTAGAGCCCGATGTGTAAAGAATGAATAATGGGTCTTCGGCAGATAGGGTTTCGGGCGGACAATCGTCCGATGCGGTTTTCATCGCATCGTGATACCAAATATCGCGTTTAGGTGTCCACGGAATGTCATTCCCGGTGTTTTTGATGACGATGACAGTTTTGACATTCGGGCAGTGAGAAACCGCTTGGTCGACACTGGTTTTGAGCGGTATCTTCTTGCCGCCGCGAAGGCCTTCATCGGCGCAGATAACAGTGTGGCAGTCGGCGTCTTGTATGCGGTCGCGTAAAGATTCGGCCGAAAAACCGCCGAATACGATGGAGTGGACTGCGCCGATTCGGGCGCAGGCCAGGGTGACGACAGCGGCTTCAACGATCATCGGCAGGTAAATACAGACCCGGTCGCCTTTCTTGACGCCTTGGCTTTTTAGAACATTGGCGAATTTACAAACTTCTCGGTGCAATTCACGGTAACTGATTTTTTTGTCTTGAGCCGGATCATCGCCCTCCCAGATAATTGCAGTTTGGTCGCCTCGTGTGGCTAAATGCCGGTCCAAGCAATTGTAGCTGACATTGAGTTCGCCGCCTTCGAACCAGCGGATGTAGCCTTTCGAATAGTCGTAATCCATGACTTTATCCCAAGGCTTGAACCAGTCGAGAAATTGTTCTGCTTGTTCTGCCCAAAAGGATTCCGGTTCATCGATCGATTGTCGATAAAGTGTTTCATAGCGTTCCGGTGTAATGTGAGCCCGGGCTGACAGTTTGGGATCGACAGGATAGGTTTTCACTTCAGTCATGATGAGTCCTTAGGTTCTTTAGACGTACAAGAGGCATTAAGGTCGGCGGCGGGGCAAATAGCGGTCATCGTTGATAAATGCCCGGGTTGCCAATGGCTGATGGCCCAGTCCAACATTTCGTATAAAGAGGCATCGGCCAGTTCTTGCGGCGGCGCTTGCTTTAGTAATTCCAGTAAACTAAATATAACACGCGACGGATGGTCGGTAGCAACAGGTCGTGCGAACGATTGCTTGCTGAGTTTGATGCCGTTCGAGTCGGTAATCAACGGAACATGCATATAGCTCGGTTGCTTAAAGTCCAGTTTTTGTTGCAGATAGACCTGTTTGATCGTCGAATCCAGCAGGTCGACACCGCGAACGATATCGGTAACGCCTTGTAGATGATCGTCGATGACGACCGTGAATTGATAGGAGAAGATCGCATCTTTTCTTCTTAAGATAAAGTCGTCGTGTTGGGTGGCGAGATTTTGGGACTGCATGCCCTGCAAGCGATCATTGAATGTCGAATGGATAGCCTCGACCCTAATGCGAACGGCATGAGACGATTTTTCCGGAAAAGTTCGGTGTCGGCACAATCCGGGATAAATTGCGGAATGTTTTATCTCTGTGAGCGATTTACGGCTGCAGAGGCACGGATAAAGTAATTCTTGGTCTTTTAATAGGTCGAGGTAGTAGCGGTAGTGTTCAAGGTGGCGGCTTTGGTAATAAACATCGCCGTCCCAGGTTAAACCGAACCTTTCCAATGTCTTGAGTATCGATTCGGCGGCGCCTGCGACATTGCGTGGCTTATCGATGTCGTCGATTCTAACCAGCCATTGCCCTCTTTGATTTCGAGCGTCGAGAAAACTTGCCAAGGCTGCATAAAGAGAGCCAAGATGAAGCGGGCCGGAAGGCGAGGGTGCGAACCGGCCGATATAGCGGGTGTGAAGGCTGAAAGCCGGGGTTATCCCATTTGCTTTTCCCGAATTTCGTCGAGTGTTTTACAGTCGATACACATCGTTGCGGTAGGACGGGCCTCTAGTCGGCGGATACCGATTTCAATACCGCAAGACTCGCAAAAACCGTAATCGCCCGATTCAATATCCTTTAACGCCTGATCGATTTTTCTAATCAGCTTGCGTTCGCGGTCGCGGGTCCTTAATTCCAGGCTAAACTCGGACTCTTGCGTCGCTCTATCGTTAGGGTCGGGAAAATTGGCGGCATCGTCTTGCATATGATGCACGGTTCGGTCGACTTCCTCCATTAGATTGGCTTTCCATTTTCTCAGAATGCTTTCGAAATGACGAAGCTGGGCTTCGTTCATATACTCTTCGCCCTCTTTTTCTTGATAAGGTTTAAAACTGAAAGGTGAGGAATCAGTTTTATTACTATCGCTCATCCGTTAACTCCCGGGAAGATTCAATTAAAAAACTGCGCATTTTTATCAGAACGGGAAGCGCATAGCAAGAATTATTGATATTATTTATCGGTTTGTAATAAACCAAGAAAAAATGAATAAACAACCGGCGGATCGAACCGAAACAATTAGCGCTTTTTATGTCATGGCAATTTTAGAGCGCGCCAAGGAATTAGAACGGCAGGGCAGGGATGTGATTCATATGGAGATTGGCGAGCCTGACTTTTTGACGCCGCGAACCATCACTGATGCATCCATTGCTTATCTTGAGGCGGGGAATGTCAAATACACGCCTGCCGCCGGACTTTCAGAGCTTCGGGCAAGCATTGCAAAATTTTATCGCGATCGCTACGGCGTGACTGTCGATAACGGGCGAATTTTTATTACGCCGGGGGCTTCGGGCGCCTTTTTGCTGGCCTTGGGCGCGAGTCTCAATGCCGGCGAAAAAATATTGATGGCCGATCCTTGTTATCCGTGCAATAGCAATTTCGTTAAGTTTTTGGGGGGACGAGCGCAAACGATTCCGGTCGATGCGTGCAGCGATTTTCAATTGAATTCGGCGTTGATCGAAAAACATTGGTCGAGCGACTGCAAAGGCGCGGTAATTGCCTCGCCGTCGAATCCGACCGGTACGGTGATTGCTCCGGATGTTTTGCGGCGAGCGATCGAGGCGGTTCATGAGCGTAACGGCGTGTTTTATTCCGATGAAATTTATCATGGCCTGGTTTACGACGGAAACGATGCCGTTAGCGCATTACAGTTCAGTCCGGATGTATTTGTGATTAACAGCTTTTCGAAATATTTCGGCATGACCGGTTGGCGGGTCGGCTGGTTGATCGTGCCCGAAGCTTATGCGGATGTTGTCGAAAAGCTTGCGCAAAATATTTTTATCGCGACGGCTAGTCATTCGCAATATGCCGCATTGGCGGCATTTGAAACCGCGACTTTGGAAGAATTGGAAAAGCGCCGATTAGAGTTTCAAAAAAGAAGAGATTTTCTCTACGGACAGCTGCACGATTTGGGATTTATTCTCCCGGCCAAGCCGGACGGCGCATTTTATATTTATGCCGATTGTTCGCGTTTTACCGACGACAGTTACCGTTTCGCGTTGGATTTACTCGAAGCCGAAGGCCTTGCGGTGACGCCGGGCAAGGATTTTGGTGTTAACCAAGCCGAGCGTTTCATACGCTTTGCTTATACTACGTCGATTGAAAGAATAGGCGAAGCAATGGCGCGTTTGGCGCGGTTTATTAATAAGGTTAAAGGTTAAAGAGGAAAGAGGGGGGGCGCAGTGGGCATGGGCGCCAACTTAAGGAAAAAACGCGTCATTCCGCCATGGATTCACTCCGGGCTATTCTGCCTTGGCAGGACGGGGTTTGCAACCGCGTCCTAAACGTTTCGACTATGGTCGAAGTAAGCCGAAATGTTTAGGCTATGTTCGCGTTAATAGTTGATACCTCTTTGAACTCAAAGTCAGCAGAAACCAAAGGATATAGCTCAAAATAACTTGCTTTATTCAATATTGAGCGGATTGTTGAAGGAGGGTTCGGTTGCTCGATTGACAGGTGTCGGCGGCAGGGCAGATTTTTGCTCCTGCAAAATCTGCATTCATGCCATCCTTGGCAATCAGTCGCCGCCGTCAAGCCTGCACGGATGTATTCACCCAGCACCTAAATTAGCCATTATATTAAACATAGCCAATGGGCTAAGGAATTTAGGTGCTGGGTTCACGGCGTTCTGTCAAGCGAGTTGCCGAACCCGCTACAAAGCTCATAGCTAAAAGAAGTTATTTGTCACGAAATCCTAAGCCGAAATGTTTAGGGCGAAACGAAACGTCAGGGACGGGTTAAATAACCCGTCCCGCAGAAGATTAGGACTCCTTATCTTCATGGTGAAATGCTTTTTCTAGGTTAAAGCTTTTTAACTTTCTCCAGCACCGCTTGCGCATGCCCTTCAGGGTTGACTCCGTATTCGACATCGGCCAAATTGCCTTGCTTGTCGATAATAAAAGTCGATCTGAAAATCGCCATGCTCTTGACGCCGTTTTTTTCTCTCTCGCGCCAGACGCCGTAACTTTCGCAGAGTTCTCCGCTGGTGTCGGCCAGTAAATCGACCTTGAGGCCGAATTTATCGATAAACGCTCGATGGCTTTCGCAGTTGTCCTTGCTGACGCCGATGACGACCGTATCGTATTCGGCGAATTCCGATGCCTTTTGAGTAAATTCATTGGCTTCTATCGTGCAGCCGGGCGTGTCGTCCTTTGGATAAAAATAAAGGACCACATTTTTTTTGCCGAGATAATCGGACAGGCTGACGGGCTGATCGTACTGATTAACCGATTGGAAATCCGGTGCTTTTTGCTGTGCTTCTAACATGAGTTACTCCTGAATTTAAATTTGGTGGAATATACTTCGCGTACTATGTGCAAAACGTTTCGCGCGGATTAAGCGCCCAAGCAGGATGCGCCGTGGCATCCTAAGACTGATGGTACTCGATAATCCGGTCGACTTCGCTTTTCGAACCCAGAATCAACGGAACGCGTTGATGTAGGCCCTTCGGTTGAACGTCGAGCATGCGCTCCCGGCCTGTTGAACAGGCGCCGCCGGCTTGTTCGACGATAAAGGCGACCGGATTGGCTTCATACATCAAGCGCAATCTACCTGGCTTAGCCGGATCGCGCAAATCATAAGGATATAAAAATACGCCGCCGCGGGTCAAAATCCGGAAAACCTCGGCCACCAAGGATGCTACCCAGCGCATGTTGAAGCTTTTGCCGCGCGGGCCATTTTCGCCCGCCACGCATTCGTCGATATAACGTTTGACCGGCGCTTCCCAAAAGTGTTGGTTCGACATATTGATTGCGAATTCGGAGGTTTCGCTTGGAATGGTCATGTTTGGGTGTGTGAGGATAAACTCGCCGATGTCCTGGTCCAGCGTAAAGCCGTTGACGCCGTGACCGGTCGTCAAGATCATCATCGTGGACGGGCCGTACAAAACGAATCCGGCGCAGACTTGTTCGCTGCCTTTTTGTAAAAAGTCGTTGAGTTGCGGCTCGTCGGTTCCGTTATAGCGCAAAATGGAAAAAATGGTTCCGACAGTCAAGTTGACGTCGATGTTGGAGGAGCCGTCCAGCGGGTCGAATAGCGCTAGGTATTTGCCGCGCGGATAATGATCGGGAATTTGAATGATGTCGTCGACTTCCTCTGAAGCCATACCTGACAAGTGTCCCGTCCAAATAAGCGAATCCACCATAATGTCGTTGGTGATGATATCCAGTTTTTTCTGTACCTCGCCCTGTACATTTTCCGAATCTGCGCTGCCCAGAACGCCGATTAAGTCTCCTCGGTTAACCATGTGCGATATCTGTTTACAAGCTTTGACGATATCGTTCAGCAATAATGTAAATGTTCCTGATACGCCAGGGAATTCGCGTTGTTGCTCGATGATAAATCGGGTTAGGGTAACATTTTTGGTCATGTTCTTTTGGTCTCCATTTGAGTAGGGTTAAAACCCGTAAGCTAATGTCTGCCGCGTAATGTATTGTAGACTTTGAAAGACAGTATCGATAAAGCCAATAAAAATGTTATTGAATTAGCGAAGATAATAGCCTTGTCTGAAATCGACAACCCATAGATAAGCCAAAGTAAAACGCCGGTCGTAAAGAGGCTATACATGCTTAATGATAGCGATTCGGTATTGCGCGTTTTGAGCGTCAATAGTGCCTGAGGTAAAAAAGACAGGGTAGTGAGTGTCGCGGCAATATAGCCGATGACTTCAGTTGTAATTTGCATGAATTTTTAGGATTTGCCGGTTAGCGGGTCGGCGTTAAAAACGTGATTATTCAGCCCTCGCAGCCATTTTAGGGTAATAAGCTTGGGAGCACGGGCGTCCCGTCCGCATTTCCAGGGAAAATGCTCAAGGAGTATGAGTAATTATACTTTTCGCACTTCAAATTTCGCTAATGTCCGAGGAGGCGTCGGGGTGTTCGACCAAGGCTTTGCCAGCATGGAGCTGGCATAGAGCCTACAGGGACGTATTCACGGCGTCCTTTGTCGAACACCCCGGCGCCGAATTTTGATATGCGATGAGTATATTTAAAAACAGTTTAGTCGCGACATTATAGTTTTTTCGGTTCGGGTTCGAAACAACTTCTCGCGAAGTATGCTAATCCAGGGCTTCGAGCCAGGCGGTTTGGTATGGATACAAAACCAGTTCGGCGGTATTTTTATTGATTGCGGTTCGTTCGATCAAATCCCGCCACAATCCCGACCCTTCGGGGCGGGGATGATTCGGCAAAGACATGGTTTGTCGTTGCGGTGTAATGTTGCTTACGACCAGGATGCGTTGTCGATGATCCGGGCTAGTACGCCAAAATGAAAACAATGCCGGGCTATTGCTTAGCGTTTCCTGAGCCGCGTCCGGATGAAAGGCGGCTTGTCTTCTTCGGATACCAAGTAACCGTTTGAATTCATGAAATATAATCGCATTCGGACTATGAGGATTGTTCAACAAGTCCATCAATTCGCTATATTCCCATTTATGCCGGTTGATCGACCGCGTTTTGCCCGATTGCTCGACGCCATGATAATCATTAGCGGTTGCAATTAGGCTATTAATGTAAATGGCCGGAATCCCCTGCAACGATATCATGATGGTATGAGCGCAAATAAATCGTTGAATCTGCCATTGATCGAGGCCTAAAGACGTACCTTTAAGGGCGTCGAACAATGCGATATTAATTTCGTAAGGCGAGGGCCGCCCGTCCAAACCGGTGCGCGTGCTGACATAGCCGCCGTATTCGTGCATCGCATCGACCAAAACCTTGACTTCCTGCTCAGGCAATATGCCTTCCGCCGGACGCAGGCCGATGCCATCGTGAGATGCGATAAAATTCAAATAGGTGCAATTTTTTTGCGGACGGGGCATATCCTTGGCCCAACGTGTCAAGTAATGCGAGTTACCCTGGTACAGAGCATGCAATAATAGCGGCGGTAGCGTGAATTGATAGACCATGTGCGCTTCGTCGCTATTGCCGAAATAGCTTAGATTCTCGCCGTTCGGTACATTGGTTTCGGTGATCAATACCGTGCCGGGGGCAATAAGATCGACAATGTCGCGTATTAACTTGACGATTTCGTGCGTTTCGCGCAAGTTGATACAGCGGGTGTCCAATTTTTTCCACAGAAATGCGACCGCATCCAGCCGAATGAATCGAGAACCTTTTTCAATGTACAGCAGTAAAATGTCGATAAACTCGAACAACACGTCGGGATTGGCGAAGTTGACGTCGATTTGGTCTTCCCCGAATGTCGCCCAAACATAGCGTAAGCCCTGATGGGTATGAGCAGGTACTAGCACCGGCGTGCTGCGCGGGCGCACGACCGAGCTGACATCGGTATTTTCCGGCAATTCGATAAAATAATCGCAGGCCGGTTTTTTATGACTGAGGTAATCGATAAACCAAAGATTTTCGCGGGAAACATGATTGATCACTAAGTCGGTCATCAAGCTAAAGTCTTGTGCAATACGCTCGATGTCGCGCCAGTCGCCTAATTGAGGATCGACGGTTTTGTAGTCGATCACCGCAAAGCCGTCGTCGGAGCTAAACGGAAAATAAGGCAAAACATGTATGCTATTAATGCAATCTTTTAGATGAAGTAATGAAAATTCGTAGAGCGTTGCTAAGGGTTTGGCATCGGTTTGCCTGATGTTATCGCCGTAGGTGATCAGAATGACATCCTGCTCGTTCCAATATTCGGAGAGAGGTTGCGCCTTCGGGACAGAAAAATGCTGCATACGGTCGAGTAGGCGGTTCATCAAGTCTTTCGTACGTTCTTCGCCGTAAAGAAATATAAGCCGTGATTCCGCGCGTTGCGTGAACCAAAAAGGGAACTCTTGAATAATGGATTGAGATTTCGCCACGCTTTCACCTGTTTCAGTTAACTATCTTTTCCGTCTCTGCGGGACGGGTTGTTTAGCCCCTCCCTCCAAATCGAATATGCGGTTCCGGTTTTAAGCAAGTTTAAAAAATCATTATTGCTTAATATTACCTATTAGAAGCAGTATTCATGCCAGCGATCAAACAAATAAAATGGTTACTTATTCGCACTAATATTGTGCGTTAATGGTTGTCGTGCTCTATTTTAGGGATATGATAAATAAAATTCAGGTCGCATCGATGTCAATAGGTTTTTTGCGACCGGAAAAGTTTGCGTTTCATCAGTTTAGCGCAGGCTCATTTTATTGAACATTGATGGTGTCCACGCATCTATTGTTTAGTAACGAGCATTAAATAACTTCGGCAACTGTTGGAAGGAAGTTCGGCGGCTCGATTGGCAGGTGTCGGCGGCGATGTATTTCAATAGGTTATAGACTTTGAGTAACCTTTAAGTATTGCAAAAATGTTTAGCAAGGGCGTAGCAAGCTATTGAATTAACATCTTATTCTTCATGATCTTCATGGTGAAATGTTTTTTCTAGGGTTAACAATGCTTCACTTTCAAGAGCGCATTCCGTACAATCAATATTAGCATTTAATTATAGACTGACTCATTGCTTCGGAGACACGCCATGATATTTAGACAACTTTTTGAACCCGATACCTTTACCTACAGCTATCTGCTGGGTTGCGAACGCACCCGAAAAGCCATTATTATCGATTCGGTCGAAAGCGAAGCCGATATGTACATGGAATTATTGGACGATTTGGATTTAACACTGATCAATACTCTGGAAACACACGTTCATGCCGACCACATTACCGCTGCCGGCTTGTTGAGAGATAGGCTAGGCAGCAAAAGCATTGTGCATCGCGATGCCGGAGCGATGTGCGCAGATTTACTCGTTACCGACGGTGTGGAGCTGCAGGTCGGTGACATCGAAATCAAAGTTCTGCATACGCCCGGCCATACTTCCGGTTGCGTCAGTTATGTTATCGGCGACCGGGTATTTACTGGAGACGCATTGCTGATCAACGGCTGCGGTCGCACGGACTTTCAGGAAGGCGATGCCGCTACCCTTTACGACAGTATTACTAAAAAATTGTTTTCGTTGCCGCCCGACACGCTGGTATTTCCCGGTCATGATTACAACGGTAAAACCGTTTCGACGATACGCCAGGAGATCGATTCGAATGCCCGGCTCGGCGCAGGCAAAAGCAAGGCCGAATTCATTACCATCATGCATAATTTGGATTTACCGTACCCAAAGTATATCGATGAAGCACTGCCGGCCAATCAGGCCTGCGGTCAACCGGGCAAGGATGCTTTGATTCGGCAGGGTTAATCATGTATTTGCTGATCGCGCTGGCGACACTGATCGGTATTCTGCTCGGTTTGTTGGGCGGCGGAGGTTCGATTCTGACCGTGCCGGTGCTGGTTTACTTTGCCGGTTTGGAGGCAAAAGAAGCGATCGTCACTTCTTTGGTCGTGGTCGGTTTGACCAGCATCATTGCGGTAATCAATCATGCGCGGCTAGGGTTCGTGTGCTGGAAAACCGGATTCACGTTCGGTGCGGCCGGTATGGCCGGCGCGTTTTTGGGCGGGCGCAGTTCCGCTTTTATTCCCGATCCGGTTTTGTTGGTGCTGTTTGCTGTCGTGATGATTGCTGCTTCGTTTTCGATGTTAAGGCGAAAGCGGGGTACATCAGAAGCCGCCGTAGCGGAAAGTGATGCAACGAAAAACCTGTGTCCGATTCATTTGCCGGTCATGGCGATTTTGTTCGACGGATTTTTGGTTGGATTCGTGACCGGTTTGGTCGGCGTCGGCGGCGGCTTTTTGCTGGTTCCGGCATTGAACTTTTTGGCCGGTTTACCGATGCACGCCGCGATCGGCACTTCCTTATTCATCATCGTGCTGCAAGCCGGCGCAGCGTTGACGGGGCATGCCGATCACATGCATATCGATGTGGAATTAACTGCATTGTTCGCTGGTTTTGCAATACTCGGTAGTCTAATCGGTAGCTTTGCTTCCAGCAAAATCGACGGCCGATACCTAAAGCCGGTCTTTGGCTTGTTCGTTTTGGGACTGGGCAGTTTTATTTTGTATCGTGAAACGGATATGGCCTTGGTCGAGCAAATCCGTCAGCTAGCCCAAAAACACCAGGATTTTTTATTCGGCGGGCTGGCAATGATAGCTATCATGCTTTTCTACCGGCTTTGGCTTTTTCTGCATTCATTTCGAAGTGAAAAACGATGACAAAATTACTGATTGCCGGATACGGCGATATCGGCGCTAGGCTCGCCTCTATTCTCGATAGAAAGCATTATCAAGTTTTCGGCCTTAAAAGAAATCCTCCTTTAAGCGATGCCGGTGGAGCCCGTTTTCTCAAAGCCGACCTGACTCGGCCTGAGGATCTCGAACGGATCGATTGCGATTTTGACCAAGTTCTCTACTTACCGACGCCCGGCGGACGCGATGCCGAAGCCTATCGTGCCGTTTTCGATACGGCATTGAACAATCTGATACAACGATTTAAAGCCGACGGCCGTATGCCGCAATGGTTTTTTGTTTCATCCACCGGCGTATACGGGCAAACCGACGGTGAATGGGTGGACGAAGCGTCGGACGCTCAAGCGAATACCGTAACCGGGCAAGTCATCCGTAAGGCCGAGCAAACGCTATTGGAGCATGATCCCAGCGCGGTCATCGTGCGGTTTTCCGGTATTTACGGCCCGGGTAGAGAACGCCTTTTACAAATGGCGTCACGGCAAGCCGCCATTCAAGCCGACCCGCCTTATTACACGAACCGAATTCACCAAGACGATTGCGCGGCGGTGTTGGCTTTTTTAATGAAGAAGCACGTTGAAGGAGAGCATCTGGAAAATTTTTATTTGGCCAGCGACGACAATCCCGCGCCGATGTGGGAAGTGATTTCATGGCTCGCTCAACAAATGAACAGTCAGCCGCCGATCGCAAAACCTGCCGATAATGTTCCGGATCAAAATAAACGATGTCGGAATAGCCGCTTGAAGACCTTGGGGTTTAGGTTTAAATACCCGACTTATCGGGAGGGTTATGGGGAGATGTTTAATTTAGGTTAAAGAGGAAAGGTGAAAGAGGAAAGAGTGATGGGTCCTTTGTGGGAGCGATCCCCTGATCGCGATTTCGAAGTCGAGCGTGTTAAGCAGCAATAAATGGTATCGAAGACTCATTGGCTAAGATTCACTGCCATCAAGTTAAGGACTTTTCCGTTCGCCCTGAGCCCTTCGGCTCTCCTGAGCTTAGCCGAAGGGCTCACCACGAATGGCTTAACTTAATGGCAGTGCCCCCGGTGCCTCCATACGCTAATGCCGAAATTTGAAGCATGAAAGGTATATGTTGTTGAATTTTGCTGTTTTCCAAGCTCTAGCTCTCGCCGTTATACACAAGTATCGGTAAACTTGCTAAACAGAGGTTATCGTATACTTGAAAACGGTGCTGTTTGATAAATCTGCGGATATTGAACATCAGTGGCTTTCCCTCACCTAACGCTAGGTGAGGGAAAGTCGGGAACGTTGGGCGACAAGAAATGGTATCGAGGCCTCATTAGCTAAGATTGCAAAACGGTAATTTTTTACTTATGTATAACGATGAGAGCTCTAGCTTGGGAAACACTCCCCGGAAGCTCCCTCTTCGACAAGCTCAGGGCAAGAGCTTCCTGAGACCGATACAACCTCAATCAACCCCGACTCGCTCGTTCAATTTTCCTTAGGGCATTATTTTTATGCCTGATCTTTATCAAGCACAGCCATGGTTTCCAGGGCAATTTGCAATTCTTCGTCGGTTTTAATGACTAGAGTACGCGTTCGACTTTCGGCATGCCCGATTTCGGCAATATCTCCGGCAACGCCGCTATTGGCCGCTTCATCAATGGCGATGCCGAGACGCGACAGGCCTTCGCAAGCTAAACGGCGTACTTCGGCCGCGTTTTCACCCACGCCGCCGGTAAAAACCAGAGCGTCGACTTCGCCAAGTACCGCGCAGTAAGCGCCGATGTATTTCTTGATTCGATAGCAATATAGATCGAGAGCCAATCGGGCTCGTTCATCGCCTGCATTTTTTTGTTCGAGCACAGTTCTGAGGTCGTTGGTGCCGCATAAGCCTTTTAATCCGGATTCGCGGTTCAAGGCCCGGTCGATTACATTCGCGTCGGTATTTTCGGTTTGTTCGACAAATAGCGGTATTGCCGGGTCCAAGTCGCCGCTACGCGTGCCCATCACCAAACCTTCCAGCGGTGTAAACCCCATCGACGTATCGACGGAGCGGCCGTTTGCAATCGCCGTCGCGCTCGCGCCATTGCCCAAATGCAAAGTAATCAGATGGCTGCGATCGAAAGGTTTACCGATAAATTCGGCGGCCCGTCTCGCCACATAATGATGAGAGGTGCCGTGAAAACCGAATCGGCGTATGCCGTAATCGCTGTACCATGTTTCCGGAATCGCATAACGATAGGCGTGAGGCGGCATCGTTTGGTGAAATGCCGTATCGAATACCGCCACCTGAGGTACGCCCGGAAAATGAGACAAGCAACTCTCGATGCCAAGCAAGTTAACCGGATTATGCAGCGGCGCTATTCGGCAGAGCGCGCGTATCGACGCTATCGTATCGTCATCGATCAAGGCAGGACCGGAGAACCGATCGCCGCCATGCACGACGCGGTGGCCTATTGCATCGACCGGGCAATTTTCGCCCAAAATCTCGAAGACTGCCTTAAAGGCTTGGTGATGATCGGCAGCGGCGACCGACTGCTTGATTTCATTTAAACGACCCGAGTCGCCGGCGGTTTTATGAATGATCCGGCTTTCCTGTTCTCCGATGCGTTCCAGCAAGCCGTCTGCCAGTACTTGTTCTTGCGGCAGGGCAATCAATCGATACTTGATTGAGGAACTGCCGCTGTTGATAACGAGAATGTTGACGTTTGGTATTTTCATATCCTTAACCCAGCTTTAACAAGTGTAGTGCCTATCGCCTATGCGATTGAAATAAAATAATTAAAAATCATGCCAAATTTAACTTTGTAGTGTTATAAAATTTAATTATTACATATTTATCAATAACTTGTTTACGAAAAGCGTTAAGGCTGGGTTAAAATGATTTTGGTGAACGCTGTTTTACAAATAAAAATCAAAATTAGACATTTGCCGTTTCTATTAAAACGGCCATTGCCAACCGGTGATTTCGGGTTTATCGGTGCCGTGTTGATGCGCATAACGAAGATTCTCGATGATTTCGTTTTTCATGAGCTCCTTGAGATGGGCCGCCCTGATTTGCAATTTCGGAACCCGATCGATGACATCGATGACTAAATTGAAGCGATCGACTTCGTTCAGAATCGCAAGCTCCATCGGCGTATTGATATTGCCGCGCTCCTTATAGCCGCGCACATGCAGATTTTCATGATTCTTGAAGCGATAGGCCAGTTTATGGATCAACCAGGGATAGCCGTGGAAATTGAAAATGACCGGCTTGTCTACCGTGAAGAGGCTATCGAATTCGCGATGACTCAATCCGTGGGGGTGCTCGGTATTCGGTTGCAATTTGAATAAATCGACCACATTGACAAAACGGACTTTAAGATCGGGCAAGTGTTCGCGCAAAATGGCCGTGGCCGCCAGCGCTTCTAGGGTTGCGACATCGCCGCAGCAAGCCATGACTACGTCCGGGACTTCACCCTGGTCGTTGCTGGCGCGTTCCCATAGACCGACGCCCTTGGTGCAATGGACAACGGCTTCTTCGATCGTCAAAAACTGAAGATGTTTTTGCTTGTCCGCGACAATGACGTTGATATAGTCGGTCGAGCGGAGGCAATGATCGGCGACCGACAGCAGGGTGTTCGCATCGGGCGGCAAATAGACGCGGGTTACCGACGGGCTTTTGTTCGTGACTAGATCGATGAAGCCGGGGTCTTGATGCGAGAACCCGTTATGATCCTGACGCCAGACGGTCGAGGACAACAAGATATTTTGCGAAGACACCTTCGCTCGCCATGGCACATGGTTTTTGCTGGTGTCGAGCCATTTTGCATGTTGGTTGAACATCGAATCGACGACATGGGCGAAGGCTTCGTAAGTATGGAAAAAGCCGTGTCGTCCGGTCAGCAAGTAGCCTTCGAGCCATCCGACCAGGGTATGTTCGGAGAGCATTTCCATGACGCGCCCGTCCCGGCTCAATTCGCCGCCGTCTTCGTCTTCGGGCAAAAAATCCGCCATCCAAGTTTTTTTGGACGCGCCATAGACCGCTTGCAAGCGGTTCGATGCGGTTTCGTCCGGGCCGAAAATCCGGAAATTGTTCATGTTATTCTTGAGAACGTCCCGTAAAAATTCGCCCAGCGGCTTGGTGTTTTCGTGTTCGACTTGTCCGAGTCGGTTGACTTCGACAGCATAGTCGCGAAAGTCGGGTAATTTGAGCGCCTTGCGCAATAAGCCGCCGTTGGCGTGAAGATTGGCGCTCATTCGGAGCTGGCCTTGTGGAGAAAGTTCTTTGAGTTCTTCCACTAGGCGGCCGTTGTCGTCGAATAGCTCTTCCGGTCGATAGCTTTGTAGCCATTCCTCCAGTAAGCGCAAGCCGGACGAACTGGTGCCTGCGTCGGCAAAGGGCACTTGATGAGATCTCCATGAGCCTTCGGATTGATGGCCGTTGATTGTTTTCGGTCCGGTCCAGCCTTTCGGAGACCGTAACACGATCATCGGCCAACGCGGACGCTCTGCGATTCCGCTTTCTCGGGCGGATTTTTGAATGGTTTTGATTTCGGCGATGGCTTCATCCACGACGGAAGCCATTTTTTGATGCATTTCGGACGGATCACTTCCTTCGACGAAATAGGGCCGGTAACCATAACCGATAAACATGGCCTCCAGTTCTTCGTGACTGATGCGGGCAAGGATTGTCGGATTGGCGATTTTGTAGCCATTCAGATTGAGGATGGGCAAGACCGCGCCGTCGCGGATCGGATTCAAGAATTTATTCGAATGCCAAGCAGTCGCCAATGGCCCCGTTTCCGCCTCGCCGTCGCCGACCACACAGGCGACGATTAAATCCGGATTGTCGAACGCCGCGCCGTAGGCATGCGCGAGACTGTAGCCCAATTCGCCGCCTTCATGGATCGAGCCGGGCGTTTCCGGCGTGACGTGCGAGCCGATTTGGCCCGGGAAGGAAAATTGCTTGAAGAATTTACGCATGCCTTCCGTGTCTTCGCTTTTATCGGGATAGACCTCGGAATAAGTGCCTTCCAAGTAACTTGGCCCTAAAACGCCGGGGGCTCCATGACCGGGACCGGCGATAAAAATCACATCGAGCTCGTCACGTTTGATCAAACGATTGAGATGCGCCCAGGCAAACGACAACGCGGGACTGGCTCCCCAGTGGCCTAATAAGCGATGTTTGATGTGTTCGGTCGACAAGGGTTCTTTCAGGAGAGGATTGGCTCGGAGATAAATCATACCGACCGACAAATAATTGCAGGCGCGCCACCAAGCATCGATTTTTCTTAATTCTTCGGCATCGAGAGGGCCGGAAACAGATAATGATTCATCAGTGCTCATAGAGTTTCTCCTAAGGTTTAGGGTTGTCCGAAAATTTCAGGAAACAGAGATTCAACTCATTTTTCAGGTTCACGGCTACAATATAACGCAGATGTGACCGCAATGTGACCGTTTTGATGTATCGTGCGTCGAATGTTCGCTATGAGTCTTCTGTTTGAAGCATCCTGCTCGATGCTTTGTAAAAGTCCGTTTCATGGATTAAATGGAATAGTCTACAATGCATCATTTATATAATTCACAGGAACGCGAAGTATGCAGCAATTCCCAATTTGGAGATCAAAAAGGGTGCGGGGTATGTTTGGCGAGGATGTCGGCAGCAGGGAGTTGCCGTCAAGCCCCCATGGATGGGTTTACGGCGTTCCTCGACAGGCATACCCCACACCCTAAAATCGGCGAAACTTCTTAAACTGGGAATTGCTGCGAAGTATGCGGTAGCGTTGCTGTCTGATGAGAATTTAGTTGGCACTATGAAAAAATTAAAATGTGCGGTTATTGGAACCGGTTATCTCGGTAAGTTTCATGCCGAGAAATATGCAGCGCTGCCCGACTGCGAATTGACGGCAGTCGTCGATATCAACGAAACGGCGGCGCGTAATGTCGCTGAAAAACATGGTGCAAGGGCATTGACCAAATATCAGTCTTTGTTGGGTCAGGTCGATGCGGTCAGTATCGTTGTGCCGACAACCTTGCATCATCGGGTTGCCAAAGATTTTCTCGAATCCGGTGCGCATGTGTTGGTCGAAAAGCCGATTACCGTGACGGTCGATGAAGCCGATGACTTAATCGCCATTGCCGAGCGCAACAAAGTCATTCTGCAAGTCGGTCATCTGGAACGCTTTAACCCGGCTGTACTAGGTCTTGGGCAGGCGGAGGAAAAACCGCTATTTATCGAATCGCACCGCTTGTCTCCATTCAACCCGCGCGCCAACGATGTTAGCGTCGTACTGGATTTAATGATTCACGACATCGATATTATTTTGGCTTTGGTGGATTCCGAAGTCGAGCGAATCGATGCGAGCGGTACGTCGGTTTTGACTTCCGATATCGATATCGCCAATGCCAGGTTAGTGTTTAAAAGCGGTTGCGTCGCCAATGTCACGGCCAGCCGGATTAGTATGAAAATGGAACGTAAAATGCGTATGTTCAGACCGAGTTCTTATATCTCGGTCGATTTCCAAAATCGGGTGCTGACCAAACACAAAACGGGGCCGAAAGAAATGTTCCCCGGAATTCCTGAGATATTGACCGAAGAGTCGGTGTTCGAAAACGGCGATGCGCTGCTTGAAGAAATCAAACATTTTGTCAATTGTATTCGTTCAGGAAGCAACCCGCTGGTACCGGGTGAGGCCGGTAGACGCGCATTGGCGACAGCATTGGCAATTTCCAAGGCGTTGAATAAATAACAGCAAGATGGTAATTATTCACACCCCCTATCGTTCCCACGCTCCGGCGTGGGAATGAAGACCGAGACGCTCTAGCGTCTCGTACCGCTGGAGCGGTACTGAGGCGTTCCCACGCAGAGCGCTCGCCGTTATACTCAAGTATCGGTAAACTTGCTAAACAGAGGTCATCGTATACCTGGAAACGGTGCTGTTTGATAAATCTGCGGATATTGAACATCAGTGGCTTTCCCTCATCTAGCGTTAGGTGAGGGACGACGAAGGCGTCGCTCCCACAAGGGGGTGGATGCTCTGTGGGAGCGATCCCCTGATCGCGATCTCGAGGTCGAAAGTGTTAAGTAACAATAATTGGTATCGAAGACTCATTAGCTAAGATTGCAAAACGGTAATTTTTGACTTATGTATAACGATGAGCGCAGAGCGTGGGAACGATAATTTCCGGGGGACTGAATAGTTACGCAAGATGGGCGCGCAGATTTTTGTCCGGTCTATTCGGCCTGAGCGATTCAAGTTATAAAAAATTTATAGTTCTACAAAGAGGCGTTAATCGACATGATCCCTATGGTAAATTTGAAGGCCCAATATGCCGAAATCAAAGATGAAATCGAGCAAGGGCTTGCGCAAACGATTGAAAATTGTTCCTTTATATTGGGGCCGAATGTACAAGGCTTCGAGAAGGAAGCGGCCGATTATTTAGGGGCCAAGCACGCCATCGGTGTGGCTTCAGGAACCGATGCGCTGCATTTGGCGCTGGCCGCCGAAGGCATCGGCGCCGGCGATGAAGTGATTACGACGGCTTTCACATTCATTGCCACGGCCGAGGCGATCTGCTATGTCGGTGCAAAACCGGTCTTCGTCGATATTGATCCGCGCACCTTCAATATCGACCCGGAAGTGATCGAGCAGGCGATCACGCCGAAAACCAAGGCCGTGATGCCGGTACATTTGTTCGGACAGCCGGCCGATATGGCAAGAATTAAAGAAATTTGCGCCAAGCACAATCTAAAATTGATTGAAGATTGCGCGCAATCGTTCGGCGCTCGCATCGATGGTAAACAAACCGGCAGTATCGGTAATGCGGCCGGGTTTAGCTTTTTTCCGAGTAAAAATCTCGGCGCATTCGGCGACGGAGGCCTGGTCACGACGAATTCGGACGAGACTGCCGCGAAAGTCAAAATGCTGCGCAATCACGGCTCCGATGTACGCTATTATCACGATGTGATCGGCTATAACAGCCGGCTCGACGACATGCAGGCCGTGATTCTGCGCGTCAAATTGAAACGCATCGAACAATATAATCAAGGCCGCCGCCGCGCCGCGCACTTGTATTCGAAATTGATGGCCGATTTGCCGTTGACCGTGCCTTACGAAGACGGCTTGGGCGAGCATGTCTATCATCAATACACATTATTATGCGATCGGCGCGATGACGTGTTGAAAGCCTTGCAAGATAAGCAAATCGGCTGTGCGATCTATTATCCGGTGCCCTTGCACCGGCAAAATGTCTTTAAAGAAGCCTATGCCGATGTGTCGCTGCCGGTAACCGAATCGGTTGCAGCAAGCTGCATGGCGCTCCCGATTTGTCCGAATTTGTCGGATGAAAACATCGAAACCATCGTCGGCGTGATTCGTTCCGTGCTGACGGCTTGATCAATCGCTGAGAGAACTGCCTTTGACATCTACTCAGCCTTTTAAGGTCATGTTCAGCGCCGGCGAATCCTCCGGCGACCGCCATGCCGCGCATATGTTTCTCGAATTGAATAGCCTGCATCCGGGCATCGAAGGACTTGGCATGGGCGGTGCGGCGATGCACGAAGCCGGTATCGATATTCGTTGCGATTCGTCTAATATCGGGGTGATCGGCGTTGTCGAAGTGCTTAAGCATTATCGGGAAATCCGGCAAGCCTTAAAGCAAATGCAACGTTTATTGGTTGATGAACGGCCCGATTTGCTGGTTTGCGTCGATTATAAGGAATTCAATTTTAAATTGGCCAAATTTGCTAAAAGCATCGGCGTCAAGGTGTTGTTTTATGTAAGTCCTCAAGTTTGGGCTTGGCGCCCTGGACGAGTTAAGCAATACGGTCGAGTGATCGATAGGATGGCGGTCATTTTTCCATTCGAAACAGCTTATTATGAAGCGGAAAACGTGCCGGTAAGTTATGTCGGGCATCCTTCGATCGACAAAGTGCATCCTCGGTACTCGAAACATGAAGATTTGGAGCGTTTCGGCCTTGACGTCGAACGCCCCGTCATTGGGTTGGTGCCCGGCAGCAGAAAACAAGAAATTGAACGATTACTGCCGGTAATGCTGGACGCCGCGTCGATTGTGCTTTTCCGTGTGCCCGGTGCGCAATTCATTTTGCCGCAAGCCCAAAGTGTCAGCGACGAATTACTTCGGTCATATCTCGATCGTTCCGAGTTGGCAATTAAGGTTATTAAAAACGAAACCTATGATGCGGTTCAATGTTGTACGGCGATTATGACGAGTTCGGGAACCGCTACGCTGGAAATTGCGTTACTACAGGTGCCGATGGTCATCGTTTACAAACTATCCGAATTGACTTACTGGCTCGGAAGGTTGTTAGTGAAAACTCCTTTTATCGGTTTGCCCAATATCGTTGCGGGTAAGGCGGTGGTAAAAGAATTGATACAGCACGAAGCTAACGCGAAAAATATTGCCGATGAAATCGTCAAGCTATTGAGCGATCGAGCTTATTACGATGGAGTAAAGTCCGATTTGATTGGAATTAAAAATACGTTAGGCAGCGGAGAAGGGTCGAAAAAAATGGCGATCCTGGCTTTAGAAATGTTGACCGAAAAATAAGAAAGATGGTTCGGTTTTACTCCCTTTTGGTCGAAAACCGTCTAAGGATATAAAGGTATGGGATGTGTCTATCGAGGACCGCCGTGAACCCATCCATGGGGGCTTGACGGCAGCGATCCCTGCTGCCGACATCCTCGCTAGCCACACCCCATACCTTCAGAAAGTTAACTAATTTTTGAGTATAAAGGGAGTAGCTATCGAACAATGATTGGAGTCTGTATTTCCTAGTGAATTACTAGGATTTGCTTATAACGCAGTGCGCGATAAACTATAAGACAAATTTTAGTTTTCATGACTACTGCGTTAAATTCGGTAAAAAGCTAGGAGTAGAGGATATGAGTCATCTGTTCGACAGCATCAAACAAACGGTTTTTGCACGATTAAACCATTATAGCGGTGACATAGATAATGAGTTATCCGAAGAGTCGACACAAACCGCCGCGGTAACTTGTAGCGCTGAGTCGAAGGCATTACATCCGGGAAGAAGGCGCTTAAAAGAAAACTATACCAGTCATTGGGATTTGGATTATTTGCCTAGAGAAGAAATGGATCAATTGATTGAAAAGTCAAAAGATAAATCGGATATTAAGCCTGATTGATTCATTGTTGGGCCGGGGCTGTAAAAGGTTGGGGTGCAACCATGAAACCGGCACTGAGATTGAATGAGGAGATGGCGGTCTAAGAAAGGCGTTAGGATGCGGTAAAAAATAACGTCCCTAAATGTTTCTCACGGCTTGTGCACATCCCACAGAAGTTTATCGTTCCCATGCTCTGCGCTCATCGTTATACATAAGTATCGGTAAACTTGCTAAACAGAGGTCATCGTAGACCTGGAAACGGTGCTGTTTGATAAATCTGTGGATATTGAACATCAGTGGCTCCGAAATCGCGATCTGGGGATCGCTCCCACAGAGCATCCGGCCCCTTGTGGGAGCGACGCCTTCGTCGCGATTTCGAAGCCGGGTACGTTAAGCAACAAATAAAGGGTATCGAGGTCTTATTCGCCAAGATGGCATGACGGTATCTACGACTTATGTGTAACGGCGAGTGCAGCGTTTAGGAACGATGAATAATCGAGAAGTTATTTGTTACGAAACCCTTAGTTGCAAAGTATCGTTCGCGCCTTGAATACGAACAAAAATCGTGGCGTCGGTTGCCTGGCTTATTTCATGCTCGTTCCTAAGTCGTTTAAATTGAATGAGACACATTAGCTGTGCCAAATAAAATACGCTATGTCATAATAAGCCCTTTTTAGCGATGGCTGTTATCGCTTAATTGAAAGGCGATGACTAGCAATACCGCTTCTTCCAGTGGCAAAGATCGGATAGGTGGTTTTTTTAAATTTATACCCATCGTAGATCAAAATTCGGCACCGGTGGCCCGTCAAAGGGCGCCGTGGATACATCCATGTAGGCAAAGCCTTTGCCGGCACCCCGATGCCTCCTTATGCACTGCCGAAATTTGAAGTGCGAAAGGTATAGTATGAATTTTGCTTTTGGAAAGAAACAGCGAACGCCTAACAGAAGACATTTTGCAGCAGAGTGTTTTCTAAATAGAAACCAGTTTAAATGAGGGCAATATAAATGGATGAGAACAAGAAAAAAGCACTTGGCGCTGCCTTGATGCAGATCGAAAAACAATTCGGCAAAGGCTCGGTTATGCGGATGGGCGATGTGGCCGCTTCTCGAGATATCCAGGTTGTCTCGACCGGTTCTTTATCCTTGGATATTGCTTTAGGATGCGGAGGTTTGCCGCGTGGAAGGGTGATTGAAATTTACGGCCCGGAGTCGTCAGGTAAAACTACATTGACTTTATCGGTTATCGCGCAAATGCAAAAACTGGGCGGAACCGCGGCGTTCGTCGATGCCGAGCATGCGCTCGATCCCGGTTATGCCGAAAAGATCGGCGTCAACGTAGACGATTTATTGGTTTCTCAACCCGACACCGGTGAGCAGGCGCTCGAAATCACCGATATGCTGGTTCGTTCGGGAGCGGTTGATATCGTCGTTGTCGATTCGGTTGCGGCGCTCACCCCGAAAGCCGAAATCGAAGGCGATATGGGCGATTCGCACATGGGCTTGCAAGCCCGTTTGATGTCTCAGGCGCTCAGAAAGTTGACCGCTAATATCAAGCGTTCGAATACCTTGGTGATATTCATCAATCAGATTCGCATGAAAATCGGCGTCATGTTCGGCAGTCCGGAAACGACGACAGGCGGCAATGCCTTAAAATTCTATGCTTCGGTGCGTTTGGATATTCGTCGCATCGGCTCGGTTAAAAAAGGCGATGAAGTGATCGGCAACGAAACCCGCGTCAAGGTCGTTAAAAATAAAGTAGCGCCGCCTTTCAAGCAGGCTGAATTCGAGATTCTTTATGGTGAAGGTGTGTCCTTTTATGGAGAATTAGTAGACTTAGGCGTATCTTACGGCTTTATACAGAAAGCCGGCTCATGGTATAGCTACAACGATGAAAAAATCGGGCAAGGCAAGGACAATGTTAAACAGTTTTTGAAAGAGCATCCCGAAAAAGCGGCGGATATCGAGGCGAAAATCAGAGCCGAAGCTTTTGCTGCGTTGCGCGTGCCGGCTGAGCAAGCAGATGAAGAGATTCTTCCGGAAAAATAAAATTTGGCGAACTTATACTCGTAGATGAAAATTCGGCCTCGGGGTGCCCGTCAAAGGACGCCGTAAACCCAGCACCTAAATTAGCTATAATATTAAACATAGCTAAAGGGCTATGGAATTTAGGTGCTGGGTAAATACGTCTCTGTAGGCTCTATGCCAGCTTCATGCTGGCAAAGCCTTTACCGAGCACCCCCGAGGCCTCCTTCGGCACTGCCGAAATTTGAAGTGCGAAAGGTATATTACAACTGTGGGACTCTTCGGCAGCCCCCCCCATATCTTCATAAAGTCATCCATTTTTTGAGTATAAAGGGAGTAGCATGGACGCCGAGCTTAAGTTGATTAAAGATGTATGTTTACGATTATTGGCGCGTCGTGAACACAGCCGTCTGGAATTGAAAAACAAATTATTATCGAGAGGATTCGATAAAGATAGGATAGACCGCGTACTGGACGATTTGGCCGAGCAAGATTGGCTGAGCGATAGCCGTTTCGCTGAATGTTACGCGCGTCAACGAATCGAAAAGGGTTTCGGCCCGAATCGTATCGATTATGAGCTTCGACAATTAGGAATAGAAAACTTTGATTTGCAAGAAATCGTTACGGAAACAGCGGGTAGTTGGTTAAATGTTTTGCTAGAGGTGTATCGAAAAAAATATCGGCAAGAAGACGCGATAACGTTGTCTGAATGGAGTAAACGAAGCCGGTTTTTATTGCAACGAGGGTTTTCCGGTGGCATGATCGCGGTTTTGCCCGAACACTTGAACATTAAAATTAACCAAGCTTTAACATTCGGAGATGGTAAGGCATTGAAAAATAGATGATAATATTCAACTCTATAGTCCTAGTCACTACATTTGTTAAAGCTGGGTTAAGTAATTCCAAGAACATTTAGTATTCGAAGATGATGAAAAACATGAGCAGTTCGGAATTGCGTTCCGCATTCCTGGATTTTTTTCGCCAACGCGGACATTCCATCCAACCCTCCAGTTCGCTGGTTCCGGGTAACGACCCGACATTGTTGTTTACCAATGCCGGTATGGTGCAATTCAAAGATGTGTTCCTCGGCCGAGAACATCGCGACTACACGCGTGCCGCGACCAGTCAGCGTTGCGTTCGTGCCGGCGGCAAACATAACGACTTGGAAAATGTCGGTTATACGGCGAGGCATCATACATTTTTTGAAATGCTCGGCAACTTCAGTTTCGGCGATTATTTCAAACAGGATGCAATACACTTGGCTTGGGATTTTTTGACCAAAGAATTAGGCATTCCGGATGAAAAATTATGGGTGACGGTTTTCGATGAAGATTCCGAAGCCGAAAAAATCTGGCTGGAAGACGTCGGTGTCGATCCGAAGCGTTTTTCCCGTATCGGCTCCAAAGACAACTTTTGGGCGATGGGCGATATCGGTCCCTGCGGTCCATGCAGCGAAATTTTCTATGACCACGGCGAATCGATTCCCGGTGGGCCGCCGGGGTCGCCTGACGAGGATGGTGATCGCTTCATCGAAATCTGGAATCTGGTGTTCATGCAATACGATCGCGATAGCGAAGGTAATCTACATGCATTGCCGAAGCCGTCGGTCGATACCGGCATGGGCCTGGAGCGAATCGCCGCAGTCATGCAGGGCGTGCATAGCAATTACGAAATCGATTTATTTCAAGGTTTGCTGAAAGCGGCCGCAAAACTTGCCGGCATCGAGGGCCTGAACAAGAGTTCGTTACGCGTGATCGCCGACCACATACGCTCCTGCGCGTTTTTGATCGTGGATGGTGTCTTGCCGTCTAACGAAGGGCGGGGCTACGTACTGCGCCGGATTATCCGAAGGGCTATTCGACACGGTTACCGCTTAGGTATCCGTGAAGTTTTCTTTTATCAATTGGTGGCGCCGCTTGTCGAGCAAATGGGCGAGGCTTATCCCGAATTGAAAAATGCTCAAGAACAAGTCGAGCGTGTACTAAAAAAAGAAGAAGAGCGCTTTGCCGAAACACTCGAGCAAGGGATGAAGATTCTAGAGGCTTGCGTGGCCAAGCTGGATGGTTCGACGATACCCGGAAATATCGTGTTTCAGTTGTACGACACCTACGGATTCCCAGTCGATTTGACCGCCGATTTCGCGCGCGAACATCAGTTGACGATCGATCATGCCGGCTTCGAGACCGAAATGGCCGAACAACGCAATCGGGCGCGGGCGGCAAGCAGTTTCGGCGCCGATTACAATCAAACTCTAAAACTGGACGGTCAAACCGAATTCACCGGCTATCAATATCTTGAAGACAGCACCAAGATCATAGGCTTGTTTATGGAAGGCGAAGCGGTAGAAAGCTTAAACGAAGGCGATGAAGGCATTGTCGTCTTGGAAAAAACGCCGTTTTATGGCGAGTCCGGCGGACAAGTCGGCGACTGCGGACGCATTTCGACCGAACAAGGCGTATTCGAAGTCGTCAACACGCAAAAGCAAGGCGGCGACTTGTTCTTGCATCGCGGCAAGTTGTTGTCGGGACGTTTGTCGGTCGGAGAACGCTGTACCGCGAGCGTCGATAAGATCAAACGAAAAGCGACCGAGTTGAACCATTCCGCGACACATTTATTGCATGCGGCCTTGCGTGAAGTCTTAGGCGACCATGTTGCGCAAAAAGGATCCTTAGTGAATGCCGAACGCCTGCGTTTCGACTTTTCTCATTTCGAGCCGGTGACGCCCGAGCAAATCGCCGTGATCGAGCGATTGGTCAACGAACAGATCCGTTTGAACGAGCCGGTATTGGCAGAAATCATGGCCAAGGAAGAGGCGATGCAAGCCGGGGCAATGGCTTTGTTCGGCGAAAAATACGGCGACGAAGTCAGAGTGCTTAGAATCGGCGGCTTTTCCACCGAACTGTGCGGCGGCACGCATGTCGATCGGGCCGGCGATATCGGCTTGTTCAAGATCATCGGCGAAACCGGTGTCGCAGCGGGCGTCAGAAGAATCGAAGCCGTTACCGGCAGTGCCGCATTAGATTGGATCGACAGCCGCGATAAGGCCTTGGCGATCATTGCCGGATGCTTGAAAAGCGCGCCGGAAAAGGCGGCCGATAAGGTCGAGCAATTGCTGGAAAAAAACAAGCAATTGGAAAAAGAATTGGAACGTTTGAAAGCGAAGTTAGCCAGTTCTGCCGGCGGCGAACTGAGCAGTCAGGCGGTCGAGATCGAGGGCATAAAGGTCTTGGCGGCTAAAATCGATGATAGCGATCCGAAAGCGCTCCGCGACATGCTTGATCAATTGCGCAATAAACTTGGCAGTTCCGCAGTTGTGCTTGCGACCGTCAAAGACGATAAAGTCAGTCTGATTGCGGGAGTATCGAAAGATCTGGTTTCTAAAATCAAAGCCGGTGATTTGGTCAATGTAGTAGCTACGCAAGTCGGTGGTAAAGGCGGCGGCCGACCCGATATGGCTCAAGCGGGAGGTAATAACCCGGCGGCATTGCCGGAGGCGCTCAACTCAGTTGCGCAATGGGTTCGGGAACAACTCGGCGCTTATTTTAAAGGTTATTGAATAATGGGATTATTCGTATATAAATTCGGTGGAACATCGGTTGGTTCAGTCGAGCGAATCAAAGCGGTAGCGGAAAAAGTAAAAAAAGTTCATGACCAAGGGGAACAATTGGTTATCGTCGTCTCCGCAATGAGCGGCGAAACGAATCGATTGATTGCTTTGGCGAATAAAATCCAGAAATACCCGAACTCCCGAGAGATGGATGTTTTATTGTCGACCGGCGAGCAGGTGACGACGTCTTTATTGAGCATGGCCTTGCATGAGCTGGGTTGTCCAGCCTGTTCCTATACCGGCGGTCAAGTCAAAATACTAACCGATAGCAGCCATACCAAGGCCAGAATTATCAATATCGACGATAAAAGAATGCGCGAGGATCTGACAGCGGGGCGCGTGGTTGTCGTTGCCGGCTTCCAAGGTGTCGATGATAAGGGGAATATTACAACCTTAGGGCGCGGCGGTTCGGATACGACGGCAGTTGCATTGGCGGCGGCCTTGAAAGCCGATGAGTGTTGTATATTTACCGACGTCGACGGTGTCTATACGACCGATCCGCGGGTCGAGCCGAATGCTAGGCGATTGGAAAAAATTACTTTCGAGGAAATGCTTGAAATGGCAAGCCTGGGTTCGAAGGTCTTGCAAATCCGATCGGTCGAATTTGCCGGCAAATATAATGTGCCGCTGAGAGTTTTATCATCATTTACAGAGGGCAAAGGTACGTTAATTACCTATGAGGACGATCAAATGGAACAAGCTTTAATTTCAGGAATTGCATTTAACCGGGACGAAGCGAAGCTAACGATTACCGGTGTGCCCGATTTGCCCGGTGTGGCCTATAAAATTTTGGGGCCGATCGCCGATGCCAATATCGAAGTCGACATGATCATTCAAAATATCGCCGGTGACGAGACGACCGACTTTACCTTTACGGTGCATCGCAACGATTACGAAAAAGCCAAAGAGCTGCTTGATTCGATTTGCGCCGAATTAGGAGCCAAGGCCGTTACCGGGGATGTCAAAATCGTCAAAATATCGATCGTCGGCGTCGGCATGCGTTCGCATGCGGGAATCGCCAGCACGATGTTTAAAGCCTTGGCAGACGAAGGGATTAATATTAGAATGATCTCGACCTCGGAAATTAAGATTTCGGTCGTCGTTGATGAAAAATATCTGGAATTGGCGGTCAGAGCCTTGCACTCGGCCTTCGAGCTGGATAGAGAGCCGATAGAAAGTTAGTTTTATTTATCAATAAAACCTGGTAGAATATCGCTCTTGGTTGGTTACTGCATGCATAGCAGTAGAAATTACATACAATATAGGGAGAAGCCATGCTTATCTTGACTCGTCGGGTAGGGGAGACTTTGATGATTGGTGACGAGGTAACCGTCACTGTTCTTGGAGTCAAAGGAAATCAGGTTCGCATCGGTGTAAATGCGCCAAAAGAAGTCTCGGTTCATCGAGAAGAGATTTACGAAAGAATTAAAAAGGAACAATCGGAATCTTCAGACAAAAGCGATTCCGAATAGCCTAACGCAGTTTTGGAGAGTTGGCCGAGAGGCTGAAGGCGCTCCCCTGCTAAGGGAGTATGGGCTTTATCTCCCATCGAGGGTTCGAATCCCTCACTCTCCGCCATCGATTTTAAAATCGATTATTTTTTAAAATAAAATCTTGACAAGAAAGTTAAAAAAAAAGAAAATAGACGGCTCAATAAGGCGCCCGTAGCTCAGCTGGATAGAGTACTCGGCTACGAACCGAGCGGTCGGGAGTTCGAATCTCTCCGGGCGCGCCATTGACAATACCGAATTAATCCCCTGTAGCTCAGTCGGTAGAGCGGGTGACTGTTAATCACTAGGTCGGCGGTTCGAGCCCGTCCGGGGGAGCCATATAAATCAAAGGCTTAGACTAAAATCTAAGCCTTTTTTTTTTGGGTGAAAAAACACGGGTCAAGGCCGGGTCAAGAATGAAAAGTAAGACATGATTTTGTTTTTATGTATCCGCATCGGTTGCCGGTCCATCCAAGCCAAGAGATAAGCATCCGAACGCAAACAACCGACACCATCAGCACTTTAGCGGCTTACGGCTGCACTGGTATCAGCACTGGTTCGGCATTGATCGACATTTACGCGGATTGCTCCCAAAATTGATTTGATTGAACGCAATTCGCCAACCGCCTTTTGCGGGTCGGTTTTGGTCGCTGCCGTTGCCGGTGTCCAGGTTTGGAAACTGGCGTGTCCTGTTGTCACCTGTGACGATCTGCCTCCGGTGTCCTCGCGCCTGCGTTTCTTTGGTTCTTGATGGTTCTTTGATGGTTTGGGTGACACTGTGTCACCACTTCGAGGACAATCTGTCACCACTTCGGGACAATCTGTCACTTGTGAATAAGTTTTAGGTGGTGACTCTGTGTCGTCGGTCTGTGGAAAACTAGCCTTTAAAAAATATCCGTTACGATTGCCTTTTTGACGATAAACCTCAATTTTGTCTAGCGTTAAAAGTTTGTTGACTGATCGAATTACGGTTCGTTTTGACAATCCGCACCGCCCCGCGATATCACCGAACGATGGGTAACAATAACCTGTGTCGTCTGCTCGGTCTGCCAATGCAATCAGTACGGCTTTGGTCGATCCTGTGATGTGTTGAGTAAATGCCCAGTTTAGATATGTGTTGCTCACGACCGCCCCCTGTTCTTGAGGATAATCTGCGCCTCTGCCGAAACATAATACGCCGTGCGGGCGTTTTCGATATGGCTTTGAAGCATCCACAACGCGCCTGCAAGTTCTGACTGGCTTGAGTATTGGCAATCGTCGCTGGATAGCGTATTGGCTAGGCGGCCCAAGGTTTCACTTATGTTTGAAAGCTGACAATCGGCTTCGTCGTCCAAGCCAGTGAGCCATTGCAACTGCTCGTTGCTCAACGTATTTTTTGTATGACTGAATAGCTCGGTCAGTACGTTTGAAAATGTTGGTTCTTTCATGAGATTAGCCCTCCATCTGCGCGAAGGCTGCGAACAATTCGCCGCCATTTTTGAAATACTGGTGTATCTCTTTAACGGTCGCCCGGGCATCCATTCGCAACAACGCCATGCAATCGTCGAACAAATCACGGTCCAAGCCGCGAAAAGTGGTCAGGTCGAACGGCCATCGGTGACCATTGTAAAGGCCCAATAAGAAACGGCGCACTGTTCCCGCTTGCCCGGTGTCGCCTTTGGCAATGTTGGCTAGACGTTGCAATGCCGGTAGGCCAGCGGCTAAAACGGTTTCGCGTTCGAGTTCTTGGGCTTGGATTTTTTGAAGGAAGCTATTAACGGCTTCTTCTTTTGGTGCGTGTTGGTGATTGCGGTTCATAACTGAACCTCCCCGATCATGCGGTATGTTGAGTTGCAGACGGTTGTTAGTCTTTCGCAGTCAACTCGGATTGACACTAGCGTTCGCGGATCGATTTCGTTTTGTGATAAGGCTTGCTCGGCTCGGGTTATGGTTTGCTTGAGCCAGTGAATGCGGCTTTTCAGGTCGCTGGTTTCGCGGGGGGTGAGGCTTTTGTTCATGATGCGGTACTCCGTTTGTTTTGCAAACCGGCTACCATGAGACCAATCAGGGAGCCGGACTGAATAGGTTGGTCTACCGGTACAAACGGAACCGGCCCACCTTTCGGCGGCCTACTCAGTCCGACATAATGGAATGAGATTTTGCGCGTAAAAAAACCGCTCTGAGGCGGCCTGCGCCGTTCGTTTCCGGGAGACCAATCCCGTGTCGATTTGTATCGACGCATTAAGATTAGCATATTATGCAATCGTGTCAACTCGAATTGGTTTTCGTTTATGTAGGCATATAACACTGAAAGCATTTTCAGTGCTTAATTGATTGTTTTTGTTGAGTTTCGTTGAGTATTACACCTATAACATTTTAACCATCAAGCGCCGCACCAAGGAAGTAAAGCAGTCCCTCATGGGTAAGCACGTCCACCTCTTTGGGCCCATGGTCGCTACTGACTTGCGCCGTACCGCGCCATTCAGCCGGAACGCATTGAATGACCGCCTTTACATTATCGAAGTTATGAAAGCCTATTTGCGCCATTGCATCGACCGCGAAAAACAGGAGTTCGCCGCTCGGTGACTTGATTGCTCTGGCTTTGTTGTGTGTGGATGCGTTCATGTGGTTGCCTTTAAAAAGGGGGGTGGCGTTTCACCACCCCATTGCAATTATATTGATATAGCATAGCTCTCTTGCCATGCGTCGCGGTGATACGCTTTGACTGTGCCGTAGTTGGCATCAAAAACATCAATAGCCGGAACGCCTATTTCAATGCTCGCACTCTTGAGTAATCGCCAATTAAACTTTTGACCGTGAAAGAGCATTTCAGCGCGTTTTATAGTGCAGTATTCCGTAGATTTATCTAGCTGCACCTCAAGCGCCTTTGCTTTTTTAGCGGCCTGACTGGCTTTGTTCATTGCGGTTGCTTCGCGCCGGCTGCCTATTTCAGCCTTTGTTTTTACTGCAATGATGCGCTGCCGTTCGGTTTCTTCAAGGCGGTCTTGAAGGTCGGCGGCAAGGCGTAACGCCTCAGCGAATGATTGCGGTGTCCGTACTTTGTTTTCGAGTTCTTGCCAGCGATCAACCAGACGCGCGGTAAATTCAGGCGATAATTGTGCAACGACGATAATAGAGTCGCGCTTGCCTTGTTCGCCGGTGAAGCAGTAGAGTGTACTTTTCTGAGGCAAACCTAAGTTGTTGATATTCTCGGAATTCACCGTTGGTGGAAGCTGAATTATCCCTTTATCTGCTAAACGATCAATAGTACGCTTTACCGAATCATGACGCTTTTCAACCAGCTCCGCAATCTCGCGGCTGTTCATCGATGCTGTATTGCCGATTAAATTATTCATACGGACACCTCCACGGATTGAGCATCCCGCTCGGAGATTTTGGAATCGATCCAATTATCAATTTCGCTTTCGACCCAACCTGAGATTTTGCCGATTTTGATGGGGCGGGGTAAATTGTCCTCTTTGATTAATGTTTTTATTCGCACCTCGCTTACACCGAGTTTTGCGGCAAGAACACTTCGTTTGATGATGGTCTTTTTCATGGAATTGCACCTGTTAATTGTTACGGTGCATAAATGATAAATCCTGAAAAAAAGGCTAAATTGCGCTATTTTCCGGTTTTGAAAAGTCTCGAAGTGATAATCCCCGCGCAAAGTCCATCCAAAAACGAACTCGGAGTTCGCTTTTGCCTCAATCCCGAATCGGGATATCCCGATTCCAAACCGCAAATGGGTGTTCCAACGAGATACCCATTCGCAAAACTAGCCAGTCAACTCAAATCGGAAGCGCGCTTCCGTTTTGGTCTCAAGAGGATTTAAATCCTTTTGAGAATAAGGCCAGCTAAATCAAATTAATCTCAAGCTGGGTATTCGCTGCATATCAAGTTACTTACGTTTACCGTAAGCCATTGAATTAATGGATAAAGCGAATTTGCTTTATCAAATTTATGACAACTAATCGCCGCTGTATTCGCGCTTGATTCCAAGCCGCTCGTATCGGCCCTGGATAACCGTTTCATACTGCTCTTGAGCTTTTTTAACTGCCTGCTCGGTGATTTGGCGTAATTCAGCCCACGGAATTGCGCTGATATTTATCTCTTGCGGAGGATTTACGCGCGGCCTCCAATATTTCGATTGTCTGTTATTGAGCCACTGCATCGCGGCCTTGCTATCAGGCGGGATTTCGCTGACCGTTTCAATGATCTCGGATATCATCTCGTTTCCGCTTTCATCGAGTACCATCTTGGTCTTGACTTCGCGGGTCTCAAAACCTGTTGCGCGTTTAAACAAGCCCTCCGCAACCTTGCTATCCGCACGGAGCTTGCCGCTTTCAATCGCTTCGCCAAACGTGGGATGCGCCTTGCAATACCTCTGTAGTGTTGCTCTCGATATTTCAAAGTATGCTGCTAGTTGGGTATTATCCAAGCCAAGCAACGATAACCTGAACGCCTGAGCATCCCATTCCTTCGTGTATTCTGGTCGTTTTTTAGCCATATTAGTAAATCCTTATATTAGAAAATGCTTATAGGTGTATCAAAAGGGTCATAACGCATTAAGCCCACCTGTCGCAATAAGCCCTATTTTACGATCACTTAGGTCCTGGCCTACGTCAATCGGCAACGAAACAAAAGGCTGTCTGTCGTCCTTAGACTTAGACGGGTGCAGTACGCCGGGGCTGTCTTGAATTACCGGGATTGAAGGCATGGACGGAACTTTAACCTCCGGTATCGCTGAATTTTGGATTGTTGAGTAATGATCGTTAAGGCGTCGAACGTCATCAATACCGTTTAATCCTCCGTTTAGCGCCCGTCTTGCCGCAACCACATCACCTGATTTTGATGCTTTTTGTAATCTCGGGTTGGTTTTGTAATAAGCAAAAGCCGCCTTTGCTGCAATTTCAGGATCGGCGGCTAGGTCAGGGTTATTTACAAGGTCTTGGCCTATTGCTTTACCAATGCGCTCGTAGTTTGCCCGTCCGGTTAGCTGAACAAAGCCTCGCCCACGGTATTTATATCCATCGCCCGGTTGAGTATTGCCTAGGTCTTTTCGACCGCCGTAAAGCACTTCCGCCACGCCCTCATCGCCACGCGCAACCGCATCATTTAACTCCTGTGACGACATAGACCGCGCCTTTTTGCTGACCTGGCGTAATCGTCTGGCTGAATAATTCAGGTTTTCCTCTGTTCTGGTGAAACCGCCTGTTTCGTGGTCAAGCTGCGCCATTAACATTGCGCGTTCGGTTCCGTGAATGCCTTGCTTGTCCAACTCATTGAGCATTATCTTTTTGTTTTGCTTGTCGGTCCCAAATGTTTTAGGACTGGACTTTTTGAATTGGTCAACTTTACCGCCAAGCCATTTTTGCGCCTTATCCAAAAACTCCATTGTTTTGGGTGAATCTTTTTTGATTTGCTCAATACCATCCGCAATAGGCTCAATAACATTACGAGAAACAGCATCAATTAGCTTGTCAAAGACAGGGAATTTTTCTCTTAAACTGTCTATCGCGCTATTCCATGACGATGTTACGCTGCCCAGCATATCGGAAAAAAACTTACGCCCCGACTCGGTGAATATTCCCCATGCTGCGGTTCCGGCTGCGGCGATACCAAGCGCAATCGGAGAGAAGATGGCCGCAAGCACTGGAAGTATTATCTTACCGAATGACGAACCAAGCCATGATCCACTGAACGTTGGAAAAAAACTACTACCGCCACTTGCCGCACTGCCCCCGGTCTTTTCTTCGATATCATCGAGGACTTTCTTCTGTGCTTTAGCGTGTACCGTGCTTTCTTCGCGGCTTAGTTTCAGTTCCCTGAATATCCGTGAAAACCAATGGAATTTCTTTTTGTCCGACTCGCCGCCGAAAATAGCTTGGTAGCCTTTTGATAGCGGCTGTGCAATCTCCTGAGCGGCTTTAACATTGGGGTCTACATCCGCAAGCCCGGTTTCGGCTTCTGCAAAGGATTTTGCTATTCTGTCGGCAAAGTTTCCAAACAGTCGGGTTGTGTTTCGTTCATCCTTGCCGGTCGATGTTGACGATGTAAATCTGCCTTTTTTGTTTCTGTTTGCGCCCTGTCCAGGCTCAACAATATCTGTTACAGAAGATGAAATAAAACGGCCTCTTGCATCGCGGTTTTTGGGTGCTGTAGACGACTGATTACCGGGTAATGCAACTGTATTGGTGTGTCGGTTATCGCGTGAATCTAGCCGGTTTTGGTTAGCAAGATTTGATTTTATGGCAATCGACGAACCACGGTTTCTTGGCGAAACAACCGCCGCTTTTATCGCGGCAACATCGGTTCTGATATCATCAATCGCTCTTGATGCGCGTCGAATGTCCGTGATTGTTTCACCGACTAAAAAGCCTTCGGAGTCGTGTGGTAGCATAGTTTTTACCTCGGTTTTGTTGAAAAATTATCCCAATCGATTCGGTCGATGCTTGTAAGCGTGGCAAGCGTTACCGGAATACTGAGTTCGGTGAAATGGCCGTTTTTATCAATTGGGCTGTTGGACGGAATGCTGATTGATTCAATGACCAGTGGCTTGTAGGTTCGGTTTTTATAGTTCATCGCGATTGTAGTCGGGGTTGAACTTGGCAAAAAAGACGACTCCTGAAAACCATCTTTAGCAAGGCGCAATAGCAATGATCCATCGGGGGATAACTCCTTTGGCAATGCCCACTTGAGCAACTGGTTCATCGGTTCTTCGACTTCGGTTACGGGGTCGGACCATGCCCGTAACAGTAGGGTTGCCGTGATTTTTAGCGGAGGCGAACCGTTAAAGATTTGAGTCGAATTGAGTTTTGTTATCGATGTTTTGCCAGTTGCGGATTCGGCTATTTCTTCAAAAAATCCGCCCATCGTTTTAGATAACGTATTGACGACACGCGCAACGTCAAGCGCCTCGCCGGATTGCGCTAATTGCTGGAAATTGGCTAATGAGTTTTGACCAACTTGCTCAAAAGGAGAGTTCCAGTTAAACGACGCCTCGATATTCGAGTCGATAAGCGGACATTTGACAACAACATCATCTTCGCCGCCTAGCCGCTCCCCTTTACGATTCACCTCGTAAAATATAGCGATCAGGTGCTTGCTCAGTCCGGTGTCCGGGGAATCGCCCCATAAGGAGCTTAAAACTTTTTCAGTCATTTTGTTTTTGTCCGGTTGTGTGATATTGTAAATTCGAATCAGTTATTTTTTCGTTTTGATGGTACTGCTATTCAAGCCCGACTTAATCGTCGGGTTTTTTTTTGGGTAAAATTTTGCAGCGGATTAGTTGGTGCTTCGCTTCCCGGCACACTTCGCCAAATTTCTTGGTGTGAAGCAGTAGACGAGCGCTTCCTGGTATGTTATTGAAACCGTCGGTGATTTCGATAAACCTTTCGACTGCGGCAACCAGCTCCTCGTACTCGTTCACCATTTCGGATATCGCCGCATCCGCCCGATTTATCTTGCGACAATGGGCCTCTACGCTGGAAATCATGCGGGTTAGCATTTCGAATTGTCGCTGGTTGCTTTGAACGTTCCACTCGCGCATAAACTGCGTATTCGGATCGCGCTCCCAATCGTCCTCGACCGCAACGCCTAACAAAAAATCTGTCGTAACTTCATAGCCATGCGCCGCTCGGACGATTAAAAATGGCGAAATAGATTCGATATCGAGCGCGGTTTCGACCGCTTTTAGGCTTTCGGTCGAAATTCCTAAAAGTTTTGCGGCTGCATGTTGGCTTAATCCACATAAGCCACGCGCCTCCACGAACTTTTGCCCAATAATTTTTAATCGCTGATTTGTTGAAAGATCTAGCATCGGCACCTCGAAGGTGCCGGGGTTTTACGCCCGGCTCGGTTGGAATTAATCGGCTTGGTTTTCTTCCTCGGCTTCGGTCTGCGGAATTTCGCACTCCAGGCGGGTGCCCACAAGGAGCGAGTAGTCGTAAAATGGATCGCTCGCGAATTTTAATAGCGCCGCCGACTCTACCGACAGTGCGCGGCACTCGCTGTCAACCGACTCGATTTCGCTATCGCTGGGTCCTTGGATGATTTTCGGAATCTCGTCCAAAGTGAAACCTTTCGCTATCAAATCTTCCTTTTTTTGCTGAAAAGTTCGGATTTCGGCCTGCATTGAGCCCATTTTTCGCGAAATTTCGAGCGGAATTCCGTGGTGGACTCTGAGCGCCATGGAAATCAGCTTTTCGGGTCGATTGTTGTGTCGTTCGTATGCCGCGTCGATGATCTTTTTCGCCTCGTCTTTGATCTGAATGAACCGATTTTTAACGACAAGCACGGCATCGTTTATGCCTTCGCGGTCGGCCTCGGTCATTGCGTCAAGGCCTTGCAATACTGCCTCGGCGCGGTTGTGTGCATGTTCTGCGTTATTGAAGATTGATTGATTGATTTTCATTTTGGATTTCCTTTTTCAATTAAGAATTTGGTTGATGTGGGACGATATATTTAAGCGTAGCGATTGCGGCACTAACGCGTAATTCTGCCGGTGCGCATTGATCTTTCAGCGCATCCGTTAGGATTTTTTCCGCCCGGTTTCGCAAGATTTTTGTCTTGCGTGGCTGTGGTTTTGGGGTCATTTTTTGTAACTCCTAAAATTTGAAATGGTATTCTAATCGCCCGAAATGGGGGTCTAACGGGCGTTTTTCCGGTTTTGGAATAAATTAAAATACCTCTGCATTTTGCTCTTTTATGTAGTCGCAATAATCGCGGTCGGCTCCACTGTCGATAATGATTTGACCATCCAAGCCAAGTAGGCGGGACACATAAACCGTCTTGCCCTCGGCCTTCAATCGTTTGGCTAGGGCATAGGCCGCCGCCTGTCCGGTAAAGCTTGCGTCCTCATCGGGATAGATTACGACCGCGCCTATGTAGCTAGGTACTTGCACCTGTTCCATCAAAACCGCATTAGCCGCCGCCCAACACGGATAACCTTCGAGCTGTTGAGCTGCAAGTGCTGTTTCAATGCCTTCCGAAATGCCGACCATTTCACCTTGACCGCCTAGCCTGATTGATGCGCCGGGTAGGGGTTTAATAATCGGCATCATCTTTTTAGCCGGGTATCCGCTGATTTTCTGCCCCTCATCGGTAAGATATGTAACGTGATAAGTGCAGACTTCGTCATCAAGATTTCGCATAACCGAAACCATTGCCGGGAACGTGCCAACCTTAACCGGCTTTCCTGCATCGTCCCTATGCCAATAGTCGATTGCAGGGTGAAAGAAAACGTCATTCTTAGGCAAAATGTCTATACCCCGGCCTTTCAGGTATCGCCACACAGCATCATCGCGGGTGATACGCTTTAGGCCGGAATGGATGCGCTTTAGTCGCTGCTCGTTGGTTGCCTGCTTTGGTTTAACATCGGATTGTGTTGCGCTGCATTTACCGACAATCTTTTCAATTTCCTTTGCGCACTCGGAAAAGGTCCAATCGTTTACTTTCTGTAGCAGAGTGAAACCATCGCCCGCGCCGCAATTCGAACAGTAGAACGTCCCGCGCCCGTCCTTATTGTCAAATCGGAACCTGTCCTTCCCACCGCAAGCCGGGCAGGGGGCATGCTTACCTGATAGGTGCGTCTGATCGATACCAAGCGTTAATAAAATGCTCGACCACTTGCCTGTACATTGTGAAGATATTGCGCTCATCTTGAGGCCCTCCTGCTTTTGGCAAAGCGAATATCTTTTGACTTGACCAAGTTAGCAATCTCGCGGCTTACATCGACGGTGGGCGTATCTTCAAACCGTCTAGGCGGCTCTTTGCCAACTAATTCTTTGTATAGATAATATGCGCGGCCCGGTTTATTGCCCTTTTGCCGAACGATTGAACACACCTCGTTCCACAAATCGATTCGATTGCCGCCGTATGGCTTCTTGCCGATCTTGATTTCTTCGAGCTGTCCCGGAACTGCAATAACCTTGTTCCGTTTTGGTCTTGTTGCGCCGCAATGTTGGCAAACGTCCCGATCCGGCCCCCACAATTCGCCGCAATTACCGCACTTTGCCGCCTCTTTTTCTTCGCTGGTAGGCTCCTTTTTAGGTTTTTCGGCATCGTCGCGCAATTCGTGACAACCTTCATGATAAAGCGACTCCCAATCATCTTTGAATCGTAAATAATTCCCGGAATGGTCGAGCCACAAGGCAAACTCCTTGCCTGGAAATGGACGCATTGGTCTACCCAACTGCTGAACATGGCTTGAGAATGATTTGCTGAAAGGCCTCGCCGATACGCCAATCATCACGTCAGGACAGTCAAAGCCTTTGGTCAAAATATCGGTCGCAATCAGGCCGGTGATAGTGCTGTCGGGCTTGGCAAACTCGTCAAAGATTGCCTTTTTGGTTTGTTCACTGTCCTTGTAACTGATCGACACAAAGTTATAACCGGCTTCCTTGAACTTCGCTGAAAGGTCTTGTCCATGCGCCACGCCTGCACAAAATACGATTGTCTTGCGCGGCCCACCAAAAACTTCATGCGTTTTTTTAATCCATTCCGAAACAACATCGCCGCTGATCTTAATACCACGCTCCCCGGCTTCCTTGTCCGACCACTCGCCCGCAACTTTTTTGGCATCGCTCATATCAACCTGTTTGCATACAAAAACGCGAAGCGGGGCAAGGCTGCCCATCTCGACCAGTTGCGCGGTAGTTGTTCGGCTAACCACGTTCGAATAAATGCCACCAAGACCTTTTGTAAAAGGACTCGCGGATAGACCAACAACCTTGACCGCCTCGTTATTTTTAATAAACTCGACGATTGAGCGGCGCGTATTGTGCGCCTCGTCAACAATCAATAATTTCAGGTTTGGAAAGCTGCCCATTTTTTCGAGGGTCTGAGCCGAACAAATTTGAATTGATTTATGTGTGTGCCGCCGCCAGTGTCCGGCCATTAAAACGCCGTGGTCGATTGAATACTTATCAAGCCTGCCGCTTGTCTGGTCACACAATACGCGCCGATCAAGCACCATTGCCGCCCGGTGACCTTTGTCGGCTGCCGCTTTGAGCATCGATATTGCTACCTCTGTTTTGCCGCCGCCTGTCGGCAAATAAAGTACTTGTGGCCCGTGACCGGCTGCAAATCCTTCGCGCAATCCGTTCAGGCTGTCCTCTTGATATTCTCGGAGTGCTAAACCGCTCATAGTCCGGCCTCCTTCAATTTTTTATCTAACGCTTTGCATCGCCGGTCCAGCTTGTTCAGTTCCTTTTTCATCACGGCGTTTTCGTTCACCAATCCGTTGATCGTGCCTTGCAATCCATCGATTAACGATTGCTTTTTCTCAATCTCTTTAATGGCCGCCGCCGTATGGTTGTCGTCATCAAAGATTGATCGCATGTGGTCGTTGTCCTTCTGCAATCGCTCGTTTTCTGACGCAAGCTCGGCTATCGTGTCGTTGAGCTGGTCAAGTTCTGAATACTCGTAATCCTCGGCAATTTCAGGCTCCTGAGCGGTCGCTGCCGGTGCGGGGCTTGCGTCTTGTTCAATCTCGGTAAATTCAGCGTCCTCGGCTTCTTCCTGGCCTGCCATGCCAAGAGATTGAGGGGGCTCAATCATGAGTCGATCAATAACCTCCTCGTCATCGTCCAGATGCTCAGGCTCCTTCCTCGGTTTGGCCTTGGCAACAATTCTGTCCATTTCCCGAAGGCTCAAGGCCTCCTCGCCGGTATGTTCAAGCACCAAGGCCTTGTTTTGAGCGATACGCATAAATCGTTGAGCATGGCGAAGGGTAAAAGCGACACGCGTGTCGTTTTTGAGTACGCTTTCAAACTGACCGTGAGGAGTTTCCTGTTTCAATCTCAAAAGGATTTCCCCGATCCTGAATGCTGCGTTCATCGCCTCCTTTGTGTGGTCGATAAACTGGCCTTGAGCCTCAATCAATTGTTCTAACGTATTTTTTTCTGCCGTAATATGGGTATTCATAAAATCCACCTTAAAATAAATATTTCTGTTCAAATTCGGAATCAAAAACCACTTTCAAATCGGAATCAGTCGGCGGAGAATGAACACTAAGCCCCTTTATAGTATTAATACTGTGCCTAGAACCTACTTGATATGCTTCTATGTGGCATGGGAGATGCTGTATGGGATTGAAAACCGCTGTAGCCCCTGAATTTACTTGGCCTGAGGTCGAATTGCTTTCCCCGGTTTTTCCCCAGTTTTTCCCCGGATTTTCCCCAAAATGTCCCCAATTTTTCCCCGGCTGTCTAACGCCTTTTATAAGGTGTCCGGTTATCGTCCATTCGCCGGAAATAATTGGTTCGGCTGGTTTTAAAGCGATCACTCTGTTGTACTCGTTGCCGCGCCGATCTCTTGCCGCTTCGAATGAGGCAAGAAACATATATCCAGACATGTGCTTGATTAACTTTTGACATTCGCTGAATTTCTTTATCGGATTATTGCCGGTCGATAACCGATATAACCGCGCAAAGTCGCTATTCCGTGCAACCGAATAATTGCCTTTGGGTGTCTTGTTGGCGTTAAAAAACTTGATGAATAGCTCGCCGGTATCAGATACCAACTCAAATATAAAGACGGGTTTCTTTCCGCTTTTTACACGGATACTACCGATCTTGGTGTCAACGCACTCGCATAGTATTTCGTTCATAACTAAAATTCCTTTTCCGGGTGTGTCCAATAAGATATAATCACTTTGCGTAGTGATTTGTACCTTAAAAAGCCCCGGACATTTTTCAAAGTGTTCGGGGTTTTTTTATGCGTTATGGGTATGTCGTTCGACATACTCTAATAAGGCGGTTGTTCTGTATTTAATTAATCGACCGATACGAACGTATGGAATATTGTTTTCGCCGGTACAGCGCCATTTGATTAAAGTGCCACGCGGGATATTAAGCAGTTTTGCCGCTCCATCGGTATCAATAAGCGCGTCAACGTGAAATGAAATATCTTGGTTTTGTTGTGTTGCAGCCATCTTTTAAATCCTCAAGTAATAAAAAAACAGTGAGGTCATTTTGCGTAATGGCTGCTAAAAAAAATTCCCTTTAACAAAAAGTTTTTTGTTACTGGCAGTTTTTCAGGCACAAAAAAACCGGGTCATGCCCGGCTTTTTGCTTTATATAACAGTTTTTTATCTATCAGGTTTTCTTTCTAAAATTCTTCGCATCAATTTTAACTTGCTGTGCGCTTGGTAAAATTCCATAAACATATTTAGTGAAATCGGTCTGCCTTTCTTCCGCGATATTTCCGTTTTCTAATTCGACTTGTAATACCCGTACCGGCAAGTTATTATTCTCGATATACTTACCCAGTAATTTATTAATAGCCTCGACCGCCTGAGCCTTATTTTTCCAAGCTTTTTTTCTGTACTCCTTCAAAATAAAATCGGAATAATCGTACTTTTCAATACCTTTTTTTCGGCTTTCCCTCCGTATCCGCGATATATCCGACTTATGCTCCTCGTTTATTAATTCTGTTATTCCCGCATGCCTTGAGAGCGGCACTCTAAGCCAGTCCTTCGCGTCAATAATATAGGTCCACGCATCATTAATGCGCCCATCGTCAAAAGCCCGTTGAGCCTCGCAACAATACGCACAAGAAACCACCAAGGCCGATATTTCAGTCACCTTTCCAATTCCATCGACATTAACCGGATTCACCTTGTAAACCAATCGCGATAGGGTATCGCCGCTGGTATTCTCGTTCTCCATCATTTCCTTAAAAAAAGTATTGATGAAACTGTATTTTGTGCCGTCATTATTGATGCAATCATACAAATAAGAAGCGGTCGCTAATATTGAATCAATCTCTGTTTCCGGTGTTCGCTCGCTCCGGGGAATATTGAAATATGTCACTGCGTTAAACTCCGTTTTAAAGTAACAACGTTCTCATCGCTCGATAAGACATGCTGTTCAATATAATCGGCAATCTTGAAGGTTGCCGCCTTCATGGTCTTGCTTTCGGGATTGATGTAACCGCCGGTCACGTCGTTGTCGGTTTTGTGGTTCGCCAGCGCTTTGAGTAAGCTGAATGGAATCATGGCCGCTTCGCCAATCGTTAGAAAGGTTCGTTTCAGGTCATGCGGTGAGAACTCGACGCCGGATTGATCGATTACCTTTTTGATCTGCTTGCGCGGCTGATTCATTACGCCATCACCACTTTCGCCTGGAAATACGAATCGACTGTCGCCCGTTAATGCCTGTAATCCTCGTAAGTACGGTTTGATTTGCGGCGCAATGTAGGCAGTGAAGTCTGTATGGTTTTTTGTGTCTCGAACAAGAAAGGAATCGTTCTTAAAATCCACGTCCAGCCATTCTAAATATCTAACATCCTGATCGCGCAATCCGGTGTGAAGCAACAGTAACAAATAGAGCTTTGCCTTTTCGTTATCCAAACCCAAAACGGCCTCGTACCATGCCTTCATATCATCGCTGCCAATCATCCGCTTTCGTCGTTTCGGTCTTGCCCATAGCTTCCCATCAGTGAGGATGTCAACCGGGTTATTATCAATCGCCTTCAGTGTCTTGGTGGCGTAATTCATCAGTACACGCAATACTCGAAGTTTGTTGTCTCTGGCTCCTTTAAAGCCATTGCGCTTCACAAGAACCATGTCCCGCGTTATTGTGTTGATAGGTTTGTCCAGCCAATCGGCAAAGCCTTGATTGATTTTTTTGCGGTAATCCAATATTGATGCTTCCCGCAAGTCGTTTTTATTTTTTAAGTAGGATTCAAGCAGTTCCGAAAGCGTCATTCCCGACAGTCTCTCCTTGCGCTTTTCTTCCACTGGGTCAATGCCATTGGCTAGGGAGGAAAGAGCTTCTCCTGCAAGTTTTCTGGCATCCGCTACCGACAAATCAGGGAACCGCCCCAACGTAACGCGCTTTGATGTTCGACCGTCCCATTTTAAAACCGCAAAAGTCTTAACTCCTGTGCTGCTAACTCGACAAATCAACTTTGGGAATCCGGTATCATGATAATCAACACGACCATTTTCCGGTGCCTTTAATTTTTCAATCCGCTGCTGTGTGAAATTTATTTTATTTGCCATTTCGCTTCCTTATTAAATCCGGGTCAAGGCCGGGTCAAGGCCGGGTCAAGTTTTAAGCACTATATCTAGTATGTTCAAGAATTTTATAGTAACGTGCGGTAATGTCAACTTTTAAGGTAAATCAATGGCTTAAATGGCTTTTCCGTATAGTAACAAGGGGTTGGAAACACTAGGAGCAAGTAACTGTTAATCACTAGGTCGGCGGTTCGAGCCCGTCCGGGGGAGCCAAATAAATCAAGGCCTGTAGAGTTTTTCTCTACAGGCCTTTTTTATTTGTAGTGCCTTTGAAAAAATACAGTGTTACTCCATAATTCCAACAGTCTCCCGGTGGGGGCGGTATCGGGTCGGAAAAATCTGCACGACCTGTTAAGAACAAACTTCGCATCATCATTCAACATAGCTCATGGCCGATTTTACGTTTACTCCAGCCGATTATCCCGAGATACGTCATCGTATGATGGATTTGAACGGCAATATTTTCAGAAAGCTCACGAAGGACAATATTAAAACCTGCGGCAAGCATTTGGGGATTTGGCATCAAAAGGCCTTAATGGTCCAAAACGAAACCGAAATGGACTTATTTACCGATTATGCGATTTACGGCTATCGTCCAAACGGCTTCAATATGGCGGAGAAGTTCTTGCGTCTATTCAGTAAAGAAGCCGACGCATATGAATTGGAATTGCTGCGCCGTATGAGCGAAGCGCATTATGCGATTTATCAGGTGGAAGAAACGAACGGCACCGATTCCTTAAAAGTTGTGGATGTATTCAGTAAGGTGATTTATCGGTTGGTCGATCATCAATTGGCTAAAACCGCTCGTCAGGGAATGATTCTGGCTGGGCATCTGATCGATTTTGATGGCTTTTGGATTCAAACAGGTGGAACCGTTTTACTCAGCAATGAAATCTTCCAAGCGGAGCAGGTCAAACGGATAATAGACCGGATTGATGATAATGAGTTGAGTCATTTTCTGAGCAAGCCTGCAAACGGCGCCAAGATGGCGAAAGCAATCATCTCTGCGACTATTGGACTTGGCGAAACCTCCAATTTCGGACATGTGCCGGTTTAGACAAGCTAAATCGGCTCAGAATAGGCACTCGATCGGTCGTATATCCCGTCCGTGGTAAATAAAGCAAGGGCTTGCGTTAGCGCGTAGGCCCTTTTTTATTGACTGAATTTTTGATGGTCTCCCGGTCGGCATATCTCTTTAAAAGCATTCCGCAAAGCCTGACGGGTGCTCAATCTATTGTTTCGCTCCCATTGAAGCCTTAGTATCGAGTCGGTTGAGTTGTCAGTTGCGATAAAACCACACATATTTTCGAAAGAGTTGTGCTGACCGATCAAAACTTGGCAATTATTTGCCTTTTACATCTATGATTGGTGGCAGGTTCGAGCTAATGGTTTAAAATCCTAGGCCGACGGTATTATTCGCTAACTCCCAAAGAGAGTATCAAAAATGCTCCAACAGAAAAAACAATCAACAATTGATAGGGCAGATTATATATTTCTGAGAAGACAGTTGTTGGATTGGCGGGATAAACACGTCGAAGCCATTCAACATCACCTGAATCGTGGTAACTATTCAGACCCCCAGTCCACTGGAGGCAATTTTGGAATCGGCCGACCGGTTCGCTGATGATCAATGACTACTGCCAAATAAAGCCAAGGGGATTGCTGTCTTTTACGACAGGTTTCGATCACGCTGATTAAAATGGCGAATACCCGCGAGCCTTGTTCGGTGCGAGTGCCATAGCTGATGCGTCTCAAAATCACCCAGTGCCGCAGTGCCCGCTCGGCTTCGTTGTTGGTCAACGGCAAATGACAGGATGCAACGACCTGAAAGATCGCCTCCCAATCATTGAGCATTTCACCGGACAGCTCACGCGTCTTTTTATGCGTTGCTTCGCGCAGGCTTTCGCATAGCGCTCGATAGAGCGCTAGTGATTCTTGAAAGGTTTCCGTCAACGGTTTGTCGGGTGGGTCGACACGGGCCTCTCGAATCGCGTTCATCAGCGTATTCAGCAACGCCAGTGTTTGTTTGCCGAACTGGCGGGCCACAGGGTCGAAACTCTCTTCCAGTCCTTGGGCTTTGCGCAGCAGATGCGCCCAGCAGCGCACGCGATTCGGGTATCTGCGATAGGCTTTGTAGCCATCGCTCATGAGCCAGCCCAAGTAATCCGAGCCCAAGAGGTTCTCGAGCAATTCGGCACTGCGGTAGGCAATCCAGTAAGCAGTCACGGTATCCGTACTGAACACCCACAGCCATAAGAAGGTCGTCAGTTCCATCCAAGACGTTTCATCGACATGCAGTAATTGACTATTGACCACGGCGTCAATGAGTTCGTCTTCGATCGGCAGCGCCGCCGCGCCGCTTTCATGCAGGGTGTTGTTGATGGTGCCGACACTGAGACTTAACCCTAACCAATCCTGCAAGAATTCGCGGATGCGCTCACGGGATAGCCGCATGCGATAGGCCAGACACACAATCAAGGCGGCTAAACCCGGCCCGACCAGGCGCCATTCGCTGCACACGACGTTCGGCAAACTGCCGTGGGGCACATGACGATACGGTTCGCCTCGCGTCACATGGCCGCAGTGACACGTCGCTTCATAATAGGTATGCCGCGTCGTGATCAATCTCAAGCCCGGATCGTTCGCGTCAGCCCAGGTGAGGTCAACGGTATCAAAAGCGGTATACGCTTTTTGCTGACTTGTCGTGAACACAGTACCGCAACACGCGCAAAGCTCGGGACGATGGTCTTGATAGTCGGTCACCGGCAGGACTTGCTGTCTACCGAAGCCTTGCGCACCAGGCTGCTTACCGGGTTTACGCACATCATCCGAAGCTTGAGACGAGTCGGTTTGAGAATCTTGTTTGGATTCTTTAGCAGGTGGGGCGGAAGATGTGTTATCTGCCTCCTGGTCCGGCGTGTCTTCGCCAGCGTCTATCGCATCGGTATCACTGGCTGTATCGTTCGCCTTATCCCACGGTGCTTCACTACTGGGTGGCCGGGAGCTATTGCGCGAGTTTTGCTTCAAGCGCTCGCGTGCTTCCTTGAGATCGTTGAGCAAGCGAATCGAAAGGCGACGCAAATCCTCTTCCGGTAAGTCCAGAAGCCTGTCTTCATCCAGTTGGTTTAGGTCATGATCGCTCAGTTGCATGGTGCACAGGATACGTCTTGGCGGCTTGAAAATACAGTTTTTTAGTGACTGATTGGATGATTTTTGTAATGGGGGGGCTGAATAGTTACGCCGCATGTGGACAACTTAATTCCAATAATTAAATAGCTTTCAAGTGCCAGAGCATGGGGTCGGAACAAGTTGACAATAGGTATTCATGGTTAAAAATTACATAAAGCCTCAAATTAAACCAATAAATCATCGGATGAGCCGGTGATTTTCATGTTACTCCTTTTAGAAGTAGTTTATCGGTGACTGCTAAGGGTTCTACTTAGCCATTCGGAAATATGGGTTGAGTGGTTCTTGTGAGTCGACGAGCGACTTTACTCCGAGTTTTAAAATATCCACCTCAAAACCCCATCCGTTGTGACCATCCCCGCCGGAAAGTCCAACCTCTTCATCGTATCCCAGAACTTACCCAACATGGCCACGTAATTCGATAGAAGCTGACAACCGAAGGCTGACCGGATTTCTAAAAACTATATGACGGATTTGGGGAAATTGGTGGGTGAATGCTCGCTAATGAAAATTTATCGTACTATTTTCCGAATTCTGAGACACCCGGAAACGAAGGTCAAATGGAATTAACTCGGGCACCATTGCTTATTTTATGCAAATACCCTTACGGCCATCCCTATACACATCCATTCAATAGGATCGGCCCATGATAATTGACGTCAAACCGGCAAAGATAATTGACGCAGGACAAAAAGGCAAAAGGCAGAAAGGCAAGAAGTACGGGAAATAGTTTCAAAAGGAATGGATAAAGGACATAGGGAAGAAGGGAAGGGGACCCTAATGGAAAGGGGCCTATCCGGAAAAGGTAAAACCCTATGAAATCGTAAAAAGGGTTTTTTATTGTTGAAATCCCAGCAAACCCGCAGACTTCTGTGTAACAAAAGCCAGCTATCACAGAGTCGACATGATGAATTTTTCCATAAAAACCCTGTTCCAGTACTTCGCACTATCGCTGCTCGCCGGCTGTGCCACGCAAGGCGGCAAAGTAGCGAACAACGAACTTAAAACGGTCGCACCGGCGGAAATACCCGCTCCGGAAATCAACGAAACCCGTTATTCAGCAATCAATGACGAAATCAAACCTGTCGCAGTCGTCCAAACCGGTCGCTACTCGTTTGTTCCGGCCATCCCGACGCTCCCGCAACGGGAACCTTTACAGGTCCTCATCAACGTCACCATTCCCAACGACCTGCAAACTGTCGGGGATACCGTCCATTATCTACTGAGACGAAGCGGCTATAGCGTCGAAAGTCCGCCAACACTGAATCCGCACGCCGTTCGAATGTTCCTGAACCCGTTGCCCGACGTGCAACGGTGTCTTGGCCCTATGACCTTACACGATGCGCTGACGGTCTTGGTCACGCCGGAACTTGTGCCGGTTATCGATCCTATCAGACGACGGATTAATTACGTGCAAAGCGCAGAAACGCATAAGCACAATGCAAGTTTTGCTACCGCTAACGGAGAATAACCATGCCGGAAAATGACGTAATCCTAAACAACGACGAAACGATAGCCCAGCAACCGATTCCGGACTGGGTGAAATACAGCGGAGCCGCACTGGCTGCCGTTGTCGTCATTCTGTTACTTTTTCTTACAACCAAAGGCTCTGATGAGCCGACAACCCATCTGGTGGATTTGGAAAGCGATAGCCGACCTTCTTTTTCGCCATTGTCTGAACAAATCGATGTTCTACCGATAGGCGGCGCAAAAGAACTGGAACAGACATCTGAAAGTGAGACGGAACAACCGGCCACAACCGGTAATGCCGATTCGGAACTCAACCTGCCCTTTGCCTCGGAACCCGGCGAAAGCGTGAATAAACTGGAGCAGCTACAAATCGATCTAAGCGCATTGGAGACAGCCAACGACAACCGGCAAAACCAACAGGACGCGCTCATCCAGGAATTGCAAGACCGCCTGATCTCTCAACAACTGCAAATCGATCAACTATTGAATCGCCTAAAACCCAATAAACCCAGCCAACAACCGGTCAAGCAATTCAAATCCAACCCTCAGCCTAAAGCCAACCTAAACCCGCGTCCTGTAATCGCACCTATTCCTTTTTCCTTGGTCAGCGTTGATCAATGGGGGAGCGAGTTCTATGCCGTGTTTCGGTATAACGGACAGTTGCTGGAACTGACCATAGGGCAGGCGATCGATCAATGGACAGTCAACGAGATGAATAATGTAAGGGGGACCGTAACACTCACGCATCAGTCCGGAGCGCGCAAGGTGCTCTCAATACAGTCCTAAGGCAACAAGGAAACTCTTATGCCGAAGCCGTCTGTTGTTGGTGTCGTAATCGCAATGCTAGCGCTGATGACGCTACCGATCATGCCATCGACCGCGGAGCAAACCACTAGCGAGTATCGAGATAGCCAAATCAAACCGGTCGAAACGGAAGACGCGCAACGCAAGCACTGGTCGTTATCCACCGAAGAATGGCGCCGCTATAAAACGCTGATGCAGGGCATACGCGGCAGCATCAGTCCGGCCACTATCTCGCCGATCGAAGTCCTCGGCACCCACGCCAGAAACGATCAGGAGCGAAAAAAATACGCTGAAATGTGGGCGCAAATGCGCTTCGAGGATGCCGAACGCATTTTAGCGTTTCAAGCGGCCTACAGCGAAGCATTCAAGAAACTGTACGGCGATATTCAACTGATCGACATCAACAAAATACGTCCTCACTCGGGCACCCAAGCCACAGCATCGATACAACCGAACAGCCGTTTGTTGGTTTTTCTCAAAGTCGATAAATGTCATGAATGCAAACAAATGATGCGGCGGGTGCTGGACAATCGTTCGCTGAACCCACATCAAATCGATGTGTATTTCGTCGACACCACGCCGGGGCGGGATGATGAAAAGATCAAAAAATGGGTAATCGACCTGGCTATTGACTCATCACGGCTGAAAAGCGGCAAGATCACCTTGAATCATGATCGTGGCAACCTGTTAAAAATCACTAAAAAATTCGATCAAGCAATACCTGTAGTCTTCAAAATGAATACTGATTCCCTCACCGCAATAAAACTCTAAGCACACATCTGCGAACAGGTCGGATCACAAGTAACAAACAATGATTACAAAATCATGGGTAATCGTTCTTGGTATAGGTCTGTCGATAGTGGGCAGTCCGCTACATGCGGAATCCATGCCGGCGAGTTACCGACAGATTGCGCACGAGTACGACATACCGCCTCGCCTGCTATACAGCGTGGCGCTGCAAGAAAGCCGAATTCGATTGCGTAGCCGGCAGACCCGTCCCTGGCCATGGACGCTGAACGTTGCGGGTGTCCCGAGAAGATACCCGACCCGAATCGCGGCCTATAAAGGACTGACTTTTTATTTGGAACGCGGTATCCGGTCGATCGATGTCGGGCTGATGCAGGTCAATTGGCGCTATCACCAAGACAAGCTAGGCACGCCGTGGCAGGCACTCGATCCATACCACAATGTCCGTACCGGGGCTAAAATACTGGCGTCGGAATACCGTGAAACCGAAGACTGGTTCGAGGCGATCGGGCGTTATCACTCTCCAGGTCCCGGTGTCCAGCAGAAGCGTAGAGCAAAAAAATACGCAAGCTCAGTCGTGGGTATTTCCAATAACTTAAGCAAGTGAAGATGATGCAATGATCAGAAAAATACTGTCCGTCATTGTTATGTTTGGCATGTGTGTGCACATCGGACAGACGGAAACCATCGATCCGGAATTAAGCGTGCTGTTCAAGCAACAGCTGGATACCCGAGAAGAAGTGCAGATCCGACAGATCATGCCGGTCGAATTAGACGACAGTAAACCCGGTTTAGAACAGGCGGTCTTGTGGACGATCATCGGGCCGACCTATTGGCGGAACCAGTTAAGTATTGTGTCAAAACAACAGAATCACTGGCAGATTCTGGCGACGGTACCGGTTACCGGCATGGTGGAGGGATTCCGGCCCGTGCAAACGACTGGAATTCTCCCGGTCGAAACGAAAGTCCAGGGTCCGAGCGATCCATTATGCTGTCCAACGCAGACCCAAGTGCTTCACTTTCGTTATCGGGCTGGGCAGTTACAAGAATTAGCACCCGGCTCAGAGTAAAGCGTGATGAAGCAAACCAGGCAACTGATCATAGGCTTGTTCATCTCAAGTGTGGTGTGGGCGGCTTCTGAATACAACGATTACTTGGCGGCGCTCAGCGCCAGAGAATCCAGCAGCAATCCCGGCACCGTCAATAAATACGGCTTTTTAGGCAGTTATCAGGTGGGGGAGAGCGCCTTGATCGATGCCGGGTATTATCTCAAAGATCACACGCCGGATATCAATGACTGGACAGGCACCTGGACCGGGAAGAACGGGATACACAGCAAAGCCGACTTTTTAGCGAACGCCGCAGTACAAACCCAAGCGATCAAAGATTACAACATCAAGCAGTGGGGTTATATACAAAATTTAGGGCTGGATAGTTATTTGGGCCAAACGGTAGCCGGTATCGTCATGACCGAATCGGGTTTATTGGCCGGCGCTCACCTGGTCGGGGTCGGAGGGCTTAAAACGTTTTTACAATCCAACGGCGCCCAAATCCCCAGTGATGCCAATAACACCGCCATTACCCATTACATTTCGGTGTTTAATGGTTATAACCTGGCACCGATTACCGGCAATGTTACCACCGGAGGCAGTACCGGTTCCGTCAGTACGGGGGGTAATGGCAATAATGGCGTTCAATCGCCAACCCTCACTGTCTGGCAACCGTTGATAAATCCTTCGACTGCATTCACAAACAGCGCCGGCGGCGTCAGCTATCAAGAACTTAAAACTGCGATACAGTCGATTATCGCAATCCTACTGTTTTTATGGATCGCCTTTGTAAGCTGGAGTCAATTCAAAATGTGGGGCGAAAACAGTATCTCGATCATGGCGATGAAGTCCAATATCATTCGAGCCACTGCGGTAATGATGCTGTTATTGTTTGTTTTTATGCTGTGAGACGTATTGAAATCAACCATCCGTAGTTAACGAGAACGGCGAAAAAACAAGAATAATCAAATAAAGCCGGCGAAATAAAATTCAAAGATTTAGTCATCAGCTCATAACACCATTACCCAGAAGGGGTAAAATCCCCCAAAGCAGCCACTGGTAAAGTGAAAAATTGATATTTCTGGTCATCCGGTAACGGCCATAACCAGTCAGACGGAATAAAGCGCAATTGGCAACTTTTTCATCCAAAGCAGCCTTAGGGTGTGGTGAGTCTACGCACCGCACCAATCGCGAACGATGCGGTGCACTTTGTTTACCGCATCCTTGTATCTACGAGCCACTCAATATATCAAAACGGACAAAAAATTGTTTAGAACCGTTTGTAATTTGAAACTCTTCCATAAGCATATCTGGAATAGGAACGAATATACGTTTTTTTGTAATCAAAGTTGTAGTTTGAAACATTCCTCCACCTGCTTTTGTATGTTCGATAGGTTCACGAAGTTCAATATCATAATAAAGACTAAGTCTTCCAGTTGCTTCTGTAAAAATGTAAACAACTCGATGCCCACCCCATAATATTCTGGTGGTATGTGGAGCATGAAAGAATTCGGCTTCAGTTTTCATAAGCCGATCAGAAAGACCTAATAACATTGAAAAGTTATTAAGCGATGGGTATTTTGCAGCCGTCATTAATATTTTCATATCAGATGTAACAGAATCTCTGATGATTGGAGGGCTGGGAGCAAACTCAAGTCCTGCTTCAGTCGATTGAGCAATAGGTGATTCTGCTATACCAGGTATCTCGTTTTCAACGGAACCAACTTGATTTCGGGAAACGCTTTGAGTTTGTGGTTTTGCTCTGGTACGCGCCTCGTTCAAAACTTTGGAAAGGGTTACAGAACCAGAAAGATAATCTCCTAATACTCCTTCCAAATCTCCAAAGTCGGTCTCTTCATAGCTGTACAACTCACGATTGCGCTGTAATATTTTTTGTAAGGCATCAACGCCGTCACGAGTTGAAGATGGTACGAACTGCTGAATTCTTGGATAAATATGAACTCTTACAAAGTCTTTCATAAACTGAGTAAAAAGCTCATAAGCTTGATCGTAAAAATTAAAAAGTGGAGGTAAAAGAGAGCTTGATTTTGCGATATAAATTGTTAGTTGATTACCTTTCTTTTGAGGAAAGACAGTAACCCCATGTGAAATATCAGCAAGAATAATTTCAATATCAGAAATCAAATAATCATCACGTAAAATTGAGGCAGTTCGTATTAAAACAGAAGCTTCACGCATGTTTAATTCAGTTCCTGTGTATGTGCGAATAATTTGTGCTGAATCCGGTACGGCAGATATTCTTAGGATTTTAGTTAGATAATGAACTTGTACTTGTCGCCGTGGATTGCTTTGTGCGACCTGAAGCAAGTAAGAACTTTCATTTGCATACATTGATAAAATTTGCGAATCATTACCAGTGTAGTAATGTGTAGTTCTACCAGCAATATATGTTTTTATTTCTCCAAGTGATATATCTTTATTTTCTGGTAATACACGAATCGACACCATGCTTGCAAGGTTATATTGCCCATGCGCTATTAGCCATTGCAAAAAGGCATTATTTTTATCTGCTTCAGTCGCAGTTGAAAGTAGCTCTGACGCTGCGCGTTCAGCTAAATTTATTAAGCGCGAAACCTGCTCAATACTTTCACGACTTAATGCTTCGCGTCCAGCCGTTGGCTGTAAAAAAGATAAATTTGCATATCCTCCAAATTGGTAATATCCACCAACTGGAATTGGGGCGAGTCCAAAAAATGATCGTAATCCTATAAGTTGTCCACCCGATTGTAAAAGAACCATACTCCCTTCAATAACATTACCAGCCAGAGCAATATCTTTAACAAAAATTAAAACTTGCCCGTTTTGGTCAGCATGTACGTCAAATTCACCTTGACACAAGTTATCTTTTAATTGTTTTACACCAAGTTGCTTAAATGACCGATTTGCGATTGGGAGTTGCGATTCGATTGCATTGCCGCTGATTAAATTGCCGTTGAAATAAACAGGAACTTGAAGAAACCCTACATAAGGTTTTAAATACTGCAATGCTTGATTTGGACTAATCGGATGTTCATTGTCTAATATTGCAGTTACTTTTGTTCCTGTTTCTCTTTCTTGTTCAGGGGTAATGTTTTCCCTCTCTAAACTGATACACTCTTCAGCAATTTTGAGTGAATCTCGTTCAGCTACGCTACACAAAATTGCTGTATTACCTTCACAATAAGTTTCTACTGTAAGCCGTGTACAAACTCCAAAATTTGCCATTGCCCCAATGCCAAACGTACCAACTACACCAGCCCGACGAGCATTATCTGATCGTTTACCGCTAGAGCCTGCTTTCCAAAAATTTTCACGCAATACTTCCTCGGTCATGCCAATGCCATTATCAGAGATTGATATTTCGTTGCCATTTATACAAATATCAATTCTGCCACCTTCAACTAATGTGCCAGTGCTTGCAAAGCGCATACGAACTGCGTCATAGGCATTTTGTAAGTTTTCGCGGAGAAGTGCTAAGGGAGAGTCATAAATCTCATTTGCAAGAATTTGAAGTATTCGATTGGTTTCTACCTGAAATACTATCCCATTATTCATTTAAGCCGCCTTTCAGTAATTCGACGTGATATTTCGCAAACACTCGCGTCTTGGTTAGTTAGCACAAATTCTAATTCCACAAATGCTTTTGCCTGTTCAGATGTGCCATCAGTGAGAATCACACCACCAATCATTACTGCTTCAGCATTATTGATAGGTGGATACAGTTTTTCTATGATAAGTTGCGGATCGTTAATTTCCTCAAGTGCTTTCGCAATTAAAGAACGTGCAAGAGGAACATTCCTTATTTTTTCGAGAATATCTAATGCCTCATGCCATTTTTGCTCTCCAAGAAGATTATCTGCTTGAAAGAGTATTAAATGTTCATCAAGTTGTTTTGGTCTAGTTGCTATAGGTTTACATATATCAAACTCAAAAAATGAACTACCTGTATTGATGAAATACCCTTCTCCCCAAACTGGCAATGGCATATCTGCATTTACCATTTGTCTTTGATGTAACACCCCTTTCCAAGAGTCTGTATTTAGTTCAACAATGTTATAACTACGAGGTATTCCAGGTCTTAAACCGCTAGGCTCAGCACAAAGAGTTCCTGCGCTAACAATAGTTATTTTTCTTGGTTTTTTTCCGAGTTGATAACGCTCATCAAAACACTCTGATAAATGTTGATGACCATGAAAGGCAAGCGATGCTCCTGCTTCTATAAAATGTTGAAGAGAACCAGCGTCTAAATAGTCGTCTTGCTCAGGTTTACCAACTAAATTGTGATGCCAAGCTACAGAAGATAACCAGCCAGCTCTAGTATTATCACGCAAGGCACGACAAGCTTTAGCTAAAGCATCATTATGAAATGCTCCTGCTCGTCGTAAAGGGTCATTATTAAAACAACTATTTAAGGTAACTATAGAAAAACCAAGATCGGCAAAATCAAACACATCGAACTGCTGTTCGGGTGCTAGTTGATATAAGCGTTTACCCTGATAAAAACTATTGTATGTTGATATAAAATATCGGAATCGGTTCTGATATATATCTTCATCCAAAATCCTATAGAAACACAAGTCACGCCATGACCATCGTAATTTGGAGTTTGGTTTGAATAATTCCTTAACAAGTGGTACTTTCTTTTCTGGTTCTTCTGGTATTTCAATTTTCTCAACACTTTGTATTACATCATTAAAACAAACATCATGATTGCCAGGCAAAATAACAACACGTTCACGTTCACCATTAAAGAATCTATCTGCCAATCCGATAAGAAATGTTTCTGTTAGAGAGTATTGCCTCTTTAGTTCGTTGTCTGCATCTTCAACTCCTAATCCGACACCATGAACAAGATCACCACTTACAATACAAAGTGAAGGTTTCATAATTTGTGGGGTTTGTTCGCTGAATTGATTAAAATCATTTTCAAGCGAATCAAGCAGCCATTCATTACCTATTTCATCGTCAAGATCACGATGGAGATCAGAAATATGTAGAATTGAGAAGTGCATGATTTATTTTAAGTGGAAGAATATTTTAGATGCTCAAATAATTCAGAGAAAGACATATTACTTATTCAAAACTCACGATTTTGGCTCTATAAAATAGTATTGGTAGTGTATTCTATACGTTATGAACGGTGAACAACTATTTACGTTACCCTTAGCAGGCTGTTGAAAATCAGTTGTGTGGACGTTAGTCGGGTAACAAATTGACTATATATTGTGACATCAAGCAAGACTTTCCACTAAATATAGTTCATCTAACGTGCCAAATATAGAAAATCAACAACCTGTTAGAGCCGTAGGCAGGGCAGGGTAGAGCAACGCGAAACTTAGCAGATGCTTTGAAATATCCAAGTTTCTTTGCATCCAAAATGTTTTTTGATTTTCAAAACTTTTCGGCTTTAAAGCTGGGTTTCATTATCATTCAACCCAGCCTACTTCCGCAAATCCAACGTCGGCTTATTATCAATTTGCTGGCATTAGCAAAACTAGATCGACTGTCGCTTAAGGGTCGGAACCAGATAATCAGCCGATTTAAAATGAACTATTTCTTTGCGTCCGCTTTAGAATAGTTATCTCATTAAACGCTATCTTAATCCAGGGCTCGATTCAAACGGTGTCGGTAGTGCTGATGTTAAAAAAATAGTACACCGCACAGAGTGCCGTCAAGGCAACAATAAAAACCCTTCCAAATTGGATTAAGGGTTTTTTATTGTCGATTTCATTCCGGTTATCAACAATGACGACTCCAGCAAAAGGAGTCCGTTATGCGTTGCGTCACTGTCTGTTTCATCCTCATCGCGCTATTCAGCACGGCAGCAAACAGCGAGACGGTGGTTCTATTCGACGCCGGCAACACGCGGCCAATGCCGTCCGGTTTGCAAATAAACCCACCGAACTATCAACAATCCTTCCAGCTACCGGATTTCCCGCAACACTTCGATCCGCTGCCGGTCCGCAGTCTGGCGCTGACGCCGGGGCCCGTCCAAGCGCGTGTCATCGATCGGCCCGGACTCGATCGCCCGGTGTTCATCATCGGATATGACGAACTGTCGCTCAACTGGCTTCGGCATAACCTGGAACAGCTAAAACGGCATCGTGCGACTGGCATCGTTGTCAACGTGGACAATCCCGATCAACTGCGTCGATTAAGGCAAGCCGCCGATGGACTGGAAGTCAACCCGGTGCCGGGTGACTTTATCGCCAAACAGTTGGACTTGACGCATTATCCGGTATTGATTTCACAACACCGTATCGAGCAATGAACAAGACCTATCCCGTCGAAGCGCTGTTGCGTCCTCCGATCGAACTGTGGTCCGCCTTTTGCGCGTTCGGTATCGCGCTGATCTCCGCCTTGGCGCCTTGGGCGATCATGATGACGCCGGCGGTCGGTTATCTGTCGGCGCTGCTGTTAACCGGGTTTGGAGTCTATCGATTGTTCGACGCGCTTTATATCCTGCGTTATCAACGGCACATGCGCCGAATGCCGGAATATGTCGTCGAGCCGAAGGACATTCCGGTCAGCCGCCGGCAACTGTTTCTAGGCAAGGGATTCCTGTGGCGGCAACAACATACGCAGCGATTGCGCGATACCCTGAATCCGAAAGTTCGGCATTACGTCGAGCCGTCCGCCTTCTATCGCTGGGCCAGACGGAGGGAGTCGCAATGGGAACATTCATTCCTACTCAATAGAGTCGCCAAACTATTGCGAAGCCATTCGCCGTGGAATCCGGTCAGACCCTTGCCCCCGGTCGGCGGCAAACCGCACATTCACGCCGTCGAAATGCGGGAGCAAGATGTCACGATGGATCTACGCGAACGGGTCGGTCATACCTTGGTGCTCGGGACCACCCGTGTCGGCAAAACACGATTGGCAGAAATCCTGATTACCCAGGATATCGCCCGGGGCGATACCGTGATCGTGTTCGATCCGAAGGGCGACGCCGACCTGATGAAACGAGTGGTCGCCGAAGCCAAACGGGCCGGTCGTAGCGACGAGACCTACATTTTCCATTTGGGGTATCCCGATATCTCGTGCCGTTACAATGCGATCGGCAACTTTTCCCGAATCACGGAAGTCGCCACACGACTGACTAACGCCTTGCCCAGCGAAGGCAACTCCGCCGCGTTCCGGGAATTCGCCTGGCGGTTCACGAACATGATCGCGGTGGCCCTGGTCAAAATGGGCCGACGTCCGGATTACCGGCAAGTCACGCGGTACATCACCCATATCGAGCCCCTGCTGATCGAATACTACCGGCAATGGTTGCCGGATATCGCGCCGGTCGAGTGGGTCCGGGAAGTCCAGCGCTTGGCGGAAGCTATTAATGAACGGGATTTGCCGTTCGCGTTGAAAGGCAGGTCGCACGAAGCCATTGCTTTGGTTCGTTATGCCAAAGAGAACGGCTTATACGATCCGGTGGCCGACGGCCTGCGCTCCGCCTTCGAGTACGACAAGACCTATTTCGACAAGATCGTGGCCTCGCTGCTGCCGCTGATGGAGAAATTGATCTCCGGCAAAACCGCGTCATTGATCTCGCCGGATTACTCGGACATGGAGGACGATCGCCCCATCATCGATTGGCGCCAGATCATTCGCCGCAAGGGCGTGGTCTATATCGGATTGGATGCGCTGTCCGACACGGCGGTCGCCTCGGCGGTCGGCAATTCCATGTTTGCCGACCTGGTGTCGGTGTCGGGGGAAATTTACAAACATGGCACCGATCGCGGCATGCCGGAAACGGAACAAGCGCCGGACATGCCGACGATATCGCTGCATGCCGACGAGTTCAACGAATTGATCGGCGACGAGTTCATTCCGCTGCTGAACAAGGCCGGCGGGTCCGGGTTTCAGGTGACAGCCTACACGCAAACCTGGTCCGACGTGGAAGCGCGAATCGGCAGCAAGGCCAAAGCCGGGCAGGTAGCCGGCAACTTCAATACGCTGATCATGCTGAGAGTCAAGGAATTGGCCACGGCGGAAATGCTGACCAGCCAAGTCGATAGCTGTAACGTGACCACGGTGACCGAAGTCTCCGGCGTCAACGACACCGCCGACCCGACTTCCAAGGTCGATTTCACCTCGACCAACCAAGACCGGATAGCGGTGACCGAAGTCCCGTTGATCACCCCGGCCAACGTGATGGCCTTGCCAAAGGGCCAGGCCTTCGCGCTGCTCGAAGGCGGCAATCTGTGGAAAATCCGCATGCCGCTGCCCTCCAAAAGCGAAGACGACATGATGCCGAAGAACCTGCGTGAAGTGGCCGCCGAAATGCAGCGCCGTTATTTGACCAGCGACCATTGGTGGACCGGCTGACATGGCGGAGTCGAGCAAACGACGCCCGGGGTCGGCGCAGCAAAGCGCAGAGCAAGGCATTATAGCGACGACGCTGATCCGGTTGGTACAGATCGTGATGTACCTGATCCTGACGCTGGTGTTTTCGATCGTGATCGAGTGGGTGGGCATGGCGGCCAGTTTGTGGGACGAGACGGGCGTGGACCACAGCGAACGGATGCTGCAACAGGAATTACAGTATTTGAACCGCGATTTCCAACGAAGCGCGGTCGTCAAGAGCCCGATGCGCTTTGCCGACCGTTTTTCCAAGAATTTCTACGATCTGACCTTTAAAAAAACGGGCGTTCAAACCGCCGTGATTTGGCTGGCCACCCCGACCCAGGCCGGTTCCGGACACGTTCGAAAAGGGTTGCATGGTCTGTTTCGGATGGTCGAGGCCTACGTTTTGGCCGCCATGACCGTGACGCAGATATTCGGGGTGCGCCTGGCGGTATTGACTTTGGCAATGCCGGCCTTCGTCCTGTTGGGCGCGACGGGCTTGGTCGATGGACTGGTGCAACGCGACATTCGCCGCTGGAGTGGCGGGAGAGAGTCGTCGTTCGTCTATCACTGGGCCAAAAAAGCGTTGTACCCCTCGTTGATTCTGCCCTGGATCGTGTATCTCGCGATGCCAGTGAGCGTGCATCCCAATCTGGTCGTTCTGCCGTTCGCCGTGTTGTTCGCGGCATCGCTTTTGGTGATGTCGTCGACGTTTAAAAAATATTTGTAAGCTTTTCGCAGGTCTAGCCATGTTAACCCAAAGGCCCAGGCAGTTCGAGGATGCTTACAACAAAAAAAGAAACGCCGCAAAATCGGCCATAAAAAACCCATGGGAAATTCAGTTAGGGTTTTTTATGGCTTTTTTGCATTCGGATGCAAACAATAACCGTCAAGCAATCACTATTACTCACTCTCGAATCGCGAAGAGAACGTCATGGTCCAAAAAACAATCATCACCGCGCTGCTGCTCGCTTGTCCTTTCACGGCCTTTGCCGACAGCGACGCCGAGCGTACCGCGTTAGCCAAAATCAAGCATGAGATTGAATCCTTGAAGCCGTTGATCGCCGAAGCCAAAGCCCAGGCAGACAGCGACGCCAGGGTGCAATTCCAATATGACTGGCTGGCATTAGACCTCGATCGCATGGTTTTGGGGATTCAAGAGCATTTATCGGCTCCGTCGACGCAGCAGCGCAGTTTTCCACCCTTGAAAGGCGACTACCGGCACTGACATGACGAATCAGCAAGCAGCCGCCTTCACGCAGGCGACCGGTCATATCGCCAATCCCGGACAACTGTTGTTAGGGATTGCCATGGTCTTCGCCGTGATTTATTTGCTGTGGTTGGTCTGGATCACGAAATCGCAATATCACGCCTGGCAAACCAGGAAAGGAGACTTTTATGACATGACCTCTTCCGTGCTCAGAGCGATCGTTGTGGTCTTGCTCGTGGGCTACTTCATCCGTTGACCCAACCTTAAACTGAATCTATTTCGCTGGTCTCATTCTCTTTTTCAAAACGGAGACATCAAACATGAAGAAATTACGTAACAAGATGGGCCAATCCGCCCATCGACTCACCGCTTTCGTCGTCATGTCATTGGCGATGGCAAGTGATAACGCGCAAGCGGCCTTGCCTGCGCCGGTCGCTCCCAGTAACGCCCCTGCGGCGGGCAATTGGCTGGAATTGATCAAGGGCTATGCCAAGGACGCCGGCCTCGTCATCGGACTGATTATCGCGGTCGTGGCGTTTTTATGGATCGGTTGGATTACGATCGCCAAATTCAACGAGGCCAGAGCAGGGCGGGCCGAGTGGGGTGAAGTCGGGTTAACCGCCGTCGTCGCGGCGGGGGTGATGATTTTCATCAGCTTCTTGCTGACCGAAGCGTCAAACGTCATTTAACCGATGGACGAGCACGATATCAGCACGGAAACACTGGCTGATCGGCTCAACCAGGAACCGGTCATCTTCCGTGGCAGCACCAACTCGGAACTGGGAATGATTTTGTTATGCGCCATCGTGTTCTGGTTGCCCGCAGGACTCCTGCTCGCCGGGCTGTTCGGAGCCCCCGTGATGGGTCTCGGAATCGCCACACTGGGCGTGCTGGCGACGATCGTTTTCGGCTCGACGGGGTTCCAACGGATCAAGCGCGGCCGCCCCGACTTTTATTACCAGCACTGCCTGATACTGAAATTGCATCAATGGGGGCTGCGCTCATCCACATTGATTGTCAGGCACGGGGCGTGGGACTTGGGGCTCACGCTGCCGCGTTCGTTTCACTCTCATCGATAAGAGGCCGTCATGCGCTATCGGGACGAAAACAGTACGCTCCATTCGCACATCAATTCATTACGCATCATCATCGGTTTTTTGCTGTTACTGATCGTGGGCCTGTGGTACGGCTGGCACCAGTCGCGGAGCGACATTCGCTTGCACATTCCGCCGGATTTACGCTCCGGAGCCTTGTTGACGCTCGATGAAGTCCCGCCGCCGAACATCTATGCCTTTGCTCATTATATCTTTCAGCAACTCAACCGCTGGGAAGAAAACGGCGAAACCGATTACGGCAAGCAAGTGTTTCGCATGGCGGCGTATTTGACGCCGGAGTTTCGGCAGTTTTTAACTCATGATCTGGAACTGCGCGGCAAGCGGGGGGAATTGAGCGGACGGGTTCGGGGCATTCAGCTAATCCCCGGTCACGGCTACGAAGAGCGCCGGGTGGACGTACTCGATCGCAATACCTGGTTAGTGTGGCTCGATTTTCGTATCGAGGAAACGGTGCGTGGCATGGACGTAAAAAGCCTGGACATTCGCTATCCGATTCGCGTCGTGCGCTACGATGTCGATCCGGAAATCAACCCGTGGGGTTTGGCTCTGGATGGCTTCAGAGGCGATGGGCCGCGGCGGTTGAACAACGAAGAAAAAGCAGGGGGATCGTGATGAATCCAAGTAGTGAAAATGTCGATAGGATTGACAAAGATCGCAAAACAGGGGGTTCGGTATTTCTAAACGACTTGTTTCTGGTAGCGATTCTCAATGGCCTACTTCCGTCCGTGGCCGGATCGGCGGAAATCGAACGTCTGTTTTGGGACAAAATTCCGATCGGTATCACCCTGCCGGTCGGCCAAGAGCGACTGGTTACGTTTCCCGGCGAGGTGCGCGTGGGCATGCCGTCCGAGCTGTCCGGCAAGGTGCGGACGCAAAGCCATAACGGCACCGTATATTGGTTGGCGAATCAATCGTTCGAAGCGCAGCGCATCGAAATTCACGAGACCGACGGAAGCGGCATTTATTTGGTCGACCTGAGCGCAAGTAAGGAGCCAAACCTGCCGGTCAATCCGATCGAAGTGCTGAACAAGCAAGCGCATGGCGTCGAGAAAACCGAAAGCGACAGCAAACACCGCAATCCCCGTACCCCCCGCAAAGCGCAAAAAGCACCGGGACTGGTCACCTTAACCCGCTTCGCGGCCCAGCAGTTATATGCGCCGTCCAGGATGCTGAAAGCGTCGCCCGGTATTCACCGGGTCGTGGTGACTCGTCGCGCGCTGCACAATCTGATCCGGGGCGAGTCGATCGAAGCGTTGCCGGTGGCGAGCTGGCAGGGCGGCGAGCTTTACGTCACCGCCGTGCAACTGCGCAATACCGGGACAGCGCCGATCGAGCTCGACCCTCGGCGCATTCGCGGACGCTGGAAAGCGGCGACGTTTCAACATGGCCGGCTGCATCCCGCCGGTACCGAAGCGGATACCACGGCTGTCTATCTGGTTTCCGATCGTCCCTTTCATGAAATGATACGGGGGGTCATGTAGATGCCATCGAACAAATTATTACCGATTATCGCAGGCTTGGTTTTGCTGATGTTGGTCTTCGTCGGCATCAAATCGTTCAATCGCGGCGGCAATGATATTCAACTCGACCAGGTGCCGGTCGCCGGGACACCCGATGCGGATTCACCGGCCGATACGATCCGCACCCTGACGGCGCAAGTGGCCTCGATCAAAAACGAATCCGAAAAGCTCCAGATGCAAAATCAGGAACTGTTGCGGCAGCGCCAGGAGATCGAAAGCAAAGTCAGGGCGGAGCTGCTCACCGAAATGCGCAACCTAAAGAACAAGGAAGATACCACCGCAGTCGGCAAGCTGACTGAAAGACTGGATTTTTTCAAAAACCAACTCGACGAACTGACCCAGGCGCAAAACGGCGCCGCACAACAGGCATCCGGCAGCGATATCCCGGTCGGCTTCGGCATCGGTAGCGGCGACGGAATTACTCTGCCCAAAGCGACGGAAATCGTTTGGATCGAACCGCTAGGCACGAGCAAAGACCGCCAGGGCAATTGGGTTTATCCCGCGTTATCGAAAAGCGGCGACGACCCGGACCCGATGGATGACAGCGGCGGATTGCTTGGAACAAGCAGTACGACCGAGAATTATCTAAAAGCCAAATTGGACGAAGCCGAACCGGACGAGCCGGTCTATACGGTGCCAAGAAACGCCACACTGATCGGCTCGACCGGCATGACCGCGCTGATCGGCCGGATTCCGTTCAAGGGTGTAGTCGAAGATCCGTTTCCGTTCAAGGTCATCGTCGGCCGCGACAATCTGGCCGCCAACGGCATCGAAGTGCCGGGGCTTGACGGCATGGTGTTCAGCGGTAAAGCGACCGGCGATTGGACGCTCTCTTGCGTTCGGGGCGACATCGTCTCGGTGACTTATGTGTTTGCCGACGGCACCATCCGCGAACTGTCCGCCGATACGACCAAGAACTTACAGGCTTCCCAACAAGGGCAACAACAAGGCGGACAACAACTGAAAATGGGCTGGATATCGGACCGGCGCGGCATTCCCTGCGTGACCGGTACCCGCATCAGTAATGCACCGGACTATTTGGCGGGGCGTATTCTGGCTTCCGCCGCCGAAGCTGCCGCCGGAGCGTTCACCCAGGCCCAAACCACGAATGCCGTCTCGCTCGGGCAAGGCGTGGCCACCTCGGTGATCACCGGCGACGCCGGCAAGTTTGCGGCCGGTCAAGCCATGGCCGGCGGCGCAAACGAAGTGAGTCAATACTTGCGCGAACGCGCGGCGCAATCGTTCGATGCAGTCTATGTGGATACCGGCGCCGAATTGGCCGTCCACGTCGACATCGAATTGCCTATCGATTATGAACCGGACGGGAGAAAAACCCATTATGCCTCCAATCAAACGACTGACGACGAATTACTGGATTAACGCGGTGTGCGCCCTGAGCCTGATCTTGATCACGACGGGCTGCGCAACCGGCGACAAAGAATCGATTTTGCCCCAGGAAGGGCCGACCATGAAAGAGGTTTACCACAGACACTTTTCCGGTACCGAACACGATCAGGGTACACTCGACGCGACGCGCGGCGCTTTGGTTCAACGGGAAGCGCGGCGTGAACCGGAACCGACTTTGGAGCTGTCCGCTTATACGCGCGATGCCGATTCAGAGATTCGGCAAATCTTTCCACGGCTGATGAACAAGACCTTGATTATGTATGTGTTTCCGCATTTGAGCAGTGCCGAGCGTTATCCTGTTCCCGGTTATTCGACGGCGTTCCCATTTTACGAGAAACCCGAATACGCACTGCCGGGCGAGCGCGAGGAGGGCTATTGATGGCGCTTTTTTCCTTTACAACTCAATCGTCCGCTAAAACCAAACCGCAGGACGATGCCGCCCGGTTTCGGCGCAGGGCCACCGACAGAGCGCCGACCGAAAGGCGGATACGGCAGCTCTATGAACGGCCGGCTTCGTTTACCAATTTGTTGCCGTGGCTGGACTATTGTCCGCAGACGCGTTGTTTTTTGCTCGATGACGGCTACAGCGTCGCCGCGTTGTTCGAGATCGGCGGCATCGGCACCGAAGGCCGAACGGCGCAATACATTGCCGAACTGCGCGACAAACTGCAAACCGTATTGACTTCGATCGCCGAGGAATTGGACTCGCCGTGGGTTTTTCAAGTGTTCGTGCAGGATGAACCCAGTCTGCTCGGCGTCGTCGATGAGGTCGAGCGTTATCTCGATCCGCGCGCGCAACAAAGCGCGTTGAGCGAAAACTACTTGAGGATATTGCACGATCATTTGCAGACCATTTCCCAAACCGGCGGCGCATTTGACGACAAACTGGTCACCGGCGGGCCGTGGCGTGGCCAGCGCCGGCGCATCCGGGCGACGCTCTACCGCCGACGCAAACCGGCCAAGAATGCCGGGACGCGCGACTATTACCATCTGCCGCCCGAGGACGAATTGAACGATGCGGCCGCCAAGTTGACCACGGCGATGATGACGGCCGGCATTCGCCTGACCCGGCTGGGCGGCAAGGAATTGTATGAATGGATGTTCCGCTGGTTCAATCCGAAACCGGCGGTCGAGGAGGGCGATAGCGAAGCCGTGCTTCGCAACGTCGCGCCGTACCCCGGCGATGAAGAGATGCCGTACGGTTACGCGTACGCCGAAACCCTGATGCTGGGCATGCCGCATTCGGATGCGGAGCGCGGAATCTGGTGGTTCGACGGAATGCCGCACAAAACCGTCACGGTGCAGGGGCTTCGCAAGATTCCGGATATCGGCTTGTTTGGAGCCGAACGCAGTAGCGGCGATCACATTTACGCGATGTTCGACCGGATGCCGGAAGACACCGTCCTGGCGATGACCCTCGTCGTCGCGGCGCAGGATCTCGTGCGCAACCATCTTGGCCAGGTCCAGCACGGCGCGGTAGGCGATTATCCGGAAGCGAAACTGGCGGCGCAAGACGCCGAGAAAGCGGTGATGGAAATCGCCAAAGGCAACAAACTGTTTCCGGTCCAGTTGGCGGTTTATGTGCGCGGCGAGGACGAACCCGATTTACACCGCAAAATCAACAAGGTCAATTCCTTGCTGTTGTCGAACGGATTGCAACCCATCATGGAGCGTGACGATTTGATTCCTCTGGACAGTTATCTGCGCAACCTGCCGATGGGCTATCAGTACGACCACGACAAGCGTGAAGCGCGGCGCTCCCGCTTGGTGTTTTCCAAACACTGCGCCAATCTCATGCCGGTTTACGGACGCTCCACCGGTTCCGGTCATCCCGGTTTATTGTTCTTCAATCGCGGCGCCGAACCCTTGATGTTGGACCCGTTGAATCCGCAGGACCGCAAGAAGAATGCCCACGCCCTGATCATCGGGCCGACCGGCGCCGGTAAATCGGCCACGTTGGTGTACATGATCCTGCAAATGATGGCGGTGTACCGCCCCCGCATCTTCATCATCGAGGCCGGCAATTCGTTCGGATTGCTGGGTCAGTATTTAGAAAGCCAGGGCGTCACGACCAATCGCGTGTCGATGCTGCCGGGCGCCGATGTCAGCTTGCCGCCGTTCAGCGAAGCCTTGAAATTATTGGACCAGAAACGCCTGGATCTGGATTTCGAGCTGCAAGAGGAGAACGACCTCGATGACGATCCTTACAACGACTTCGATAACGAGGACATCGAGGACGACAACCGGGATTTACTCGGCGAAATGGAGATCGCCGCCCGGATCATGATCACCGGCGGCGACGTGCGCGAGGACAATCGCATGACCCGCGCGGATCGGTTGTTGATTCGCCGGGCGATTCACGAGGCCGCGAAGAACGTCAAGGAAGCCGGGCGCGACCAGGTATTGACCGAGGATGTCGTGCAGGCGCTGCGCAATCTGGAGGGTTTGGCCGACCGCCGCCGGGAACGGGTGCAGGACATGGCCGACGGCATGGAACTATTCTGTTCGGGGCTGGCCGGGCATTTTTTCAATCGCCCCGGCGTGCGCTGGCCGGATGTGGATTTTACCCTGGTCGACATGGGTATCCTGGCCAGGGAAGGCTATGAAGATCAATTGACCGTCGCCTACATCGGTTTGATGAACCATATCCATGACCTAGTGGAACGGCACCAGAACGATGCCAGGCCCACGATCGTGATCACCGACGAAGGGCATATCATAACCACCAATCCGCTGTTGGCTCCGTATGTCATCAAGATCGTCAAGATGTGGCGGAAATTGGGCGCCTGGTTTTGGATCGCGACGCAAAACCTGGAAGATTTCCCCGATGCCAGTAAAAAGATGCTCAATATGCTGGAGTGGTGGTTTTGCCTGGTCATGCCGAAAGAGGAGGTCGAGCACATCGCCCGGTTTCGTGACTTACGCAACGAAGAGAAAAACATGCTGTTGGCCGCCAGAAAATCACCGAAGCAGTTCACCGAAGGCGTGGTCTTGACCGACGAACAAGCGATGTTGTTCCGCATCGTCCCGCCGCCGTTGGCACTAGCGTTGGCGATGACCGAGAAAGACGAGAAGGCGAACCGTGCGCGAATCATGAAGCAGTTCGGTTGCAGCGAGATCGAGGCAGTCGAACAGGTGGCCAAAGAGATCAGTTTTAGGCGCCGGGGGGAAATCGATGACCAGCATTAAATTCATGATCATCATCACTGGTTTGGCGGCTAGCGTCATGACGGCAGTCATGCCTTTACCTGTATGGGCTGATGGGCATGCTATTGTCGTCGAAGTCATTCACAGCGACGCATTTCAGTTAACCGGCCTCGACGCTGTAGCCGGGCAGGGCATAGAGATCAAAACCTACAATCTTGACGATGCCGAACGCTTGACGGCCTATCTGGCAACCGGGTTGCCACCCAATCAAGAGCAGGCCAAAGCCGCATTGGAACGGCGCTTTAAAGAGCAAGGCATGGAGGCCGTCCAGGTACAGTTCACGCAGGTATTTCAAGGACAGATCGCCGGGGTGCAATACGGGGTCAGCCGCTATCCGGCCGTCGTATTCGACCGGGGTAAGGCCGTGGTGTTCGGCGTGACCGACTTGAACCGTGCGGTGGCGATCTACCGCGACTGGCGGAGGAACAATCCGTGAAAGCTACGCTGCGTAGACTGTTGTTTATCGCTTTTCTGTGCGCGAACCTGGTCGCCGCGCAAACGTCGGCCAAGCAGTACGAATGCATCCAACTCCGGGTCGTCGGTGTGTGTATCTGGATCGTCTGTACGCCGTTCGGTTGCGATATCGACGTGACGCTCAAGATCGGCCACTTCAATCCGGATGTCATGGTCACCGTGATGAATCCGCAAGGCGTGGATCGGGTCGAAGATCCCAAACGCATCGATACGTTTAATCGGAATCACAACAACTTGATTTATCAGGATGCGCTCGCGGTCGGTCATCCGTTGACCGGGCTTATCTATTGTCCATCCAACACCACGGCGGCCAGCCCTTATTTTTCCGCACAACTGGATAGTCCGTCATGGCGGTGGGGCGGATTGGATGCCTTGAATCCGGCCTCTTGGGTGCCGGGCTTACGGGAAATCGGTCGTTGGCCGTTAAACAAATGGGGCAATATATATCCGCGAACCGGCTGGACCATTCAGCATGCGCAGCCGAAAGCCGCTGCCGTCGTTGCGCATCGGGTCGGCGACATCATCACCCGTGACGGTCAGCCGCATGTTTACCGGAGCATTCTGGGCGAGCCGGTTTTCGTCGAAGACAACAAGCTGACCTGGTCGCCGGGCAGTCTGATCGAAAACAGCAACGAAGAGGGTTGGTGGCAACCCACCTCGCCAAAAATGGAGCAATGTCTGGTGTTCGGCGAGAACGACACGCTGGCACTCCGAGGCTGGGGCGGCGGCCGAGTGTCGAAGACGGGCGATTACGTCCATGCCTTGTGGCGACCTTACACCTGTTGCGAAATTGACGACGGAGCGTTGGTCGTCATTGATTTCATGCCTTTTCCGACACCGGTCATTACTCATTAAACACGCGATGACATGGGGGGCGTTATGAACCAACGAATGTTTGTCATTACCGGTCTGCTGCTGTTGCTGGCCGTTAACACTTGCCTGGCGATCCCCTGGTCGAACGGTGACAACAGCGACTTTTATTACAAAATCGGCGGTGCTAGATCCATATCGGTGCCGCCCAACGTCAATGTGCAAACCTATGCGCTCAATGGTTCGTTAGAGTACGGCCTCGGATACAGTTGCGGCAATTTCGACCCCATGCTGGGACTGACCAATTTGATGAACGATCTGCAAAATACCGGCAATAATCTCGTCAACGGCGCGATCGGCGCAGTGCAAGCGGCGATCGGCGGGATTCCGGCACTGATTATGCAACGCATCGATCCAGGTTTGTACGATTTGTTTCAGAATGCCTTGATCCGCGTGGAAGCGATTTTATCGCTAGCGAATAAATCGTGCGAGCAATATGAGCAGGAAATCAAGCAGGGCATCAATCCCTATGCCGAATGGACCGACTTGTCGAAGATCGTCGATTGGAAAGTACAAATGGGTTCGAACGGCTATGGCGGTGCCAATGTCGACGTGGTACAAGCCAAAGAGAATGTCGAGCGCAGTAATGGCGACAACGGCGTGCCCTGGATTGGCGGCAAAAAAGCCGGCGGCAAGAACATGGATGCCATCAAGGCGACCTACGACGTAGTGAAAGCGGGCTACAACATCACCCTGAATCGAAATCCCGATAACACGACTCTACCTTCCGACAAGTCACAGAGGCTAGTGGAAGTATTCGAGTCCCCGAATAAAGCGTCGGAATGGGCGGTCGACGTGTTGGGGGATGTGCATATCTACACCCATGACCAGCGTCCTGTCGAAACGGTGCCGGGACACGGGTTACTGCCGAAAATCGCCGGCGAAATGACGGACGCCATGCAAAAATTGACTAATCTGGTGACCGGCAATGCGCAAACCACCCTCGAGAATCTAGGCGACGTATCGAGCAATGCTGCTCTGATAAACCAGGATGTGATCAGCGCGATCCGGTCGCTTAAGCCGGGCGAGCAATCGATTGCGGTCAGCAAGCTGGCGTCCGAGGTGGCGATGGCCAAAGTCGTCGAAAAGGCATTGATTATCCGGCGCATGCTGATCACCGCCAGCCGCGAACCGAATGTTGCCAACTCGCCGGCCCCGACGCAAATCGAGCACTCCATATCGCGCCTGGACAGAGAAATCAACGACATCATGTACGAGCGCCGGATTCATAACGAGTTGGCATCGCAAACGCCGTCCGCGATTTTAGGATTGAAAGCGGAGCACGACAATCGCTCTCAATCGACCCCTCCCGCAGCCGGGTCCGAGGACTCACTCATAGAGGATGGAGCGATAAAGCCATGACGCATCAACAACCAATAGACGGGAAACCTTCCGAGCAGGATCAAATGGCATGGGCCAGAAAACGTAGCCGGCAAGTCTTTACCGGGTCGTTATGGCTAACCGCGATGCTTTCACTCGCCATTGCCGCCGGGCTGATCGTCGCCAGTCATTATTATCCGATCGAAACGATTAAACAGGCGGTCGAGTCCGCCGAATGGCCCTTGGCGATTTGGCGGATTGGTTTGTTTTTGGTGATTATCATCGGATGGCCGCGCTGGTCGGCAATCTATGCTGCCTGGGCCGGCTTGAGCGGCGAACAATGGGCGTTCCTGTTGAATTACCGGTGGCGCATGGCGTTGTGGCTGTTGGTCATGGAAGCGGTGTTATCGCAAGGTGTTCTCGGGCAATTTATCGACAATCTTTCAGTGTTATAGGCAGTGTCATGGGTGTTTCTTCGTATCTTGAAATCTATCTCACGCAATTCGGCTGGACGATGTACGACGTATTTTGGGAGGTTCTCGTCGATACCGGTCTGGCGTATCTGCCGTTCATCGGGATGTTTTTGCGCAATATCGTCGAACCGATTACCAGCCAGGAAGCCAAGGATGCGTCGTCTGTGTCATTGCGCCGCATCGAAATCGATGCCACTAAAATGTTCGCGGTGTTGGTGATCGCTGTTCAACCGTACATGACCGTCAGTTACAACAACTTGAGTTATACCAAGGCGTGCAGTCCGGGCGGCAATGCGGTGGCCGGCGGCAATACCGGTAAAACCTACGATACAACGTTTACGGCGGCGACGCTCGGCGGTAATAACGCCTTGGTTCCAATCTGGTGGTACGCCGTTCTGGCGGTGACCGGCGGCATCAACGATGCGGCCATCCTGGCAATCCCGTGTACCGAAAATATCCGCCTGATGTCGTTTAGCATCGATAACGCGCGTGTCAAAGATCCGCAGCTGCGCCGCCAGGTGCAAATGTTTTTCAAGGATTGCTACCGGCATGCGATGGCGATGTTTTTAGACCATAACCAACCTTATCCCAACAACTTGCCGAAAGAAGATTTAAACTGGTTGGGATCGCAATTTTTTCTGAACGGGACTTACCAGACCGCACGGGCCAGCGCCACGGTCCCCGGCTTTACTTACGACCCGAACCGGGACCTGGAATACGATCCGAATGTGTATATCCCCGTCGACGGTAAACCGACCTGCGCGCAATGGTGGACCGGAAACGGCCACGCCAATGGCATCGGGCTGCGCGAGGCTTTGGCCGATCAGATCGATGCCGGAGCGTTGACAACGTTCAAGCAGCATGTCGCGAATACAACGGGTAAGCCTCAAGACGAGGTTGAAAACATCGCGATCAAAACATTGATCAGCCGGGAGGAAACGGCATTCAACGGACTGAGGAATTTGAACAGCTATAACGAAGCGAGCTTTGCCAATGCCGCCAGCTCGGCGGGGGCTACCCTGGGCTCCTTCATGGAAGCCATGTCGTTTTATCCGGCGCTGTACGCAATGAAAGCGGCGGCCCCGATCATCCAGGCCGTTGTCCTGATGCTGATTTATGCCTTGATGCCGTTTTACTTTTGGTTTTCGTCCTACCAGCCCGGCAAAATCATTTTCATGTCGATCATCGTTTTTTCGGTCAAGTTCTGGACCGTGCTGTGGGCGATTGCCAATTGGCTGGACAATAACTTGATCGAGGCGATCAAGCCATCCTGGTATCAATTGAGCATGCAAAACAACATGCTCGTCGAAATGATCATCGATTTCGTGATCGGCGGGTTGTTTGTTGTGATGCCGTTGTTTTGGTCGGGGGTGTTGACTTGGGCGGGGTTTAGGGTTGGGAGTGAAATTAACAAAGTCAGTGGCGAACTTAGAGGTTCACCAGAAGATGCTGGTAAAAAAGGCGGAAATGCAGCTAAGAGCACAAGTACAAAAGGTAAATTTTAGTCATCCCAGCAGTCGTGAAGTCCGCCTGGATCATATCCATTGTCCCATTTACCTGTTGCATAGTTATATTCCCGTGAAAAATAGTGAGAGGAATCTTCTTTTTCAGTATTTAAGAATAAACCCAATCGACCAGCGATAAACAGCAACCAAGCATAACCCACAAAGGTTAAGAGATCGATGATCCAAGGCAGAAAAGCAATAACGACCGTAATGACGGCCAGGCTAATCCAAAAGGCTTTTTGACGGGCCAGGCTCAGACCTTTATTCAGGACGAAATGAGCGCCGCCGACTACCAGGCGCTTGACCTTGTCCGAATGGCCAATACCATTGATCAAACCGGCCGTAACCAGTAACAATGCCGCCAGAACAAAAGCCAAGCAGCCGGCGAACCCGCTGGAAAAAACCCATTGAAACCCCGAAGTCGAAGCATTGGGCGCAAAGACCAATAACGCGACCAAAGGCAGCGTGCCGATACCGCCGGTAACGGTCAGCCACTTGCCGGCTGAGACCATGAGAGAAGTGACTTTTCCAGACACAACGGCGGCCTTGTCGGCGGGTAGGGCGGCCAACAGTCTATTTGCCCGGTAAAATATCACCAGCGTGCCAAATGAGGCTACTAATGCGGCCGCAAACAAGAATGCTTCCATAGTTACCTCCACACCGAATCGTTTAAGATTTCGGAATTAATTTATGCAGCATAATCAGTATTATGTGCCCTGACAAAGTTCCAGAGCGATAGAGTTATCCACAAAAACTGTGGAAAAGTCTGTGTGCAAGTCCCCTTCTTGCTGATCATATCAATCGCTAGACAAAGGTGTCTATTTTTTAATCGATTTGATCGCTATCGTTTTTCATCACATTCAATTGGAATAGACACAGATTGCCTATTCAGCCGTTCCATTTCTCTAATTAAGTCTTCAAACATTTTTTATCCTGCGGCAAATAGTTGCGGGTTTATGTCGGCGTTAACATTTTTCGCTCGGACAGCATGTTAGGTGTGTATATTGCTTGAAATGTCGGGCAACGATAAAGCAGTTGCCCGACATTTCCGGCTAAAAAATTAGTACTTCACTTCAGTTTGTTTAACTTTTCCATTGCATATTTCCTCAAAACATTTTCTAGTGTCAGACTCACAAGAATCAATATCCGAGTTTTTTCCATCACGAAACATCTTCTTCAATATATAGGAATCGTTTTGTGTACTATTCATGTTGTTTGCAAATTGTGTTTCTGCCAATAACTTGCAACTCATTTCAGTATTCTTGCACTCTTGTAGGCATTTTTTTTGCTCCACAGTGCCGTTGTCAATGTAGTCTGTTCTAATATAGCTTCCATGAGGCGTGCAACCAAACAAAGGGATAATGCCTACTGCCATTGCAGCAACTAATAAAAATAATTTCAATTTTCTCACTTTTCGCATCCGTAAAATGGACTAATGGGTCAGATAAGGAGCGCCCAAGCGTCTGCTTGATCTGATTGATGGCGTTACGTTTAATAGTGTATATCGTTTTGACATGTTCAAGCTCCTTATCTGACCCGAGAGCTCCGCGAAGCGTAAGCGTCCAACCGAGCCACCTATTCGTGCTCGACAGAACATGATTTAATCCCCGCGGTCGAACGGCAACAATTCGTCGATCCGGCTATTGGGCCAGGTGGGTAGTTTTTCCAGGGTTTCATTTAACCAAGCGGCCGGATCAAGTCCATTGAGTTTGGCGGTGCCGAGCAGGGTTTGGATGACGGCGGCCCGTTGACCGGCACGCTCGGATCCTGCGAACAGCCAGTTTTTTTTGCCCAGGGCAATGGGTCGGATGGCATTTTCTACCGGATTGTTGTCGATCGGTAAATCGCCGGTTTCGGCGTAACGCGTCAGGGCTGGCCAGCGTTTTAACGCGTGCTCGATGGCTTTGGCGGTCGCGGTATTCGGTGCGGTGCGCAACCGGGTTTGGTGCAGCCAGTCGTGTAAGTCCGTGAGTGCCGGCAGGCTTTTTTCGGCCCGAAGGGTTTGGCGTCCTAGGGACGTCAGTTCCCGCGCGTCGGCTTCTACCGCATATAAGACCGCGATACGATTTAACGCCTCCTGCGCGATCGGGCTCTGATTGGCCTGATACAGATCGAAGAATTTTCGGCGCACATGCGCCCAGCACGCCAGTTCGACGCACGGCTCGAGTAGGCAAGACGATTCGGGATGCGCACGCGCCGTCGCAAACAGGGCTTTGTAGCCACTGTAGTCATCGACCAGCAGGTGACCATGCCAGTCTTGTAGAAAGCGCTGCGCATGCCGGCCACTGCGACCGGCTTGGTAGTCGAAGACGAGGATCTTGGGGCCGGGTTGCAAGTCGTTGCTGCGATAAGCCCATAAATAGGCTTTCTTGGTTTTGCCGTTGCCGGGATCCAGTTGCGAAACGGGGGTTTCGTCGGCATGCAAGCTATCGCGTTGCCTTAGATGCCAAGCCAGGCGTTCCGCCAAGGGCTCCAGGGCGACGCCGAGGCGTCCGACCCAATCGGCCAGTGTCGAGCGGGACAAGATCACACCGCTGCGGGCGGCGATCTGTTCCAGTCGGTACAACGGCAAGTGATCGAGGAATTTGCCGATCAGCACCCAGGTCAGCAAGCCGACTGCCGCCATACCGCCGTCGATCACGGCCGGAGGAATCGGTGCCGCCGTGACGGTTTCGCAAGTCCGGCAGGCATATTGCGGGCGGATATGACGATGGACAAAGAATTTGGCCGGCTCGACATCCAGTTGTTCGGTGACGTCTTCGCCGATCTTGACCAAGTCCTTGCCGCATTGACCGCAAGTGCAGGATTCGGGTTCGTGACGGTGCTCGATGCGGTGCAAATGATCCGGTAAGGGTTGGCGGCCGGCGCGCGGACGTTTGGGGCGACCCGCAGTATCACACGCCGGGTCGTCTTGAAGCTGCTCGACCTCGGCTTGGATAGCGGCAATGTCGGTATCGAAGGCTTCCTCGAATACGTCGCGTTGCAGCGGTGCCAGCGCTTCGCTCTTGGTGCTGAAGCGGATACGCTTGTAATAGGCCAATTCGTAGGTCAGGGCGCCGATTTTGAGGTCCTTGGCCTGGATGTCAGCTTCTTTAGCCTCAATGGTTTTGGCGTCCTGAGCGGCTTGATCAAGAAGCGCCTGAAGCAACGCCGCGACATGATTTTTCGCGGCGGGCTCTAGGTTCAATTGATCAAGTTCAGCGAGTGGATTCATGGGGTTTATTATACCCTATTAAGCCCTCTGAAGCACTTGATTCAACTGGGTTTCTACGATTTTTTTACGTGTTTTTTCAGGCCTTTTAGACTTGCCAATCGGCTGACGATGACGCCGATAAGCGCTGCCAATCGACACCGGCAATCAGCCATTGCCACTGCGCCTGACTCAGGGCAAATACGGTTTCGGAGGCCTTGGGCCAGGTAAACGAGCCTCGATGCAGACGCCGTTGACACAGCCAGACACCATTGCCGTCCCACAGCAACATTTTCAAACGATTACCGGCGCGATTACGAAAAATAAACGCTGCCCCGGCGCACGGCGCATAACCTAAGCGCTGTTGGACAATCGCCGACAAGCCATCGATGCCCCGCCTCATATCGACCGGCTCGACCGCCAGCCAGATTTGCGCCGGACTCTCAATCAAGCCAGACATTGCAGCAACTCCCCGAGCCAATGCGGTGATACACTGCCCGGTATTTCCAAAACGTGGCCTTGCGGCCAACGCAACGACAACGAACCCGAGGCCGTCGACTCCGGTTGCAGCCGGACCGGTATCAATGCAGGCGCATCGGAGTCCGCCGCTTGCCGAGCCAATCGGCACCAGCGGCCAAAGGTTTTGACGTTCAAACCCGTCTGACGGCAATACGCTGATTTCGTCAATCCGCTGGCTTGCCAGGCTTCGATGTGATGTTTCTGTTTGTCCGATAATGCCATGTGCTCTCCTCGTGGAAAAATAATGAGGATAACAACGGCGGGGAAAATTTTTTAGATGGTGGCGTTGGACGCTTACCGCGAAGCGGAGCCATCAAGTTATTAAGCCGTTAACAGTATATGGGGTACAGTAAGGATTGCTTCGTAAATGAGTAACAGGAAGCGAAATCGAGGCATTGAACCTTTATTTGATTTTATCAATGAGTTTTCTTGTGCTCTTTCCCGAACAAACTGGCGATTATTTGACTACAAGATAAACACTTTTCTTGCAGTTAGTTATGCCAAGCCAGTGATACCAATGGTTACAGGGATGCTTTACTCATTTACGAAGCAATCCTTACGGTCGGCCAAATACCAATTGTTGGGCTTCGCAAGCTCAGCGCCAACCTACAAATGTCACCAGATTCCCACCTGCGCGGGAATGACAGCTATTTGTTGAGATTCATTGAATTTAGCCCAATCTAACAGGCATTACGACACGCTTTAATTATTTGACTTTAAACGGTTTTTTAAAATTTTAAAACGGCTGAGAGCACATTTCACTAAATTACCGTCTTTGTGTTTGAACTGCTTCTTAAGAGGTTTTTTCACTTCCCAAGTGCCTTTATACCCATTCGGGAATACCACTAAATCACCGGCTTTAAAGGTCGTAGACGGCCCCCCATCGGCAGGTGTCATTTCACACTCACCTTCAACAATAAGGGCTATTTCTGTCGTAACAAACGCCCACGGGAAGACAGAGACGTCCTTTTCCCATGTTGGCCAGTGTGCAACACCCAATTTTTTTAACACTGCTTCACTTGGGTTGCTATCAACTGTAATTTCTTTCATGTTCCTTCCTATAGTTAGATTTTTTCCAAAATCAGAGTAAATTTGAATGATCGTGCCTGTTTTTCGTGCTCTTTATTTTGCCTGCATTTTGCCGATAAACCGAATTTATCGTTCACACCGCATGTAAGACCAAGGGTTACAAGGGTGTCGCGGGACAAACCGTTCTTTGGGTTAAATAACCCCGTATTGGGGCTACCGACATTTCCAAGCTCATCTAAAATCGCGTCATAATAGACGCTAACTCGGTTTTCCGTTCCACTGCGTCTCAAACCCCATCCTTAATTTTTATAATGTTCAAGCAATTCATCCATCATCGGGTCTAGTTTGGTTTTGACGCCTTGCCACTTAAATAAAGACAATCCGCCTTTTCCAACCAAATGGTAATTTGCTCGAGCGATCACGCCTTCCCGATTTAAAATCTCAATATCGGCAGAAGATAGGTAAGTACCCAAGTCCCATGAACGTCTAGCCGTATAAGCCAAGTTGAATTCGCACTGATCTGGTACCGGGGTGATATGCATATAGTATTCATCAGATTCAGCGCCCTCTCTGCGCACTTTATCTTTATCCAGCGTTGACTCAATAAACTCACTCTCTATCTGATGGCGTGCCAAACCGTCGGTAATCACTGGCACTAAATCCTGTACCATAACTTTAGGGTTCTCTCTGATACAAATGCGCTTAACGCTATACGAAGTGGTTAAAGGCTCGACCGTTATTGATGTGCATCCTCCAATGAAAATGCTGATGAAACCGAATAAAACTAATGTTCTTGCCATTTGCTTGTTGTCCATATTGCGGAAATTTAAGAATAAAACTCACATTCTCGCATAGCCAGGATAAATAAAGGCATCAAAACAGCCCATCTAACTCCACCGCCGTATTCCCGAACTTATCCATCACCAAACCACCCCCACCAGCATAATCGCCGATACCACCAACACCTTCATTCCCAAAGCGCTTGCACGCCAGCCTCTTCGACGCGCTAAAAATAATTATGCGCCGTAAGCTCAAGCACTGTCTCGATTTGGCCGGCGGTCTTCAGCAAGGCGTATAAATCAAAATGTTCGACCGTCATATCTTGCCGCACATAATTTGCCAGGTATCGGTCCGAATCGGGTTCTACCCCGCTACGGCGGCAGATCATGTAACAAACGGATTCCGCTTCCAGTTCTTTGTGGCCGTGAGTCAAGCCACTACGGTCCGGTATCTTCAAATAGTCGTCTTCGCCCAAATGCCCAAGGTACAGATGCGCCAGCTCATGAATCAACGTGGCGAAACGGATATTTGGATCGTGGGCTTTGTTCAAACGAATGCGGTAGTGCGGCTTTTCCTTGGTATCCTTTTTTTCTTTGGTTTTGGGGATGCGCTTGATGACTTCCATCGTATTGCCCAGTTTACCGATGTTACCCGCCAGGCCATCGCCAAATTCGATTTGCTGGGTTTCTATGCCCTGCCGGCCGAGCAATTCCAAAAACCGCGCGATTCTATGGTCCGTCATAGCCCCGATAGCCCTGAAAGCTTCGGCCACATCATGGGGCAATGGATCGCCTTCGGTATCTTCGACGTCATAAACCAGGACCAGCGGCGCAAAGGGCCATAAAATCAGCAGCGGCCTGGCGCCCGGCCTGACCGTGCGCCTGAACCGATTGAGCCAATCCCTTCGTGACGCGGCAAAGCGCAGGCCTGGTTTTTGGATGTGCAGGATAAAGGCATTGAAGGGTGCGAAGTTGCGTAGCCGCACGACAAAATCGAGCATTTCCTGATAGTCTTGGCCGCTTTTATAAAGCTTGGAATCTTCGAGTAATTCGGAAAGCAGCGAACGGGCATGCGGCGCCATTGAGTCATAGTTCTGGGTGGACATTGTTATTTTTCCTTAACCGTCGCCTTCATTTCGGGCATGAACACAACGCTTAGTTTACCTTCAAAATCATTGTTGCATCGTCCCCGCGTCGTAAATTTCCAAGCAAACGCGGGTATTTTTTTCAGCCCATAGATGGACTAAAAGAATTCACGGCAACTTTTCAAATCCAAGCTTGTAAGCCTTGATATTGCTGGGATTAAGCGATTTTTCTGAGAAATATGTTAAAGTGTCCCCCAAGATCAATCGAAATAAAATGGCAAATTTTCCCACTTAATCAATATTTAAGGTATTCAAAATGGTCCGACTAAGCTTATGCGTCGTCTTCGTGCTGTCACTTACAGCATGTGCCGTTGCCAAACAGCATACGGATATTAAACTCATCTCATTCGACGACGATACGCGGTATGGAACGAAAGAAACCGAAGACGGCTTCGATATAGAACTCTACTACTCACGATATCAGTTTATCCCTGAAAGTGATGCGGTAGCTATGGCGTGCAAGAACCAACTGACCTCAGCCGCCTGGAGGCACGCAGAAAAATTGAAGAAAGAAATAGAGCCCGTAAATGAGCAGCGGATTCGTATTTCAATGGGGCGCAACGGGGTAACCGGCATCACTTCTTGCCGGGCGTTTGTCCCGGTCCGCTGGAAACAACCTCAATAACTGAAGAATTGGACTCGCAAGCATTCTCATTTCCCGTTATAAAACTCATGACACTATATTCCGCATAGTGTCGTAATAAACTTAATCCCCCCTCCAACAACAGATATTACCGTACCGCCGCAAACCTCAATTCCACTGCGCTGCATTTCCATACTTATCTATCACCAAACCACCCCCACCAGCATAATCGCCGATACCACCAACACCTTCATCCCCAAAGCGGCCGCAACATCCGACCGGCGATCCTCCATAATCTCGGCCACCCGGTTTCTGACCTGATCCTGCATGTGAATTTTGCGTTGCATGGCGGCGCCCCTCATCGCTGGTTTGGAATTTTTTGACAGCATAGCAAAAACAGATTTAAAAGAGAACAATAAGAGAACATAATAAACGCCTTTCGGCTTCGCCTCGCTCTCAACCCGCTATGATCATTATGCCAACGACTGTTTTATACGCTGCTTCAAACCCGAAAACTGTGAACCTGCCGCTATTTTCCGGCAAAGTCTCGGCCGGCTTCCCCTCGCCGGCCGACGAGAACATCGAGAAAACGCTGGATCTGAACGAGCTGCTGGTGCAAAAGCCCGCCGCGACGTTCTTCGTCCGCGCGCAAGGCGAATCGATGCTCGGCGCCGGCATCCACCCGAACGACATTCTGGTCGTCGACCGTTCGCTGGAACCGGTACCGGGCAGGATCGTGATTTGCGCGCTGAATGGGGAGCTGGTCGTCAAGCGTTTGAAGCGCCTGGGCGGCCAATGGGTTCTAGGCTCAGAAAACCCGGCTTATAAAGATATCGTGCTTCGTGAAGAGATGGATACTGTGATTTGGGGCGTGGTGACCAACGTCATTCACCCGCTGTAATGTCCCCGCAACGGCTGATCGCCCTGGTCGATTGCAACAACTTCTATGTAAGCTGCGAACGCGTGTTTAGGCCTGACCTGATCGGTAAGCCGGTTGCCGTACTCAGCAACAATGACGGCTGCGTCGTCGCCCGCAGTGCCGAAGTCAAGAAATTGGGCATTAAAATGGGTGTGCCGCTGTTCCAGATTCAGCAACTGGTCAACCAGCACCAAATCAAACTTTTCTCATCAAACTACACGCTGTATGCCGATATGTCGGCGAGAGTCATGGCCACTTTGGAAGAGTTCGCCCCAAATCTTGAGGTGTATTCCATCGACGAAGGCTTTCTGGACTTAACCGGCGTTTACCCTTGCGGCAAAGACCCAATCGCTTACGGCCAGCTGATCAGAAAAACGGTTGTTCGAACCACCGGCATTCCGGTTTGCGTGGGGCTAGGACCGACCAAAACGCTCGCTAAGCTGGCGAACTTCGCCGCCAAGAAATGGCCGCGAACCGGCGGTGTTCTGGATCTGTCCGACCCGGTGCGCCGGGAAAAATTGATGCGCATTGTGCCGGTCGGCGAGGTGTGGGGCATAGGCCCGCGCACGGCGGCCAAGCTGAACCAGCTTGGCATTCATACCGTTTGGGATTTGGCGTCCCAATCCAGCAAGCGCATTCAAGCCCAGTTCAATGTTGTGGTGGCCAGAACCGTGATGGAATTAAATGGCACGCCTTGCCTGCAACTGGAAGCAATCGCCCCGGATAAACAGCAAATTGTCTGCTCCAGAAGTTTTAGCCGCCGCTTAACCGAATACGCCGAGCTGTCGCAAGCCATGGCCGAATTCTGCACAAGCGCGCCAAGATTTTTCGCGAAAGCTGAAATGGGGTCCGTCCGATTTCAGCAGCGAAAAATGACTTGGCGATTATTGCCTTCGGCGGCCCCGATTCGCCCTGCGTCCGTGCCACTACGCCACATCATCGTATACTCGATGCGGCTCCGTAGCACTCCCACAAATGGCTTTACGCCGTGTCGCGATGCCTTGTATTTTGCCTCCGCCTGCGCTATTCGCGCAGACTCCGGCAAAACACCCGGCGCTACGGCTATCGGGGACTAAAAATCTTCACTTCGCTAACGCTCCGTTTCCAAGATTTTCAGCGGCCGGGCCGCCGAAAAACTCCGGAATCAAGACTCAGTGACCGGCTGCATTACGATATTTATCCGGACCAGCCCATTCAATCCGGATGAGCCGCAATATCAACGGGCGGCCAGTAGTAAGCTGAATGCGGCTACGCAAGACACGAGGTCTATCATAGCTACCGCTAACCAGATGCTCAAAGAGCTATACAGGCCAGGCTATAACTATCAGAAATGCGGCGTCCAGCTGAGCCATATCCAGCCAAAAACCACGCCAGGGCAAATGGATGTATTCGACTTGATGGTTGACGGGCTATCTTCTGAAAACCGTCACTTGATGAAAGCCATTGATCAGATAAACCACCGCTTTCCGAGTGCCGTTTCGATCGCGGCAACTGGATTTGATAAAAGCTGGAAGCCGAAGGCGGAGAGGATTTCGCAGCGTTATACGACGGATTGGCGGGAATTGGCTGGGGTGAAGTGTTTGTGAGGTCCATGTCTGTTGACGACCCATTTTTGCCAGTCGGACTTCTCCAAAGCGGCCGGCAGCCAAATTTAGTTTTGCGGACTGGAGGGCTACAAAGCAGCCATTGGTGACCTCAACCAAACGGCCAACTGCGGCCACCGATGGTTCGATTCCGATAGGCTGGAATCGAATGTATATCCGACATTCAAGTGAAACAACATTAAATATCAGATGCACAATACTCAGCCTACATGGAAAAACTGATACGACCAATATCGAATTGGTAATTTCGTGTAGCTCAGTAAATTAAGGCTTTGACTGTCATTCACCGAATGTCGCGTGACTTTGCCTGGAAAATTAGATAAAACACCTAGTATCTTAACTAATCAGTCATCGGCATTTTTAACTCAGACAATCAAATATGGAAATCCTCAGCCTGCTCAATCAACAACTGGTTAAACTATTAACCGCCACATTACCGACGCTGGATTCCAATTGGTGGAATTCTCTGGTACTTGACAAATTAACCTACCAACAAAAAAGCTTTGCCGTCTCGCTAACGCCGCACGCTCTGGAACGCCTGGATTTGGCTGCCCTGCTGCGAATAGCCGACCAAAACTGGTACGACATAGCCAGGGAAGGTGGCTTTAACCGTGAAGCGCGAAATTGGCTGAAAGAAGCGCATACCATCCGTAACCGCTGGGCGCATGCGCCGGCCGAGGGATTGCCGGGCGACATGTGCTTCCGCGATGTCGATACCATCGAACGATTGTTAAAAGCGTTTGGTGCCGACAGCGAAATCCTGGATCGCATAAAGCAGGAAAAGCAGCATCTGCTCAACCGTTTGGCTAGCCGCGAAAAAACACCAGTCGAGACACCACCGGCACCGAATTCCGTAAACATCGGCTACAAACCCGGCGACATGGTGCACCTCAAAGCCGATCCAAGCAAAACCGGCGCAATCACGGCGGTTTTAAATGGGGCAGCCGAAAACCGCTATCAAGTATTTTTCGATGGTTCGGTTTCGACTTACTACGAATCGCAGCTTGAAACGATAGAGGCTGCCACGACCAGATCCACTGTTACCCCGGATGAATTGCACGCCGCAATGACCGCCCTACAATTGCGCCATCCCAGCACTCGCCATCTGTATTCTTTATTCGCTTCACGCATTAACTTCATCCCATACCAGTTCCGCCCGGTACTGAAATTAATTCAGGCCGACCGCCCTAGAATTCTGATTGCCGACGAGGTTGGTGTCGGTAAAACCATCGAAGCAGGGCTGATTCTTAAGGAGCTGCAAGCGCGCCGCGAATTGAAAAACGTATTGGTGATTTGCCCCAAACCACTGGTTGCCGAACGCAAATGGCTTAACGAAATGAAGCGCTTTGACGAACGTTTCGAGCATCTGGACGGACAAGCACTGCGCTATTGCATTGACGAAACCGACCTCGACGGCGTTTGGCCGCAAAATTATGCGCGGGCGATTCTGCCGTATTCGCAATTAGATGAAAGCCTGTTGAACGGCAAACAAAATGGCCGCAAGAAACAAAAAGGCTTGCTCGACCTGGACCCGCCGCCGGTTTTCGATCTGGTTATCGTCGACGAAGCCCATGCCATCCGCAACACCAACACCTGGGCTCACCAAAACGTCCGCTATTTTTGCGATAACGCCGAAGCGGTGATCTTGCTATCCGCCACACCGATCCAACTGGGTAACAACGACCTGTTCAATCTGCTAAAACTGCTAAGACCGGACGTCATCACCAATCGTGGCGATTTCGATGCGATGGCCGAACCGAATCCGGCATTAAACAAAGCGATTGAAGCCGCCAGAACCGCCAAACAAGATTGGAAAGAGCGCGTATTCGACCATCTACATGACGCTTTGGCGACGGCATGGGGGGTGGGTGTTTTAATCAACGATCCGAAAACCCAACAAATCCTTGATCTGCTGCTTGGCGAAGACGATTCCACGGAAGCTCGATTGACCAGCGTGCGCCTGCTGGAAACGTTATACACCTTCGCTCCCTTCATCAACCGTACCCGTCGCCGCGACATCGGTAACTTCACCATCCGGAAACCGGAAACCGTCAGCGTCGAATTCACGCCGGAACAAGCCGAACTACACCGAAATTTGCTCGATTTGCTCGCCCGAATTCTGCAACTGCGGCATGGCAACCAAAACCTGAAATTTCTGTTGTCTACCATACGGCGGCAAGTTGCCAGTAGCGTATTCGGGCTTGCGCCATTACTAAAGGACATTTTGCACCGCCACTTGAGCAAACTCGAGATTGACGACATCGATCCCTTCGACACGATCGATACCGACTCGGTAAGTCAAATCCTTGCTCAATTCCGTCAAGAAGTTAATAGTCTTATTCAGACGGCGCAACAGGTTGCGAACGGTCCCGATCCCAAATTAGCCGCCTTTCTCAAGGTCATCCGCGACAAGCAGGCGCTGGATAACAATAAATTATTGGTGTTTACTTGCTTCCGCCATACCTGGGAATATCTGGAGCATGCGCTAAAACAGGAAGGCGTCCGAGTCGGTTTGATTCACGGTAAAATCGCCGACGAACAACGCCGCGAATTGCGCAATCGCTTTAGCCTGCCGAAAGATCATGCCGATGCATTGGATGTGTTGCTATCTTCGGAAGTCGGTTGCGAAGGCCTGGATTACCAATTCTGCGACGGCATGGTTAATTACGACTTACCGTGGAACCCGATGCGCGTCGAACAACGCATTGGCCGTATCGACCGTTACGGGCAAAAAAGCCCTACGGTGGTAATATATAACTTCATCACGCCCGGCACTGTCGATGCGGAAATCTACGAACGTTGCCTATGGCGAATCGGCGTTTTTCAGCAATCAATCGGCGGCAATGAAGAAATTCTCGGCGAACTGACCCAGGAAATCCAGAACATTGCCGAAGATTTTAATTTGACTCCAGAACAACAAGCTGACCGTCTGCAACAGTTGTCCGATAACGAAGTACGCATCATGCAGGAACAAGCCCAACTGGAGCAGCAACAAAGCCAACTGTTCGGCTTGACTCAGCCGACGCGGGATCAAGACATGGTTAATCAAGCTTCCAGCTTCTGGTTGAGCCAAATCATGCTCGCTAATTTAATCAACCGTTATCTGCAACAACAGGGCGCGAATCTCCCCGCATCGCTCGGACAAAAAGCCGTTACCACTTTGCAACTCGGGCAAGACATCCGCGAACGATTGTTGAAGCAGTTTCAAAGCCTGAAGCTTAGTGGTGAAGCCGCCCAGCAATGGCAACGCTGGCTAAAAGGTAACGATCCCTATTTGAAGATCACCTTCGACCAGGAAGTTGCCAGCGACAACCGAGAAATCCTATTCATCGCTCCCACTCATCCGCTGGCCCAACAGGCCGCCTTAGCGGTAGAACCGGACACGCCGTTGCAGTGTAACCTCGTTACCCAAACCGATGCGATTCAACCGGGCCATTACCCGTACGCGATTTACCGCTGGCAGAAGAAAGGCATTAAAGAGGATTTTACCTTCCAACCGTTAAGTACCGATCCGCGCTTAACCGAAGCCATGCTCTCCATACTAGAAACCGCTCAGTCTTTGAATAATGCTGACGTAGGAATTTCGGCACAGGATGAAACCGAACTGGAGCAACACCATTACCGGTTATGGTTGGACGCTCGCGCCGAGCATATCGAACAAGTCCGGCAACACGTCGATTCGCGGCTGAACTCGCTTAAAACCACGCATACCGCCCGTATTGCCGTACTCAGGGATCAATTGGAAACAAACAGCGACGCGAAAATTCAACGCATGAAACAAGCGCAAATCGAATCGGCAGAACGTGATAATGCCCAGCACCTGGAGCAGTTAGAGCTTGCCGCTAAGCAGGCGGATATATTGGCTGAGGCGGTTGTGTTTGGGGTTTTGGAGATCAGTGTATGACGACAGATTACGAAAGTATTCGCCATAAAAATATTAAAGAATATGGTGAAGGATCGCGTCACCTTTCATATCTTTCTGACATTTATACAACCCGGACTCATTTTATTTTCGAAATTCTGCAAAACGCCGAGGATGCATTAAAGGAGCGATCAGCCGGAAGTCCTTCAGGTTATGTGTACTTTAATTTGTATGAGGATAGGTTGGAAATTAGTCATAACGGAATGCCGTTTTCCGAAAAAAATGTCATAGGCATTTGCGGTATTGGGGAAGGGACAAAAGCGGGAGATTATACCCAGATTGGTAAATTCGGCATTGGCTTCAAGTCAGTCTACGCCTTTACTTTTTTTCCGCAAATTCATTCCGGCGATGAGCACTTCGAAATACGGCGCTTTGTTGAACCCTACAACATTGACAGTATAGAAAGTGAAGATACTCGGATTATTTTGCCTTTTGATCGACCGGATTGCAGGCCATCATGGGCTTTTCGAGAAAATATATCTCCAGAAAGTGCAGCACTGGAAATCGGCGATGCTCTCCGCGAATTAGGCATCCGAACTTTGTTGTTTTTAAGACATATCGAAGAAATCAAATGGACATTGCCGGACGGAACGTCCGGCCATTTTATTCGAAGCACCTTACCTTTCGAAAATTACAATAATTTGCGCAAGGTGGAAGTGCTCGATCAAGACGAATCCCTTGAGGAGTGGCTAATTTTTTCTAGGGATGTCAGAGTCGAGGATGTCGGAAAATCACATATCGTTACAGTGGAAGTTGCTTTCCTGCTCAAAAATGGCTTTGTTACTAAAGCGCAAGATACACAATTAGTTGTCTTTTTTCCGACCGAAAAGGAAACCAAACTTGGTTTCTTTATTCAAGCGCCATTCAAGACCACCAAAGCGCGTGACAACATTAAGTCTGACGATGCAGCCAATGAACTTATGATTCAAACAGCAGCGGAACTCGCTGCCGACAGTTTGACAATTCTCCGCGATATGGGAAGGATGAATATTGCCAGTTTTAATGCCTTTCCTATACGTCTAATAGATTTTCGCCATAGTTTATTTGAATGTGTCTATGAAAGGATACGTGAAGCGCTTAAAACTCAGCCCTTACTACCCGGGCAGGATGGTGATTTTATCAAAGCAGTTGAAGCCAAACTTGCGCGCGGAAAAGAATTAGTCGAGCTTTTTTCTTCAGAGCAACTGAGCGCGTTGTTCGGCAAAAAAAAGCTGAACTGGATAGATACAGCCATTACCGAGAACGGGGAAACTGCGGGCTTTTATGTATATTTAGTGGGGCGTAAAAAAGGTTATATCGATATTGAACCGCTTATTGAAGGACTCCAGGTGGAAGCTGACACCCTGGCTCCAAAGCTAACAGTAGATTTCCTAAAGAAACAGGAGGTCGACTGGCTAGTGCGTTTCGTTCTTTATGCCAAGAATATTTTGGCTATGCGAAAAGTGCCGTTTATTCGGCTCGAATCAGGTGAACAAGTTTCACTTCCTGAAAACAAGTCAGTGTCGCCTACCGCTTGGTTTGCTCCCAAAGATGCTTCTGATTTGGATTTGACAGTGTTCCCGCTCGTGCATGCGGAACTGGTTAACGACGGTGAAATTAGAAGCTTTCTGGCTGAAAAAGGTATCCGTGAAATTGATGCCGCTGCTATCGTAGAAAAATCAATTTTGCCTAAATTTCAAGAGGAACAATTTACCGAAAACTTTGAAGAAAAAACCTACGCTGACTACTTGCGACATATTAAAGACGCTTATAACAAATCCGATGAATTGCCAAGAAATCAGCTCATCAATAGTCTTAAAACTGTATTTTGGTTGGCCTGCAATCATTCCAGCGGAAAGTCGGAAAAGATTGTTTGGAAGAAAACCGGAGATACGTCCTTATTTGCTAGAACACGTTATCATGAAATTTGGTTTGAAGGGCTAGAGTTTTTTGACGCCTATTTTTTACATCATCGCGTGAATAATGAGTTAGGCAGTGATTTAGTAAAGATAATGGCTAAACCAGTTGATAATTTGGTAAAAAAACGTTTTTCAGACAATAAACGCTATACGAATATTTCATCAAATCATGGAAATCACGTACGAGGATTAAACGGCTTTGATCCTGACTGGGAAGTTATAGGCCTTGAACCAAGAATAAACTCAAATTTAAGACCAGAGCAAAGCGTGATTTTATGGGACATTCTGAAGTCAAATTATCAGTGCATAAAAGGCACAATCGAAAAATCTACTCGGCAGAATTTTGAAAATCCAATAAGAGAAGAAGAAAAACTGTCTACAGTAGGAATCCTTCTATCAAATTCACGTTGGCTGCCTGATAACTCGGGAAACTTTTATAAGCCAACCGAACTGTTACTAACTGATTTACCCGATGAATTTGAAAATACTTCTGTTGGTGCTAGGGAAGTTGCTGAAAAATTGGGCATGAAAAAGCCTGAAGTTGAACAAGCTCTTGAATTGATCACGGAGGGAGATAAAGATTTGGTGATGTTGATCGATTCTTTCAAAAAAGCGTCAGAAGCCGATAAGCAAAAAATGCTCAAAATAATTCCGAAAGAAATCCCACCCCAACCGGCGCCATTGTTTAAAACTGGACTTGACCAACTGACACGCCCGCAACGCGGAATAATCAATCCGCACGAAACTTCAAAACCAATTCATTCAGTTGGCAAACCGGACCGTTATCAAGATAAGATCAATACCGAGACAGAAGAGAGAATTCGTCATCATGAAGGCACGCCGCAGACAATCAGTTTTTCTGTAGTACGTGAAGCTTCTTCAAACAAATCTGCCAGACATTTTCTTTACGAACAATATCAAGGTAAATGCCAAATTACAGGTTTTACCTTTCCGAAAGCTTCTGCAAATGCTGATGGCGATGCCGTTAACTATTTTGAAGCTTGTGCCTTACTTTCTTATAGCGACGCAGATTATCTGAATAATGAAGGAAACATGCTTTCTGTCAGTGCCGATACAATGGCAAAGTTCAAACATGCCAGCTTTGAATGGATTGATGACTTCGAAACTACGATTGAAACATTCACCAAAAGAACAGCAGGCGAAATTGAGGATGTAAAAGTAAAAATTCGACTGGCTGGTGAAGAATGCGAAATTACATGGAGTGAAAGACATTTTGCCAGATTAGTTGCTCTCTATCAGGCCGACAATTCATATGGGGGAAATTCATGACCATCGCCGAAACCATCTACCAACACGTCAAAGCCCTGCCGCCCGCCAAAGCATTGGAGGTTTTACATTTCGTGGAATTTCTGGAGTCCAAACCCGACTCAACGCCGGAAACCGAAGCCAAAGAGGCATTGGCCGCTTTTCTTCACGGTCTGCCGGTCGGGCAGCGGAGCGACGAGGACATCAATGCCGAATTTCAGGCTCTGCGTGACGAATGGGACCTACCATGAAACTGTTCCTGGACGCTTGCGCCGTCATTTATTTGATCGAGTCGCAACAGGAACAGGGCCGACAAACCCGCTTGTTGGTCGATGAGGCTCGCAAATCGAACGCGCAACTGAGCATATCACGCCTGTCGTTTCTGGAATGTCGGGTATTACCACTGAAAACCAAGAACGCGGAATTATTGGACTGCTACGGCCGTTTTTTCCGGCTGCCCGGTTTGGAAATCATCGAACTCGATGCTGTCGTCATCGATATTGCTACCGAAATTCGCGCCAATCATCCTGGCACCTTACGCACGCCCGACGCCATTCAATTAGCTTGCTCGATAATCTCCGGATCAGATCAGTTTGTGACGGGCGATAAAAGATTGGCTTCCATTCGGGAAGTTAAAGTGATTGTTGTTTGATTTTTGCTTAAATCGCGAAAACTTTGGGAACCCATTTTAGTTACTCAAATCGACCGACAGCTTTCTGGTGATTAATTGTCGTTCACCAATTTAGAATGATTGGCGCTTATGGGTCGCCTGGCGACCGTCCGCTCTTCAGATTCATCGCCGGAAAGCTGTCGTTGAATTCCGAAACCTGAAAGCGGCCGTTCGTCGCTGTGTCCAAGCGACCCTTAACAGACGATTGATTCAAATTTTTAGATGTCGGTTGAGAATCTTATTTCAGTCATTCGAAATGCAGTTTTTTGGCATTATCTCGATCCATTTACCATACATCAATGTTGGTTATACCGCTTAGATCACCAAGGATCGAAGCGCTATTCTTGACAGTCAAGTAGGAACAGCTGTACTTTGCCCGGTCTATTTAATAACTTGATGCGCTATGACTGACATGCCGAGCTCGAATGCAAAAGTACTGTTCCGTGTGCCGAACGAAGATGGCACCGCCGAAGTAGAAACGCTCTGGGCAACCAGCTTAGGCGGAGACAAGTATAAACTCGATAACTCTCCGTTCTATGCTTACGGAGTATCGTGGGAAGTTGTGGTTCTGGCGCCGTTCAGTGAAGAAGAGCAATTTCCGGTATTCCTAAGTATTGTGGCTAAATTGGGAAATCGTACAGTTCGGGTGATTTTCGATCCTCCGGTTGAGGACGGAAATGAATCAAATGAAATATTGAAGGGCCTTGTCTCTCTCGGTTGCGACTACGAGGGCGCCAATCGCAATACATCTCTGTAAATATCCCGGCCAATGTCTCGCTTGATGTGGTCCGAGAGTACCTTATTGAGAGAGAGACAACATGGGAACATGCGGATCCAACATATGACAGTCTATTCCCAGAAAGCGCATAACCCGTCGCTCCAGTCGACGTCAGGCCGCGACGCGGCCTTCCTCGGCTGAGCTTGGCGATAACTCAAAACAATCGATTGAAACAATGCTTAAGCAGGTTTTTGATAAAGAGCAACTATCTAAAGCCCTTTCATCTTCAGATGTTTGGCAATGGGATTTATTGTCTGGTTATGGCGATGTCGAAACAGCGGTAGATTACACAGTTCAGTACTGGAAGTCACATAACCTCACCTTATCACCATTAGAGACAAGGACAGTAAAGAGCAAACCAGTCTTTATCCCGGCAATTATGGAAGATGCTTTTGCAATCAAGCTACTCGATCGGTTTATTCGAAGAATTTATAAAGTCAGGCAGTCAGATCGTAATCGAATAGTCAGACAGCTAATAACGCTATTAAAGGACTCTGGGAATTATCATGTCCTTCGGTTGGATATCAAAGATTGTTATGAAACCATACAGTTTGAACATCTCATCAATAAGTTTGAAGATGAGCTGATCCTCGCCCCTGAATGTATCAAATTGCTTAATGGCATTCTTAGTGATCTTCGGATAAATCATGGTATGCACGGTTTGCCTAGAGGGTTGTCAATAAGCTCTACACTTGCAGAGCTTTATTTAGAAACGTTAGATAAAAAGATAGCATCACATCCTAACGTGATATATAGCGCAAGGTATGTTGATGATATTATTGTTCTAACACCAGTAGGGAAGGAAAGTGGAGTACAAACTGATGTTGAAGCTTTCATGAATGAAATGGGTCTAACTCTCAATAATAATACTAATAAGTACTATAGTGGCTCTTCAAACTCAGCGGAATTTGATTACTTAGGTTATGCGATCAAGGTGGAGCCAAAAAAGGATAAGCCAAACAAAGTAACTTTGACAATCTCTCGATCAAAGCTAAATAAACTTAAATCTCGGATAGTAATAGGATTTTGTGATCATAAAAAACAAAACAATATCTCCCTTTTAAAAAGAAGGCTTGAATACCTTTGTATGCTGAAAAGTGTACGAAAAGGTAAGAACGGAGATTTGTTAGCAGGCCTTTCTCACAATTATCAGTATGTGACAGATGGCTTTGAGTGTTTAAAACCTCTTGATGGTTTTCTTTGTCAACAATTGGTCAACCCTCGGTTTGGGCTCAATCAACAAGAACAAGATAAAATTAAGAAAATATCAATATATGGAAATGCAAGAAAAGGAAATGTAGGGAAATTTAGTAAGAAGCAAACAGCTCAAATAATGCGGGTTTGGCAAAATGCCTGACATTATTAAAGTGGATACTAATGACAAGTTAAGAACGTTGCTAACTGATGTTCTTCCCTATGAGCTACCGCTATGGTTCTCTAATTTCACAATGTATCAAAGGTTTAGTACGTCAGCGCATGTTAATGCGTATAAGACTGTTTCGGGTCTAGATTTTGAAAGTGAAACTGGCGTTTATATTCCGTTAGATTACCTTGTATGTCGAGGTGGTAACAAGACTCCACGCACAATATCAATCATGCACCCGGTAGCTCAACTGAAAGTTTGTGATTTTTATGATAAATACGATGATCTAATTGAATATTACTGTACAAAATCAAAATACTCTTTAAGACATCCTTATAGAAAATCAACCAAGTTTTATGGTAAAGCCCAGGAAGGATCAAAGCTTGCTGATGGTGTTGAAAGTGTAGACGAAGAACGAATTGTTTCAAGTTCCTACTTTAAATACAGAAAGTATCCTTTTTTATATCGTTTTTTCGAGTCTTATGATTATCACAAACTGGAAAAGCAGTTTCATAGCATGCTTCAGGTTGATGTTTCCAAGTGCTTTCCCAGTATTTATACGCATTCAATTGGTTGGGCTGTAAAAAGTAAGCGCTTAGCTAAAGCTAGGCCAAGGGCTCATGGTAATTTTGACGGGGAATTCGATAACTTAATGCAACTCACAAATTATCGTGAGACTAACGGTATTATTATAGGGCCTGAAGTAAGTAGGATTTTTGCAGAAATTATTTTACAGAAAATCGATTTAAACCTAGTCGATAAAATGATCCAGAATGAGTATCAAATTTCGAAAGACTATGACTTTAGGCGCTATGTTGATGATTATTTTGTTTTCTTTCGCTCTGAAGAAGTGAAAACAGCGTTCATAAAAGTACTAGAATCAAGTCTTTTGGAATATAAGATGTATTTGAATGAGGCAAAAACAACAATTGCCTCTAGGCCTTTTGCAACTGACATATCTTTGGCTAAACACGCATTAAACCATGCTGTAGGTGAATACTACAGTTCACGTTATAAAGAAAAAGACACAGATTCAGAATCCATTGTTCAATTAGGAAAACCAAGCTCTAAAGCCAATAAGACAATAGCTGAAATCAAAATGGCTTTGGCAAATCACAAGGTTGAGTACAATTCAATTTCCAACTATCTGTTCAGTGCAATTACAAAGCGAACGCTTTCGTACTTGTCAAAAATAGCAGAAGTTGATGAAAAAGAAGAATTTCATTTGAATTGGCTGTTGGTTGATTTGGATGTGCTGTTTTTTGTTCATGCAATGGATATTCGGATAAGACCAACAGATAGATTGGCGAGATTAATTCACGATCTGCTTGAAAGAACTTCGGATTGGCCGGAAAGCCATAAAGAAATAATTCACAAGAAAATTTTCGACCATGTTAAACAAGCAATAAATATATTTATTAATCATGCGAATGATATGATTGGGCTTGAGACATTAAACCTCTTGATTATCTTAACAATGCTACCATCAAAATATCAGATGCCGGAGAATAAACTGAAAGACTATTTGGGTAGCTTGGAGAAGCATTCAGAAACCAATGATTTCTATTTTCGTTGGATTACATTCATGCTATATATAGAGAGTAAACCAGGGTATCAGAAACTACGAGATGAGCTGATTAAAGCAGCTGATAGTTACTTGCTGAATAGCGATGATATGTTTATAGATTCTGAATACTTTATGTTCTATTTTGATTATCTGGCTTGCCCACACATTGATGAGGCAGTGAGAATAAAGATGATAGAAGAAGTTAAAAAAATCACCTTAGATAGCAAACAAAAGCCAGTACAATTCAATGTAAATTCACAAAGCCAAATAGTGCTTAATAGAGACTTTATTGTTAGCTGGAGTGATCCAGAATATTTGAAAAATAGCTTAGAGAAAAAAGAGTATATTTTCTCTTACAACTAGTTTATGTCGCCTGCCTCCGTAGGTTCCTGCGCTCACTTCGGTGATTGTAAGGGCTTTGGGAAACCTTAGCCACACACACGATGGGAGGTAGGCGGCGCCCTAAATATAAATCTAAATTGGACAGCCGCGTAAGCCCGGTAGTTCGCGATTGGCGTGGTTCGTAAACTCACCTTACCTTATGTCCGCTTTTGGCTAGACATTTACCATTTGCATTTTTGTTTCGCCCGGCGGCTTTTGGCCGGGTCGAGCCAAAGAGGACGCAAAGTTACTTGCCGAAAAGCTGCCATTCACTGAACTTAGGGATGGAAAATTTTGCCAGCATCCTCAGCGGCCGGTTTTGGCCGTTCGATGAGGCCGCCAATGTCTTTATGGAACGCTTATGGAGCGTTAAGTATGAAAACATCTATATCAAAGCCTGAATTACGCGGCACCACATGAAGTCTCGGCTAGTAGACATGCCGCGTGACAGGCCTATGGACAAAGCGTGAATGTCCTTCGGGCCGTGTTGATAAACTGATTCACCCTTTGCCCGCAGCCCGCCATGAACCGAAAGGTCTGCGGCGCAATAATGACAAGTGATATTTTTTTAAAAAGCAGGTTTCACCTTAAATTAGACCATTTTCTGTATTGACGTTAGAGCTCACTTTAGATATGACTATTGCAGGTCTTGCGGTTGATATTTTCAGGCATCTACACATAACGCACCTCGCAGTCGAACCGAAAATTGTATCTACCACAAAGTCTTATAAAATAGAGAATACATTTATCTTGAGCGACACGACGACTCCAAAACCTGCATCGCTTTTAATCAGAGGTTTGTTGCCCCAGCGTTATTCGGCGATTGGTCGTTGGTATGCGGGAGTGGGGCGGGGCAAGTTCATTCGGAACCGTGCCCAAAAATAGGTTTGATACGGAGTCGCAGGCCATCGGCGCCGCATCGCTATGTCGCTCTGGGTGGGTTACTGCAAGACTACGGCAAGAAAGTTCTATGAGATGAATAAGCCCATGTTGCATTTTAACTGGCTAAAAAAAGACCGGAAAAAATCCGAAGCAGCCACGCCGGCTCCGCCCAAGATTCCCGGTATTCTGACCGTTCGGAAAGTAGACGATCTGTTGGCTCGCCACAAGGGACTGATTGTACAAATCAATGAATTGGCCGGATTGTCGGAACGCAATTTCAACCGCTATTATCTCCATGCGCTGCGCAATTTCGCGCGATTCGTACAACTGTTGCCGGCCTCGGAAGTGCATCATCATGCCGGCCCTGGAGGTATGCTGACGCATACCCTGGAAGTCTGTGTCAATGCGTTGAAGATTCGACGTTCGTATCTTTTATCGGAAACCGGCGGTGCCGAAGAAATCGCGGCCAAACAAGACTTATGGACCTACGCCGTTTTCCTGGCCGCGCTCTGTCATGACGTGGCCAAGGTCGCCGTCGATCAAACCGTGACCGTTTACGATCTGGATCATCAACCAAAGTCGTGGTCGCCTTGGGAGTCGTTTTTAGACGAGCAGAGCGCGTGGTACAGCACGGAATTCCAGCATGGCCGGCAATACCGCTTACACGAAAAAGCGTCATTATTATTAATCCATCGGATTATTCCTGCCTACGCATTAAATTGGATCTCAAGTGATCGATACATATTTTCTCAATGGTTAGCGTGCGTATCGGGCGACATCGACAATGCGCCATCCATCGGGGAAATTATCGGGATCGCCGATGGCAAATCGGTGGCCACCAATTTAGGTGCAGACTCCGGACGAATGCCGGTGGTCAAGACTAAACCGTTGCATGAAAAAATGCTGACCGCTTTACGCTATTTATTGAACGCAGGAGAGTTGCCGTTAAACAGAAACGGAGCCGCCGGCTGGATCAGCGGTGATGACTGTTGGTTGGTGAGTAAACGGACAGTGGATGCAATCAGAGATCAATTAACCCAGGAAGGCCATACCGGCGTACCCACGAAAAACGGCCGACTGTTCGATATTCTTCAGGAGCATGGTGTTTTGGTCCCGTATGGTGATAAAGCCATCTGGCCCTGCATTGTCGAGGGGGAAGGGTGGAGCAACGAATTGACGATGATCCGCATTGCAATCGCGAAACTCTGGCCAAACTCCGACAGTCGACCGAAGGCATTCGAGGGACGCATCATCCCGGCCGAAATGGAGGTGTCAACGAAGTTAGGCGCTTCGGCGGGCAACGAAAAAAGTCGGCCAAGTCCTGTAATAACGCCAATGAAGACCGGTTCGGATCAAACTGCTCCTGAAGAATCGCAGCACAATCAGGAAAACGAGCCGAGTTTGACCATGGAGCCGGAAGACGAATCACCGGCTTCAAATCGACAACAACTTAGGCAAGATTTTGACTTGCAGAATTTCTTACCCTCGGACGATAGGGCTCTCGATGAAAGTCAACCGGCAAATCCCGATCCGGATGCCATCACAACAGAACAGAAAAGCCATACCAATGCACAATCGGAATCGGCTGTACCGGTCAATGATGAAACGGACGATCCTGCCGATGCGTTTTTTGCATGGCTACGCAACGGCATACAAAACGGCGAAATAAAAACCAATCGGCCCAAAGCTCGCGTGCACATAGTCGACGATGGCGTGGCACTAATGACGCCCGGCATTTTCCAGGATTATGCATCGGCACAAACCGACGGCCGCATAGACTGGGCGTCCATCCAGAAAAAAGTTTTGAAGAAAAATTGGCATGTTCGCGATGTTCATGGCTTGAATGTGATCAAATACCAAGTCGAAGGCGGCAAAAAATCGGCCACGATCAATGTGATACTTTTTAATGACGAATCGCTGGTATTCGGAGGAAAAGAGCCGCCAACGGCTAATCCGCATTTGACTAAGATTCATTCTTGACGGCATTACTTTTAGTCGCTTGTGCTAAATTAATTCTTTTTAAAAATTAGTCCTTTCCGCATCCTTTAGCCAATCCTGAAAACCAGTAAACTCGGTCACTAAAAAGCATCTTACAATGCGACAACTAATTAAGTAATGCGCCGTTATATGCTTTTTCTCGTTCGCTGAAAATCTTGGAGTGTGCCACAGGCACACAAACTGACGCTATACGGAAATAGCGATCAGATGTGTATAAGCTCATTGGAAGATGATGGTAGGTCCATCAAAGTCTGTTGTCGGAAACCGGCTTTAAACCACCTCAAGCTGCTTGTATTAAGAGTGCAGGTAGTGAGCGTTGAGGAAAAGCTAATTCATAATTAGCAGGTAGGGTACAGAGAGACGAGTTAAACCGAACCTATGTTGACGCGTCGTTATTCAGAGACTCGACATCAAAACCTGGGGCGTCCAAGACTTCAGGGATGAGTCTGCAAGCGGATCCGAAGTCTGTGCAGATGGTGTCCGGCGTATAGTGGGCGTGACTCTGTACCGGGCTTTCAATGGGAACTGTGGGAACCAGTCATCATGATGTTAAGGGAGAAATGCAAATCACTAAATTGATAAGTATGAGAGTACCGATGCGTGATACTGGGGCGGAGTTGCTCGTAGTAGTGTTGAAGCGTTTGTAATGAACGAGGAGCGAAGGGGCAACATCAGGCAGCCTTTATTGCTATCACAACTGTTGAAAGGCAGGAGGATGATATGAGCGAGGCAAAGCCATTTGTCATTTCGAAATGGCAAGTGATGCGTGCATTTGAATTGGTGAAAGCCAATGCGGGTGCTGCAGGTGTTGATAGGCAATCGTTGGCAGATTTTGAAAGAAATCTGAAAGACAATCTTTACAAGTTATGGAATCGGCTGTCGTCCGGCAGTTACTTCCCGCCGCCTGTCAAAGCGGTAGCCATACCGAAGAAAACAGGTGGCGAACGGATTTTGGGTATACCCACCGTGAGTGATCGTATTGCTCAGATGGTCGTCAAACTGGAATTTGAACCCCAGGTTGAGCCGCACTTTTTGCCTGACTCGTATGGCTACAGGCCGAATAAGTCAGCACTCGATGCGGTGGGTGTCACGCGAGAACGTTGTTGGCGCTATGACTGGGTACTTGAGTTTGATATTAAGGGATTATTCGACAATATACCGCATGATCTATTGCTTAAAGCGGTCTATAAGCATACCGATACGGCTTGGGTGAGATTGTATATCGAGCGCTGGTTGACGGTGCCGATGCAGATGCCCAATGGGGAATTGAGTAGCCGGGGAAAAGGCACGCCACAAGGTGGAGTTGTCAGTCCGGTGCTCAGTAATCTGTTTCTGCACTATGTCTTCGACAAATGGTTGCAAAAGCACTACTCGGATACACCCTGGTGTCGTTATGCCGATGATGGTCTGGTGCACTGCCGGAGTGAGGCAGAAGCCAAACACATGCTGGAAGCACTGAAACAACGCTTTCAGTCCTGTGGGCTTGAACTTCATCCGGTGAAAACCAAGATTGTTTACTGTAAAGATGGAAGTCGCAAAGGGCGCTATAAGCATACCTCCTTTGATTTTCTGGGGTATACGTTCAGACGGCGACTGTGTAGGAATCGCAAAAGAAACAGTGTGTTTGTAAACTTTACGCCGGCGGTGAGTAAAGCGGCGCTGAAGTCAATGCGAGGAAAGGTCAGAAAGTTACGAGTCAGAACGCGTACCGAGTTGAGCTTAGGGCAAATAGCACAATGGTTGAATCCCATCATTAGGGGATGGATAGGCTATTATGGTTGTTATACCCGATCTGCGTTATATGGTATGTGTCGTCACGTCAACATGACTCTGGTGAGGTGGGTAAGACGAAAGTTCAAGCCGCTACGCCAGCATAAAATAAAGGCAATGCTGTTTCTGGAGAAGATTGCAGATCAACATCCAAACTTGTTTGCCCATTGGCGGGCGGGAATGATAGGTGCGTTTGCCTGATGGGAGCGGTATGAATCGAGAGGTTCACGTACCGTTCTGCGAGAGTCTGTGGGGGAAGTGCCTGCGGTCTACTCAACAACGGAGCGTTAGCGAAGTGAAGATTTTTAGTCCCCGATAGCCGTAGCGCCGGGTGTTTTGCCGGAGTCTGCGCGAATAGCGCAGGCGGAGGCAAAATACAAGGCATCGCGACACGGCGTAAAGCCATTTGTGGGAGTGCTACGGAGCCGCATCGAGTATACGATGATGTGGCGTAGTGGCACGGACGCAGGGCGAATCGGGGCCGCCGAAGGCAATAATCGCCAAGTCATTTTTCGCTGCTGAAATCGGACGGACCCCATTTCAGCTTTCGCGAAAAATCTTGGCGCGCTTGCTCGGCCTCCCGAAATAAGTTAGCAGAGGAGTAACATCATCAACTAGATCGGTGAAAATGCCTAACCAGGATAGCATTCAAGGTAAGATTACAGGATTGACAGTACTTCATTTTCGCGGATACTTAAGCATAATTTATTTTATTAAATTGATAAAATTATTAATGAAAAATAGATTACTTTTTTCGTGGATTGGAAACACGGATATTCGTGTGGCAGCGAATCCGAAGCGTTCAGGACCGTTAGAAAGTATTTTGGAGGCTTCGCGATATGATGTCCTATACCTGATATATGATAAACCTGAAACTGAGGTTGCTTCGTTTCTCCGCCATATTGAGGAGCGCTTCGATGTAACCATCACAAAAAATCCGGTTTCATTATCCGATCCAACGCATTTTGGAGATATCTATCGCGCCTTTGATTCGATGCTGGATAAAGCCCAAAGCACTTATCCAAAAGCCGAATATACAATCCAAATAACGTCGGGCACTCCGGCTATGACGGCTGTTTCGATACTATTGGGTAAAGCCAAGTACTCGACGAAGTTCGTGCAGTCCTCCATCGAACAAGGAGTATCTGAGCCGGACTTGCCATTTGATATCGTTGCCGACTTTTTACCTGCGTTAGCAAAAAGGACTGATGCGAAGTTTTCAAACTTGTTTTCAGGACAAGCGCCTGATACGGCGGCATTTGCCGACATATTGACGCAATCTGGCATAATGGGAACCTTGAAACAGAAAGCGGCGACTATTGCTCAACGAGACGTTCCGGTATTGATTTATGGCGAAACCGGAACGGGAAAAGAGTTATTTGCCAAGGCAATTCATAATGCGAGTCGCCGGTCTGACATGCCATTATTGACATTAAATTGTGGTGCAATTCCAAAAGATCTAATAGATACGACGCTATTTGGCCATACTAAGGGTGCGTTTACTGGAGCGAATGTATCAAAGAAAGGATATTTTGAGCAGGCTGATGGCGGCACCTTATTCTTGGACGAGTTTGGCGAATTGCCGTTGGAATCACAGGTAAGGCTTTTACGGGTGCTTCAACAAGGAACGTTGACTCCGGTAGGTTCTACAACTGAGAAACTGGTCGATGTGCGCATTATTGATGCCACTAACCGTAACCTGATTGACGATATTGCCGAGGGCAAATTTCGAGAAGATTTATTCTATCGAGTGGCAGTAGGTATGATTACCCTTCCATCGCTTCGTGAGCGACAAGGTGATTTGCCTTTGCTTGCAAAAAAGTTATTGGAAAAAGTTAACCATGATGCCGCTAATGTTCCTGGGTATATTCATAAAAAATTTTCTGCTAACGCACTAAAATTTATAACGCACTACGGTTGGCCTGGTAATGTAAGAGAGCTTCAAGCGACCATACTCCGTGCATCTTTATGGCAACAGGGTGAACTTCTGTCAGCGGACGATATTCGCGAGGCATTGCTTGAAAGCCGCCCGAGTCAAGACAGAATATTAGGTAGGGATATATCTCAAGGTATTGATATAAATGAAATTATAAAAGAAGTTAGCACGCATTATATCGAACGCGTACTCAATGAAAACCATGGCAATAAAAGTAAAGCGGCGGCGATGCTAGGTCTGAAAAATTATCAGACATTGAATAATTGGATCGAAAAATACGATGTGAAATAAACATTGGCACGGCTTTCGCTATAAAGCCGGTATGGACAGAATAATCTTTATGAAATCTATCAATTTTGAATTTCTCAGACCACAGCATGAGGTGCTGGCCAATTTAGGCGGCTTAGCCGAGGCTGTGCTTCATATCGATCCAGGTAGTGCCTTAACGCGTTTACGAAGCTTTGCGGAAGAACTCACCAAAACGATCTACAAGGAAGAACAATTACCGCGATTGCCGCAATCCAGCTTTTATGAACTCATCAAAAATTCGGTGTTTGAAGATTGCGTCAGCAAATCGCTCATTCACCAAATCAATTTTCTGCGTATTCAAGGCAACGACACCGCCCATGGCGCCAAAGGCGAAATTCGCAACGCGCAAATGGCTTTGAGTGCGGCGCATCAGCTTGCCATGTATATGGGGATCAAATACTACGGCAAAGCAAAAGACGATATTCAGGCATTTCAGGCTGTGCAAGATCCCACAGCCACCCTGAGCCGGCTGAAAAAGTCGGTCTCCAGCTACGAAAAGGAACTGCAAAAACAGCAAGACGAGCTGCAGCGCGTCATGGAGTCGTTTGAGCGTGAACGTACCAAAAATAGTGAGCGATTGGAGGCGCCGGCCAAACCGGACCAACAAAAACGACAACAACAAAGCCAGCAAGTCGCCGATAGCCTGCAATGGAAGGAAGATAAAACCCGAGCCTTGCTGATCGACGCCATGTTATTGCAAGCCGGTTGGGACATTAAAAATCCACAGCAGGTCGGGCAAGAATTTGAAGTGCTTTATCCCGACAACCCATCAGGCAAGGGCTATGTGGATTATGTGCTTTGGGGCGATAACGGCCAGCCGTTGGCGTTGATCGAAGCGAAAAGATCCGGCCAAACCAATTTGCAAGCGGGGCGAGAACAAGCCCGTCTATACGCGGATGCCTTCGAATACATGGGTTACCAGCGTCCGGTCATTTTCTACGGCAACGGTTACGAGACATTTATCTGGGATGACCACCAGTACAACACCTACCGTCCGGTTTACGGCTTCTACAGCAAAGACAGTCTGGACTATCTGATTTACCAGCGTCATTATCGCGCCGCCGAACTGGAAAAATTTAATCCCGACCTCCGCATTGCCGATCGTCCCTATCAGATCGAAGCGGTTAAAACGGTTGCCGCGCATTTCCAGAAGCAACGCCGCAAAGCATTGATCATTCAGGCAACAGGCACCGGCAAAACCCGAGTGGCCATCGCCTTGGACGAACTCCTATTGCGCACCGGTTGGGCCAAGCGCGTATTGTTCCTGTGCGACCGGAAAGAACTGAGGATACAGGCCGACGAGGCCTTTAAGCAAAACTTGCCCAGCGAACCCCGTTGCATCATCGGTGAAACCAACCGCATCGATCAAACGGCTCGCGTTTTTATTGCGACCTATCCGGGCATGATGAACCGATTTACTCAGCTCGATGTCGGCTTTTTCGATCTCATCATTGCCGATGAAAGCCATCGCAGCATCTATAACAAATACCGGGATCTGTTCGACTACTTCGACGCGTTGCAAGTGGGACTCACCGCAACGCCGGTTAAATTCATCAGCCGTAACACCTTCGAACTCTTCGATTGCGAAACCACCGATCCCACCTTCGAGTTTGGCCTCGATGCCGCGATCAATAACGAACCGCCTTATCTAGTACCGTTCCGGGCTAAAGATCTCACCACGGATTTTTTACGCGACGGGATTCATTACAACGACCTAACCGCAGCGCAACAACGCCAACTCGAAGAAGACCTAGGCGAGGAAGAAGCCAGAAACACTACCATTGCCGGCAAAGACATCGGCCGTAAAATTTTCAGTGAAGATACCGACCGTATCATTCTGGAAAATCTCATCAACAACGGCATTAAAGACGAAACCGGGTCTTTGGTCGGTAAGACCATTATTTTTGCCCAGCGCCAAGATCATGCCGAGCATCTGGAAAAGCTATTTTGCAAACTGTACCCGCAATACGGCAGCAAAGTATGCAAAGTGATTCATAACGCGATTCCGCATGTGGATAGCCTGATCAAAGAATTCAAAAAGCCCGACAATGATTTCCGCATCGCCATATCGGTCGACATGCTCGACACCGGTATCGATGTGCCGGAGGTGGTCAACCTGGTCTTTGCGAAGTCGATCAAGTCCTGGGTGAAATTCTGGCAAATGATTGGCCGGGGTACCCGTTTGCGCCCCAATCTATTCGGACCGGGCAAACACAAAACCGAGTTTTTAATCTTCGATCATTACGGCAATTTCGATTTCTTCGAACAAGAATATCAAGAGCCGGAAGACACGGGCGGCAAGTCGCTGTTGCAAACTACCTTCGAAGCGCGTTTGGCACTCGCCCAGGCGGCGCTCAAGCAAAATCATGCATCCGCTTTTGATACGGCCATTGAATTGTTGCGCGCGGACTTCAACGACCTGCCCGACACCAGCATTGCAGTCAAACGAGAACTGCGCGTGGTGCATCAACTCCAGCAAACCGATTCGTTAAAAACGCTGGACGCAAAAACCCAACATCTATTGGCGAATACGATTGCGCCGTTGATGGCCGCCAGAGTATTACGCGACAAGCACGCCACCGCATTGGACAAGCTCATTGTAAATATTGAACGTTGCCTGGTTGAGCAAGCCAGTTGCTTCGATGACGGACGCAATCAATTGTTAGCCGAACTCGACAAACTCGCAGTCAACATTCAAGCCGTTCGTCAAAAAGACGCGGTCATCGCCGAGGTACGCAGCGCCGAATTCTGGCAGCAACCCAGCATCGAAAAACTGGAAACCGCCCGTAAAGAATTGCGCGGCATTATGAAATACCGGCAATCACATATTGATCCGCCTTATACTACGAATACGACTAAAACCAATGATACCGGGGTAATGGAGACAGATCGCGATGTTAAAATAGCGGGCGCCAACGAAGCAATGATCTACCGTCGCCGATTGAAAAGCATTTTGGATAACATGATCGCTGCAAATCCAACCCTGCAAAAAATACGCAAGGGTGAAGCGATCGCCGAATCGGAACTGAAGTCACTGACATCGACTATACTCACCTGCCATCCGGGTGTCAGTCTGGAGATCCTTAACGAATTTTATGGGCGCACCGCAGACCAATTGCAGCTGACGGTGCGCGAACTGATCGGCCTCGATCCAGAAGCGATAGAAGACCACTTCAAAGGCTTTCTGCACGATCATCCCAGTCTCACCGCGCAGCAAGTGCGATTCTTAAACTTGCTGAAAAACTACATTGCCCAGCACGGCTCCATCGTGGTGGAAAAGCTCTACGAACCGCCCTTCGACAGCGTCTCGCACGAGGGCATCGATGGGGTATTCAAGCCGGATGATGTCAATGATCTGATTGCCGTACTGAAACCTTTCTTAAAGCAGGAGGCGCAAACATGATGGGCAAGCAATCGATCCCGGAAAACCTTTATACTCGTTGTATATAGCTCGTAGCTCATTCCCAAGCTCTGCTAGCTCGTTCCCAAGCTCTGCTTGGGAATGCCTACCGTCAAGCTCTGCTTGGTGATAGGCCAAGCGGAGCTTGGGCTATATACACTCCCAAACCAGAGTTTGGGAGCGAGAAACTGTCTCTCGAATTAAACTGGATTCATTATTTCGTACTAACACGGATTAACAAAAACACATGCTAACAGGCCAACTAAGAAACGATATCGACAAACTCTGGCTAAAATTCCATACAGGAGGAATTACCAACCCCTTAACCGTAATCGAGCAAATCAGCTACCTGATGTTCGCCCGCATGCTGGACATGCAGGAAGAGGTGGCCGAACGCAAAGCCGCGCGCACGGGCAAAAACTTCGACCGGCTATTCCCCAACACACCCGAAGGCCAACTTTTGCGTTGGAAGAACTTTAAGAACCTTAGCGGTACAGAGCTGCACAAACACCTTAAAAATAATGTTTATCCTAACTTTGCCAAACTAGGCCAAAAATCCGATGACGAAGAAGGATTGGGTAACGAAGGCGATGCACTGGAAGCATTGGGTCATATTGGCGAATACATGCAGGATGCCGACCTGGAAATCAAAAACGAGTCGGTCTTAGTATCCGCCATCGAAATGGTCGATGAACTGCCGCTGATGCAAAGCGATGTCAAAGGCGATATCTACGAATACCTGCTCAGTAAACTGACTACCGCCGGCATTAACGGCCAGTTCCGCACGCCCCGGCATATTATCGACGCGATGGTCGAGCTGGTCGATCCGCAGCCGAACGATGTGATTTGCGATCCGGCTTGCGGCACCGCCGGCTTCCTGGCGCGGACCATGGAATACTTAAACCGTAAGCATTCCAGCGATGCCGGTACCTTTGCAGACGAAGACGGCAACAAACATTACACCGGTGATTTATTGGAACCCTACCGCAACCACATCAACACACAGATGTTCTGGGGCTTCGATTTCGACACCACCATGCTGCGCGTCTCCAGCATGAACATGGCGCTGCATGGCGTCAACGGCGCGAATATTCTGTATCAGGACTCGCTGAACAAATCGATTAAAGAACACTATCCAAAGCAGGAAGAAAATTTCTTTGATGTCGTGCTGGCGAACCCGCCGTTCAAAGGCAGTCTGGACGAAACCAATACCAATCCCGATGTGTTGGGTCTGGTTAAAACCAAGAAAACCGAATTGCTGTTCGTCGCCCATATTCTACGGGCATTGAAACTCGGCGGTCGTGCGGCGGTGATCGTACCCGATGGCGTGTTGTTCGGTTCATCCAAAGCCCACCAGCAATTGCGTCAAGAGTTGATCGACAACAACCAACTCGAAGGCATCGTCAGCTTGCCCAGCGGCGTGTTCAAGCCTTACGCGGGCGTGAGTACCGCCATTCTGATATTCACCAAAGGCGGCACAACCGAAAGGGTCTGGTTCTACGACCTGCAAGCAGATGGTTATTCGCTCGACGATAAACGCACACCGCTCAAAGGCGAAGGGAGCAATGACCTGCCGGACGCCATTACGCAGTGGAAAAAATACCGGGCCTTAGTGGAAGCGAATGCGCCGGCAGCCGAGATTGAAACTGTTTTTGGCGATAAAACGCAAAAGGCGTTTGTCGTCGATGCCAAAGCCATTGCCGACAACAAATATGATCTGTCCATCAATCGCTATAAGGAAACGGTGTATCAGGAAGAGGAATATGAAGAACCGAAAGTTATATTGAAACGCCTGATGGATTTGGAAACCGATATCATGCAAGACCTCAAGGACCTGGAGGGGATGTTATGAAAAAAAGTGCTGCCATCACTCAAAGCAAAGACTACCAGCAATGGCTTGCCGAGCTGAAACAAAGCTTTCGGCAACGTCAGCTAAAGGCTGCCGTCGCCGTCAACAGGGAGTTGCTGGAGTTTTACTGGCAGCTGGGTGGTGAAATTCTTGACAAGCAACAAAACAGCCAGTGGGGACAAGGTTTTTTAACCCAATTAAGCCAAGACTTGATGAGGGAATTTCCCGACGTCAAAGGTTTTTCCAAGCGTAATTTGGAACAGATTCGCAGGTGGTATCGCTTTTGGTCCAGTGATATCGAATTTGCGCAGCAGGCTGCTACGCAATTTTTACAAATCCCATGGTGGCATAATGTCATCATCGTCAGTAAAGCAAAAAGCCGGGAAGAAGCGCTATTTTATGTACGCGAAACGCTGGAGTTTGGCTGGAGCCGTAATGTCTTGGTGCATCAGATAGACAGCGGATTATGGCAACACAAGGGCAAAGCGATAAGCAATTTTTCCAAGACCTTACCCTCTACACAATCCGATCTCGCACAACAAAGTTTAAAAGACCCTTATGTTTTCGATTTTCTGGCGTTGACCGAAAACCACAACGAACATGAACTGGAAAAAGGCCTGGTAAAACACATGACCCAGTTTTTGCTGGAATTGGGCGCCGGTTTTGCGTATATGGGCCAGCAGGTGCCCATTGCCGTCGGTGATAAAGACTTCTATCTGGATCTTTTGTTCTACCACACGCAATTGCACTGTTATGTGGTGATCGAGCTCAAGGCCACCGATTTTGCGCCGGAATACGCCGGCAAGCTCAACTTTTACATTAACGCGGTCGACAGCCAGTTAAAAAGCGAAAGCGACCAACCCACCGTTGGCTTGTTACTCTGCCGCACCAAAGACAAACTGATTGCAGAATATGCCTTAAAAGGCATCAACACACCCATTGGCGTATCGGAATATCAACTGACCCAATCGTTGCCGGACAACCTGAAAGCCAGCCTACCCAGTATTGAAATGATCGAGGCGGAATTGGCGGGGGAGTTAGGAGAGAATGATGAATGAATCGTTATTGATCGGGTTGAGTGAGGTTTCGGTTGCGGTGAGAATTTTGGAGGGGGTGTTGTGAGTTGGCAGTTTGTGGCGCTTTCAAAAGTATCCAACGTATTTAACGGTAAAACGCCTTCCAAGTTAGAACAGCGAGATGTTGGTCATCCGGTATTAAAGATTAAGGATGTTGACGAAACTGGTGTTTTCACAGGCGATTTTCAGTCATTTGTCGATTTTGATTTGGCAGAAAAGTTTGAAAACAAAAAGCTTGAATTAGACGATACCTTAATTCTCAATGCGGCGCACAATTCTGATTATGTCGGAAGTAAGCAGTATCGCGCAGAACCGAAGGTTGTCGGCTCGTTACCCACTGGTGAATGGCTCATTGCAAGGGCTAATCAGGAATATCTTGACCCCAGGTTTCTTAATTATTGGTTCGCTTCGCCGCAAGCACGATTTCAAATTAAACAGCTGGTAAAAGGAATACACCTTTATCCCAAAGACGTTTCGCGTTTGGAAATCCCACTCCCACCATTACCCGAACAAAAACGCATCGCCGCCATACTCGACAAAGCCGATGCCATCCGCCGCAAACGCCAGCAAGCCATCCAACTCGCCGACGAATTCCTGCGTTCCGTGTTTCTGGACATGTTCGGCGATCCGGTGACGAATCCTAAGGGTTGGGGCGCGGTAAAACTTGGAGATATTTGTGAAGTAGGATCTAGCAAGAGAGTTTTCGTGGATGAGTTTACTGAATTTGGAATACCTTTTTATAGGGGAACTGAAGTTGGCCGTCTGGGCGAAAATGAAGATATTCAACCTCATTTATATATATCAAATGATCATTACGAGAATTTAAAGAAACATTCTGGTGTACCAAAAATTGGAGATTTGTTGCTTCCTTCTATTTGCCATGATGGAAGAATATGGAAAGTTAATTCTAAAACCCCATTTTATTTCAAAGATGGGCGCGTACTTTGGATAAAAGTAAATCAGAGTTCAATTAACAGTGATTACTTAAGAAGTTATTTAAAGAATTTGTTTTTGGCAAACTACTCATCGATTGCATCAGGCACTACTTTTGCTGAATTGAAAATCGTGATTTTAAAAGAACTTTCTGTATTGAGTCCGCCTTTAGATTTGCAAATAAAATATGCAGAGATTATAGAGAAGGCGATAAAAAAATATGGGATAAACAAAGCTTTCTCAGAGAAGTCGAGCAAACTGTTTGACTCACTCTGCCAAAAAGCCTTCGCCGGTGAGCTATGAACAACCCTAAGCGCTCATCTCGCATCCCCAAAGCCATACTCAACTCTTTCTCCGTGCTGTGTTACGCATGTTCAAGCATACCGCGACATGTCTGCCATAGGTAAGTTTTAAAAAGGATAATTATCGATGACTCAGCACTCTTTCAAAATTGACACCCGATTAGCCTTTTTACTGAGCGAAAATTACCGTTCACCAGAAAAGGCCTTAAAGGAGCTGGTTGACAATGCTTGGGATGCTGAAGCAACCGAGATTTTAATTTTATTGCCACTACCGTTAAGCGACTCCCCCATAGTGGTTCAGGATAACGGCACAGGCATGACGATAAACGAGCTACAAAGTGAATACCTTAACATTGCCAGGAATCGCCGCGACCGCAGTGGTGATTACACGCCTAATTTACGTAGGAGAGTTAAGGGCAGGAAAGGGATTGGCAAGTTTGCAGGGCTGATGATTACAACATCAATGAAGCTGGAAACGTGGGCACGGAGTAGATATTCAGCTTTTGAATTGGATAATAAACTGTTGGAAAGCTATGAAGGTCTCCCAGATATGCCGTTAGAGATCCATACATCAGATAGCAGTGAAATCCAGCATGGTACACGTATTACGCTATCTCATCTTAATCAACGCTTACGATTCCCCAATGAGCATAAATTAAAGCAGGTATTGATTGCCGAATACGGCCGTGAACAAAATTTCAATATTGTTATTAATGATAAACCGTTGGGCGTGGATGATCTTCAAGGCGAATATAATGAGGACGCGATTCCACTGGATACAGGCACTGGAGTGCTGCGTTGCACGATAAGTGACCAGAAGCGTAAGTTGCGCAAGCCTGGGATAACCATCCGTGTGGATGGCAAGATTGTGGGTGAACCCATATTCTTCGGATTGGATCAGGCAGATGACATACCGAGAAAATTACTCGAGAAATGTTTTGGTGAGATTGAACTGACGGGTTGTTCTGATGACGTTACAGCCGACTGGGGAGCTTTAATAGAAGGGAGCGCTATTGAGAGGGAACTGACAGAAAAGATTCAGCCAATTCTGCGTGAGAGGCTAAAAAGTGTTTATGGTCAGGAAATGCATTTGGCACTCGCCAGATTACGAAAAAAAGCATTAGATCGTATATCCAGGTTACCGGAAAACCGGCGCGAATTTGCTGATAAGGCGATTAAAAAAATTCTCGATCGCTTTTACCAGGAGCCAGAAGAGAAGCTGGAACCCGTAGTCAATGTGCTGCTGGATGCATTGGAGCAAAATGATTATCGAATAGTTCTGGAACATATTAACTCGGCACGCCATTCTGAAGTAGCACGTTTTGCAGAGGCGTTGGAAGAGTTTGGCTTGGTTGAGATGGCGTTGGTTGCTGAACAAGCCACAAACAGGCTCGCCTTTTTGGATTATCTTGAAGAACTCTGCTCAAAAAATGACACGCTCGAGAGTCATGTCCATAAAGCTATTGAAGGTAATCTCTGGCTTTTTGGTGTTGAGTACAGCTTATTTAGCTCAAATATCACATTAAAACGACAGATCGAAGAATACCTGAATAGAAAATATGTTGGCGATAGAGCAGATAAGCGCCCTGATCTGTTTCTTACCCAAAACCTTAATGGTGAAAGGGTGTTAATCGAATTTAAGCGCCCAAGTCATGCGTTGGTTTTTGACGACTACCAACAAGCGATTGGTTATAGAAATGACTTCCACCAGAATAGTATTGATCAACAGATAAATGTTATCGTAATGGGTGGTAGGTTAGGAAACAACCTACCTATCCACGAACGCCGAGAACCCAATGTTTCAATCATTACGTTTTCCGACTTGATTTCAGCAGCCCGTCGCCAATATCAGTGGTTGCTTGATGAAGGAGGTGTATTGAAATGAAAATAACAAAAACTCACTCACCTAAATTATCGTTCGTTTAAATCCACACAGTCTATTGATCTGGCCCCTGTTACGCTGTCATGTGGTTCAAACAGTATGGGTAAACGCTCGGTATTGATGGCGTTAGCCTCTGTTCATCTGTACATCAGATCTTGAGCAAAGGCTTCTGTAATCCGCAAAAGCTGGATGCCCCAGTAAATAAGACAATTGGTGGCATATGCCTCACCCTAGAAAAAAATAGTTAAAAAGGTTGAAATATATGGATGTAAGTATGCAAACAGTTAGAGGGGCTACGGTTTTTCAGTTTTCTTCTTGGCTCACTGCCTTTTTAACTCGGAGGTCATTGAAGCAGCCTGAACAGCGACCGCTATATGAATATCATGTCAGTAATGAAGAATATGGTGATTTAAAGCGTTTGCTCTCGGAGTTTGGCAATAAGGCTAACTTCGCCAACGACAAGAGTGCAAATGCTTGTTTTACGTTGTTTTGTGCTGAGTGGTATCGGCGTGAATACGAGCGTGGCTGGACTTGGGATCCGATTTGGAAGACATTAGGTTTCTCGTTGTCCGCGAATGAGCGAGAACGGGTTGTACAAAATGGTCTTGAGGGATATTGGGCGCGACCGATTCGCTTTTATGAATCAGAAACCAGGAACTTTCTGGGTTCGGTCTTCAGTGAAGGCGGATTGCCATTTCGTCTGCTTAAACAATCCGACAGCCGTTTTCACACGGTATTCGGAAAGATCCTTAAACAATACGAAAATGCCGAGCTTTTGGGACAAACCACACGGCAGCTTGTAACTGGTCTGATTGAACAATCAGGGCTTCCTCAAGTTTTTTCAGAAGACACGTCGGTAGATTTAATTGCGCAAATGGCGGATGAGTTAGTCGCTATCGTTCATTTATACGGGCTGGATACAAAAAATGAGCCTGTAATTGAACTCGATGTGGTGAATCCAAAATGGCGTGAACGCTTCCCGATCCCCCTTGATGAAGAAACGGGCACTGAATTTCTTAACGGCCTACTCCAATCGGCTTCAAAAGAAACACGTACGCGACGAGGTGTTAACAGGCAGTGGAATTGCACACACTTCTTTACCAACCAAAGCAGTGATGCTCTTCAATCAGAAATTAGCTTCCCAAAAGAAGTCACTTTCAATCTGGATGGCGAGCCGCCTTCATGCCGCTTAGAACTTGCAATTTTTGAAGCAGAAGAACAGTTGGTCAGCTTAGGCGTGGGTTACGCAGTTTTAGAAGAGAAGAGAGCTAGAGTTCGCTTGAAACATAAACTTGTTAGATGTAAGCGGCAGTCCCCAAGTGATGGCCTGACGCTCGTTGCGTTATATGGGGGCTCCAAACTGGCTGAAATACCCATTCAAAATACTGCCGTCGCGGTTGGCGAAGTGCCGCTTGGTTTTGAGTTTGTTGACGACCATTGGCAACTCTGTGGGCAAGCTAGCTTCAAAACCAAATGTGCCGACGTATTGCTTTTGCTACCCACTGGCTCGGAATTAGAGATTGATAAGGGCGTTTTTACCGAGCGCGAACAGTGTCTTGGTTGTCATACCGTCAATGTACAAGGTACTTGTGTTGTCGGGGTATTGGCCGAGGAAAGGTTTCGAATTCGGATAGGGGATTCGACCTCGGCAAATCTCGATCTTGATTTAAAAGGTAATCTTTTGAAATGGCCTTGTGTGCCCAGCCTAACATTCTTAGGCGTGCCTAGCGTGGAATGGGGCAAGTCTGAACCGGAACTCGGTACGAAAGGGGCGGGTATTTATCTTTCCGGGCGCCAGATTGATACATGCTCGCTGCAACAGCAACTGGGGCGTCACTATTTGTCGGTTCGCAATAATGATAATGAAACGCTGCTTCGAAAACGTATTGGCCTCCTTCCGGTTGATTTTAAAATCGAGCTAAAAAGCGGCCAGCACTCCAATCAAGGAAGTATTCATTTTTATTCAAACATTACTTGCCTTTATCGATTGGAAACATCTCAAGTTAAAGCCCGACGTTTGCGTCATGATGACCATACCGAATTATTTCTCGAAGTAGAAGGAATTCCGCCTGCTCATGTGAAGGTACTGGTTACTCCAAACCTCGAAAGCGACCCAATCGGCATAGAACTGCCGTTCCCAGGTTCGGGTTATCTGGCGTTCGATAAAGATGAACAGCCTTTGCCGAAATCATTGCCCGTTTCGGATCTTTTGGGAGCCCGTATTTATTTATTTGGACGTGCCGAGCAATCGGCAACAAACTATCGGATGGAATTAAGTTTAAAAGGAAATTCAGCCGCACATGCTTTCTATACGTGGCATGCAAAGGTTCGTGATAAACCGGTCGAAGTGAATCTATTTAACCTGAAAGACCAGGTAGAGAGCTTGCTTTCATTACAAACCGGTATTGACCAAGCTGTAGAGCTGACGATCGATAGCAATATCGTTTGTCGAATTGGTCGGTATGCTGTCGGGATAGATTTCGGTCCCAGTCGTCATACATTGATTTCATCGGCTAATAACAGGAAAGTACCCAAGCCCATGCTAATGCTGTTGAGTGAGCCGGAGCGTCATCCCATCGAGTTACACTCTCGCATGAGCCAAGGCGTTGCTACAGGCGAGTTTGAATTGCCGGCGATTATTGATAGAGCAGGCCCTTGGTTGATCGTTCCTGCCAAAAGTTCATCAGTTACATTTCGGCCGGTATTTATACCCGGAAATTCAAATCCGTCTGAGCCTGTAAGTGAGATACGCAATTTGCAGAGAGCGGTTTTGACATTCGACCCAAAATTGCCTGTGAATGCATTTGAGCCGGTGCTCAATGCAATGGCATTGAATCCAGCGCATAGCAGTTGGCAATTCTTAAGAAATTTATACGACAATTACGGCTACTTACCACTGTCCACTTTTGAAGTTTGGCGAGCCTTGGTAAAAATTCCTTCCGCTTTAGCAATGGCGATGTTTAAGTTTGAAATGTCCATCGACTTTATAGCCCGTATTGAAACGGAGTTTCCCTTTATATGGGAGTTGTTTCCAATTGAAGAGATAAGAAAGGCAGCGGCAAGATTAAAGAACGACTTATTGCAGAGAGGTGTTAGAGAGGAATTTGCGCCCGAGCTTATCAAGAAAATGTACGACCGTCTCAGCGAGGCAGTTCCGTCATACAACGGCAATATAAAAAAGTGGCTAAATGATGGAAGCATTCCTCAAGAGGCGCAAATGCAGAAAGAAGTAATGCAAAATGTTATGTTTGAGTGGTACCAAAAATTGATTCAAGCGAGAAGCGGTGATGATAATTGGCCACGCTTTGGTCGTCGTCGTTTGAAAGACTGGTATCTATTCCAACGAGAAAGTCCAATTTCCTTAACGCCTGAAAATAATAAATACAACGCTGTTGTATATTTTCCTGTGTTTGCTGCAGCCGTAGCTTTCGGAAAAAGCAAATTTGATGAGGTTTTTGTTGATTCGGCAGACGGAATATTTAATTTAAGGCAAGTAAGAGATTTTGATACTGAGTGGTTTGATGGGGTGTATCAGTATTCTCTGCTTCGCTATACCGCAAATAATCAATAAGGAACCGGGTTTCCATGACGAAATATTTTTCTTCTCTAGTTGAACAGTCTTTATCGCGCTCAACCGAAGCAACACTGGGTGTTTTGGGGATCACTAATCCTGCATTGCGTGTGCACTTAACCCGTTTAATGAAATCTGAATGCGGAAAGGAAGGTTCTTTTCTAGCACCGCCTATTTTTGAGCAGATGTTTGGTTGGCAAGAATCAGACATCACGATGCATGATTTAGCATTCAAAAAGAAACTTTTAAGTAAGGAAGTTGTGGAAGCGCTTGATGGCAAGCAAAATGGACGCTACCGTTTTGGCGCGAACTGGCACCCTTTTACGCACCAGCTCGCGAGTTGGAAGTCGCTGCTTGAGAATAAACATTCCGTCGTCGTGACTAGCGGTACCGGTTCTGGGAAAACCGAATGTTTTATGGTTCCGGTGCTGGAAGATCTTTACCGGGAATATAAGGATAACGGCAGCAAGCCATTGATTGGCGTTCGCGCATTATTTCTCTACCCTCTCAATGCACTGATCAATTCTCAAAGAGAACGCTTAAATGCCTGGACACAATCCTTTGATAAAGGAATTCGGTATTGCCTTTACAACGGCAAAACTGAAGAGCTTCGCGCGAAAGTCCGGAGTGAACAGGCCCTGAAGCCGAATGAGATCTTATCTCGTGAACTGATGCGGGAAGAGCCGGCGCCTATCCTCGTCACCAATGGCACGATGCTGGAATATATGCTTGTGCGCCAGATTGATGCGCCGATCTTACAACAGTCCCGGAAAGAACAGTCTCTTCGCTGGATAGTATTGGACGAAGCACATACGTATGCCGGTTCACAGGCAGCGGAATTGGCCTTGCAGTTGCGCCGAGTGATGCATGCCTTTGGGGTGAGCCCCAAGCAGGTTCGCTTTGTGGCGACTTCCGCAACCATCGCAGGCGATGATACTGAACAACAGTTGAAGAAGTTTCTCTCCGACCTGTCGGGAGTTCCATTCGAACAAATTGATGTTTGGGGTGGAAGTCGGGTCATTCCGAGCCTACCGAGTAGCAAGAATATCTCCGTCAAATTGGATGATTTGGAAGGGATACAGAGTGCGAATACCAAGGCGCCTTATATTCATCCCGAACGCTACCAAATGCTTGTCCATTCGCCGGAAGCCAGACTGCTTAGGGATATCTTAGTGACTACGCCTAAGCCGCTAATATTGTCAGAAATCTCAGACCAGTTTAATCGACGAATAGGCCATAGTCTTTCTCAATCCGAACTTCTACGTTGGCTGGATGTTTGTACAGGTACTCAACCGTCCGAAGATGCCCCCGCGTTTTTGAAACTTAGAGCGCATTTTTTTCAGCGGACCATTCAAGGGCTCTGGTCGTGTTTCAATAAAGATTGTGAGGCGAAAAGGAACACGCCTTTACAAGAACACTGGCCTTTCGGCTATGTCTATGTGAGCCAACGCCAAACCTGTAGCTGTGGCAGTCCTGTTTTTGAAGTGGGCTTCTGTAATGAATGCAACGAGCCGCATTTATTGGCACGGGACAAACGGGGCAAATTGATACAGTGGAACGAGTCGGGCGGAGACGAGTTTTCTTTGTTGAGCGAGGCGGGTAGCGAGGACGAAACGCCATCCGATGGGGAGTTGTCCCAGCGTTCCGCTAAAAACCCGCTTATTTTGTCTTCCAACCCCAATGAAGACCTAGGGTTTATTCCTGTTGAGCTGGATAGGAATAGTTCTGAATTTCACGTTAAGTCAGGAGAGACTGTGAGACTTGGTCTGAATGATAGTGACGTGGTTTGTAGTAAAGTTGGCTGCGAATATACGGGTAGCAAGGGGATGTTGCCTTTTCGGCGATCATTATTGGGTGCCCCGTTTTATGTAGCGAATGCGGTACCCACCGTCTTGGAATATTGCCCCGATTTCAAAAATGAAGTTGGGCAAAAAGGGCCTGGCGCACAGTCACTGCCCGGCCGTGGTCGCAGACTGATTACTTTTACCGATAGTCGCCAAGGGACTGCGCGTATGGCGGTGAGCATGCAGCAAGAAGCGGAACGAAATCGCGTGCGCGGCCTTATCGTAGAAGTGCTTTCATCGCACCAAAGGACTCTATCAACTCAATCCACGCCTGCCGAGGGGATTACGGCACAAGATTTGTTGGATCAAGCCAATAACCTAAGGGCTATGGGGATGGTGGCAATGGCTAATGAGCTGGAAGAGAAAGCGAAAGCCTTAGCATCAGGTGCTTCTACAACATTGGCCGAGCTCACATGGAGTGAGCTGGCCAATGAGCTTAGGCAAAAGAATGACATTAAAACGTCGATGCTACTTTATAACCAATACCATAAACCGGAAATTTTTAAGCAAAATGATGGGCCGTTAAAATTAACTGAAATGCTGTTGTTTCGCGAGTTTAGGCGTAGACCTAAATTAAAAAACAGTCTTGAAACCCAAGGCTTGGTTAAGGTCGGGTATGCAGGTCTAAAAGATATAAGTACTTTTCCGAATTATTGGCAAGAGAGCGGACTCTCTCTAACGGATTGGAAAGACTTCTTAAAAGTTGCACTCGATTTTTATGTCAGAGAAGGGAGCTTTATCCAGCTTGAGGAAGATTGGCGTTCATGGATTGGTACTCGCTTTTCGTCTAAGCTCTTGCGAAACCCTGCTTCCGAAGAAATCGACGATTATCAAGTGAAGCGGTGGCCTAACATTCGTAATGGAAATTTCAGCCAGCGATTGATCAAAATGCTGTTATTGGCCACCAACCTGGATCCAGCCAAAACGGTCGATGTTGACCGAGTGAATCTTTGGTTACGGAAAGCATGGTTACAATTGACCGAAAATAATCGGGTATTGAAGTCCGATGGGAATCGTTTCTATCTGGCAAAAGAACAAATGACGTTCTCATTAGTCGATAAAGCTTTTGTTTGTCCGGTCACCAATAAATTGTTGGATACCGCTTTTAAAGAGTTAACGCCTTACTTGCCCACGAATATCAAATTCAACCGTTTGACTGATGAAGAACGTAACCGCTTTAAGGTTAGAGAGGTGATGTTGCCAGAGGTTTGGGAGTTTGATCATTCGCAGGAAGATTATGTTCTCGGATTGGAAAAAGTGAGAAAGTTGGTTGGCGGCAACGAGGCGATCAGAAATCTACGGTCGCAAAACCTGTGGACGAACCTTAACGATAGAGCAGTCGAAGGAGGGTTTTACTATCGTACTGCTGAGCACTCGGCACAGCAGTCTTCGGAACGTTTGGAAGACTACGAAGAAATGTTCAAAAAAGGGCAAATTAATGTACTCAATTGTTCCACCACCATGGAAATGGGGGTCGATATTGGCGGTATTGCTGCCGTCGTAATGAATAACGTACCGCCGCACCCGGCTAACTATTTGCAGCGAGCAGGGCGGGCTGGGCGCAGTAAGGAAGCGAGAGCACTCGCTTATACCTTGTGTAAGGGTAATCCGCATGATCAACAGGTTTTTGCAAACCCTTCTTGGCCTTTTGAAACTGTCATACCAGCACCTGCCGTCGCGCTTAATTCCGCTAGATTAGTTCAAAGGCATGTCAATTCTCTGATGTTGGCGAATTTTTTATGTCACGAGGTAGGAATAACAAAAACCGAAAGGACCCGGCTCGATACACAATGGTTTTTTAACGACGAACATGGAGAGTCCCTTTGCGATCGTTTTATCAGTTGGCTTGGCAACGCAGTATTAGATATAGACATAGCTGTAAACGATTTGGCTAAAGGCACTGCGTTACAAGGTCTCGCGTCATTCCAGTTGCGTACTGAGACTATTGTCAAGATTAAACAACTTCAATCGCGCTGGTTAGAGGATTACCGTTATCTTGTCGCCGAAGAAAGCAATGCAAAACCTGACAGTCCCTACTTAATGCGTATTCGAATAGAAAAGCGCCGTCATTCAGAAGAATATCTTTTGCGGGATCTGGCCGCTCGTACTTTCTTGCCGGGGTATGGTTTCCCTACCGATGTTGTAAGTTTCGATAATTTCTCGATTGAAGATTACATTCGAGAGAAGGAAAACAAAAAAAATTCTAAGAAAGACCGTGATGATAATGTTTCCAGATATAAAGGATTGCCATCGCGTAACCTTGCTATCGCCATTCGTGAATATGCTCCGGGAGCCGAAGTTGTCTTGGATGGTAGAGTGTTTCGTTCGGCTGGTGTTTCGTTACATTGGCATAATCTACATAGCGATACCAATGAAGCTCAGAAATTTGATATTGCATGGCGCTGTGACAGCTGTGGTGCGCTTGGTTACGATGAAGGTGTTCTTAGAAATTCGGAACTGCTTTGTTCCAATAGTGATTGTAGGAAACCGATAAAGACCGACAATATTAAAAAGGTTATGCAGCCGGCAGGTTTCGTGACGGATGCATATGCAGCTGTATCCAATAATATCGAGCATCAAAAATTTATTCCCGTCGAACCATCTTGGGTTTTCGTGGAAGCAAATAAGGTACCTCTTCCAAATCCAGTGCTTGGCTACATGTCTTATGGCGTCAATGGGAAAGTCTTTCACCATAGCTCTGGTGAGTTCGGATATGGCTATGCGCTTTGCTTATCCTGCGGAAGGGCAGAGTCCATGGTTACCGCTAAAGATTATCCTTCCGCATTATCGCCATCAGGCAGCCATTTTCCCCCTAGGCCAAGCAAAGAAGATAAGGATAATAACAACAAACGTTTACCATGTTCAGGCTCGTCGAGCCTTGTTCCAAATGTTGTTTTGGGAGCCTACGCTTACACCGATGTTTTTGAATTGATTCTTCGTCATCCTGTGTCGGGAGAGTTTCTCGCCGATGGTTCGGAAGAAGCCAAGTCAATAGCGATAACTTTAGCCGTTGCGTTACGCGCTGCGCTTTCCGGCATTCTTGGTATTTCCCCTTCCGAGCTAGGTTACGCAACTCGTCCGGCGAGACTAGAAAACGGTGCGGCCATTCGAGTGATTCAACTGTACGACATAATAAGTGGCGGAGCAGGATTCGCTTCTAGTGCGCCGATTCATATCGAAACATTGCTAGCGAAAATGGTTGAACATTTGGATTGTAGTCACTGCGAAACTGCGTGTAGCGAATGTTTACTTGATTCCCAAACCCGTCATGACCATGACTCACTGGATCGTAAATTAGCTTTAGATTGGCTTGGAGCTAATTTTGCGAACTATGCAAGGTTACCTGAAGAGGAGCAATTGATTACGGATGCCAAATACTGCCCCGGCTCAATCGAAGAAGTGTTGCGTAGGCATATCAATGAAGGCGCTGAACGTCTTACTCTTTGGCTTAAGGGAAATGAAAATGAATGGGATCTTCTCGCTCCAGCGTTTCGAAAAGCAATTCACAATTATCTTCTGCAAGATGAAGTGAAGGTTGATTTGGTTATAGGGGTTGATCCGCTAGACCCGGATTTGCAACATGATCTTTATCGCCTGTCCACTGTTGGAGCACGTTTTTTCAAAAGTACAGTCGGTGACGATAATCCTATCGTTGCACAAGTCGTAAAAGGCGAAGCTGTCTTCACCATTGCATCTAAATTTTCAAATGCGGTGGTTCCAGGCCCTTCATGGCATCAGCGAGGACAAATCGTGGTTGAAACACTAGCCAATGTTTCAGCCGAAGTAGTAGAGCTCGATACATCTCGGTGGATGCGCAGAACCAAAACATCGGTTTTCGATATTGAAATCTGCTCCGAACTTAACGGTGATCTAAACAGTTTCGGCTCTAAATTTTGGGAGCTTATCAGCGGTCAACATGAAGAATTAAGCGACTTATGGGAGAGAGGCGAGGTAACTGAGGTTGTTTATTCCGACCGATACATTCAAAATCCTGCCGCTGTATCGCTTTTGACTGCCTTATTTAAGCCAGTATTTGATAAGAATCCAAAGATTAATAAATTTACGGTGAATACGCTATTCAAGGCGCGAGACCGAAATGGGAACCGGGCTCATCATGACTGGGCAAAACGAGATGAATTTGCTTCTTTTGCTCAGGAGTGGATCGATAAAAAGCTTAATACCGCTGTCATGTTGAATATTTTCGATAGTAAAAAAGATATACCGCACCACAGAAAACTAATCATAAAATTCGACTCAGGTAAGGCAATAAAAATTCGGTTTGATCAGGGTGTCGCATACTGGAACATACGATTTGCAAAACCAGCCGAAAGCTACTTTGACTTTGGCAATAGCGTAGATTACCAATTGGTTTCTATGTCTGATTCATGCGGAAGGGCGCAGGCAATAAACGGTGAACGATGGTCGACAGATGTACTTTTGGAAGTATTGTGTGTTTAGATTAGTTGTAGAAATGAACTATCGAGAGGGCATTGTCTGGGTGAAATTCATTGGCACACATGCTCAATACGATAAGATTAATGTCGAGAATATCAATGAATATTCAGCCTATCAGAAATCACAAAGATTTCTACGGGGCCTTTAAGGCCAAGATCGATGAACTGCTCGCCGAAGGCAACAATCCGACCCTCGGCGATGCTTTCAGCAAAAACATCATTCTCCCGCAGAAAAAGAAAATGAACTTTTACGAGGTACTCAATGCAGGACAACTCAAAAAGTACCTTAACGCGGATTGTTATTAAGAACCTAGAATGCAGGTGTTGGAAGATAGAATAATGCACGAAATTGAACCACAGAAGGACAAGTCGGGACATGATTTGGAATTTCATGGGCTGATCGGCCTGTTTAAGCAGACGCAGACCGCCATGCAGGCTCAGGCTGCCCGTTCAGTCGATATTGCGCTGGTCGTCCGTAACTGGCTGTTTGGCTGGTACATTGTGGAATTTGAAAACGGGGGGGTGGAACGGGCGGAATTGTATGGGAAAAAGCTGATCGATACCCTGTCAAAACGACTGATTCAAGCGGGCATATCCGGAATGTCACCCACGAACTTACGAAAATTCAGGGAGTTTTATCAGGGCTATCAAAAGATTCAACCGACACTGTCTGTTACATCTTTAAATTTCCAAAAAATACAACAGTCACCACCCGCCGAATCTCAAACAATGTCCGGGACATTGCCTTTTAATAACCTGGATACTCAAAAGATCATGCGGGCATTATCTGAGTATTTCAATCTAAGCTGGTCACATTATGTGGTTTTATTATCGATAAAGTCAGAAGATGAACGTCGTTTTTATGAAATCGAAGCCATTGAGAATGCCTGGGGTATACGGGAACTGAAACGACAAATCAACTCTAGTCTATATGAACGGCTGGCTTTGAGCCGCGATCAGGAAAGAGTAAAGGAACTCGCTCAAAAAGGTCAGCTGGTTGCTCAGCCTTCGGATGTATTAAAGAGTCCTTATGTTCTGGAATTTCTGGACTTGCAGGAAAAACCGGATTATTCAGAGCATGACCTTGAGACTGCCATCATTGATAAAATCGAGCATTTTCTACTAGAGCTTGGCAAAGGCTTTTTGTTTGAAGCCCGGCAAAAACGCTTCACTTTTGATGATGACCACTTCTATGTCGATTTGGTCTTCTACAACCGTTTGCTGCGTTGTTATGTCATTATTGATTTAAAGCGGGGACGCTTGGCTCATCAGGATCTCGGCCAGATGCAGATGTATGTGAATTACTTCGACCGCTATGTAAAACTGGATGAAGAAAAACCCACAGTGGGGATTCTGCTTTGCCATACAAAGCATGACGACCTGGTCGAGCTCACTCTACCGAAAGATGCCAATATCTATGCGTCGGAATATCAACTGTACCTACCCGATAAAGAAGCATTGAAGAAACAACTAGAAGAAGCACAACATGAATGGGAAATCCGTCATCCGGAGCTATCAAATAACGCAACGGAAAGGGAAGAATCATGATAAGTCATTATCTTACGTGTTTTTCGTGCTGTTTGCGGTTGGAATCTTTTCTGTGTTTTCCGAGTCTTGCGTGGTTTTAGCGCCTAATTCCTCTGTTCAAGGTTTTGCATTATGATTGACCAGTGGTTTAAAAATGCTTCTTGGGTTCAGGTTATAAGTGCAATTCTAGTATAGTAGTCATGCGCTTTAGAGTGATGATTATTTTATTTCGGTAGATGATTCTCAAGGTGATAACACCATTTTTCAAGCGCTTCTCTTTTTTCCGGTAAATAATCCCAGCGGTCATAGTGTTTTGAACTCACATCGTTCATCGCATGATTTTGAATGATGTCACGAATGGATTTATGGATGCCTATTTCCCCCATCCGGGTCTTAACGGTTCGCCTTAAATCACGCGGGGTAAAAACAGGAAAGTGTGGAGAGTTTTTTTGTATTTGTGTCAGGGTATGACCAAGTGACGTTTTGTTGATTGAAACTTCCGGATTGTATCGTCCCGGCATTAAAAAATCGGAGTTGCCGGAAAATAACATAAGCTCTTCTAATAGCTTTTGAGCCAATGGGACGATCGGTAATAAATGCCAGCGCTTGTTTTTAATCCGTTCGGGTGGAATAGACCAGACTTGGCTTTTAAAATCGAATTCTGATTTTTTGGCTCCTGTTAATTCAATGGGACGAAGACCATAAATCAGGAGAAGTTTTATCGCCAATAGCGTTGGGGTTGGGATGTTAAAGTTTTTAGAGTGCCAAACAACGGCAATTTCCTCAAAGGAAAGCGTGCGTTCTCCCACTTTTTCTGCGGCCGCATTTTTAGGGACGGCAGACACCGGATTGGCGGCAATATTAAAAACATAGTCGTCGCTCAAGCTTTTGGGATCGTTGTCGTGAAAAATTCCAAGTTCGAAAGCTCGATGAAGATAAGAGCGCACCCGGTTGGCTTGAACGGTAGCTCCGCGTTGAATGATCGCATGTAATACTTTTCGGATATGAGCAGGTTCAATGTCCTTGGCCGGCGTATTTTTATCGATCATCGTAAAGACGTTGTATTCGATGTCGGCTTGGACTTTTTCCCACGAGCGTTTACCTTCAAGACGCATCTGTTCAATATAATTGTTGATTAGGTTCTCAAGGCTGCCGTGAAGCACTTCGGGAGTTAGACTGGTATGCGAGCCCTGTAATAACTGTTCACGATTTGTTCTGGCATTGTCGCGAGCCTCGGAAAGTCCAATAGACGGATAGCGCCCAAGGTTCAAGAATTTTCTTTTGCCATTGAGGGCATATTGAAGAAAAAATGACTTCGAACCGGAAGGTGTTACTTGGATGCCAAAGCCTTTATCGGCCCCTTTCTCGTAAAGCCGATAAGGTTTGTTTTTGGGCTTCAACCCTTTGATGAGGTTGTCTGTAAATTTCATGATGTCATGCCGTTGTGTTTTCCAATTTCAACAAAACGAAACCAACGAAACTTTAAGCAAACGATTGAAACAAAAAATGGTTTGCGTCAAATTGACATTATCATTTCAGAGATCGCCAATAAAAACAGCAAAAAACCGTTTATTAATTTCGATGGGTTTTTCTGCTTTAAAATGGCTCTCCCACATTAACAGTGGTTTTTTCAAATAATCGGTGAAATCTTTAGCGTTTAAATGAAGCTCTAGAAGAAATGTCGGCGGGCATTCGATGGTAATGGATTGTTGTGCGGCGGCTTGTTTTTTCAGTTAGCCAAAATCCTGTGCTTTATAAAGGACTCATCCCAGTTCAATTATTTGGCACAGCTTGCTGATAATCTCACGATGCTCAAAGGTGAACATTATTAACGTAAATAGTGATTCGCCTGATTGTTAGTCAAATTGTCTTTGGCGGAAATTCCATTCATATTCGGGACATAATCGCTGAGTTGGAAATTGGATATTGGTCTGATTCCGCGCCTTATCCAAATGACTTTTGGCGGATAACCTAATAAAGCGCTTTTGTCGTAAAAGTCTGAATCTTTGCTTACCAGTGTGTAGCCGTGGTGCTTTGCCTATTCCCAGACGGCATGATCGATTCGCCGCCTAAGCCGATCCGATCGATATGAGCAGAGCCGGGGAACACGTCAATTAAAGCGGCTACCAGCTTGGGCGAAAGATTCTCATCAAACAACAGCTTCATGAATTGATAACCATCAAATGCTTTTCGCGGTCAGCAGCATAAGCTAGGCAAGCTCGAATATCGGCTTGCGTCAAATAATCGAAATCCTCCAATATTTCCGCTTCGGTCATGCCGGAAGCCAAATATTCAAGAATGTCATAAACGGTGATTCTTAACCCTCGGATACACGGTTTGCCGCTCCGTTTGCCGGGTTCAATGGTAATAATCGAATGGTAATCTAAGTCTGTCATCGTGATGAATCCTTAACGGGTGCCGCCTTCATGGTTTTGGCTTCAGGATTGATATAGCCGCCGGTTATGTCATTGTCGGTTTATGGTTCGCTAATGCCTTTAACAACGAAAAGGGTATCATGATCGCATCGCCGATTGTCAATAAAGTACGTGTCAGGTCGTGACTACTAGACTCGATTCTGGTTTCTTTTAACACTTGCGCTATGAGAGTACACGAGGCATGTTTTTTACAACGTCTTTGGTGTCGCCGGTCAATGGTTGCAAGTAATAACGTCAAGAACCAAATGAAATTCCCCGAATCTAAGCAATTATTGGTAATAATTCGAATGACTGGGTGCTACTCAATGCAATGACCGGTGGGGTATTGGAAAATGCGATCATAACAACGAGGTTTCTCGTGCAAAGTCATCAGCCGTATCTTCCAACAAGATCGCACCGACATCAAAAGTGATTTGCTTGATTGAGAGCACATTGTCTTTGGCGAATATGGGAAATTCCATAGTGCTTTTTTAGTGCCTTTGGTAGTGCAATGAAATGAAAAAAATGGAACCTTCAAAACAACAAGAAAAATATTTTTCTTTGTTATATCAATAAGAACGAGCTAAAATGAATCAACATAGCATAACTTGAAAACAGTTGAATTGGGCATTTTATCGACTGTTAATCACTAGGTCGGCGGTTCGAGCCCGTCCGGGGGAGCCAAATAAATCAAGGCCTGTAGAGTTTTTCTCTACAGGCCTTTTTTATTTGTAGTGCCTTTGAAAAAATACAGTGTTACTCCATAATTCCAACAGTCTCCCGGTGGGGTCGGTATTGGGTCGGAAAAATCTGCACGACCTGTTAAGAACAAACTTCGCATCATCATTCAACATAGCTCATGGCCGATTTTACGTTTACTCCAGCCGATTATCCCGAGATACGTCATCGTATGATGGATTTGAACGGCAATATTTTCAGAAAGCTCACGAAGGACAATATTAAAACCTGCGGCAAGCATTTGGGGATTTGGCATCAAAAGGCCTTAATGGTCCAAAACGAAACCGAAATGGACTTATTTACCGATTATGCGATTTACGGCTATCGTCCAAACGGCTTCAATATGGCGGAGAAGTTCTTGCGTCTATTCAGTAAAGAAGCCGACGCATATGAATTGGAATTGCTGCGCCGTATGAGCGAAGCGCATTATGCGATTTATCAGGTGGAAGAAACGAACGGCACCGATTCCTTAAAAGTTGTGGATGTATTCAGTAAGGTGATTTATCGGTTGGTCGATCATCAATTGGCTAAAACCGCTCGTCAGGGAATGATTCTGGCTGGGCATCTGATCGATTTTGATGGCTTTTGGATTCAAACAGGTGGAACCGTTTTACTCAGCAATGAAATCTTCCAAGCGGAGCAGGTCAAACGGATAATAGACCGGATTGATGATAATGAGTTGAGTCATTTTCTGAGCAAGCCTGCAAACGGCGCCAAGATGGCGAAAGCAATCATCTCTGCGACTATTGGACTTGGCGAAACCTCCAATTTCGGACATGTGCCGGTTTAGACAAGCTAAATCGGCTCAGAATAGGCACTCGATCGGTCGTATATCCCGTCCGTGGTAAATAAAGCAAGGGCTTGCGTTAGCGCGTAGGCCCTTTTTTATTGACTGAATTTTTGATGGTCTCCCGGTCGGCATATCTCTTTAAAAGCATTCCGCAAAGCCTGACGGGTGCTCAATCTATTGTTTCGCTCCCATTGAAGCCTTAGTATCGAGTCGGTTGAGTTGTCAGTTGCGATAAAACCACACATATTTTCGAAAGAGTTGTGCTGACCGATCAAAACTTGGCAATTATTTGCCTTTTACATCTATGATTGGTGGCAGGTTCGAGCTAATGGTTTAAAATCCTAGGCCGACGGTATTATTCGCTAACTCCCAAAGAGAGTATCAAAAATGCTCCAACAGAAAAAACAATCAACAATTGATAGGGCAGATTATATATTTCTGAGAAGACAGTTGTTGGATTGGCGGGATAAACACGTCGAAGCCATTCAACATCACCTGAATCGTGGTAACTATTCAGACCCCCAGTCCACTGGAGGCAATTTTGGAATCGGCCGCCCGGTCCGCTGATGATCAATGACTACTGCCAAATAAAGCCAAGGGGATTGCTGTCTTTTACGGCAGGTTTCGATCACGCTGATTAAAATGGCGAATACCCGCGAGCCTTGTTCGGTACGAGTGCCATAGCTGATGCGTCTCAAAATCACCCAGTGCCGCAGTGCCCGCTCGGCTTCGTTGTTGGTCAACGGCAAATGATAGGATGCAACGACCTGAAAGATCGCCTCCCAATCATTGAGCATTTCACCGGCCAGCTCACGCGTCTTTTTATGCGTTGCTTCGCGCAGGCTTTCGCATAGCGCTCGATAGAGCGCCAGTGATTCTTGAAAGGTTTCCGTCAACAGTTTGTCGGGTGGGTCGACACGGGCCTCTCGAATCGCGTTCATCAGTGTATTCAGCAACGCTAGTGTTTGTTTGCCGAACTGGCGTGCCACAGGGTCGAAACTCTCTTCCAGCCCTTGGGCTTTGCGCAGCAGATGCGCCCAGCAACGCACGCGATTCGGGTATCTGCGATAGGCTTGGTAGCCATCGCTCATGAGCCAGCCCAAGTAATCCGAGCCCAAGAGGTTCTCGAGCAATTCGGCACTGCGGTAGGCAATCCAGTAAGCAGTCACGGTATCCGTACTGAACACCCACAGCCATAAGAAGGTCGTCAGTTCCATCCAAGACGTTTCATCGACATGCAGTAATTGACTATTGACCACGGCGTCAATGAGTTCGTCTTCGATCGGCAGCGCCGCCGCGCCGCTTTCATGCAGGGTGTTGTTGATGGTGCCGACACTGAGACTTAACCCTAACCAATCCTGCAAGAATTCGCGGATGCGCTCACGGGATAGCCGCATGCGATAGGCCAGACACACAATCAAGGCGGCTAAACCCGGCCCGACCAGGCGCCATTCGCTGCACACGACGTTCGGCAAACTGCCGTGGGGCACATGACGATACGGTTCGCCTCGCGTCACATGGCCGCAGTGACACGTCGCTTCATAATAGGTATGCCGCGTCGTGATCAATCTCAAGCCCGGATCGTTCGCGTCAGCCCAGGTGAGGTCAACGGTATCAAAAGCGGTATACGCTTTTTGCTGACTTGTCGTGAACACAGTACCGCAACACGCGCAAAGCTCGGGACGATGGTCTTGATAGTCGGTCACCGGCAGGACTTGCTGTCTACCGAAGCCTTGCGCACCAGGCTGCTTACCGGGGTTACGCACATCATCCGAAGCTTGAGACGAGTCGGTTTGAGAATCTTGTTTGGATTCTTTAGCAGGTGGGGCGGAAGATGTGTTATCTGCCTCCTGGTCCGGCGTGTCTTCGCCAGCGTCTATCGCATCGGTATCACTGGCTGTATCGTTCGCCTTATCCCACGGTGCTTCACTACTGGGTGGCCGGGAGCTATTGCGCGAGTTTTGCTTCAAGCGCTCGCGTGCTTCCTTGAGATCGTTGAGCAAGCGAATCGAAAGGCGACGCAAATCCTCTTCCGGTAAGTCCAGAAGCCTGTCTTCATCCAGTTGGTTTAGGTCATGATCGCTCAGTTGCATGGTGCACAGGATACGTCTTGGCGGCTTGAAAATACAGTTTTTTAGTGACTGATTGGATGATTTTTGTAATGGGGGGCTGAATAGTTACGATGGAAGAATTGAAGAGTTTCTTTGGCGGATTATCAGCAATATTCATGAAAATGAAAGTGCACGGTTTGCCGCTGCGGAAATTTTATATCCTGATAATAAGAAAAAGGTTATAGATAGCTTACACCAATTTTACAGTAGACTTGAAGACAATCTTCGTACCGTACACTGATATATTGATTGCCAACTGGTGTTCGCTGGCATTAGGAGCGGGGTAATTATGCAAAAGAAAGAGTCTGTTCTGGATAAAGAACAACATAGAATGCGGTTATTTTCACCCGCTCTATTGGTGAGCATAGGAAGTGGTTTTATTACGTTTCTAACCAACGAATACAGTGTTTGGCAGCAATGGTTCTTTTTGATTCATATTTTTTCTGGCGTATTAGTTGCAATCGTATTTATTCCGTATCTATATGCACATATAAAAAGGATACTGGGTAATCGTAGATTGTTTGTTTTCATAACTGGTATATTTGCGGCATTTAGTTTAATTGGCTTGATTGCGACGGGAACTTATATATCTATATTAGGACAAAATGAAGCTCAACGGTGGATATATGACTGGCATATTTTGTCTTCATATTTGCTATTAGCGACATTGTTATTCCATATTTTGTTTCATTGCTTCAGTGTTTTTAACAGCAAGCGAGGTAGGCAACGGGTTTATTTTCAAAGTATTCCTAGGGAAGTTCAACGGCTTAGCGTTTTTAGTCTGATTACCACCGTGATTTGTGTGTTTTCTCTAACCGCTTTGTATGCATCAATGTATACCGGTTATCTCGATCAAGGTGTAGTGCAAAATTATGAATATCCGTATGGGGCTCATCCTTTCAGACCTAGCCAAACAGAGACGTTGAATCAAAGTTTTGTCGATGAAAAAAGAATTGGCGGATCTTTTAAATGTGGAAGTTGCCATGAAGAAATAACTAAACAATGGATGGCCTCTATTCACAGTCAGGGTGCATCCGACGTATCTTATGTGAAAAATGTTAATTTATTAGCTAAAAAAAAAAGGTATTTCAGCGACCCGATATTGTGAGGGTTGTCATGCTCCTATTGCGCTGCTTACAGGTCAGTTATCTACTGGTGGAAAGCATGGAGGTATTCAGGGAACAACAGCCTTCAACGAAGGGATAAGTTGTATGGGATGTCATGGTATAGAAGAAGCAGTTCACCTAAAAGGCGTAGCTAGCTACCGTTTTGTTGCACCGAAAGAATATCTTTTTGGCGGGGCTGATAATTGGTTTGCAAAAAAAATACACAACTATTTAATTAAAACGCATCCGGAACAGCACCGAAAAGATATGGCGAGAAATATTTTGTCGTCTCCCAAACTCTGTGCTACCTGTCATGTGCAATTTATGGATAAGGAAGTTAATAACTGGGGATGGGTGAAAATGCAAGATGAATATTCAGCATGGTTGGCAAGTTCTTTTTCTAGTCAAACGGAACAATCATTTGCTGACGAAAAGGTTCAAAGATGTCAGGACTGTCACCTGCCATTGAAGTCGGGTGTTGATCCTTCTGCTGATGAAAATGGAAGGATCGTTAGTCACCGAACACTCGCCGCGAACACAGTGATTCCTTGGGTAAATGGCGATACTGAACAATTCGTTCAAACACAGGAGTTCTTAAAGGCAGGTAAAATTAAAGTGACTATAGAGGAGCCAAGAAAAACCGATGCAATCCAAAGTGATTTTTTTGTCGAAGAATCCATACGTTCTAGCATTGAAACTCCTTCATATTTATATCTGGGAGATAACGCAGCTATTAATGTGATTGTTTCCAATACGCTGGTTGGACATAATTTTCCCGGTGGGTCAACGGATATCAATGAAGTGTGGATTGAATTTCGCATCGTGGATGCCCAGAATAAAGTAGTTTTTAGCAGTGGATCAATTGATGACGATGGCGAAATCGACCGCCAAGCTCATTTTTATAGAGCCATACCCGTTGATCGATTTGGTAAGCATGTATGGCGGCATGATCTTTTCAATATGGTGGGTAATGCTTATGAGAGTTATATCCCACCTGGAAAATCTGATATCGTATCTTTTCAGTTTACTGTGCCATATTGGGCACAAAGTCCGTTAATAATCAGTGCAGTCGTCCGCTATCGAAAGTTTAACAACCGCTATGCGCATTGGGTCTTCGACAGTCGAACGATCAAACTACCGATAACGGATGTTGCTAGCGATGTAATAACGGTGCCGCTAAAATACAAGTCTCCCGTAACAAAATCGTAATGCTTATTTGGATTTAGACCAGACAAACATGGTCAAGAGCATTGGCCGACCACCTGCCTAAAATTGTATGAATTGCTTGGTCGGGGGCAGCATGTCGATGATTAGTAAGTACATGCGTACTTGGAAACTGACAGACGAAGCGAAGTTCTTGAAAGCAGGCTCATTACTACGAGTCGTCGAGCTGCCGGAGGAATTGACCAAGGATAGTGAGGATTTGTAAAAAAAATATGGAATGTCGCCAAGGGCATAGCCAACAAAGAAATAGAAGCTCAGTGCCATGCCTTTCGACAAGCGGAAAAAGACAGTCAGTTAAGGGTAGAAGCCTTCGCGTTTTCCGAAGCTTAGCAGATGAGAATAGAACGCTTGGAAGATGATTAACACGCTATTTTTAGCGTGCAGAACTTTGGAGTATAGCTCACCCCAAAATAATGATCGACTATATTGCTAGGTCGCGAATCAACAATAACAGGCCATTAACGGGAGGTTGAGCATGCAGTTTTTGAAGGCTTTTACTATCATTCTACTGATATTTCCATGCTTATGTAGCAACGATGCGGTTGCGAAAGATAAACGGATCGAGGCTTACGACGCTAAAGGCCGAAGGGATTTTGGCCGGGATCTGGTGATAAGAGATGGAAAGGTCTATCAATCCGATAGTCGGGGCAGGGTTCTCCACGAGAAAGGCTCTATTCGTTTGAAAGACGGCGAGGAGTTCGATGGTCAAGGACGCAAGACAGGCAGACGCTATAATGCCTCAGGCTTTGAATGAGAGTGGTTTAGTGAAGATATCAGCAATTCTCAATTTAAGCAGATAACCATAAGAGCTCTCAGTGTGGAATGGGGATATTCAAGCCATCAAGCATAAATTCCATCAAATGTTGCCAGCTATCAAAACAAAAATAGCGGGTGAGCGCCCTTAAATCGTTAAAAAACGTCTTGCGGCTGGACAATTCTTCACGCAGCAAGCGATAGCATTGATCGAACCATTGCAACAACGTATGAACCAGAAAAGCTAGAATGATCAGACTGGCTAACAAGGCCGCGAGGTGCTTTTTACCGTGCCCGAAGTTATGCGCGAAGTTATATCCCTTGGTTTTCAATGTGTTGTTATTTTCGTTTTCGATCTTCCAGCGCGTACGACCGGCGCTGACGATATCGGCCACATTATGCGCGCCTAATGCGTAATCCGTGGCGAACGCATTGCGGTAAACGATATGACCTTGTTCATCGATGACCTCAATTTCGCACCAATTCACCAATAGGGCATCGTCGCTGTCGCGCAACGGCACTTGCTGAGCGATGCGGTAACGCTCGGTCAGTCGTTGCTTGCCTGTCCAGCGGCGTTTTTCGATCACTTCAACCTGCCCGAGCCGCTGAAAATCCTCCACCCACTCGTAGAGGGTTTTATGGGATTCCGGTTTGCACACCAGAATGAAATGCCGACCCTGTTGCTTGAGGTATTCGCAAAAAGGCTGTTTGCAATATAAATCGTCGCCTAAAAACGTCACGTTCGCCGGCAGGTGGCCGCCTTCGCGCTCCAACCAGCGCCGCGCGGCTGCCAGTTCATAATCTTGCTTATCGCTTCCGTCTTGCGGTGCGATAAGTTCGGGTGCCAACGGAATGACATCCGCTTGATGTGGCGAAACGATTACCGGGGTAACTGCGCTGTGAGCATAGTGGATAGCACCGTTCTTGAGTGTCTTCGTTGAGCAGCAGGCGCAATGAATCTTCTGCGAACTAAAATACTCCACCCCATCCAAGGCCACCAGCACACTATCACCCAGCACTTGGAACTCTTTGAGTTTGCCTTGCGCTTCCAATGCCTGCAGCACCCATCGGTACAGTGGCCATAGGGCGTCGGGTGACACCGCATCCAGCAGATTCCGAATCTGGTTGTCACTCGGAATTTGGTAGACTCCAAACAAACTCTGTGCGTTATTCTTGCCGCGCTCTTTTTGCATCGTCCGCTGATGATCCAGAAACGAGGGCGATTGCATAAAAAACACCGAAAAGGCGCTCAGTGCTGCATCAACCATACTGTATTTCTGGTAAACACCAGTCCCACTGCGACCGTCGGGCAAGGTTTCGAAGACTTGCCTGATTCGCTCGATCAAGCGAGCTTGCGTGAATTGTTCTTTTTCTTTAAAAGGGTAAGCCATCGTCCGTGTACGGATATGAAAAAATCAGCCCAGTTTACCAGCATGGGCTAAATTGAGAACTGCTGTGAAGATATCTCGCTACTTGCTTTATTGGATCTATTTGTTGCTTACTCTTGCTCGACAAGTGGGTCGCCTCAACCGCATTGTAGGTCTCCCTACGGCAACGTTTCCGGGCCATTGTGTCGTCACGAATGGGAGCCAAGCCTAACCGGGTGATGAATCCGGCTTTCGGGTGTAAGGCCCTAGGCTTGGCAAACTGGTTTATTGATAGATGTTTTTGCGGTGTCCTATTTCTAAAATCAGAATCAAGACTTCGTTGTCTTTGATCAGACAAACCAATCGATAATTGCCGACACGGTAACGCCACAATCCTTTTAAAGCACCTTGCAGGGCTCGTCCTGTTTGCCTTGGGTTATGCTGATTCGGCAATGTTTCTTTGATAAACCGCCAAATGTATTCGCGCTCGGTCTTGTTGATCTTGCCAAGCTGCTTAAGCGCCGGTTTGGATAATTCAACGGTCCAATTCATTCAGATACGCCTTAGCCTCATCCAGTGTGTAAGTGCGGTCTTCTCCGCTTTCGATCCGTTTCAATGCGGCTTCGGCGGCCTGAATGTCGTAATAGTCTTCAATTAGCTCTTGCAAGGCTTCGTGAATCAATTTTTCAGGTGTCGTGTGCTGCTGTGCGGCGATGGCTTGTAACGCTTGGTTCAGGTCGTCATTAATTTGGATTGTAGTCATTGGTGCGCCTCGATAGATTGTAATTTATGCGCTCTTGGCGAAAGGCAGGATATTCGATTCAGGCTTGCCGTCGATGCTCAGCTGTAACGCTGCCCCCCATTTCGCCATCGCCGCGCGTTTCTCCGGCAAATAGTCATAACGATCATAGTGTCGGTCGGATACATCATTCAAATGAGCAAAATCTTGAAGGCCAAAGTGCCTTTACCTTTAAATTGGCCGACGCGATGCAAATATGGCTTTTCTTTCGGTTTGAGTGCTTCCAATTCTTTGACGGTGATCGTAGACATTTGACTATACCTAGTGACTTGCTCTAAATGGCTAAATTTAGGCTGGGCAAAAACGGTAGATTTGAGTGTACATTATTGGACACTAATTTTTCAATAAATCAATATAATCAATTATCTATGATTTTTAGTTAGACTTTATAGGACTTCAAAAAACCCTATGCCAAGCGATTGTTAATCACTAGGTCGGCGGTTCGAGCCCGTCCGGGGGAGCCGAATAAGTCAAGGCCTGTAGAGTTTTTCTCTACAGGCCTTGACTTATTTGTAGTGCCTTTGAAAAAATACAGTGTTACTCCATAATTCCAACAGTCTCCCGGTGGGGGCGGTATCGGGTCGGAATAATCTGTACGACCTGTTAAGAACAAACTTCGCATCATCATTCAACATAGCTCATGGCCGATTTTACCTTTACTCCAGCCGATTATCCCGAGATTCGTCATCGTATGATGGATTTGAACAGCAGGATTTTCAGAAAGCTCACGAAGGACGATATTAAAACCTGCGGCAAGCATTTGGGGATTTGGCATCAAAAGACATTGATGGTCAAAAAAGAAAACGAAATGGACTTGTTTACCGATTATGCTATTTACGGCTATCTTCCAAACGGCTTCAACATGGCGGAGAAGTTCTTGCGTCTATTCAGTAAAGAAGCCGACGCATACGAACTTGAATTGCTTCGACGTATGGGCAACGCGCATTATGCGATTTACCGACTGGATGAAACGAATCGCAAAGATACCATCAAAGCGGAGAATGTATTCAGCAAATCGACTTTTCAGATTATCGATTACAACATGGCGAAAGCAACTAGTTTAGGAGTGGTTTTGGCGGGCTATTTGGTCGATTTCGATGACTTTTGGATTCAAACAGGTGGAACTGTTTTTCTCAGCAAAGAAATCCTCCAAGCGGAGCAGGTCAAACGGATAATTGACCGGATTGATGATAATGAGTTGAGTCATTTTCTGAACAAACCGGCAAACGGCGCCAAGCTGGCAAAAGCGATCTTTTCAGCGACTTTCGAATTGGATAAAACCTCCAATTTTGGGCATAGGCCGATTTAAACAGTCAATGATAGGCACTCGATCGGTCGTATATTCCGTCCGGAGTAAATAAAGCAAGGGCTTGCGTTAGCGCGTAGGCCCTTTTTTATTGACCGAATTTTTGATGGTCTCCCGGTCGGCATCGGGCGGAAATATCCCTACAGCATTCCGCAAAGCGTAACGGTGCTCAATCAATTGCATTGCGAAGCCTCGGTATCGAGTCGGTTGACTTTGCAGTCCTGAGAAAGCCACAAAAACCTTTCAAAGAAACATAACACTTCTGACATTGGGTAAACCTAAATGATCCCCTTCTGTTTCTATAGTAATGACAACGTTGAACCAGCACATATACACATTCAGCGGGGAGACATGTTAGCAAAACTTAGGTTGCAACCGATCGCTCTTGCAAGTTCAACTCGATACTCTCCCAAAAAATTGAGAAAGCTTGACCGGACAAGCCGGTGAGTGTGACGTTATGTTTTATCGTATTCCGTCAGATGTCCGTACGGATTGAATGTGTCTGAAATAAGGTCTACAATTGCCAATAATTACGGAATTGTTCCGTACATGGGAGGTATTATGGCTACAGCTCGTTTAGATATTCGACTTGACGAAGAAATCAAGGCTAAAGCGGAAAAAGCTTCAGCTTTGCTTGGGTTAAAAAGCCTAACAGAGTACGTTGTTAGGCTAATAAACGAAGACGCAACTCATGTTATTGAAAAGCATGAAAGTATTACAGTCAAAGACAGTGTGTTTGATGAATTTATTGCAGCGTGTGATAAAGTAAAAGCGCCCAATCGAGCTCTACTAGATGCTGCTAAATTTGCAGAAGAGAGCGGCATTAAGTGAGTTGGGGCAAAGAGTTCGTAGAACTCAGTAAATCAAAACATGATCGCAACTCGTTTGATTGTGGTGTGCAAGAGCTAAACACGTTTATCAAAACTCAAGCAGTAAGGCATAGGGATGCGGGGATCAGCCGCACAATGGTTTTACCAAGTGCCTACCCATTATTAAACCAACAGTTTGCCATTTGCGCATTTTATAGCATTGCTCCAAGTTCAATTAGTCGTGAGACACTGCCGGCACAACTTGCTAAAAAACTTCCTAAATATCCGGTACCTGTTTTCTTACTCGCACAATTAGCGGTGCATAAAGAGTTTCATGGTGCGGGACTTGGTAAAGTTTGCCTTATTCGCGCGTTGAAATACTTGTGGGATGTGAACCATTACATGAGAGCTTATGCAATTGTTGTCGACTGCTTGACCGATTCAGCACAAGCGTTTTATGCGAAGTTCGGCTTCGAGGTTTTGTGTGAACACAATGGACGCATCCGTATGTTCTTACCGATGAAAACGGTAGAACAGCTTTTCAGCCAATAGGTTACGAACAAAACAAAGAATTTAAGAGGGATAGCCAACTCAGGGCACTACAGCCTTACAACCCGGCAAGACAAACCAAACTAAAAACAGGGACCCAATGTTCGAACAAACCTTCAAAAATATCGACGATGTACTCTGGAAAGAGGCCGGCTGTACCACCGAGCTGGATTACACCGAGCAGACATCGTGGATGCTGTTTCTCAAATACCTGGATGATCTGGAGCAGGACAAGGCCATGCAGGCCGAGCTACAGGGTAAAAACTATGAATTCATCATCGATGCGCCGCACCGCTGGTCCAGCTGGGCGGCACCCAAGGACGGCAAAGGCAATTTCGACCACAACAACGCCCTGACCGGCGATGACCTGATCGATTACGTCAATCGCGATCTGTTCCCTTATTTGCAGGGCTTCAAGCAACGCGCCAGCGGCCCGGCTACCATCGAATACAAGATCGGTGAAATCTTCGCCGAGATCAAAAACCGCTTCACCAGCGGCTATTCGCTGCGCGATGCGCTGGAATATATCGACGCGCTTCGGTTTCGCTCACAGAAAGAAAAGCACGAGCTGTCGCATATCTACGAAGCCAAAATCAAGAACATGGGCAATGCCGGGCGCAACGGCGGCGAGTATTACACGCCACGGCCACTGATCCGCGCGATGATTCAGGTGGTTAACCCCAAAATCGGCGAACGCATTTACGATGGCGCCTGCGGTTCGGCGGGCTTTCTCTGCGAAGCCTACGACTACCTGCGTTATGGCGGCTTTGAGGATGTGGATGGCAAGGGCGCCAATCTCAGCACCGACCAGCTCAACACGCTGCAAACCACTACCTTCTACGGCAAGGAAAAGAAAAGCCTGGCTTATGTGATTGCCATTATGAACATGATTCTGCATGGCATCGAAGCGCCGAATATTATTCACACCAACACCCTGGCCGAGAATATCAGCGATATTCAGGAAAAAGACCGTTTTGACGTGATTCTGGCCAATCCGCCCTTTGGCGGCAAGGAGCGCAAAGAGGTGCAGCAGAACTTCCCGATCAAGACCGGCGAAACCGCCTTTCTGTTCTTGCAGCACTTTATTAAAAACCTCAAAGCCGGTGGCCGCGCGGCGGTGGTGATTAAAAACACCTTCCTCTCCAATTCCGACAACGCCTCCAAAGCGCTGCGCCAGGAACTGCTGGAAAACTGCAATCTGCACAGCATTCTCGACTGCCCCGGCGGTACTTTTTTAGGTGCGGGGGTCAAAACCGTGGTGCTGTTTTTCGAGAAAGGCGCACCGACCCGCACTATCTGGTATTACCACCTCGACCCCGGCCGCAGTCTGGGCAAGACCAATCCGCTCAACGACAACGACCTGAAAGAATTTGTACAACTGCAAAAAACTTTTGCCGATTCCGACGAATCCTGGAGCGTGAGTATCAATGACATCGACCCGGCCAGCTTTGACCTGTCGGTGAAGAATCCCAATAAGGTAGAAGAAGACCCGCTACGTGATCCGGAAGTGATCATCAACGAGATCGAAACCCTGGATGCGGAGAGCGTGGAGATACTGGAAGGGATTCGGGGGATGTTATGAGGGGGAACTGGGAAGTCAAAAAGCTCGATGAACTATGTGATATTGCTCGTGGTGGATCGCCAAGGCCAATTAAGGAGTTTTTGACAGATGAACCTGAGGGAGTCAACTGGATAAAAATCAGTGACGCTACAGCCAGCTCAAAATATATTTATGAAACCAAACAAAAAATAAAGCCAGAAGGAATAAGGCGATCACGCTTGGTCCATGATGGGGATTTCCTGTTATCAAACTCGATGAGTTTTGGTCGTCCTTATATTATGAGGACATCCGGGTGTATTCACGACGGATGGTTAGTGCTTGGTAATATATCTGAGTCATTAAATCATGACTATCTTTACTATTTCCTTGGTTCTCCAGAGGCATATCAACAATTTGATGATAGGGCTTCTGGCTCAACAGTAAGAAACTTGAACATTGATCTTGTTCGTAGTGTACAGATATTGGTACCACCGATAGAAGACCAAAAACGCATCGTCGCCATTCTCGATGAAGCCTTTGCCGGCATCGACACAGCGATAGCCAACACCGAAAAAAACCTCGCCAATGCCCGTGAGTTGTTTGAAAGTTATTTGAATTTGGTTTTTACTCAGCGAGGTGATGGCTGGGAAGATAAAGAGTTAGAAGAAATAACCAGCAAACTTGGCGATGGCTTGCATGGAACTCCAAAATATACGCCAGATGGTGAATATCACTTTATTAATGGCAATAACTTAAATGATGGGGTGATCGAGTTTAAAGAAAGAACGAAAAAAGTTTCTTTTGAAGAATTTGAGAAATACAAAAAAGAGCTTAATGAAAGAACAGTATTGGTCTCCATTAACGGTACTTTGGGTAATGTGGCATTTTATAATAATGAGAAAGTTATCTTAGGAAAAAGCGCTTGCTATTTTAATCTTATAGATGGCGTCGAAAAGGCGTTTGTTAAATATGTGATACAGAGCCCGTATTTTCTGAGTTATGCTCATCGTGAAGCTACTGGTGCAACTATCAAAAACGTCTCTTTGAAATCTATGCGGAAATTTAAAGTGCCTTTACCGTCAGTGGAAAAACAAAAAGAATTAGTAGTTTTGTTAGATGGGTTGTCCGCTGAAACTAGGCGTCTCGAGTCTATTTATCAACAAAAACTCAACTCACTAAACGAACTCAAACAATCCCTACTCCAAAAAGCCTTCTCCGGCGAACTCACCGCAAAACCTGACATACTCATAGATGGTAATTATTCACACCCCCTATCGTTCCCACGCTCCGGCGTGGGAATGAAGACCGAGACGCTCTAGCGTCTCGTACCGCTGGAGCGGTACCCAGGCGTTCCCATGCAGAGCGTGGGAACGATAATTTCCGGGGGACTGAATAGTTACCATAGATGAGGCGGTGGCATGATTTTTGTAGCTGTTTCTCCGAAGTATCAGATTGTAATTCCTAGAGAAATTTGCGAATCTATGGGAATTGTTCCAGGGCAAAAAGTCCCGGTCAAGTCATATCAGGGGCAAATCAAAGAATAGTCAGGGAAAATGATGAAAAAGCAGAAGCTCCTCCAAAAGATATTATTAGGAACAAAAAATGTGCGTTTTTCGGAAGCAGTGGCGCTTGCTGAGGCATTCGGTTTTCAACTAGACAGAGTCAACGGGAGCCATCACATTTTCATACATGCGGACATACCGGAATTACTGAATCTTCAAAATGTCAAAGGGAAAGCAAAACCTTACCAAATTAAACAGATGCTGCAATTGATTGAAGCACACAACCTCCAAATTGGAGAAGAATGATGAAAGACTATCATATCAATATCTTTTATAGCGAAGATGACGAGGGATATATCGCTGATATTCCGGATCTTAAGGCGTGCTCAGCTTTTGCTGAAACACCGGCTCAAGCCTTGGCAGAAGTGTTGGTAGCCAAAGAGAGTTGGTTAGCCGCTGCAAAAGCAAACGGAAAGCACATTCCTCCTCCAAAATATCGTCCGGTTATTTATGAGATTACATAGAAATGCCGATCAAGTCGCTGCACCTGGCCGGCTCATTGCTGAGTTCCGCAGCTGTTGCAACAACTGCCGCAAATGACACTGCTAGTAAATGCTTGTGAAGCTTCGCTTGTCATCAAAAAAACACTTGATGCCGGTTTGATTAAAATTGCCGATCCCGATCCCGATCCCGATCCCGATCACCCTCGCGCCGGATAGGCCAAAGCGGGGTGAGTCCAGTGCCGGTTAACCCAAACGTTATGTCCTCATTGCCTAGCAGTCTCAGCGCTGACTTGTGATAAAATCATGCAATATATTTTCTGTCTGAGGTAAATACTTTGGAAATACAGTCACTTACAATATCTGAGCGAATTATTCTAGCCGAAGCTTTGTGGGACAGCGTAATCGCGGAAGATGCGAAAATTGAACTCACTGAGTCCCAGAAGGAGGAGCTAGACCGGCGATTGAAAACGTTCGAAATCGACCAAGATATAGGTTCTCCGTGGTCAAGTGTGAAAGCGCGAATACTTTCAAAGTAACGTTCATGAAGGTCTGGCCATCGCCCCAGCACATGAAAGTCCTTTGGTGGGGAGGGTGCGGTCACTCGCCCGACAGGACGCCGTGAATACGTCCATGTAGGCTCGACGGCGGCTCCCTGCCGCCGACGCCTGTCGATCGAGCAAGCGCACCCTCTCCGGAACCGGCATTGCCAGAACGGAGTTTTGCATATCGAAAAATTAGACAAAGAATCCAACTTTATGAAGAAGGTATGGGGTGTGGCTAGCGAGGATGTCGGCAGCAGGGCAGATTTTTGCTCCTGCAAAATCTGCATTCACGCCATCCTTGGCGTTTGATTGCTGCCGTCAAGCCCCCAGGGATGGGTTCACGGCGGTCCTCGATAGACACATCCCATACCTTTTATTCTTAGACGGTTATTCAATCCAAAGGGAGTATGAAGAGAAGAGAGAGGGGCTTGGCTACGATTTTCTCCTATGTGTTGAAGAGGCTTCAAAATCCTGCCCTCCGTGGCACTGGATTCCGCCAATCCCTGGCGGAATGACGGGGCAAGGGCTTAACTTAATGACAGTGAGTTGCTGTGGGCAAACAAGAAAAGGATAGGAAAACACCTGATGAACAAAGTTGGCCTTAATGAAGCAGAGACGCGTTCCGAATTGATCGACCCCGCGTTAAAAGCCGCAGGCTGGGGCGTGGTGGACGGCAGCCGGGTGCGGCGTGAGGTGATTACCCTGGGGCGCTTGCAAGGTGCGGGCAAGCGCGGTAAGCAGGACATTGCCGATTATGTGCTGTTCTACAAAGGCCAGAAGCTGGGCGTTATCGAGGCGAAAAAGCAAAGCCTGGCCGATACCGAGGGCGTGGCACAGGCCAAACGCTACGCCGAGCGTCTGCAAACCCGTTTTACCTATTCCACCAATGGCGTCGGCATTTATCAGATCGACATGCACACAGGCAAGGAAGGCTATGTCGATCGCTACCCCACGCCCGATGAGCTATGGGCGCTGACCTTCGCCAAACCGAACCCCTGGCGTGAGCGTTTCGGCGAAGTGCCGTTTGAAGACAAGGGCGGTTTCTGGCAGCCGCGTTATTACCAGCACAATGCCATCAATAACGCCCTGGAAGCCATTGCCGAGGGCGAGCAACGCATATTATTGACGCTGGCCACCGGCACCGGTAAAACCGCGATTGCCTTTCAACTGGCCTGGAAACTGTTCCACAGCCGCTGGAATTTGAGCAGAGAACCCAATCGACGGCCGCGTATTCTGTTTCTGGCGGATCGCAACATTCTGGCCGATCAGGCCTACAACAGCTTTTCCGCGTTTCCGGAAGATGCACTGGTCCGCATTGATCCGGAAACCATCCGCAAGAAAGGCCAGGTGCCGAAAAACGGCAGCCTCTTTTTTACCATTTTCCAGACCTTTATGTCGGGCCGGGATGAAGAAGGCAATTCGCTGCCCAGTTTTGGCGAGTATCCGCCGGACTTCTTTGATTTGATTATTATCGATGAATGTCACCGGGGCGGTGCCAATGACGAGAGCAACTGGCGCGGCATTCTGGAATATTTCTCGCCTGCCGTGCAGTTGGGTTTAACCGCCACGCCCAAACGCAAACACAATGCCGATACCTATGCCTATTTTGGCGAGCCGGTGTATGTCTATTCATTGAAACAGGGCATTAACGACGGTTTCCTTACCCCGTTTCGGGTGCAGCAGATTGCCACCACGCTGGATGATTATGTGTACACGCCGGATGACACCGTCATTGAAGGCGAAATAGAAGAAAGCCGGCGTTATACCGAAGATGACTTTAATCGGGTGATCGAGATTAAAGAGCGCGAAGCCTACCGGGTGAAACTGTTTATGGACATGATTGACCCGAACCAGAAGACGCTGGTGTTTTGCGCCACCCAGGAACATGCCCTGGCCGTGCGGGATTTGATTAACCAGTATAAAACCGGTAGCGATCCGAATTACTGCGTGCGGGTAACCGCCAATGACGGCGCCGAGGGCGAGCGTTTTCTGCGCCTGTTTCAGGATAATGAAAAAACCGTCCCCACCATTCTGACGACATCGCAGAAGCTCTCCACCGGAGTGGATGCGCGTAATATCCGTAATATTGTGCTGTTGCGCCCGGTGAACTCGATGATCGAGTTCAAGCAGATTATCGGTCGCGGCACGCGCCTGTTTGACGGTAAGGACTATTTCACCATTTACGATTTTGTAAAGGCCTATGAGCACTTCAACGACCCGGAATGGGACGGCGAGCCGTTGGAGCCGGAAGTCTGCAAACGCTGCGGCAATATCCCCTGTACCTGCGCGGTGACAACGCCCGAGCCCTGCAAAATATGCGGCCGGACCCCGTGTGAGTGCGATCAGCCGGAGCCGGAACTTTGCCCGGATTGCGGTGAATCCCCTTGTGTCTGTAAGAAGACAGTTAAAGTGAAGATCAAGCTGGCCGATGGCAAAGAGCGATTGATTCAACACATGAGTTCCACCAGCTTCTGGGGGCCGGACGGAAAACCCCTGTCAGCCGCGCAATTTGTCGAGCGCTTGTTTGGCCAACTGCCGGAATTATTCAAGAACGAAGATGAACTGCGCCGCCTTTGGGGCCAGCCACAAACCAGGAAGAAACTGCTTGAAGGGCTGCAAGAACGTGGTTACGGCATGGAGCAGTTGCGGGAAATCGGCAACATGATCCATGCCGAGAAAAGCGATCTCTATGATGTGCTTGCCTATATTGCGTTTAATCAGCCGCCGCTCAGCCGCGCCGAGCGTGTCGAATCGCATCGTGCGACTATTTTTAGCCATTACAAGGATTACCCGCAACAGGAATTCCTTCAGTTTGTGCTCGGCCACTACGTTGAACGCGGTGTCGGTGAATTGGACCTGGAAAAACTGCCGCAGTTGATCGAACTGAAATACCACAGCCTCCACGATGCCGTTAACGAACTGGGCGAGGTGAAGCACATTCGGGAAGTGTTTGTGGGGTTTCAGCAGGATTTATACTGAAGGCGATGTTTGTTCTGGAGCTCACAAGGCGTTCCATTACCGCCGGTGAGCTTGGCGTTAACGTCGGCTATGGAAGCTATGGATTGCCAATGCTGAAAATCAAATTATGGCCGTTACCCGCTACAAAAAAAGCCGTTAGGTTTTTGATTTATGATAAATCCTCAGGAAAAGTTTTTGCACGAACGAGGTCTTTATCGGAAAGAAAGGGAGGCAGACCTGATCCACTTACGCAAATGGTCGCGAATCAACAACAATAGACTATTCACGGGAGGTGGAGTATGCAGTTTTTAAAGACTTTTATTGCCGCTTTACTGATGAGCGCATTGTTTCCGTAAATGTTGAGAGTATTTATGACTGATTCCAGATATCAAATCCGTCCGATGGCCTGTCATGAAGTGACGATTGCGATCGACTGGGCCGCTAGCGAGGGTTGGAATCCGGGGCTTTATGACCATGATTGTTTTTTTTCCGCTGATCCGGACGGGTTTTTAATCGGTTTGTTGGACGATGAACCGATTGCCTGCATTTCAGCGGTGAAATACGGCGAGACGTTTGGTTTTCTCGGCTTTTACATCGTCAAGCCGGCATACCGGGGGCAGGGCTACGGCATTCGGATATGGCAAGCGGCGATAGATCGTATACAGGGGCGCACCATCGGCTTGGACGGTGTGGTCAGCCAACAGGGCAATTATCAAAAGTTTGGCTTCAAGCTGGCGTACCAGAATATTCGCTATCAAGGGTTTTCGGGCGCTTCGCAATCAATTGCCCCTGCGATTGTCGATGTGATGGCTTGTGACTGGCAAGCCCTCATGGATTATGACCAATCGGTTTTTACCGTTGATCGTTCCGCCTTTTTATTATCCTGGCTCAATCAACCCGATAGCCATGCGTTGGCCTATCTGGAATACGGCCAAATTGCCGGTTACGGCATGGCAAGAAAATGTCGAACAGGCTATAAAATCGGCCCTTTGTTTGCGCAAACAGAATTGCAAGCCGAAGCCTTATTGCAGGCGCTGCAAACCAGATTGCCAAAAGGCAGTCCGTTTTTTCTCGATATTCCGGCAATAAACCCGAGCGCAATGAACTTGGTTAATCGTTATGCCATGCAACCGGTTTTTGAAACCGCCCGGATGTATATCGGATTAGAGCCGCCGGTGCCGATTGACAAGGTCTATGGCGTCACCAGCTTTGAGTTGGGTTAAGTTTCGTGCTGGCAGTCGCTGGAGCGCATCGACCGCACCCGCCCGGTGCTCGGCGCCTTGCAAAAGAGGTTGATCGTCGAATACCAAGGTCAGACCCGGTCATTCGGAAAGAGCCAATTGCACCACAACCTGTACCTGGTCGATGCTGTGCTGATTGAGGGCAAGCCGCTGAAAATCCTCTACCCACTCGTGGAAGGTTTTATCCTAAATTCGGCAGTTCAACCATGAAGCACATGAAGTTCATGAAGTATTTCAATAGATTACCTAAACATTGCAGCTAACCTTTCGGGTGAGCGAAAGTTGTTCATAAACGAATGACAAGTTATTGAGTTAACTTCTTATTCTTCATGATCTTCATGGTGAAATGCTTTTTCTAGGTTTATGGGATTCCGGTTTACATGCCAGAATGACATGCCGACCCTGTTGCTTGAGGTATTCGCAAAAAGGCTGTTTTCAATATAAATCGCCGTCTAAAAACGTCACGTTCGACCTACTCCCTTTATACTCAAAAATTAGTTAACTTTATGAAGGTATGGGGTGTGGCTAGCGAGGATGTCGGCAGCAGGGAACGCTGCCGTCAAGCCCCCATGGATGGGTTTACCCAGCACCTAAATTCCATAGTCCATTGGCTATGGTCAACTATCTGAGATAATTTAGGTGCTGGGTGAACGGCGGTCCTCGATAGACACATCCCATGCCTTTTATTCTAAGACGATTTTTCAATCAAAAGGGAGTAATTAGCCCTGGCTTAGAACCGCATTGAAATCTTGCTTTGAGTCAGTCAATAGTAAGGTACTTTTGTTACAGTCCTTGAGCTGGAATGGGAATAAGAACCAATTTTTATCATTGAACTTCAAGAAATCATGACAAAAAAGCCGAATTTCAAGAACCATGAGACTGGCATTCCTTGTATATCCAGCAGGTATTGGAAGACTTGCTGGTCGACAGAGATGGATTATCCACTCAACAAGCTCAGGAACTTCTTAAAACTAGTGGTTCGAACCGTTTGCCATCGCCAAAACACGGGAGCATTTACTTCGTTTTCTGCTAGGAGAAAAGCATGAGCCAAAGAAATCGTTCGCAGTGGAGGGTTGTGCTCTTAAGTGGCGCTTTGTTTGTCGCTCTAAGCATTTGGCTTTTTGTCGAGTTTTGGCGCTATGCCGGCGAATATGATAGGAATCCGTCTCACCGCAACTTAAAGAACCAATTGATGCGTCGAAAGTCAGACTCGATGCAAGATGTGCTCGATGCGATCGTTCGGGGTAGACTCAACCGTGTCAATGCCGCAGCCGTGGACATGGAAAGGTACGCCACCGCGATTGATGGCTATCTGTCTACAGACGTCTACGAGAAGCATGGCAAGTCCTTTAATGAAGCCATACACGACCTGAAACGAGCAGCTGCACAAAGCGATGCAGAACTGACTAAGGAGGCTGCGCTTAGGCTCGAGCGATCCTGCTTGGAATGCCACATGCTGATCAACGCGCACAAGGGCCAACAGGTACAGGGCAATGAATAAGTGAAGGCCAAAAATATAGGAAATTTAAGGGCATTTTCGAGCCTATCCTTGGGCAAACGCCACTCCAAGCCGGTCTCTTCGAGAGACCGCGTACCTTTGGTCAGGCGCAGTTTGAACAAATTCGCTAAGCCTTTCAGTTCTGCTTCATGCATTTTGGCTTCGGTTCCCCAGTCGCGGTCGCCTCGGATCAATGCCGTCCAGTGTGTACGCGGCAAGCGGTTTATGCCACCTCACTTCCTTCTATGTCGCTATCAAGATTTAATATCAACCTATGACTAAGCCACTTTTAACCACCGTAGACTTAGTCCGGCAGTACGGCGGCCCGGTGTCGCACGCTGCCCTAGATCCCTTACGCAGCACTTTCCATACTCCCGGTATTGACGGGCTGATCAGCTTTCTGCTTGTGCGAAGGTGTGCCGTTGTGTTTGGTGATCCAATCTGCGCGACCGAAGATAAACCTCGCTTGACCGACGCCTTTGCCAGCTATTGCGCAGGCAAGGGCTGGTCTATTTTGTTTGTCGCGGTAACGGCCGATTTACAAGTCTATACCCGCGATCGAGGATATGCATCGATGGAATTTGCCAGTCTGCTTATGGCCGATCCGCAGAACGATCCTGAAGCAGGCCCGCAGGGCCGCCACCTGCGCCAGCACCTCAATCATACGAGGCGGACAGGGGTAACGGTGCGCGAGTATCAGGGGGAGATAGACGCCCAGATGAAAGCCCAAGCACAGGCAGCTTGCGACGCTTGGTTGGATGCCCGGCATGGGCCGCAAATGTATTTGGGCCGACCCAGGCTTTTCGATGATAAGGTGGGCCGCCGCTGGTTCCTTTGCGAACGGGCCGGCAAGGTAGTGGGCTTTCTTTCAATGCTACGGGCAGGCGGTTTGGAGAGTCAATACCTGATCAATATCGTGTTTTCTGCTCCCAATGCCCCATTGCACACCAACGAACTTATGATAGTTACAGCCCTGCGGGCACTTCGGGAAGAAGGTGTCGATTCGGTCTGCCTGGGGGTCGGGCCGCTGAAGGCACTGGGGCGTATTGAGGGTTACGGCGCCATCGTTGAGTTTCTGTCTCGCAGGCTTTACCGCTTAGCGGCTAAACTGATGCATCAGCACGGCAAAACGGTATTCTGGGAAAAGTTCGGGATAACGAAAAGGGAGCCTTTATACCTGATTTTCCAATCGTCTCGCCTCAGGCCGACCGAGCTTTATGCCTTGTTACGGGCCTTTAATTTTTCCGTGACGGGTTAAGCCTTTGCTACGCGAAACCTGGCGTGCACGGAAGTCGCCTTTGGCAAAACCGGCCCGCCCTGGAGGTGCTGGACGAAAAAACCAACGGTAGCGCGCCTTGCCGTGATGCGCACTTGGCGCGAATCCGCCGTGCCGCTTCGGCATATGCCATAGCCGAATCTGTCCGGCTGATCCAGCATCTGCACATGGTCAGCAGCTTTTAGTTCCAGTTCAATGGTTCCAGCCGGCGCCTGCTCGAAGAAACGCAGATAATTAGTCGCCAGCGGAGCGCAGACGCTGGAAGCCCGCCATCCGACTTCTGCACCGATCAACAGCAAGGGGGCCTTCAAGCTGGCAAGCAGACCATGTACCACCGAAACGTTACCGTTGTCGTCGGGATCGATGGCCACTACGCTGGCAAATCCACCATACTTTGCAGCGGCCATTATCGCATTCTTACCACCCATCGAATGACCAGCGATGCCGATTTTTCTCGAATCGACCCCCTGATCCTTGATTAGCCAATCGGCTATGATTTTCGCATCATGGGCCAGTTCGAGGTCGCTTCTGAAAAGCGAATACCAACTCCGCACGGCCACGACAAACCCACGGGAGGCCAGCGCACGGGCGTAGCTTTCATACTGGTCGTCCGTGGCCATGCGGCCCGGCAAGAAGACAATAGCGGGGGCCGGTGTCTGAGGAGGACTCTTAGGTTTATAAAGCACGACCTCCAAGCTTTCGTCTTGAATCGGAACTTCTAAGCGCGCGGCATGCACCCGCTGCTGGCCGGGGCCGGCCAAGTCGCCATTTGACATGCCTCTGGCATCATCTGCAAGTCTATCGAATGGCAGTTGTTTCCAGAAGCCACTGCAACTAATCTCAAATATAAGTAGACTCGATAAAAAAATAGCGCGGGAGATAGATCGATATTTTCGCATTACTGAGGAATAACTATGAATATACCTTTCGTACTTCAAAATTCGGCAGTGCCTAAGGAGGCACCGGGGTGCTCGGCAAAGGCTTTGCCAGCATGGAGCTGGCATAGAGCCTACATGGATGTATTTACCCAGCACCTAAATTATCTATGTAATCAATCATGCCCAATAGGCTATGGAATTTATGTGCTGGGTTTACGGCGTCCTTTGACGGGCACCCCGGCGCCGAATTTTGATCTCCGATAGGTTATAAATACTAAAGAGGAAAGAAACACACGAATAAGCCATAATACTTAAATATCCAAGCAAAGACATCATGGAAGATTTCATCAATATAATTTTTCCTCAACAATAAACATGACATTCAACATAGCTAAAAATTCCCGTTAGCGTGTTGGACGCAATGAAATACCGAGTTCGTCAAGTTGTTCGACTTTAATTGCGGAATGGTAACTATTCAGTCCCCCGGCAATTATCGTTCCCACGCTCTGCACTCATCGTTATACATAAGTCAAAAATTACCGTTTTGCAATCTTAGCTATTGAGTCCTCGATACTATTTTTTTGTCGCCCAACGTTCCCGACTTCGAAATCGCGATCTGGGGATCGCTCCCACAGAGCATCCGACCCCTTGTGGGAGCGACGCCTTCGTCGTCCCTCACCTAACGCTAGGTGAGGGAAAGCCACTGATGTTCAATATTCACAGATTTATTAAACAGCACCGTTTCCAGGTATACGATGACCTCTGTTTAGTAAGTTTACCGATACTTGTGTATAACGGCGAGCGCTCTGCGTGGGATTACCTGAGTACCGCTCCAGCGGTACGGGACGTCAGAGCGTCTCGGTCTTCATTCCCACGCCGGAGCGCGGGAACGATAGGGGTGTGAATAATTACGCGGAATGTGTATCTGTCATGGTGTCGTGGCCCGAGTTATTCTTTGGAAATGCAATAACATCCCTAATGGAATCAGCGTCTGTAAACAGTGCACATAGCCTAGTTAGACTGGTATCTTCTTCATCCGGAAACCCTTTAAGAGAAGCTCTGCTGGTGTGCAGTAACAAGTACTCATGGGTTCGAAAAAACAATTATTTTGTCGACTATTATTATACCTTTTGCACTTCAAATTTCGGCAGTGCCGGAGGAGGCCTCGGGGTGCTCGGTAAAGGCTTTGCCAGCATGGAGCTGGCATAGAGCCTACATGGACGTATTCACGGCGTTCTTTGACGGGCACCCCGAGGCCGAATTTTCATCTGCGATGATGATATGGACTCCTCTCACTCTGTTGGTGTCAAATAGCACCTTAGTAAAAAACAAAACAAGAGGAGTCCGAGATGAATACTAGCGTAATTGGTTTAGATATCGCAAAGAACATTTTTCATCTGTATACGTTGAATGCGGATAATAAAGTCATCAAGAAAAAACTCAAACGGGCGCAAGTCTTGACCTTCTTCGCCAATTATCCGGTCAGCACGATTGGTATCGAGGCGTGCGGCAGTAGCCATTATTGGGCTAGAGAATTAACTAAACTGGGCCATGAAGTGATGTTATTGAACGCGAAGTTTGTCAAGAGCTTCGTGGTCGGCAACAAGAATGATTTTAACGATGCCCAAGCGATTTTTGATGCGGTCGGCCGGCCCAATAAGCGGGTGGTGTCGATCAAAACCGAAGTACAGCAAGATATGCAACTGCTTCATAATCTACGCCAGGATCTGGTCAAACGACGAACTGCTGTAGTGAATCAGATTCGTGGAGCCTTGCTGGAGCGCGGCATTGCCATTCACAAAGGGGTCGATCAAGTCAGAAAACAATTGCCTGATATTTTAGAAGATGCCGAGAACGGACTAACAGCGCTGTGTCGAGAGCTGATTGCGGAGCAAGCCGAACGGTTAAGAGAATTGGATAAGGCGATTAAGGAGCAAGACAAACGGCTTGGCAGGCTCAGTCAAGCCGATGCATTAAGCCGACGTATGCTGGATGTTCCCGGGGTGGGTCCGATCACCGCCACGATTGTGGCATCTGATATCGGGGACGGCAAAGGCTATGCCAGTAGCCGAGATTATGCAGCGAGTCTGGGCCTGGTTCCCGGGCAGCATAGCAGCGGCGATAAACCCCGCTATCTGGGGATCAGTAAACGGGGTAATCGTTATATCCGAACCAACTTAATTCATGGTGCACGCGCGGTGGTCAAAAACTGTGCTGGCAAAACAGATCAACTCAGCCAGTGGCTGCAGTCGCTGGTCGAGCGACGCGGCTTTAACAAGGCCGCGGTTGCCCTGGCCAACAAAAACGCCCGCATCTTGTGGGCAATGACCACGAAAAATGAAGCTTATCAAGGGGCGCCTGCCTAACGCGGGCTTCGGGCCGGGTTATCCACCCTTTGCCCACCGGCTCCGAGCTAGAGAAGAGAGCTCTCCGCCCGTGGACAAAGCGTGGATAACCCTGATGAGTGCGATTGATTTAACCGAGTACACAAGATTGCGGAGGCAAGTAGACAATCATTGATGACAACAACAGGTCAGACCGGTGCTTTTACAACCCGATATACTCATAGGTTCTTAAGAAACCGTTACGATGGTTGAGGAATAGGCGCGCGGATAGATTCATCAGGAGTCCTGAGGCAATAAAGCCTCTGTTGAGAGACCGGATATATGGCTGCAATCTTGATCTCTGTTTTGACATCATTTTTTGAAAACTTGGCTTGCAATAAACGAGGAGTCCATATATGAGTATAGCTATTTAATTGTTCGTCGCAAAGAGCGAGAAGCATGACAATGAATCTTCTTAAACAAAAATGTTAGGAAATCGCCATGTCCAACCCGTTAAAGCCCGCTAACGACTCCCTATTTAATCGCTTTTTCAATACTCCTTTAGATGAATTGCTGACGGATCATAAGGATATCGACGCACAAGAGCGCGTACTGAAATTGTTTCAACGCTGTGCGGCTGAAGTCCCCGCTTATCGTCATTTTCTCGACTCGCGGCAAATCAATCCGGGCGACATAACGACTTATCAACAATTCAGCCATTTGCCGCTGATGGGCAAAAGCGATTATATGCAGTCGTACCCTTTACCGGATCGCTGCTTGGGAGGAACCCTGACGGGATCTGATCGTGTGGCGGTATCTTCCGGATCTACCGGTCGGCCGACTTTCTGGCCTCGCTCCGCCGCTTACGAACTGGATGTGGCACTACGCTTCGAGCAAGTTTTTCGCGACAGTTTCCGCGCGCACGAAAAACGTACCCTGGCAATCGTTTGTTTTGCCCTGGGCAATTGGGTCGGCGGTTTGTTTACGACCTCCTGTTGCTGGCACCTAGCCCAAAAAGGTTATCCTTTGATGGTGGCGACACCGGGCAATAATAAAGCTGAGATTTTTCGAGTAGTCCGAGAGCTAGCGCCGCATTTCGAGCAAACGGTTCTGTTGGGTTATCCGCCATTCGTCAAAGACGTAATCGATGCCGGTAGTGCCGAAGGCATAAACTGGCACGCCTACCGACCTAAATTGGTATTTGCCGGTGAAGTATTCAGCGAGGAATGGCGTGAATTGATCGGCAAGCGCACCGGCTCGAACGCGCCGTGTTTCGATTCGGCTTCCTTGTACGGTACTGCGGATGGAGGCGTACTGGGTAACGAAACGCCGTTGAGCATAGCGATTCGCCGTTGGTTGGCCAAACATCCTACTGCCGCGCGTCAATTATTCGGCGAATCGCGCTTACCGACGCTGGTGCAGTATGATCCAATCAGCCGTTTTTTCGAAATGCATGAAGGGACTTTAGTCGTATCCGGTGAAAACAGCGTTCCTCTAGTTCGCTATCACATCGCCGATAAAGGCGGATTAATCCCATACGATACGATGTGGGCATTCCTCGAATCGCAAGGCATGAGTTCTTCAAGCGGTCTGGGGCTGCCGGAGAATTTTCAGCCGCGAAAATTGCCATTCGTTTTTGTGTTCGGCCGTGCCGACTTTACCGTATCCTATTACGGCGCCAATATTTATCCTGAAAATGTTTCGGTCGGTTTAGAAAAGCCCGACATCATGCGTTGGGTCACCGGTAAATTCGTTTTGGAAACGCAGGAAACCAGTGAGGGAAATAAGGTTTTGCATATTGCCGTAGAATTATTACCCGACATCAAGGCGACCGAAGCCATGGCGCCGGCGATCGCGGACTCGATTCGTCGGGAATTATTACGCCTGAACAGCGAATTTGCTCATTACACGCCAGCCGAAAGACAGCGGCCCAAACTGACTTTACATGCCTTTGCCGATCCCGACTATTTTCCCGCAGGCGTGAAACATCGTTATACGCGAAACTAATTGCATATCTCTTGCCGGTTAGCCGGAGCCGTAACCCGACATGTCGATGGACAAAATGTCGGGTTACGCTTGCGCTAACCCGACCTACGCTACTGGAGCTTGGGAAAGAGCGTGATGTGGGTTGGCCGTTTTTTTCGCTTGACGCGGATGACTTACGAAACCCGTCCTGCTAGGGAATTGCTGATCTTTGGGCTTTAGCTGAAGAAACTTGCTAATCAGGAAGGACTTTGAATTTACGCCCTTGATATTTGAAAATTGACTAACTTTATGAAGGTGTTAGGAAAAACTTCAAACCTAAAAGGGGAACAATATGCTTTGGCTTTTGCTGTTACTGTTACACATAGCGGCTGTGATCTGTTGGTGCGGTTCATTGCTTTATCTGCCCGCGCTGATTACTGGTGTTTTTTCCGATCATGAAGAACAAAGTCATCAGGCCTTGACGTTCCAGATCTTTACTGGGGTAGCGACGCCGGCCGCTTTGACCGCAATCGTTTCCGGTACGGCCTTATTTTTGACGAGCGGCATTATCGACCGATGGCTCATTTTGAAGCTAAGTCTGGTCGTGATACTCGTATTGTGTCATGCTCTTAACGGCTGGATTCTAATTCGCACGGAACAAGCGCTCGATAAAAACTTAACCCTGCCGTGCATAGCGATCGGAATTACCGCGGCGATAATGATTCCGGCCATCGTTTGGATTGTGCTGACCAAACCTTTTTAGGAGTCGACAGTGAGATATCTCAAGGTGACTGTATCAAGGTTCGGAATGAACCCCGACGCCATGCCCATAAACCAGTTGCCCGCCCAACATGCTGGTAACGGCAATCAACGCCGCCGTCAGCAGCGAAAGATACAAATACCAAAGATCGAAGCCGCTTTCGTCATGAAAGCGCAATGCCCAATTGAGCGAAGCCAGCGCCAGGGTCATGACGGCCAGCAACGCATGGATCCACGCGATCGGCAAATTTCGGATGCGCGGAACGAGTATCAGGTCGATGAAGCCTGCCAGCCCGGCAAACCAGCCGCCGAGACTGCCAAGACCCGACAACCACAAACCGACTCGAATCCAGAATGGGTCGGCCGTATAGAGGAAGGCCAAATCGGCGCCTACCAAGCCGAGCAAAAAGGCTACCGGGAAATGAATCAGCATCGGGTGGATCGGATGTCCGCCGATGGACATGCGGCTGATGATGGGTTCTTTCGCCATAACGCTCTCCTTTCTCGGTTGAAGTCGGAATTATCAACGATGATTCCAAGTTTAACCTTACCTTCGTTAATTATCACGCTGAGTTTGCTGAGCGGCTGCAGCGGCCCTCAATCCATTTTAAATCCCGCAGGCCCCTCGGCCCTTGCCGTAAGCAGACTGTGGTGGGGGATGTTCGGTTTTTCGGTTACGGTATTGCTGGTCGTCATGGCTTTATGGATTTATGCGATGCGGCGCAAACCCCGATCGCTTAGCGAAGCGCAAGCCGATAAAATCAATCAAAACTGGATCATCGGCGGCGGATTGGTGCTGCCTATCGTCGGCATCGTAGCGCTGCTAAGCTTCGGCATTCCGATGGGCTATCGCATGCTGCCTTTGCCTGTTGCCGGACAGTCGGTGCCGCGTATCGATGTCATCGGGCATCAATGGTGGTGGGAGGTTCGCTATGCCGATACCGATATCGTGCTGGTAAACGAACTGTACTTGCCGGCCGGGACGCCGGTCGATATCCATGTGACCAGCGCCGATGTCATTCATTCGTTTTGGGTGCCGAGGTTGGCCGGTAAGATCGATATGATTCCGGGTCGCACCAACGTCTTGCGGATCGAAGCCGATGCGCCGGGGCAATTCTTGGGGAAGTGCGCGGAATTTTGCGGAGTGGGCCACGCCCATATGATGCTGGAGATTCAGGTTCACACGCCTGAAGATTTTGAGTCGTGGCTGGAGGAATATGAATACGAATAACGAAACCCGAAAGGCCGAGGCCGCTCTGCACGATAAATTTCTCAAGGTCTGGGGCAATCCGCGCGGCTGGCGCGCCTTGACTATCGTCAACCATACGACGGTCGGCATTCGCTTCATGGTCACGGGCGGCATCTTCTTTCTGATCGGAGGATTGCTCGCGATGCTGATGCGCACGCAACTGGCATTGCCCGAGCAGAACATCATCGAACCGAAGCTTTATGATCAGCTGTTTACGATGCACGGAACGGTCATGATGTTCCTGTTCGCGGTGCCCGTGCTCGAAGGTTTGGCGATGTATCTGATCCCGAAAATGATCGGCGCACGCGATTTGGTTTTCCCGCGTCTTAGCGCCTTCGGTTATTGGTGTTACCTTTTCGGCAGCCTTATATTGATGTCGAGCTTAGTGTTGGGCATCGCGCCGGCCGCAGGCTGGTTTATGTACACGCCGTTGACCAATGACGTTTACTCGCCGGGGCCGAACGTCGACTTCTGGCTGCTCGGCATCACGTTTATCGAAATCTCGGCGGTATCGGCAGGCATCGAACTGACCGTGTCGATTTTACGCACACGCACTTCCGGCATGACATTGTTGCATATGCCGCTCTTTTGCTGGTACATTCTGGTCATGGCGCTGATGATCGTGTTCGGCTTTCCGCCACTGATACTAGGCAGCATCCTGTTGGAACTGGAGCGCGCTGCCGGCATGCCGTTCTTCGACGTCGCACGAGGCGGCGACCCGATTCTTTGGCAACATCTGTTCTGGCTGTTCGGCCATCCCGAAGTTTATATTATTTTCTTACCGGCCGCGGGCATCGTCTCGACCCTGTTGCCGGTGTTCTCGCGTCAACCCATCGTCGGCTATCGATGGATCGTGCTGGCCATTATCTCGACGGGATTCATCAGTTTCGGTTTGTGGGTACACCACATGTTTACGATCGGGATTCCGCAATTGGCGCAGGCGTTTTTCTCGATGGCCAGCATGCTGGTGGCGATTCCTACCGGTATTCAATTGTTCGCCTGGCTGGCGACGTTGTGGACTGGGAGGCCTGTTTATCATGTGCCGATGTTATGGCTGGTCGGCTTTCTATTTATCTTCATGATAGGCGGCTTGACCGGCGTCATGTTGGCCTTAGTGCCGTTTAACTGGCAGGTACACGACACGCATTTCGTCGTTGCGCATTTGCATTATGTGATGGTCGGCGGCATGCTCTTTCCTTTGCTGGCGGGTCTTTATTATTGGTTGCCGCATTTCTCCGGGCGAATGCCGTCGGACAAACTCGCGCGCTGGGGCTTCTGGCTGACTTTTATCGGTTTTAACACGACATTTTTAGTGATGCACCTGACCGGCTTGCTCGGTATGCCGAGACGCGTTTACACCTATCCGGCCGGATTGGGCTGGGAACTGCCCAACAGCATATCGTCGATGGGTGGTTTTATCATGGCTATGGGTATCGCGATGGTTTTGCTCGATATCGTATTGCATTTTCGCTTCGGACGCCCTGCCGGCGCTAATCCGTGGCAGGCGGATACGCTCGAATGGGCGACCGATACGCCGCCCCAACCCTACAATTTCATCAGCTTGCCGGACTGTTCGACGCGGCACCCGATGTGGGATAGCCCCGATCTGCAAACAACCATAGCTGAAGGACATCACCGCTTATCCGAAATCGATCATGGCAGGCGCGAAACCTGGGGGTCAGATCCGGTTTCCGGCGCTATTCGAGAAATCATTCACTTGCCCGGTAATTCCTGGCTGCCTTTTTTCTCGGCTTTGGCGTTGTCCGGGTTATGTATCAGTCTTTTGATCCGCAATAATAATCTAGCCTTGATTGCGGTATCGGTCAGCCTGGTGTTATTACTAAGCTGGTCATGGAAAAACGGTGCCTTTCTTGAAACGGATTCCGATTCTGCCGTGAAACCCGGCTATCCGCAATTGCATTCGCGCACTTTCAATGGCCCCGGTTTATGGGGCATGATCGTAACGCTTTTGGCCGACGGCGCGCTGTTTTTGTCCATACTTTTCGGTTGGCTCTACTTACGGGTCGTGGCGCCGCATTGGCAAGAGCCTGCTACGGCGCCGTTGGCTTGGCAGCCTTTGCTGATCAGCGGCGGACTACTTACGATCTCAACATTTTGGAATCATTCTATCGTCCGGCGCTTGCGCGCGGACAGGGATAACCATCTGCAGGGGCAATTGTGGGGCATCGCGGCGATCGGTTTGGCTCATTGTTGTGTATTGATCTGGGCCTGGTCGTCCTCGTCTCTGGTTGCCACACAAACTGCCCATGATGCCGTGATCGCGGTGATACTGATGTATCAATTGTTTCACAGCGGACTCGCCGTGATCATGACAGCGTTGCAGGCTATGCGCGTTGCTTATGGCTATGTCGGCAAGGCCGCGCCATACGAAACAGCGGTCGTGAAACCCTGGTGGCTTTATACGACCGCCGTTTTCTGGCTGGCTTTTATCGCCATCATTCTGTTGCCTATTGCTTGGAGAAGCGCCTGATGTGGCCGCGCGAAGTATATCATCCAATGCAACTGGCTTTAGGACTCACGGTCTGGATCGTCTGGTTTATAGTGAAGTACGGGGCCTTGGCATTTTTCTGCGAACAAGTGCCGCCTCCTATCGAACAAGGAGCTTTCACTTGGATCAATACGACGCTGTTAATCGGTTCCGTAGCCGTAACCGGTCTGCTGTTGTTTTGGGCGAATAATTGTTGGCGCGCGGCGCGTTCCGGAAATAATGGAGCCGACTCCGAAATCAATGCGTTTATCGCCGGACTGGGGGCCGGTGTCAATCTATTGGGCGCCGTCGTAACGCTCAGCCAGGGACTCATGTCGCTGCTATTACCGCCATGTTTGTAAGGCTCGCGTTATTGTTGGCGGTCTCGGCTCTGCCAATTCATTCCGTTCAAGCGCATGGCTGGGGCGAGGATGCTACTGAAGCACGGTTATCGGCCATTCTCGGCGGACTGTTGCCAACCGCTCTTTGGATGCTCTATGTCATCGGAGCAAGAGACATCCGGCCTACAAATGACCGCCGGTTGATGTTTCATGCAGCCAGTCTCACCGCTGTCATGACGATGTTCGGCAGTACGGGCGGGTGGTTCGATAAAAGCTCGGCCCTGCACATGGTTCAACACATGCTGATACTGGTCGTTATCGCCCCGCTTTATGTACTGGCTCGGCCTTTACCGCAATGGTTTGCGGCAAGCGGAGCAACGGGAATACGGCTGTGGAAGCCATTTTTAAGGCTGAGTCGTCATCCGTTGAGGACCGGCATCCTGCAAAGTCTCGTGATTTGGTTCTGGCATACACCGGTTTTTTATAATCTGGCGTTGGTGAATCCCTGGTGGCACCTAGCCGAGCATATCAGCTTCGCACTCGCCTCCGGCTTATTTTGGTGGTCGATTTTGTTAAGGCGCACCTTAACCGTCTTGCCGGCTTTAGTATTGACGCTAATGAGCACAGGCATGCTCGGAGCCTTGCTGACTTTCGCGCAAACCCCGTTCTACGACGATTTGCTCAACCTTCAAGATCAACAATTGACCGGTTTGATCATGTGGGTGCCTGGCGGACTCCCTTACCTTATTGCTGCTGGGTGGTGCGGTCTGCGCTTGTTTAGGTTGGGTTAGTACGTTCAAGGTTCACGATGTGCGAGTGCTTTATATCTTTCGCACTTCAAATTTGGGCATTAACGTATGGAGACGACGGGGCATATACGCTGTTAAAACACGGAGCCCGTATGCAGCGTAGCGGAATACGGGAATGGCGTGGCTTCGAACTTCCCGGATTGCGCTACGCTCCATCCGGGCTACACTCGCAAAGGCTTTGACAGCATGAATGCCTTTATAGAGCCTACATGCACGTAATCACGGCGTCCTTTGCCGGGCACTCCGACACGGAATTTGACTTGCGAAGGGTAGCGTTCAAAAACGATGAACTGTTGCTGTCTTGTAATATCTGGAGTATTTTCTGTCGAAAGGGGGCGTCAATTATGATTAAAATCAGAAATGGCCTGGATCTACCGATAAAAGGCGGACCCGAACAGATTATCAAGACCGTACCTCCGCCGAAAACCGTTGCGGTGCTTGGCTTCGACTCCGTCGGATTAAAGCCGCAGATGGCGGTCAAAGAGTCCGATGCGGTCATTAAAGGCCAATTGTTGTTCACCGATAAAAGAATGCCGTCGGTACGCTACACCTCACCCGGAACCGGCTTTGTCAAAGCGGTCAATCGCGGCGAAAGGCGTGCTCTGCTGTCGGTCGTAATCGAGCTGACCGACAGCGACGAAGAAGTTCATTTCGAGTCCTATTCCGAAGACCGGCTAATCTCGCTAACCCGCCGCCAAATTATCGACCAACTGCTGGCTTCGGGATTATGGACGGCGTTGCGCACGCGGCCGTTCAACAAGACGGCCGATCCCGACACGGTGCCGCACTCGCTGTTTATCACCGCCATGGATACCAACCCGTTGGCGCCGGCCATCGAGCTGCTGATAGACGGTCATGAGCAGGATTTCATCAACGGCGTGCGAATCGTTTCCCGGTTAACCGAAGGCCGAGTCTTTCTTTGCAAACACCCCAAAACGCCGCTATCCGGCATGGCTATCGAAAATCTGACTATCGCGGATTTTTCAGGCCCTCATCCGGCCGGCAATGTCGGCACGCACATCCATTTTCTCGACCCCGTCCATCTCGGTAAGACGGTGTGGCATATCGGCTTTCAGGATGTAATCGCAGTCGGCAAATTATTCACCACCGGCCGGCTTTATGTAGACCGCATCGCGGCCTTGGCCGGTCCGTCGGTTCTGCATCCCTGTCTGATCAAGACCCGAATCGGAGTATGTCTGGACGACCATTGCCGCGACGCGCTAATCGACGGCGAGAATCGCATCATTTCCGGCTCGGTATTGTCCGGTCACAAAGCCGAAGGCGCCACGGCATTTCTAGGCCGCTATCATCAACAGATTTCGGTATTGCCGGAGGACCGGCAACGCAAATTCTTAGGCTGGGTGAATCCAGGCTTTAGGCTCTATTCGGTCAAAAATGTCGTACTTTCCAAGTTCATTCCCGGCAGCGCTTATGATTTCACGACCTCGACGCACGGCGATATCAGGGCCATCATTCCCAACGGCAATTACGAACGCGTCATGCCCTTGGATCTGATGCCGTTGTTCTTGCTGCGCGCGCTGGCCGTCGAAGATATCGAAGAAGCCGAAAACCTCGGTTGTCTCGAACTGGCCGAGGAAGACCTGGCCTTATGCGCCTTTGTGTGCCCGTCGAAACTGGATTTCGCGCCGCTGTTGCGCCGAAATCTGGACATGATCGAGGAAGAAACCCTGGAGCACGAATCCTTATGAGCGAAGATTCCGGAAAAATTAGCTCTTCAACTAAAAAGGGCGGAACACGGCGGATACTTGGCCCCCTCTATGAGGCCACGGACACTTTTCTCTATACGCCGGGTACGGTTACCTGTGGCGCTCCGCATGTGCGCGACGCGATGGACATGAAACGCATGATGGTCACCGTCATCGTCGCGTTGATACCGACCGTCGTCATGGCTTTTTACAATACCGGCCTGCAAATCAACCTGGCGTTGCAACAACAAAGTTTCGAACACGCCCCAGGGTGGCGCGGCGCACTGCTAACCTTGCTGGGCGTCGGCCACGATCCGAACCGTGTGCTGGATAACATGCTGCTGGGCGCGCTGTATTTTTTACCGATTTATATCGTTACCGTTGTTACGGGCGGCTTCTGGGAAGTGCTGTTCGCCGGCATCAGGCAACATTCCATCAGCGAAGGTTTTCTGGTCACCAGTCTGCTGTTCGCGCTGACTCTGCCGCCCGACATTCCTTTGTGGCAGGTCATGCTCGGTATATCGTTCGGCGTGGTGATCGGTAAGGAAATTTTCGGCGGCGTCGGCATGAACATACTCAATCCGGCCCTGGTCGGACGTAGCTTTTTGTTTTTCTCTTATCCGAGAGAAATGACCGGTAATACGGTCTGGGTGCCGGTCGACGGTTACAGCCGGGCCACGCCCTTGGCGGAATTGCCCGACCCTGAACTTGAACTGAGCGTTTCCTGGCAGGATGCCTTCTTCGGGTTCATGCCGGGCTCCATGGGCGAAACCTCGACGCTGGCCTGCCTGATCGGCGCGTTGATTCTTATCGTTAGCCGGGTCGGATCGTGGCGCATCATGGTTGGCGTGGTTCTAGGCATGGTAGGCTTATCATTGCTGTTCAACTTAGTCGGCAGCCCGTCGAATCCGATGTTTCAGCTCACGCCGCAATGGCATCTCGTGTTGGGCGGATTTGCCTTCGGCACTGTCTATATGGCCACCGATCCGGTATCGGCCGCGCATTCTCGGCCCGGTCAATACGTTTACGGATTTCTGGTCGGCGCCTTGACAGTGCTGGTCCGAGTCATAAACCCGGGCTTCCCGGAAGGCATCATGCTGGCCATTTTATTCGGCAATGTGTTTGCGCCGACCATAGACAGGCTGTTCGTCAGCCGCCATATCCGAAAACGGTTGAGGAGGCAAGCTGTCGATGCGGAAAAATAGCTTCAAAAATACCCTCCGGGTCGTATTGGGCGTGAGCTTGATCTGTTCTTTAATGGTGTCCGCGACCGCGATATTGCTGCACCCGAAGCAAAGGCAAAACCAGCGCCTGGATAGGATCGGAAACATCCTGACCGTTGCGGATCTCTATGAACCGGGGATCGATATTGACGCCGTCTACCGACAAAACATCGTACCGCAGATGGTAGTATTGGATTCGGGAGACGTGGTTGACCCGGAAAAATTCGATGAGACTCTTAACATCGAAGCCTTCGATATTCAAACTCTGACTTCGGATCCTCGCTATAGCGCAGCCGTTCCGCCTCAGTACGACAAGGCAAAAATCAAACAGCGCCCACAATACATGGCGGTCTATCGAGTCGAGACGGATCGACACCTTCAAAAACTCATCCTGCCGATCTACGGACGGGGGTTGTGGTCGACTCTTTACGGATTTATAGCGCTGGATAAAGACCTGCGAACGATTACCGGCATCACCTTTTACGAGCACAAAGAAACACCGGGCCTCGGAGGCGAAGTCGACAATCGGCAATGGAAAAATAGCTGGAAAGGCAAGCAAGCGTTTGACGATCAAGGTCGGGTCATGATCGAAGTCGTGAGGGGTGAAGTCGAACCGGACTCCGGCGATGCGGATCATCAAGTCTCAGGGCTTTCCGGTGCGACGATAACCAGTCGCGGAGTCAACAATCTGGTCCGATACTGGCTGGGCGAACACGGCTACGGACCCTACCTAAACGCTCTCGAACAAGCGCGTAAACAAAAGAATTTCGCCGATAACAACGGACCGGAGTAAATCCATGCTGGAACATTACTTGAGTCTTTTTTTGACCGCTGTTTTCATAGAAAACCTGGCCTTGGCTTTCTTTCTGGGCATGTGCACGTTTCTGGCCGTATCCGATCGACTGTCTACGGCTACCGGCCTCGGCATTGCCGTCATCGTCGTGCAGTCGATCACCGTGCCTATCAACAACCTGATTTATCGGCATGTCCTCAAGGAAAACGCGCTCGCCTGGCTCGGACTACAAGGTATAGACCTGACTTTTCTGGGGCTTTTATGCTATATCGGCGTCATCGCCGCCGTCGTGCAGATTCTCGAGATGTTTTTGGATAAATATATTCCTCGGCTCTATATTGCGCTCGGCATCTTTCTACCGCTGATCACGGTCAATTGCGCCATCCTAGGCGGCAGCCTGTTTATGGTCGAGCGTACTTATAATTTTACCGAGAGCATCGTGTTCGGCTTCGGCACCGGAACGGGATGGGCGTTAGCCATCGTCGGATTGGCGGGTATTCGCGAAAGAATGAAATACAGCAACGTACCCGAAGGTCTGCGAGGTCTCGGCATTACCTTCATCACGGCCGGCTTGATGGCGATGGCCTTCATGTTGTTTTCGGGCATAGAGCTCTAGCGATGCGGCCTCCCACAATGATGATATTAAGGAATATGCACAATTCAACTTCTCGAAATAGTAAGCTTTGTGGAGGTTCGGTGACTCGCTTGACAGGACGCCGTGAATACGTCCATGTAGGCTTGACGGCGGCTTTCCCTGCCGCCGACACCTGTCAATCGAGCCACCGAATCCCCTTTCCGATTGTTGAAGAAGTCACTTCATGCTCGTTCCTAACGACCGAACGGAGACCGGCATGAGCGATACTAGCTTAATCATCATTAGCATGGCCTTGTTTACAGTCATCGTTCTACTGCTAACGCTGGTCGTGATGTTCGCCAAAGCCCGGCTGGTAGAAAAAGGCGACGCTACCCTTACGATTAACGACGATCCGGATCATAGCCTGTCCGTGCCGATGGGCGGCAAATTGTTGGGCGCCCTAGCCGACAATGCTATCTATGTCCCTTCAGCTTGCGGCGGCCAGGGCACCTGCGGCCAATGTAAAGTCGTGATCAAAAAAGGCGGCGGCGCTATCCTGGGCACCGAGCGGGCCAAACTCAACCGGCAGCAGATCAAAGCCGGCTACCGATTGTCGTGCCAGGTTTCCGTCAAGGGCGATATGGGCCTCGATTTGCCGCCGGAACTGTTCTCGATCCGCAACTGGGAATGCACGGTGCGTTCCAATCGCAGCGTCGCTACGTTCATCAAGGAATTGGTATTGGAGTTACCGCCCGGCGAAGACATGGAATTCAGGGCCGGCGGCTATGTTCAGATCAATGTGCCGCCCCATACCGTCAAATACAGCGATTTCGAAATCGAAGAACGGTTTCGGCCGGATTGGGACAAATACAAACTCTGGCAATACGTTTCCAAAGTCGACGAACCGGTCATGCGCGCCTATTCGATGGCCAATTATCCGGGAGAAAAAGGCATCATCATGCTGAACGTCCGCATCGCCTCGCCGCCGCCCTCCGACCCCGACGTGCCGCCCGGCAAGGTCTCGTCCTATATCTACAGTCTGAAACCGGGCGACAAGGTCAGCATATCGGGGCCTTACGGCGAATTCTTCGCGCGGGAAACCGACAACGAAATGATCTTCGTCGGCGGCGGTTCCGGCATGGCGCCGATGCGTTCGCATATCTTCGATCAATTGAAACGGCTGCATAGCGGCCGGAAAATATCCTACTGGTACGGCGCCCGCAGTCTCGGCGAAGTATTTTACGCCGAAGACTTCGACCGGCTGGCGCAGGAGCACGACAACTTTCGTTGGATCGTCGGCTTGTCGAGCCCGCTGCCCGAAGACGACTGGACCGGACCTACAGGTTTCATACACCAAATACTGTACGACGAATATCTAAAAGACCATTCGGCCCCCGAAGACTGCGAATATTATCTATGCGGCCCGCCGGTGATGATCGATGCCGTGGTCGATATGTTGACCGATCTCGGCGTCGATTCGAAGAATATACTCTTTGATAAATTCTGAACCTAGAAAAAGCATTTCACCATGAAGATCATGAAGAATAGGAAGTTAATTCAATAGCTTATTACGCGTTTGTATAGAACTTTCGCTCACCAAAAAGGTTAGCGAGAAGGATTTGGTAAGTTCTTGGAATCCTTCATGAACTTCATGTGCTTCATGGTTAAACTGCCGAATTCAGGCTGAAGCTTTTGTACTCAAGGTTGTTAAGTGCGTATTGTTTGCCACCGCCATTGAGTTAAGTGCTTTTCCGTTCGCCCCGCGCGCAGCAGCAGGGGCCATTCGTAGTCGCAAAAACTAAAATATGCTGTTACCCAAACTCCAGCTTGGGTAACCTGTTCAGGAAGCTCTAGCTTCCCGACAATCAAGAAAGATTGAACGAGCGAGCGAGTCGGGGTTGAATGAGAATATGCGGAGGTTGCGTCGGTCTCAGGAAGCTGGAGCTTCCGGGGGGCTTTCCCAAGCTGGAGCTCTCGCCGTTAGACACAAGTATCGGTAAACTTGCTAAACAGAGGTCATCGTATACCTGGAAACGGTGCTGTTTGATAAATCTGCGGATATTGAACATCAGTAGCTTCGAAATCGCGACGAAGGCGTCGCTCCCACAAGGGGGCGGCCCCCTGTGCCAATATGACCTGAGACACTTACCCCTCGGAAATTAGAGTATAAAGGTAGGCCAGAATCATGAGCAAATCAAAAGCAGAGACCATGGAATCACCACAATTAACTGCGCCGGAGGTCGCGTTGGAAGTCGCCCGTGGGGCGGCTGGAAACGCGACCTCCGGCGCGCGGCCCGATCCAGAGGTGGTTGCCACCGCCCAGCGCCGACAATTTACCAGCAGCGACAAGCGCCGCATCCTGGCTGCCGCTGATCGCTGTACTCAGCCGGGTGAGATTGGCGCCCTATTACGCAAAGAAGGGATTTACTCCTCCCAATTAGCCACTTGGCGCAAACAGCGTGCTGCCGATCAGCGTGCCGCGCTGGCACCGCAAAAGCGCGGGCGCAAGACCGATCCAGCTCAGGCCGAGGACCGTCGTGTGCGCCAACTTACCCAGGAAAATGAGCGCCTGCGTCGTAGACTCGCTCAGGCCAATGCCATTATTGATGTCCAAAAAAAACTTTGCGTCTTGTTCGGACTGCCGACGGACGAGACGCCGAGCGAGTCCAACTGATGCAAGCCCTTAACCAGTTGGCCCCGGAGGTCGGCCTGGCTCCGGCTTGTGCAGCCCTGAATTTGAACCGCAGTTCGGTCTATCGCGAGGATGCCCGTCGGCGCCACCTGGCGCCTGTGCCGGTAACGCGGGTGCCTCGTCCGTCCGCCCCGCTGGCTTTCTCGACTAATGAGCGGCAGCAAATGCTGGAGGTGCTTAACAGCGAACGCTTCGCCGACTGCTCGCCGTATTTTGTTTATGCCACTCTGCTGGACGAGGGGCGCTACATCGGCTCGGTGCGCACCTTGTACCGTGCTCTGGAAGCGGACGGCCAGTCAGCGGAGCGCAGGCGCCAACGGATGCACCCGGTCTATACCAAGCCTGAACTCCTGGCCACCGCGCCCAATCAAGTCTGGAGCTGGGATATTACGAAACTCAAAGGCCCGGCTAAATGGACCTGTTTTCACCTGTATGTGATCCTGGATATTTTCAGCCGCTATGTCGTTGGCTGGATGGTCGCCCCGCGGGAAACCGCGGAACTGGCCGAGCAGCTAATCGCCGAAACAGTGGCCAAGCACAACATCCCGCCGCATACCCTGACGCTGCATGCCGATCGCGGTTCCAGCATGCGCAGCAAGCCCGTGGCTGCCTTACTGGTCGATCTGGATGTCACCAAGACCCATAGCCGGCCTTATGTCTCGGATGACAATCCCTATTCCGAGGCCCAGTTCAAAACCCTGAAATATCGGCCTGATTTCCCCGTCCGCTTCGGCTGCATTGAGGATGCCCGCAGCCATTGCCAACGCTTCTTCCCGTGGTACAACCAGTCCCATTGCCACTCGGGCATCGGTTACATGACCCCGGCCACCGTCCATTTCGACCAAGCGGATACGGTATACCAAGCACGCGCAAAAACCCTGGAGATTGCCTTCCTCGCCAATCCGAAGCGATGCAAAGGAAAGTGCCCCTTACCACCCAGCTTGCCTAACGCCGTTTGGATTAATCCGCCTATTAACACAAAAGAGAACCTCGACCCATAAATACACAACAATTAGACACTAATTAAATCAACTTGGTGTCTCAATGTCATTGACACATTCCGCATGAACCGCATCTACGAGTTTATTCAGTAATTACCAACAGCGTAACCGAGCTGGAACGCAGTTTTTTAATGTTCTGAGAAAAGCCGACGATGAAGCTATCGCTATTTTAAGCCACAATAAGGCTGAAGCCTATTTACTGCCCGTCGCGTACTATGAAATGTTTAGATGACTTACAGAAGATCCACAGTTGGTGCAGGAACGATTAGAAGGCCCATTTACCAAGGTAAGCCTTAATGACTTATGAACTGCGTTTCCATGAACTAGCTCTACACAGGAATGGGAGAAACCCGATGGTAGTGTTCGCGTACTATTGAAAAAGAAACTGGCTAAGCGACTTGAAAATCCCAGGGTTCGGCTTCAGCGCTTTCCGACATGCCTAACTGTTATAAGATCAAACTCGCCAGCAAAGGCTATGGCCTGATTTATCGCGTCGATGATGATATTGTTTTTGTCACAGTGATTGCTGTTGGTAAGCGAGAAAAGTCTAAGGCTTATGTGGCAGCTCGATCTAGGTTATAAAAGTGGACCCCAACGTCAATTAGTTGTTCAGTTTTTGGGGTCCATTATATATAGCCAGTTGTTCGTGTATGATGCGGTTCACTGTTCACCGCATCATACGATCTGTATTAAAACGATAAGCAGAGTTTGTAGGGAGGTATTCCTGAGCTTGAGTTTTGGGAATGAGACATAATTGGTGATTCTTTTTCTTGTACGAAGAAGAATTAACTAAAATATTCACTTTTATCGACTTGATTCAGGGCTCTTTGAGAACGCAAATTGCTTACCAGAATTCAAGATAGAGATTAATTACATGTTAGAATCTTTTACAGAAAACTTAAAAATAGACCTAGTTGAGCAAATTCGGAGTGAATATTTGTCTGTTGAACAAAGCTATCCCTGGATCGTTGGTTTTTCCGGCGGCAAAGATAGTACTTTGGTGGCACATCTAGTCTTTGATGCATTGCTAAGTATCGCGCCATCCCTGCGTATTCGCGATGTCCACATCATTTCTAATGACACGCTAGTGGAGAGCCCGTTAGTCATAGACCATTTAGACAAAGTGCAAAACCAAATCAGACATGCTGCAGAAGTTTTAAACCTGCCAGTGAAAGTAGCTACGACAGAACCCATCCTGACCCAATCTTTTTGGGTTTTATTAATCGGTAAAGGCTACCCGACACCAAACCAAACCATGCGCTGGTGTACTGATCGGTTAAAAATTCAGCCAACCAGTGCCTACATTTTGGATAAGGTTTCAATACATGGGGCGGCTATTGTAGTTTTGGGTGTTCGTAGTGATGAAAGCAGCTCAAGAAAACGCGCTATCGAAAAACACCAGAACATTAGCGACAGTAAACTGGCTGCACACACCAGTTTGCCGGGTGCGTTTGTATATCGCCCTATTGTTGATTTGACCACGGACGATGTTTGGGAATTACTAGCCGAGCATTCGCCTCCGTGGGGCGGAACGCACCGCGACCTGATCCAGCTTTACCGAAATGCCGAGGGTGGAGAGTGCCCAGTGGTCATGAGCAAGGAAGATGCTCCGGGTTGTGGTACTAATTCTAGCCGCTTTGGTTGTTGGACGTGTACCGTTGTTGAAAAGGATAGAAGCCTTCAAGGTTTCGTGGACAGCGGGATGCATGAATATGGCATACTTATCGGTTTTAGGGATTGGCTTAAAAGTATTCGAAATGATCCCAAATATAGACAAGTTGAGAGAAGAAACGGAAAAGTGCAGTTTGATAGCAATGGTAACCATATTCCTGGCCCCTTTACCGTAAAAGCAAGGCAAATGATTCTTGATAAATTACTTGAAGTACAGAAAGAATATGGCTCAACACTAATATTACCCGAAGAAATTGAGTTGATCCGACGTGAATGGAGCCAAAGTTTATCTGGCAATATCTCTAGGAGACAACTTGCTATAACTGAACTGGAACAGGATTGAAATATGGATGAACACATTCAAGATTTACCATTGTGGAATGACACAGAAGCATTCTCTGTATTGGAAAGTTTATGTAAAAAACACGATGTACCCGTAGATGTACTTCAAGAACTGGTATTGGTGCAGCGGCAAAATCAGCATCGTGAGAAAGCAAAGGGCATTTATGGCCAATTTGAAGAAATATTTAACCGAATGGACTGATAAGCATGTGGATTTCGCGTATTGAATTAATCAACTTTAAGAGCTACATGCACCAAAAATTTGAGTTTCCAAAGCCTCATGCCGGAAAAAACTTGGTATTAATTGGCGGTATGAACGGTTACGGTAAAACCACACTACTCGAAGCCATCTATCTTTGTTTCTATGGTGCGGAAGCAACGTCACATTTGGCCCGTGCAGGCCTAAATAACGACGCCTATGGAAAGTTCCTGAAAAAAGCCTTGCATGGCAAAGCCTTAAGGTTAGGTCGGTCAAATATGATGGAAGTGTCAACTGAATTTTACTCCGATGATTATATGGGTTATGAGCTTAGTAGGCGTTGGTATTTTGATCCGCAAGGCGGTTTTTTGGAAGAAGAAGTTAAGTTGTACAAATTAAAAGGAAATAATGGAAGGGATCCATTATCAAAAGATGAACTGCTCGAAATTCTCGATGATTATGCAGTGCCTGCTCATTTAGCTCCATTTTTCTTTTTTGATGGCGAAGAGGTCAAAAAGCTTGCAGACCAGGATCGTAAGGAATGGATAAAACAAGGTATGGAAAGCTTGCTTGGGGTGGTGCTATTGAGAGATTTACGGGTGCGCCTTGAGCAATACCAAAATAATAGAAATCCCTCAGGGAAGCCCAGCATGGATGAGGAAAAACTGGCAGTTTTGCACAAGACGTTGATAGGCAAAGAAAACGAGCTTAAAGCACTGAAAGCAGAGCGACAGTTGCTTTGGACTGATAAAGAATCTTCTGAGAATAATCGCAATTCACTACATCAAAGGCTTAGTACTATTGGTGCCGGCGGAGGTGAATTGAAACAAGTTGAAAACCTTATTCGAGACGAAGGAGAGAAAAAAGAAGCGTTACGTAAGACAAATGATGCTCTGGAGAGATTATTAACAGAAAAATTGCCTTTCCATTTAGTGAATGCGTCGTTAATGACAAATTTGAAAAATCAGTTGCAACAAGAAGCAACTCTTCTTGAATGGGAGAACAAAAAACAAAGCGTAGCGCCGCAAAAAGAACGTTTTGTCAGTAGTTTTTTTGCAACTGATTTTTTCAACGGTCCTTTTGTTGATCATACGGTAAAAAATAAACTTCGTGAAAGCATTGATATTGCTTGGCAAGGCCTTTTTAATCCGCAACCGGAAGGTTGTGCCAAAGAACTGATACACAACTACTTGGAGCCTCGCCAACGCCAAAAACTGGATGAGCAATTTGTTAAAATTCAGGTTACCGAGCGCGAAATTAAAAAATTATTAGAAGATCAGGCTTTGCTTGACAAAGAAATTGAAGCGTTAATAAAAGATCGGATACGCTTGGAGGCATTGCATGACGATGGCACATTGCATCAATTGCAACAAGAGTTAAAGGAAATAGAAGATAAATTGGGCAATTTAAGAGAAAAACTAGGCGACAAAAATAGACATATTACTACGCTTGAAAGTGAAGTGCATGATAAGCGTTCAACTTATGAAAGAGAGCATGACATTTTTTTAAAGGCTACCCCCATTAAAAGTAATTTACGTAAAGCTGAACGGGTTATTGATTTAATAAAAGAACTACTTCCAGAACTGTTTGCTTTGAAAACAAAAGCCTTGTCAGATTCGGTCACTGAGATATTTATCAAATTGGCTCATAAGAAACAAATTGCTCGTATCGAAATAGACGAAAAAGGCATGTCACGGTTATTGAGCGGCGAGGGGAAGGAAATTGGTTTGGATCGTTCGGCGGGTGAAAACCAGATATTCGCTACAGCATTGATTGCAGGGTTAGCCAAAACATCGGGATTCAATATCCCGTTGGTCGTTGATACACCGCTAGGACGTTTGGATAGCGAGCATAGAAAACGCATACTCGAATATTGGTTGTCCGACCCAGATCGGCAAATTATTTTGCTTAGCCAAGATGAAGAAATTGATTCTGATGTTTATACCCGGATTTGCTCTCATGTTGCCAAAACCTATTTGTTGAAACATGAACAGCTAGGTGAAGGAGTCGGTAAAACAGTTGCATTAGAAAATAAGTATTTTGAGGTTGCGGCATGACACACTTTGACATAACCAAAGTCTTGTTAACTAACTTCAGTGGCAGCAAATCAGCCGAAGAACAAGCCAAGGAGCTAAAGTTAGGTTTTGCAGAAAAGTATAAATTGGCTCGTTTGGCAATAGGGAGGTCATTAGGGGAGCCTAGTTTTCCTCCGACAGCGCCTGATGCCAGCAAATATCCGCTTAAGGGACAACAGTTATTCGGCAGTAATGGCGAGGAGCTTTTATGGGTTAGTTTGTTGGCGACGAATTTTAAGACTTATTCACCTAAAGCGGAGTTTACCATTGAGCAATTGCAAAGCATGGTTCGCGATCATTGGCATCGCGGAATAGGTTTGTTGCTTGAGGATTGGCATGAAGCTGAAGGTCGTTTTGAAAAATTTGTTGAAATATTGGTTACCCGTAGGGCGTTGCTTGCAGAAGAGAATAGCTCGAATGAAGGTACTGAAGATACCTGGCAAGGCGTCGCAGGTTCGGTTTGGTTAACACTTGGAAAATTGGTAGACGATGGAGCAGAAGCTCGTTGGTTAGTCAATGGCAAAGGTTATGCGCCTAATATCGCTCTAATGGGACAAGCCGGTTCTGGTAAAACACATACGATGCTAAAGCTACTAGAGCAAGCGCAAATGCAGTCGGGCTCGCCTGTCATTTTGCTTGATTTAGGAAAAGGTGATCTTGCCAATAACAGTATGTTGGCAAAGCAGTTAAATGCCACAGTTTTGAGAGTTCCCGAGCAAGCTATACCGTTGGATATGTTTTATCGTAACGAAGATGTCGACAATGCAGCGCATGTTTTGCAGTCATTTCGAGATTCCTTCGAGCGCGCTATGAGTAGCAAGCCCGGACCTAAGCAGTTGGATGCTTTTAGGGAGGCACTGAGGTCAATTTTTATATCCAAAGAACGTATTTCCTTGGCGCAAATAAAACAAGCCTTGGATCGCTATTATAGTGAAAAGAAAATCAAGACAGACGCTGTTATTGCAACCATCAATGATTTGATTCAATTCAACCTTTTCAATCCAGTACAAACTCCCGATGAGTTTTTTAGGAACAATTGGATTATCACATTTGGCAATGCCACAGAAACCAGTAAAAAATTGGCTGCATTTTTGTTGGTTGACGCGCTTCATAACTACCTTAAGCGATGTCCGGAATCACCACTTGATGAGTACGGTCATCGGTCTTTGCGAGTGTTATTGGCAATCGATGAGGCCAAGCCTTTGTTGGCTGCAAGGCATTTAGGGCTGAGCAATCTCCTACGTCTCCATCGCTCAAAAGGCTTATGCGTGATGTTGGCTTCACAAAGTCCGGACGACTATGAGGGTGCGGCCGATGACTATTTGGAGCAAATCGGTTTACCGGTTTGCTTCCGTACGAATGCAAACAGTCCTAAAGTACTTAACAATATGTTTGGTTCTGCCCCGAATTTTTCTGCGCTGGATGCTGGAGTATGCCTGAGTGTTTTGGAAGCGGGCGGAAGTATGCAGAAGATCAAAGCATATTAATGACTTCTTTGTTTTAATTTTTAAGGACATATTTTTATGCTTATTGAGCAATGGCTGTTGGTAGCCGCTTTTGCAAGTACTCTACTGTTATTAGCCGGGTTGCTATTCTTGGTACTACAACAAAAAGTTAAAATTGCTGAGTTACGGTACCAATATGATGCTACACAAGGTAATGATGATCGGCTTGAACGAGGTATTCGTGCGGAAATGGCCGTTAATCGCCAAGAAATCAGCGATACTTTACGGCAAAGCCGCGAAGAATTGGGGATTGCGATTGAGCGGCAAAATCAGTTATTGCATACCGGTGCGGCGCAGTCGCGTCAGATGTTGGATGATAAGCTCGGCGCTTTTCAGCAAGAACACCGTAGTCAATCGGAACTGTTGCGTAAATTAGTTGATGACAAGCTTAATTTGGCACAACAAGATGCCCGCCAGGGTCGCAGCGAAATGGCCGAAAGCCTAAAGTTGTTTGGTACTAGCCAAAAAGAACAGATGGAAAGTTTGGGCAGCTTGCTAAAAAATCAAATCGAAACCTTTACGAGCCAACTGGGTTTACAATTGTTAGCATTTACCCAGAATAACAGCGAACACCTTGCCAAAATTAGCACGGTATTGGAAGATCGTCTGAGTCAAACCCAGCAGGATGCTCGTCAAGGACGTACCGAACAAGCCAACAGCCTAAAACACTTTGGCGAACAACTAACAGGGCAATTGCATCAATTAACACAACGCAACAGCGAAGGGCTGGAGACATTACGTCAATCCGTGGAAACCAAATTGGCGCATATCCAAACCGACAATAATCTAAAGCTGGAGCAAATGCGCCAAACGGTCGATGAAAAGCTGCACAACACCTTGGAGCAACGGTTAGGCGAATCCTTCAAGCTGGTCAGTGAGCGTTTAGAGCAAGTCCATAACGGTTTAGGGGAAATGCGTAACTTAGCTTCAGGGGTAGGTGATCTAAAAAAAGTTTTGTCCAATGTTAAAATCCGAGGCACTTGGGGAGAAGTTCAGTTGGAGAATTTGTTGGAACAATTGCTAAGCCCGGATCAATATGCCAAAAATGTCAGTACCCGTCCGAAAAGCAATGACCGTGTAGAGTTTGCCATTAAATTGCCAGGGCGCGATCTCAATAATTCGGTTGTTTGGCTGCCAATAGACGCTAAGTTTCCGTTAGAAGACTACCAGAAACTGGCTGAGGCACAAGAAATGGCGGATTTATCCGCAATGGAAGAAGCCGGCAAAGCTCTGGAGACGCGCATCAAAGCAGAAGCAAAAGCCATACGAGACAAATATCTTGAGCCTCCGCATACCACGGATTTTGCTCTTTTGTTTTTACCTATCGAAGGGTTGTATGCGGAAGTTATACGTCGTCCTGGATTATCCGATTTGTTACAGCGTGATTATCGTGTCACCTTAGTTAGCCCAACCACATTAGCGGCGATTTTAAATAGTTTGCAAATGGGCTTTAGGACTTTAGCAATAGAGAAACGATCAAGTGAAGTTTGGCAAGTGCTGGGTGCAGTTAAGACAGAGTTTGGTAAGTTTGGTGATGTATTGGCGAAAACCAAGAAAAAGCTTGATGAGGCTCGGGATACCATAGACAAAGCTGAAGTTCGGACAAGAGCTATAGGCCGGCAATTACGACAAGTTGAGGCTTTACCTAAAGAAGAGAGTTCATTGCTATTGCCAGGCATTGACGTTAATGATTTTGAAAGCCATGAGGCTGTATAAGTAACGATGTTCTGTAAAATCTTAAATAGTCCATTAGTTGTATACAAATACAAATAACTGGGGTCAGGTACTAGTTAAATAAAAAAGACGGGGTCAGAAAAAGAAGGGGTCTTGAATTTTGCAAATATGTGCTTGCATAAACGAGACTTGATACCAAATTAAAAGACTTGACCGTTCGCAGTAACAGCAGTAAATCTAGCGGGTTAAAGTCCCGTCCAAGGAATTGTCCGTACGCCTTGGTAGTATGAGGAAGCGGCATCGTGGTAACACGGTGTCGTAAGTTTCCAAACAGCAAGAGAGCAGGCCGTAACGCAAGTGAACCTACACGTAGCCTCGTAAACGAATTGGAGGAGCCGACCCTGTGGTCAGAAGGGGAAGGCCGTTGGATGGATACTGAAATAACGGAAGTGGTATCCGTCGACTTCCGGGGTAGCAGGGTCGGCATGTTCTTGAAGATTCATTGCCCAGTGCTGGAGACCCGTTGCGGCGGTGGGGAGGCCATCGACTATTGCGTATAAGGAAACGAAGGCGCAATAGGCCGTAACGGGAGTCGGAGGGGTTCATAGTACCGATGGAAGTCTAGGGACAACATAACCCAGACCGAGGGAAGGGACCCTGCTTTGTTCATGTAACCGAAGAGTGGAGGAAAAGGGGATTGCCATGTTGCTAATAACCCCTGATGAAATCAGGACACTACAGAGGAAGCTCTATACCAAGGCCAAGCAAGAACCGGCCTATCGCTTCTATGCGCTCTATGACAAGGTGTGGCGGGCAGACATCCTCATGTTTGCTTACCGCCTTGTCCGTGCTAACAAAGGAAGTCCCGGCGTTGACGGAGTGAACTTCGAGGACATAGAGCAGAAGATAGGGATAGACCAGTTTTTGTCGGAATTAGCTCAAGACCTGAAAGACAAGACTTATCACCCAAGTCCGGTACGGCGCGTCATGATTCCCAAAGCGGACGGCAGTCAGCGCCCGCTGGGCATTCCGACGATCCGCGACCGGGTAGCCCAGATGGCGGTAAAACTCGTCATTGAACCGATATTTGAAGCGGATTTCTGCCCGAACTCCTACGGATTTCGGCCAAAGAAATCGGCCCACGACGCGGTTGATGAAATAGCGGAAGCGCTACATCAGGGCTATACCCAAGTGATTGATGCCGATCTGTCGAAATACTTCGATAGCATCCCTCACGCCAAACTGCTGGCCGTTATTGCCGAGCGCATTGTTGATGGTGCGATATTGCACGTCATCAAGCTATGGCTCAAAGCACCGGTCATCGAAGAGGATAAGGACGGCACCAAGAAGCATATGGGCGGCGGCAAAGCAAACAGCAAGGGCACGCCGCAAGGTGGAGTCATTTCACCGTTGCTATCGAACTGCTACCTGCATTTACTTGACCGGATATGGGAGAAACATCAGCTACGATGGAAGTTAAAGGCGCGCATCGTCCGTTATGCGGATGATTTTGTCGTGCTGTGTGCAGGTGCAGTTGATGCACCATTGGCCGCGGTACGGCATGTGCTGGATCGTCTTGATCTTGAGTTGAATGATACCAAAACCCGCATAGTTGATGCCAGAGAGGAAAGTTTTAACTTCTTGGGTTTTTCAATCAGGGTGAGCAAGGGATTGAAGTCGGGCAAAAGTTATCCGCATGTCTGCCCGGCACCGAAATCGCTTGCGAAAATCAAAGACCGTATAACGCAATTGACCGCACGGGAGCGTACGCCGATACCGTTGGAAGATATTATAGGAAGCATGAACGCCAGCCTTCGCGGCTGGTCGGGTTACTTTCACTATCGCAATTCCAATGGCGTACTGGAAAAGGTGAAGACGCATGCTGAAGAACGTCTGCGAAAGCACCTCATGAAGCGGCACAAGGTCAAAGACCGTGGGATCGGCCTCGGTCGTTTCCCAAGCCAGCAGTTATATGCGAGATACGGGTTATACAAGGTTCCGACAAAGGCGGGCTGGAAAACAGCGCATGCCGTGGTGTGAAGAACATCGGAAAGCCGTGTGCGTTAATAGCGCATGCACGGTTTGATGAGGGAGGACAGGAGAAACTAACTATGATAAAGCTAATGAGGCACCGCCAGACGAAAGGGGCGGAAACAGATAGGCCATGTCTACGGAAAGTGAAATCCTGTTCTCTACTCTACCCATGCGCACTGCTTCGCTCTGGGTTAATTAGCGAGTGATGAGCGACGTTAGGTGTGAAGCGTTATGGCGCTATAGCGCTAAAGTGCTATAATCGGAAAAAAAGAGGTGCCTTTTATGAGTGAGTTATCAAAAAGATCCACGGTTTACTTCGAACCAGAGATTCACCATGCCCTTCGGGTTATGGCTGCAAACACGCATCAATCTGTCTCCGAATTCGTCAATGAGGCGGTTCGTATGGCTCTACGCGAAGATCAAGAAGATCTGAGTGCGTTTGAAGAACGGGCGGCAGAGCCAACACTGAGCTATGAGGAATTGCTGGAAGATTTAAAGTTACATGGCAAATTATGAAATTCAGTTCAAGAAGTCAATTACCAAAGATCTTCGCGCTATTCCAAAAAAGGATGTCAAGAAAATACTGGAGCGAATAGATGCCTTGGCGGTAAACCCAAGGAGCGAAGGCTGTATCAAATTGTCCGGTCAGGAGCGTTACCGCACTCGGCAAGGCGTTTATCGGATAATTTATGAGGTCAAGGATGCCGAAATTGTCGTCGTTGTGGTCAAAATTGGGCATCGTTCCCAAGTCTACAAAGACAGCTAAGCGAGCAGGGTCAGGTCTATATTTTATGCTAAATTCTCAAGTTAGGGTTTCCGAGTAAATAAAAGGTAGGATCAAAATAGCGAAAGCGTTTCTAGCCTGAAAGATCAAGTCATTAAACACAAGCACATAAAGGATTGCGGTTGCAGGGGGGGCAAACAAAGGGAAGCATCCCGGAATAACTGGGTCAGAATATGAAACCCTAGTTATTTATCAAACGATGATCGAATGAAATATCGGGGTCAGACCCTGAGGTATCCCCACGAAATAGCCAAATAAAACAATTTTTTGGCTGAAAATTGGTTGATAGATATATTGATTTTTTATCATCGTTCCTACGCTCTGCGTGGGAATGCATCCTGGGACGCTCTGCGTCCCGATAGGTCGATAATCCCAGCAACCAGACATTCTATTCTCTACAGTTTCTTAATCCAATTGCCCGAGGCAGTCGACGCAGAGCGTCTAAAGCAGCATTCCCACGCAGAGCATGGGAACGAGCGTTTTGTGGGGATACCTCAGGGTCAGACCTTGTATTTGACATTTCATATCTTTTTGTTCTTGAACGAAAAGTGACTGTGGCTTTTAGGGGCTTGTATCAAACATTGGAAGTCATGCGGATAGTCAAAATGCGTTGCTGCAGATACAATTACGTCATATAGCAAATTAACGGCCAGGGAGTTACTCAGTTGCCCACTACTATTACCAAGTGGTTGCAAAGGACGTCTGAATTTCTTGTTGGTATATTTTTCGTATCGCTACAAAGAGGCTATCGTTATGATCTTGACAGTCGAACAAATTGCCGAAGAAGCTCTCGCTTTGCCTAGCGAAGCGCGCGCCTTGCTTGCCGATCGTCTAGTAGAAAGCCTAGACCCTGCAGAAGACGGTTATATTCAGCAACTTTGGTCAACAGAGGCCCGGCGACGCCGTGACGATGTCCGGGCTGGTCGTGTGCAGACTATCCCAGGCGATGAAGCACTGGAACGTGTGCGACGGGCCTTTGCTCGATGAGATATGAGTTCCATCTCGATGCCCTTGCAGAGTATGAAGAGGCCGCCCAATATTACGCGGGGTGCCGGGAAGGATTGGAGTTTCGCTTCATTGCGGCGGTTGAACATGCCGTCCAGCAGATTATCGAAGCACCGGAACGCTGGCATATCTTGGAGGAAGACATTCGTTGGCGTCTTACGCGGGTATTCCCGTATGCCGTACTCTACACCATCGAAAAGGACTATGTCCTCATTATTGCGGTTATGCATTGCCATCGTGAACCAGGCTACTGGCGGCGAAGAATTTCCAATTGAGTTAAATCAACGGCTGTCAAGCAAAAAGATCGGGGGAAGGCCTTATATTTGACATTTAGATCTTTTTTTCTTGAACGAGCAGGGTCAGGTCTATATTTTATGCTAAATTCTCAAGTTAGGGTTTCCGAGTAAACAACAGGAAGTTAATCGAAGATCTTGCTTTGCAGTTGAAGTAATTAGCTCAATCCATGAAGGAGTGCCCATGAAAAATTCTATCGTGACCTCGATCGACGCCGTGTTAGTTTTAGAAAGTAGGAATAAGAAATACCTCAAGTCTGTGCTGATTGGCTTGCAGCTTGGCATTTTATTTCTACCGATGGAGCTTGTCAGGGAAATTTTCTTTCCATTTTTTAGTGGGCTTTATTACATCGGTCTGGCCGTTTATGGAGCAGTAGAAGATGTTTTTAAAGGCGCATCAATTTTCTGGCACGCATAGGTTTCGCTTTTTATTATGGTTTTCAGGGCAGGCTTGCAATAAAAGAGTAACCAACATTCGATTTTATTGCTGCCATTTAGTAAAGCGCTTGGTCCTCTAGGTTTGAATCTTGAGCCGAGATGGACAGTGCTTAACAAAAAAGAATTATTTTGAACGTTAATTATTACGACGACATATTTAACTATTCATGAATACACAATTTTTTGAAAAATTCTCATCAGTATTAACTTCGTCAAACCCGCCTGTAGTAAGAGATCCAAGATTACTTATGGAGGAAAATGAAGGGATAAAAATCTATTACGCACCATTTGAATATCTTAACCCGGAGGCACGCATTGTTTTGGTGGGTATAACGCCAGGACCTACACAAATGGTTAATGCGAATAACGAAGCGATTTTCTCGCTTCGTTATTCGCATTAATTATCTGATTGGAGATAGATCCACGCCTGTTCCGCATGCTACGAATCCTGTCCCGTATCATAGTGGTCGTGGATTTTTTCAAAAGACCTTCTTAACGATGTAGTAGTAAGCTAAAAGGCTTTTGTAACCAACGAATATTGGTCTAACCAAACTGATCAATTTATTCTGGCCATTGTCATTGTCGACGGCGATAGCCACCAAGGCCCGTATTACCTGAAAAATCCGTTTAATCAGGAGCCCGAATTTGGCGTGGCCAGCATAAATTATGATCTAGAAGAGTTACTTTCTAGAGCAGAACGCCTATAATGTACATGATAAATGTACATTATAGGAATGAACATGCACTCAGTTAATGTCACTGAACTACGCCAACACTTGCCGGATTATCTGAAGCAAGTGCAACAAGGCGAAGAAATTGCGATTACGCTGCACGGCAAAACCATTGCTCGAATCGTACCCGATCACCAGGAAAATAAACGCGAAGCAGCCTTAAAACGCCTGGAAGCACTGCGTGGGACGGTCATTGTCGGCGATATTCTGGCTCCGTTAGATGAGGAATGGACGGCCGATGCTGACAATCTGTGATACCAACGTCCTGTTGTTCTGGGCGGATAATCGAGATCGTTTAACCGTTGCCGCCCAACAGGCTTTAGATCAAGGACGTGAGCAAGGCTCACTGGCATGTGCAGCTATAAGCTTTTGGGAAATAGCGATGCTGTTTCGAAAAAACCGTCTAGTGCTCCCCGCACACTATACACCCACTTCCTACATGGAAGACATCGTTGAATCATTGGGTCTGAATATTTTGCAACTAACGCCTGCGATTGCCGCCCTAGCAGAAAGTGGCATTGTTACACATGGCGATCCAGGCGACCGATTGATAGCCGCTACGGCTATTGCTCATCAGGCACCATTAATTACTGCTGATGAAAAACTTCGAGCTACTTCGGGTTTGCAATGTATCTGGTGACAAAAGCAAAACATCGTCAAGCAACATACATTTTGTCAGCAATTCTCAATTTAAGCAGATAACCATAAGAGCTCTCAGTGTGGAATGGGGATATTCAAGCCATCAAGCATAAATGCCATCAAATGTTGCCAGCTATCAAAACAAAAATAGCGGGTGAGCGCCCTTAAATCGTTAAAAAACGTCTTGCGGCTGGACAATTCTTCACGCAGCAAGCGATAGCATTGATCGAACCATTGCAACAACGTATGAACCAGAAAAGCCAGAATGATCAGGCTGGCTAACAAGGCCGCGAGGTGCTTTTTACCGTGCCCGAAGTTATGCGCGAAGTGATATCCCTTGGTTTTCAATGTGTTGTTATTTTCGTTTTCGATCTTCCAGCGCGTACGACCGGCGCTGACGATATCGGCCACATTGTGCGCGCCTAATGCGTAATCCGTGGCGAACGCATTGCGGTAAACGATATGACCTTGTTCATCGATGACCTCAATTTCGCACCAATTCACCAATAGGGCATCGTCGCTGTCGCGCAACGGCACTTGCTGAGCGATGCGGTAACGCTCGGTCAGTCGTTGCTTGCCTGTCCAGCGGCGTTTTTCGATCACTTCAACCTGCCCGAGCCGCTGAAAATCCTCCACCCACTCGTAGAGGGTTTTATGGGATTCCGGTTTGCACACCAGAATGAAATGCCGACCCTGTTGCTTGAGGTATTCGCAAAAAGGCTGTTTGCAATATAAATCGTCGCCTAAAAACGTCACGTTCGCCGGCAGGTGGCCGCCTTCGCGCTCCAACCAGCGCCGCGCGGCCGCCAGTTCATAATCTTGCTTATCGCTTCCGTCTTGCGGTGCGATAAATTCGGGTGCCAACGGAATGACATCCGCTTGATGTGGCGAAACGATTACCGGGGTAACTGCGCTGTGAGCATAGTGGATAGCACCGTTCTTGAGTGTCTTCGTTGAGCAGCAGGCGCAATGAATCTTCTGCGAACTAAAATACTCCACCCCATCCAAGGCCACCAGCACGCTATCACCCAGCACTTGGAACTCTTTGAGTTTGCCTTGCGCTTCCAATGCCTGCAGCACCCATCGGTACAGTGGCCATAGGGCGTCGGGTGACACCGCATCCAGCAGATTCCGAATCTGGTTGTCACTCGGAATTTGGTAGACTCCAAACAAACTCTGTGCGTTATTCTTGCCGCGCTCTTTTTGCATCGTCCGCTGATGATCCAGAAACGAGGGTGATTGCATAAAAAACACCGAAAAGGCGCTCAGTGCTGCATCGACCATACTGTATTTCTGGTAAACACCAGTCCCACTGCGACCGTCGGGCAAGGTTTCGAAGACTTGCCTGATTCGCTCGATCAAGCGAGCTTGCGTGAATTGTTCTTTTTCTTTAAAAGGGTAAGCCATCGTCCGTGTACGGATATGAAAAAATCAGCCCAGTTTACCAGCATGGGCTAAATTGAGAACTGCTGACATTTTGTACCCAAAATCCCAGGCGACATGACAGAAATTACAAACATTGCCGAATAGCTACTAGGGGCTGTTGCCGTTTTGTAACTTACCCTTGAATTTCAATAATTCCGCCTCATAGCTTGTTTATTTTGAGCCAAAAACAAGCAAACTATGCCGCGACAAATGTTTACGGATGAACACTGGGGAAAATTGAAGATGATTATGTTGAAAATGGGGATATATGACAAACCCTTTCTTCGGCAAACAACCGAAGGGATTTTTTATCGTTTGCGCGTAGGTTGTCCCTGGCGAGATCTACCCAGTGCCTTTGGTAACTGGAATGCTGTTTATAAACGCTTCAATGAATGGTCTCGTAAAGAAAAACTGATGGGTATTTTTAACGAACTGATAGTTGAGCCTGACTTGGAATGGTCATTTATTGATGGAAGTATTGTGAAAGCTCATCAGCATAGTAGCGGTGCGGCCTATGGGCAAGAATCGGCGATTGGTAAATCTGTTGCGGGTAATACAACCAAAATTCATATGGCTGTTGATGCCTGTGGTCTTCCCATCCACTTTACAGTGACAGGTGGCGAAGTTCATGATTGTAAAGAAGCGCCAACCTTAGTCGCTGAACTGCCTAAAGCTGACTATATCGTTGCTGACAAAGGCTATGACAGTGAACCACTACGTGTTCAGATTCAAGGCAAAGGAGCTGTTCCTGTCATTCCAAGAAAAAAGAATTCAAACGTAGGGAATGATGATATGGATTGGTGTCTCTACAAATATCGTCACCTAGTTGAAAATGTGTTTGCAAGACTGAAACATCTTAGAGCTATTGCTACACGATATGACAAGCTAAAGCGAAATTTTGAAGCTTCTGTGGCCTTAGCTTGCGCTTTTTTATGATTACCTATGTGAAACGGCAACAGCCCCTAGTCTTCTCCCAGCGTACTAAATCCACTTGGGGGGCTATGTAATGCCTGGCCAATCACCAGCAATTCTCAATTTAAGCAGATAACCATAAGAGCTCTCAGTGTGGAATGGGGATATTCAAGCCATCAAGCATAAATTCCATCAAATGTTGCCAGCTATCAAAACAAAAATAGCGGGTGAGCGCCCTTAAATCGTTAAAAAACGTCTTGCGGCTGGACAATTCTTCACGCAGCAAGCGATAGCATTGATCGAACCATTGCAACAACGTATGAACCAGAAAAGCTAGAATGATCAGGCTGGCTAATAAGGCCGCGAGGTGCTTTTTACCGTGCCCGAAGTTATGCGCGAAGTTATATCCCTTGGTTTTCAATGTGTTGTTATTTTCGTTTTCGATCTTCCAGCGCGTACGACCGGCGCTGACGATATCGGCCACATTATGCGCGCCTAATGCGTAATCCGTGGCGAACGCATTGCGGTAAACGATATGACCTTGTTCATCGATGACCTCAATTTCGCACCAATTCACCAATAGGGCATCGTCGCTGTCGCGCAACGGCACTTGCTGAGCGATGCGGTAACGCTCGGTCAGTCGTTGCTTGCCTGTCCAGCGGCGTTTTTCGATCACTTCAACCTGCCCGAGCCGCTGAAAATCCTCCACCCACTCGTAGAGGGTTTTATGGGATTCCGGTTTGCACACCAGAATGAAATGCCGACCCTGTTGCTTGAGGTATTCGCAAAAAGGCTGTTTGCAATATAAATCGTCGCCTAAAAACGTCACGTTCGCCGGCAGGTGGCCGCCTTCGCGCTCCAACCAGCGCCGCGCGGCTGCCAGTTCATAATCTTGCTTATCGCTTCCGTCTTGCGGTGCGATAAATTCGGGTGCCAACGGAATGACATCCGCTTGATGTGGCGAAACGATTACCGGGGTAACTGCGCTGTGAGCATAGTGGATAGCACCGTTCTTGAGTGTCTTCGTTGAGCAGCAGGCGCAATGAATCTTCTGCGAACTAAAATACTCCACCCCATCCAAGGCCACCAGCACGCTATCACCCAGCACTTGGAACTCTTTGAGTTTGCCTTGCGCTTCCAATGCCTGCAGCACCCATCGGTACAGTGGCCATAGGGCGTCGGGTGACACCGCATCCAGCAGATTCCGAATCTGGTTGTCACTCGGAATTTGGTAGACTCCAAACAAACTCTGTGCGTTATTCTTGCCGCGCTCTTTTTGCATCGTCCGCTGATGATCCAGAAACGAGGGTGATTGCATAAAAAACACCGAAAAGGCGCTCAGTGCTGCATCGACCATACTGTATTTCTGGTAAACACCAGTCCCACTGCGACCGTCGGGCAAGGTTTCGAAGACTTGCCTGATTCGCTCGATCAAGCGAGCTTGCGTGAATTGTTCTTTTTCTTTAAAAGGGTAAGCCATCGTCCGTGTACGGATATGAAAAAATCAGCCCAGTTTACCAGCATGGGCTAAATTGAGAACTGCTGGCCAATCACCGCTTCTTTTCGACTGCCACATAAAGCAGGCTATAATATTTCATTAGACCAATGACCTGTTTGCGATAACGAAACTATTTTATGCAGAAAGAATAGACTGGGCGCAATCAAAATACGAGCACATGACTATGCAGGCTTTAGAACTATCAACTGAAATTAACGAAAAGCATCAAATCCATTTACAATTGCCGGATTCAATTAGAGCAGGTAAAGCTAAGGTAATTGTATTGCTGGAGGATGTTACCGAGCCACAGCCAAAGAAAAAGCGGGTGTTTGGACAATTTCGCGGCAAAATAAAAATCAGAGAGGATTTCGAAAACGAATTGTCGGACGACTTCTGGTTGGGCAATGACGTATGAACCTGTTGCTAGATACTCATGTTTTTCTTTGGCTGAACGATACGCCGGAAAATCTGTCCCACGCGGCATTGAATGCCTGTCAGGACGAAAATAATGATCTGTTTCTTAGTCTGGTATCCGCCTGGGAAATCCAGATCAAACAACAACTCGGGAAGCTTGAGCTTAGCGAAAGTTTGCAAACTCTGATTAGCACTCAACAAAGTTACAACGGATTGCAATTACTCCCTATCGAATTGGAGCATATCAAGGCTCTTGGTCATTTACCATCCCCGCATCGAGATCCATTCGACCGCCTATTGATCGCTCAAAGCGTCAAAGAGCAAATGCATTTCGTCAGTGCTGATCGGGTGTTTGCCAACTATCCGGTAAACTTGATTTGGTGACTTTTTATTTTTTAAAAGCACGCGTTTCGGGTTGCGCGAATACGATTATTTGAAATGAAGATAGCATTGAATCCAAAGGAGCAAGCGAGACAGGCCGCCTGAGGGCGGGCGCTATCCCAACCGGCTGAAGTTCCGGGGCTCTCGCGTAAATTGATGAAAAAAATTGTTATATTTGCAGTTGCATTGTCGGCGGTGAGTTTGGCTGCCTGTGTCAGTCGCGGTATTAGTGAAGATGTCGTCGATAAGGGGCCGCAAGTCGTGGTGGCTCCATTGGCGCCGGAAGAACGGATGACCATTGCCGTGTCTCGTTTTACCAATGAATCGATTTACGGCAGCGGTTTGTTTACGGACGCTTCCGGCGATAGGATCGGCAAGCAAGCCGCGGATATGTTGTCGCGTCATTTGATGGCGACGCAGCGTTTCAATGTCGTGGAAAGGCAAGACATCGGAAGGCTCAAGTCGGAGGCCGAGTTGATGGGCGCGACAGAACAGCAGTTCAAGCAAAATTTGCTCGGGGTCGATGCCTTGATCATGGGATCGGTCGTGGAATTAGGGCGCGACACCACCGGTGGCGTTTGGTTATTGGGTAAAGAAAAAACCCAGCGCGCTCGCGCTCGTGTCGTATTGCGTTTGGTCGATCCGAAAACCGGTCAAGTGTTTTACAGCCAAGAAGGCAGCGGCGATGCGACGATGTCGGCCACCAGCACGTTGGGTTTCGGCGGCACGGCCGGATTCGATTCGACTTTGGAAGGCAAGGCTATCGATGCCGCGATTGTCAACATGATCAATAATGTGGTATCGACTTTGGATGCACGGCGCCAAAGCCGGCCTCGTTAACCATGTCTTCATTACGGCTTGTTGGTTGGTGCGTGATGTCGGTCTTTGTTTTGGCCGGCTGCGCTCCTCAGGGATTGTATTATTGGGGGGCTTATGAAGACGGGCTTTATGATCGTTATGTCGAAAACAGCGGCGAACAAGTCGAAGCTTATTTACGGCAATCGATGACCGAGGCAGAGGCTAATCGCATGCCTGTGCCCCCGGGTTTATATGCGGATTATGGTTTTGTGTTGTATCAACGCGGAGACAAGGCGGGCGCAATCGACTATTTTCGTCGTGAACGCGAGCTTTATCCCGAATCCACGGCCTTGATGAATAAATTGATAGAACGGATCGAACAGCAAGATAAATCGGGTGCGGCGGATTTGCCAACCGCGGAATTAGCCGGAGAAGAGCGATGAAATGGGGTGCGATTATTTTAACGGCATGGCTTATGGCCGGTTGCGCGCCGAGACAACGGCTCGATCTCGATACGTTTTATGCGCATCAGCCGAGGTCGATTTTAGTCGTGCCGGTCGTTAACGAGTCTCCCGAGGTTACTGCGCAATCGGTTTTTATCAGCACCATAAGCCGGCCTTTGGCGGAGCGGGGCTATTATGTTTTTCCGGTTTATTTAACGGATATGATACTGCGCGATTTCGGTCTCGTTGAAGCCGGGCATATTCATCAAATGCCGGTGGATCGGTTTTTTGAGTTATTCGGCGCCGATGCGGTCTTGTTCGTCACGATCAAAGATTGGAGTACTAAATATTTGGTAGTGGCCTCGTCGGTCGTGGTTTCGATGGAATACGTTCTGAAAGATACCAAAACGGGCTTGGTTTTGTGGGAAAACCAGCAGACTTACACGCACGATTCCGGCGGTGGTGGTCATCCGATTGCGATGGCGGTAGCGGCAGCGATCAATGCATTGGTTACCGATTATCTGCCGTTGGCGAGGCAGGCTAATTTTATGGCCTTTGCGCCTCCGAAAGGCTTGCCGGCGGGACCTTATCATCCCGAGTACAAAAAGGATCATGAACGATTTTAGTTGAAATGTTGGGTTTGATCCCGCGCGGAGTATCATGTTCTGTGGGAGCGATCTCCTGATCGCGATTTCGAGGTCGGGAAGCTGGGTAATAACATAAGGTGTCGAGGTCACGAAGGCTATGACATTTTCCTCGTTCCCACTGCTCCAGCGTGGGAATGCATACCGATCTTGTTGCGGCAGCCAAGGTATGGGTTCCCACGGAGGACCGTGGGAACCAGAAAAGCTGGGTAATAACATTAAGGTATCGAGGTCACGAAGGCTATGACATTTTCCTCGTTCCCACTGCTCCAGCGTGGGAATGCATACCGATCTTGTTGCGGCAGCCAAGGTATGGATTTTCACGGAGGATCGAGGGAATCAGAAAAAATTCTCATGCCTACTACGATTGCGCTTATGACTTGAATCCAAGTTTGCAAAATGCCAAGTGATAGAATAGTATCACTTTTATGAAGACTGAACTTGTAACCACACTAAAACGTCACGCCACCCGGATTCTTGCCGACTTGCGCGAATCCAAAGAGCCTGTACTCATTACCGAGCATGGCAAGCCGTCTGCTTATCTTGTCGACTTTGAAGACTTTGAACGAATCCAGAATAGGATGCGAATCCTGGAAGGTATAGCAAGAGGCGAAAAAGCAGTTTTAGAAGGGCGAATATATTCAGAATCGGAAGCAGAAGAGAAAATGAGCAAATGGCTCAAATAAAATGGACTGAGCCTGCACTAAACGATATCGATGAGATTGCAGAGTACATCGCTTTAGATAAACCAGGCGCCGCTAAGAAATTAGTCACAGAAATTTTCAAAACCACTCGGCACCTTAAAAATTTCCCGGAATCCGGTCGCTGTCCACCGGAGCTACAAGATACAAACTATCGAGAGTTAATAGTAGGCCCTTGCCGAATATTTTATCGTGTACAGAAAACTACTATTTATATCCTCTATGTGATGCGCAGTGAGCGTGAGTTACGTAAATTCCTATTAGAGGATAGGGCGAAAGAAAGCGGATAATGAATAATCAGCTTAACCAATAATTCGCAGTTTCCTCAAAAAGGGGTCAGGTTACTTTTTGCTTTCTGATTGGGTTAAGAACAAGCGACAAGAAAGTAACCTGACCCCTTTTTCTCTTAACAATCTCGACTTCGAAATCGCGACGAAGGCGCCGCTCCCACAAGGGGGGCGGATGTTCTGATAGGGGTAAGGAAGATTTCTCTCCCCTCCCTCCGAACCGTGCATGCGGTTCTCCCGCACACGGCTCTCCAGTCGGTGGTTTCCTCATCGGGACGAGCTGGTGAGTCACGTTGTTATTATTGGTGAACTCCATGACTCCGCGTTACTACGTCAGCCCGCAAACTCGGATTGATTCGTTACCTTCGGCTCGCTTTAACGGCTGAGCCTCTTTAAGCCTTTTACCTGAGGTTGGCTTAATGTGCGTGATACCGTACCTTACCTCGCTTCCACCTTCCTACCCTTCTTTCCTATGGCCGGTTTTGCTAGCCGGCTTTTACCATCGTTTCCCCTCTCTCGGTTTAGGCTCGTGTTTGTTTTCTCTGTTTCCGCCTAGTTTCCCAGCGGTGCCACACTATCCTCGCCTTGCCTTGAGCTTCCTCGACTTACGGTAATATAAGGGTTCTGACTCCTGCCACGGTCACCTCCGTAACAGGCCTCCCCAGTTTCTTCACAAAACCTTCCGAACATTCCACTCCCAACCACAAGGTAGGCCCATTTATCGTTTTATCTGCCACAACAACGTAAATGATGGTTTTCAGGCTTCGTCGACTCCCAGGGGACTCGCCGCCTTACCCCGCCGAATCGGATTCGCTTTACTGCGGACTGCTCTTTTGCTTCCAGTTGCTCTCCACCCCACCTCACGGTGACGCAGTCACTTTCAGCTACGACGTTATGGCTTACGCCGACAGGGACTTGCACCCTGCTGATTTTGTGCCCTCCTGGGCGCACTGGGAGCGATTCCCTGATCGCGATTTCGAGGTCGGGAAGCAGGGTAATAACATAAGGTGTCGAGCTTACGAAGGCTATGACATTTTTCTCGTTCCCACTGCTCCAGCGTGGGAATGCATACCGATCTTGTTGCGGCAGCCAAGGTATGGATTCCCACGGAGGACCGTGGGAACCAGAAAGATTTGAAAGGTCCGTTAAGAAATTGCGTAGCTATTCAAACGTAGCATCAAAGTCATAGTATGCTGCGGCGACTCCTGAAAACCGTAATGCTCGTAGAACTGCTTCGCACGATCATTGAGGGCATGGACGAGCAATGCGCGAACGCCTGTGTTTTGTGATACGACAAGCGCACGTTTTACGGCGTCTTGAAGCATGGCTGCGCCCACCTTGATACCCTGCGTCCGGCGATCTACGGCCAACCTGCCAAGCACCATGACCGGAACGGGATCAGGCATATTGCGGCGAATTGCACTCGTCGCCAATTGGTGGGATATCGCGCCAGCAGCCATGGCGTAGTAACCCCACACACGCCCGCTTTCATCAACGATCACAAACGTTCTACTGGCTCCGCTGAGTTGGTTGCTCATCGCTCGGCGTTTGAGCCAGTCATCCAGTGTATGTTCACCGCACTCGAAATCATTCAATAGGTGTGTGGGCGCAAGCGGTTGAGGTGCGGATAGCGTCAAGTTCATTCTTTATTATTTTCCCAAGGCGGCTTAACCGCCATCAGTCGCTCCAGGCCGACATTGGGCTTCGGCGGCGCGTCTAGCATTGCAGTGAACTTTTGGAATTGATCCGTATCCAGGCCGAAAAAGACTTGGTCAAGTAAAACCGACTGGGCACGTTCACAAGCAGCTTCCAGCATGAAGTCCGAACGGTTTTTGCCTAGCAGATTGGCTGCATGATCAATGAGATCTCGCTGTTCCGGCAAGGCACGTAGATTGATAGAAGCTGCGCGCATAGCGATCTCCTTATGTGGTTACAATAGATATACAAATGGTAGTGTTGTGTGTAGTTGTTGTCAACACAAAGTTCCTAGTTCCCACCGTTCCAGCGTGGGAATGCATGCCGATCTTGTTGCGGCAGCCAAGGTATGGGTTCCCACGGAGGACCGTGGGAACCAGAAAAACCCTGTCCTGCCAAGAAAACTAAGCATTGCCATTCCTAGCACTGGATTCCGACAATCCCTGGTGGAATGATGCGTTCCTCGTTCCCACTGCTCCAGCGTGGGAATGCATACCGATTTTGTTGCGGCAGCCAAGGTATGGGTTCCCACGGAGGACCGTGGGAACCAGAAAAACCCTGTCCTGCCAAGAAAACTAAGCATTGCCATTCCTAGCACTGGATTCCGACAATCCCTGGTGGAATGATGCGTTCCTCGTTCCCACTGCTCCAGCGTGGGAATGCATACCGATCTTGTTGCTGTAGCCAAGGTATGGGTTCCCACGGAGGACCATGGGAACCAGAAAGGCATCCAGCTTCATCTAGGCTAATCGCCTTTTCCTCGGCACTTGTTTGCCCGATTCGGTCGTGACCATGTCGATGTATTCTTTTTTATGCTCCGGCCCGTAGCTGACATGAATCGGTCGGTTTTCGCCGTAAAAATACAGCCGGTCGAACGGTGTGTTTTCGGCGATCCAGTCGGCGACTTCGCGCATGTTTTCGTTCTCGACGATAAAGTCGGCTGCAGCGCCGAGACGAGAGCAGATGAGGTTGTTTCGCGTGTTGCGTTCGTGTGCGGCATGTTGGTCTAGTTTCGGCGCGACGCGCTTTTTGATCAGCTTGCCGAGCTCATGCGAGCAAAAGCCGTAGGTCAGGCGAATCATGCCGAAATAGTCAATGACAGGATCGAGTATGTTGACGGCCAAATCGTAAAGCGCGTTATAGCTGTCCGGCTCTTTGGGCAGATTCGGTTGGCCTGTATGTTGTTGCGTTTCGCCGCATTCGATCAAGTGCCGATAGGTCAAATAACCGCCGCAGTTGTCGTCGATATTCGGAAGACTTCGGCTGCGGATCAAGTCGAAGCCGTCGATTTCCCAGCGATGCTTGGCCAAGGTTTCGCGAAATTCGTCCGGTTTCGGGCCGTATCCGCTCAGGTCGAAAAGATCGAGTGCTTGCAATTGTTCGTCGAAGTGTAATTGCTGCGCGTAGTTCGCAAATTCTTCATTGATGAAGCGCGATTTCAAATACAAATTAGTCGGCTCGAATTCTTCGCCGTATTGATACAGATCGAAAGTTTGTTCGCGCAGATTGATTTTGACGCGCTCGAGCAAACGCGGCAGAGGTTGCTCGGTAAAGTCGTCGTAACGCATCAGACTCAGCTTTCCGGATTGGCTATGAATCTTGATTAGATCGGTTTGGTCGATGTCGCCATACAATACCGTTGCGCAGCCGATGTAAATGCGCAGTAGCGCCGGTAGGCGGTCGACTAGGCTGGTATGCAGGTACAAAGCGTGTTCGTCATCGAAATAGCCTAAACCTTGTTCTGTGGCGTGGCGGCATGTGGTTTCGATCGATGCGGTATTGCTGATTTGAAATAGAACCGATTGAGCACAGGCCACCGCGTTTTTATAGTCGCCGAAAAAAGCTTTGATGTCCCGCTGTAAGCCGCTTTCCAAGTGTTTATAAGGTTTGCGCTTGGAAAAAGTCTGCAAGGCAAGGTAGGTAAGAAAGTCGTCGATGCGGCTTTGCCGGGCTTGTTCCAGTAAATCTTCTTCAAACTGGTCGAGCATGAAGCGCAAGGCTTTATTGGCTGTGCCGAAGGCTTCGGTGAGCGCTATTAATTCCGGGATTTCGGTTTTGTCCGGCAGGCGTCCGATCGCCAAGGTTTGTTGCCAAAGCGGATCGAGTAAATGCCGATAGGCTTGGTATATTTTTTCTCGACGCGACAGTTTCGGCTGCGGCGGGCCGAAAGGATGTTGCGGCACGCGCAAAATATTTCGACGGCTGCGTTGCCGGTTTAATAAAAAACGCTGTTCGGCGTCTTGATCCTTGAAGATAAAGAAGATGCCGGGGGCGACAGGAATCGCGTCCGTGTCTAGCGTGTCGCTTAAAAATTCTTTGAGTTCGGTTTGAGTGTAATATTTTTGGAAGGTATTGCGCTGCGTGATGACGCCATCGTTATAGGGCTGGCCTTTCAATGCGTTTTGGTTGAACAGCATCGCCGAAACGACCAAGATTTGCCGGGTTAGTCGATAGGCGCCGATGAGTGCTTCCAGGCGTTCTTGGTAGTCTTCGATCACGTTAATGACAAATCCCAGGTTGACGATATCCGCTTCTTGCTTAGATTGGTCCGGCGCATAATGAGGGTCCCAGCCGGCGACCGAAATCGAATTGGCTTTGAGATTGCGAATATCGTCGCCTTTACCGCAACCGTAATCGAATACCGATAGGTCGCCGTCTAAAAAACCGTGTCGGGCCAAGCATTGCATCGGTGCGGACAAATTACTACGAGACAGTGCGGTCAAATGCCGAACAATCGAAGCGGACGGGCTATCTGTCAAGGTGTCCGTTGGCATATCGACTTCGTTCCCGATCGGTACGAATTGTCCGTCGATTAGCTGAAAGCCTTTTTCGGCAATCAACGCATCCCAAGCTTGTTTAAAGCCGATGGTGACCGGATTATCGAACAGGCCGAGTTGTTCGGCGGTAGCGGTGAGTTCTCGGTATTCCGGGTTGCGGGGATGCTGTTCGCCGAGTAATAGTTCTTTACGGTGCAGAATAGGGGGGTTGTATGAGTCTTGATAATTGCGTTTTTCGATTCGTTTGTTGTTTAAATCGATGCGATGACTCGTGGCCAGGACAGGGAAGGGAGTGTCGAAAAAATCCGGATAATGCAGCAGGGATATGGCCGTTCCGTTGATTTCATATTTGACGATATTGTAATCGCGCTCCGCAAGGCAACGGCTCAACTTCTCCGCTTCGGTAATGCGTTGCTGAACTTCGAGGGATTGTTCGCCGGTTAAGCTGAAATGCCAATAAACATGGTTGAGGACTTTTTTGCCGATCATATAACGGATTACTGCTTAGTATTTCGTGATAAATAAGGCGGCGCGTCTTTTCATGATGCCCGGTTGTTGTGCCATCCGCAGGCGGTAATCGATGACGGCTTCATGCTCCCAGTGCTGGATTTGTTTATCGCGGTTTTTTTGGTTAAACACTGTTCGCGTAGGGGCGCTGGCTGCAGTCCGCGGCCTTGTTTTTGTAGCTGGTTAACCATTTGCCGTTTTTTTGATGTGCTTTGCCACTGGCGGTCAATAGCTTGCCTTGCGGACAACGATAGGTGTTTTGTTCCGGGGTGTAGCTAAATTGCTCGCGCGTCAAGCGCCTCTTCGCGGCGACAGCTTTCGATTCATCGGGTATGGCTACATAAACGGGGGCGTTTGGGTCTTCGCAAGATTTCAGTTAGTTACATTCGTAATATCCACTGTCGGTAAGCTCGGTCAGATTTTGGGACTGCAAAAAGTCTTGCGCCTTTACTAATGTCGGTGCCTGTTGGTGTCTACTGCGCGTCATCGATGACTGATTTGGTGTTTTTAAAGCCTAAGGCATGCGAGTCCAAAATATCGGCATGGTTATCAATGGTTCGTACTGGGTTATTCTGAGTAACATAGTTAGCAACACGAGGCGGTAGGTTTAATGCACGATGATAGTTGCAGGATGACATGGCGGTTTAACGGGTATTGGTTAAGTGATGTGTACATTATAGCTTATGGAATGCAATAATACTTTCATAGTCTCTGGAGCGTGGTAACGAGGTAATCTGTTATAATTTGAACTCTAATCGGAGCATAAGAACGATGAATACAGACTCAAGCGCAGAGACCAATCACGGACGGGGAGGTTCGTTCAGCCATTGTTCAGTGCTGAGGCTAGATGAAGATTACCTAGCGAATTGCTTGCCTAGCGTTAGTCTGACTAGTCGGGTCACGAGCGGTCTGGTAACTCCTATTCGGTTCCGGCTTTTTGGTCAGGGATGCAATCGGATTTTGCAATTGGATATGGCTGTTGACCTTTTGCCCGATGATGCTATAAGTCCACTTGGATTGCATCTTACCCTCGTTAGCAATTCATGGGCTGCTATAGGGGACTGGCCGCCAAGTCTGTCGTTGGACGAATCGGACGGTTTGCTTGATGAGGGAACGGCTGAATGTTCTTCGATGGTCTTTTCAGGGGCTACGAGTCCCGATGACGCCGTGGCCGGTGCAACCGGTCAGGAGGCTGTAACCTATACGCTTCACAAGATCGATCATGTCATGCTTACATCAGATATGCCTTGGTTGCGTCTTCTGCATTCTGCAGGTAAAAGTCAGTTCCCTGCTTGCGCTAAGTTAACCTCGTTGCCTTCAAACGAGACCTCCTTGCTCTTGGTTGATGCTTTGCGGAAAACCCTCCTCGATTGGTTGTACAGTCAACAGCTTACATGTCGCGAAGGATTGATTAACTGGATCGCAACCGGTCCTGTAGGCCATTTTGGGTCTGTTGAAACCCGTGTTCTGGAGCGAACCGGCCAAGCAGATCTTCAGGTTGATGTGACTAGTTTAGCTCAAGTGCGCCAAGTCAATAGTCCCGATATTCCTGAAACCTGCCTGACGCTTTATGGCGAACGTCTTGGAACTTGGTTACTACACCGCAACCAACCCAAGGTGGCCAAAGTTGTTAACAAGGAGAGCCAGCAACTGTTGGTTAATGAGCATCAAGAGGTCTTGATAGCCGATCGACTGGAAGATCTTATTCAACAGACCGGCTTAGGTCCGTTGGAGAAACGCCTATTTAAGCAAGCCAAGTTATTGCCGCCGGAACGCTTGTGGCACACTCCGTCGCTTGAAACCAGCCAAACGCCGGAACATACTTGCGTTAAGCGTCAACCTGAAGAAGCGACATTGAACCTTAGCGGGTTAGACGCCCGAAGCCGTAGTAGCCTGACCCAAATGTTTAAATTGGCTCAACAAGGACAGTTGACATACCTAAATTTAGATTTACTCTATAAGGTTGCCCGGCAATTGAGTAAAGCTAACCGGTCGTCGTTATAACAGCAATTCCCAGTTTTAACATGTTCTCGGAGTTTTTTACGGGGAAGGCATGCCTGTCGAGGACCGCCGTTCATCCAATACCTAAATTCCACAGTCCGTTAGCTATGGAACTATCTTGGATAATTTAGGTGCTAGGTGGAATAGGTTCATGTAGGCTTTATGGCAGTTCCTCACACAGTAATAGGTTAGGGACCGTACACCCCGGCGCCTCCTTAAGCAATGCCGAAATTTGAGAAGCATTCAGATTTTGATTTAATTGGCGCCCCGAACACGATTCGAACGTGTGACCTTCCCCTTAGGAGGGGGACGCTCTATCCAGCTGAGCTACCGGGGCTTCGGAGACGGATTTTAACATAACTTTCTAATTAAGTTTCGTTGATTTCTAATGTTTTCCCGTTCGAGTTTGGCTATGAAACTGTCGAGTTTTTTTTGGTTTTGCGGAGGTAGGTTGACAAAATAACCGCCGATTTGCGCCTTATTGTTCCGATTGATTTTGGAAAAACGGATCGATAGGTCGAAATGAAGAGTCAATTCGCCCGGTAACTCGATAAAGCAATCTTTGACGACATCACCGTTTGCAATGGCAAGTTTTCGGGGTGCGGCAATGTTGATACAGGCGCCGTTTCTCGAAAGATCGAACACGGTTCCGGATAAGGGCGTGCTACTAAGGTGCGAAGTAGTTCGAAATTTTAAAGCGGTCGAACGAATAAATATTCTAGGTGCTGTTCGCCGCTGTGGGTAGTAAATCCGTTTCGGAATAGTTGCTTTATAGTGTAAAGGTGTTGAGTCGATAATGCGTAGTAGAAAGGCGAGATGAACGCCATTCAGAAACGTCGATAATTTCAGGATCCGTTTTTTGTGAAGAAGTTCGTTTCCCTTGTGTGGTCTAAGTTCGTCGAGAACAAGGTAGCCCTTGTCGGGTTGAAGTGCGATAATCGAAGCGGTAAAAGGCTTTTTCGATCCGCTAAAGGTAATCGTGCATAAATGGGGTGAGACAGCTATTGCATTGATTAGCTTTATGATATGGTTAGGATCGGTAACAAAATTGGGATTATCGTCGTTGCTTGATATTGTAACTTTCTGTGAGTTCTTGGTTTCGTGTGTTACAAATAATTGACTTAACGTATCCAACATGGTTTGGTTCGGTTTAATCAAAACACAAGATTATACCGAAAATAAGGTACCGGAAAATAAGTCCGATTTGGTATTCCCGTCAGGTCCGTAGGTATTGGTCGTTTGCGGTTTTCCTTTAAGGATGTTCAACGATTGTCGAGTATGGCGCAGTAAGATTTCAACCGATGCCCCGTTTTGTTCGTTGAGTAACTGGCATTTTTCGGTCGTTTTAATGAGCCTTGTCCAGTTTTCGACTGTTTTGGACGTGTCGGATCCTGCCTGTAAGGCCCGCCCTAAATAGTCGCTTAGACCTGCTCGGGTGTTGGGTAATTTTTCCGTTTCGAGTATTTGGGCAAGTTGCTTGGTAAACAGATTGAGTTCTTGAGCGAGCGGTTGTTTTTGGCGGGTTATTTCATCGAGCGTTTCGGTAAGCGGAGACTGCTTTAGCGTAATCGCCTCCTGTTGCAGTGCTTGATAAAGTTGTTCCGTCAATGATAAACCATTCGCAATGATTTTTTCAGCGATGGGAAATGTTTGGTTAATAAGGCTCATGGACTGTCCTCGGTGCTCAATAATTCGAATTGACTGATTTTTTGCGCGATGCGTTCCGGATCGATGGCATAGGTTCCTTCCGCCAGTGCTTGTTTTATTGAAGCGACGCGTTCATTGTCGATTACAGGAAGATTTGCAGCTGTGTCTAATGCTTTTTTTATTTGACCGGAATTGGCGGTAATTTCGATGCGGTCGTTGTTTGGTTCCGATTGAGCTTTTGCGGAGCCGGTTTCAATGCCTGGCTTTGCCGGACTTTTGATTGTCGCTGCGCTGGGTATACGGCTTGCAATGGGTTCGATAGCCATGACAAATTCCTCACATAATTAGATTCGGTATTGTTATCGGCAATATTACCAATTTATTTAGAGTCATGGCTTTAAATTATTGAATAATGGAAACTAAGCCGGGCTTGATCACTGTAGCGGTAATCGTGCGACCGGATGAAACGTTTTTTACTCGTATCGATTGACCTTTTACGCCATCCATCATGGCCTTACCTTGCATGCGTACATTATAACCGGGCGACGAGGCGCTAATGGTTATGCTTTCCCCGCGTTTTATCAAGACCGCATCTGAAACATTGTTAAAAGTAATGACGGATCCTGTTGGCAGATTGCGTAAGGATTGTTTGTTTTCGACGGATTCGATTCGATTGAAATAGCCGCCTCTAAGCCGGGCTTGGTCGCGTTTTTCGATGGCGAGCATTTGACGCGTCAAAATCTGACCTCGGCTGACCGGTCGAGTCAAGACTAATACTTCTTGCATGATTTTTAATGAGCCGGTCGTGTAAATCGACCAGGGTTTCGGTCCCTCGCTACAGCGAACGCCGACCGAAAAACGTCCGGCTCGAAGCGGTTCGTTATGTGCGGTGAAGGCGGTTAATTGGTCGGCGCATTGCGGTAATTTCAAACGGTTATCCAGCGGCGATATCTGAATGTCGTAGTCGGCGGACTCCCCTAGTTGACCGGTAATAAAATGGGTCACTGTTTGATAGATCGATGCATGCGTTTGATAACGCGTCGCGGCGAAACCGTTATTGCTCGCTGCGAGCAGTGCGATTAGAACAACGAGTAGTTTGATGATCATGGTGTTCTGTCGGTTTTATGACGTTGTTATAGAATAAGCAGGAATAGTGCCAGTTATTTATCAAAGAAGTTTGATCGAAATTGATTATAATTCTTCTCGATGGTCAGGACGCTGTGATTGCTGAATGAGCTTATACTTATCGCTTATCTTTATTTAGGCATGTATTGTGAGGCTTTAACGATTATGTTTATTTCTCGCAGTTCCCTGCATTTTCAATGTTTTTGGGGCGTGAAGTCTAATTATGCGTGCAATTTGGTCTTGGTTTGCGTTTCAATACAAAGTGTTTTCGATTAGAAACTAATTATTATCGGAGTTGATGTCAATGGCTGGAATTTTAGATGGGGTCGATCAGCGTACTCAGCTGGCAGGTCATAATCGCTTTGAGTTACTGCTGTTTAAGCTTGGCGGGCGCCAGAGATTCGGCATCAATGTGTTTAAAGTTCAAGAGGTGATCCAATGCCCGTCTTTGACGCAAATACCGAAATCGCATTCGGTGATTTGCGGTGTCGCGCATTTGCGAGGAAAAACGATTCCGGTTTTGGACTTGTCAATGGCGATTGGCATGAGGCCGATTGACCGAGACGAGAAATCTTATGTCATCGTTACCGAATATAACAGAACCATACAAGGTTTTTTAGTGGGGTCGGTGGATAGAATTATTAATATCGGTTGGGGCTCGGTGAAAGCGCCGCCTTCGGGCTTGGGTCGGGAAGGTTATTTAACGGCGGTAACCGAGGTCGACGGCGACTTGATCGAAGTGATTGATGTCGAAAAGGTTATGAAGGAAGTCATAGGCTTACGCGAACAAGCCAGTGATGAGGTGATCGATAAAGATGTGTCGGGTGCCGGCGATCGAGTATTGATCGTTGACGATTCGATGGTGGCTAGAAATCAAATCAAAAAAGTTTGTGATCAACTCAATCTTCAATACGATGTGTTGAAAGACGGTTTGGAAGCCTGGGAGCATCTGTCGGAGTTGACTCAGAATGATGTTGACTTGGAAAGCTATTACGCGATGATTATTTCCGACGTAGAAATGCCGCGTATGGATGGTTATACGTTAGCCACTAAGATCAAAAACGACCCTAAATTGAAGCATATCTACTTGGTATTGCATACTTCGCTAAGCGGAGTGTTCAATTCGTCGATGGTGCAGAAAGTGGGTGCTGACGAATTTTTGGCGAAATTCGAGCCGGACGAACTGGTCAAAACCATTCAAAAACGTTTGCAGGTTTTTCATGACTTAAATAAACAGTAAGGGATATGCACAAAATAATTTCCCGAAACAGAAGGTTTGTGGGGGGGGGCGGTGACTCCCTAGATACGCTCCGCACCTTCTCAGGTTAGCCAATTATTGATTATCATCAAGGAGTATAGATGGGTGAGTGCTTATTCGGAAAGTAACCCATGGAAATGACGCAGCAGGAATTTAAATATTTTCAGCAGTTTCTCGTGCAAGCATGTGGCATAGTTTTGTCCGATAGTAAGCAATATTTAGTGAGAAATCGTTTGTTCGGACTATTGCCGCGATTCGGCTTGAGTTCGTTTGCCGATCTCCTTGCCGTACTGCAAAGCGAGTCTCATGCATCTTCAAAAATCAAGGTAGCAGTCATTGAGGCGATGACGACCAACGAAACATTTTGGTTTCGGGATGAAAGTCATTTTGCCGAATTGACAGGAGCCGTTTTGCCGTCCCTTGCGGTCAAACGGAGCACGATCAAAATTTGGTCGGCGGCTTGTTCTTCGGGGCAGGAACCTTATTCAATCAGCATGTGCGTCGATGATATGATCAAAAACCAGGGTAAATCATTGTCGGTGAGTATTGTCGGAACCGATATTTCGGAAACCGTGCTGAGGCAAGCTAGACAGGCCGTGTATTCTGCGGCGGCATTGTCCAGGGGGGTCGATGCTATGCAGAAAAAGCGTTTTTTTGTACCGGTTGATGAGGGGTTTCGCGTTAAACCGGAAATTAGCGCTCGGGTAAAATTTCAGCAATTTAACCTGCTTAAGCCTTTTTCGGTATTAGGACGCTTCGATGTGATTTTTTGTAGGAATGTATTAATTTATTTTTCCGACGCGTTAAAGCAAGATATTCTAAGGCGCATGTCGCAAGCTATCGAACCGGGCGGATTTCTTTTTTTGAGTAGCAGCGAAGTGTTGCCTGCCTCGGTATCAGGTTTTGAAACGGTGCGCGGTGAGCGCGGTCGGTATTATCGAAAAATCGGCTGATGCGCGGCGAAAAATGGGCGGTCGGATATTTTATTACTGACTTAGGATTTCGTGATAAATAACGTCCTGGAACTATGAGCTCTGTTGAGAGTTCGGTAACTCGCTTGACAGGACGCCGTGAACCCAGCACCTAAATTATCCAAGACAATTAATCATAACCAAAGGTTATGGAATTTAGGTGCTGGGTGAATGCGTCCGTGTAGGCTTGGCGGCGGCGACTGATTGCCAAGGATGGCATGAATGCAGATTTTGCAGGAGCAAAAATCTGCCCTGCCGCCGACACCTGCCAATCGAGCAACCGAACCCTCCAAAAATAGGGAAGTTATTTACGTCCAAATCCTTACTTGCGTTTAGTTTTCTGTTTTGTCAGGGTTAACGGCAAGGCTTGACTGACTAAAAAATAGCTTGACAATACATTCAAGGGGTTGGCAATCTTTCCTCTTTCCTCTTTCCTCTTTCCTCTTTCCTCTTTCCTCTTTCCTCTTTCCTCTTTCCTCTTTCCTCTTTTCCCATTCACCACTTCCACAGCATCGCCCCAACTATCAGGCTGGCGGTTAGATATTGCCGGTCGGATTTGTCGGCGGCGTGAAAAAATTGACGTCCTTATTTGTAAGTCAAAGATAAGTCAGTAAAAATAGCCTATGGCATACGATGTGCTTATTTCATAAGCAACAAGTGTAAGAGGTTACTACCATGACAATTAATTTCGATAAAGCATTAGGTGTTCATCCCCAGGCATTGGCATTGCGCGAAAAACGCGGGGAGGTGCTTGCCTCCAATCTGGCTAATGCCGATACTCCCGGCTATAAAGCTCGAGATCTTAACTTTCAATCGATTCTAAAAACCGCGATACCGGATGCGTTGCCGATGGAGCGTACACGGAACGGGCATATCTCGGCAAACAATACGCTCTTGGGCGCTTCTATGATGTATCGCACTCCGAATCAGGCTTCGTTGGACGGAAATACCGTGGAAGGTCATGTCGAGCAGGCCAAGTATGCCGAGAATGCCGTGCAATACCAAGCCAGTTTGCGTTTTCTGAACGGTAAATTTTCGGGTTTAACGTCGGCGATTAAAGGAGAGTAATCATGAGCTCATTCAGTATTTTCGATATTTCCGGCAGCGGCATGAATGCCCAATCGCTGAGATTGAATTTAGTCGCTAGTAATATTTCCAACGCCAACAGCGTTAGCAGCAGCATTGATCAAACCTACAAGTCGCGGCAACCGGTATTTGCGGCGGAATTGAAAAATATCATGGATAAGCAAAATGCTGCTAGCAAGGTCAATGTCTTGGGCGTGGTCGAAAGTCAGGCGCCAACGGTCATGGAGTATGCGCCGAATCATCCCATGGCCGATCAATCCGGCTATATCTATAAACCCAATGTCAATATCGTCGAAGAGATGGCCAATATGATGTCGGCTTCACGCTCTTATCAAAATAATGTCGAAGTGCTTAATACCGCGAAGGAACTGGTATTGCAAACTTTACGAATAGGCCAATAAAAGGAGAAGCCAATGTCCATTAACTTTGACGCATTAAAAAATCTAGGCGTTAGAACGGTCGAGGATGCTCCTGTAAAAAAGCAATCGTTAGAGCAGGAACAATTCTTGAAATTGATGACCACCCAATTGACTCATCAAGATCCCACCAAGCCGATGGAAAACGGCGATTTTTTGGGTCAAATGGCGCAGTTCAGCACCGTCAGCGGGATTCAAGACTTGCAAAAATCGTTTGCCGAATTTGCCGGTTCGATCAGCTCGAACCAAGCGCTACAGGCCGCCAGCTTGGTCGGACGGTCGGTGCTGGTACCCGGTTCGGAAGGCGTATTTTCGCTCAATGACAATATGAAAGGGGAAGTCGAACTGACCGGGCTTACCGATAACCTCATCGTCGAGTTTCAAAACCGTAACGGCGTTACGGTCAAACAACTCAATTTGGGGCGGCAATCGGCAGGTAATGTCGAGTTCGAATGGGATGGCCAATTAGATGACGGGACTTTTGCCAACCCCGGTGTCTATCAAATCAAAGCCAGAGCGAGTATCGATAATAAAAACACTGCGCTACAAACCTATGTCAACGCAGGCGTAAACAGCGTCACTCTGGGTAATGGCAGCAACGGTATTCAATTAAGTTTAAACGGTCTTGACTCGGTGAAATTCAACGATGTCAGACGGATTTTTTAGCGTTATTTCATCAGGAGAGCGATCATGAGTTTTGCAACAGGATTAAGCGGATTGAGAGCCGCGTCGAGCGATTTACAAACTACCGGTAATAACATTGCCAATGCCAATACGACGGGTTTTAAAAAATCGCGAGCCGAGTTCGCGGATGTGTATGCAACGAGTTTGAGTGGCGTGGCGAAGACTCAGCCCGGGTCTGGAGTGAAAGTGACCGAGGTGGCTCAGCAGTTTACTCAAGGTAATATTGATTTTACCGAAAACAGCCTGGATATTGCGATTAGCGGTAATGGCTTTTTTACACTGGCAAATAATGTAAATGACCCGCAGCCGACTAACTTTACTAGAAACGGAGCCTTTCAGCTAAATAAAGAAGGTTATGTTGTCGATGATCGAGGGCGTTATTTGATGGCGTTCAAGCCCAATGGTGAAACCATTGAGGAAGGATTTAGTCAAGGCGTGTTTCAAGCTTTGCAGGTTGATACGAGCCAAGGTCTACCGCGCGCCACGGAATCCATCAATTTGAAAATTAATCTCAATGCCGGAGATTTAGCGCCGACTGCGGCGTTCGACCCAAGCAATCCGGATTCATTCAATAACGTTACTTCCGCGACAATTTACGATTCGCAAGGTAACTCTCATACACTAAGCACCTATTATCGAAAAACGGGTGCTAATCAGTGGGATACTTATGTCTATCTGAATGATAGAGGGGTGACTCTTGGGGCCAATCCAGTCTATGACGCTAACGATGCCATTGTTACGCCAGCAGGCGATGTGACCTATGAGCCGGTTGGAACCGCACCAACTCCAGTACCCGTTACTTTTAGTGCATCCGGATTGTTATTGAATGTGAATGGTCAGGCCGCTTTATCTACCGGCTCTTTTCCGAGTAATATTTTCTTAAACGGCATTGATTTAGCGCCGGATTTTGTTGTTGAAGATTTGAATTTTGAGCTTGATTTTGCCGGAGGCACTCAATTCAATTCGGCATTCAGTGTTAATGATTTAGTTCAGGACGGTTTGCCGTCCGGAAATTTGACAGGCATTGATATTAACAGCGAAGGAGTCATGCTATCTAGGTTTAGTAACGGCGCTTCGAAGCCCATCGGCCAGGTTGCTTTGGCTAGATTTCCGAATGATCAAGGATTGGCTAAATTGGGCGACACGAGTTGGGGCGAGAGTGCGGATTCCGGGCAGCCGATATTTGGCTCGGCGGGATCCAATAACTTTGGAGTCATGCAATCCGCGGCGTTGGAAAGTTCTAATGTCGACTTGTCCGATCAATTGGTGCGGCTGATTATCGCCCAGCAGGCTTATCAAGCCAATGCCCAGACCATTAGTACTCAAAACACGATAACGCAAACCATTTTGAATATTCGATAATCAATTCTAGCAGGAGCCCGTCATGGACCGCAGCCTCTACATCGCAATGAGCGGCGCCAAGCAAACTTTGCTGGCGCAGTCGGCTAACGCCAATAATTTGGCGAATTCGCAAACCGCCGGATTTAAATCCGATTTCGAGCAGTTTCGCAGCATGCCGGTATTCGGTCCCGGCTTTCCGACGCGTGTCTATGCGATGTCTGAGAGGCCGGGAGTCGATTTGAGCGCCGGCCCGATGCAAATTACCGGCCGGGATCTGGATGTCGCGATCAACGGCGAAGGCTGGTTGGCGGTTCAAGGTCAGGATGGCAAGGAGGCCTATACGCGGGCCGGCGATTTGCGCTTGACGCCGGAGGGCTTGCTGCAAACCGGAACCGGTTTGCCGGTGATCGGTAATGATGGTCCGATTGCAGTGCCTCCTGCTTCCAAGGTATCAATCATGCCGGATGGCACGATTAACATCATCCCGCTAGGTGAAACAAACGCGGCGAATCAAGTCATCGTTGAACGCATCAAGATGGTTAATCCGCCGCTCGATGATCTTGAAAAACAGAACGATGGTTTGCTTTACCTAAAAAATGATGGCGTCGCGCAAGCTAGTGCCGATGTGAGGTTGGCGCCAGGTGCCTTGGAAGGCAGTAATGTCAGTACGATCGGTGCGATGGTTGCGATGATCGAGCTGGCTAGGAATTTTGAATTGCAAACCAAGGTGATGAAGCAAGTCGATGACAATGCGGGCGTTAGCGCTAAGTTGATGCAAATGGCATAAGCTGTGCATGTATCAGGTAGAAGAGTCGGTAAAGACGGTAATTCGTCATCATAGGAGGTTATCATGACAGAAAGAGCATTATGGGTGGCTAAATCGGGTCTCGATGCCCAGCAAACGCGGATGGCGGTAATCGCCAACAACTTGGCCAACGTCAATACGACCGGTTTCAAGAAATCCAGAGCGATTTTCGAAGACTTGATTTATCAAAATATTCGTCAAGCCGGGTCGCAAACCAATCAAGGAAACGAACTTCCCACCGGTTTACAACTAGGCGCCGGAGTTAGAACTGTCGCTACCGAGAAATTGCATACTCAGGGGAATATGGTGCAAACGGAAAATTCCCTGGATGTGGCAATCAGCGGGCGGGGATTCTTTCAAGTTTTGATGCCCAACGGTGACATTACGTATACTCGAGACGGATCGTTTAAATTGGATTCTTTGGGCCAAATCGTCACGGCCGGCGGCTTGTTGTTGGAACCGGCGATTACCGTGCCGAACGATGCGATCAGTTTGTCGATTACACGGGACGGTACTGTTTCCGTTGTACAACCGGGAAGCCCGGCGGCGGTTCAATTGGGGCAGATTCAAACGGCTGATTTTATCAATTATGCAGGCCTTGAACCGGTCGGCGAGAATCTGTTTCGCGAAACGGTTGCGAGCGGCCCTCCGGTACTGGGTATTCCCGGTGAAAACGAATTCGGCGCCGTGTTCCAAGGATCTTTGGAAACCTCGAACGTGAATGTCGTCGAAGAACTCGTCAATATGATCGAGACGCAACGCGCTTACGAAATGAATTCCAAGGCGATTTCGACGACCGATCAAATGTTGTCCTATGTGACGCAACAACTTTAGGTGATCGTCATGGCGCATTTTAAATGGATAATATTCATATCCTTGTTTGCGGTAGCTTGCACTCCCTTACCGACTCGCGACCCGGCGTTCGCGCCGGTCGAACCCGCCGATTTGCGGGCGCCGGCCCAAAATAGCGGTTCGATTTATCAAGCCAATTACGATATGCGCTTATTCGAGGATCATACCGCCAAACGGGTCGGCGATGTTTTGACAATTCGCTTGGTCGAAAGAACGCAGGCGAAGAAATTATCGGATATGGAAGCTAGAAAAAATACTTCTTTGTCGGTAAAGGCGCCGATGATCTTCGGTATGGAAGCGGCTCAATTGCTAGGGCATGATGTCGAAACCGAAGTCGCGACAAACCATCAATTTACCGGCGAAGGCGAGGCCAATCAAAGCAACAGTCTAACCGGCGATTTATCGGTAACTGTCGTCGAGGTATTGCCGAACGGTAATTTGAGAGTTCGCGGCGAAAAACGTGTCGCGCTTAATCAAGGCAGCGAATATGTGCGCTTGTCCGGCATTGTCCGACCGGTCGATATCGATGTCGCGAATAGCGTGCTGTCTAGTCGAGTAGCTGATGCGACAATCATGTATACCGGCGATGGAGCGGTTGCCGACGCCAGCAAAATGGGTTGGTTGGCGCGTTTTTTCATGAGCCCGTGGTTTCCGTTTTAATGCATGGATTGACCGGTTGAGAGAACTGACCATGAAACAAATAAAGTATGTGATAGTCATTGCGTTGCTCTGGTTGGGCTTAATGTCAACGGTTCATGCCGAGCGGATCAAGGATCTGGCCTCGGTAGCCGGTGTTAGAACCAACCAGTTGGTTGGCTACGGCTTGGTTGTCGGTCTCGACAAATCCGGAGACAGAACATTATTTACTGGTCAAGCGCTGCGCAGTATGTTGGCGCGTCTTGGAATGACTTTGCCGCCGAACATCGATCCCAGAGCGCGTAATGTCGCGGCGGTTTCGATTCATGCCGAATTACCGCCTTTTTCGAAACCGGGGCAAACGATCGATGTGACGGTTTCATCGATCGGCGATGCGAAGAGTTTGCGCGGCGGTTCGTTACTGATGAGTCCGTTGAAAGGGGCGGACGGTCAGGTTTATGCGGTCGCTCAGGGGAATCTAGTCGTGGGCGGTTTGAGCGCCGGCGGTTTGGACGGGTCTAAAATTACCATCAATAACCCGGCTGTAGGCCGGATTCCCAATGGAGCAACGGTCGAGAGGGAGGTGGCGACGCCATTTGCAGACGGTCAGTATCTGGTGTTCAATTTGCATAACGCCGATTTTACCAATGCCAATCGCATGGCCGCGGAAATTAATCGAACTTTCGGGAAAAATACCGCGACTGCGGTTGACGCGACTTCCGTCAAAGTCAGCGCACCCTCCGATACGTCTCAGCGGGTCATGTTTACCTCGATGGTCGAAAATTTGACGCTAGCGCCTGACGATGCGCCGGCACGAGTGATCGTCAACTCCAGAACCGGTACGGTCGTGATCAACGGTAAAGTGACTGTGCAGCCGGCCGCCGTGACGCACGGTAGCTTGACCGTAACGGTTAGTGAAAGCCCGCAAGTTGTTCAACCGGAGCCTTTCGGGGGAGGCGAAACGGCGGTGGTGCCGCAAACCGATATTATCGTCGAAGAAGAAAATAATCGAATGTTTGTGTTTAATCCCGGCGTATCGCTCGATGAAATCGTCGCCGCAGTCAATAATATCGGTGCGGCGCCGAGCGATTTGGTCGCCATATTAGAAGCGCTCAAGTCTGCAGGTTCCTTACGAGCGGAATTGATTGTTATTTAGCGGAGGTGGGTCGTGTTGAGTCCAGGCAGTGCCGATGTCTATACCGATTTTTCCGGTTTGTCCCGGTTACGAAATCAGGCTAAACAAGAAACGCCCGGGGCAATCAACGAGGTCGCCAAGCAATTCGAGTCGTTATTTTTAAACATGGTGTTGAAAAGTATGCGTGAGGCTAAATTGGCCGACAGCATGCTTGATAACGATCAGAGCAAATTTTACCGCGAAATGTACGATCAACAATTAGCCGTACACTTATCTGGTAAACCGGGCGTCGGTTTAGCCGATTTAATCGTAAAGCAATTGGGCGGCGAAAAAGTCGGCGAAACCGAAAGAATGACGCTTGACGATTATTTGAACAATCCGTTACAGCGGTTTCTATCCGCAAGCAATACTAAGAAAGATGCGTCGAATTTCAATCCGATTTTGTCCGAAGTCAAATCAAGGCTAATAAAAAACAGCGATCGGCCGATACAACCAATAGAGTCCAAATCCATTGAGGGTGAAGGGATAAAATCGCAGGAGCCAATTCGAACAGCAAGTCAATTTGTGAAACGCTTGCATGGTCATGCCGAGAAAGCCGCCGCCGAATTGGGTGTCGAACCTAAGGTGCTGCTGGCGCAAGCCGCCTTGGAAACCGGCTGGGGAAGGTCGGTGATCAAACATAAGGACGGCAGCAGCAGTTTCAATTTGTTTAATATTAAAGCGGGATCTTCATGGACAGGCAAGCGGGCGAATGTTGCCACATTGGAATATGAAAAAGGTATTCCTCAAAAGCAGATGGCCGGGTTTAGATCTTATGATTCTTATCAGGAAAGTTTCGACGACTATGTCCGGTTAGTGAAAAACAGCCCCCGTTACAGTCAAGCATTGAAACATGCAAACAATCCGGGGCGCTACATGCAGGAGTTGCAAAAAGCCGGTTACGCGACCGACCCGCATTATGCGGATAAGGTGATGAGAATTTATCACAGCGATGATGTGGCGAGTTATCAACCGAATGTTGTTGTAGCGATGCAATAGTTGAAAACAATTTACACGGTAATAGCAGGGCAAGAAAATGAGTGGAATTTTAGGCACAGCAATTTCAGGGCTTATGGCTTTTCAACGCTCGCTGGACACGACCAGTCACAATATTGCCAATGTCAATACTGAAGGTTATAGCCGGCAGCGTACCGAATTATCAACCATGCCGGCGCAATTTTCCGGTGCCGGTGGTTATATGGGCGCGGGCGTACAGGTTACCGATATTACCCGGAGTTACGATCAGTTCATCAGCGCGCAATTACGCTCCAGTGCTTCAGGATTCGGCGAAGCGGATAAGTTGCAATCGATGGCCAGACAAGTCGATTTTATTGTTGCCGACGATGATTCGGGACTTGCGTCTTCATTAAGTGCGTTTTTTAAATCCGTGAACGATGTTGCAGGCGATCCGACATCGATTCCGATCCGGCAAGTCATGCTTGGAGAGGCGGATTCGCTAGCCAACCACTTTAATATGATGGCGGGGCAATTGGATTCGTTGCGAAATCAAGTCAATGTCGATATGCAATCCATGGTCAATGAGATTAACTTACTGGCATCGGGTATTGCCGATTTAAACAAACGCATTGCTTCCGATATAGGGCAGTCTTCCGGCAGTAGTATGCCGAACGATTTGCTCGATGGTCGAGACTTAATGTTACAAAAATTGGCAAAATTAACCAATGTTTCGGCGGTTGATCAGCAAGACGGTACTGTTAGCGTTTTCATTGGACAGGGGCAATCGCTTGTGTTGGGAATGAATGTATCGCCGGTAAGTTTGAAGCCCTCCAATAGCGAGCCTGAGCGCCAGCAAGTATTCATCGGCGATCAAAATGTCTCGAAGTTCATTACCGGTGGAGAATTGGCCGGAGTGATGCGTTTTCGCGATGAAATACTCAATCCCGCTCAGCAGCAATTAGGCTTGGTTGCGGCTGGATTAAGCGTACAATTCAATGCGCTGCATAAACAGGGCTCGGACTTGAATGGCGATGGCGGGCTGGACCTATTTTCCATGGGAACCCCGGAAATTACGGTGATAGGGGATGATACTTTTCCCGGAGGCGGTGCCGTTAGCGCGGTTTTCGATCCCGCAACGATTAATCAATTGCAAGCCAGCGATTACCGGCTCGATTATATCGGCGGGAGCTATAGTTTGAAGCGCTTGAGCGATAACGTGAATATCCCTATTTCGGGTACTTTTCCCGAAACGGTCGGCGGTATCGAGATTGATGTGACGACAGCCCCAACCGGCGATGCCAGCTTTTTGATCCGACCGACCTATAATGCGGCTAAAAATATCAACACCGAAATAAAAGATCCCGCTTTGATCGCGGCGGCCGAACAGGTTCCGCCAGGTGGAACGGCGCTGCCGGGCGACAATCGCAATGCATTGAAATTGGCGGATTTGGAGTCGGGTGCGTTCATGACCGGCGGCCGATCTTTGACGCAGACTTACGGCCAACTGGTATCGCAAATCGGTGTTGCTGCTCATTCGGCTAATGTTAGCCGGTCGGCTCAGGAAATATTATTTAACAGAGCCAATCAGGCCAGAGAAAACCTTGCCGGAGTCAATTTGGATGAAGAGGCGGCTAATCTCATTAAATATCAAAATTCTTATCAAGCTGCGGCGCAAGCTGTTAATGTTGCGCGCACGGTATTCGACACGATGCTGAACGCGTTCAGGTAGCAGAGGATTAATCATGCGAGTTTCAACAGTGATGTCCCATCAATTAAGCCTTAACTCAATGCTTAAACAGAGCGCGCAGCTCAATCAAACCCAGTTGAAGCTGTCGTCGGGCAAGAAAATTCTGACGCCATCGGAAGATCCGGTTGCCGCGGTCAGAATTTTGGATTTTAAACAGCGTATCGAACAAACCGAGCAATATCAACGCAATATCGATACGGCACGGCAAAGACTTTCTTTAGAGAATATTACGCTAGATACCGTAACCGATGTGGTTTTTTCGATTCGAGACCTTGCCTTGCAAGGTTTGAACGCCATCAACAGTCCGGAAGAGCGGCTTGCGATAGCGGACGAATTGGATAGGTTGAATGAGCAGTTAACAGGCTTGGCAAATACAAAAAATGCCAACGGCGAATATTTGTTTGCCGGATTGGCATCGCTTGACGCTCCGTTTGAGTATGACAATGCCGCGATTGCCCCTCCTTTTTATGAATATGTCGGCGACAATACTCGGCGTTTGGTGAAGATCGGTGATGCAAGGCAGATTAGCGACGGCGATGGCGGTGCGAGCGTGTTTGGTCCTTCTACACCAGGCGGAGTCGATAATCTGCTCGATATCGTTCGGAAAATGTCGGATGAGTTTAAAAGTGATAATCCGCAACCGACAACCCTGGGTGAACTGGATGTAGCTATGGAGAGAATTGCATCCATACAATCATCTGTGGGGGTTCGTTTAAACGCGCTGGATCGTCAAGAAATATACAATGACGATATTCTATTGAACATGAAAACGGTATTGTCCGAAACGGAAGACCTCGATTATGCCGAAGCCATTAGTCAATTCAATTTACAAACAATAGCGTTACAAGCGGCTCAACAAACCTTTACCACGGTACAGCGCCTCTCTTTATTCAATTATTTATAGCTTACAGACGAAGTCCAAACTCATTTATACATATCGCATTAATGCGTTTGCGCTGTATCTTGAGCATCCAAAAGAGACACTGATCTGCGCGTATGGGATAATCCGCCTGTTTATTTAGCATAGTAAGGTTTTCATGCGGCGAATTATTCAGCGTCTGCCGGGACGAAATGTCTGGTTGACTCTTCATCTTTACCTGGCGTTAAGTTTGGGTTTGTTATTCGTATTGTTGGGTTTGACCGGCAGTCTTAGCGTTTATCGCGAGGAACTGGATGGTTTGTTGAATCCAAGTCATAAGGTAGAAAACCAAGCCGGCAATTATTTGCCGCTCGATCGTATCATGGCTTCGGTCAAGGCGGCCCATCCGGCAAGGCATGGGCCATGGACATTGGAAATGCCGCAAACGCCGAACGGCATGGTAACCGTTTGGTATGAAAAGCCGCACGAGACGATCGGCGAACTCTATGCGCCATTGATGGTTTCGGTCAATCCTTATACCGGGGAGGTCGTTGCCAGTCGGTTTTGGGGGCGTACGCTAACGACTTGGCTGCTCGATCTACACACGCAGCTTCGGCTGGATCGCAGCGGTTGGCGACTGGTCGGCTATCTCGGCTTGTTGTTCGGCGTTTCGATTCTAACCGGCATCTACTTATGGTGGCCGGGCAAAGGACGAATTTTGCAAGCCTTTAAGATTCGTTATCATTCCGGTATCGTGCGTTTGGCATTCGATCTACATCGGATGATTGGCTTGGTCGGTGCGTTATTGTTGCCGGCGTTGATCGTCACCGGACTTCATTTGAGTTTTCCTTCCGTGTTGGAAAATTTGACCGGTTCCGATAATTTGGGTCATGGTGATCAAGGTCCGCCGATTCGCAGCACCGCCGTTGCGAATGACAGGCCTGTCACGTTGGAAGAAGCTGTACTATTGGCCCGTGGCCCGTTTCCGAAAGCTAAGCTCAGACGCATCACGACCCCGGCGGGAGCGGTCGGGATCTATCGGGTCGATTTGCGCCAGAATGAAGAAATCAATCGAAAGCATCCGTACACGACGGTATGGGTGGACCGCTGGAGCGGCCATATCAAGGCGGCGCGCGATCCCTATAGTTTTACGTCCGGTCAAGCTTTGACTATTGCCATTTGGCCGATTCATACCGGCGAAGCGCTGGGACCTTGGGGAAGGTTTTTATGGTTTTTAGTCGGGTGGCTTCCGTTGATACTTTATGTCAGCGGGTTGATGGTGTGGTTGCGAAGGAAGGGCTGGCTTAAGGACAGACCAGTGAACGTGCCGAATTTTCGCCCTTTGCGGTCTTATACGCTAATAATAGGGCAACGCATCGGCTTGGAGTGGAGGCGTTGGGCCGTTTTATTGGCACGTTATATCGAGCGAAACGAACCATATTTTAGAGTAAAGGCGCAAAAGCTATGGCGGCGCTGTCTTGAGTTTGCATCCGGGTTATCGAAATAAATAATCTTAGTCCGGAATAAAAGAATTATTCTAATTGTTCATGAAGGCCCGGCAAATGAAATTGTGCGGCGTGGGGAGGGTGCGGTCACTCGCTCGACAGGACGCCGTGAACCCAGCACCTAAATTTCATAGGTCTTTGGCAATGATTCAAAATCATGGCTTATTTAGGTGCTGGGTGAATACGTCCATGTAGGCTCGACGGCGGCTATCAGATTGCCATGGATGGCATGAATGCAGATTTTGCAGGAGCAAAAATCTGCCCTGCCGCCGACGCCTGTCGATCGAGCAACCGCACCCTCTCCGGAACCGGCATTGCCAGAATGGAGTTTTGCATATCGAAAAATTAGATAATGAATCCAAATTTACGATCTTTTACAGTAAAATCGGTAGTTTAGCCATGTAGCCCGTATGCAGCGTAGTGAAATACGGGAGTGGCGCGGCTCCGAGCTTCCCGGATTGCGCTACGCTTCATCCGGGCTACGCTGCTTCATATTCTTCATGGTGAAATGCTTTTCTAAGATCGATGGAAAAACCTTCGTTTAATAATCATTTTTTAGCAGAACATGCCGCTTTATTGGGCGACAGCTATCATCGCTTGCTCGGTAAACCGCTGATTACCGGCATTTGCGGGAGTCAGCAATTTGCCGAAGCTTTGTTTCATGCGCCATTCGCCGTAGTTTCGCACGACACCGCCGAAGATCCCGTGTTTAATTATGCCAATGCTCAGGCATTGACCTTATTCGAAATGAATTGGGATGAATTCACTCGAATACCGTCCAGGTTATCCGCGGAGCCGGTCAATCGGCAAGAACGAAGTCGTCTGTTGAAGAAGGTGGCAGAACAGGGCTATATCGATCATTATCAAGGCGTGCGTATTTCGAGTTCCGGAGCCCGTTTCATGATCGAAAATGCCGTGGTTTGGAATCTGATCGATCGATTCGGAAACTATAAAGGTCAGGCCGCGTGCTTCGGTGATTGGCGCTTTTTATAAAGTATACGGGTGCTGATGCAGCACATTGTTCATAGCTTGTTTTTTATTACCATGAAGGGCATGAAGATAATGAAGGGAAGAGAATTGAGTGCTTTATGAACTGTCCCAATATCACAGATGAACTGAATCAATAAATTCAATGCGGTAATACAGGTTTTTCAAATCCAGTTAATGACTAAAAATATCAAAACAATGGCGGGGCTGGAGTGCTGGCTTCGTCTGCGCAGGCAGGCAAAGCCAGCACTCCAGCGACAATAATGATGACATAGGCTGTTAATGGTGAGTAACGCATTTCAATTGAAAACACTGTATCTTCAAGTCCTTCATGCGCTTCATGGTAAAAAATAAATGACATTTTTTGTTAATCAACCCGATAAGATTGATTAATATGGCTCCCAAGTATACTTTTCACCGAATCTCAAAGCCGGCCGGCAGATCGATGTCTGTCAGTTCCTCGGTATCGACATGATCGACCCGGGCCGTGATCGGTCCTTTATGGCACCAGCTTACTAATTTTTCAACTGCTTCCTTAGGCCCGGCCGCGACGACTTCGACCCGTCCGTCCGGAAGGTTTTTCGCGAATCCGGACAGTTGATGTTTCTTCGCTTCCTTTTGCGTGAAGGCGCGGAAATAAACGCCTTGCACTCGCCCCGATACGAGTATTCTGACTTGTTTAGTCATTCGCTAATCCTCCAGCAATAATGAATCTTGGGATTTCTGGCAAAGTCTTCCGGAATCGTCGCCGGCGTAATGTCCTCTATCACCAGGTCCGATAAAGCCTCGGTATCGAGTTTAAAACGCCTGAAATTGGTCGAGAAATACAGCACGCCGCCGGGCGCCAGCAAGGCTACGGCGTTTTCGATCAATTCGACATGATCGTTTTGAATATCGAACACGTCGTCCATGCGCTTGGAGTTGGAAAACGTCGGCGGGTCCAAAAAGATCAGGTCGTATTGACGGGCATAAGGCTGTTTGGCTTCATTGGCCAGCCATTCCAAACAATCGGCACGGATGAATTCGTGATCGCCGCCGGCGACATTCAAGGCCAGGTTCTGCTCTGCCCAATCCAGATAAGTTTTCGACATGTCGACCGTAGTGGTCGATTTCGCGCCGCCGATTGCGGCATGTACGGTTGCGCTTCCGGTATAGGCGAACAGATTTAGAAAGCGCTTTCCCTGGGCTTCGCGTTGAATGCGCAGCCGCATCGGGCGATGATCGAGAAATAAGCCGGTATCGAGATAATCGGCGAAATTGACGCGCAACTTGCAGCCGCCTTCTCGGATAACATGGAATTCGTTGTTGTGGCCTTGTTTTTCGTATTGATCGGAGCTTTTTTGTTTGCGCCGTATTTTCAGAAAGACCTGTTCTTTCGAAATGCCGAACACGCTCGGAATTTCCGCCAAGACCCCGGCCAAGCGTTGGTCGGCCTTGTCCGGGTCTATCGATTTGGGCGGTTCGTATTCCTGAACGACGATCCAGGTTTTATCGCCTTGGTACAGATCGACCGCGACCGCATATTCGGGCAGGTCGGCATCGTAAACCCGGTAGCAATCGATTTGATTTTGCTTGGCCCATTTGCTCAGTTTTTTCAGATTTTTTCTAACCCGGTTCGCGAACATTTCCGCCCCGGTATCGCCGCTGCCGGTCACGCTTTCCGCGATTTGCGCGAGGCGTTCGTCGCGGTTTTTCGGCTTCGGGATGAAAAAGGCCGCATCGGCTATCGTCATGCGCAGCAATTTGCATTCGAGCGCGCCGTTATACAGCGTGATCGGTTTTTGCGAACGAATCCCGAGGCGGAATCCGAGTTCGGGGTCGCTGACGATCAGCGCGGCTTGCCAGCCGGCAAATCCGGCTTTCAGCGTGTCGCCGAACTTTTGATAAAGCTCGGCGGTTTCTTCCGCGTCGCCGAGGCGTTCTCCGTAAGGAGGATTACAGACCAAAAGGCCTTTCGGCCAGCCGGCGGCAGGCCGCGCATCGGCGATCTCGCGCCGTTCCAGGTGAATCTTGCCGTTGAATCCGGCTCGCTCGATGTGTAGTGCCGCCGCATTCAGGCTATGTCGGCTTTGGTCGAAACCGACGATTACAGGCAATGTTTTCAGTCCTTCGGTTTTACGTCGTTCGGCTTCGTCGAGCAGATTTTGCCAAAGTTCGGGGTCATGCTTTTTCCAGCCGCTGAAACCGTAATGTTTGCGCAGTAACCCCGGTGCGATATCGGAGGCGATCATCGCGCCTTCGACCAAGAGCGTGCCGGAACCGCACATCGGATCGATTAGCGAGCCGTTTTGTTTGGCGATCGCGGGCCATCCCGAGCGGATCAGAATCGCCGCAGCTAAATTTTCCTTGATCGGCGCCTTGATGTTGATATCGCGATAACCGCGTTTATGCAAGCTCTCGCCGGACAGATCGATGCTTAATTGCGCCTTCTCGCCGTGTAGATAAACATTGACGCGTAACGAGGGCTGCTCGGTGTCGATCGAGGGGCGTTTGTTGAATTTCGCGCGCATTTGATCGACGATCGCGTCCTTGACCTTGAGTGCGCCGAAATGAGTGTTGTTGATCGCTTTCGAGTTTTTCGCGCTGAACGTGACCGCGATCGAATCGTCCGGCTTTATGTGTTCGAACCAGTTGATTCTTTTGACGCCGCGATACAGATCGTCTTGGCTGTTGACCTCGAAAGTATCGAGTACCAGCAAGATTCGGTTGGCGATGCGGGACCACAGGCAGACCCGGTAAGCCGTTTCAAGCGCGCCTTCGAACGCGACGCCGGCAACGGTTTGTTTGATGTTTTGCGCGCCCAGCGCGGACAGTTCGTCGGCAAGCAGTTGCTCCAGGGCTTTCGGCGATGTCGCGAACAGTGAGAATGAGGTCATTATTAAGTTAAGTTCCGTATGGGTTCGCACGCGAAAAGTGAGAACTGGATAATAAAAAGCATAGTTTGAGCGAGTACGTCGAGTATTTCAATTCCAATTGATGGGTTAAGACGACTAGAATAGCCTGATTAATCGTAAAGCATGCACTAATGTAAGGGTCTTTTTTGCTTGTTCCCATCGCTTCAGCGTTGGAGTGCATTAGGGTACGACACGCAATATCTAAAAATAACAACAAACTGAGCGGGTTAATAAAATATGAAACCGGATAACCATTATAAACAACTCGGTTGCGCGGAATGTGCGGGCGGGGTCGGACTAGGTTTCGACTTCACGATGGCGTTTCAGCCTATCGTGAATACGACGACGCAGTCGATTTATGCTCATGAGGCCTTGGCGAGAGGCTTGAATAATGAACCGGCAGGTAAGGTGTTCGAGCAAGTCAACGATGCAAACTGCTATCGTTTCGACCAAAGTTGCCGTACCAAGGCAATTAAGTTGGCCTCGGAGTTAAACATGGATACTTTTTTGAGTATTAATTTTATGCCGAATGCGGTGTACCGGCCCGAGTTGTGTATAAGAACCACATTGGAAGCCGCCAAAATCTACGGATTTCCGGTTGATCGTATTATTTTTGAAATTACCGAAGGCGAGCAAGTCAAGGATCATGCGCATTTACTCGAAATCGTTCGGTATTATCAATCGCAAGGTTTTAAAACCGCGATAGACGATTTCGGAACCGGATATTCCGGACTCAATTTATTAGCCGAGATCCAAACCGACATCATTAAACTGGATATGGCTTTGATTCGTCATATCGACCAAGATCGTAATCGTCAAGCTATCGTCAAAGCGATTTTGCAGCTATGCGGCGAGCTATCGATCATACCTCTTGCCGAGGGTATCGAAACCTATGAAGAGCTGAGTGTGCTGCAATCTTTCGGTCTGGAATTGTTTCAGGGCTATTATTTCGCTAAGCCGGCCTTTCAATCGTTGGCGGCTTTGGCGCCGAATGCGTTTGCCGGTCGTTGAACGCCAGGGAGAGCGAGTCATACCGTTTTTATCGGAAAAATTTGCCAAATGTCTCCGCTCCGAAATGTAGCAAGCATGTAGCCCGTATGTATACCTATCGGAGATCAAAATTCGGCACCGGGGTGCCCGTCAAAGGACGCCGTGAATACATCCCTGTAGGCTCTATGCCAGCTCCATGCTGGCAAAGCCTTTGCCGAGCACCCCGGTGCCTTCTAAGGCACTGCCGAAATTTGAAGTGCGAAGGGTATAGCGTAGCGGAATACGGGAATGGCGTGGCTCCGAGATTCCCGGATTGCGCTAAGCTCCATCCGGGCTACGCAGATTAGATTAGCCGGAAGCGGTCGATTGCGATTTAGCAGCAGGGATTTGTGCTTAGCTTGATGCGCATGGGCCGAGCACCCCGGTGCCTCCTAAGGCATTGCCGAAATTTGAGATGCAAAAGGGATAAATTCGAGTCGCAAAATTAACTTAACTAAGTGATAATCGCATGTTTTTCGCAAGGTGTCTGGTTTACCTCTCGTTTGAGAGATTAAGCCCGCCATGTTGCATACATTTAGTTAACGTGACGAACCATGACCGCCATTCAATATATCGATACTCCGCAAAAGCTTGACGAATTGTGCCGGCAGATCGCCAAGGAATCTTGGCTAGCGCTCGATACCGAGTTTCTCAGGGAAAAAACTTATTATCCCAAATTTTGTTTGCTGCAAATCGCAACGCCCGAATGGGTTGCTTGTGTCGACCCGATCGCTTTGAATGATTTAAGCGCGCTGTTCGAGGCTATCTATAATCCGGCGATAACCAAAGTGTTCCATTCCTGTCGGCAGGATCTGGAAATTTTTTATCAATTGACAGGTAAAATTCCGCAGCCTATTTTCGATACGCAAATTGCAGCCCCTTTATTAGGGTTTCAGGAAAATCCCGGTTATGCGATGCTGGTATCGAGTTTTTTGAACATCAATCTCAGCAAAGCTCATACCCGCACCGACTGGACGGTTAGGCCGCTCAGTCAGGCCCAATTACAGTATGCTGCCGACGACGTGATTTATTTATGTCAAATTTATCAGACCATGCTCAAAAAATTGGCCGAGCTCAATCGTTTGGATTGGCTGGAAAACGATTTTGCGATGTTGAACGACCCCGAACTTTACGATATTTCACCGGAAAATGCTTGGCTTAAAATTCGCGGCAAAAATAAATTGACCGGTAAACAATTATCGATCGTACAAACCTTGGCCAAGTGGCGCGAACAAACCGCGCAAAAAGAAGATAGACCGCGAAATTGGCTGTTGCGCGACGATATGATGTTCGAGCTGGCAAAGCAGCAGCCCGGTACCGTCGAAGAAATGTTGAAAGTCCATAATATCAATGAGCGCATGGTCAACAAGCACGGCAAAGTACTTTGCCAATTGATCAATGAGGCGAAGCAAAGGCCGCCGATACCACTGCACGAAAATGGCCGATCCCCCAAAAAGACCCCGCAGCAAGAAGCGATTTTGGATATCTTGACGGCATTGGTACGCATTAGAGCGGACGAAAATTCACTGAATCCGGCTATATTGGCCGATCGTAAGGCATTGGAACTGTTATTGTTTGAAGATCCCGAATCATTATTGTTGAAAGGTTGGCGCTATGCAATGGCTGGTCGCGAGTTGATGGGGTTATTGAAAGGCGAGCAAGTACTCGGTATTGACGGAGAAAAAGTCTATACCATCGATAATCCTTGTAGTTGATTATCCACTCTACTTCAAATTCGGTGATGCTTATGGAGGCGCTGGAGATGCCAATTACCATGGATGGTTGGTTTTTCTGGTTCCCACGGTCCTCCGTGGGAACCCATACCTCGGCTGCCGAGGTATGGTTGGTATGCATTCCCACGCAGGAGCGGTGGGAACGAGGAAACTGTACTTCAAATTTCGGTGATGCTTAAGGAGGCGCTGAAGGATCCAGTTGCCATGGATGACAGATTTTTTCGGATTATCCGATGTTGGGAGCGGCACTCGATGCATAAAATACTAACTATTTTGCTACGGATTAGCGTTGCCGTGTTGTTAATCGCATTATTGACGATTCGGGCAACGCCACCCGGGCCCGAGCCGATTCGAATTGGCGTGATTTATTCGCTGACCGGCACGATGTCGGTCAGCGAGGCGCCATTGATCGATGCGATTAGCTTGGCGGTTGACGAAATCAATAACGAAGGCGGGTTGCTGGGACGTCTCGTCGAAATGAAAGTCGTCGACGGACAATCCGATTGGCAAGTGTTTTTTCATGAGGCCGAGCGACTGATTACACAAGAGAAAGTCGATGCATTGTTTGCTTGTTGGACATCTGCTTGTCGTAAAGCGGTCAAACCGGTCGTTGAGCGCTTCGATCATCTACTGTTTTATCCGGTCCAATATGAAGGGCTCGAGCAGTCGCCAAATATCGTCTATACCGGCTCCGCGCCGAATCAACAAATCGTTCCCGGGACACATTGGGCGCTCGAGCATTTCGGTAGCCGCGTCTATCTAGTCGGTTCGGATTATATTTTTCCCCATACGGCAAATATTATTATTCGTGATTTGATAACCGCTATCGACGGACAAGTATTAGCCGAACGTTATGTGCCTTTAGGCCAACAAGATGTTGCCGCGGTCGTTCGGGACATCCGGCAGCAAAGGCCCGATGTCGTACTCAATACTTTGAACGGCGATACGAATAAGGCATTTTTTGCCGGATTACTGACTGCGGGTTTGGCCGATATACCCTTGATGTCGTTTAGTGTTAGCGAGGGTGAGATGCAAGCCTGGAGAGGTGATAAGTTCAAACGGCATTTTACGGTAAGCAGTTATTTTCAATCGGTAGATCGTCCTCAAAACAAACGATTCGTTAACGCATTCGGAGCGCGTTTCGGCAAGGACCGCTTGATTGGCGATGCGATGGAGGCGGCCTATGTGAGTGTAAAACTTTGGGCCCAAGCGGTACGTGATGCAGGGTCGGCCGAAGCGGCGCGTGTCAATCGAACTATCTTAAGGCAAACGGTGAACGGCCCTTCGGCAATTACATCGGTTGATTTATCGACCCGGCATACTTGGAAAATGGTGCGTATCGGGCAAGTGATGCCCGGAGGGCAATTTGAGCAGGTTTTTGCCACCGAAAAGCCGCTACGGCCCAAGTCTTGGCCGTATTATCGAACTCGGGAGCAGTGGTTCGAGGTGTTGGAAAGCGTGTCATCAAATGTTAAAGCCGGCGCGAGTCAAGGTTTGCAAGTCGATGACGCATTCGAGGATCAATCCTTGCAACACAAGGACAGCCAATGATTCTAGGTAAAATCATTCCTCGCTCTTTATTCGTTTTTTTGATGGTGTCGCCGTTGCCGTTGGCGGGCTTGGCTTATTTGTTCGTCGGAACGTTCGAGCAAGAATTAACTAGAACGGTCATGACGCATTTGTCTTCGATTGCCGATAAAAAACAGGATCAAATCGAGGCTTACCTAAGCGAACGCTTGGACGATGCTCAATTTTTAGCCAATATGTCGTTGACGAATCAAGCCTTGGACACGCTTTCGGCTTTATTCGACGGGTCGATCGATTCTGTGCAATATCGAAATGAAATACGCAAGTATCGAAGCGATTTTGTCAGATTTAAAGACAGTAGCGGATATTACGACCTGTTGTTGATCGATAAACTCGGTAATGTCATTTTTTCGATATTGCATGAAGGCGACCTCGGCACTAATTTAAATTCCGGGTTTTTACGCGATACGGCGCTGGCCGAAGCCCAGCGTAGCGCTTTGGCATTGCTCGATACACAAGTGACGCCGGTGGCGCTCTACGAACCTTCCGGAAATAACCCCGCTGTTTTTATCGTCACGCCGTTGCTGCGCGACGGCAGGCCGATTGGAACCCTGGCTTTTCAATTGGATCTCAATCGATTGACACAAGTCACTGCCGACAACACCGGCTTGGGTGGGACCGGCGAGACCGTGCTGGCGCAGCGTGAGGGCGATCACACATTGTATGTCGCCCCCTTGAGTCGAATTAGCGAGGCCGCTTTTCGCTATCATGTACCATTGACGGAAACCGCTAGTCCGATGCGATCAGCCTTGTCGGGTGAACTCGGTATGGGCGTGACTCAGGATTATGTGGGCGTCGATATCGTATCGGTATGGCGCTATTTGCCATCCTTGGGCTGGGGGATGGTCGTCAAAATGGATGTCGACGAAGCTCTTGCTGCGGCTCAGAGACTACGACAACTGACTTGGGGAGCATTGGCGTTATTGTTTGTTTTGTCGAGTCTCACCGCGCTGTGGTTCGGCAGGGCGTTGATTTTGCCGATACGAAAGGTGACTGAAGTCGCCGGGTCTATTGCCGGCGGCGATATCGATCGAAGAGTGCCGGTCGAAGGCTGGCAGGAACTGAAGGAGTTGGCGGGCAGTTTCAACCGTATGGCCGACCGGTTGGCGGAAGATCAATTGCTGTTGGAACTCCGCGTCGAGCAGCGAACTGCAGATTTGGAAAACGCGAACCGGCGTTTGCAGGATTTGTTAACGCTGCATGCCGCGATACTGGATAATGCCGCGCATGCGATTATTGCGACTACACCGGAAGGGATCATTACCGTATTCAACCGTGCTGCCGAAGACATGCTGGGCTATCTGGCGGACGAAGTGATCGGCAAGCAAAGCCCCGACATATTTCATGATTCCGATGAGCTAGAAAAGCGGACGCAAGAGTTTTCCGAACAGTTGGGGATACCGGTAAGACCCGGTTTCGATACGATTATTGTTAAATCGCGTAATAATAAACCCAATGAGCATGAATGGCTCTATCGGCGTAAGGATGGCTCGGTGATTCCGGTATTGTTGTCGGTTAGTACGATGCGTAATGTCGATCGAATGATTAGCGGTTATCTCGGGATAGCGGTCGATATCGGTAAATTAAAAAAGGTTGAGCAAGCGTTGTTGGATAGCGAAATGCGTTTTCGAACAATTTTCGAAAAAGCCAGTATCGGCATGGCTTTTGCCGATGCCGAGGGTAATTTGTTGCAGGCGAACGATAGTTTGGCTCGTTTTTTAGAATATTCGACGACCGAGCTGTCGGATGTCAATTTCGCAAAACTGACTTATGCCGATGACTTGTCGATGGAAGTGGGTTTGGTTGCAGAAATCGTAGAGGGTCGAAGAGACGATTATCGGCTCGAAAAGCGATACGTCGCAAAATCCGGACGAGTGGTTTGGGGGGATTTGACGGTAACAGTATTGCGAGACTTACAAGGGCAACCGATCAATTTTATCGGCATGATTATCGATATCACTGCGCGTAAGGAGTCCGAGGCCGAGTATCGCACCATTCTCGAAACGACACAGGACGGTTTTGCGTTGTGCGACAGTCAAGGTCGTTTTATCGATGTCAATGACGCTTATTGCCGTTTAATCGGCTATGAACGGGATGAGCTGCGGCAAATGACAATACGGAATATCGAAGCGATTGAAAGCCCCGAAGAAACTCAACAGCATCTCGATAATATTTTTAAAAACGGGGCGGATCGATTCGAAACCCGGCATCGGCATAAAGATGGTCGATTATTGGATATCGAAGTTAGCGTCAATTATTTACCGGTTGGCGAAGGCCGATTGGTCGTCTTTTTGCGCGATATCGGTGCTCGAAAGGAAACCGAAGCGGCCTTAATCGAAGCCAAGCAAAGCGCGGAAGCGGCCAATCGAGCCAAGTCGGCGTTTCTCGCCAATATGAGTCATGAAATTCGCACGCCGATGAATGCCATATTGGGCTTGACGCAATTGGTTTTGGAAACCGAACTCAATGTCCGGCAGAAGGATTTTCTGCAAAAAGTGCATGCTTCGTCGAAAGCCCTGCTGAGCATTCTTAACGATGTGCTCGATTATTCGAAAATCGAGGCCGGGCGTCTTGAAATAGACCGGGTGCCGTTTCGAGTGGAGTCGGTACTGACATCGGTCGCCGATTTGTTCGCCGCGCGTATAGAGGAAAAAGGCTTGGAGCTGTTTTTTGAAATCGATTCGGCTGTAAATCGTACGTTGATTGGCGATCCGTTACGCTTGACTCAGGTGCTTAATAACCTGGTCGGTAATGCAATTAAGTTTACCAACGAGGGCGAAGTTCATATCAAGGTCGAAGCGATTGAGCAGAGCGACGATTCGTTACTGTTGCAATTCTCGGTTCGCGATACCGGCATCGGTTTGTCTCAGGAAAAAGCCGAGTTATTATTTCAGCCGTTTACGCAAGCCGATAGCTCGATTACTAGGCAATTCGGCGGAACCGGTTTGGGTTTGGCGATTTGCAGCAAGATAGTCGCTTTAATGGGTGGCACGATCGGTGCCGCCGGCGTCGAAGGCGAGGGGGCTGTTTTTACGTTTACGGTTCGCGTCGGTATCGAAGCGGAAGCGCCGCAAAATCTCGATTTAAGCCGGATCCGAGCTCAGCGGGTACTTGTCGTTGACGATCAATCGACTTCTCGTTTGATACTCGAGTGTTTATTAACCGAGTGGGGGGTGTTCTGCGAAACATCTGATTCGGGAGAAGATGCTTTGCGCCGTATTTATGGGGCGGAACAAAAGAATTGTCCGTTTTCTACGGTGCTGCTCGACTGGCGTATGCCCGGCATGAGCGGGGCCGAAGTAGCGGGTCGGCTTGAAAAGGATTGTCGTCAGGGCTTGTTGAAACATCCGCTGACAGTGATCATGATTACGGCTTATGATAAAGAGCAGCTTTTAGCTCAAGCCGATAGGGTCCATTTCGATAAGATCTTGACCAAACCGGTAACGCCATCGGTGTTATACGAAACGCTGGCAGGGCATTCCGTGATTCCTAAGCCTGAAGATAAAGTGCTTGGCGCGATTCGTCTCGAAGGTAAAAAAATTTTGGTGGTTGAGGATAATGTGCTCAACCAAGAAGTCGTCGTTGAAATTTTGCAAAATAGAGGCGCATCGGTCACGGTTGCCGAAAACGGTCGAGTCGCGTTAGACAAGCTTGAACAAGAAATTTTCGACATGGTGCTGATGGATTTGCAGATGCCGGAAATGGACGGTTTCGAAGCCACTCGCCGAATCAAGGCGATACCGGATTACCGTGTCTTGCCGGTTGTCGTGATGAGTGCGGCGGTAATGCCCGAGGAACGCGCTCGATGCCGGCTCGTCGGCGCGGACGACTTTGTCGCGAAGCCGGTCGACCCTAGCGACCTTGAGCGGGTCTTGGTTAAATGGTTCAAGGGTTTGAGCGTCAAAGAGGACGCGCGCAAAGTCAATTTGGAATCCGAAGTTGTGGCGAATGCCGTAAAGTTGCCTGATTTGCCCGGCTTCGATATGGATCGGGCATTAAGGAGGGTCGATGGTAATGCCGTGTTATTACGTCGGTTGTTGGTCGGTTTTTTCGATGAATACAGCAATTCGCCGGCACAATTCGACCGGCTAATGCGGGAACAGCGATACGACGAAGCGGCAGCCATGCTGCACTCTATTAAAGGATTGGCGGGGCATTTGGGCGCGGATTCGTTGAGTCTCGCAGCCGCCGCATTGGAAAAGGACATATATTCCGGATCCAATTCCGACTTATACCGGTCTTTTATTCTACAACTACAGCAGGCCGTTGACGCGATTGCCAATTCGTTAACGCCGCTTGAAACGAGCGGTGTCCAAAAATCGGATTCCGATGTAAAAGCCATCGCGCAAGTATTAAATGATTTGTTACCCTATGTCGAGGAGCGGGAGTTGGTTCCCGAAGCATCTTTAGATGCATTATCGGTGCTTTATCGCTCCGGCCAGGCCGGCGAACTGCTGAAACGCTTGCGAGATCAACTCGACAGATTCGATTACAGCGGCGCAATGACCACGATTGAACGACTTTTGACCTTGTTGAAGCAGGATAGTTAAATGATTCAGACGGTGGACGAAACCGGGAAGAAACCGCTCATATTGTTGGCCGACGATGTGCCCGCCAATATCCATGTTTTAGCGGCTGCTTTGAAAGCCGATTACCGTATCAAAATTGCCGTCAACGGTCCTGCCGCATTGGATTTGGCCGAGCGCCACGACAAACCTGAGTTGATTCTGCTGGATGTGATGATGCCCGGCATGAATGGTATTGAGGTGATGCGTGAATTGCGCGCGCGACCGGAAACAAAAGATATTCCGGTGATATTTGTCAGTGCGGATAGCTCCGAACAAAGCCAAGTCGCCGGTCTGGATCTTGGGGCCGACGATTATTTAACCAAGCCGGTCGTGGTTCCGGTGTTGATGGCTCGAGTGCGCAATATTTTGCAACGCAAATACGCGGAGGCTCAATTACGCTTGGCGGCGCATGTGTTTGAGCACAGTGGCGAAGCGATCATGATAACCGACCGGAACAATCACATTCTTAAAATCAATCCGGCATTCTCGCGGTTAACCGGGTACACGGCGAGTGAGGTTCGCGGAAAAAGCCCCAGTATTCTAGCTTCAGGTAAAACGACTCCCGACGAATATCGCGCGATGTGGCATTCGATCAATGAGTCGGGATTCTGGCAAGGCGAGATTTGGGATAGGCATAAGGACGGCTGCGTCTATCCGAAACTATTGACGATATCGGTCGTGCGCAGCGTGTCGGGTTCGGTCGATTATTATATCGCCAGCTTCGCCGATATCAGTGCGCAAAAAGCCACCGAGGAAAAGATTCGCCATATCGCGCATCATGACCCGTTGACCGATTTACCGAATCGTTTGTATCTGCAAATTAGTCTGAAGCAGACGATGCTGCTGGTTCGCCGAAAAGAAGAAGAGGCGGCGGTAATGTTTATCGATTTGGATCGGTTTAAGGTGATTAATGATTCGTTGGGGCATCAGGTAGGCGACGGCCTGTTGATCGAAGTGGCGCATCGGCTTAAGGATAGCGTGCGCGATAGCGATTTGGTCGTACGTTTGGGCGGTGATGAGTTCGTGATTGTACTGACCGATAAAAATGCCGCGCATGCCTCAGCCCATGTTGCGGATAAAATATTGACCGCGTTGTCGAAACCTTATTTAGTTAATGGGGTTAATTTACGAACCACGCCCAGTATTGGTATTAGTTTATATCCACATGATGGCGAGACCATCGAGTTGTTGATGAAAAATGCCGATACCGCGATGTATCATGCCAAAGCGGTCGGGCGAAACAATTACCAGTTTTTCCGGGCCGAGATGAAGCATCTCACCAATGACAGATTGTTGTTGGAACATAGCCTCCATGAAGCCTTGGAAAAAGGGCAGTTGTATTTACACTATCAGCCGCAGGTTAAATCCGAAAGCGACCATGTGATCGGCTTGGAAGTACTGCTTCGTTGGGAGCATCCCGTTTTGGGCAATGTTCCTCCCGATCAATTTATCCCTGTCGCCGAGGAAATCGGTTTGATAGACCGGTTGGGCGAGTGGGTGCTCAATACCGCTTGTTCGCAATTACGGGATTGGCGCGGTCAAGGTTTCAAGGATGTGAGAATTGCGGTGAATCTATCGGTACAGCAATTACGGCAAGCGCATTTGGTCCAACGGGTTGCTAGCGTTCTACGGGCAAACGAATTAGCAGGCGGCGATTTGGAATTGGAAATCACCGAGTCGGCGGCGATGCTAAACCCTGAAGTTGCAATCGAGATTTTCAAGGCTTTACGAAACATCGGCGTGGAGCTCGCTATCGATGATTTCGGTACCGGCTATTCATCGTTGTCTTATTTAAAACTATTGCCGATTCAACGCTTGAAATTGGATCGTACCTTTGTCAAGGATATCGAAACCGATCCGAACGATGCGGCTATTTGTTCGGCAACGATTGCGCTGGCTCATGCGCTCGGTATCGAGGTGGTTGCCGAAGGCGTTGAAACCGAGGCGCAGCGAGACTATCTGCTGCATAGAGATGCCGATATCATGCAGGGCTTTTTGTTCGCCAAACCGATGCCGGCGGAAGCTGTTCCGATGTTTTTGAATAGTCTTCGGGCGGTTTAGACGCAACGATCGAGCGACTCCTATCTAATTCGCTCCTTCCTAAGCTCTAGAGACTGTGAAAGTATTCAAAATTATGAAATAACCATGAAGAGCATGAAGTGACATGAAGAGTTAGGGTGAAATATTTTGCAGTTACCCAAGCTCCAGTAGATGCTGTTACCCAAGCTCCAGCTTGGGTAACCTGTTCAGGAAGCTCTAGCTTCCCGACAATCAAGAAAGATTGAACGAGCAAGTCGGGGTTGACTGATAATGTGTGGGGTGTGTTGGTCTCAGGTAGCTCTTGCCCTGAGCCCTCCGCTACCGAGAACTTTCATTTGCCGGGGCAATGGCTAGGCCTTCATGTTCTTCATGGTGAAATATTTTTTATGAGGCATTTGCCAATACGTTCACTGCCTCTATAACTTAGGAAGCTACTCATAATCCGAAACGGGGGGGGCAGGTGCATACTAAATGCCTATCGCCGTAAACATTGTCGATGCGTCCGACCGGCGGCCAATATTTGTCGTCGTGCTGATGATTGTCGGGGAAATAGGCTTGTTGTTTGGAATAAGGCAGTTGCCAATTATCCAATAGCAAGCGATGCGTATGCGGCGCGTTATGCAGCAGATTGTTTTCAGGATCGGCCGAGCCGCTTTCGATATCGGCGATTTCTTGCCGGATTGCAATCAGCGCGTCGCAAAAGCGGTCGATTTCGCGTTTCGATTCGCTTTCGGTCGGCTCGATCATCATTGTGTCGCCGACCGGGAAGGCTACGGTCGGCGCGTGGAAGCCGTAGTCGATCAAGCGTTTGGCAATATCCTCGACGGTGACGTTGCAGGTTTTTTTGAAGGCCCGGCAATCGATGATACATTCATGCGCGACAAAACCGTTCTTGCCGGTGTATAGAATCGGATAATGCGGTGCAAGGCGATGGGCGATGTAGTTTGCATTCAGAATGGCGGTCAGCGTCGCTTTTTTTAAACCGGCCGCGCCCATCATCGCGATATAGGCCCACGAGATCGACAAGATACTCGCCGAACCCCAAGGCGCGGCGGATACCGAACCGATCGTGCCGTGTTCGTTTTTATAAGGGTTGACGCCTTTGACGACAGGATGATCCGGCAGATAAGGCGCGAGATGCGCGCCGACGCCGATCGGTCCGACGCCCGGTCCGCCGCCGCCGTGCGGAATCGCGAAGGTCTTGTGCAGGTTCAAATGTGCGACATCGGCGCCGATTTTGCCGGGTCGGCAAATGCCAGCAAGGGCATTGAAATTGGCGCCGTCCAGATAAACCTGGCCTCCGGCGTCATGCACAATCGCGCAGATTTCACGAAAGGCTTCCTCAAACACGCCGTGCGTCGACGGGTAGGTGATCATCAACGCGGCCAGCGTATCGCGATACTGTTCGGTTTTTTTGCGTAAATCGTCGACGCTGACGTTTCCGTCGTCGTCGCAGGCGAGCACGACCACGTTGAGCCCGGCCATCACCGCGCTGGCAGGATTCGTGCCGTGTGCGGAGGCCGGAATCAAACAAATGTTGCGCTGATCTTGACCGTTGACTCGATGGTATTTACGAATGACTAAAAGCCCCGTGAATTCGCCTTGCGAGCCGGCGTTCGGCTGAAGCGAGATCGCGTCGAAGCCGGTCAGGTCGCAGAGCATCGCTTCCAGTTCGTCGAACAATTGCTGGTATCCGTGGGTTTGCGATAACGGGGCGAACGGATGCAGGCCGTTGATTTCGTGATAAGAAATCGTTTGCATTTCAGTAGCGGCATTCAGTTTCATCGTGCATGAGCCGAGCGGGATCATCGAGCGATCCAGCGCGATATCGCGCCGGGCTAGACGGCGCATGTAACGCATCATTTCGGTTTCGCTGTGATAGTTGCTGAATACCGGATGCTGAAGGATCGCATCGCTGCGGAGTAATGCGTTCGGTATGCAGTCGTCAAGATGTGCGTCCAAGGCATTGATTTGCGGCAAGTCGACCGGTTGCGCCGCAAAAACCCGCCACAAGCTGCGAATAGTTTGGCGCGAGGTCGTTTCATCGAGCGACAGGCCGATCCTGTTGCTGTCGATGAATCTGAGATTGATACCGGCTTCCTGGGCGTTGGTGATGATGCGTTTTGCACGATTCGGCGTCTTGATCAACAGCGTGTCGAAATAACAGCTTGTTTCGATGGTGAAGCCGAGCTGTATCAATCCTTCGGCGAGAATTCGGGTGTAGCGGTGCACGCGACCGGCAATCATGCGCAGGCCGGTGGGGCCGTGATAAACGGCATAGAATCCGGCCAGCACGGCAGGCAATACTTGGGCAGTGCAAATGTTGCTAGTTGCCTTGTCGCGGCGAATGTGTTGTTCGCGGGTTTGTAGTGCCATACGTAGTGCGAATTGGCCGTGCCGATCTTTCGAAACGCCGATGACTCGCCCGGGAACCGAACGTTTGTATTCGTCGCGCGTGGCAAAGAACGCGGCATGCGGTCCGCCGTAGCCCATCGGTACGCCGAAGCGTTGCGAATTGCCGACCGCAATGTCGGCTCCGAAGTGACCGGGCGGTTTGAGCAGCACCAGACTGAGCAGGTCGCAAGCAACTGTGACCAAGGCCGATTGTTGATGAGCCGTGTCGACGATAGGCGTTAGATCTCGGATTTTTCCGGTTGACCCAGGGTATTGCACGAGTACGCCAAAGCAGGATTGTTTATCCAGGTCGTTGAAGACATCGCCGACGACTAAGTCAAAGCCCATCGATTCGGCGCGGGTTTTGAGGACTGCGAGCGTTTGCGGATGACAGTCTCGGTCCGCGAAAAAAGTGCTCGATGAGCTACCGGACAGACGCTTGGACATGCTCATCGCTTCGGCCGCGGCGGTCGCCTCGTCGAGTAATGAGGCGTTGGCCAACTCCATGCCGGTCAAATCGATCACCATTTGCTGAAAATTCAGTAAAGCCTCGAGGCGCCCTTGGCTAACTTCGGCTTGGTAAGGCGTGTAAGCGGTATACCAGCCCGGATTTTCGAGGACGTTGCGTTTGATTGCGGCCGGCATCGAAGTGTCGTAATAACCCATGCCGATTAATGAGGTTAAGACTTTATTACGTTCCTTGATCTTGCGCAGATGTTCGATGACCGCTCTTTCGCTTATGGTTTCGGTTAGGCTTAACGGTTCGAGGTCGACAATATCCGCCGGTACTGCGGCACTGATCAAGTCTTCAAGTGCATCCAGACCAAGGGCTTCGAGCATTTTTTTGAGTTCATCGGGATTCGAGCCGATATGGCGGTTGATGAAGCTGCCGCGCATTTCCAATTGACTCAAAGCGGGGGCGGATGAGGACATGGCTAACTCCGGTGATAACGGTGGGGGACGAAAGGTAGATCGCAGACGGTGAGTTTGATCAGATTATTACGAACCCGTGTAAACAGCGTTGCACCGATGACGGCCGCTTCACTGTCAATCAAGGCTAGCGCGATCGGTCTGCTCAAGCTAGGTGAAAAACTGCCGCTAGTCACGCGGCCGATTAATTTATCTTCGTTGTCGAAGACCTGCGCGTTTTCCCGAACCGGCATTTTGGCTTCGACGAGCAAGCCGGCGCGTTGTATTTCGGAGCCGTTTTGCATTTGGTTGAGCAGCGTGCCGGCTCCCGGATAGCTCTGGTGGGTATTTTTGATCAGCCAGGACAGTCCGGCTTCGATTGGTGTGGTTTTTTCATCGAGCTCATGACCATAAAGACTGAGTCCGGCTTCTAGCCTCAATGTGTCCCTGGCGCCTAAGCCGGCCGGCTCGACTTCAGGGAAATTCAACAGAATTCGAGCCAGTTTTTCGGCGAACCGGTTCGGCAACGAAATTTCGAAGCCGTCTTCGCCGGTATAGCCGCTACGACTGATCATGCAAGGTATGCCGTCTATTTCGGTACGATAGGCATGCATGAATTGTAAGCGGCAGACTTCCGGTGCAATCTCTTGTAAGACGTGGGAGGCCGAAGGCCCTTGCAGAGCTAATAGGGCATGTTCGGTCAGTTCCTGTAATTGACAGTCGTTTATCAGTTGTTTGCGCAAATGTTTAAAATCTTTTTCCTTACAGGCGGCATTGACGACGATCGTCAATTCCTGGCCGAGCCGAGTTACGACGATGTCGTCGATAATTCCGCCGTCCGAATTCGTCAGCACTGTATATTGCTGCCGACCGGGACCGAGGCGGGAGATAATGGCCGGCGTCAGTTTTTCCAGGCCGATGGCGGCGCTAGGCCCCTTAAGCAAACATTGACCCATGTGCGAGATATCGAATAGCGAAGCCTGATTCCGGCAATGCAGATGTTCGTGAATGATCCCTTTGCTATACTGCAAAGGCATTTGGTAATCAGCGAACGGAACCATTTTGGCGCCTAATTCGATGTGTAGCCCGTATAGCGCGGTTTTGTGCATTGTGGTCACTGTCGGTAAAGAGACGGTAGAGTAGGAAGCCATAGTTTAACGCCGCCTTGCGTGTATAACAAAATTCGGTTTTCCGGGAATGGTGCCGTTTGCGCGACTAAATTTAGATATCATCATCGTAGATCAAAATTCGGCGTCCTGTCGGGCGAGTGATCGCACCCTCCCACGCCGAAATTTCATTTGTTGGGGCGATGGCGGAGGCTTCATGAGCGTTAGTTTCTGGCGTTACGGCGTTCCTCGACAGGCATGCCCCGCATACCTTGAATATGGCGAAATTCCTCAAACTGGGAATTGCTGGGGCTACAAGTAAACTGTCGGAAATTTTTGCAAGTAAGTGCTATAAAGGTCTATTTTTATTAGAAGCTTTTACTGAAATGAGATAGCGGGATAAATTGAGTGGTTGAAAAATATACACCCGAAAAATTAGTCAGTGGCGTGATCAATTTAGTCACGTTGCCTGAAATATGCCGAAAGATCAACCTGATAATGGCCGATCCCGATCATAGTCGACACGACATCGAGAGTTTGGTTTCTCAGGATCCTGCTTTGACGATGAGAATATTACGCATCGTTAATTCGTCCTATTATGCGTTGCCTCGAAAGATCGACAGAGTCGATCAAGCGATATCGATTATCGGCGAGGACGATTTGAGCAATCTGATACTGGCGACCTCCGCCACGACGGTACTCAAGCGTTTAGCCAATCCATTGATCGACTTTCAGGAGTTTTGGCGGCATAGTGTCGAATGCGGTTTAATGGCTCGAGCCATTGCCAAACAAAGTCATCATGCTGACTGTGAAGCGCTCTTCACCTCCGGTTTATTGCATGATGTCGGAAAAATCGTTTTGTATTACCAATTGCCTGATTTGGCTCGCGCGGTGTTAGATGAGTCGAAAATGACCGGTTGCCGTATCGAAGAGGCGGAACAGCGTTTATTGTCGTTTAATCATGCCCAAGTCGGCGGCGCCTTGGCTAGAGCTTGGAGGTTACCCGAAATTCTGTGCCGAAGCGTCGCTTTTCATCATCAGCCTAATCAAGCGGAAGCATTTGCGATTGAAGCCGGCATGGTGCATATCGCCAATGTTTTATCGAACCGCCGTGGACCTTTGTCGGTTGATTCGAGTAAAGCTGGAATCGAAGGTCTAGGTTTCGATCCGCAGGCTCTCGAATTGATCGGCTTGAGCATGAATAAGTTGCTCGAAACTGTCGAGGCGGTGCAAGAACAAAGCAAGGAAGTTCAAACAATGATGTGCTCAGGCAGCTGATCGTATAATGTCAATCACCGGAAAATTAGCATTGTCAATGCTAATTGATAAGTATTCCAAAAATAGGTAACAGGTTATGGATAAACAGGAACTCAATATCTTATTGGTCGAGGATAATCATGTTTATGTCGAGCTTATCAAGAATACATTGGAAAATGAAGCCGGTTACCGTTTGACGATTGCTGAAAATTTGCAAAAAGCGCGCGAATGCCTTAATGAAAAACGTCCCGATCTTATGTTGATCGATTTTTTTCTACCCGATGGTTTGGCAACCGATTTGCTCTCCGGCCACGTCGACCATTTGGATTGTCCTGTCGTAATTTTGACCGGGCCGGACGATGCCACGCCGGCGATACATTCGATGAATGCCGGTGCTTGGGATTACTTGGTCAAAACCGAAAGTGCGTTAGCGGATATAACCCATGTGATTAGCCGGGTCATGCGCGATTGGTTGCACTTCCTTGAGAAAAAACAAGCGACCGATATGCAGCAGCGTCTGATGTCAATATTGGAGGTGACGCCCGATATGGTGGCTATTTTCGATGCAGACGGTTTCGCTCAATATATGAATTGCGCCGGTAGAAAGCTATTAGGTTTTAGTCAAGTTCAAAATTTGTCCGATTTTCGTTTGACCGACTTTTACCCGATTGAATGCGCGAAAATCATTCGTTCCGAAGCGATTCCGAATGCAATTCGCAAGGGGCAATGGTGCGGTGAAACCGAGTTGTTGACGCGAAGTAAGGATACGATTCCGGTATCTCAGGTTCTGATCTCGCATTTTGCAGAATTTGGCGGCGTTGCCTTTTTTTCCACGATCATTCGCGATATCAGCGAATATAAAAGAGTTCAGGAAAAAATCGAGTTTTTGGCCTATCACGATTCATTGACCGGCTTAATCAATCGAACGCAATTGCATAATGAACTCGAGCGAGAAATTGCAAGGGCGTTGCGGCATAATGAAACAGGCGCGGTTTTGTTTATTGACTTGGATCATTTTAAAAAAATCAACGATACCCTGGGTCATCTTGCCGGCGATTCGGTATTGATGCAGATTGCATTGGCATTAAAAGCCAATGTCCGCCGCGATGATGTCGTGGCTAGATTGGGTGGCGATGAGTTCATTATCATTTTGAGCGGTTTGCCTATCGACAAAGCAAAGGCGGCTGAAAAAGCGGGGGAAATCGCCGAAAAATCCCGTCAGGACATCGCCAAGATTATTCATGCCGAAAGTCACCGGATTCAAGTGACCGCGAGCATCGGTATAGCATTATTTCCGTTACTCGAAGGCGGTTCGCACGAATTGATTCAACATGCCGATACCGCGATGTATCATGCTAAAGCGCAAGGCCGCAACGGCATCGCTTTTTACAAGCAGGGCATGAGTGAGGCGGTAAGTCGGCAATTAAAGCTGGAAGTGGCATTGCGCAAAGCGATCGAGGAGCGCCAGTTTCGGCTTTATTATCAAGCGCAAGTCAATATCGACAACGGACAGGTCAGCGGTGCCGAAGTGCTGATTCGTTGGAATCATCCCGAACTGGGTATTATTGCCCCCGATGAATTTATTTCGGTATTGGAAAGTAGCGCGTTGATTTCGATTGTAGGTCAATGGGTATTCGAAACCGCCTGTTACCAATTGGCGCAATGGGTCGCTGAAGGTATTTGGAAAGACGATTATCATCTTTGCATCAATATTAGTCCGCGCCAATTCAGAGATACTGATTTTACCGCCGGTATCGAACGAGTCGTAAAAAAAACCGGAGTACCGGCGCATTGCTTGGAAATGGAAATCACCGAAAATATCGTGATTTACGATTTGGACAAGGCCGTTGAAATTATGCGGGATCTACATGATTTAGGTATTCGTTTCTCGATCGACGATTTCGGTACCGGATATTCGTCCTTGCGCTATATCAAACGTTTGCCGGTGAATGTGCTGAAAATCGACCGTACTTTCATTCAGGATATGTGTACCGAAAAGGATGATGCCTCAATCGTCGATACGATCATTGCGATGGCGCGGCACATGGGGTTGGAAGTTGTTGCCGAAGGGGTTGAAACTAAGGATCAACTCGAATTGCTCAAGTCGTTGGGTTGTCCGAATTATCAAGGGTACTATTTTAGTCCGCCGGGCACGGCAGACGAATTCAAGCAATTACTGCTAGCCGCATAGAGCCTTTCAAATGACCATGTTCGCGTTGATAGTTGAAATTAATACTACACCCATCTCTAAACTTGAAGGCTCAAGTCACTTTGGATTTATAAGTGTTTCCGGTAGAAGTGGGTATTTTCAACCATTACCGAATACATAGCTTTTCAAATTGGCTAGATTCAAGCGCTATCCTTAGCAGATAGCTTCTTTGCTTGTAAGCGTTTGTTTAACCAAACGCCGCCAATAATAGGTGCGGCCAATCCCATAGTCAGCGAAACGATCAAGGCAATCCAGGTCGTTTGACTCCATGCTACCGGATACACATCCGGCGTGACCGGTTCGCTGATGCCGGGAATGCTCGGCAGGTCGCCGTCCCCGCCGTCCACCTTCAATTGCGCCTTCATGCCTTTTTCCATGTGCTGCGGTATCTCGCAGTGCACCAGATAGGTTTTAGGCCGCGACGGAACGATCAGCGAGGCCTGTAATTTTCCTTGGCCGTATAGTTCCAAATGCACCATGCCGTCCGGGTATAGATAACCGGGCAGGCCGTGAATCATCATTTGATGCCGGATTTGGTCGTCGTTGATGAAGGTGATGTTGATTCGACTGCACGGTTTAACATCCCATTCTTGCTTGTCGAACGCAAACATCTTGCCGGGGAATTTTTGCGCATGCTCATGGCCCGCGCGGATCACGATATCGACATCCTCGGAAATTTCCTTACAGTCGCGTGGCAAATTGTCGGCATTGGCATTCATGATCATGCCGGTTTCATCCATCATCATATTGCCGTGTTTCATCATTGCCGTGCTGGGAGGGCTGACCGCCGCCAACAAAAGCAAGCATAACGACGCGCTTGATAACTTTTGAATCCGGGGAATAAAATTTTGTCGGGTCATTGTGAGTGTTTCCTGTTGAGCGCAACGACAATAAAAATAATCAGTCCGAGCAATAAACCGACCGCGAGACCGAAGCCGGCGATGCGAACATAATCCGGCGCGAGCATGCCGGCTTCGCCGAGTGCGTCGCCATATTCTCCGCTGCCCCAGACCGGCAGTTTCTTCTGGTAATAATTTTTAGTGAAAACCTGGTCGAACATTTCGTCATGCATATGCGGCATGCCTTGGTCGTCGAGCAAATGCCGGTAAGCCAAAATGGACATATTGCCGCCAGGTTCCAGGCCGTCGGTGGTCGTGCCGGTCACGACATGGTCGTGAAACATCCACAAGCCCGGGCCGTAACTATGCAGCCCGTCGTTTTTGGTGTACAGATCGAGGTCGAGGCGTTGTGCCGGAGCAATGTCGAAAACGTCGCGGGTGATTTGCGAGCCTTCCGGCGCCTTGACGCCGTCATAAGCCATGATGGTTGCTTTATGTCCATGGAAATGAATCGCCGCGGCCGATCGCTGCACATTGACTAAATTGAGCTTGATATGTTCGTTTTCCTCGGCGACGATGATGCCGTCTCGTAGCGTGTAAGGAAACGAGCGGCCGTTCAAGAGGAAATAATTTTCGAACGACTCGGTCATGTTATATTCGCGGTTCATGCGTTGCGCGATCAGTCTTGGGTCGTTCGCGCCCTGCACGATGCTAGCGAGCCGCTTGTCGATCGATTGATAGACCAAGTCATATTCGCGGCTGAATTTTTCCTTGACCGCAACCGAGGGGTGTCGCACATGGCCGGCGCCGATATTGAAGGTTTGCAGCCAATTATTAGGCCGGTTTTCCTCGACGATGATCATGCCGGTCAAGCCCATCATCATATGTTGCGCGGTTTGTACATGGCAGTGATAAATCATCGTGCCGGCATGACGGGTTTGAATTTCGTAAGTATGGTTTTGCCCCGGAAAGACTGGGTGTTCCTCGACGCCGTCGTTATCCTTTCCTTCGGAATTCAGCCAGGGATGATCGACGCCGTGCAGATGGATCGTATGCGGCAGATAATGGGTATTTTCCAGGGTGATGTAAACTTTATCGCCTTGCTCGACCCGAATCACCGGGGACGGTGCGCGCAGAATCGGGTTTGCCACGAGCGAATTGAAATGCTTGACGCCCATGCCGACCATCTTGGGTGAGTAAACCCAAAGCCCCGGTTCGATGCCCGGTGCGATAGGGAAAGTGTTGATCAAGAATTCGCCGTCGGGGCTCTGGCCGTTCAGTTCGGTTACTTCCAATTTGATGCGGATGACATCCGGGTCGCCGTCGCCGTCGAGATCGTCGGTCTTGATCAACGCATCTTGGGCGAAGTGGGTTTGCATCAAGGTATGCATCGAGACGTTATTGGTGCCTTTGACCGACACGGCAATATCGTAGGGATTGTCCGGTTCGCACAAGGGCGATGCGGCGATTTCTAAACCGTCGATCTTTTGCGCATCGCGCCATTCGGGCTGTTCGTTCGAACAGGGTTTTTCGATGCCGCCGGCTTCATCGAGGCGATACGGTACTGTTGTAGGCGGCTCGATACCCGCAGGTTCTTGCATGGCAGGCGGTGTCAGCCAGGCAAATGCCGGCTGAGAGCCGATCAAAAGGCTAAATAAAACAAAAAAGTGTCGATGCATAGTGATAGGGCTTATGGCGCGCTGGTGTGGGTGAGTGCCGCTACTTCTTCCGGCTTGGCGTAGTCGACGCCGACGCTGATGATGAAACTCGATACCGCCTCGATATCCATTTGCGAATTGACTACCTTCGATTTATGGACGATCACGGTAAAGCCAGAGGTTGGGTTCGGCGAAGTCGGTACATATAAAACATAATTGTCGCCGATGCGGTTTGTAACATAGGCAGGCACCCACATGCCTTCCTTGGGGTACTCGACATAAACCACAGCGCGAACCTGCGCCTCTTCTTTGGTCAGAAATAATTTAAAGAGTTTTTGCGTGACGCGGTAAACGGTGCCGATAAAAGGAATGCGTAAGATCATTTTTTCCAGGTAATACAGTAAATGCGCTTTTTCCTGCTTGAGTAAGTAGCCGAAATAACCGAGTATCGCAAGCGCCGAAGCGAATAATGTAAAGGTCACGAATGGGTTTTCATAACGGCCATGGATAAGCAAAATGAAATTGATCAGTAGACTTTGCACATAAAATACAATTTGCAGAATAATGGCGATAGGAACGAAGCCGATGATGCCAATCAGTACGTAATCCGCAAAGGTTCGTAGGTTTTTCATGATAATGGTCTCCTCGTTATTTTTATAGTGGCAGGTAGAGTGTGTCTTGTAAGGAATGGATTTACTCTAGAAAAAGCATTTCACCATGAAGGTTATAAAGAATAAGAGGTTAATTCAATGGCTTGTTCTGCCTATGCAAATCATTTTGTTCCCCTAAAAAGTGGTTGACATTTTAGGGTAAGTCGATGCAATACTTTATGTGCTTTATGGTTAATCTGTAGGGTTTGAGTTCACCGATTAATATACCTTTCGCACTTCAAATTTCGGCAGTGCCTGAGGAGGCGCCAGGGTGTGCGGCAAAGGCTTTGCCAGCATGGAGCTGGCATAGAGCCTACAGGGATGTATTCACGGCGTCCTTTGACGGACACCCTGGTGCCGAATTTTGATCTGCGATGGGTATAATCAGTGATATAGACTCCACGAAACCTGAGTTCGGTTTAAGAAACCGGTCAGTATTAGGTAGCGCTACCTGAGGCCGTCTTAACCCTTCGAGGTATATTATACTGGTATTGAATTAATTCAGGACAACGTCGAGAGGTTTCCGTTTTGATTGAAACGTCAAGAAGCTCGAGGCATTTTATCCCGGAGCTTTAAAAAGCGCTGGTAGCGTGACATTGGAATATTTCCTTGTTCGGCCGCTGCTCTAACCGCACAATCCTTGTCGTTGACATGCCGGCAATTATTGAAACGGCAGTGGTCGATTAACGGTTGAAATTCGCGGTAACCGTAAGCCAATTGCGCTTCGGAGAGTCCGTCGAGTCCGAAAATGGCGACGCCGGGGCTGTCGATCAGATTGCCTCCGGATGGAAGATGATAAAGCGTCGCGGCGGTCGTTGTGTGCCGACCGTGTTTCGTGGTTGCGCTGATGGTATTGATTTTTAGATCCTTGTCGGGAATCAGCGCATTGGTCAATGACGATTTGCCGACGCCGGACTGGCCGGTCAGAATGCCGGTTTGGTCTGTCAGTGCGAGTTTAAGCTGATCTAATCCGTGTCGATGGGTGGCACTGACACGGAAAATCGAATAACCCAGATTCTCATAGATAGTCAGTTCGTCGATTAGAGCGGTCTGAGGATTCAGGTCGGTTTTGTTATAGACCAAGGCTGCATTGATATTGCGATTTTCGCAAATAGCCAAGTATTGGTCGATCAGCAAAAAATCGCAATAAGGTTCGGGAGCGAAGACCACGAAAACGGTATCGATATTCGCGGCGACCGGTCTGACTTTGTCGTTCCGAGAAGGACGCGTCAGGAGGGAGCGTCGCGGCAGGATTTCCTCGATACTGCCTTGATCGGGGGCCGAAAGTTGCCATAAAACTTTATCGCCGACCGTCACGGTTTCGAGCTTCCGTTTCGGTTGGCAAAGCACGGTTTTACCGTCGCTCTCGACGGCAATACCTTGACCTAAATGCGCGATGACAAGCCCTTCCTGAAGCGGACTCATCCGTTTGCCGCAAGCTTGGTTTCCAGATGCGCGATGCGAATGGCCGCCGGTGGATGACTATAATGGAAGGCCGAATATAACGGGTCCGGCGTCAACGTGCTGGCATTTTCTTCGTAGAGCTTAACTAGACCGCTGATCATCTTATCGGCGCGAGCATTCGCGGCGGCAAAGTCGTCGGCTTCGAATTCGAATTTACGCTGAAAATAGGCACTGATCGGCTGCATAAATGGCGTGAAAACCGGCGAAACCAACGTGAACAGTAGCAAGGCAGCTGCGTTCGACGCTTCTGAAACGCCCAAGCCACTGAAAAACCAAGGCTTGTCGATCAACCATCCGAGAATGGCCAGGCTAATTAGACTCATGATCGAACTGGCGACCAACATTTTAATGACATGCTTACATTTGAAATGCCCCAGTTCGTGCGCCAGCACCGCTTCAAGTTCTTCTTCCTCGAGAGAATTAACTAAGGTATCGAAGAACACAATGCGTTTGTTGTTGCCAAGGCCGGTGAAATAAGCATTACCGTGTCCGGAGCGTTTCGAACCGTCCATGATGAAAATACCTTGGCTGTTGAAGCCGCAACGGGCCAGCAAGCCTTGTATACGCTGTTTCAGCGATCCGTCTTCCATCGGTGTGAATTTATTGAACAGCGGGGCGATAACGGTCGGAAATAGCCAGCTCATCAATAATGAAAAACTGATGAGAATAGCCCAGGCCCAAAGCCACCATAGCGAACCGATGCTGTCCATGACCCAAAGAATCAAGGCCAAAATCGGTAGGCCGATTGCCAACATCAAACCCAGTTGTAGTAACTGATCCTTAATGAATTGTTGCGGTGTGCTTTTATTGAAGCCGTATTTTTCTTCGATTACGAAGGTTTGATAAACATGTGTCGGAATTTCCACTAAGGTCATAAACAATATAATGGTTGCGACCGAGCCCAAACCGGTAAGCATTGGCGACAATTCGAATCCGGACCATAGATTGAATGCATATTCGATACCGCCGCCCAGAGTAATCAACAGTAGGAATACTAAGCCTATCAAGCTGTCAATCTTGCCGAGCTTGCCTTTATCTATCGTATAATCGGCGGCTTTCTGATGGGCTTCGAGCGAGACTTTATCCTTGAAGGCATCGGGTACCTCGTCGCGGTGTTTCATAACATAATCCGATTGCCGCATGGACAGCCAAAACTGAATCGCATAGGAAACAATCAGCGCAAAAAGGAAGATAACGGTAAAAGTATTCATTATATAAAGCGTCAAGGTTGAGAAGTAGGCATACAGAGTAGCCAATGCTATAATTTCGCGCAACTTTAATCATACAGGGAATTAAAATGGAGCAAGTGTCATCTCGTCTGATTTGGATCGATCTCGAAATGACCGGTCTTGATCCGGATAACGATGCAATTATCGAGATTGCCACAATCGTTACCGATAAAGACCTTGAAATATTAGCGAAGGGCCCGGTGTTGGCGATTTATCAAGATGAAAAAGTACTGGCCAAAATGGACGAATGGAATCAAACGCATCATGGTCAATCCGGTCTACTCGAGCGGGTGCAAACATCGACTGTCGATGAAGCCGAAGCCGAACATCAAACTTTGGAGTTTTTAAAGCTATGGGTTCCCGAAGGCGTATCGCCGATGTGCGGTAACAGTATCGGCCAGGATCGGCGTTTTATGTACCGTTCGATGAAAAAACTCGAAGCTTATTTTCATTATCGTAATCTCGATGTGTCGACCCTGAAAGAACTTGCAGCCAGATGGGCGCCTACGGTCAAGGACGGTTTCGTCAAGAAAGAAGCGCACCGCGCCTTAGACGACATTGTCGAATCGATCGAAGAACTCCGTTACTATCGGAAACATTTCATCAGATATTAATGTTAAATCAAGTTATTGCGGTCGCCATGGGCGGGGCTTGCGGGTCCGTGCTTCGGTTTTTGGTGTCGACCGGCGTCTATCAATGGTTGGGGCGAGGCTTTCCCTACGGTACATTGGCGGTCAATGTAATGGGTTCCTTTTTGATGGGGCTGTTAGTCGAAGTATTGATACTGCAGCGCGTCGCGATGACCGTCGAATATCGGGCCGCGATTCTGGTCGGATTATTCGGGTCGTTTACAACCTTCTCGACTTTTTCTTTGGAAACTGTCTATTTAATCGAGCAAGGCAGTTTCGGCAAGGCCGCGTTAAATATCGGCGTTAGCATCGCCGCTTGCTTAATTGCCGTTTGGATCGGCTTGTTAGGCGGACGCTTATTGATGCTTTATTCAGGCGGCGTGATTCGTTCAATGGGTTGGGCGTTTCCGTATGCGATGGCCACGATCAATGCGCTTGGCGCCTTATTGATCGGTTTGGTGGCTTCGTTAATTGTCGAAAAAATTGCACTATCGCCTGAATACCGCGCTGCGGTAATGATCATCGGTGCCGGCGCGTTCGTGACTTTTTCGGGTTTGTATTTGATTCTATATTTAATTGAAGACGAGCATCCGCTCGACCTCAATGTGAATTGGATGCTAAGCGTTTTTTTGAGTAATGCGATTTTTTGCGGATTGGCGCTTTGGTCGGGTTATTGGATAGGGAAAAAGCTATGAAGTCGAAACCGGTAACTGTCGTGCGTATTTACGCATTGGAAGGCAAGGCAAGCTCGGGCGAAATCGTCGACATGTTGCACAATGAACAAGCGATTTCAGGCGTCAGTGTATTTCGAGCGATCGAAGGTTATGGAGAGAACCGGGAAATGCATACGACATCTCTGTTGACGCTGTCCGTGGATTTGCCGGTGGTCGTCGAATTTTATGACGAGCCTGAAAAGGCCGAAAATGCGATTATCGCTTTGCGGTCACGGTTCGATTTGCCGCACATTGTCACCTGGCCGGCGACCGCGCCTATCAGCGTCGATTCTTGATGTTCCATGATTTTAGAAATCTAGGATAATTGTTCTATTAAAAGTGTTCTTAGTACTGTTAGAAATACTTTTTTATTAAAGGTAAAAAAAGTCCAAATGTTAGACCCTCGTTTATTCAGATCCGATCTCGATTTTGTTCAACAGCAACTGAAGCGCCGTGCGTTCGAATTCAATGCGGCCTTTTATTCCGAATTGGAGGCCAAGCGTAAGGCGATACAAGTCAAAACGCAGGACCTGCAAAACGAACGTAACAGTCGGTCGAAGTCGATCGGCAAGGCCAAGGCCAATGGCGAAGATATTCAGCCCTTGCTCGATCAGGTGCAACATTTAGGCGACCAGTTGAAAACGGCTGAAACCGAGCTCGGCGACATCCAGTCCAAAATGACCGAATTGATGGAAGGGATTCCGAATATCTTGGACGATTCGGTGCCGGAAGGCTGCGACGAGGAAAGTAACGTCGAAATTAGCCGATGGGGCGAGCCGGGGCAATTCGATTTCGAAGCGAAGGATCATGTCGAATTAGGCGCGAAAGTCGGCGGCATGGACTTCGAATTGGGCGCGAAGATTGCCAGTGCGCGTTTTGTTGTGTTGCAGGGAGCGCTGGCGCGCTTGCAGCGTGCGCTTATTCAATTCATGCTCGATACGCACATTAGCGAACATGGTTATATCGAAACCTATGTGCCGTTTCTGGTCAATGCGCAGAGTTTGCGCGGAACCGGACAGTTGCCGAAATTCGAGCAGGACTTGTTCAAAGTCGGAAGCGAGCCGCCGTATTATTTGATCCCGACCGCCGAAGTGCCGGTCACCAATATCGTGCGGGACGAAATCGTCGACGCTAAGAATATGCCCTTGAAATTCGTTTGTCATACGCCGTGTTTTCGAAGTGAAGCAGGTGCTTACGGTAAAGACGTCAAAGGCATGATTCGTCAGCATCAATTCGAAAAGGTCGAGCTAGTGCAGATCGTTAAGCCTGAAGACTCCGAGGCGGCTCATGAAGAATTGACCGGGCATGCCGAAACGATTCTGAAAAAACTTAAACTGCCGTATCGTAAAGTTTTGCTGTGCGCCGGCGATACGGGCTTTTCATCGGCGAAAACCTATGACTTGGAAGTATGGTTGCCTGGGCAGGGCGTCTATCGGGAGATTTCGTCATGCAGCAATTTCAAAGATTTTCAGGCAAGGCGCTTGCAGGCGCGTTGGCGCAATCCCGAAACCGGTAAGCCGGAATTGGTTCATACGCTGAATGGTTCCGGGTTGGCCGCAGGAAGGACATTGATTGCGGTGATCGAAAATTATCAGGACGAGCAAGGTAGGATTCATGTGCCGGAAGTGCTGAGGCCTTATCTCGGCGGCATTGATGTCATTGAGTAATGTTGGTGAGCAGTAAGCAGTCAGGAGTGTATGGTGGATAGGCGGCTCTTGGAATCCTTTGCGGGAGCGGCGCCTTCGTCCTGACTGGCGAAGCCTAAGACGTTTATCCCTCAAGCGGGGCGGGTTGAATGATCCGCCGACTCAGTAACGCTCATGAAGATCCAGCGCCTAAATTATGGCTATGTTCGCGTTAGCAATTGAAACGGTTCTCTTTCCGATAGTCTGAGCGTGGAAGAGGGTACGATTACTCGCTTGACAGGACGCCCCGAGGCCGAATTTTCATCTACGATGAGTATACTTTTTGAGTAGTCGATTGCATTTTATGTGATTACTCATAAAGAGTCGTTAAATATGCTAATCTTTGTGGTTTTATCACTATGACTATTCAAGCATGATTGTTGTTGGCATTGGCGCATCTGCGGGCGGGTTGGAGGCTTTGCTTCCTTTCGTATCGCATTTATCGCCGGACACCGGAATGAGTTTTATCATCGTACAGCACAGTTCGGCCGATCAGCCTAGCTTGTTGGCCGAATTATTACGCAAAGAAACGGCTCTGCCGGTTAACGAAGCTAAAAACGGTGCCCGTTTACAGGCCAATGCTATTTATGTCGCTCCTCACGATTTCGATATTGCAATCGACAACAAGCATTTCAAATTAAGCCGCCCGCTTTCTAAGCAAGTTCCTAAGGCTTCAATCGATTATTTTTTCAAGAGTCTTGCCGAATCATGCCAAGAGAAGGCAATTGCCATTATTTTTTCAGGTGCCGGTAGCGATGGAGCGAATGGCTTGAAAGCCGTCAAGGCGGCGGGCGGCATTACGATGGCTCAGCGCCCGGAATCGGCCAAATTCAGCAGTATGCCGAAGGCCGCGATCGATTGCGCCGATGTCGATTTAGTTGTTGAGCCGGCGGAGGCTGCCGGAAAGTTGGCAGCGATAGCGCGTAATTTCGAAAAGAATCTAGGAAACAATCCTGTACAAGGCACGCCTAAGGCGGTCAACTTATTGATCGACCGCATCTTGAGTACGACCGGAATGGATTTCGTGAATTACAAAAGCAGTACGATCAACCGGCAAATCCATCGCCGTATGGCTATTTTGCAAATCGAAGACTTCGATGAATATGTCCGGTTTTGTTTGGATAACACAGAAGAGCTGTCGCGACTAGCTTACAGCTTCTTGGTTTGCGTAACGTCTTTTTTTCGAGACGAACAGTCATTCGAGGCATTAAGGGATGCGCTCAAAACGATTGTCAACGCTAAGTCTCCGGGCGATGAAATCCGTATTTGGGTGCCCGGCTGCGCGACCGGCGAGGAGGCTTATTCGATCGCGATGTTGTTAATGGAAGAGCTCGGTGCCGCAATTTCCCGCTATCGGGTGCAAATTTACGGCACCGATATCAACGCCAATGCGATACGAATCGCCCGGAGAGGCGAGTATAACGAAATTGCCTTACAGGGTTTAAGTCGAGAATTCCGAGAAAAGTATTTTTTGCCGCTGGAACAAGGCTTTAGTATTAATCGGAGCCTGCGGGATTTGGTTATTTTTTCGCGTCAAGATTTAATCAAGAATCCGCCATTCATTCGCCTGGATTTAATTAGCTGTCGCAATCTTTTGATTTATCTAAACCAGACGATGCAGGAACAGGTGCTCAAGAATTTTCATTATTCATTACTGAATAACGGAATTCTGTTTCTCGGGCAGGCCGAATCACTATGGAAACTTAACGATGCCTTTACACGGCTCGATCGTAACAATAAGTTGTTCGTCAAAAACAGTACCCTCGTCATCCGTCCCGATTTAAATGCCAAAAAAATGATCGATTTTGCATTGACGGAAAATGACGGCGTGAGCAATCCGATTTTTCCGGCCCATAGAATAGTCGGTCAGGATAAACTATTTGAAAAATATGTGCCGCCCAGTATTCTTTCGACACGAGAGGGGCGCGTTCTCGAGTTTTATAATCGCTGCGACGATTTTATTAAAATTCGGCAAGGCAAGGCGGATTTTAATCTATTTTCGATCATCGATCCGGTCTTCAAAACCGAGCTGAGAGCTTTCTGCCATCAGGCGTTATCCGATAATAAACCTGTCAAGAGTCCGCCGTTGACCTTGGTCTCCGAAGGCATGCCTTATCATTACCGGATTTCGGTTACGCCGGTTTACCATCAGCTGGCTAATGATAGTTTATTGCTGATTTCATTTGAGCCTGCCGCCGAGCATTCCGAAGTTAGTTCCCCGGATCGAGAGGCGGCGTTATGTATTACCGAATTGGAACATGAGCTGCAAACGACTCGCGAGACTTTGCGAACCGTGACCGACGCGCTGGATAACTCGGTCGGCGAATGGCAAATCATGCACGAAGAAGCGCAGGCAACCAACGAAGAACTCCAGTCGACCAATGAAGAGCTGGAAACGTCTAATGAGGAGTTGCAATCGATCAACGAGGAATTAACCTTGGTGAACGATGAATTGACCGTTAAAACGAAGGAGCTGGTCGGGTTAAACGACGACTTGAGAAACATACTGGAAAGCATCGAAATGGCCGTGATCGTGATCGATAGTCGGATGCGAATCACCCGTTATAATGGAGTCGGTCAGCGTTTTCTGCAACTGAATTCGATGGCAAACGGTAATCTCACAATCGAATCGTTGGAAATATTATTCGGTTGTGAAAATCTAGTCGGTCCTGTGCAACAAGTGATACAGACACAACAGAGCGTCTTGATAAAGAAAGAAAAACAGGGGCTACATTATGACCTCACGCTTTATCCTTACCGAAGCTTAGCCGGTAACGAGGTGACGGGAGCCGTGTTAACCATCGAGGATGTTACTTCGCAATACTTAACCGAGCAGCAAATTCGTCTATCGGCCAGTGTGTTCGATGCCGCTAATGAAGCCATCGTGATTACCGACGAAAATAACCGGATTATTTCAGTCAATCCGGCATTCACTGAAATTACGGGCTACAGTAAGAACGAGGTATTGGGAAAAGACCCGAAAATACTCAATTCCGGTAAGCAGACGAAGTCGTTTTACCGAAATCTTTGGCATACTCTTGAGGAATCGGGAAGTTGGCAGGGCGAGATCTGGAACAAGCGTAAGAGTGGCGAGATTTACCCGGAATGGCTTTCGATTAGCGCATTGAAAGAAGCGCAAGGAGGAGTTTCGAAATATGTCGGTATTTTTTCGGATATCGGCGACTCGTTGCGCGCTCAACAATTGATTCATCAGCAGGCTAATTTCGATGCGCTGACTCAATTGCCTAATCGTAACTTGTTTTATGATCGATTACAGCAGGCTATTACCAAAGCGCACCGCGAACGAAAGCTATTCGGGTTAATGTTTATCGATCTTGACGGTTTTAAGGATATCAACGATGCGCTTGGACATTCACTAGGCGACCGCGTACTGCAAGAAGTTGCCGCACGCATGGCGCATGTCTTCAGGGAGTCCGATACTTTTGCCAGATTCGGCGGGGATGAATTCACGGTGCTGGTCCCCAACTTGGAGTCCGAAACCGATATGATCGCGCCGACCGAAAAAATACTCGAAGCCATTCAAATGCCGATTCAGGCGGACGACCATGAGCTGAATATTACGGCCAGTGTCGGCATCACGATTTATCCGAATGATGGAAGAGAGGCCGAAACATTGCTTAAAAATGCCGATAATGCGATGTATTCGGCCAAGGCGGAGGGGCGCAACGCCTATCGTTTTTTTACCCAAGAAATGCATGAGAAGGCCCAGCGTCAGCACCGTATCGTCAACGATATTAAAAACGCCGTTAAATTCGAACGTTTTATTGTCTATTATCAACCGGTCGTCGACTTGCAAAGCCAGAATTTATGCGGCGCAGAGGCTTTAATCCGCTGGCAACATCCGGTGAGAGGCTTTATTTCGCCGGATGAATTTATTCCGGTTGCCGAAAGCTTGAATCTTATCGGGCAGATTGGCGAGTTCGTGTTAGCCAAGGCTTGCCATTTTATTGCCGGTTTGAATAGCGAATTGGGGGCCGAGTTATCGATTGCGGTCAATTTTTCGTCGCTACAATTTGTCAACGGCAGTTGTGTCGATAAATGGCTGGATATAATCAACCAGAGCGGTGTCGGTGCGAGTAATTTCGTTGTTGAAATAACCGAAAGCTTGATGATGAGCCACAAGGAGCATTATATTCGGCAATTGCAAAAGCTGAGGTCTCAGGGCATTAAAATCGCATTGGATGATTTCGGCACCGGTTTTTCATCGCTCAGTTATTTGAAGAAACTGCCCGTCGATATTATCAAAATCGACCGGACTTTCATAAGAGACATACTGGACGATCCGAGTGACGCTTCGCTCGTCGAGTCGATTCTCGATATCGCTAATAATTTTCGGCTCGAAGTCATCGCCGAAGGCGTTGAGGAGGAAGGGCAGGCTGAATTTCTCAAGACTCGTCCATGTGCTTATGCGCAAGGTTATTACTACAGTAAGCCGTTGCCCGAAGACGAGTTCAAACAGTTCGCGATGGGCAAAAGAGTGTGTGACAAGATGATGTAACAATTTCATCCGCAGCCGCGGGGTATATTACCCGTCGTAGATCAAAATTCGGCGCCGGGGCGTTCGTCAAAGGATGCCATGAATGCGTCCATGTAGACTCTATGACAGCATCCATGCTGTCAAAGCCTTTGCGAGTGCCATGGATGGCGTGAATGTCGATTTTGCAGGAGCAAAAATCGACCGAACACCCCGGGCCCCCTTAAGCAATGCCGAAATTTGAAGTGCGAAAGGTATAGTTATTCGAGCGACCATAAATAGTCGACTACCTGATCGAGCTCTTCTTCGGTCAGTATTTTATTTCGTCCGTATGGCGGCATGCTGGTTTCCGGATTGAAAACGCTCGCATCCCGGATTTGTTGTTTCAATTGTTGCCGAGTTTTGAAGCGGGCGCTCAGGTTGTTTAGCGGCGGACCGATATTGCCTGGCGACTCGCCGTCTTCGATGGCATGGCAGGCAAGGCAATTGCCTTTGTCTCGGTCGAAAGCTAATTGTTTGCCTTGTTGTCGTATTAGGCCGGTATTCGTGGAGCAGGCCGTTATTAGTAAGGGGACAAGCGCAGCGTATTGTCCGAAACGAAGCAAAGGCTGCGATTTGTTCATGGGTTTGAGCGATCGAATAACGAGTTAAACATTTTTGCCGCTTGTTCAGTGTCCCGGCCATACAGGCCACCGACCACGGCCAGAAAATCGGCACCGGCATCGATCAGTGATTTGCCGTTTTCAGGTAGGATGCCGCCGATCGCGACGATAGGAATCGTTAATTTTTGCTTGGCAAGTTGCAGTGTTTCCAGTTTTGCCGGTGAGGCAAGCGGTTTGGTTCCGGAAGCAAAAAAGCGTCCGAATGCCGCGTAACTGGCGCCTAACTTTTCGGCCTCCAGAGCGCGTTCGATACTGTCGTAACAAGAAATGCCGACGATGGCATTGACTCCAAGGCGATTTCTGGCCAAGACAATATCTTCATCATCCTTGCCGAGATGAACGCCGTCCGCGCCGATCGTTGCAGCCAGCTCGATATCGTCATTGACGATCAAAGGTACATTGGCCGCATGACAGGTTTCGAGCAGCGACTTGGCGAGTTTCAAGGTGTCGGAAGGGTTTTTGTCTCGGTATTGCACCATCACCGCGCCGCCGCGTATCGCGGCGGCAACTTCTTCAATGATAGTTTCAACTGTTTTGTCATCGGTTTGAGTAATCGCGTAAAGCCCGCGTTTAGGCATGTTCATGCGTCGTTTTCCATCCAAAAAAGTCGATTCGGGTTGTGCTGGCCCTTTCCGGGCCGATAAGCATTCTCGAGAGCGTTCCAAGTATAGTCTTGAGCTTCGTTGACCGCTGAAAATGGCGCGAGTCCATGAGCGATCATTGCGGCAATCGCGGATGCCAGTGTGCAGCCGGAGCCGTGATAACTATGCGGCAGACGCTCCCAATGAAACGACTCGAATAGCGCGCGATCATGATACAGCCGGTTGCACACGGTGTCGCTTTGTTCGTGCGTGCCTGTGACCAACACATATTGGCAACCCTTATCTAATAAACTCAACGCGGCGTCATTGAGATCTTGCCGGCCGCTCAGTTTGCGCGCCTCCACGCTATTGGGCGTCAGCACGGTTGTGCAGGGCAATAACAGGTCGTTGATCGCGTCTATCAGCTGCTCGCCGGCTAGTTCGGTGCCGCCGCCGGCCGCCAGAACCGGATCGAGAACGACCGGGATGTTAGGATGTTTTTCAAGAATAGTATGAATGGCCTTTGCGGTTTCATAATGCCCGATTAGGCCGATTTTGATGGCTTGTATCGATAAGTCAGCCAATAGAGTATTGGCTTGGTCAACGATGTCGCCGGGTTTTTGCGGAATGAGTTTTTTGACATTACCGGTATCTTGTTCGGTCAAAGCCGTTATGACGCTGGCGGCATGGCAGCGGTGGCTGATCAAGGTTTCGATATCGGCTTGTATGCCGGCTCCGCCGCTGGGATCGTGGCCGGAAAAGCAAAGAACGGTAGGGCGTGTAGTGGTCATATTAGGGTTAATCCTAGAAAAAGCATTTCACCATGAAGATCATGAAGAATAAGAAGTTAATTCAATGGGTTGTTGTGGCTTCGCAAAACAATTCTACTCTCCGGAAAGATTGTTCAAAATCTATGGGTAACCTATTGGAATGTTTTATAAACTTCGCGTGGTCTGGCCTGACTTTCTCTGTGCGATCAGAGCAAATGTCGAGTTTCATTTTTCGCGGAGAAGGAATCAAAACGGTTTAACGACGGCCAGTATCACGATGCCGACTAAAAATAGTACCGGCACTTCGTTCATCCAACGGTAATAAACATGAGAGCGGCGGTTGCGGTCGTGTTTGAAGTCGAATAGCCAAATGCCGCAGAAAATATGATAGATCACCAGTAGAAATAACAACGCCAATTTGGCATGCAGCCAGCCGCTTTGTCCGTATAGAGCCCAGGCATAATCGATCAGCATCCAGATGCCGAAGATAAACGTGACCATCATGCCCGGCGTCATGATGCCGAAAAAGAGTTTTCGTTCCATGACTTTGAAACGTTCGTTGCTGATATCGTCGCTACTCATTGCGTGATAAACGAACAGACGCGGCAAATAGAATAAACCCGCGAACCAGGTAACCATGAAGATCAGATGTAAGGCTTTTAACCAGAGCATAAATCAACCTTTTAGTTGTGTACGATTAGGAGAGCATTTAACCATGAAGAGCAGGAAGTTTCTCGCTCCCAAGCTGGAGCTCTCATCGTTATACATAAGTCAAAAATTACTGTTTTGTAATCTTAGCTAATGAGGCTTCGATACCAATTTTTGTCGCTCAACGTTCCCGACTTTCCCTCACCTAGCGTTAGGTGAGGGACGAAGAAGGCGTCGCTCCCACAAGGGGGCGGATGCTCTGTGGGAGCGATCCCCAGATCGCGATTTCGAAGCCACTGATGTTCAATATCCGCAGATGTATCAAACAGCACCGTTTCCAGGTCTATGACGAACTCTGTTTAGCAAGTTTACCGATACTTGTGTATAACGGCGAGAGCTGGAGCTTGGGAACGAGGTAGAAAACTGCTGAATCTAGGATAAAAGAATCAATGCGATTTTTCATATCCTTTAGGTCGAATGTGCCTATTTTATGCAAAGCAATCGTGCCGTCCGGCTTGATTAAAAAGGTTGTTGGGGTTAGGCGCACGTCGCCGAAGGCCTTGGCGTGTTCGGCCCTAAGATCGAGTGTAACCGTATAAGGTAATTGCTTGGTGCGGGTCATTTCGACGACATGGTTCGGTGGGTCATAGTACATTGCTACCGCTATTATTTCCAAGCCGCGCTTATGATATTCTCGGTACAATTCGATCAAATGCGGAATTTCCTTGATGCAGCCAGGGCAGTCGGTAGCCCAGAAAGTGACGATGACCGGTTTCCCTTGCCAATCCTTCAGGTTGATTTTTTCTCCGGTAATACTCGTGAATGTAATGTCGGGGGCCGCCATCGATGCCGGGTTGAACGAGATCCAGGCGGCTGATGCGATTAAACCGGCGACGATCAATCCGATGAACCACTCTTTGGTTTTCATGAGGTTTTTAATGTTTTGTTGGGATTTTGACAGGGCTTGCGATCGAGATCGATCTCGAACTGTCTTTTTTGCTTGATTACGATTAACCGATTATAGCAAAGCTGTTAAGCTATGCACTTTCTGAGCCCCATTTCAAGATATTGACATCCATGTACAAAATACTCATCTCCGACAAGCTGGCTGAAGCCGGCATTAACTATTTGAATGATCGAGACGATATTCATATTCATATCGAAACCGGACTTAACGAAGACGGTCTTTGCGAAATAATAGGCGATTTCGATGCCTTGTTGATTCGTAGCGATACTAAAGTGACCGATAAAGTTCTCAAAGCGGCTTCACGTTTGAAAGTTGTCGGTCGCGCCGGTATCGGCGTCGATAATGTCGATTTGGCCGCCGCAACCGAACAAGGCGTCATCGTTATGAATACGCCCGATGCCAATGCGACGACTACCGCCGAATTGGCGATCGCGCATTTGTTGTCGCTGAGTCGTCATTTGCCGTTTGCCGACCGTTCGATTCGCGCAGGGAAATGGGAGCGTTCCAAATTAATGGGCTCCGAAGTGGCGCATAAAACCTTGTCGATACTCGGTTTCGGCACGATTGGGCGCATCGTTTCTCAACGGGCTTTAGGATTGGGAATGCAGGTCATCGCATACGATCCGTTCGTTACCCCGGAAATCTTCGAAAGTTATGGCGTTAAACCGGTCGATCTCGACGAGTTGATTGAAAAGGCCGATTATTTGACATTGCATTGCCCATTGATCGAAAAAACCAAAAACATTATCGGGCGCAACCAATTGGCTCGAATGAAAAAGAGTGCAATGCTGATTAACTGCGCTCGAGGCGGTTTGATCGACGAAGCCGCTCTTTACGATGCGCTCATTAATAATGATATCGCCGGAGCGGCGTTGGATGTTTACGAACATGAACCGCCGGTCAATTCGCCATTGTTGACGTTGGATAATGTTGTTTTTACGCCGCATCTGGGCGCGTCGACCAGTGAAGCTCAAGTCGCGGTCAGTGTCGAAATCGCGCGCCAGGCCGTGACCTATTTAACGACCGGCGAGGCGGTCAATGCGCTCAATTTGCCAAGGATGTCTGCCGAGCAGTTAAAAAAAGCCAGCCAGTTTATGAGATTGGCCAATATCCTCGGCAAGGTCTTGGCCAACTTGGCGACGAAGCCGATCGAACGGGTCGAGGTTGCTTTATTGGGCAAGGCGTCCGAAGTCGAGGCGCGTCCGGTATCGGTCGAGGCCTTGGTCGGTTTGTTGGCAGGTAAGTTGTCGACACCTGTTAATCGGGTCAATGCCGAAAAAATTGCCAAACGGCAAGGTATCGCCTTAGTCGAGTCGAAAACCGAGGAAACACACGATTATTTGTCGTTGGTCAAAGTCACCGGTTTTTGCGGAGATCAATCGATTGTCTTGTCCGGAACGCTCCTCGGCGAATCGCATCCGCGTTTGGTTCAAATCGATCGCTTCGAAATAGAAGTCGTTCCCGAAGGTACGTTGATTGTGACTCGTCACGATGACAAACCGGGTGTTATTTCGGCCATCAGTGCGGTGCTCGGCAATTCCAATATCAATATCACGCGCATGGAGGTGAGTGCGGCTGACGAAGAGGAGTGTGCCATGGCGGTGATTAGCATTTCCGAACCTTTAACCGATGAAATACTGGGTCAGTTGTGCGATGTGCCGGCGGTTTTCCAAGCGACGCAGATTATATTATGAGATTCGATCGAATTTGTTTCGATTTCGACAGCACCTTGAGTCGGATTGAAGGCATTGACGAGTTGGCCGAGCGCTTAGGGCAAGGCGAGGCTATTGCTACATTGACCGATGCGGCGATGAATGGCGAGGTACCGCTGGAGGCCGTGTACGGACAACGTTTGGATTTGATCAAACCGGACCGATCGGCAATCGACTGGCTGGCCGAGCGATATCTAAGTGAAATCGTCGAAGGCGTTACCGAATTATTTGCCAGACTACACGCCGATTGCCGCGAAGTCTATATCGTTAGCGGCGGCATTCGACAGTCTATTCTACCGATGGCGGCATTTTTGAATGTGCCGGAGAGTCATGTGCATGCGGTCGATGTTTTTTTTAATGAAGATGGGACTTATATTGATTATGACCGCGACTCGGTTTTAGCGAGAGCCGGTGGTAAAGCCGAAATCTGTACCCGTTTAAAACAGAATGGCTTGTCGCTGGCAATGGTCGGCGACGGCAATACCGACTTGGAAGCGAAGCAGGCAGGCGCATGTTTTATCGGTTTCGGGGGGGTGGTCGACAGGCCTAAAGTTCGGGAGCATGCTGATTACTACGTTGACGATGCGTCGTTGCTCGGTGTGTTGGATTATATTTCTTAACTGATGGCGAAATGTTAAAATCCGCCCTTTTTAAAAAGTTTTAGAGAGACGCAATGGCTGGACACAGTAAATGGGCAAATATCAAGCATAGGAAGGCCGGGCAGGATGCCAAGCGCGGCAAAATTTTTACCAAAATGATTCGTGAAATTTCAGTTGCGGCAAAGGCGGGCGGCGGCGATCCGGCTTCGAACCCGACTTTGCGCACCGCGATCGATAAGGCGTTGGGCGCCAATATGAAGCGCGATACGATCGATAATACGATCAAAAAAGCAACCGGAGCGCTGGAAGCTGAAAACTACGAGGAAGTGCGCTATGAAGGCTATGGACCCGCCGGTGTCGCGATCATGGTCGATTGTTTGACCGATAATCGCAATCGTACGGTCGGCGAGGTGCGCCATGCTTTCAGTAAGGCGGGCGGTAATCTTGGTACCGACGGTTCGGTCGCTTATTTGTTCAACAAAGTCGGCATTATCAGTTTTCCGGATTCGCTCGATGAGGATGCGGTGATTGAAGCGGCGCTCGAAGCCGGAGCCGATGATGTCGTAACCAACGAAGACGGGTCTATCGACGTCATCACGGCACCGGAGAGTTATATGGACGTTAAGGAAGCGTTGATTGCGAAAGATTTCAAGCCGGAAAATTCCGAGATAACGATGCAGCCTTCGACCAGTGCCGAGTTGAACGCAGAGGAAGCCGAAAAGTTGATGCGGCTGATCGACCGGCTCGAAGATTTGGACGATGTGCAAAACGTCTATTCGAATGCCGATATCAGCGATGAAATCATGGAGCAAATGTCCGCTGGTTGATCGCTTTCCGATTCATAAGGCTATCTCCTTCAAAGGGTTTTTCTCTTTATCTAGCGTGTTGTATTTTCGAATGAAAAAACTTTTTTACCGTTCATACGCAACCGATATCATTATTTAGTGACCAAAATTTTAGGCATAGATCCGGGGTCTCGTATCACCGGTTACGGGATCATCGAGGATACGTCCCGTGGCGCGAAATATATTGCCAGCGGCAGCATCAGGGTCGGTTCGGATTATTTTCCGGACCGATTGAAACTCATTTTCGAAGGATTGGTACAGGTGGTCGAGCTCTACCGGCCCGACCAAATGGCGATAGAACAGGTCTTCATGCATAAAAACGCCGATTCGGCACTTAAATTGGGCCAGGCCCGGGGGGCCGCTATTTGCGCGGTACAGGCGGCCGGTTTGCCGGTTTATGAGTATGCGGCGAGGCAGGTCAAGCAGGCCTTGGTTGGTAAGGGTAATGCCGAAAAAGCGCAGGTCCAGCACATGGTTAAAATTCTGTTAAATTTACAAGGCGACATGCAAATCGATGCCGGCGATGCGCTTGGGATCTGCCTGTGTCATGCGCATTACCAGCAAACCGCGCAACGCCTTCGGCTCGGAATGCCCGGATGATCGGTTATTTGCGGGGAAAGCTGGCGAGTAAGGCGCCGCCTTTACTTGTGATCGATGTCAATGGCGTCGGTTATGAAGTCGAAGCGCCGATGACGACGTTTTATAACTTGCCCAAACTCGGTGAAGAGGTCAAGTTGTTCACGCATCTAGTTGTAAGGGAAGACGCGCATATCCTATTCGGTTTTGCGTCCGAATCCGATCGTTTGATGTTCAGAACCTTGATCAAAGTCAACGGTGTCGGGCCGAAATTGGCCTTGACGATCTTGTCGGGCCAAAGCGCCGAAGAGTTTCATCGTTGTATTCACAATAACGATACTCAGTCTTTAGTGCGCTTGCCCGGTGTCGGCAAAAAGACCGCCGAGCGCTTGATCATCGAAATGCGCGACCGCTTACCCGAATTGGAAGGATCGTCGGCTTCGGCCGAAAGTGGCGAGACGATATTGCCGGCGATTGCCGCGCAGCCGGTTCAGGAGGCGATTAGCGCGTTATGCGCGTTGGGTTACAAACCGCAAGATGCGGGGCGAATGGTTCGCGCGATTCCCGCCGAAGGCAAAAGTTGTGAGGACATCATCAGATTAGCTCTGCAAGGAGCAGCGAAATGATTCAAAGCGACCGCTTGATCAGTGCAGAAGGCAACAATGATGAAGAGCGCCAGGATCGAGCGATTCGGCCTAAGCGTTTACAGGATTATGTCGGTCAGCAAGAACTGCGAACGCAGATGGATATCTTTATCCGGGCCGCGCTCGGACGTAAGGAAGCATTGGATCATGTTCTGATTTTCGGGCCGCCCGGCCTTGGTAAAACCACCTTGGCCAACATCATCGCCGCCGAAATGAATGTGCATATTCGTCAGACTTCGGGGCCGGTGCTCGACAAAGCCGGAGACCTTGCGGCATTGTTGACCAACCTTGAGGCGCATGATGTCTTGTTCATTGACGAAATTCACCGTTTGAGTCCGATGGTCGAAGAAGTGCTGTATCCGGCGATGGAGGACTATCAAATCGATATCATGATCGGCGAGGGTCCGGCGGCTCGGTCGATCAAGCTTGATCTGCCGCCGTTCACGCTGGTCGGCGCGACGACGAGAGCAGGGCTTTTGACATCGCCCTTGCGCGACCGTTTCGGCATCGTGCAGCGGCTCGAATTTTATACGGTCGAGGAATTGGCCGCCATTGTGACGCGTTCGGCAAATTTACTGAAAATTGCAATCGAATCGGCAGGTGCTCATGAAATCGCACGCCGTTCGAGGGGAACTCCGCGTATTGCCAATCGATTGTTGCGGCGTGTGCGCGATTTCGCCGAAGTCAAAGGCGACGGCAAGGTTTCCGAACAAATCGCCGGCGAAGCGCTGGCGATGCTCAAGGTCGATAATAACGGCTTTGATGCGTTGGATAGAAAATTGCTTAGAACGATGATCGACAATTTTGCCGGAGGCCCGGTAGGGCTAGATACATTGGCGGCCGCGATCAGCGAAGAGCGAGGCACGATCGAGGATGTGTTGGAGCCGTATTTATTACAGCAAGGCTTTATCATGCGTACGCCCAGAGGGCGAGTCGTAACGCAGAACGCTTATTTGCATTTCGGCTTGCAGCCGCCGGTGCAAATGGGTGTGACCGACGAGTTGTTTACTTGAGAGGAAAGGTGAAAGGTGAAAGGTGAAAGGTGAAAGGTGAAAGGTGAAAGGTGAAAGGTGAAAGGTGAAAGGTGAAAGGTGAAAGGTGAAAGGTGAAAGGTGAAAGGTGAAAGGTGAAAGGTGAAAGGTGAAAGGTGAAAGGTGAAAGGTGAAAGGTGAAAGGTGAAAGGTGAAAGGTGAAAGGTGAAAGGTGAAAGGTGAAAGGTGAAAGGTGAAAGGTGAAAGGTGAAAGGTGAAAGGTGAAAGGTGAAAGGTGAAAGGTGAAAGGTGAAAGGTGAAAGGTGAAAGGTGAAAGGTGAAAGGTGAAATCGGCGCTTGACAAGCGGGTAAAATCCTGCATCATTTCACTGTTCACTGTTCACTGTTCACTGTTCACTGTTCACTGTTCACTGTTCACCGCTCTTGTTCATGCTTTTGCATCTCAAATAGTCCCTAAACAATCATCCCTATGCAAACATTCAATTGGCCCGTTCGGGTTTATTATGAGGATACCGATGCCGGAGGCGTCGTTTTCTATGCGAATTATTTGAAGTTTTTCGAGCGGGCGCGAACCGAAATGCTGCGCTCAATGGGGTTCGAGCAAGATCGCTTGATCGACGAGCAAGGCATTATTTTCGTTGTACGCTCGGTTCAGATCGACTATTTGATGCCCGCGCGCTTTAACGAACAAATAAATGTCAGCGCCATAGTGACTTTAGCTAAAAAAGCCAGTCTAATATTCGAGCAAACCATTACCCGAGGAAGCGATGTGTTATGTACCGGTACGGTGCGTATCGCTTGCTTGGATTCCAAAAACATGAGGCCTAAAGCCATACCTGACATTTTATTAGAGCCATTACATAATGAATGCTGATTTATCCTTGTTTCATTTAATTAAAGAAGCCAGTTTTATTGTTCAACTGGTGATGTTGATCTTAGTTGTCGCGTCAGTTGTTTCTTGGACTTATATTTTTTCGAAAACTAGGGAACTTGCTAAAGCGGCCGATATTGCGGATGAATTTGAAGAGGAGTTTTGGTCGGGTGTCGAGCTTAGCGATCTATATAAAAGATTGACCGATGCCGATTTCGAACCGGAAGGTATCGAGAAAATTTTTCTGGCGGGCTACCGAGAGTATTCGAGAATGCGGCAAAAAGCCGGTATTGATCCCGAAGTTCAAGTCGAGAATGCGCAGCGCGCGATGAAGATCGAGTTAAACCGCGAGCTGGAAAGACTCGACGAACATTTGCCTTTTTTGGCGACGGTCGGATCGATTAGCCCGTATGTCGGTTTATTCGGAACGGTTTGGGGAATCATGAATTCATTTCGTTCATTGGGTAATGTGCAACAAGCAACCTTGGCTCAAGTCGCTCCGGGCATCGCCGAGGCATTGATAGCCACTGCGATGGGTTTGTTTGCCGCTATTCCTGCTGTAATTGCCTATAACCGTTTTGCCAGTCGTTTGGATCGTTTGATCGGGCGGTATGAACTCTTTATCGATGAATTTGTCGTTTTATTGCAAAGGCAGGCGCACAGTCAATGAGCAGTAGACAATCAGGCCGCAGAAAGCCTAAAGCCGAGATCAATGTCGTTCCTTACATCGACGTGACTTTGGTGTTGTTGATTATTTTCATGGTGACTGCGCCGATGCTTCAGACCGGGGTCGACGTTGATTTGCCTCAAGCGGACACCGAGACTGCCGAGCAGCAGAGCGATCCGCCGGTAATCGTGTCTATCGATCGCGAAGGGCGTTTCTATGTGGATATGGCAGGACAGGAAAGTCAGGAGATGGGGACCGATGAAATGACAGCCACGGTTGCCGATGTGCTTAGGGATAAACCGGCAATACAAGTATTTATTCGAGGCGATCAGTTTGTCGATTATGGCAAAGTTATCAGTGCGATGGCGGCCTTAAAAAATGCGGGAGTCCCCAAAGTAGGATTAATGACGCAGCCATATCAGCATTAATACGTATGATTAGTAAGCGTAAATTAACCGGGCCTTTTATCCTGGCCCTGACTTTGCACGTTCTGCTTCTTGGCGTATTCATGTTCAGCTTCGATTCGAAATCTCCAGTGTTTGAGACAGGTCCCGCGCCCGAAATTATTGAAGCGATGGTGATCGATGAATCGTTGATTCAGGCTGAGGCGGAGCGACTGAAGACGCAGCAAAATAAGCTACTCGAGTCGCAACGCCAAATGGAAGAAGCTAAACGGCAAGAAGACGAAAAGCTTAAGCGGCAACAATTGGTCGAGCAGCAAAAAAAAATGGCTGCCGAAAAATTAAAGGCCGAACAATTGGCCGCAGAGAAGCGTAAAGCGGAAGAAACAGCCAAACAAAAAGCCGAAGCCGAACGTGCCGCGATCGAGAAGCGTAAAACCGAGGAAGCGGCGAAACAAAAGGCGGCAGCGGAAAAACTAAAGGCCGAACAATTGGCCGCGGAGAAGCGCAAGGCTGAAGCGGCAGCCAAACAAAAAGCCGAAGCCGAACGTGTCGCGGCCGAGAAACGTAAAGCCGAGGAAGCGGCCAAGCAAAAAGCGGCAGCGGAGAAAGCAAAGGCTGAACAAGTGGCTGCGGAGAAGCGCAAGGCTGAAGAGGCCGCCAAACAAAAAGCCGAAGCCGAACGTGTCGCGGCCGAGAAACGTAAAGCCGAGGAAGCGGCCAAGCAAAAAGCGGCAGCGGAGAAGGCAAAGGCTGAACAATTGGCCGCGGAGAAACGCAAGGCTGAGGAAGCCGCCAAACAAAAAGCCGAAGCCGATCGTTTAGCAGCTGAAAAGCGTAAGGCAGAAGAGACTGCGAAAAGAGCCGCCGAAGAAAAACGAAAAGCTGAGGAAGCGGCGGCCGAAAAGCGCCGTCAAGAAGAATTGGCGAGGCAAAAAGCCGAAGCAGAAAAAAGAGAGGCCGAGCGGTTATCGGAATTGGCTAGACAGCAAGCAGAAAAATTGCGACAGGAAGAAGATGCTAGAAAGCAGGCTGCAGCCGCAGCCGAAGAAGCTAGAAAACAAGCCGAAGCTAAGCGTCAGCAAGAATTAAGCGACGCCAAAAATAAAGCGATAGCGGAGATTAGAAATAAAGTTGAAAGAAGTTGGATTAGACCGGTTTCGTCGCAAGGACAATTAAAATGTACAATTCGGGTCAATTTACTTTCAGACGGCACGGTAATGGATGCATCGGTTGTGTCAAGCAGTGGTGATCCGGCGTTTGACCGATCTGCTGAAAATGCGGTTAATAAGGCATCGCCATTAACATTTCCCAAAGAGCTCTATGCGTCGTTCAGAAGCTTTACGTTTGTATTTTGTCCGGGATGTTGAATACGCTATACCGATCGTAGATGAAAATTCGGCCCCGGGGTGCCGGTCAAAGGCCCAGCACCTAAATCCAGCACCTAAATTCCATAGCTCTTTGGCAATGATCAAATGCATGGCTTATTTAGGTGCTGGATGAATTATCCAAGACAATCAACCATAGCCAATGGGTCATGGAGTTTAGGTGCTGGGTAAAATACGTCCATGTAGGTCGCTCCTACGGCACTGCCGAAATTTGAAGTGCGAAAGCTATACAATTGAAAACAGCGATGGGTGCAACCATCCAAATGATTACAGGTATTAAGAGGTAAACGTGCTTTATTCGATAAGAAATTTTACGCTTTTGAGTTTCATCGCGTTGTATGCATCGCTTAGCCATGCTGAATTAACCATTCAAATCACTAAAGGTTCGGAAAAAGCAATGCCGATCGCGATCGTGCCGTTTGGTAGACAAGCGGGGCAGGCAGCCATTCCGGTCGATATCGCCGAGGTTGTGGATAACGATTTAAATCGTAGCGGTTATTTCAATACCTTGCCGCGCAAGGATATGTTGACGAAGCCGACAAGGCCGGAGGAAGTGCGCTTCCGTAATTGGCAGGTATTGGGTCAAGACTATTTGGTGATCGGTCAAGTCATACCGGAGGGCGGAAGGTATAATATTAATTTTCAATTGTTCGATGTTTATAAAAACGAACAAATGCTGGGTTATCGGATGACGGTTCCGAGTAACGAACTGCGTAAATCGGCACATCATATAAGCGATCTAATATTTGAAAAGCTGATCGGTAAGAAAGGCGACTTTAGCGGACGTATTGCCTATGTTACGGTCAACAAAGAGCCGAATGGAAGGAAAAAATATAATCTAGAAGTCGCTGATTCCGATGGCTATGGGCCTAGGGCGGTAGCGGCTTCCTATGAGCCGATTATGTCTCCGGCCTGGTCTCCCGACGGAAGGATGCTGGCTTATGTATCGTTTGAAAGCAAGTCGTCAGCGATTTATGTGCAAGAGCTGGCGACCGGTAAACGGACCCGAGTGGCCGATTTCCGCGGTATTAACGGCGCGCCGGCCTGGTCGCCGGACGGTTCTAAGTTGGCGTTGACGCTCTCGAAGGATGGCAGTCCCGATATCTTTACATTGGATTTATCCTCGCGCTCGCTGACTAAATTGTCGACCGGTTATTCGATCGATACCGAGCCGGTATGGTCGCCTGACGGCAGCCATATCGTATTTACGTCCGACCGCGGAGGTAAGCCGCAACTGTATATGATGCCGGCGCGCGGTGGCCAGGTAAAACGATTGACTTTCGATGGTGCATATAATGCCGGCGCGTCGTTCTCAAGCGACGGCAATAGTTTGGCAATGGTTCATGGTAACAAAGGCGATTATCGCATAGCGGTGATGGATATGGGGTCGAGAACAATTAACGTGTTGACTGGAGGACCTTTGGACGATGCTCCGAGTTTTTCGCCGAACGGCACTAAAATACTCTATGCCACGAAACAGGGCGACAGAACGGTTTTATCGGTCGTATCCATCGATGGTAGAATGCAACAAAAATTAGTACTTAACAGCGGTGAGGTGCGTGAACCGGCCTGGTCGCCTTAGCCCGGCAAATGTCGCCAACGGACAATCTGTTGGAAATTAACAAATTATTGTAATATTAGTGGCTTATATTTTTGGAGAAGCACTTAAATGAAATTGAATCAATCAGTCTTGGCGTTGGCAATTGCGGCTTCATTATTAACGGGCTGTAGTTCGGATGACGAAACGGCTACCGATTTCATGGACGGAACGCAGGGCGGTACTGCTGATGCGAGTCTATCCGGTTATGGCGATGGGTCGGGAATATCCGGCTCGGAGACCTATGGCGGTGGCAGTGGCAGTGGGTACGGTAGCGGCAGTGCCGAATATCCTAACGCGTTTTTAGGATCTGAATTCAGCGACCCGTCGAATCCATTGTCGAAAAGCACGATTTATTTCATGTACGACAGCAGTCAGGTACAGCAAGATTTTATTCCGGTGATAGCAGCGCACGCACAATATTTGCTGTCGCATCCAACTCGACGATTGACTTTGGAGGGACATGCCGATGAGCGCGGTTCATCCGAATACAATATTGCATTGGGCGAACAACGAGCCAAGTCGGTCGCCAGAATGATGAAAGTTCAAGGTGTATCGGAAAGCCAATTGCAAGTCGTTAGTTACGGCGAAGAAAAGCCGGCCGTTGACGGACATGATGAGTCGGCCTATCAGTTGAATCGCCGGGTCGAATTGCTTTACCAGGGTCAATAATGAAATTACGCCTGCTGTTATTGTTATCAATTAGCGGTAGCGTATTCGCGCAAAGAATGCCGTTACCGCCGGTAGTCGATAACGCCGCTTATCCTGCCGCTGTTGCCAACGCTCCCAAACCTTCGACCGCTAGTACGCTCTATGAAATACTGGGCCGCGTCGAACAATTGCAAGTCGAGGTTCAGCAATTGCGTGGGCAAGTGGAAGAGCAGGCGTATACGATCACCGAGTTGAAAAAGCGTCAAAATACGATTTATTCCGATTTGGATCAGCGGCTTCAAGCTGTCGAGAATGCGGGAGTTGGCGCGCCATCCATTTCGGAAACAGCGACTGAACCGGCGGCGACACCGCAACCGGCACCTGTGGTTGCGCCAGTGATACAGCAACCGCAAGAAGTCCCGGCAAAGCCGGAACCGGTAAAGCAGGCAAGTGTCGAGTCCGAAAAGCAGCGTTATCAGAAGGCTTATGAAACGTTGAAAAATGGCCATTACAGTAACGCCATTTCCGAGTTTAAACAATTTTTGACTGATTATCCGGCGGGAGAGTATTCCGATAATGCGCAATATTGGTTAGGCGAGGCTTATAAGGTGAATCGCGAAGTCAGTTTGTCGCGCGAAGCGTTCAATAAGCTCATTACGAATTATCCGAATAGCCCGAAGGTGAGAGACGGCTTGTTGAAGCTCGGCTATATCGAATTAGAGCAAAATAACCTTGCCAAGGCGCGTGAATATTTTACTCGTATTACCGCAACCTATCCGGGCACGACAGCCGCTCATTTAGCGGCCAAAAAATTACAGCAGCTAAATAATAATCAGTAACCGTGTCCTCGTTAAAAATCACTGAGATATTTTACTCGTTGCAAGGCGAGTCCAATACAGTTGGCTTGCCGACGGTTTTTGTTCGCTTGACCGGATGTCCGTTGAGGTGCGTCTATTGCGATACCGCCTATGCCTTTAGCGGCGGCGAAAGGATGTCGATCGATGAAGTCATCGATCGCGTCGGCCGATATCGCGCGAAATACGTTACTGTGACCGGTGGCGAGCCTTTGGCTCAGCCCGGTTGTCTCGAGTTAATGAGCCGTTTGGCCGATTTGGGTTATCAGGTCTCGATTGAAACCAGCGGAGCGATCGATGTGTCAGGTGTCGACGATCGCATAGTTAAAGTCATGGACTTGAAAACGCCAAGCTCAGGCGAGCTTCACAGAAATCTTTTCGATAATATTGCGTATCTGAAAGCCAACGATCAGGTGAAGTTTGTGATCGGCGATGACCATGATTACCAATGGTCGAAGACCATCATCAATCAATATGGTTTGGACCGGCGCTGTGAATTATTGTTTTCACCAACGATGGGGCAGCAGGACCCAACAGAACTAGCCGAAAAAATACTGAACGATAATTTACCAGTCAGATTCCAGATTCAGTTACATAAACTGTTGTGGAATGACGCGCAAGGGCGTTAAGAAGCATGCAAAAAAAAGCGGTCGTTTTATTATCCGGCGGATTGGACTCGATTACTATATTGGCGCTTGCCAAAAAACAAGGTTACGCCTGTTACGCGCTGAGTTTCGATTACGGCCAAAGACATAATGCGGAATTGCAAGCGGCCAAACGCATAGCGTCAAAATACGGCGCTATCGATCATAAAATTATTCATATCGGGTTAAATGATATTGGCGGTTCTGCCTTGACCGATGAGCACATCGCCGTACCCAGTTCGTTGCAGCCAGGCATACCTGTTACTTATGTGCCGGCCAGAAATACGATTTTTTTATCGTTTGCGTTGGGATGGGCGGAAGTCCTGAATTCCAGAGATATTTTTATTGGCGTGAATGCAATCGATTATTCCGGTTATCCCGATTGTCGGCCCGAGTTCATCAAAGCTTTTCAATCGCTTGCCGAATTGGCAACCAAGGCTGGTGTTGAAGGCGGGCATTTTTTGATACATTCCCCATTGATCGAAATGAGTAAAGCGGATATCATACGCACCGGTTCGGAGTTAGGCATCGATTACAGTCAAACGGTATCGTGCTACTCCGCAGATAAGTTCGGCAATGCATGTGGTGTTTGCGACGCCTGCAGGCTTCGCAAATCAGGTTTTGAAGCGGCAGGAATTCAAGACCCCACTCGATATCAAAATCGATAAAAAACGCTTGCATTAATCTGGAATATCCTTATAATAGACAGTCTTTCTCGGGTCGTTAGCTCAGCCGGTAGAGCACCGCACTTTTAATGCGATGGTCGTGCGTTCGAATCGCACACGACCCACCAAATTTCCTTTCAGGAATCAAAGGTTTAAAAGGATATTAAACTTTAGTAACTGTGTACTAAACAGGCGACTACAGTAATAACTACAGTAGTCTTGTTTTTTCTCTTTAAAGAGGAAGCACAGATGCTAAATTTCCACATCCGCAAAATCATTCTTAAAAATGGCGATACACGTTATCGCGCAATCATTACCAAATCTGGTAATGATATCAAATCCAAAACCTTTAGACGTAAAGCCGATGCTAAGACATGGGGAACCAGAACTATCTTAGATCATCAGGAAAACGAAGCTAAAGGCATTACGCCCTGTGCAGTGACTTTCAGTCGATTAGCCGATGAATATATGCAATGGTGGACAGGCAAGGATCATGATCGTGCACGTCTTGTTTTATGGTGGGAGCAAAGCTTAAGCAAAATCCTGCTTTCAGATATCACACCGGAACTTATTCGGGGCGCTCTCAAGGCAAAAAAATCATTAGCTCCGGCAACGTACAATAAACACCTCGCCGTTCTTTCAGCGATTCTGGACTATGCGACATTGCAACAGGAGGATGACAGTGTCTTTGAGCAATACATCGAGGAAAACCCCTGCAAACGTGTCCGTTCATTAAAGGTCGATAATAAAATTGTCAGATATTTATCCGATGAGGAAAAGCCTCGCTTACTCAAAGCGGCAAAAAACATTGGCGGCAAGTTTTATCTGAAGGTCCTGATGGCCTTAACCACTGGCATGCGAAAGGGCGAACTGGAGGGATTGCGCTGGAAAGATATCGACTTTGATAATGGCTTGGCTCTCTTGTCCGATACCAAAAACGGAGTGCCACGACACACGCCCATTCCGAGCGTGACTATGGACGAACTAAAAAAGTATCGGGAAATCGGGAACGGTTTATTGTTTCCTTCAAGTACCAATCCCAACAAGCCATTTGACTATAAAAAACAATGGGCCAATTGCTTGAAAGCGGCCAATATTAAGAATTTTCGGTGGCACGACATGCGACATGATGTCGCCAGCACTTTGGCGCGTGACGGCAAAACATTAAAGGAAATTGCCGAAATTTTAGGGCACAAATCTTTGGTTAGCACGGATCGCTATGCGCATCTGTCGACAGCACATAAATCTCAAGTTCTGAACGAAACGATGAGTAAAGCAATTTCTCAAATCATCTGATTTTTCTGAGTATTTCAATTAAACTGTTGAAAAATGGTTGTATGCCGCCATTCTGATCGCATGCACAATTAGGCAATTAGAATGGCGCATATTCATGATAGTAAACATGTTTTAGGCTAAATGATCAATTCGGTTGATAGCGTATTGGATCAATTCTTCTGCTTATTCGGACGTGAGATTTAATTGAAAAAATCAATAAAAACTCAAATGAGGGCGAATCAGGAATGGTTGAGCCTGTTTGATGCTGCGCGCGAGATCAGCGAAACATTCGGCGAGGATTTTGATGAGAAAGAGCTTTTGAGACTTTGCGTGGATGGCCGCCTTATCCTATCCGTCATGTTTGAGAATGGAATACTAATAAGGCCTGGAAAATTAGTTGATTCCGATGGGGTGGAATGGGAGGACATGCCAGATCCCATGTCCGGCCGTTATATGACCAGTACTCCGGTCAGCGAGCAAAAATTTATTAACTTCACGGATGAGGCTTATTCGATAAAAGGAGCTTACGATTTACCGATGATTGGAATGGAGAGGAAATTAATTGACGAAATGATTGACCCCAGGCGCGGTGTCGTGCTGGCGAGTGAATCGTTACTCGGTGCTTTCGTCGTTGATCCAATTGACAAAACCAAAATTTTTCAAATAATTACGAATTTTGAGAGGTTATCCAGTGATACTCAAAAAAATTCAAATATTATAAATTTTGTCCCTCCTGCGGTGCTCACTCGAACGGATTCAGGTCAAAAATTGGATGGTTGTTTTGTTCCCACACAATTGCCAGTTCACGCTAAATTAGGGATTCGCCGTGAATGTCTGTCTCAATTTGTAAAACAAAACAGGACTCCACATGTTGAAAGTGCCCAAAGCACTGATGCAGATATCTCTATTCAACGATCTAATGAATTCAATGAGTGCATCAAAATTGCGATTAAGGAGTTTCATGCCATCAATGGGTATTACCCATCGACATCAGAAGAGGTTTTATGTCGGATGATCAATAAACCACCAAGAGGATACGATGTAAGGTATGAACAGCATGGCATTATTATTAATAACATACCTACCGAGGTATCGAAGATTAAACGGAACATTAATAATTGGCTGAAAAAAAGTGGCATGAGAAAAAAATATTAAGGAATGAGCATGAATTAACTTCGACAAATGTTGGAAGGAGGGGAGGTGGCTCGATTGACAGGTGACGGCAGCAGGGCAGATTTTTGCTCCACAGCAATTGGTCCTGCATTGCTCCACTACACGCCCGCTGAAAATCTTGGAAACGGAGCGTTAGCGAAGTGAAGATTTTTAGTCCCCGATAGCCGTAGCGCCGGGTGTTTTGCCGGAGTCTGCGCGAATAGCGCAGGCGGAGGCAAAATACAAGGCATCGCGACACGGCGTAAAGCCATTTGTGGGAGTGCTACGGAGCCGCATCGAGTATACGAGGATGTGGCGTAGTGGCACGGACGCAGGGCGAATCGGGGCCGCCGAAGGCAATAATCGCCAAGTCATTTTTCGCTGCTGAAATCGGACGGACCCCATTTCAGCTTTCGCGAAAAATCTTGGCGCGCTTGATCCTTGCCGTTATGCAAAATCTGCATTCATACCATACCTGCTGGCAATCAGATTCCGCCGCCAAGCCAAGGGCGTATGCGCGGCGTCCTGCCAAGCGAGTCACGGAATCACCACAAAGCGTACTGCTTTAAGAAATTATTTTGTGCACATTCCTCAGTGACTATCTGAGTATAATTCAAATAAATCCATTTGCTTGGTTTAGCGGTATTTCTGCCTGCATTTTCTCTAATCGCTGAAAGTTGTTGCATGCGTTCGATCAAGTTTATCGCCGCGCATTGCACTACAATCGAATCCTGTCCGTTGGATTTATCGCATCTGTATCGAACGATCATTTTCTGTAATTAGCCGAAGATTGAAAAAGCCGCTTAGTTGTTCAATTAGCGGCTTTTTTATTTCTATTACCTAAATTCGGCAAACGCGAAAAATGGTGTTCATCACCCACCTAAACAGCAAAGGCCGCGTTGGCTAAAAAGCTGGCGGTTCTCAGGTGCCCCGCGCGCCTTAGTTTTATGAACCTGTCAAGGCACGGCGGAACAGTTCTCTATAACTTTACATGATAAATCAATGAAATATAACTAATCCTGGACAAACTTACATTTTTCAGATATAAAGCATCCTGACATTCTATGTTTGGGATACAGGCTTTGAACCTTCAAGAGATCATCGTACAGCCAGTTCAGTCGAAAGAGCAGGAACGTTTTCAGTCATTAATGAAGGCACACCACTATCTGGGCGCTTTACCAAAGATCGGACATACCTTGTGGTATGTCGCCAGCTATCATAATCAATGGCTGGCACTCATCAGCTTTTCCGCCGCAGCCTGGAAATGTGCTGCGCGTGATCAGTGGATTGGTTGGAGCTATCGGGTTCAATATGATCGCCTTCACCTGATTGCTAACAATAGTCGCTTTTTGATTCTCCCCGAGCACCATTATCCTAACCTTGCGTCCCGGGTTCTTTCCTTATGTGAACGGCGAATTTCTCAGGATTGGCAGCAACGCTTCGGTTACCCCTTATTATTGCTAGAAACTTTCGTTGATCCTCAGTTGTTTCATGGCACGATTTATCGTGCTTCTAACTGGGTGCATGTCGGCGATACCCGTGGTTACCGTCGGATTCGCCAAGGCTATAGCCCTAGAGCTCAACAGCCCAAGCAGGTTTTTGTTAGACCCTTGGAAAAGCGCGCTCAAACTCACTTGTCGCAACCTATGCTTAGCCCCTGTTATGGCTATGGAGCACCAAAAATCATGCTAACCGCCGATCAAATGCGCACTTTACCAGAGTTCTTTCTTGATATTCCTGACCCGCGGCGTAAGCAGGGACAGCGTCATTCTCTGCCGTGTATTCTGGCTCTTGCCACAGCTGCCGTGCTCTGTGGAATGGAAGGCTATAAAGCGATTGGCAGCTGGGCGGATGACTTAGGCCAAAAAGCGCGAGCCCGTTTTGGCTGTCGCAAACGCAATGGGCGTTATCAGGTACCCAGTCGCACCACCTTTAGAGAAACCTTAATTAGCGTCGATCCCGCACAACTCGATCTTGCGCTGCAAGGCTGGAACGAACAATTCGCCGAAGCCGACGAAGGCTTGGCCGTCGACGGTAAAACCCTGCGTAACGCGATTGATGAAGACGGTCGTCAAACACACATCCTGGGCGTCGTCGGGCATCAGACGGGACGCTGCCACACTCAAAAAAAGTCGGTGCTTTGCCTGTAGAGGGAAGCGATGAACTTAAACAGACCAACGAAATCGGGATGTTCATCCCGGTTATGGATGCCCTGGCAAATATTGCAGATAAAACGATCACCGGCGACGCTCTTTTAACACAGCGTAAACTGGCGCACTATCTGGTCGAAGACCGGCAGGCCCATTATGTATTTACCGCCAAAGACAACCAACCCACAGTCGCCCAGGATATTCGCCTAGCCTTTGAAAATCGCCAAGCGCCTGACTATAGCGAGCCCTACACCTTAACGCATGGTCGTATTGAGTCACGCTCTATTTGGACGTCTACGCTCCTGAACAACTACCTTGATTTCCCTTTCGTCGGGCAAATATTTGCCATACAACGCCACACCATCGACAAAAAAAGCGGCCAAGAAACCTTTGAGATGGCTTACGGCCTGACCAGTCATTCGCCGATGAGCGCCAACGCTGAACAAGTGCTCAAGTTCAATAGAGATCATTGGGGCGTTGAGAGTCATCATTACCTACTGGATTGGAATTGGAATGAAGATCGTTGCAGGATAAGCAAAGGCCATGGACCTGAAAACATAACCTGTCTGCGCAGATTTGCCGCAGGGTTGATTAAGTCCATGAGTAAAGACAGTGTGGCAGCCACTACCGAAAAGCTGGCGCGTAATGTACGACGGGTATTCGATTACCTACGCATGACAGAGAATTCGAGAAAGGTTATATTGCGATACCAAAGTCAAGAAGTTTAGAACGGTTTCGCCGTGGTTATGGAGAGGACATCCTGGACAAGTACAAAACAATACCTGATGAACAACAGTCAGGATATGAGGATAGCGATTTTAATGATGAGATCCCGTTTTAGCAGGTAGTTTTTAATGCTTTTTAAAATGCGCCGTCCGCCGTATTTTTTGTTTTTATACTGCGGCAAATAGTTGCGGGTTTATGTCGGCGTTGACACCATGGTTCCATATTCAATTGGAAGAGGTTCTGCCGGCACTGAGACGTCATGACGCTTTGAAGCCTCTTTGTTGGCAACGGCAGCAATCCCAATGACAATAAGAATAGGGAATGGGTTGAAGCGCTTTTGCGGCTTGCTAAAGTTCACCGGAGCTCTGTGCGGCTTTGCTCTGGCCGGGGAAGGCTTGGAAACCTTACGTTCTTCAAATGCGGCCAAGGTCAAAGCCTGGCTGACGCCTTCGATTTTGGCATTGATCGCGCGGGTCTTGCCGCTTTTGTCAAAGCCGATCCGGTAATGAATGACATCGCCAATGACCGGTTTACGGCTCATACCCTTCAATGCCGAAATGTGGATGAAAATATCCGGCTCGCCATTATCTTGCTTTATAAAACCGTACCCCTTGTCATCAAGCCATCGAACCAGCGTTCCTTTGTTAGTCGTATTCCTGCAGTCTTCTCCAAAACAATCGCCCTATAGCTTAAGCTTTCTAGCCGCCTCTTCAGGTGTTTCATACCGGTCGCGCAAAGCCAGCAGCAACAAATCCCAGGTCCACTCGACGCGCTTCGAACTTTTCGCGGCCCATAACCGATCTTCGGTAGGTTTCTTTTGCAGCAGTTCTTTGAGTTTGCCTAGCGAATCTGGATCCTCTGTATCGAAGTCGGATAGCCAATTCAGCTCTGCCGGCGTCAAGTGGATGCCGCTTATTCTTTTAGGACTTAATTCCATGCCGGGTGCCCAGGTGACGAAAGACATCTCTTCGATATTGGGGTTTATTTCCAGCGACTGACGGCCCGAGTCCTTCGGAACGTAATAATTGGGGGTCTTTTTCAGTACCTTGCTTTTGGGTAGCTTCCATTTGACGACAACATAGATCTCTTGCCAATTGAACACCCAGAATGTCGCGGGCAGGCCTTCGACGCCGCCGCCCAGGATCGGGGTTGCCGTGAATTTATAGGGGTCGGCGCCTGGCGTTGGCCGGGCATTCGTTGTGTTAGTCACCAATTCGGTGGTCACTCTAAAAACCCGGTTCAATGCCGCCAAGGGCACAGGGCTTGCCTCAACGGTCCAGGTATAAATTCCTTTCTGTTGTAAAAGGCCTCTGTGATCAAGATTCAGCAATTGATGGACTCGATTTAACCGATCATCGGAAAGCCTGTGCGGAAGGCCCTTCAGGTGATCGCGGATGCCCGAATAACTGAGATTGGTCATTTCACCGAGATGCCTTATGGACCAGCCTCGGGCGGTGATGAGATCGAATATGAATTGATGCATTGGGGAAAAGCCTGCAAAGAATGCGGTGGGACAGGAATTTTATCATGTGATCTTGTTTTTTTATAAGGCCTCAATGTGATCATTACGGTGGGTTGATTGCTGTGAAAAAATATGACCATTTGTTTGAAATGTGAACTTGTTTATTTGTTGTTACGCGTGTATATTTTATTTCGCAACTCACGAAGGAGATCAGGCATGCACTCAACAACACAATCACCTAAGCCCGGTGCGGTCTGGGTAGATGAGCCATTCGAACCGGACTGCGCGCGCAATACGCTTTTGGTCCGATTCCCATGGACATTGTCTTGGCGGATCCACGTTTCCAGCGGCTATACCGGGCTGGTTAGCCAACTGCTGCAGAATATCGAGGACATCTTGGGTAAAAACCCGCCGCTCGATTTTTTACGCATCATCGAGCAGGAGGAAGAACAAGGGCCCACGCGGCGCAAAATCCATGTATTCATTGAGTTGCGTCAATGTAGCGCGGCGAAATCCCAGGCGATCAGGCACGCGATACACATGACGGGCAAATGGGCGGAACGGCTTTGCCCGCGCTGCGGCGATAAGCTAATGACGGTAAACCCGTTTGACGAGGACACCTGCGAAATGACGCCGGAACTGATCGCGTTCCTGAAGACCAGGTCGGGGCCGTTCCGGAGCCGAACCATTGAGATTTGCCTGCCGTGCCTGCAGTTGGAATGGGAAGCCAGCCACCCGTTCGGGTTCGTGGAGGAAAGCGGAGTGGACGCGTCACAGGAGGAGGATGAGGATTGCGACGAGGCAACCGATGGCGATGAGCCGTGGGACGCGGCTTGTCCGGCGGAAGAAAATGAGTCGGGCGAGGATTGCGCCGATGCCATCAACGACGATGCGCCGCCGGATGAAGTGCAAAACAGCGCCGTGGAGCAAGCGGTTAAGGCCGCGATTTTCAAGGCCGCCGATATCGATCTACTGGAAAAGACGTGCTCAACTGCGACTCGGGACCAGTCAAGCCGGGCTAAGGCTTTGATCTCTAGTTTACGCGAAACCGAGCCGGACAAACCGTTGACGCCAATTCCTGATGACTGGCGCTCGGTTTGCGATGATTTGGACGCCAGATTCCCGAATTTCAAAGACGTCACCGAGTTTCTGCGTTCGCAATTTGCGCTGTCGGATATCGGCGACCGAGTCATCCGGTCGGCGCCGGTTTTATTGGTCGGCGAGCCGGGAATCGGTAAAACGGAGTACCTGCACCAACTCGCGGAGGCTGTTGCCGGCGAATTCATAGCGATCAATATCGGCAACTCTCAAACCAACTCGACGCTGGCGGGCTCCGAGCGATATTGGAGCAATAGCCACCAGGGCAGGTTGTTCGACGCGCTGGTTTTCGGGACGGTCGCGAATCCGATCATCATGCTCGATGAGATCGACAAGGCCGGCGGCCAGTACGACAAATATAAGCCTTTGTCCGCCCTGCACCAATTGTTGGAGCCGAGGCAGGCCCGTAATTTCTACGACCTGTCGGTGCCGGAGATCAAATTCGACGCGTCCCATATCCTTTGGGTGGCGTCTGCGAACGACCTGGATATGATCGAGAAGCCCATTGTCGATCGGTTTACGGTGTTCGGGGTCGAAAAGCCGACGCCTGCGCAGATGACGGCGGTCGTGAATAATATTTACCGGCGCTTTTTGGCCGAACACCCCTCCGGCGCTTATTTCGATAGCGAGATCCGGCCGGACACGATGGCGTTATTGTGCGCGCACCCACCCCGGAAAGTCCGGAAACTCGTAGAGGGAGCCTTCGGGTTTGCGGCGAGGGAAGCCCGCAACTATTTGCTGCCCGAAGACATCCGGGACAGCGAAAAGAACAAGCGGCACACAATAGGGTTTGTGCGCTAAGGCATTGAGGCGCGGCTGTTTGCGCCCGACAACAGACAACCGGAGGAGAAAACCATGAAAAGAATGTTACAAGAAAAACTGTTTCAAAAGTATCCCGCATTGTATTCGCGGCCCGAGGATACATTGATGCGATTCGGTTTCGAGACTCACGACGGCTGGTACGAACTGATCGATGCGGTATCGGATATCATCACCCGGCGCTGTCCGGACGCTCACGCCAGGCAGGTAAAAGAAAAATTCGGCGGCCTGCGGTTCTATTACGGCGGCGGCGACGCCTATTGCTATGGTGCGGCACGGCTGGCCGAGGAGTTGTCGTATTCGATTTGCGAGGCGTGCGGCGCGCCGGGCTCGGTTTACAACAATGGCGGCTGGGTCTCCACCAAGTGCGCCGAGCATGCGAAAGATCGAAACTTAGACAACATCGAGACGGATTATGAAATCGAGGTTACCCCGGTTTATGGTCTGGGGCCGGGATGGTCGCGCCTGATATTGATTTTAGAAAAAGCCGAGTCCGATTATGCCAAAATCGACGGCCGCCCGCCGGCCCGTTTCCTCGTGGCCGTCAAAAACGGCAAGCTCAAGGTGTCATATTCAGGCGGGAACGAGGAAACGGCCGGCCGCGTCGACCTGATCAACCGCTATGCCGGCCGCATCGACCAGCACACGGGCAGGGTTTTGGATGATTTATAAAGTCGAGCCGCCGCAGGACGGCGAGTACGCCGAAGTCTGCGACTGGACGATCCGGGCCGTCGTTTGCCGGTTGCCTGAAAACCTCATGGAAGAGGTCACTCACCATGTGGTGGGCCTCAATAGGGCAACCGGCAGAGGGCGGGTCAGCACCGCGATCGAGGCGTTCGATCCCGCGACGATGACCCTCAGTACGCGCTCCGGGCGGCATTACCATTTGGTGGGACAACCGGGGCTCCATGTCTTTGCCGAGTATGTGTGGCAATATTGGAAAGTCGTAAACCAAGCCGCCCACGAGCATGACGTGACGGCCGACTACGGGTCAGGGATCGCTTGAGCATGAAAATTTTTTTAATCTCCGACGCTGAAAATCTTGGAGTGTGCCACAGGCACACAAACTGACGCTATACGGAAATAGCGATCAGATGTGTATAAGCTCATTGGAAGATGATGGTAGGTCCATCAAAGTCTGTTGTCGGAAACCGGCTTTAAACCACCTCAAGCTGCTTGTATTAAGAGTGCAGGTAGTGAGCGTTGAGGAAAAGCTAATTCATAATTAGCAGGTAGGGTACAGAGAGACGAGTTAAACCGAACCTATGTTGACGCGTCGTTATTCAGAGACTCGACATCAAAACCTGGGGCGTCCAAGACTTCAGGGATGAGTCTGCAAGCGGATCCGAAGTCTGTGCAGATGGTGTCCGGCGTATAGTGGGCGTGACTCTGTACCGGGCTTTCAATGGGAACTGTGGGAACCAGTCATCATGATGTTAAGGGAGAAATGCAAATCACAAAATTGATAAGTATGAGAGTACCGATGCGTGATACTGGGGCGGAGTTGCTCGTAGTAGTGTTGAAGCGTTTGTAATGAACGAGGAGCGAAGGGGCAACATCAGGCAGCCTTTATTGCTATCACAACTGTTGAAAGGCAGGAGGATGATATGAGCGAGGCAAAGCCATTTGTCATTTCGAAATGGCAAGTGATGCGTGCATTTGAATTGGTGAAAGCCAATGCGGGTGCTGCAGGTGTTGATAGGCAATCGTTGGCAGATTTTGAAAGAAATCTGAAAGACAATCTTTACAAGTTATGGAATCGGCTGTCGTCCGGCAGTTACTTCCCGCCGCCTGTCAAAGCGGTAGCCATACCGAAGAAAGCAGGTGGCGAACGGATTTTGGGTATACCCACCGTGAGTGATCGTATTGCTCAGATGGTCGTCAAACTGGAATTTGAACCCCAGGTTGAGCCGCACTTTTTGCCTGACTCGTATGGCTACAGGCCGAATAAGTCAGCACTCGATGCGGTGGGTGTCACGCGAGAACGTTGTTGGCGCTATGACTGGGTACTTGAGTTTGATATTAAGGGATTATTCGACAATATACCGCATGATCTATTGCTTAAAGCGGTCTATAAGCATACCGATACGGCTTGGGTGAGATTGTATATCGAGCGCTGGTTGACGGTGCCGATGCAGATGCCCAATGGGGAATTGAGTAGCCGGGGAAAAGGCACGCCACAAGGTGGAGTTGTCAGTCCGGTGCTCAGTAATCTGTTTCTGCACTATGTCTTCGACAAATGGTTGCAAAAGCACTACTCGGATACACCCTGGTGTCGTTATGCCGATGATGGTCTGGTGCACTGCCGGAGTGAGGCAGAAGCCAAACACATGCTGGAAGCACTGAAACAACGCTTTCAGTCCTGTGGGCTTGAACTTCATCCGGTGAAAACCAAGATTGTTTACTGTAAAGATGGAAGTCGCAAAGGGCGCTATAAGCATACCTCCTTTGATTTTCTGGGGTATACGTTCAGACGGCGACTGTGTAGGAATCGCAAAAGAAACAGTGTGTTTGTAAACTTTACGCCGGCGGTGAGTAAAGCGGCGCTGAAGTCAATGCGAGGAAAGGTCAGAAAGTTACGAGTCAGAACGCGTACCGAGTTGAGCTTAGGGCAAATAGCACAATGGTTGAATCCCATCATTAGGGGATGGATAGGCTATTATGGTTGTTATACCCGATCTGCGTTATATGGTATGTGTCGTCACGTCAACATGACTCTGGTGAGGTGGGTAAGACGAAAGTTCAAGCCGCTACGCCAGCATAAAATAAAGGCAATGCTGTTTCTGGAGAAGATTGCAGATCAACATCCAAACTTGTTTGCCCATTGGCGGGCGGGAATGATAGGTGCGTTTGCCTGATGGGAGCGGTATGAATCGAGAGGTTCACGTACCGTTCTGCGAGAGTCTGTGGGGGAAGTGCCTGCGGTCTACTCAACAACGGAGCGTTAGCGAAGTGAAGATTTTTAGTCCCCGATAGCCGTAGCGCCGGGTGTTTTGCCGGAGTCTGCGCGAATAGCGCAGGCGGAGGCAAAATACAAGGCATCGCGACACGGCGTAAAGCCATTTGTGGGAGTGCTACGGAGCCGCATCGAGTATACGAGGATGTGGCGTAGTGGCACGGACGCAGGGCGAATCGGGGCCGCCGAAGGCAATAATCGCCAAGTCATTTTTCGCTGCTGAAATCGGACGGACCCCATTTCAGCTTTCGCGAAAAATCTTGGCGCGCTTGCATCCATACTGAATTCGCGCACCGGCGGTTCGACCTGTCCGTTGATTACCGGTGCCTGCGTTTCGATTATCCCGATGCCGAGGATGTCGTGATTCTGGCCGGCGATATTGGCGAAGGGTGCAACGGCATAAGCGCCAACTTAGTGCCTATTCTATGGTGCGTTTATGGCTTTATTCGTCATATCGGTATGGGTTGTCGATACCCATGTTGTATGGAAGTGGTGCTACGCATTGCCATCCGTGGCCCTGGATTCCGCCAATCCCTGGCGGAATGACGCGTTCCTTCCTTAAGTTGGCGCTTATGGGGTGCAACGGCCTGGAATGGAGCCGGAGGCGTTTTGCCAACCGTGAAATCATTTATGTCGCCGGCAATCACGAATTTTATGATAACGACCTGAGCATCATCGATGAATTGCGCGCTACCGCTAAGACGCTGGGCATCCATTTTCTGGACAATGACGGCATCGTCATTGACGGGGTGAGGTTCTTGGGCTGCACATTGTGGACCGACTTTAACCGCTATTCGCCAGCAGCGGTTTACGATGCGCAGTCGACCATGACCGACTATCGCGCTGAAAATCTTGGAAACGGAGCGATAGCGAAGTGAAGATTTTTAGTCCCCGATAGCCGTAGCGCCGGGTGTTTTGCCGGAGTCTGCGCGAATAGCGTAGGCGAAGGCAAAATACAAGGCATCGCGACACGGCGTAAAGCCATTTGTGGGAGTGCTACGGAGCCGCATCGAGTTTACGATGATGTGGCGTAGTGGCACGGACGCAGGGCGAATCGGGGCCGCCGAAGGCAATAATCGCCAAGTCATTTTTCGCTGCTGAAATCGGACGGACCCCATTTCAGCTTTCGCGAAAAATCTTGGCGCGCTTGCTATATCACCTGCAAAACATGGTGGCAAAATCCCGGCCACTACGATCGCGCGACCGAGCTGATGAGGCGGACCACCGATTCTTTGTTCGGATTTGAGCCGCGTTATTTTTCCCCGGCCGTCGCCTATTGTCTGCATCAGGATTCTCTGCGTTGGCTGGAACATCAATTAGCCGAAGCGTATGACGGAAAAACGGTGTTGGTAACCCATCATGGCCCTTCTCTACGTTCCATGGAAATCGTCGATTACGCCTATGCCTCTGCGCTGGATGAATTTATCGCCGACCGATCGCACCGCATTGACCTATGGTGCCACGGCCATATCCATAAATCGGTGGATTATGAAATCGCCGGCGTTCGGATCGTGTCGAATCCGCGTGGCTATCCAAGATCACCGGGCCGGCTTTGATGAGGAGCGATTGATAGAGGTGTAGTAAACCGACCAAACACAGCTATAACAAATCGTGAGCAGAACACAATGCAATTAACCCCTGTGGCAGCGCCATAGTTAAAGTGGAATGAATTATAATAACAGATCAATGGTATAGAATATTATTGGCGTAGTTAAGAGCGAAAACACTCATTAGATGATTTACTGACACCGTCAAAACGATGTCAGTAATGTTTTAAGTGCTAATATCTATATTCATTATTGATAATAGGGATTTCCGGAAGGCAGACTTGCGAGCAGGTTCTTCGGGAGGAATTCCATGACTTCGTGTTGAATTCGTGTCGGCAAATGACTCAAAACTAACGACAGGGAGAGCGCATTAATGTCGCGGTCTGTAAATCTGGATTTCGCGAGGTTGAGACCCCAGCAAACGATTCGGCAATTTGATTCGACATAGCCGATGGCATTGTCGATTCGATCGATGGAGGGTGAGTAAAAAGAGCGTTCGCCCACGGCCCCAGATTCATAGGCCTTAGTTTTTATCGGTAGCCCGGAAATTTCACAAACGCCTTTTTCTAATCGCGCTTTGAACCACGCCTCAGAAATGTCAAAAACTAGATTTCTTTTTTTGGCAGACGCTTTCGTCGAGGCCAAAAATTTTTTATGTGGGAATTGGCTATAATATTCAGCTATTTTTTGGGATTTGATGAGCTTATTGTGATCCAACTGTGCGTTGTAACTGACTGCACATTTATGAGAGCAGTATTTTCTGTATGAGCGAGTGCGAACATACGTGTGAGATTTTCCGCAATATTTGCATGAGATGGTCAGTGTTTCGGGAATCATGAGAAGTCTCCAAATAATAAAATTCTTTATAAGAAAAAAATATCCTACGGAGAACATTTTAATAAATTTAATGTTCTTGTCAAGAACATAATCGGATTAAACCTACCTTTATGCTTCGATTCAAATTAAAAGAACTGCTTGCAGAAAAATCCTTCCGGGAAGGACGAAAAATCACATTAGAGGAGGTGGCGAAATTGACAGGCGTAAACCGAGCAACGTTATCTAAAATGAACAACCCATTAGGCCATAACACCACTACCAATAACCTGGATGCGTTATGTAAGTTTTTTGATTGTCAAATTGGTGAATTAGTTGAATTTGTGCCCGACGACAAATAAGGACTTATCAAAGTAGAGCGTCATTCGAGGTAATCGCAATAGCAAAATCTATCATTTGATGGCCGGTCCGAGTTATGACGCGATGAAAGAGGAAAACATTGTCGAATTTTCGAGTGAACCCGAAGCTCGGGCGGCAGGATTCATAAGGTAAGGTCTGCTGTTCGAACCCCTGCTCGAAGCCAGAAACAATCCCTGTCGATCAGAAATGGCATCGGAACACCATTAATCAAAGCTCTGCCCCCTGAAATGCCCATACCTATCGGTTTTCAGGACGATACCATCGGAAATGGGATTGATGTTATGAGGCCTTGCCGCTACGACTGGAACGGATGGTGAAGGCGAGGCAAAACCAGGTGAAATGGATGGAATCTTCCCAGAAGATTAATATTTCAAAAAAAATCTCCGCCGTACCAAAGCGCGGCAAGCATCAGTGCTGCGGGGAACAGAAGGTATTTCAGGTTTCCTCCACCTTTTTTGGTAGGTTCCTAATTTTGTAACGCTCGCCCAGGCTCATGCAGGCCAAACGCATTTCGGACCCGCCAAGCCAAGGCCTAAGCGCAAATCAATCAGATCATCTTCCGGCATCAACGCAATCATCAGCTTTTCCTCGCCACTCAGTATTTCCATGAGCCGATCGACAGCATCTCCGACTGCCACAGGAGGGTCAAAGCCATGATCTAAAAGCGTTGTCCAATTTTTTGTCAAAACACTTCACCCCCTTATCAATCAAGGCTTACGAAGAAAATATGACGAGTTAATGACAAGGTTATCCACAGATTTTGTGGATAACTGCAATTCATATCGAACCCAATTGTTGTTCTTCATGGAAGCCAATCCATTCTTTACCGAGATCATCTGTGATTCTGAGTTCAATTCGCGATAAAGCGTTATTCGTAACACTGGATTCAGAAAACCGAGCGATTAGCAATGCTTCCTTAATATTCAGATGTTGGTTATTAGTCAGCACAAGTAGGCGTAGTGACCGGGTAGCTGCGATAGTCGCCAACTTTTAAGCGGCCACTTCAATGGGCAATCTCGTGTTCATATCCAACTCAAATATTCCATGGGGGTTCACGTGGGAATAAATCAGCGGTGTCAACGCTCTGAAGTCCTCCAGTTTCATCCGTGATGACCAGTTTGGCTCGTTAAGCACCTGCTGGATCATCAAGGTATTCACATATACCAGGGAGATTTGCAACAAATGCAGCGCCAGAACCGACAATTCCTGATCCTCCAACTGGTTGGTCGCGACTTCACCGCCTTTGCCGTAAAAGATGAATGAATTTGCACTGTTCCAGTTCTCGACAACATTCAGTCCTTCGTGGATCTCCTGACGAAGATCTTCAGATCCAATATATCGGCACAGAAAAATAGTTTTGACCACTTTGCCCAACTCGGCGAGTGCTTTGTATGTGGGGTGTTGGACATTGTTTCGCGTGAATCGACGCAATATAGCCTCTGGGTCGGCGGTGCCCTGCTTGAGTGCAGTAGCATATTTGATCATCTCGTCGTACTGTTGGATGATCAGCTCCCAGTTGATGGGACGTGTCAGTATAGGCTCCAAATTTGGGTAATCGCTGTGTTTGTCGTTACCGGGCCAATAGAATTTTTGGCTGGCAATGGCCTTGAGTCGTGGCAACAAATCGAATCCAAGCAAGTGAGAGAAGGCAAAAGCAACCTCACTTTGGCCGTGGACTATCGACATATTGCCGGTCAATCTCCATGTCCGTGCAGTGACGTAAAACACCTTCAATCATCGCGGCGACTTCCGATGAGGAACAGCGTTTGAGTTGTGAATATATGCAGGTCGATTTCTTTTCCACATGCCAGTAAATCATGACGCCACGACCACCGTAACGAATGTGCCATTCGGTCATCAGGTTTTGATCCCAGGAACCAAATTTCTTGGAATCCGATGCACAGGATGTTGTGCCTTCGCCCCATATTGATGGGTTGCGAGCGGTAAAAATCGAATTGGCAACTTGCCCAATGGCATTGCGCAAAGCGGTTTTGTGAATAAAACGGCGACGCACATTGAGCAATTCTTTGTGGCTGATCCCATGGCGGCTTCCGCTGACCCGTTTTAATCCCGTATTGGTACCCATACCGTAAAGGCACAGCAATAACCGTTGCTGTAAGCTTTGACGGTCGAGGTTTTCCCGGTCGGCAACGGTCTTAAAATGGTTGCTGAACCCGATTCGCAAGTCGGTTTCCTTCAGTACATCGAGCAGGCTGGTCATGGGCCATCGACCGGTGATCTCGCGTTTTAGGTAGGCCAGGTTCATCGGCTCCTGTTGCGGGGTGAGTGGTGTAATGGAAATCCGGTTTTTACCCTGGGACAAGATCCGAACCTTGCGATTTTTCGGCATCTCCCGATTGAGTAATTCCAGTGCTGAACTCATTTCGTTACGCAGTTGTTCAACAAAAGATGTTGCGTTGGTAGTCTGGCCGAGGTCCTGATAATAGTTTTCGCGGTTGGCGTCGAAGTCCAGCGGCAGATCGTCGTCAGGGTTACGGTAACGGTCGGCATCCACCACCCAGATTTCCTTGCAGCGCAAGCGTTTCCTCAACGCTTGTAAGACACAGATTTCGTAGTTGATGCGGTTGATACGCTTTTCACCCTGATCGTCCTCGATGACAATATCTCGCCATTTGGGCTGGATCACTCCGTCCACCGGAATTGTGTCATCGAGCTTGATATATCGCTGGTTGTTGGTTTGATTGTGTTTCAGCCAATCCAGGGCATTTAGTACCGGGCGATGCTGAGTATTGTTGGAACAAAAGGTCAGCGCCTCCAGGATCTTGGGTAACATGCGCCGATAATGGTTGCTGTAAGATGCGCGGAGGATCTTATGCACTTGCTGCTGGTAGGCAGGGCCAGATGATTTATATTCTTTGAGCAAGCTTTTCAGCGTATCTTCCCCGGCAACGGGATACACCACATCTTTCACCAGGCCATTGGGATTGTCCAGTGCCGCTTCCGCTATACGAAATAACAGCGCCGTTTTACCGTGTACCTTTTGAAAATCACTGAGCAGAGTTTTTACCAGTTTGCGCTCGGCGCGAACAGATAGCCGGTGGACGATTTGAATAAACAGCTCAATCAAGCCGTCAATGATTTCCCGCTGACGCCAATACAGGAAGATTGTGTAGAGTCCGTAGCGGATGGTCTCGGGGTGCTGCTTCACTTCCCAGGCACTCTCGCTGTTGACGCGCTGTCTGTACCGTTGTAGCACTTTCGCGTTGAAAGAAGTGAATGTTTCAATGGGCAGGTTCAGCGAGCGAATGAAGGCAAGCTTTTCGACTTCCTTCAACACGCTGTCCAATCCTATGCGCCCCGGATCGGCTTTGATATCACTGAAGCTCACCACGCCTTCAATGCCATCAAGAGATTGAACCATTAACACCTTGCTTGCTGGGGGTAGACAACTGGCGAAGTGCTCATACAGGTTAAGTTCAAACTGCTGGTAGGCCGAGCGCACCAGGCGATCAAGCTCTTTGCCTGCCGGGCATTCCACCAGGTGTTTTTGAAACCACTCGAACGCGGATTCGATGGCATCCGTTATATCCGCTCCATGCGGATACAAACTGTCAATCAACCAGTCTGAAAAGTTGCTCTTGTCAGCAGCAGACACCCGCCGAATACCCAGAAATTCAAGAATTTCTCTCCGGTGCCGTGTACCGGAACGTCCCAGCCAGTCGTACTCATGAATATGAGCCACGGTGATTTCCAACTGGTCAGCTAAGTAATGAAGTGGCGTTTCGGGAATGTCGTTGGTTGCGAGAGGAAAACGCCCTGTGTTCTGGTAGTACTTAAGTTGTGCAACAAACGCCAGGTGATTCCTTGCCGGTTTGGTTTTGAGCAACTGGATTTCTTCGAACTTTAAATTCCAATGCTCCGCCAATTCATCGACATCCCAAATTCGCTTCATTGGTTATCACTCTCAATTATTATTGGACTTTAAATAGCGATAAAAGGTGGAGCGGGAAATGTTCAGCGTCTTGCAAATATCGTTTATTGAGTAGTTTGGATCGGCGTGCATCTGCTTTAGTAGCTTAACGTTTTTTGGTTGATCCAATGACTTAGGGCGGCCACCTTTCTTGCCACGGGCGCGTGCCGCTTCCAACCCGGCATTCGTTCGTTCCCGGATCAAATCACGCTCAAATTCAGCCAAAGCACTGAAAATATGAAACACCAGTTTCCCGCCGCTGGTTTGCGTGTCGATGGCTTCCTGAAGGCTGCGAAAGCCAATGCCTTTTTCCTTGAGTGCGTTAATGGACTCAATCAGGTGCTGGATGGAGCGACCCAGGCGATCCAGCTTCCAAACGACCAAGGCATCCCCTTCACGCAGAACCATTTCCGCGTCTTTGAGACCTGGCCGTGCTGCTTTGACACCACTGGCGATATCCGTGAAAATTTTGTCGCAACCAGATTTTTTGAGTGCCTTGATTTGCAAGTCCAGGCTTTGAGATGGGGTTGAAACGCGGGCATAGCCAACTAACACGAATCGCTCCTGAAATGTGCCATAATCCATTCTGATAGGATAATATTGACACTTTGTTTTTGAGATGAGTATTGGAACACAAAAATTGTCGATTTCACAGAAAAATCGATAGTGGTCAAAACTGTGCCAAAAACGTTCGTTTTTTGGAATGTAAAAAGGACTTGTATCTAAATTTATTGCGTACTATAGTACGCATGTCATAAGATATTAATACAAGGAATGAAATTGTGACCGGTGCTATAGAAAAACAGGTCATCGTATATGCCAGAGAAAACGGGAAAGAGCCTTTTACCGAGTGGCTCTATGGGCTGCGGGATGTCATGGATAGAAAACGTATTCTGGCCCGGGTCTCTCGGTTACAACAAGGCAATTATGGGGATTGCGAGCCGGTTGGAGAAGGCGTTAGTGAGCTGAGGATGTTTTTCGGTTCTGGCTATAGGGTTTATTTTGGAGAACGAGATAATCATATCGTTGTCCTGCTTTGCGGAGGCGATAAAGGCAGTCAAAGCAAAGATATTGAACAAGCCAAAGATTATTGGAAGGAGTATCTAAGCCATGAGCAGCTATAGAACAATCGGTGAAGTCGAGGAGCAATACCTGCGCGATCATCCGGAAGAAGTGGATGATTACATCAGTATTCTGTTTGATGAATATGCCGAAACCGGCGACACTGCCGCGCTTTTATCGTCCTTGCGTGTGGTCAGTCGCGTAAAAGGAGTCAGCCGAATTGCTGAAACATCGGGACTTAGCCGGAAGGGCTTACAAAAGGCCCTTTCTGAAAACGGCAATCCTCAATTTGGTAGCGTGAATGCCATTTTACATGCGATGGGCTATCGCCTTACGCCTCAGAAAATTCATGATGCTCCACGGGTTTCCTAATTTCTATAGAGGCCAATATCATGGATGAAAAACCAAACGAACAGGAGATCATTGCCATTGTCGAAGAGCAATCCGCCCTCATCGAAGAGGTGGACAACGACATCATGATGGAGCATGTTGCTGTTGCAATGGCTCTGGACAAATTACGGGAAGCTTTGGATCTATTGGAAGCCCATTTGGACGAACGGGAGTTTGAAAGGGCTTCCAGTGTTGGGTATAACGAAGTTGCGCATAATTTTGTTTATGTGCAACGCACGTTAGCTGGGCTTCAGACAAGCGTTTTTCAGAAAGAAAGATTGATTTCCGGCGTAGCGCAAAAAGCCCGCGCAGCTTATGAAGACGTGGCCCCTTTTGTCGAGAAAAAGATGCAATCGTCGATTAAGAAATCGGAGCTTTCCGATGAAGAGCTATTGAAACGCCATAATTTTGTATTTAATGCCGAACAGTGGTGGAGTAAATTCCAGAAAGAACTTGATGATCCGAAATAACCATTGTCAGGCCTTGGTGAACTGGCGAAGGGGCATTTGAACAGAAACTTCGGTTTCAACAAAATCCGGCTATGCAAAACTTCTCTAAAGTGGCCGCTGGAAATTGATTTCGAATAGGCCGGTTCAGGTATCGACCCTTAGCAGACGTTCGGCCAATAACCTTGATACCCCCTTTGATATGATACCTGGGATAAAGTTAACGACTTCCGGCGTTATTCTCCATTTGTCTGTTTAACAGGCTTGTCATAGTTATCTGGTAGATTTTGTACTGGTATGGATAAATGAATCTACTTGGCAAAGGTAAAATATAATGAAATTATGGAAAACAGAGTGCATTGAAATAAATTTATGCATAAACCGGAAGCAATTTAAAGTCGCAGCTATAACTGCTTGGCTCCTCATGGCTACAAGCAATGCAGGTGCAATAACACTCTGTGCAGTTCCATGTGGTGTTAATACTGAAACTCGGAATTATTCTTATAATGGCTATCTAAGCGACCTCACAGTCGCATCATCACAGACGTTGCCATTTAGCCTTGAAGAATTCTATGGCGCCCTGAATCTGACTCCTGACTCACCTGTACCAGTTAGCCTGTCTTTAACTGTGAAGAGATCTGAAGAGTTTTTAGGTAGTAGTATTCTGGCGAGAGGGCATGATTATTGGTACTCAATGAATCTCGGTAACTTATCTATTCGCGGCTCAATTCTAGGTAACAACACATACGGAATTTCTTCATTTGCGGTTTCCCCGTTCAAAAATAATGACGATAATGGCAGCAGTATTGTTGATGAGCTATATATATTCGATACTGACTACAAAGCAACCGTCACTAATCAAAATATAGAAATAGCTTCAAGAGAAGGAGCGAATACGCCGGGGAGGCTCTCATTTTTTCAGGACTTGTTTCGCTTTCATTTGGTAGATAATACGGCTGCGGGTCTAGACGGAGACTTCCCTGGTGATGGTAGTTTGTTGGAGACAATGTTTGATAGTGGTAAGTTTGCACTTTTTGGCGACATCCAGGTAACTGACGATAATGGCACCGTTCTTTCTCCATTTTCTGATAGCGAAAGATTCCTCCTTAACGGTACGATTGATTCTTCTCAGGTATCCTTTCAGCCTACAACCATAAGTATCTACACATCTTTTCCTAAAAATTGCTGAGCGGTTGCTTTCAAACTATCCAATTCTTCTTGAGAGTAAGCATCCATGATTTCAAGCATGGAGAGGAAGACCCAGTGGGTAGGCTGGAGGATAACCACCAGCCCCCCGTTGCCGCAAGAAGGTTAATTCCCTCTATTTACCATCGTGTCTCTTTCAGACAATGGGCGGCTCCGCCTAGATTGCCCTCGAAAGGGAGTCATTGTATTTGCTATGCAGGTTCATGATAGAACGCCCTGAGACTCAACAACCCTTTATTCTTAAAGTGCTTCAGACGTAGACGCCTGTTATCGGTCTTCCATTTCCTGTTAAACTTCATGCACCGTAAGCGAACTCGAATCCACTTGTCCAATTCCGTAAACAGATAACGATTATGAGAGAACGGCGTTGCAAAATAATTTGCCGTCCCTCGTATCACCTGATTAACCCGCATGATGCGGTAACTATCCAAGTTATAGGAGCGACAGGTCAACTCCCGGATTTTATCTTTGAATTTCTCTATGGACTTTGGGCGCATCGTGACCGCCCTTGAGCTAATATCAAACCCCAAGAATGCAAAACCCTCACTAAATGTGGTGACCTGCGATTTCTCAGGGCAGAGTTTCAACTCAAGATGCGTGTTTAAAAACGCCCCGACAAGAACCAATGCCTCTTTTGCCTGTTCCTCGGATGGGCATAGAACGACAAAGTCATCCGCATAACGCACAAAGTTCAAGCCATGCTCATGCAGATGCCAATCCAGATAGTTCAGCGCAATATTTGCCAACTGTTAATGGTCAATTAAACTGAGCCAGAAATGGCCAACAATTTTGAGCCACTTTTTCAGACTTTATTTATACCAATAAATCTGACAGAGTCCCTGAATTTTTTCCAGGGAGCGTCATGAAGGAGTGGATTGTGATCCATCAGATTAAAGCGTTATACAACGATGGCAACGGCTTATCCGAGCGTCAGATTGCCAGTCAATTGGGTATTTCCCGTAACACCGTGAGCAAATACCTGAAGCTGTCGGCTGCGGACATTAGTGCCCTGCAGGAAGAGATAGCCCGTGGTAAGAAGCTGGACGATTACCGCGACTACATTATTCAGTTGCTGCAAACCTATCCGGGCTTGTCAGCGGTCAAAGTGCTGCGCAAACTGAAGGCCAAAGTGGACGATTTGGCCGTTTCCGACCGTTCGGTACGGCGTTATATACAGGCTCTCAAGCAAGAGATTAGCTTTAAGCAGGCGCGTTATTATGAGCCGGTATTGGACATGGTGCCGGGCGAGCAATGCCAGGTCGATGGCGGCGAACTGCGCGATGTAATGATTGGCGGCGTGGCGACGACGGTATATTTCATGGTGTTTGTGCTGTCGTATTCGCGCCTGATGCATGTTTCGGTCTGCGCCAAGCCGATTGATACCGAGACGCTGATTCGTCAGCATGATGCGGCATTTCGCAATTTCGGCGGCATGCCGGCCGAATGCGTGTACGATCAAACCAAGCTGGTGGTCATCAACGAAGTGTTTCGCGAGTTGCGCTTGAACCAGCGCTTCCACCAGTACGCCACGGCAGCGGGCTTCACGATTCGGGCTTGTGAAGGCTATGATCCGGAAAGCAAAGGTAAGGTCGAGGCCGGGGTCAAATACGTCAAACAAAATGCCTTGTATGGCGAGACTTTTACCGACTGGGATGCTTTACAGGCCCATATGACCGACTGGCTCGACGGAATAGCCAATCAACGGCGACACGGCACCACCGGCCAACAGCCGGCGACACATTACGCGGCCAACGAACAAGGCCATATGCGGCCTTACCTGACGCCGTCTTGTGTTGACGCGACCGCCAGCCAGGCCCGCATGACCCGCAAGGCGGATAAAACCGGCTTGATCGCCTGGCAATCCAATAAATACTCGGTACCGATGGCGTATCAATGCGCCCGTGTCGCCGTGCATGAAGCTAACGGCGTCATCCAGATCAGCGATCTCGGCACTCACAAAGTGATCGCCGAACATCCTGTGTGTCTAGAAAAGGGGCAAATCATCAAGAACCGGCATCATTACCGGGATATGTCGCTACGCATCGAAACGCTGGAAAAGGACTTGCATGAACTGCTGCCGTCTCCGGCGGTCGTGACTCAGCTGTGCGCCCTGTTGAAAACCACCTCGCCGAAAATCTACAAAGACCAACTGGTTGGCGCCAAGCAAGTGCTGACCGATCAGATCAACCGGCAGGGTGCGATTCCCGAAGCGGTGCTGACGCGACTGATCGACACGCCTCGGTTAACGGCCAGCGGCCTGAAAGAACGACTGGAGGCTTGGCGGCAGTCTGCGGGACGTTCGAACGACAGCGATGCCCTGTCGAGTCAGCCATCAGCGCAGCCCACTGCCGCCATCAAGCAAGCCTGTCCGCTGGCCCGTTATCGTGCCCTGAATGGCCACTCGGCTGGCCAAGGAGAGCGCCATGCCATCCATTGATCAGATTGCACGACAATACCGCAGCTTGTGCCTGACGGCCATTGCCGAGCACTTGCCGACCTTGCTTAGCCAAGCCGAGACCCATGAAAGTTCCTACCTGCAGTTTGCCGAAAGCTTGGTTGAACATGAACAGCGTCAGCGCAACGCCAAGCGCATTGAGCAAAACCGCAAACGCGCCGGCTTTCCTTTGCTCAAAAGCCTGGAAGAGTTCGATTATCGCTTTCAGACCACCATCCGTAAACGGGAAGTCAACAGTCTGCTCGACTTCGGCTTTATCGACAATCGGGACAACGTGGTCTTCATCGGACCGCCCGGGGTCGGCAAGACACACCTGGCCATCGGCATCGGCCTGAAAGCCATCGATGCCGGTTATAAGGTCAGCTTCAACACCGCACTAGGCTTGATGGAGACCTTGGAACTGGCCGAACTCAAAGGCGAGTTGAAAAAGAAAATCAACCAACTGCTCAAATTCGATGTGCTCATCATCGACGAACTAGGATACCTGCCGATGAACAAACAAGGCATGCACAACCTGTTTCAGCTCATCAATGCGCTGTACGAATACCGCTCGGTGATCCTGACCACCAACAAGGAATTCAACAACTGGGGCGAGTTTTTTATCGATGACAACGTCGCCGTACCCATCGTCGACCGCATCATCCATCATTCACACATTTTTATGCTGGGAGGGGAAAGTTATCGACTCAAATCAAAGCTAAATCAAGCATCGTAACCCTGGAAAAGTGGCTCAATTTTAATGGCCAAAACTGGCTCAATTCTGTTGGCCATTGACACCAACAAAGGCGAAATGACACCGCCTTGCGGCGTGCCGATCGTCGTTGGTTTAAAAACGCCGTCTTCCATGACGCCAGACCTAAGAAACCGTTCAATAATACCCAGAATATTCCCATCAGCGACCACATTGGATAGCCCCGTCATGATGACATGGTGCGGGATGTTATCGAAAAATCCCGATATATCCGCATCCAGCACATAGCGATTGCCCTCGCGCCAGATGTCCAGCACCCGTTCAATGGCCTGATGACAGTTCCTATTTGGCCGAAACCCACACGAGTTTGGATGGAACAAAGGCTCGAACAACGGTTCCAGCAGTTGCCGCAAGACATCCTGCGCAATCCTGTCACGGACCACGGGAATGCCCAACGGGCGAAATTTCCCATTGCCTTTGTCGATACGCACACGTTTGAGCGGATGCGGAGAAAATGTCCCCCGCGTTTTTAAATCGCTCAACAATGCTTGCAAATTCTGTTCAAGATTCGCCTCGAACATCACAATGCTTTGCTTATCAACGCCGGCAGCGCCCCGGTTACGTTTGACATTAAGAAATGCCTTGCGCACCAGGTCAAGGGTCATTCTGCCTGTTAAGGAATGATGTTTAATCTTAAGCGGTTTCACTAACATAAAGACAACCTGATTTACCCCTCATACACTAACCAATACCTTGCCAACGGTCGTGCCGTGGAAGGCGTTTCTTAGCGACCGTCGGGTTTTCCAAAAGAGGAAGGACAGACCATTTTGGGGTCGTAGCCGACGGACTAACTTTCTTCATGGAACAACCATGACAACGTATTTCTAACAACGGAGTCTTCTATCACCGCGCAATTGCGTGGCTACACCGAAGACGCTGCCATCCTTAAAGTGCTCAGTTTGGGGAACCTCACACACCAGCGCATAAACCCGCCATTTCGCCATAAACAATAGGCGGGCATTACTCTTGAAGGGGTTAAAATCAAGAGACGCCGTAGGACTTTCATCGGTCAGTACCAATAACCATTATGTCTGGGCGACAACAGCAAGCACCCCGAATAGCCACTGAGAATAACCGTATAAATCCCAGTGAGAGAAGAAAAAAAAAACTCCCCAGTGTTTCAGGCGGACATAGACCCTGACACCTGATTCGAGGCTGAAACCTGCCACCTCCCTGACTATGCTTGCCTGGCTCCTTCAACGCCACCAGTTACCTGAGTGACCCTAACTGCGTACCCCGTCTAAGACGAGTTCGAGCAAGCATTTCTGTACAAATACGGATTCGCACAGGTAGGATTAGACACATCGCAACGTTCCTGTCACGATAGGTCGCACCGTTTAAGACTGAGCCGTTGGTACCTGCGACTCACACATGTGCCCGGACTCCTGCATGCCTTATGCTGGGTGCATAGCGAGCGCTTGATCCACAAATTAATTCTGCTTAACGAGCCGCACCGCCAAGCCCAAACCTTGGTGCGCGGCCAACTGTGGGAACTCTACCGCGACCTCAAACAGTATGCCATGGCGCCGGACGCGGCGCAAAAAAGCACATTGGACGCCCGGTTTGACGCGATTTTTACGCAGAAAACGGACTTTGCCACGTTAAATAGCCTACTCAAGCGTCTCTATCGAAACAAAGCCGAACTGCTGCAAGTGCTCGATTATCCGCAGACGCCGCTCCATACCAACGGCAGCGAACGGGATATTCGTGAAAAAGTCATTCGGAAGAAAATCAGTGGCGGCACCCGAAGCGATTTGGGCCGACAGTGTCGGGACACGTTCTTGAGCCTCAAAAAGACCTGCCGAAAACTGGGCATTTCGTTTTGGCAATATCTATTGGACCGGACTAAGGGAACGAATACGATTCCGCCGCTATCGGAACTGATCCGTCAACATGCGGCGGCGCGTGCTTCCATGAGTTATTGAGAAGTTACGGTAGGTTTATCTAAATACAAAGCATCCACTCGAATGAGTTGAAAATAAAAAACCACCGGCTGTTAATTGCGCCTTAACATAGTCTCTAACGTACGTTTCCGTACCACTGGACGTCAAACCCCGTGTTGTACTCGCAAACCTCATTTTTATGCCTAACGAATAAGGTTGGACCCGATTGCGTACGGCAGCAACCCGTTCCATCTCCAAATAAGTTAGTTCGCCAAACACACCATCGACGTGTCGCAAGTTGTAGTTTCTCTGGAATCGTTCAATTGCTTCGACAAGCGTATCCGAAAGATCACCGTCAATCGGACCATCGTAACATCCAAGTTCATGAAGTTGTTGTTTCAGCTGTGTTACCGTCAGCGACCAAGAATCGAGGTAGTATCGCGTATTTTTCTTTAGGATATCCAGACGCTGCTGATCTGAAAGGCCCGCTACCCGTTGGTTCCATGTGTCCCAATAGGCGCTTCGAACGGCAAGAGTGTTGTTATCAACTTTGACCAATCCTGCGAGGACAGCATCAACTGCATGAAAGAAATCCTGCCGAAATGTATCAACAATGCGGCGCACCCCGTCGGTCCAGTCGAGCGAAAGATCGACCCATTGAAGATTGTGGAGAGTCTCACCACCGCCAATGTCGCGGTTTGGAATTGTACCTCCATCCAAAACGACTGGAATGAACCACGACCGATCTGTTGGACGAAGACGCAATTCGTCAATTGCCAGCGTCAACTCCTCGTTCATATAGCTGCGCTTTCGCGCCTCATATTCGCGTGAGAAACATGGAAGAAAGAGAGCGCCGTTCTGTATGGCCGTACGAATCGCGTCCTTCAAACGGGTACCTGGGTGAATCTTTTTGCGATCGAGCCAGACGCTCACGGAGTTGCACTCAAGATCCTGCACAAGGCGATTGACCTTATCAGAGTTCTGCCGAAGGTAGCAAATGAAAACGTGGGGCATAGTTTTTTTCAGAGCCTACAAGTTGTTAACCTGTTAACAATATATCTACCACGAAACCTGGGCCACAACTGGATGGTCGGCTTAGTAGGAAAGCTGTCATTCACAATGTCCAAGTTTAGCTGCGAAGGGAAACAAAGTTTACTGAAACAAAAGACGATAATCTTATGTTAACGCCCAAGCCTACGTTTATTCCATTACCCTCTGGAATCTACGGCCAAAACTTTATTCAAAATTTCGTGGATGAAATCTGGACGCATATACCTTTCGCACTTCAAATTTCGGCAGTGCCCGAGGAGGCATCCGACAAAGGCTTTGCCAGCATGGAGCTGGCATAGAGAGCCTACATGGACGTATTCACGGCGTCCTTTGACGGACACCCCGGTGCCGAATTTTGATCTACGATGGGTATATCTTTAAGAGGTAAAGTGTGCTTTGTGGACTAATCAAGATCTAGGTTGTGCAGATAACCGCTGCCTCGCCCGATTAAGGGCGTCTGAATGTTATGCCGCGGTTTCAAATAGATGATCTGTGAATTTACCGGCAGTATTGTGTTTTATAAGGGGCAATCTTAGTGATCAGTTAATAATAGAATTTGCCAAATACTTTGCTTGCCCATTCATTGAGCCCACTGAGTTTTTCTTTAATTAAATTGGATGCTCCGCATTTCGGGCAGCAATCATAATATTCCCCAGGCAGTAAAACATCGCTACGCGGAAAAACAGATTTTCTCCACCCGCAGGACGGGCAAACATAAACGAACGGTTTTGGCTTGATCGGCATGATGTTTAGTTCTCCAATAAAGAGAATAAAGTGGAAAAGTTTAAGGCTCTTAATGTGTTCCGGTTGTTAAATGGCTTCTTCCTTTGTTGAATGAACATTCTTGATAAGATCTCTGGTCTCTTCAAGTAGGCCGAGAAGATTTTGAAACAAGTCGCTCCGGGTTTGCTGCAAATTTCGGAGCTCATCCAACTGTGAATCAACATTCTCTATCTCGGAAGAGACGGCACTTGAGACAAATGATTGTGTTGCCTTATCAAAGTGCATTTCAATTACATGCGCGGCATCGTTAAATCCGGACCTCACCGCTGAACGACTTTCTCTAAGATCAATTTCAAGCTGAGCGGCATCTGCGTCTTCTTTGATTTGTAATACAAATGTAAGAACCGTTCCAGCCACCGCGAAAACCCGCCCAACGTTTGCCACAGTACGTGTCCATTTGACCGCCTCCCATGGCTTGAAGGATTTCCCGAAAAACTTACCAACAGCTTTCACGGCACCGTGTGTTGCCGTACCTGAATATTGGTTGAGTTTGAAAAGGCCTCCGAGGGTTCCCGTTTTTGGTGTAAAGGAATTCCTGACCAAAAATTCACCCAGCTTGGAAGAGATATCCGATGTCTTTTTGAGGTTTTTCATTGCTTCAGGCGAAATAGATGCCTGCTCAATTCGATGAACGAGGCGCGGAAGTAATTCTTTAGCAAGCTCACTGTTGGCAATATCGCCAACGCGATCATCTAATGCTTTCATGTGCTTGCCAATGACAACTTGAACAGATTTTTCAAGCTGCTCAGCAAGGTTTTGAACCCGATCTTGGGCGGCTTGAAGCTCCCGATCAACAGCCTTCTGGTCAGCAGAACCATTGATCATGTCAGCGACTTTTCGACCTTCCTGACGGATTTGGGAACTCGCGTTTTGAATTTCTCCTTCCACAGCTCGCGGTATGCGATCCTGTGTATCCAAGAGTGCTCGACGACGCTGCAACAAAAGTTCTTCGAGTGCATCTATGTCCTTATCACCAGTGGTTTCACTGGCAAGCGCCTCTTGTAGAATCTGCTCAAGACTATAAAGCGCGGTTGTGTATCGAGAAGACAATCCTTTTTCTCTGACAAACCTGTTCAGCTCTTGTGTAAATCCATCGACGCCGCTTTTCTTAAATAAAATTTTTGCTATTTCGCCATCTGCCTCTGTTTTGCTCTCGAGCGCGGCCTCAGCATCGATAAATGTAGTGCAAAGGTCTTCAGGGGTGAAAGGGGCGAGGACCTTGCGAAGATCCTCACGAATAACATTCTGCGCATCCTGGCTGTTTCCTTTGGCGCACCTTCTCATTTTGTTGACTACAAGCATCATTTCATGTGCTTTGTCACGTTCTATGGCAAGGTTGCGAAAATGTTTTGCGAGGTGAGAGTCAAACAGCTCATTTGTCACAACAAAGACAAGGAGGTCGGCATCTGCAATTGCCCTGTATGTAATTTCATCATGATCTGGCCTTAATTGCGTATGGACGCCAGGCGTGTCAACAACAGTGATTCCGCCCCAATCGTAGGTATGTGTTTTTTCGGTCGTAATCCCTGCGCCAATTGCAATGTCCTCACGCCCCGTCAATACACTCATAATGCTGGACTTTCCTGCGCTGTATTGACCTGCAAAAACAAGATTCACGCTCTTGTCAGACGACAAAATTTCCGCAGGAACCCACCCGGCAAGCATCTGCATTTTTTCACTGGGTGCGGTCGTTAAACACTGCCTTGAGCGAAAAAGCAGATCATTGCCGATGGTTGTCCATTGATATAATTCGAATTTTTCGGTGGCCATACAATCTCCTTCGTCGTTTATCTCATTACATGGAGGCCTGTAAGTTGCTGGGCAAGCCTTACTCGCGATTTAGTTACCGCATCAAGGTCATCAAGAGGGACATGCGCAACACGTATTTTTTCTTCGATGCTGATTTTGTTTTTTTCACAATTTCGCCCAATGGCCTGTGAAAGAATCGAAAAGGTGTTTTTCGTATCGATAACGAACCAGATTTGCTCACCCAGTAGCTTTTCAAGTTCGCTGCGAATTTGTCCAGGAAATGTTACGTTGGGCTTGATCAAAAACATTGTGGCAAGACCCGGAACCCTGGCCACATCCGATATCGAGTCAAGCAGACCTACTGCATCCAGTTGGCTCAATGCTTCCTTTACAAGAGTACGGCCAAGATTTTTTTGTCTGTCATTTAACGTCCAAGCCAGTGTGCGTTGAGCATCGGCAAGCTCAAACAATCCTGATGTAACCGCCCCTAAATCGTCCAAGAGAACATATATCTGCTTCCCCAAGAGCTCTTGATGGAACCAGTCACCTAAGTTCCTTCTAAGGTCGCGTTCCATTTTGTTGATATTATCGACAAGCCGCCTGCTTAATTTTTCTCTTGCTCTCCGGGCTTTTTCCTCTCGATCATCGAAAAACAAAGAGACAAGCCATCCCACAACACCAACCACTCCCGCCGCCCAACCTAGCGGTCCACTACCTAGGACAAGAGCGGCAATTCCAAGGCCGCCAGCGAGGATATTGGTTCCCCAATTCCATACACGCTTCACATTGAAGATATTATCCATCTTGATGTGGCGGTCACTGGAAAGGCTTGCAACAAGCGAAAGCTCAGATTTCAATTCCCGAGCGACTTCACTAAGGGCTTTTTTGCATTCATCGAGAAGTTCTTTTTGAAGTTTTTCAACCTTACGGATCACGCCGTTTGATTCAACAAGCCGTTTCCAGCTTTCTCCAGCAGACCTGTCTTCATAATGGTCTTCCGCGAAAGAGGGAATTTCATCACGGAGTGAATCCATAGCTTTTGAAATCATAGTATTGATACGCTCTTGACCAGAAGACCTAAAGTCTTGTGCCCAATCTCTGAACTGTCGTCTTTTATCTATTAGAACTCGTCCGCTGCTGGAGTTTAGAGAACTAAACTCTAATAGCAGGTCGGTGAGATCCATCATGGGGGTAACAGATCCATCGACGAAACTTTTCACTCTTAAAAAAGTACCTCGACCGACGACTTCGTTAACAATACGGGATTCAACGCCATCGAAACGACTTGCCTTGAGTAATTTACCTCGATGCTTTTCAAGTCCAGGCTGATATGCGAGAAAACGTGAGCGGAGATGAGTCACCACGAAAGGTATCCGCTTTCCTGGTATGTGCTGGTCGGCAAGGAGATGAAATTGTTGAAGCAGTTGATCTATGCGCGTTCGATCAAAGGGGCGGTGAGGGGCTCTTAGGAATAGTAGTAGGTCATCTTCATCGTCTACGGCGGCCTTGACGTTGCATATTCCCAGGACGGGTTTTCCCAAGCGGCGTACTTGCGCCAAGCATTCCGCTTCAACCGGCTGAGGGGCGTCATCTGTAATCAGAAAAAGAACCAGGTCGGCTTGGGCGGCAGCTTTAAATGCAAGCTCCTCATCTTCTGCACCCTCAAACGCAGCGACACCCGGTACATCTGTTACTTTAAGCCCATTCCACAAATAGCCTCGGACATCCCGCGTTGTTCTTTGTGAGCCAGTACCGATGGATTTACCGTCACCAAGCGTGAGAATCTCCATCAATGTTGACTTACCAGCCATAGTGCGACCGAAAAGTGTAATAGAAAAGCTATCAAGATGTTTGCGGCGTTCTTTCAGCTCCAAATCAGACGTTTTTTGCAAGCCCTCAAGTTCTGTAACTACACCAGATAGTTGTGCTCTGAGCTGACTAACAATTCCAGGAGTACGCACCGATCCATTTTCAAGTGAAATCAGACATTTGGATAGCGAATCAGAAACATTCTGAATGGCTTTGGCCGTTTCCTGAAGGTTTTTTTTGGCTATGGCGTATCCATCGCGGGCTGCTTTACGGCATTGCTTTAGAGCAGATTCAAGATCAAATTCTGGCTGCGGGCGTTTCTGTTCAGTCATATGATTTGTGATTGTATCCCTTACAACGGTACTCTTCCTGGTTTGTGGCACCGACCCCAGATGTTAAATGAAGCCGCTAACGCGGAGAAAAGAACCGACGCTTGATTTACGATAATATTAAGCCTCAAGGTAACTATTGAGTCCCCCGGCAATTATCGTTCCCACGCCGGAGCGTGGGAACGATAGGGAGGGGGTAATTATGTCGCAAAGCCGACTACTTGTAGAAGTTATTTTGTGCATATTTCCTAACGAAAAAATATCTGGCGGTTCAGCAAAGGCAACGCATATGTTTTGTTGTTATTTACCCCTTGGCTCTGAATGATATATCGACTTGCCGCGTGAATACCCAACGTTTTTTCAAACGATTTTTTAACGGCATTGATGCGTTCAGAAAGCCATTGCGCTTCCATTCCCTGTGTCAAGGCTTTCAAAGTTTTATCGTCATCGGAAAGGGCAGGGCGAAGGGATTGATAGATGCTAATAAAAGACTCGGCATAGCCTCGATTGGGTTCTAAAGGACGATGGATTAGATTCTCTTGTTTTACTGTTTGGTCAATCATCCATAAATAAAAGACGAAATTAATGAGCGTGAAAGGAATATTGATGCCGTTAGCGTGAATACTGAGTTTTTTAACACTAATTTCAAGCTTGGGTTCTGACTCAAAAAGACGAGTGAACTTGATGCTTTCACTAAACCCCGCTTTACCGTCCAATAAATGCTCAGGAATTCCGGCGCGCATTAGCACAAACGGAATTTCCGCCAGCATGACTTGCGCGTTTCGAGTATCCAAGGGTTCTTTATTTCGGTCGTAAATCACATGACTTTCGGTCGTAGGATAAAAAAAATCATGCAAACCTTCATAGCGCTCGGTAACCAAAACATGAGACATTCGGTCTTGTTGCCGTCCGTAAAGGCTCAAAGCGTAGCCCAAATAATATCCCATAGTTTTTCTTCCGCCTGCAATGGAGACATGAATGGCCGAGTTTTCGTCCCGCGTCATACGATTAACGATATCCGTTATGAAATCGGCGGCCGCTTCATTTTGCTCGGGAGTAACAATATCATCCAGCAAAGAGCCGGAAGCATCGGCTATCACATGTATATTGTTTTCGTTAAACGTAATACCGTCCAATCCATAGTCGCGACAAAACAGATGAAACATTCCCGTTTTCGGATGTAATAGTTCCAAAACAGCTCTACGTTTTCCTTCTCGGGTCGAAATCAAATGTATCTCATTCGGAACAAAAGGCGAACTGCCATTAGCGACAGTCAAAGCATACAACGTTTCGGTCAGAATTTGAGGAGACATTCCGCTAACTGCAAGTAGGATCCGTCTGTCGAATTCAAAAGGTTTTTTCATGATCAATTAGCCCATCAATATATCACTGCATCAACCGGTTTCTCCGGAATTTTTGTAGTGCTAGAGCTTGCTTTTACGAGCAGTGTTTTTGCCTGTCATTTTAGTCGTTAAATAAATGATTATGTACTCGAAGCGTTAGGAGGGCGAATGCTTGTGTTTTTTTGGCTTACCCGGCGGCCTCAAAGGTAAGTCTTAGCACCAAGCCGCCCGGCAGTTCGACGGTTTCGTTTAACGGCCAGTTATAATCTTCGTCCTTATCGATCACTCTATTGTTGTTTACGCGCAAGGGTGAGGCGCCCAGGTTTCGAATAAAGACATGGCCTTGACTCCAATAGATTTTAGCTTGCTGGCGAGAGCAAAAACTTGCGCTTCGGCTGTCCGGAAAATGGGATTTAAGGTCTATCTGCGGAAAGATGTTTTTCGATTCCGAGCGTTTTCCTACAAGCAGGCTTTGATGATAATCCAGTTTTGTTTTCAGTTGGGAAATCGGCATATTGCCGCGATAAACCTGTACATAAACGAGACCGGAATGGGGATCGATGGCGGGCAGCGCGGGGTTTGGAGTGTTCGTTTCAGGTTTGGACGTTTCCGCCGGCTTGACATTATCTGAAGGCACGGTCTGCGCGGGTTTCTGTGCTTCAGTTTCCGGGGGAGTCGGCGATGTTGAGTTTTTCGTAACGAGATCTGGCTTTTTTTCAGGAATTTCGGAAGGCTGTGGGGTGGATGTTTCTGCCGAATCCGGTTTTTTAGACACACCGGTTTCCGGATTGGCGGCGAGTTGTTGTTTGGGAATGACCTTTAGGCGAAGAGAACCGTTCAACGACTCGTATCCGGCCAAGGCATAGTTGATTTTGTGAATGCCTGTCGCATCTTCCGGAATGACGATTTCCAAGGTCAAGTCGTCGGAAAATACCGGATCATTGGGAGCTTTGCCCGGAAGCCCTGTCCATTGACAGCGGGGCGGGGCAGTATTGCCGTTTAACGGCAAACGAAACTGCAAAACTTTACCGGCAGCAATCGTTATGGGGCCAGGCGGTTTATTATTTTGCCAGTGCCAGGCTTGGGTGGGTGGTTGTTCTGAAGTTGCCCCGCATTGAGGGCAAACCTGCAGGTTTTCCATTTCAAAGTTGCATTGCCGACACTTCATCGCTTTCTCAAGTGGTGGGGTAATGGCTTTATTTTAGTCTCGTTAGGAGAAGCCGTCCATCAGGTCTTAATCCCTTCGTAAACAGGGAACCGGTCGAACGCGAGCAATCGGATATACTGGAAGTATATTCAAAGTCTTAATCCCTTCGTAAACAGGGAACCGGTCGAACAGAGTGACTTTAGATCATGGAGGAATCGATAATGTCTTAATCCCTTCGTAAACAGGGAACCGGTCGAACTTCTTTACCGGCGTACTTTAAATGGATTAAGTACAGTCTTAATCCCTTCGTAAACAGGGAACCGGTCGAACGGAGCAGTTATTGATGGGTCGTGAGTTTTATGATGTCTTAATCCCTTCGTAAACAGGGAACCGGTCGAACAGAGATGAATAGTTATACAAAAGAGATAATGGTCTTAATCCCTTCGTAAACAGGGAACCGGTCGAACCCCTTATTGGGTCAGAAGTGCTATACCAAAGCGTCTTAATCCCTTCGTAAACAGGGAACCGGTCGAACCAGGACCATTTTGGGAATTGATATGGTTCAGTGAGTCTTAATCCCTTCGTAAACAGGGAACCGGTCGAACTGTACCGTCTGGGATTGAGCGAGTGATCATCAAGTCTTAATCCCTTCGTAAACAGGGAACCGGTCGAACGACCAGAAATTCCCATACCATCTAACATTGAGCGGTCTTAATCCCTTCGTAAACAGGGAACCGGTCGAACCCTGCGGGGGTTGAAAGAGTGATCATCAAGACGCAGTCTTAATCCCTTCGTAAACAGGGAACCGGTCGAACCCCTTGCCCACCTAAAAAATAGTTTATTATCATTATCTTGTAAGCGGTTTTCAGGAGACCGATTTTGACTTTTCAAGTTAGCCGTGAAATGTTCGACCGGTGACTCATTTAGTTTGCTAGTCATGCTATCTATGTCAAACAAACTAAGGTCAGATTATACGCAAAAACTGATTAATATCCAGTGCCGCAATCATAGTCGTAAGGAAAAAATAGTTAATTACCGGGTTAGGGGCCTTGTTCTTCATCAAATCTATTTTAAAATCTCGCTTCGCCCTCAAAGGCAAGGGCGAAAGTTCAAGCTATTTTATGCCCGGTACTTAAAATAATCCTACCTTGTTGACCCGCGCTGTCCGCATTAGAGTTATCGGGTGATTGCCTGTTCGCGTTCTCACTTGCTCCGAGAAAGAAAACACGGCGCCCGTGTTTTGCGAGAAGCCGAATCTTTTCCAGTGACTACGGATTCTGCCGAATGCGCGTACTATTCTAAAATCGCCGGTAAATAGCATCATGCGGTATTCAGGATGGCATGCAGCCAGGCCGTCCAGATAAAAAACAATCGCGGCGTCCATGCCGTCCAACAATTTTTCTTTACCGCCTTTTTTTTGTCCCGAGCGCTTCATCCATGCGAATAAATTTTCGTCGATCAATCCCGGGTCCATGACGAGCTCGGCGCCATCCGTAAACGGCGCATTGCCAAGCTTCTCGGATTGCGTGGTAAACAAAGTCAAATGTTCATTTTCATGAATTTTCAGTTCCATCTGTTGAATTACGCCCAATAGTAAGCGAAAGTGCAGTTTTAGCTCATTTAGACTTGCCGATACGTCCATTTCTTTGTGTAAGGTAACGCCTAAGAATTCCGACCAGACCAAGTCGGGAATATAGACCGGGTTTTCATTGTTTTCCATGAAATCCCTGATACGCGCGGCTTTTTTGGGGTTGAAATAAGCGTCGTGTTGTTTGACTTGCGGAATATACGAAAAAAGCCAATCATGCAAGACGTTGGTATCGACCAAATAGGCTATTTTCATGATTCGCTCCGTGGGTCATTGGCTTCGTCATCGTGCATATCGGCCTCATAATCGCTATACAGATCGTCCAGTTCTTCTTCGGATAACGGTTCGCTCCAGACGTCAGCAATATCTTCGGGTAATGTGATATGAATCCGGCTCAACGCATCGGGGTCGATGTTAACTATTTCCGTATTGCCATACCAGTCGGCGGCTTTTTTCAGGGCTTCGGCAAATTCTCGTTGCCATTGCGGGTGTTGTAAGTCCAACATGCGAAATGGATGCCGGTTTGCCATGTATAAAATAATCGGCCGGTACTTGTCGTTGCCATCGCAGGCGATTATCGTTTGCGGCGTAGGCGCTTTATCGAGCATGTATTTTAGTTGATCCTTGACTTTTGCCTTGGTTGAAAATTCATGCTGAATCCAGGCGATGAGCCCGAATTTCGATTCATCCGACAAGGTTTCCGTTAAAGCTTCCGGGGCGGTCGTTTGCGTTGACCAAGAGGCTCCTAGTGTATCGGACAAGACGTTTTGGGCTTGCGCCAGTAATGCTGGGTCTTGTCCTATCAGTAAAGCGCATTGCGGTGTACTTTGTGCCACTGATCTTACGGGCGGTTTGCCGGTTTCATCGGCAGCCGCCTGAATGGCGTCGATGAGCAAGTCGATGGCGTCTTTTTCGCCTTCTTGCTGGTCTTTGGCGATATAGGCAAAGCAATGGGCGTTGGCGGCGGCAAACCAGTGCTGAACGGTGCCGGCGCCGCTAAACATAATGACTTTGGTCTGATTGTGCAACGAGATGAAGCGCTTCAGAACTTTGACGCCATCGCCTTCTTGGTCATCCGGCAAATGGCTCATGTCGATATCCAATATGAATACGTCGTAATATTTTTGATAATAAGCTTCGATAGCCGAGCTCATGGTGCAGACAAAATCGACTTCAAACCCATGTTCTTGCATTCGTTCGCGTGCATTGACGATGATTTCGTTCGCGGGTTCGTCGTCCATGAACAGGACGGTTGGCTTATTGTTCATGATGGTGCCTCATTGCGGTAAGCGTATGATAAAAAGAGTGCCGTTTTCGGGTTGTTGGGATGCCAATTCCAAACTGCCTTCCATGCTTTCGATTGCGGTTTTGGCATTGTAGAGCCCCAAGCCGGTTTGTTTTTGAACGCCTTTGCTGCTGACATAAGGCTCAAATAAGGTGTCGTAATATTTCGGGTCGATCCCGCCGGCATTGTCCTGGATTTGAATTTCCAAAATGTCGGGAGAGGGTTGAACCGTAATACTCAATTGTCGTTGTGCAGGATCGATTTGCCGGCGCTCGAAGGCTTCCTGGCTATTCTTGATGAGATTATCCAAGGCCAACCGTAAATAATCGGCATCGACTTCCCATTCAACCGGCGTTTGCGGTTGGAGTGTGATGTTCAGGCGGTCGTTGTAAGAGGCTAGTAGCGGTTGGATAATGCCGCCGATCAGGTCGACCGACTTAAAGTCGGGCATTTGTTTTTGCACAAACCGATGAACGCCCGCTATCCGCAATACCGCATTATTGATTTTTTGCAGACAGTGCAGACTCGCTTCGTTTCCCGGCAAGGTGCTGAGTAGCGATTTCATTTTTTGCAAATTGCTTTTAAGGCCGCCAATTTCATTATTAGCGTCGTGATTGAAGCGGCGAATTTGGTCGGCAATCGCAAGGCTGTTGTGAATATTTTTTTTACGCCGTTTGGCGAATTCATCGTTAGGATTGAGCATCAAGGACTGCTCAATCCATTGTAGGGCTTGTTCCTCGCTGTTTTCGCCGCCCTCGAAATAACATAAGTCGGACAGGATGTTCATGACGGCGGCTTGCTCCGCATGGTAGCTATCACCAAAAGGTTTGCTGAGTTGCAAATATAAATTGGCCAGGATTTGGGTATATTTCATGCCGTCCCGATGTTTGAAATCCATTCTTTCATCAAAAACTTTTTTTAATAAAACCGTTAACGCCAGTTCTTCGCTGCTCCAAGCGTCAATTATGCCTTTAACCCAACATCGCGATTGGTCGGCCAATTGTTCCGGTCGAAAACAAATCAATAAGTCCAGTGCATTTTCCAGTAGGGTTTCTACATTTTTTGGATAGAGGCCTGTTTTATCATTACTCTTAATGACGTCGATATAATTTTGCAAGTGTTCAAAAAAACAAGACCAGGTAGACTCGTCATAGCACTGTGTGTCGGTTAGCACGCCATAGGCACTTGCCGCAATGGTGTAATGGACGGTCGCAAAATCTCCTGGGGCTCGTTCTCGGCAAATATCCGGCTGAGTCTGCGGTAATTGTTGCAAATAATTAAGCGCTCTGGGTAAGGATTCCTGATAATTGCGTTTAGTAAAGTAATCCAATACTTCAGTTCGCCAATGCGGATCTTTTGTCGCTAAGGGTCGTTTGTCTGCTGTCATTTTATTTTTTATTGCGGATAAATTGGGTTAAGTCGTGTTGTCGGTACTGCAATTTAGGCGGATTCCATTGTCCTTTGCGCAGCCATTGAATTTGCCAGTTAGCGATATCTGGATGTTGTAGCAGGGTTTGCACGGGGTAGACATCGCTATGGCCGACCAAAATCAGGTTTTTTAATTCTTTAAGATATGGATCGAGTTCGTGATGCAGCTTTTGTAATGCTTGGGCCGGCTCAAAGAGAATAATTTTTAAACCGAAGGTATCCCGGAGTAATTTGAAAAAAGGGTTATCCGAATCGGTATTTTTTTGCTTTTTTTGAAAAAACAAGCGCGGCGTCAAGTTGTACTGATAGAAGAATTTACGATAAAGATCTTGAAACATTAATTTTTGATCTTTGTCCGTCAAAAGCTCATCCCAAATAATCAATGCAGCATTGGGCAGCTGCGGATTTTCCCGATAACGCCGCGGTTGGTGATAGGCCGGCTTGGTTTTGCCTTGCGTATAATTTTTGGATTTAACTGATTCGGGTTTGGATTTGTTTCGATTCTGTTGTTGCGATGCATGCCTGTTGGTGGCTTGTTCTTGCCGCGATTTTTTAATCCTTTCTTGTTCTGCTTGCGGCTTCAAAAAAATTTCCATTTCAGTGGCATTTTGGAATCGCTCTTTAGGATCGACTTGTAAGCACAGAGACAAAAATCGAGGCCAGGGTTCCGGAAGTTTTAGTGCGTTTATCCGGTTTTGTAAATCGGCTGGAAACGGGTCGGCCGTTGTAAACCATCGGTTGTATTCTGTTTGCAGAATCACCTGTAAGAGAAACTTGCCCAGCGCGTAAACATCGGTCGCGGGCGTCAAACGGCCATCGGGGGCGAAAGATTCCGGGGCGGCAAAGACCGGCGAAGGCCGCAAAATAAGCGTATTGGGGTTGTAGCCCACAAACCGGTCCATTTTCATCAGCGTGGTAAAACCGCTCATGAATGGCGTTTTTGTGACCGGGTTAATGTTGACCGAGCCGAGCGGAATGGCCTGGATAACGGTTTTATGATTATGCAGTTGATTTAAGGTTTTGATGATAGGAATCATCAAACGGTTTTTTAAAATATTTAATTGTTTATTGTCATTGTTGAAAAGTTTGGGTGTTGAGCCGGGGCTGATGTGAAAAATGAGTGCGACTTCCTGGTCGCGCTGTGACGGTTCCATCGCATCTTGATCGTTACGGAACTTAATGATGTCGATCGGTTCCGGTAAGAACGTGTAATTCGCACATAACAATTGGGCTGCGTTATACAACGATTCCCGCAATGTGCCGACAGCCATTGCACGGTCTTGATCGGGCAATTTTTCATAATTTAACGTCAACAGGTGAAATAGGCGGTTTTTCATGATGGGGGCCGTGTCTTCCACCCACCATAGATTAAAGTATGCCTGTTCAAACAATATCTTTTTGATCCGCCAGCGGCATTCCCGGCGGTTATCGTTAAGCACATCACCTTCTTTGAATTTCATATTATTAAGATCCCTTTGAGACGGGTAAGTGATAGGCTAATCCAACAGCCTCTTGCATCGAGACAAAGCGCTGAGATAAATCGATATGGGTTGCTTTTAAAAACCAATTTCGCCAGTCGTTAGGCAGTTTGTTCAACAAATCGGTATCGAATACGCTTTGATCTTGGGCATCGGCTCGCGGCGCCTGCCGGGTCAACATGTGATAAACGGTTGCTCCGAGCGTGAATACATCGGCTCGGGCATCGATTTTGTCTGCCGGAAAATTCGGCGAAAATTCAGGCGGTTGATAGCCTAAGGTTCCGGTACGGGCAAAACCGGGATCGGTCTGACCATTGATGCGGAGCGCGAAGCTACCGAAATCGATGAGCATAAAGTTTTTTTCCCTTGTGAATATGACATTCGCGGGCTTTAAGTCTTGATAAATAAAAGCCAGCCGATCGCCGGCAGGGGTTTTGCGTTCTTGATGAAACCGTTCCAAAATAAGCCCTGTTTGAATAATGAACGATTTTACGAAAAAGAGTTGATTTCTGAAAAAAGCCGCCTTCAAGGAGTCGTCGCTTCGGTCTTGTGTATTCAGCACGGCATCCATCGGTAAGCCGTTAATGTAGTTCAATACCAAAAAAGGTTCCTTTCGCCAAAGGTCGTTCTTGGCGTAGTAATGCGTTTGACCGTCGTCGGCTTGATGCGGGCCGTATAAATCCAAACCCAGGTCATGAATCTCGTCCAATAGCAACGGCGCTTGGGCAATATCGCGTTGACCGGCTTGCAACAACATTCGCCGCTCGTGCTCCAGGCGTTCGCGTTGTTTTTCCACTTCCTTATCCACGGCTTTATTATTGGGAATTCGTAAATATCGGCGATTGTAGCGGTTGGCTTTAATCAATACCTTTTTATTGAACAAGCGCCGGTCTTCGGCTTGATAAATTACGCCAAAGCCGCCGGCCGCCAAAACGCCGGTCAAATGATAACGATCATTTAATTGCGCCACGCAACGATAATCCTCGCCATTGTTATGAAACTTGACAATATCGCGCTGTAATGCGCTGTCGTATTCCGTTTGCAGTGAGTTTGTCATATAACATTTCCATCATAACCACGATTTCCGTGAAAGTTCGTAGGTTTAGGCTCTTTGTCTAATTTTTCGATATTCAACATAGTGCCGGCACCCTCACCTCCCCGAGAACTTTCATCATCCGGAGGAGTGATTGCCAAGCCTTCATGAACGTTACTGTGATAGTCGCAATGAAAGTACACGAACCGAACCCCTCTTTCCATATTTGTCGAAGTTATATTATGCCGGTCCCTTAGTAATCCTGAACAACGCGTTGCGAAGAAGGGGGTGTTAGGTCGGCATTCAGCTGTTGAGTTGAATGAGAACTGCTTTGACCGATTCGGTTTAAATCGTCGTTGCTTAATTGTTTATCTTGTTGCAATTTCGCCAAGGCTTGTTGATATAGAGTTAGGCGCTCGGTATCACCCAAGGCATTGGCGCGTTGAATCATTTCTTGTAACAAGGCGGCGCCTTGGCGCCAATCAGTATCCTTGACGTCGACAAAACGGCCGAAAAGCTTTGTTAGTTCCGCTTCATAATACAAATCATCGATTGACGTATCCCGCTCCGGGGGCTGAGCTTGATCGGTGAAGTTTACAAACACGGTGCTAGCGGTGCGTTGTGCCGCTAAATTCAAGGCAGGAATATCATAATCGAGGCGTGCGTCGACTATTTGACGGTTATTGCCTTGACTTGGGGCATCCAGGTTTGTTTTTAGCAAATATATGTTTCGTCTGTCGCGGCGGAGCGTCCCGATATTCAATTCAAGGCGGCTGTATTGATCATGTCCGGGCTTAGGTTCGAAATAACGCATTTCCGGAAATTGCTGATATACCTCGATATCCCGAATTTCCGGTGGAAAAATCAAATTGAGAAAAACGCGTTGAGCGATCGTGCGTTGGGTGTTGAGCAGCAAATTCTGAAACAAATTTTGAGCCTTTTCGGGGGTTTCGAGCAACTCGGTAAAACCGTTGGATGGCCCGGATAATCGCCTCATATAGGTAAAGTTAAAGTCTTTACCGACACCCAGGCAGTCTAATACGACACCTTGCCCAGTCAGCTCATCAATCAAGGTTGCGACGTTTGCCGGGTTCCCAGCATTTGCATTGCCATCGGTCAGAAATAAAACACGCTTATTATTGTTAAGCCAGTTGGGTAATATCTGTTTTACCATTCTCAACGCTGATTCGAAGTTGGTCCCGCCTCTGTGTAGGCTAAGCGCATCGATATGTTGTTCGATACGATTTCGCTGGTCGGCAGACAGGCCTGTGGCAATATGATGAGCGCGGCTATCGTAAAAGATAATCGATACTTTGTCTTGAGGGCTTAGCTGCGGCAAGATCGCTTTGGCTGCTTGCATTACGCCTTGGCGTTTGGTCATGTTGGGGATTCGATCAGAAAAGGGCTCATCCATCGAGCTACTGGCATCGAGCACCAGGCAAATGTCGCAGGCCATATCTGCTTGGGATTGTAAATCGGGGCCGGGTTCTATGTCGAGCCGGATCAACACGCACTGATCATTGTGTTTAGCCAACATATCTTTATTGAGCGAATAATTGATAAGAATTTCTTCAGCCATGGCTTTCTCCTTTCGATGAATCGGCTACATTTTCTTTTGCCGTCTGCGGCTGTTTTGTCGGCAACCGGCTTAATAATAAGGCTGTGATGTTATCGGTGCCATGCTCATCGTCTGCGGTGCGAACCAATTGACGAGCAATTTCTCGGCAGTTTTCGCCGCGAAGGCGGCTCATTTGTTGTTGCAACCAAATTTCTGCCGTTTTTTCACGACTCATATCGCTGATCTCCAATAAGCCGTCCGAACATAAAAGTAAAAAACTACTTTCCGCCATATTGCAGGTATCTATCGATAAACGGGGCTTTTCTTCGATAAAAAGCTGCCGTTCCGAATCATAACGGCATTGACCGACAACCCGAGTTAATTCGCTGCCCGCTTGAGGGGGTAGGGGTTCGAATAGATTTCGGTCCGACCTTTGTAGATTTTCGTTACGAAGATTATGATCTTCGGTCAAACGGACCGTCTTTTCAGAATCGATCAAATAGGCTCTGGAATCGCCCCAATGGCCTATCTTGACGTCTTGTCCAATCACGACTGCGAGCACCAGCGTCGTGGACATGGTTTGCATGTCGTGAATAGGCGTCGGGCTGTTTTCGTTGTTTTGCGCCTTGTGTTGCTCATAACAGCGATTGATTTCCGCAACGACCGCTTGTTGGCAGTCTGAAAATACTGTTTGTAAAAACGATTCCATTTCATTCAAACGTTGCCCTGTATCGGCAATCTGCGCAATATTTTGCAAGCGTCGCCGATAGCGGAATTCTTGGTCATCTACTTGGCGTTTGACCGTTTGGCTGGCAATTCGTCCTCGGCCCAATTGAGCGCTCGACACGCCGTCGGCAACGCCTAACATGACCGCATCGCCTTCACGCAAATAAAATAAAGCGTCTTCATTGTCGTTGCCGTTTTTACGTCGGCCATAAACGCTATCGCCGCCGATGTCGTAGTCAATATGGGTTAACAACGGCACATTTTGAGTGTTTCTTTGCAGTTCCTGTTGAAAGCTTTGCCAACAACTGATGGGCGTTTCTTCGCTTGTACTCGGTAATTGCAGATAGTGCCGCCAAAAATCCCGTAAATACGCCGGTAAACAAGGGTTATAGAGTCTAAATCGATCGACTTGTTCTTGCAGTGCGCCTTGATGTTGCGCGCGCGGCAAACGCGTAAGGGAATACAACAATGCGTAAGCGAAGGCATGGGTTACCGGGACATTCGGTTGCATGCTGTCCGGAAGGCTCAATTGGCGTAAGGAACCATGCATCCAGCCGACTTCCATTTTGGAAATCTTGATGTTTTGTGCGCTCAGGGCGTCTTTGTTTAAGTATTCCCAGTCAGGATCAATGCGTTCTCGGTAAAATGCGAAATAGTCAGGCTTAAAGCGGACGATAAACAGACCTTGTTGTGACAGGATAGTCAAAACCTGGGCGACTAGGCCGGTATCCCGAAGAAATTCGCTGCCAACGGACAGCCAGCTTTCGGTCTTGGCTTGATCCAATTCGGAAGCCCAATAAAGACCATTAAAGTCAAGTTTTTGCCTTTCGGTTTGCAGGGTTTCAAATTGCCTGCGGTCGTTCATGAACAGTTCGAAGCGATCCACCAAAATTTCATCCAGTGGGGATGACCAGTCCGGCCTGGGAAAATAAAGGTTAGACAATTGCTTGAGTTCAACCAATATCCGCTCCGGATTCGCAACATGGATGCCGGGGTATTGTTGTAATTCGAGCAAACCTTGTAAATGTTTTTCGATAAGACCTGTTACGTTATTTTGTGTTTTCGATTGAGTCTGTTTGTTCATGAGGTTTCCCTATTCAGTCCATCGACCCTTCGCCGCAACCCTTGCCATTCTCGTTCTTCCAACTCCAACCCATCGGCCAGCAAGCGTTCTTGTTCTTGCAGGTGATTGCGTATGGTTTCAGCCAGTTCATTGATCCGGTGTTGTCGGGTTTGTATGTGCTTTGCCAGGTCGGTGTCTCGTAAAGCGCGGAGACGATTTTCGCTTAATTCGGCTACGACTTGTTCGCGCCAGGGCAAAACTTCGCGTAGAGTTGTTAAAAGTTCGACTTCTTGTAGCAAGCTCTGCTTGTCTGTTGCCAAATGAGCGCAATCGGCTTCCAAATCGCGTTTTTTTTGGCGTAAAACGTTTAGTTCTTGTTGCGTGCGTTCGTGTTCGGCTTGAAGTTGTTGACAAGTGGCATTTAATTCAGTGGGCTCGGATGCGTAACTGTCGGCGCTGGCGATGATGAATTCTAAATAGTTTAGGAGTCTAAGAACTTGCTCTCGCCAGTGCCGATATTCGGTCGGACTGACTGTTCGCCAATCGTCGTCGGTTGTGGCGTATTGGTCCAATACGCTATTCAACACTCTAAGTAAAACAATTTCTCGCACTACGCCTTGCGAATGCAGGCCGTTTTGCAAGTCTTCCGCTAATTGTGTTGCGGTAAGCGGCATTTAGTCTCCTCCTAAAAGATAATCGCATTCGTTGCGGGGTGGAATATCGCTAAGTAACAAAGTATTCCGCTGTGCCAAGGTCGGTTGACTGCCTTGTGCTCTTAACTGTTGCATTCGACGCGCCAGACGGCCAATCGCAAGTTCCAGCAATTGTCCGGCTGTCCCGGCATTGCCGAATTGTTCGCCTTTGTTGGCAACCATCCAGTCAAACAACGTCAATAAAGAAGGCCGCAAATCCGGAGAAACTTGGTAGCCTTTTTTATCTGCGGCCATCATGAATACTTCAGTGAGTTCTTCGGCGTTGAAATCTTCAAACTCGATACGGGAAAAGCGACGCCTAAAACCGGGATCTAGCGAAAGCAGACGTTCTAACGGTGCGCTGTAACCGGCGAAAATGATACAAATTTCATGTTTGTGCTTTTCCATGAAGGCGGTAAAAGGCATTAATGCATTTTGGCCGTAGCCGTGTTCGCTAGCCAATTGATGGGCTTCGTCGATAAAAACGACACCGTTCAAGCCTTGGTCCAGAAGTTCGCGAACAGCGTTTTCGGTAGTGCCGAGATAGGAGCCGATTAAATCCGTGGCGCTACGTTCGATACATTTAGTTGTGGTTAATAATCCCATGCGTTTGAATTGCTGCGCCATCAGTCGGGCAACCGTGGTTTTTCCCGTGCCCGGGTTGCCGGCAAACAAATAGTGGCCCGGGGCAATCGGGTCGGTCGCAATGCCGCTTTCCTGACGCGCTTTGTCGTTTTCGAGTCGGTCGATCAAATCTTGAATTTGCCGCTTGACACTTGCGAGACCGATGAGTTGGTTCAACTCCTCCAAAGGTGCCGGTTGTTTTTGTTGCTGTCCAATTGTAAAGAATGCTTGATAACGTTCAGGAAAATGCCGAATATCTAAAGGTTCAGCGGTTGTCGTTTCACCCAAGTAATTATCCAATGTCGGCTGAAAAACATCTTCAATGACGGTACGTGCATTGCCGAAGTTTGACTCGCGGCTATCGTAAAGCTCTTGAAAAAAATCGGGCAGGGCATACGACAATGCCTGCGTCAAATCAATCGCAGGTTGATGCTGGCGACATTGCTGTAGAAAGACGCCATGTAATTGCTCCGGCGTCATGTCGGGTAAGTGGATTTTGGTGTTTAAGCGGGAGTCGAAGCCGGGGTTGCTGTCAATAAGCTCTTTTATTTCATTCGGGTAACCGGCGATGATGACAACCAATTCGTTTTGCAGGGCGGTCATCGCTTCCAGGAGTACCGTTAAGGCTTCGCGGCCGAAATCATTTTCGCCGCCCTGAGTCAAGCTGTAAGCCTCATCGATAAAAAGGACGCCGCCTCGGGCTTGAGCAATCACTTCCTCAGTTTTAAGGGCGGTTTGGCCAACATAACCCGCGACCAGATCTTGGCGTTTGACAATAACGGTATGCCCCGTTTCCAAGATGCCCGCATCACGGTAAATTTCACCGATTAATTTGGCGACAGTCGTTTTACCGGTACCCGGATTGCCCGTCAGAGCGATATGTAAATTACGGCCCGCACCGGGGCGGTGGGGTTGGGACAAGCGAGATAAATCGGTGCGGTCGGAATTTTGTGCGGATACGGGATGTTTTGTGTTTTCAAAGCGTTTGATGACTTTAGCCAGTGTTTTTTTCAAGTCGTCCATGCCGACCATTTGCTTCAAACGCTGGGCGGCAGATAATGATGAAAGGGACGCTTGTGTCATATTTTGTACTTCATTATTATCGAGTTTAAGCGATTGATTGCAAAGCCGGTCAAGTTGAACCTCTAGATCTTTGATGCCTTGGTTTTGTGTTTTCAGATAGCCGGTCAAGGCGGTGATGTGTCTGGCTAAATGCTGCCAATCGACTTGCAATCCTCGGCATAATCGATAGTAATCGATCAAGGCGGCGACTTCGTCGCGTTCAGGACTCGATAGTGCTAATAGCTGTGCCAAGCCGAGTTGCCGGCCCTGATTGTCCAGACGGTAGAGAATGTCCAAGACGGGTTTGTTACGCTCGAAATGTTCTTGTAAGCGGGGGCCTTCGAGACCATGTACAAATATGACTAGCAGGCGGTTATCAATGCCTAATTCGCGTAGATCTTTTTCCAGAAAGCCACGAAACTGCTCAACGCATGCACCCTGTTGAGCAAAATCGGGTAAATGGTCGCCATCGAAAATTACAGCCCCTCGTTTGCATTCATGACACAAGCGCCGAAGAATACCTAATATTTCGGTAAATCTCGCCATATTCGGATAACACAAACGGTCGTCAGCTGAGGATTGAGACGGTGTTGCCGTTTTAGATGCGGCGGCTGAGGCGGATTTGCGTAAACTCAAGCCGCCCGGACCTGCGGCAAGCGGCAAGGGTGATCGCGGTTTTGGTGCCGGCTGCGAAGAGGCAGGCGTGCCGCCGACAGGCGGTATAACCCAGTCCCGTGAGCTTTGATCGTAGAAATATAAACCGTGATGCGAATAGAACAAAATGGGGCCATAACCGCGCGCTTTGAGGTGGAGAAATAAAAACTCGTCAAAATGAATCGGCAAGCCGTTACCCAAAACAAAATTGTCCCGGGTTTTACCAAAGCAAAGAAATAAACGTTTTTGAAATTGATCGAAAGGCGAAGTAGTCATTTTCATGCGACCGTTTCCCTTAGGAAGCTTAATTGGTCGGGTAATTCTTTTGCGGGAATGCCGGCCATGAAGATTTCGTTTTGGTCGCCAATATGCAGCTCCAACTGCCGTGGGGCTCGGATAAAAGCATCGGATAGTTCCGCATAGACATCAGTCAAAAAATGGACGCGTTGGTTGCTGGAACCGCGAAGCCCCAATCCATCATTCAGCTCTTGACGATAGACGCCGTCAATCAATACGTCTACCCGCTGTAACAACGCGAGGCGCTGGCTATCGGCTTCTTCTTTTAGATAGTCTAGACGAAACCCGGTATAGACAATGACTGTGAAATTCGGGCGTACGGATTTGAGCGTATCGATCAATGTGCTGATTTCTCCAGCCTGTAAAAAGGGTTCTCCACCTGAGACTGTCAAGCCTTCAAGACCCGGTGTCTCCAAAATACGCCCTGCTATCTCATCAATGTCGAGCATCTGATTAGGAATATTCGGAATCCATGAAGGCGCTATGCATCCCGGGCAGTCGAAACAACAACCTTGTACCCACAATGCAAAGCGCCGCCCCGGTCCGAGCGATGCGGTAACGGGCAATAAGGCGGCCACATTGATTCCTGTCATTAGCGCTCTCCACCTTATGGCTTGTTTTGTGGGGTCTGTTGGCTTTGTTGCGTAGCCTTTTGCCTGAGTTGATTGAAATCTTTTCTTTGCTCGGGCGCATTACCGATTTCATAGCCTTTTTCACACTGCATGGGGCCTACCGACAAGCCTTGTTCTTGTAACTCTTGCCGTATGGTTTCCAGACGTTCGCCACGAACCGCTTCATTGGGACTTCTGTCATAGAAATTGATCGACAATTGATTGGCAAAATTCCGTTTGTCGGGGGTCACGATGGTTACGATCTGCTCTTGATTGCCGTTTTCCATTTTTAAATGATAGGCTTGTCTGAAATCGTCTTGCTCATAGGTGCTGTCAATCGGTCGATAGCCTAGCTCGGCAAGCTTTTCGGCAATCATTTCTTGCATGTCTCGACGATGTATGGACGATAACAACGCTTCTTTTGCGTTTTCCACCAATGTTCGCAACTCCTCTTGCGCGCTGTCGGCCATCGCTTGAATATGTTCCAGTTCGGTTTGGCTAAGACTCGCCTGGTCATTGTTTAATTGGTTGCTGAGGGACTTAACCCGCTCTTTTAATGCTTGCCAGGCATTTTGCGACCAGAAATTTACCTCTAATTGGAAGGTCTCGTTGTTTTCGAGTAAATAATCGATCAGTTGATGTTCGTCGATCAAGAGTAAGGCGGCAGTCGTGCTTTCTTGCGCCAGTTGCCAGGCGCTATCCCACTGCATTTCGATTAATTCCAGCCTATCGCGCAGTTGACGGGCTTGTAGATAGGCTTCTTGAGCAGTGGCGATCGCGGCTTGAAACAAATGCTGCTGGCGGTTGCTTTCAATCAGCTGAGCACGCTCCTGCAAAGTATTCCATTCACCCGGGGCAAATTGTCGATGACGATAGCTTTCATCGATATAGCGAATTTCTTCGGCTAGGGTTTCCGCCCAGGTTTGGGCAATATCTTCTTCTCTTTGCAGCCGGCTATCGATGCTGTTTTTTAATTGCAAAATATTGTTTTGCAGCAATTGACCTTGTTCTTGTAAGGCTTGATCGAAGTGTTGCTTTTGTTGTTGGACAAGCGTTCGGTATTCCTGACGTTGTTCGGCCAAATCGTGTTGGATCTTTTGATCGAGCTGCGAAATGCGCCGGTCGGTATAGTTTTGCTGTTGTATGACGGTTTCTTTGATTTTCTGTTGAAAGTCTTTTTTCTGCCGATCAAGGGCGGCACGCGACTCTCGCTCCAAGTTTTGCATGTCTTTACCCAAACGCCGCACATGCTGCTCGTACCGCGTTTCATTGCGTGCGATTTTGGCTTGCAAGTCTTTTTCGCGCTGGGCGCGTTGGCGATTTTGTTTTTCTAAAACTCGCCGTTGTGCTTCAGCGCTGTCGGCGCGGCGGGCTTGTTCGCGTAAGCGCTGCGCCTCTTCCGAAGGCATCGAAACTGTCGTGCATTTGGCTCCACTCATAATATTTTGTCCGTAAAGTTATTAGTTGATGCGTGTTAATAAACCCAATTCATAATCGGTTTCTGCCAATTCCGAAGCCGATAAAATACGGCCTTCCTCAAATCGGGTATTGAGTCTTAAAACGATAGCACGGTCGCCTGAGTGCATGGTAATGCGAACACGATTTTCAGGAACGTCAATGCCCAGTAATTGGGTCAAAAATTGTGCCGTAGCGCGGTGTCCGACAGCGGAAATGAAATCGTCTGCCAATATTGCGAGGGTTTGCTCGAGCGTTAAAGGGCCTTCAAAACGCCAGTCGCCATACTGAGTTAGAATGGGGCTGTTGATCAAGTAAGTCGTCATAAGTCTCACGTTAGTCGAACATTCGGCAAATGACATTGATTCGCTTGACGGAATCAAGCGAGCATGCCGAAGCTGTGGTTAAGATTAAGTGAGGTAAGCTTAGCAGAAATAGCCGGTAGGAAGCATCTTAACAATATTGTTAAACCTAAAAAGAGCAGTTGACATGTGTTGTAGACCGTTCGTGCCGAGCTAAGTCGAAGCATGAAGGGTCTACAACACTTTCACCGTCTTGGTGAAGCCTCAAACTACCGTTCACCCTTCGACGGGGCTCTCCTGAGCGCAGCCGAAGGGCTCAGGGCGAACGGTAGTTTGAGGCTCTCAACTGCTCTTTTTACTGTGAAAGATCGTAAATTTGGATTCATTATCTAATTTTTCGATATGCAAAACTCCGTTCTGGCAATGCCTGTTCCGGAGAGGGTGCGGTTGCTCGATCGACAGGCGTCGGCGGCAGGGACAGCCGCCGTCGAGCCTACATGGATGTATTCACGGCGTCCTGTCGGGCGAGTGACCGTACCCTCCCCACCAGAGAACTTTCATTTGCCGGGGCGATGGCTAGGCCTTCATGAACGTTAGGTTAAAGCCTTCGTATTAGAAGTTTCGATATCTACCTGGATGCGGGTGTAATTATTTGCTCAAGTCTAATCGTCTCCCTGTCCGGCGCCCCTTCTTGTCGAACTCCTGTCCGTCTTTTAGCCGGATATAGCCTTTCTCATACAAAACTCTGCCTTGACGATCCGATTGATAGATATTGCCGTGTCTTATCACCAAGTCTCGGCCCGGATCTCTCCGTCCTTGTCCGTCGTAAGCGCGAAGCCTTTGATCCGGCTGTTTTGAAAAAGCGACTCCGGAAATGGACAGTGCAATGAGCAAAACTAACGTTTTCATGATTTGACTCGCGACAACTTGGCTTATTAATACTAAGTCTATCCGTTTTGCTTATCCGGGGCTTGTTCTTTAATACCTTCGTAGACAGGGAACCGGTCGAACGTCTCACGTTCGTGAGGCAGAAACCGCTGGCAGTCTTAATCCCTTCGTAAACAGGGAACCGGTCGAACATCGCAGCTCAACCTGTGGAGACCCCTGCTCAACGTCTTAATCCCTTCGTAAACAGGGAACCGGTCGAACAAAGGTATAAAGAGAATAAACTCATGGATGAGGGTCTTAATCCCTTCGTAAACAGGGAACCGGTCGAACCGGGGATTCAAGTAAAATGGTTATTTCTACGTAGTCTTAATCCCTTCGTAAACAGGGAACCGGTCGAACTTTTCAACTGGAGAATGTCATGCTGTCACTAGCTGGTCTTAATCCCTTCGTAAACAGGGAACCGGTCGAACAAGAGAGTGGTTCGTGAACGACCGAAAAGAAAGAGTCTTAATCCCTTCGTAAACAGGGAACCGGTCGAACGCCCGGAGCATTCCCAAAAGGGTTAGAACCACTGTCTTAATCCCTTCGTAAACAGGGAACCGGTCGAACTCTCGCATGGTACGGACCGGAGGTCCCTATACGTCTTAATCCCTTCGTAAACAGGGAACCGGTCGAACGGCTTGAAAGGGATCTTCGAACCAGAATCGAAAGTCTTAATCCCTTCGTAAACAGGGAACCGGTCGAACTACGATCTGTTAGCTTATCGTACCAACATGAACGTCTTAATCCCTTCGTAAACAGGGAACCGGTCGAACCAAAACCCTTAACTTTGGAGATAAGAAAATGAAGTCTTAATCCCTTCGTAAACAGGGAACCGGTCGAACGGCAAGGATAGCTGCAGTAAGTATGTCGGAAAGTCTTAATCCCTTCGTAAACAGGGAACCGGTCGAACCTCTATGGATCTTCATAGCATGACACAGGCCACGTCTTAATCCCTTCGTAAACAGGGAACCGGTCGAACCCTTACCCACCTAAAAAATAGTTTATTATCATTATCTTGTAAGCGGTTTTCAGGAGACCGATTTTGACTTTTCAAGTTAGCCGTGAAACGTTCGACCGGTAGCTGCTTTTTTAACATCGATTAGCGTTTTGCGCAAGGGAGTTTTTGACCTAAAAACACAACGCGAGGGGCGTTTTCACGCTCTTTCCCAAGCGCCAGCTTCCTGTGAGCGACATAACCTCCGCAGATTCACAATCAACCCCGGCTTTCTCGTTCAATCTTCCTTGATTATCGGGAAGCTAGAGCTTCCTGAACAGGTTACCCAAGCTGGAGCTTGGGTAACAGAAAAGGGGTTCGGGGTGATTGTGTCTTAATCCCTTCGTAAACAGGGAGCCGGTCGAACTACCGTAACGAAGTGATTCGTCGCGTCGAGGAGGTCTTAATCCCTTCGTAAACAGGGAACCGGTCGAACCGTAGATCTTTAGGAGTTATGCTTCTCCCCCTAAGTCTTAATCCCTTCGTAAACAGGGAACCGGTCGAACGCCCAATTGGCCGAGTGTCAAGGTCAGTCATTGGTCTTAATCCCTTCGTAAACAGGGAACCGGTCGAACCAAAACTCAAGGAAGAGTGGTTTTTTAAAATTAAGTCTTAATCCCTTCGTAAACAGGGAACCGGTCGAACAATCCATAATAGGTGGTGCAAATCCAGCACCAACATGTCTTAATCCCTTCGTAAACAGGGAACCGGTCGAACCTTGATTCCCGAGTACACAGAGAAGTTTATGACAGTCTTAATCCCTTCGTAAACAGGGAACCGGTCGAACCCTTACCCACCTAAAAAATAGTTTATTATCATTATCTTGTAAGCGGTTTTCAGGAGACCGATTTTGACTTTTCAAGTTAGCCGTGAAACGTTCGACCGGTAGCTGCTTTTTTAACATCGATTAGCGTTTTGCGCAAGGGAGTTTTTGACCTAAAAACACAACGCGGGGGCCGCTTTGCACAACACGGGTTTTTTGCGGATGTAGTTTAAGACCCAATTTATCCAATTGGTACCTGGCGTATTCCATTGCCGCTCGCGCATTTTTTTCGCTGTCGGTAAATAATAAAAAATCATCGGCAAAACGCACGAACGGGATATTAGCCTCTGTGAGGCTCATGTCGAAATCATGCATGTACAAATTACACATCAAAGGCGATAAAATTGCCCCTTGCGGAATGCCTAAACGTTTGCCGAGTAAGCTTTTATGGTGGGCGCCTTGTTCCAGCCATACGGCAAGAAGCTTGAAGGTTTTATCATCGTCGACAAAGCCTTTGAGCCTCTTTAGGAGCCGGTTGTGCGGGATGTTGTCGAAAAACTTTTCAATGTCGGCATCTACCAGCCAAGCGCGGCCGCAGCGAACGTGTTCGCGGACTTTGGCAATGGCGTCGTTGACGCTTCGCTTGGGACGATAGGCGTAGCTATTATCGTGAAATAGCCGTTCGGCCTTGGGTTCCAGTACGATCAATAGTGCTCTCTGTATGAGTTTATCCGCCAAATATTGGGCCGTTATGATGCGCTGTTTGCCGTCGGCTTTTTGCATCGGAAATTGCCGCAAAGGTTTCGGGCGGTAAGTCCCTCTAAGAACGTCTTCTCTTAGCGTTAATATGTGATGCAATAAATTACTTTGCAACGCTTCCCGAGTCACTTGAGGCGACCACGGGGTGTGTTCGGTTTTTAAGCGATGCCAGCTTTGATCTATGATGTCCGGGGACATGGCTTGTTCCAATGGGCTTTCAGTCATCGCTCGGCTCCGCTTCCAGTGATTTCATGCATTCGCGTAAAACCGCTACTCGGCCGCGTATTTGTTCCGGCAGCGGCGCGCTAACGATCTTGCCGTTCTCCTCTGCTTGGCTGTTGCCGGCGTAACGTGGACACTGTTCACGAAATTCCGCCCAAAATCGGTAGAATAGAGGGCGGGCGCTTTTGGTCAGACGGCAGCCGTGGGCTTGACTGTAGTAGAAGTCTTGGGGTGTCAGTTCTTCGATAAATGCATACAAAGCGAAATCCACAGCGCTTCGGAATAATTCGGTAAAGTCCAAAGCCAAAGCTTCTCGTCCGGGCGCCGGTTGATGCAAAAAACCGAAGGCCGGATCCAGTCCTTCGCTGACTAGGATTTGCCGTATTTCTCCGGTGAGTAAGGTGTATCCTAGCGACAGTAAGGCATTGAATGGGTCTTGAGGCGGTCTTCGGTTTCGTCCGGAAAATCGCCATTGGGCCGGCAATGTTTCGGCTAAAGACGCGAACCAGGCATGGGCTAAAGCGCCTTCAAGTCCCATCATCGCTTGAATGTTTTGGCTTTGGTTTAGGTTTTCGGTTAGGGTATGGCGCTGTTGTTTAAAGGCGTTTTGTTGTGCTTCGCTCAAAACGTTAAGCGATAGGTCGTAACTGACAAATTTTTGGGCCAGAAACCAGCGGGCAATTGCGTGCGCATGGTTTTTGTTTTCGGCGCAGCGGTATTGCAGTCGTCGTAACGGTAATCGCTTCGCCAATCCCGATGCCAATACGACCGGTTCTTGCCCGCCGCGTAAGGATAGTAGGCAGGCTGGAATGGCGGCAGCCGACAAGGCTCGCCATACGGAAATATCGATGTTGGGTTTGCCGTAGACTATCATTTGTTCCAGAAGGTTGAGCGGTATGCGTTGCATCGGTTCGTGGTCGCGCCGGATGCAAAGGGTTTGGCTTTCGTAGCTAACGCTGACGGTGCGTTGGTCAATGATGAGTATCATGCGTGTTCTCCCGATAATCGCCGGAGCAGACGGGCCAATAGCGATGTGTTGTGCGCCACGTCGTCTTGTCCGGTTGCGATACCCCGAAACGATTGGTTTTGAATGCCGGCGCTCCAGATCGCTTTAGGGTGTTCGATAGGGTATAGACGAACATCGTCTTCGTGTGTGTGGGTGTAGGCGTCGACAAGTTGAATGATTTTTTGGATCTCTTTGTCGCCGGCTTCTACTAGAAATACTGATTTTTGCATTGCCATCGCTTGCTTGCTCAAGCGATAGTGAAATTTTTTTAATCGTTTTTCTTCTCTGATGTCGTAGCAGAGCAGATACCATTGCTTTTTCATTAGCCGATATACCATGCCGGTGTCTGAAACTGTATTTGAGCCCGTTTGGTCAGCGCCTTGGCCGGTCGCCGGCTGTCAAGCCAGACGAACAATAATTTGTCTTGTTGTTCGTCGATGATGTTGCAAAGTTGTAAGAGTAGTTCTTCCGATTGCCGCTTGTTTAGTCGGCATTCGAAGACCGAATATTGACTGCCGATTTGCCAAGCTTGTAGGCGCTTAAAGGCTTTGCGGCGGGTTTTGTTGTCGACGATGTCGTAGGCGAGGACGGCTTGGTTCTGCATCGTGTTTTCCATTTTTGGCGGGGTCGATTGGTATTAAACAAAATCCGAATCGATAAAGCTTGCTTAACAAATTTGTTGAACTATTCACTTGTCGGCATTTGGGGTTTAATAGCCCCTAACATGAATCACTTACTGAAAAAGACGCCTTATGAAACGCCGACAAATTACTAATAACTTGGTTAAAAAACACATGGAGACTTTTCATAAGCCCAAGACCCATACCGATAAAACTCAGTATCGGCGTCGTGCCAAGTATTCTAAAATCTTGGATCATTGTTAATTTGAGTATTATATTCGGTAGCCTTTTCTTGAATCGTTGTATGGGGGGGCGGCGAGCAGGCACGGTGCTGGATGGCGAAAACTTTATGCGCTTTCTTCACTGATTAGAACATCATCTCTCTAGATGGCTTGATTCAAGAGACTAAACTTTAGGTCTGGAAAAAATATCATAACAATTGGGGATTTTATGCAAATACTCGAAGCGAAATACGAAATTGTCACGCCGATTTTTATCGGCGGCGCTGATGCTAATGATAAACCTGAGCTTCGTCCGCCTTCCATCAAAGGTGCGCTTCGTTTTTGGTGGCGGGCCCTGCACTGGGGGCGTTATTTGCGCGAACAAGATAACGATGACATCGCTGCATTAAATGTACTGCATGAAAAAGAGGCCGAACTATTTGGTGCGGCAACACGGGAAAATCGTTATGGCCAAGGTCTTTTTCAGCTCAAATTAACCGATGTCAAAACGCAAGGCATCGAAAAATCATGGCCCAAAAATAATGAAGGCGGCGCCGGTTTTTTAGGTTATGGTTTAGATGCGACGCAAAGCGGCGATCCACATCGCAAGGGCATCGCTAACGGGACATTCACTCTGCAATTAGGTTTCAAAAAAACGGCTAATGAAGAACATATCCAACAATTGGAAGATACGCTTATCATTTGGGGCATGCTGGGCGGGTTAGGTAGTCGCGCTCGTCGAGGATTCGGTTCCGTCGCGATGACCAGCCTGAACGGCCATAGCTATCGCTTTGACACGACCGCTGCCTATTTCGACGCTATCAGCCAACGGCTCAATGCATTCGATCCAGCGCCTTCTATGCCTATTTATACCGCCTTTAGCCAGACCAGCCGAATTGTCGATGCCGGTCAGGGGCGGGATGTCAAACTACTCATGAATCGCTTAGGTGACCGCTACCGCGAAGCGCGCAAGCGAGCCGGTCGCGGTTTGAATAAGTTACCGTTTGGGTTGCCGTTAGCAGGCAATTACGGTGAAGCCGATGAAGACAATCGTCGTGCCGGTTCTTTGCTAATGCATTTGCATCCGGTCGGCAATGAGTATGTGTCAGTTATTACCTGGCTGCCCGCCATCTTTCATCCTGGTTATCCCAGTGGTAACCAACTCGATTTTTATTGCCCCGTACAAGCTTTTATTGACTCAATGGAGCAGGTTTACCCATGACACAGAGCTATTTCCACTTCACCCTCGGCCCGGTTCAGGGCTTCGTTGCCCAAGCTCGGCGTACACGGGATTTCTGGGCCGGTTCCTTTTTGTTGTCCTGGCTATCGGCGGTGGCGATGCGCGCAGTTATTCAACAACAAGGGGAAATCATTTTTCCGAAAGCGGATCAGAACTACTTGAATTGGCTGGAAGGCAAAGACAAAGACAAAGACACCTCGCCGCAACAAGGCTGCGTACCTAACCGTTTCAAAGGCGGCTTAGCCAGAGTTCCTGCCGATTTCCAACCTCAGCAAGTCGTGGACAGCATCCAACAAGCCTGGATGGCGTTGGGTGAATGCGTCTGGCATAACGATTTGGCGGCGTGCTCTGAGCAAACGCGTGCCATTTGGCAGCGGCAAGTCCAGCATTTTTGGGAAATCAGTTGGGCCTTGTCTGCGGATGTAAACGAAAGCAATCTGTTGGATCGACGTAAAAACTGGCGCAGTTATTTGCCGCCCGAAGAAACAGGCGTTAAATGCATGATGATGGACGGCTGGCAAGAACTGTCCGGTATTGCCTCTCCGAATAGCAAAGATTTGGCAAGATTCTGGCGGGCTTTGCGCCAAAACGGGCAGCGTGGTATGGGCAGCGATTTGCGGGAACACGAATATCTGTGCGCCATCGCCTTGATTAAACGCCGTTTCGCGCGTTATTTCCACGAATTGACTGTACCGATGCCGGGAGGCTGGAGGCTGTCCGGTTGGTCAGTTAACCCGGCTGTGCCATCGGTAGCCTACATGGCCGCTGCTCCCTGGTTGGCGAAAGTGCTCGACCAAGCGCCGGAATCCGCTTTGCGGGATTTTCACGATGCCGCAAAACAACTGACTGCCAGTTATGGCGAATATGCAACGGATTTACAGTGTATCAATAATATTTTGGACAAATACCCCGAACGAAAACTGTTGTGGTACACCAAAAACCTCGATGGCAACGTGTTCTTCGAGGCGGCGTTGGATAATGAAAATATCTATGCCAATCAAACTCTAGCGCAACAAACCAAGAAAAAGCTGAACGCGCTGCGCCGCTCACTCCCCGAAACCATCGAATCGGTCAGCCCGTTCTACGCGGTGTTGATGATGGACGGCGATTCGCTGGGTAGTCACATGAGCGATGTCAATAAACAGCAACATATCAGCGATGGACTGAATCAATTCACTCAAGGTGTGCCGGAAATTGTCGAAGAAAACAGCGGTTTTCTGGTTTATGCCGGTGGAGACGATGTGTTAGCGCTGTTACCGCTGGAGTTTGCACTGAAATGCGCTCAGGCGCTGCGCAGTCACTATTTAACATGCTTTGCCGCTTGGCCAGACATCAATACGACGCTATCCGGCGCGATTGAATACGCCCATATTCGGATGCCGTTGGGTAAGGTGCTGTCCGACGCCCATCAGTTACTGGATGACATCGCCAAAGAACATACCGGACGCGATGCCATTGCGGTACGGGTTTGGAAGCCTGGCGGTCAACATCTGCAATGGGCTATGCCGTGGGAAAAAGCGTTGAATAAAGACGGCGAAGTCATCATGCAGACGCTAGCCGATGATTTCGCCAAGGACCAACAAAAAACGCCGTTTTCCAATAGTTTTTTCTTTCATGTCGAAGAACGCTTTGCCTTGGTTAATCGGGGTGATGTTCAACCGTTTTCGAATGACGAGCTAGTGGATCTGATTGCTGCCGATTATTTGAGCTCGGGGGTTCATCGCGTCGCGCAAGAACAGTCTAAGATTACGCTCGAACAGGCGCGTCAACGTTTACAGGACTTATTGAGTCAATGTTTTCTAATCAAGCGACACGTTGACGAAAGCAAAGTAATCTATAACCGCAGCGCAAGACTCGATACCGATGCATTGCAACTGGTGCGCTTTTTAGCGCAAAAAGGAGTTGATCATGGCTAAAAAACACAAAAAAACTAAAGCGCCTCAAGTCAATCCACGCAAACAACAGCGACAACAGCATTCAATGTCTGCTCCAAACCCCTCGACGCCCACTCCCCAGTCGCCGCATCCAGCACCAACGGCCAATGCCAAGCGCTCGGCGCTGCCCAGTGACGATACCCTAACGGTACGTTTTGAAGCGCTCGACACCTGGTTTTTTCGCGAATCAAGGCCGCATGATGCCGTTGGTGCCAGCGAATTGAGCAGCTTGTTTCCTCCACCCATGCGAACCTTGATCGGTGCCTTACGGACCTTTTTAGGCGAACAAATTGGCTTGAACTGGTCGGATTTAGCGAGCACCCAGCTACCGGATTTTGATTTTACGGCGACGTTTGGCGATTCTGAAAACTTGGGCTTATTGCACTGCCGAGGTTCTTGGTTGGTTTATCAAGGCCAACGCTTGTATCCAGCTCCGTTGTATTTAATGCAACAGGACAAAAACATGGCCCGATTACAGCCTGGCAAAGCGGTTTATTGTGATTTAGGCCGGGTTCGCTTGCCAGAATTGTGCGCTGGATTAAAAGGTTATAAAGCCCTGGACCAACGCTGGCTCACCGAGCAAGGCTGGCTAACGTGTCTGCAAGGCCAAGAACCCGATGCAAAAGACATTATCGGCCCGGAACAATTGTTTACACCCGAAGCTCGCCTGGGTATTGCCCGCGATATCAGCACCCGCGCCGTTCAAAAAAGTAAACTATATCAAACCCGACATCTCCGCCTACAGCCTTCGGTCGCCGTCGAAATCGAAGTCAGTGGTATACCCGAAAACATACGGATGCGGTTAAACCCATCAGCCATCATACGATTAGGTGGAGAAGGGCGCATGGCAGCGGTTTATCACGAAGCGACGATTCAGCCTTCCCCCCGAATCAATGGCCAAGTCTGCCAAACGTTCAGCCTGCATTTCGTCACCCCGGCGGATTTCAACGGCCAACTATACCCGGCAAACTTTGAAAAAACCTATCAGGATGGCCAAACGGTTTGGCTCGGTGAACTGGCCGGTATTCCTTTTCACATCGAATCGGCGGTGCTTGGCAAAGTTCACCGCGAAGGTGGCTGGGATATGCAGCGACATCAACCTCGCCCGGTCAAAAGTCTGATTCCGGCAGGCAGTGTTTGGTTCTGTCGGCTAGCACAAAAAATAGAATGGGGCACTTTATTGGAACAACTCCACGGCCTCCATATCGGACACGGAACTGCCTGGGGGCGTGGTCACATCGCGCTCGGCCAATGGCACGACTCACATTACGCATAAAATACGATAGGAAGCAGATATGACAAGCAAAAACGCATTGTTGGGCCTATGGGCCGAAACTTCAATTCATGCCGGTGCCGGTAGTTCGGTACAAGGCATTGATCTGCCGATACAACGCGAAGCGCACAGCGGTTGGCCCTGTGTCTATGGTTCGGCGGTCAAAGGTGCGCTGCGCGCAAAAGCTGAAGATAAAATCGGCAAAAACGACAGTATTGACTATGTGTTTGGCCCCGATACCGATCATGCCGCCGATCACGCAGGAGCTTTGTTGGTAGGTGATGCTCGCTTATTACTGCTGCCGGTACGTTCCTTAAACAGCCACTTCAAATGGGTTACCTGCCCGGCGATTCTTGAACGCCTGCAACGCGACAGCCAACGCTTAAACATCCCTATGGCCTTCAAAGTACCTGATAAGCCTTTAGACAACCAAGCTTGGCAAGCCGAAAACAGAGAGGGTGATTTATTTTTGGAAGAATACCGCTTTCAACCGCAGCAAAAAGACTTATCTGCCCTGATAACGACGCTGCACCAACTTAGCGGTATGAGCGAAGTTGCATTGCACGCGCAACTGGTTATCGTCTCAGACAATCAATTCAGCTATTTATCGCGTTATGCTACGGCAGTAGCCGCGCATATTGCCATCGACAACGCCAGCAAAACGGTCAAGCCGGGCGCACTTTGGTACGAAGAAACCTTGCCGCCGGAAACCCTGTTGTACAGTGCCTTGAGCGCTCAGCGTTCGCGGGATGATGAGCACCGACTCAGCGCTGAACAAGTGCTACATTGCATTACTCAAAACCTGTTTGGTGATTTTCCTTATCTACAACTAGGCGGTAACGAAACGGTCGGCATGGGTTGGTGTAAAGTCACCGTTAGCGAAGCAGGAGCTTGAACATGACGCAAACCATCGAACAACAACGGGCGGCCTTTGCCTTGACACGCATCAAAGCTTTACCCCCGCAATTGAGACCAGAACAACAAAAAGAATTCATTAGCTATGCCAGTAGCTTACCGGCGATGATCCACATGAACGGCTTGGGTCAAGCGATGGCATTTTGCCGGTTGAAAGGAAATGAACGGGAATCCTACCAACAACTGTATCAACTGGTTTCCGATTGGTTATGCCTAACAGGCCAACCTTATGCGGGTAAACACGATGTTTTGGACGGCATTACCCAGTGTGACATGGCGTATTATCAACTCGCCCAAGCAGAAGCCCTGGTGTTTTTGAGCTGGGTTAAAAAATTGGCGAAAGTCTTTTTAGCGGAGGACAACGGATGAGCACACCTCTTTACGCCTGCGATGAATGGCCGAACCAAAAACCCGATCAGGCGCATGGCGGCTTATGGTTCGACCGTTTTTTCAATCGTTACAGTCCAAACTGGACATTGGTAGACACCGCCAAAAAAAGCTGGATTGATACCGTCACCAACTTGACCGTCACCGGCAATGACGAGCAATTAGCCGAAACCAATGCCCGACAACTGACGTTGGTTTCGCATCTCAACGGGCGCAGTGAACGCTATACTAGCGATTGGCATTTCGTCAGCGGCATGGGCAATCCGCATCCGGTGGAAAACGGCATGAGTTGGCATCCGACCTTAGCCGTACCTTATCTGGCCGGTTCAGCCGTGAAAGGCTTGGTGCGCGCATGGGTGGAAAGCAACGAAGATGGCCTGTCAGAACAAAATCAAAAAGCCCGTTTGCGCGCTTGGTTCGGCACCGAATATAAAGGCGATGTTGCCGAACAAGCCGGTGGGCTGATTTTTTTCGACGCGCTGCCGGATCGCAGACCAACCTTGCTCTGTGACATCATGACGCCGCACATGGGTAAATGGTACAGCGAAGGTGACCAAGTCTGTTTGAATAGCCCTGATAAACTGCCCGCCGACTGGCATGAACCGGTGCCAATTCCTTTTCTGGCGGTGCGCGATATACGCTTGATTTTTAGTATCGCTCCGCGTCAAGCGGCTCTGGCCGAGCAACTCGATGCCGTATTTGATGCCTTGAATAATGCACTAGAATGGCTAGGCGCCGGTGCCAAAACTGCCACGGGTTATGGCTACCTAAGCTTGGATTCGACTTATGCCGAAGAAAAACAAGCTATCCAAAAAAAACAGGCGCGGCAAGCCAAACAAGCAACGCTGACCGAAGAGCAAAAGGAAATCGAAAAACTGCGCCAACAATTCGAGGACAAGCAAAGCAAAAACATCACCGAAGCCATTGGTGGCCCACTGTACAATGACCTAAAAAAGTTGGTCGAACAAACCGACGCCTGGCCGGAGGCGGAAAGGGCTGAATTACTTGAATTGGCGCAAAGCATAGTAGTTTATGTGAATGCCAAGAAAAGCGCCAAAGCCAAAGAGCTGCTCCAGCGCTTACGGAACTAAACCATGCAAGCACTTACAGCCCATCGTTATCAATTCAACTGCCGCGCCTTAGAGTCTTTGCGTTTTGGCTTTTACAGCGGATCCATGCTCCGCGGCGCTTTTGGCAACGCTTTGCGGAAAACGGTCTGCGTCACGCGCTTGGACGATTGCAATGCTTGTTTACTTCAACGGCAATGCAACTACCCGAAAGTCTTCGAGACCCCGCCGCCACGCAACAGTACATTTCAGCAATTTAGCCGCATTCCACAGCCCTTTGTACTAGAGCCGCCACCGATGGGCGCTAAACATTTAGCGGAAGGGGAGCCTTTTGCCTTCAACCTGGTCTTGATCGGACAAGCCGTCGCGTGTCTACCCATCATCATTTTTGCAATCCAGCGCGCCTTAGAACATGGGCTCGGTAAGCATAGAGCGAAGGCCGAACTGGTAGACGTCGTTTTCGAACCGGGACATGTTGTCGAAACAAAATTGTATTGCGCCGACGAAGGACAATTGCTTTCTGCGCCGGCTTTTCAATTACCCGCTCTGGATGACCGGGAGCAGATTACTTTGCAAGTTATGACGCCCTTGAGAATTCAACAAAAAGGCCAAATTTTGTCGGAGAAAATGACAGGCAAAGATTTTCTGATGGCGCTGATTCGGCGCTATTATCTGCTTCAGGAATTTCATGGGATTGATTATCAGTCGCCTGACTTTCATGAGCTAGCCAAACAGGCCGAAGCGGTATGGAGTCGCAACCGGTTTAGCTGGTGTCAATGGAAGCGTTACTCCTCTCGCCAAAAACAAACCATGAGTTTTACCGGAGTACTGGGTGAAATGCAACTGACCGGGCCATTATCAAGCTTTCTGCCCTATTTGACTCAGGGGCAATGGCTCCATGTCGGCAATAAAACCACCTTTGGCATGGGAGGATACCGAATCATTGACTGAATGGTCTGCTCGTGCGTCTTTATACGCATACGATTTTGCGCTGCTCGCGATTAATCCAACGGTTTATTGGAAGGTTTCGGTTAATAGTTTTAAGCGCTGTTTTTTGCTGCATTCAACATGGCCGCCGTGGCACGATTGACCGATTCCCTGACGGGGTCGAGATCGAGTCGCGCATAAATCGCGGTGGATTGGGTGCTCTTATGATTGAGACTTTTGCCAATCGTCAACAGACTGGCTCCGGTTTTCTCTTGCCAACTGCCTTAGCGTGCGGCGCAGATCATGAATTCGTAAATCGGTAAGCCCTGTGCGTTTAAGCAATCGTTGCCAAGCTTTTTGGGTTCAACCAAATGACCTGTCTTACCGATACCGGGAAACCCCCATTTACTCTGAGCGCTGAGTTTTCTGTTTGCTAAAATATCAATGACCTCGGGTGATAAGGTTACTGTTTGAGCGGAATTGCCCTTGGTAATGATTCGCCATTCGCCGCGTTCTAAATGAATTTCATCCCAGCGCATCGCTAGAGCGTTCGATTTCCTAACCCCAGTTAACAAGGCCAATAAAAAATAATCCCTCATATCAGGATTTTCTTCTTTAGCCAAGGCATCGAAAAATCGCGGAGGCTCGTCGAGGTATAAAAATCGATCCCGCTCGTTTTTAAGTAAGGCTAACACATCAACCTCGACATTCAGTATTGAGCTTCAAAACACGCCCTCGCAAACCCTGAAGCTTTCTCTTGCGCGGACGCTCACAGAGGCTTTTTATGTAGTCATCGATACCCAAACCGGAGAAATTTTACGCATCATATATTCGTTCATTTTTGGGAGGCATTTCCTATAACACAAAATGCTACATTACGGCCAGCTATTTACTGTCTGGATACACGGTAAATTTATGCTGATCATTTAAATAAATAAAATCAAGTAGTTATGTGTATTCCCAGATGGCGGTCGAAATTTTCTTAGCTCAGCTATTTAAATGCAAGCAAATTCAATGCCTTATATCTTTAGTAACGATTTTTTAGAATATTTTTTCATTTTTTTCGTACATTTAGAGCTTAGAACAATTTTACCGTGTGTCTGGATATGACTGTCGATAGGTTCATTCGAAAAGATTAGATGTCTTACGAAAACGTTATATTTCTTGCAATTAAGCATTCATAGTTAACTGATAGGCAGCTTTTTATTCAATGTTTGAAACACGTAGTCGTCCGCTTTTGGCCGTTAGCTACGATGATCAATGGCTGCTTTATAGACCTCCAGCTCGCAGAATCTGGATATGGCTGACTGGCCAGTTTGGAGAAATGCGACCGGCAAGAATGGGTTCTACTTAGCCATTCGGAAATATGGGTTGAGTGGTTCTTTTGAGTCGACGAGCGATTTGACTCTGAGTCTTAAAACATCCACCGCCTTGTTGCAAGAGATATCAAAACTCAGCATGAAATAGTAAAAGGCCACCTGGGATATGGCTACCGAGCTGAGCAGGTAGGAAAGTACTTTAATGCGTTTTTCCAGTCTGGCGTATGGTTGATTATTTGTCTTGGTGACGTGTCGCAATAGTCGCAACTGTCAATGTCGCATTGATATGATGATTTGAGTTCGGGGAAGGGGAATGATGCATTTGTTCGGAAATAAACTACAGTAAAAACTACAGTGGTTTATTTTCCTTCAAACTACTTTAAACGTCTTTACATAACTTCAAACGACTGATAAGGTATTGATTATATGGAGTTATAAGTCGTATGCAGTTGCTTGGTGTGATTTTGATTCGAACTTTTAATGCGATGGTCGTGCGTTCGAATCGCACACGACCCACCACCAAATACTTTATAAAATAACCAGTTAGATTCTTTCGGGCGACTGGTTTTTTTATGCCTTGCGTTTTTATGTGGCCAAAATGTGTCCCGGTGTGTCAGAAATGTTAGCTGTTAGCTGTTAGCTGTTAGCTGTTAGCTGTTAGCTGCTAGGTGTTCTGGTGTTAATCAGCGTGCAAAACTTACCAGGGTTCTGGGGAAAACAGCGTTGAAAAGTTGCCGCCCCAGTTGTTTCAATAACCGGTTTTTAGCCGGAGAATCCTGGAGTGTTATACATGGATATCATTGCAGAAATCCAAAGGCGTCTTTTGTCAGTGGGGAATCCATCAGTTCGATCGCAAGGTCATTGAAGATTTCCTGTCCTACCGTTAGAAAACATCTCACCACAACAAGCGAGCCGGTTTATAAGCGAGAAATTCAGCCGTCACCTAAATTGGGCGACTAATGGAATTAGCCCATAATCTAATACTGGTCGGCGGCACCGGAACCGGAAAAACGCATCTCGCCACGGCCTTGGGAATAGCCGCGATCCACCGAGGCAATCGTGTCCGTTTCTTTAATGCAGTGGATCTAGTCAACTGTTTGCAGCAAGAAAAACAGTTAGAGCGAACCGGAACCTTACTCCCTTCTTACTGAGGAATCGTTCAACTTTGTTGGGTATGGGGTATGCCTATCGAGGAGCGCCGTGAACCCATCCATGGGGGCTTGACGGCGGCTCCCTGCCGCCGACATCCTCGCTAGGCATACCCCACACCTTCTCGTTCTTATACGCTTTTTCGGTCAAAAGGGAGTAGCTCGCAAGCTGATTCAAGTCGATGCCGTCATTCTCGAAGAACTCGGATACCTACCGTTTCCGGAATTCGGTGGCGCACTCCTGTTTCATCTGATCAGCCAGCTCTATAAATGCACATCCTTGATCATCACAACCAATCTCAAGTTCAGTGAATGGGTTCAGGTGTTTGGTGATGCCAAAATGACAACAGCGCTCTTAGACCGCATTACGAATCATTGCGACATCCTGGAAGCCGGCAATGAATCTTATCGATTCAAGCATCGAAAAACCGGTATTAAAACCCATTAACCTACTAAACCCTGTGGAAAATTTTCGACGCTGACAGGTAGAAATTTTTGAACGCTGATTGACACCGGCATTAGGTAAGCGCAGCATACCTACAATTCACTTTGGATTTATAAGCGCTTCCGGTAGTGGTGGGTAGTTTTCAACTATTACCGCATACATAGCTTAAATTAATGGCAATGACGCAAATCGTGAGAACGATAATTACCGGGGGCTGAATATTTACGATTAGTGTTCATTTAACTTACGACTTATCGTCATCAGAAACAACGGTGTATTCAGCGGTAATGCTATCGGGCTCGGATTGCCGAACCGATTTTTGTTGAGCGTTTTTGATCAGTCGCCACGCTTTGAAGCCCATAATACTCAACGGGATTAACAATACGGCAAAAAACACGGACAAGACCAGAGCGCCGACGACAGCTGCTGCGATCATGGCCGGAATAGCCAGGATTTTGGCAAAGCTAGAATTGGAATTTTCTTCGACGTGATATTCAAGTCGCCGTTGGGGGTCGTTTGTCGTGCCAATACGAATGGTTCGTTTGTAAATTCTAAACATGAGTCGGAGCCGAGGGAATGCCGAAAAGGTGATTGAAAGGAATAATAGCGAAAACCTGGAGCATAAAAAATGTCGGTGAATCTGCGTGATGACACAACAAACTCACCGACGTTTTACTATCTCCGTAACTTACGACTAGCGATGAAAGCCAGAGTTCCTTCAAGAGTTATACCTTTCGCACTTCAAATTTCGGCAGTGCTTAAAGAAATTCAAGGGTGATCGGTCCCTCACCTAACGCTAGGTGAGGGACCTATATGGACGTATTCACCCAGCACCTAAATTCCACAGCCCATTGGCTAGGATTAATTATCTTAGATAATTTAGGTGCTGGGTTCACGGCGTCCTTTGACGGTCACCCCGGTGCCGAATTTTGATCTACGGGTATAGCACAACCAGCCAGTCCAATGTTTAAACTGAATTCTTGCCCTGATGAATACAGGGTATTGCTCTGGCTAGTGCGCTTGCAGCATCGTGCCAGCCTTCACAGCTATTGTGCCCCTTGCGCACCTTAATTAAATTCAGCAGATATTTGGCCTTGGCATAAACCATGAAAAACAGAAGAATAAGCCGCTGTTGTCTCGCAGAGATGGGTTTCTGAGCGCATATCAGTTTATCTTCATAAATGCCTCCATCGATCATTCCAACGGTTCCCCATGCATAAACTGAAATCGATGCTCCTAAAGGAAGACGCGGCCCCAGCACGACCGCATCCAAAAAATCGCCGTCCGTACCGATATAAGCCGGAATTGAGCCGTAGTTGAATGGACAGGGCAACGGAGAGATAAAGTCCAGCTTTCCAGTGGAACCCCGCTTTAAAAAGCTGCCGCGAGGTGTCTCAATAATGACATTAACCAAAAGAGCTTGTTCTAGAGTGTTTAAAGATTGCATCTGAAATATATAATCCGTCGTAGATCGAAATTTGGCACCGGGGTGCCCGTTAGGGGCTGGTTAAATACGTCCGTGCTTTATACCAGAAATCCTTTATCTCGCCCCGTCACTGCCGACCTTTTCCGCCGAGTCCTAACAGCGTAGCCCGGATGGAGCGCAGCGCAATCCGGGAAGCTCGGAGCAGCGCCATTCCCGTATTCCGCTGCGCTGCATACGGGCTACATGCTTTAATAGCAGCTTGGAAAAGGGCAGAAGCGGATTGGCCTATTTTAGCTTGATGTGTATGGATTAAGGCGCCGGAAATTGTAGTATCCAATTCGCTATCCAGAAATAAATCAGCACGCCGGAGGCGTCGGCGATCGTCGTGACTAGCGGCGCGCTGGCGGTGGCAGGGTCCCAGCCCAATCGGTTCAAGATAAAGGGCAGGCAGAGCCCGACCAGGCTGCCGGTCATCACGATACATATCATGCTCAGTGCAACTACCCAGGCAATGTCGAAGCCGCCCCAATAAGCACCGATCAATGAAACGGTAGCGGCCATGGTTAGGCCCAATCCGCTTGCGACGGCGATTTCTTTCAGTAGCAATTTTCCCCAGTCGCTGATTGCGACATCGCCGGTGGCAATGCCGCGCACGACCAATGTCGCGGCTTGCGATCCGGCGTTGCCGCCGCTGCCGATGAGTAGCGGCAAAAAGAACACCAGTACGACATAAGCGGCAATCGTATCTTCGTAATAAGCAATGCCGGCACCGGAAATTAAATTACCGAAGACCAAGAGCAGTAACCAGAGAATGCGCTTGCGGTAAAGTGTAAATAACCTCGCATCGCGAAAGTTGCCGGCCAAAGGGCCGATCGTTGCGCCTCTGTGCATGTCTTCGGTTGCCTCTGCCTCGGCAACGTCCATTGCATCGTCATAGGTAATGATGCCGACCAAACGTTCGTCATCGTCGACGACCGGCAAGCTCAGTAAATCGTAACGACTGATTAATTTGGCGGCATCTTCTTGCTTGGCGGATAGTTTTGTTTTCACCATGTCGGTAGTCATGACATCCTTGATTCGCGCTTCCGGTTTGTTCATGATTAGTTCGCGTAACGATAGCGTGCCGATTAGACGATATTGAGCGTCGACAGTATAAATTTGATATATCAATTCGGCGCTGGGAGCGCTTTTTCGAATAACGTCGAGTGCTTCGCCAACTGTGATTTCGGCAGGTACGGTCATATAATCGCTGGTCATGATCGCGCCGGCTGTGCCTTCTTCGTAACTCGCAAGGCGTCTGAGTGCTTCGCGTTCGGCATGTGCGATCTTACGCAGCACGCGGTCGTGACGGTTTTCAGGTAGGACATGGAGCAAATCGGCGCCTTCGTCGGCGTCGAGATGGCGAAGCAACTGCGATACTTCCTTATCGGTCATTGCGGTGGTTAATTGTGACTGCCAGTCGACCGGTAGATGCCCGAAAACCGACGCACGTTGCACCACCGGTAAGTACATCAACAGTTCGCGTGCAGCATCGACCGGAACGGTTTGCAGCAGTTCGGCCAGGTCGACGGCTTGAAACTCTTCTAGAAATTGACGAACAGCTTGGTAATCTTTACGTTCAATAGCTCGGCGCAGGTAGTCGTTCAGAATGGCGGTCGGCATATTTATGTCTCTTTCTATTTGCGAACTCGTTTATCTGCAGCGGGAACAAACTGAATCAGGTTGTCGCTAAAGTAGCGGGAAAGGAGTACGCGTTAGACATTGTAAAGGGATTGTGTAAATCTATAATGAAATTTCAAAGGGTGTTTCCCATAATCGGCTTGTTGGATAGCGCTTATCAATTCAGCCGGCATAGGTTATTAAATAAGTTAAATAATATCAACTTATTGATTTGTAAAGACTAGGTGGCTGGATATATTGTTTTAGGCTTAGTTATGAGATATGAAGATGATAGGGATTAGATAGGGTGTTTCGAATTCTTGTTGTCTCGATAGTCCCGGTTGTTACGATAGTGTTATTCTTTTCATAATGGTTCCTCTTGTCAAAGGGCGAAGTAAGGGGCCTAAAGCCATGTCATCCCTATTTAACTTTTCCATATCAGGAGCATAAAATGCCAAAATTCATGACCAAAAGTCTTTTGATTTTAATTGCTTCGGTTTCTTCGGCATATGTCTTTGCCGACAGCCCAAAAGAGCAAATTCATTATCTGGAACAAAGTCGTGCAACAGCGCAGGAGTTCATGCAGTCGCTGGGTAGAAAGCTGAAATCGTTACTGGAATCAGCAGACACGGAAAACGCGATTATTATTTGCAAACAAATTGCGCCGGCATTGGCAGCCGATTATTCGAAAGACGGATGGATTGTGAAACGGGTATCGCTTAAATCCCGCAACAAATCGATGGGAGTGCCGGATACCTGGGAGCGGCGCGAGTTGGAAGGTTTTGATAGGCATCACTTATCTGGAGAACCTACCGACGAGCTCGAAATGTCCGCAATCGTAGATGAAGCGGATGGGCTTTGGTTTCGTTACCTGAAAGCCATACCGACTCAGCCGATGTGTTTGCAATGTCATGGTAAAGCGGAAGACATACCTGATGGGGTTAAAACGATATTGGCGCACGAATACCCGAACGATGACGCAATAAATTATAGTGCCGGCGAAATACGCGGTGCGATTTCGATTAAACGCCAGATATTGGCTTATGAATGAGCCAAAAAGTGTCGACTTTTCAGGGGCAAAAACTTGTCCAGTTGTCGATAAAAAATCATGGATAGGTAAGACGGGGTGAAGGGAAAGCTCTCTTTTATTTTCGATAGTCGATTACGGCTTTTCTGACATCGCTGATCGTGAAGTTGTATTGTCTGCTTAACGGGCCCAGTTTTGCCGTTTTGTTCGTTGTTTCGGGTAAATTCAGTCTTTCAAGTAAATATTCGACCGGTACGCCAGCTGTCTCCGCTGTTTCTATTAAAGTCATGCTGCCCCGTATTGTTAGAGATCCGTTATTCCATGCACGGAGTTGTTTGCCGGATGTTCCCGATGTTTCAATCGGTGCGACGAGCGGCGCAGCGGCAAAAGCGATCAAAGTCAGTACGCCGACTAGGCCTAGTCCTAAACGCAACCCTGCCCCTTCCGTGACACGTCCTGAAATGAAGCCGACAACCCAACGCCAATGCAGCAGCAAGTGTAACGCCAATATCGCGAAAAAAAGTACCGATACCCAGAAATGAACGGTTCCCCATTGGTGGCGGTCAAGCCCCAAAATTGTCGCGAAGCGTCCGCTACCGGGCGGCAACAGATAGCGTAGCAGCACGCCGGTCGTGGTGAGAAAAACAAAACCCGCGAAGGCTACGATATCGATGATGAAATTTAAATGGCTGCGTTTCATTGTCGGTTTATCCGCAAATGCTTGAAAGGTTACTGCTTGAGCTTTGCTCTTCAAAAAGCTTAACGTGATTCATTGTGTAGATGAAAATACGGCGCCAGCGTTTGAAGCCTGCTGTCTTCTAATGGCTTGCCGATCGTAAAATGATAAATGCTTTGTAGGCTGGTGTCGTTTATTCCCAGAACCTCGTGTACCGCGTCATCAAAAAAACAGCCGATGCCGGTTCCGCGCATTCCTATGACTTCGGCTTCAAGATATAATGCTTGGCCGACCAAGCCGCTTTCCCAAAATCGACGGCGATATTGCCACGGTTCTTTTGCCAATTCATCGCCGAACTCTGCGACCATCGCTAAACTGAAGGCGCTATCGGCGGCGATATCTTGATGGCACGATAGCGTTTTGGCTGCGCGTCGGCAATCGGCGTTGAGTAAGTTGTACAGCATCGGCGTTTCGGACACACCTTCGACCTTTTGCCAAATGAATTCGGATCGAGTGCCTTCCCTCAGTATTTCAAGGCTTGCCTGATTTCGCGGGAGGGCGTAGAGACCCGGTTGCAAGCCTTCGACGCGATGCACGAATAAAAATAAATGAATTTTCGCAGGCCAACGCCAAAGATCGAAGGGGATTAAGTTTTCAGGCGTCGTGGCTTGCAGAATGCGATAAAAATGATTTAGCTCGATCGGCGTTTGACCGTCGAAATGTTGAGCGCTACGCCGCTGCCGAATGATTTCGAACGCGCTTGTAGAAGCGTTTGTTAATTGGGGCGATACGGCCATCGCCGGATGCCGGTGGTTTTCTTCTGTGTCGGGTTTGGCAGCAGCTTGCGCTGCTGAATCGATTAACGGCCAATGAAAATGGTGGTAACGGCTCAAGCGATTGGCCTTGCCAAACCAATTGTCGATGCTAAGTTCAGCTAGGTAGCGATTAACCGATTCGTCCGGAGATATCTGAGAGCCGGCGTGAATTCGGCATAATAAATCGGGGGCTTCGTTTTCCTCTGCAATGAACTCGTCGTGGCGGTCCAGACCTAATAGTCGCGCAATCGCTTCGTCGCCGCATTCGGCCAGCAGTTCGACCGACCAACCCAGAGTGGCGGCTGCATAGCGCAACGCGCCTAGTGCATGGCCGATGTCATGTTGGCAATAGCGAAATGCGCGTTCGCCGTATTTCCAGGCTTCCCGCCAATGGATAGAGCTCAAACCGATCAATATCCCGCTAAATGCCGGCGTCTGACGCCAATTACCGCGCATTTCCAAGACATGGTCGTGACTCAAATAATGATAAACACCGGGCGGAAGGTCTGTGTCCACTGTATTGATTAGATAGGCTTCGGTCGGATGGAGATTGCCGCTGGACGGGTTGCAGCGCAGAGCCCACCGATCCTCGCCGTATTGTTTCCATGCGGAAAGTCCGAAGCTCAATGCCATCATAAGCCCCAGATTATTTCGGTTGAATGGCTGTGGTGGAATTAGCTCGGGATTTTGAAGTTCGTTATAGGTGGGTGAGGGGACGTTTTTGGGTAAAGGTAATTTAATTCTTTCACAGCCTTCGAAACGTCTGAACGGGTCCGGTTGGTCGGCCCAATCGAGTCCGTTTGGGCCTTTGGCATAACGGTCCAAATGGTGTTTGGTTCGTTGGTGATATTCCAGTATGCTGTTGAGTTGAGGCGGTGCCATGCTTGTTTTGGGGATGAGTGATTGACAAACTGATTGTAAAACACTCTGCATGGCTCTGCCATGACGATGCAAAGAAATTTAAACATTATTAATACTTGATTAATCCATGGAAACGCTGATTGCTCTCATTCAAGCTCATATTGAATATGCTCATTTTATTATTTTCGGATCGCTGCTGTTGGCGGGCCTTAATATTCCGGTATCCGAGGATGCAATGCTGTTTATTTCGGGGGTGTTGGCAAGGCAATATCCGGATCAATTGCCTTATTTATTTGTCGCGGTCTATCTAGGTGCTTACGGTTCGGATTTGATCTGCTATAGTTTGGGGCGATTTGTCGGGCCTAAAATATTACATATCCGCTTTTTTGCTAAAATGGTGCCGCCGAAAAGGGTCGAAAAGATTCACGCCTATTACGAAAGTCACGGTATTGCAACGCTGATATTAGGGCGCTTTATTCCTTTTGGGGTTAGAAACGGGCTGTTTTTGTGCGCGGGGCTAGGCAAGATGAGTTTCATCAAGTTTGCATTGGCGGACTTATTGGCTTGCACGATTTCGACGATTGTTTTTTTCTCGCTGTATTATCATTACGGTAAAGCCGTCGTGGCGTATGTCATGCAAGCGAATATCGTGGTATTTATCATCGCGGCAATCGTGGGAGGGTATTTGTTTTTTCATGTTAAAAAAAGGCGTAGCAAGCGGTGCAATATTTAGGATTGGGTTAAAACGCATCTACCCATCGGTGATCAAAATTCGGCCCTGGGGTGCCCGTCAAAGGTTGCCGTAAACCCAGCACCTAAATCCAGCATCTAAATTCCATAGGTATTTGGCAATGATACAAAATTCATGGCTCATTTAGTTGCTGGATAAATTATCCAAGACCATTAACCATGGCCAATGGGTTATGGAATTTAGGTGCTGGGTAAATATGTCCATGGCTCTATGTCAGCTCCTCGCCTAGCGTTAGGTGAGGAATCGAATACCTCGGTGCCTACTTAGCCACTGCCGAAATTTGAAGTGCTAAAGGTATATTTATCGCTAATTGAGATTTTTCGTTATTTTGGTGTGTTTCGCGGGAAAAATGCTTTTTATTGGGATAATGCAAACCCGTCGGCCTATTCATATAATAAGAATGTTTAACATATGACCAAAACATGAAAAAACAGGATGCTGAAATTAAAGGCGAGCCTCGGTCGCTTGAGGGTTGGACAGCAGTATTGCGCGATCGGGAAATGCCGGTATTTTCAGATACCGTGCAGAGTATCAACTACATTATAGAGGACGAAAAGAAAGGCGCGATGGAACTTGCCCCTGTAATACTTCAAGATCCTAATCTAACAGCAAAACTATTAAAGCTAAGCAACAGTATCTATTACAATCCCTCGCGAAAACAGATGGTGACCGTATCTCGAGCTATTGTGATTCTCGGTATCGAGGTCATTCGAGAGCTGACACTGGCTTGCTCGCTTTTTGAGGCGATTCTGTCGCCGAACAACAGGCGCCGCGCCAATGAAGAAATTGCCAAGGCTATTCATACGGCTGTTCAGGCCAAGGCCTTGGCAGTCGCGGCAAAAGATCCTTCGCCGGAAGAGGTTTTTATCGCAGCGTTGCTGAAAAATATCGGAAGCATTGCTTTTTGGTGTTTTTGTGGGGTACAGGGCGATAGAATTCAGGCTTTGCTGAAAAACGGTCTAAGCAACGAAGCGGCCGAAAAGCAAGTGCTGGGTTTCAAACTGGCTGATTTGGATATTTCATTGTGCAAGACTTGGAATTTAAAAGGCTTAATCGAAGCGACTATTAAAAAAAGCACCAGGGACGTCGATCCGCGGGTTAAATTCGTTCGCATCGGCTGCGAAGTCGTCGAAGCGTTACGGGAAGGAGTCGGTACCCAAAGTTATTACGCCTGTGTCGAAAAAATCGAGTCCATGACCGGACAGTCGAAAGAAGCGATTGAGGCGAGTCTCCGTAAAAATACCGACATTGCGGCAAACATTGCTTGCCATTTCGGCGCAACGGAGGCTTCGAATTTAATTCAACATAATGTTCGGCAAAATTCCGAATTGAATGCATCGACGCAAAATATGGATCGAAAAGTCTTGCAATTTCAAATTTTGCAAGATATCACCACAATATTGAGCGGAAGAATCGATATCAACCTGTTGCTTGAAACCGTATTGGAGGGTATTCAACGCGGAATCGGCATGGATCGAACCATTTTCGCTCTTTTAACAAAAGATAAAAATGCATTGTTGGAGAAAGTGGCTTTGGGTTGGCGTAAGGATAGTTATTTACAAAAGATTCGCTTCGAGCTTAGTAAGTCTCCGCCTAATTTGTTTTTTCAAACGATTGCCAATCACGAGGGTTATTGGATAAACCCGAAAGAAAACAAATCTTTGTATAGCGAAAGCTATGTCAAGACGATCGGTATACAATCTTGTTTATTGATGGCTGTTTGTTCAGGCGACAAACCTATCGGCTTAATTTATTGCGATCGCGCCTACAGCAATCTTGAATTGACCGAGGATGAATTCAAGGCGTTCAAACATTTTGTTCAACAGGCTAATATTGGTCTGTCTCTCTACCGTATGCAGGCGAGGTAAAGTGTTGAAACGGGTGCTTAGGATTTCGCGAAAAATATACCTATCGTAGATCAAAATTTGGCATCGACTTCCTTTTAGGCTTGTCGGCGGCTTTCCCTGCCGCCGGCACTCGCCAGTCGAGCAACCGAATTCGCCAAAAATTGGCAGTTTATTTATGTCGAAATCCTTATCGTGCTGAAGAGTCATTTTTCTTGATTACTAGGCAAGTACGGAACCGGTAAGAGGTTGCTGATTTCCGGTAGCGGGTTTCAGCGCGATGGATGGCTTGTGTGAGCGTTCACAAGGTGGAGGGCAAAAAAAAGAGTTGGAAAATCCTATTTTCCAACTCTCAAAGCACGGAAGCATTTGGGGGAAATTGCTTCCTATCGGCAAGAACTTAATCTGATGGGATGTTTTACTCCATCAGTTTCTGCTTAGGATTTGCTCGTAAATAACTTCCTTATTTTAGGAAGGGTTCGGTTGCTCGATTGGCAGGTGTCGGCGGCAGGGAAAGCCGCCGTCAAGCCTACAAGGACGTATTCACGGCGTCCTGCCAAGCGAGTTACCGAACCCTCAACAAAGCTCATCGTTCCAGGACGTTATTTATTACGAAATCCTTATCGTGCGTCAAGTCCCGCTATTAGCGTATCAAGGCGCCAAGGTGTCCTGAAAATTTTGCTCATGCAAAATCCGAATATCCGCTCTCCATGGCAATCCCTCTTGGGCGAGGGCTTAAATCCCAAGCATGCAATTCCCAGTTTGAAAAATTTCGCCGTATTCAGGGGGCTAGGTAGGCCTGTCGAGGAACGCCGTTCACCCAGCACCTAAATTATCCAAGATAGTTAACATAGCCAAAGAGCTATGGAATTTAGGTTCTGGGTAAACCCATGCATGGTGGCTTGATGCCGGCTAAAAATTAGGAATTGCTGATGTTTACAGCGCCGTTTGACTAGTGCTCCAGTGACGAAATTTGGTTTGCAAAAAGGGCATCGACGTTACCAAGCTTTTATTCCGCGGCTTTAGATTGCGGGTATGGTGTTTGTTAGCTGAAGCCATTAGTGAATCGGGACAGTTTATAAAACGATTACGGCGACAAATGCCGCGCCGATCGAGCAACCGGAAATCATTTTGATTTTTTTACGAAACGGTAATTCCTTCCAGTTTAATGACGCCTTTTCGCGCGTATGAAACCACCAATCCGGGAATTCGGCCTTGACGTTGGAATATAAGCGTTTTGAGTGACGATACAACCAATAAGCGGCGCCAATAAACAGACCCCACATAATGTAAAACACAATAACCTGAGTCGTGTGTCTACTGGTATGAAAAAGATGCTCGACAATTTCATCCAATGCCAATTCAAGCACTTCAAACAAGCCGATTACAATCGACTCCAGTAACCAAAAAGCGGCTCCGGGCATGATTAGGATAGCCGCCAGTACGGACATAAAAATCGCGATTTTAATATTGGTCGATAGTGTCATGTCTGCTTTACCGTAAAAAATTAGTTAATCAAAATACATATCGATTTTTCGCACTGCTTTAAAACTAAGATTCGAAAAATGACTCAGAGACTGATTTTTCGGATGAATAGTATTGTATCGATACTTCCTTTCGTCAACCTTTCACGGAAAAGGCGATCTTTAGGATTGATCATGGCAATGGTTTTTTACGGAAAACACTTTGACAGCAATATCGGTGTTTTAGAATCGTCGTCAATTATACCTTTCGCACTTCAAATTTCGGCAGTAACTTAGGAGGCGTCGGGGTGCTCGGCAAAGGCTTTGCCAGCATGGAGCTTGCATAGAGCCTACAGGGACGTATTCACGGCGTCCTTTGACGGGCACCCCGGCGCCGAATTTTGATCTCCGATGGGTATAAATGATCCCGTGTTGTTGATAGCTATTGGGCAGCTGAATGATTATTCCCCGCTTTTTCATCACCGGCAAAGTCACTCCGTACCTTCAATTTACGATGCTGTTTTGAACGAACCGGCGTAATTAATCTTTGCACGACATGAAAAGTCGCATACTATTTTAAGCCATTCATTCAACATTCAATGGTTAGGCGTTTTTGCAACTAGGGGATACTGATCATTCGCCGGCTTTCGCACAAGCAGTGTAAGCCGCTTGCTTGATTAAGATAGAGCGATTTTCAATAGTGGACGGAGAAATAAAATGAACGAAGACTTATCCAATACAGAGCTTTCAGTGTTAAAAGCTATCGATGCTTGGCATGAGCATATTCGACCGCTTTTTGAAAATGAACAAGATTGCCCCGACTGTCCGAAACGTTTTATTTATGGCTGTTTTTGTAGCTTCGAACGATTGGTTATCGAGCAATCTTTAGAGGGTTTGATCGAAAAAGGTATTTTATCCCAGATTCAATGCACTAAGGATTCCACGGAATATTGTTACCGAGTAATGGTTAATGTTGATCACCAATAATGGTAATCTTTTAGAGTTTTAATGGCTGTTAGCAGTGAATAGGCAATCTGCCTTATTCTTCATAAAACTTTGAATTTCAAGATAACGTTGAAAGCTGTTGCGGTTTTAAAATCTACATTCAAATCCCCCATACGACTACGGAGCAATCATGGGTCCTCATTATCTCAGTCGATTTTTTACGCCTAAAACCGTTGCTGTCATCGGTGCCTCGGAACGCATTGAAAGTGTCGGTCATCGGATATTGGTCAATATGCAGGAAGCCGGTTTTAAGGGTGGCCTGTATCCAGTCAATAACAAACGGAAGCAAATTTCAGGATTGAAAGCCTACCCCAATATCGATACGGTGCCAGACAAGATTGATCTTGCCGTTATCGCTACGCCGGCGCTGACCGTGCCTGATATCGTTCGGCAGTGCGGCGATAAAGGCGTGAGTTCGGTGGTGATCATTACCGCCGGTTTTGGCGAATTGGGTAGTGAAGGCAAGCGTTTACAACAAGAAGTGCTAGATATCGCCCATCGCTATGGTATACGCATTGTCGGTCCTAATTGTCTCGGCATTATTCGTCCAAGCGGGCATTTGAATGCGACCTTCGGCAGCGGGATGATCAAAGACGGTCGTCTAGCTCTGCTCTCGCAGTCGGGAGCGGTTTGCACTGCTATTTTGGATTGGGCGCAGTCGCAGGATATCGGTTTTTCAACGGTTGTCTCGATGGGGGGGGCTGCCGATGTCGATTTTGGCGAAGTATTGGATTATTTGGCGCTCGATAGCAAGACAACCGGTATCCTGATGTATGTAGAAGGTATCCGCGATGCACGGCGTTTTTTGAGCGGCTTGAAGGCGGCGGCTCGCCTGAAACCGGTGATTTTGATTAAATCGGGGCGCCATGAAAGCGGCAGTAAGGCGGCAATGTCGCATACCGGCGCGTTAGTCGGCGGCGATGATGTATTCGATGCGGCGATCGAGCGGGCCGGCGTGGTGAGAGCTTACAGCATCGCACAGCTTTTTTCGGCGGCGCGGGTGCTAGCCAATAATTATGTCGTCAAACAGAATCGTCTGGCGATTATTACCAACGCCGGAGGCCCCGGGGTTATGAGTACCGATCGTGCGGAGGAAACGGGAGTGTCGATGGCTGAGTTGGGTGCGGCCAGTCTCGATGCGTTAAATAAGGTGTTGCCGGTGCATTGGTCTCATGCCAATCCGATCGATATTCTCGGCGATGCGACGCCGGAACGCTATAAACAGGCCCTAGATATTTGTCTGAAAGACGAGAATGTTGACGGCGTGCTCTGTATCCTGACGCCACAGGCGATGACCAATCCGACACAGGTCGCGGAATTGGTTATCGAAGCGGCTAAAACAACTCGGAAGCCGGTATTGGCGTCTTGGACCGGCGGCAAGCGCGTCGAAGAAGGGCGGGCCTTGTTTGATAATAGTTCGGTGGCTCACTTCGGTACGCCCGAAGTCGCTGTCGATGCATTTTCTTTTCTGGCGCAATATACACAAAACCAAATTCTTCTCAAGCAGATACCCAGTGCGGAAAACGAGTTGGCGACGCCCGATATCGACGGCGCCCGCTTGATTATCGAGCGGGTATTAGCCGAGAGCCGCGAAGTTCTGACGACTCAGGAATCCAAAGCGATCCTAGCCGCTTTCCGGATTCCGGTTTCGCAGACGATTAAAGTCGACAGTCCAAAGGATGCGATGATCGCGGCCGAGACGATGGGTTTTCCGGTCGTGTTGAAAGTCAATATGTTTGAGTTCAGTCATAAATCCGATATTGGCGGCGTTCGGCTGAATATCTCCAGTGCAAAGGATATTTCGCATCATTTTCAGGAAATGGAGGGTCTGATCAAGCAGAAATATCCCGAGATCGACAAAGTGATGATGACGGTAGAGCCGATGCATAAGTCTTTCAATGGGCGCGAACTTATGATCGGCGTCATTCGCGATCCGGTATTCGGGCCAGCGATCAGCTTCGGTTTAGGCGGAACGATGGTTGAGATTCTACACGATAAAGCCGTGGGCTTGCCGCCGTTGAACGAATATATGGTCGAGAAAATGATTGCCAAGACCAAGGCGGCTAAATATCTTCAAGCGTTCCGGCAATTGCCGCCGATTAACAAGAAAGCCTTGGTCAATACCTTGTTGAACGTGTCGAGCATGGTTAGTGAATTACCGGAAATAGTGGAGCTCGATATCAATCCATTGATTGTCGACGACAGAGGGGTGATGGCGGTCGATGCGCGGATCAAGGCCTGTGTTTCGCATCAGCTGAGTCCCTATAGTCATATGACGATTCATCCCTATCCGCACGAGATGATTCAGCATTATCAATTGCCGAACGGCATGAATATTTGTATTCGCCCGATTCGTCCCGAGGATGCCGAAATGGAAAAGGATTTCGTGCATAAGTTATCGGAGCGCTCGAAATATTTCCGGTTCATGCAGGCCTTGCAGGAGTTGACGCCGGATATGGTGGTGCGTTTTACGCAAATCGATTATGACCGTGAAATGGCGTTTATAGCCGTGACCGAAGAGCAAGACGGAAAGCCTAATGAGTTAGGCGTCGGCCGTTACATGGCCAATCCGGACGGGCATTCGGTCGAGTTTGCTGTCGTGGTCTCCGATGAGTGTCATGGCATGGGGATAGGTTCGAGGATCATGAAAACGCTGATGCAGGCCGCAAAGTATAAAGGGATATCCTTTTTTGAAGGCGAGGTGCTGGCAATTAACAAGCCGATGTTGTCGTTGGTTAAAAAACTCGGCTTTACGATCGAGCCGATACACGGCGATAGTGAAGTCGTTAGGGTCGTCAAGGATTTAAGGATGTGATATTAACAGTGAGGAGTGAAAGAACCGGCAAGCTCGTCATGAAAATGCATATGTCGCCTAGAAAAAGCATTTCACCATGAAGATCATGAAGCGTAAAAAGTTATATTCATCGTAGATCGAAATTCGGCTCCGGGACGTGTCCTATCGGGCGCCTGACCGCACCCTCGCCACGTCGCACACTTTCATTTTTCGTGGTGATACACTGGATTCATGAGCGCTAATCATAAGGTTTCCGGCTCAATTGGCTTTTTGTTCTTGTTGAATGATGGGATCGTCTAACGAATGGGCTAAAAACCAATTATTCGCGATACGTTCGTGTAAAAAGGCTAGTTTCGTTTGTAATTGATCGAGGATATTGCGTAATTGCAATTGGGTGGTTTGCCGCGTGTCGATCGATAGCACAAAGTCTTTCAGGTCGGCGACATCTTCGGGCAGTTTATCGTGATTAGGCAACTTACCGATGGCATCGGCCATTTCGTAAAGGCAGCAATTAATCGAGCGGGGCAGCGCACTATCCAATATCAGGTAATTTAACACGTCGTCGCCTTTGATTCGGCTGCGCACATGGCGTCGATACATCAATAGCGCATTCAAGGACTGCAACACATTCATCCACAGCAGGCTTTCATATTGACGCATTTCATCGCTGCGCGATTCCGACAGTAATAACGAACTCAAGTCCAATATCCGGCTAGTCATGTCGGCTCGTTCGATGTTTCGACCGAGCAAAATGAAATGGTAAGGATGGTCGTGGCTCATATAGCCGGAAAGTAGACCGGTAAAGCGCTGGCAACCTTCGAGGATTTCATTCAAAAATAAAACCCTCATGCGCCGGCTCGACACCGAATCCAGATGTTTTTTAGTATATAGGTAAAGCTCGTTGACTTGTTCCCAAGCTTCGTCGGGCAATAGTTCGCGCGTCGTGCGAATATTTTCGCGGGCAAGGCTCAGGCATGAAAAAAGGGAATTTCGATGGCCGGGATCCGTTAATAGGAAGCGTGTAACATTGCGCTCTTGAGCCAGTTTGTAATGTTCATGAAAGGCCTCCTGACAACCGTTGATATGGATCAATTGTTGCCAGCCCATCTCGACCCCTTTGGGTAGGTCCATTAATAAATTCATGTGTACGCTAACCAGACGAGCAAGATTTTCGGTGCGTTCCAGATAACGGGCGAGCCAATAGAGGCGTTCGGCGGAGCGTGACAGCATTAGTCGTTCTCCCGGTTGATAATCCATGTATCCTTACTGCCGCCGCCTTGAGAGGAGTTGACGACCAGCGAGCCTTTTTTGAGCGCGACGCGAGTGAGTCCTCCTGCGGTGACAAAGGTTTTTTCGCCTTGCAGTATGAACGGGCGCAGATCGATATGGCGAGGCTCTAAAATATCCTTACATAAAGTAGGCGAAGTCGAAATAGCCAGCGTGGGTTGGGCTATATAATTGCGAGGGTTTTTGAGAACGACTTTTTTAAAGGCCTCGACTTCCTTTGCGGTTGAATGAGGTCCGACCAGCATGCCGTAACCGCCGGATTCGTTAGCAGGTTTGACGACGAGTTCGGCCAGGTGCGCGAGTACATAATCGAGATGTTCGTTGTGACTGCAGAGATAGGTTTCGACATTAGGCAAAATCGGTTCTTCATTCAGATAATAGCGTATCATTTCCGGTACATAGGCATAGACGACCTTGTCGTCGGCAACGCCGGCTCCCGGTGCATTGGCAAGTGCCACATTACCGGCTTGCCATGCGCGCATCAGGCCAGGTGCGCCCAATACCGAGTCTTTGCGGAACACTTCCGGATCAAGAAAATCGTCGTCGATGCGTCGGTAAATCACATCGACTTTTTCCGGCCCTTCGATCGTGCGCATGTAAACGCAATCGTCATCGTCGACCATCAGGTCGCAGCCTTCGACCAATTGTGCGCCCATTTGTTGGGCCAAATAGGCGTGTTCGAAATAAGCCGAATTATAGATGCCGGGTGTTAATACCGCGATTTGAGGACGCCCGTTTTGATTCGGTGCAATCGACGATAACATTTCAAGTAGTTGTGTCGGATAGTCGTCGATCGGCAGAATATTAATGTCTTGCAATAATTCCGGAAAAACGCGCTTAGTAATCACGCGGTTTTCCAGCATGTAGGAAACACCCGAGGGCACTCTGAGGTTGTCTTCCAAAACATACATCATGCCGTCTCGGTCGCGCACCAAATCGGTGCCGCAAATGTTAGCCCAAACGTTATGTCGAGGCTTCATTCCGATGCATTCCTTACGAAAGTTTTTCGAGCTGTTGATGATGTCGCCGGGAATCAAGCCTTCCTTGATAAAGGATTGTTTATCATAGACATCGCTGATGAAGCAGTTGAGCGCAGTTAAGCGCTGTTTTAGACCTCGTTCGATGATGTGCCATTCTTTCGCATCGATGATCCTAGGAATGATATCGAAAGGCCAAGCCCTATCGATATTGCCTTCGTCGCTATAGACGGTAAAGGTGATTCCCATTTCCATGATTGCCAGTTCGGCGGCGGTTTTACGTTTGTCGATATCTTCCTTATTGAGCGTATTCAAATACTGGCATAGATTGTAGCTGACCGCTCGAGGTTGAAACTCCGAATGCATCAGTTCGTCGTATGCGTTTTCGGTGTTGTAGTTTTCCCAAATGCTAGACATAAAAATTCGGTTTCTTAAAGGGGGCTAGGAAAAAATAAGCATAAAAAGTGCCAGTTGATTAATAGAAGAGCTGCTTTCCTGGTATATTTCAGAACTGAATGATAAACAAAGTCCTAGAGAATCAAAGATTGGACATGATCAATAATACACTTTTTACACATGAAGTTTTGGTCTCGATTTAAGGCTTCGCAACAAATAACTTCCCGACTATTTTTGGTTTCCACGGTTCTCCGTGGAGCCCCATACCTTAGCTGCCGTAGTAAGATCGGTATGTATGTCCACGCTGAAGCGGTAGGAACAAGGAAGGTTCCGATCTTTAGTCGCATGACAATTTAACTTAATGGCCGTGACACAGAGCAGGGATCGATATGGGACTTGGTTGTCCAAAGTGATGCGCGCCAATTTAAATTTTGTCCATATTGGTGCGTTCAATTTCCGTGCGAGCCAATCCGATCGCTCGAAGTAGAAATAGAAGTGTAAATTAGTGAACCGGTAAGCAGAATGTTATTGAACGCATTGCATTCGTAGTCAAGGGTGCATTAAGGTTGCGGGTTGGTTTTTTTTAAGAAAGTTTCGGTTTGAATGAGGCGTTTGATGCTGCGGTTTTTATCCTTGTTATCCATAAGGTTATTGGGTAGAGTTTTGATGCCGGCAAAGTTGGTGTGCGGGTTTTTGCATGGATTCTTTATAGCTTTGATATGTAATGCAAAGTTTCTGCATGCTGATTGTGATAATGGAAATTAGTAAACTATAAAATAGGAGAAAAAATTTATGCGTAATATTAAATTGTTCGATTCGAGTGTACATAAATTCGTACTATTGAATGAAAGCGAACCCGGCGAGGAGGAGGGGATTCGTTCCAATCAATATCTCGTCGTGCATGGCGATAATGGCGTTTTGCTTGATCCGGGCGGGTTCGGAGTGATGCCGAGTGTGCTCACGGAATTGTTGCGCTACATTAAGACCGAACAAATCAAAGCGATTATTTTGTCGCATCAAGACCCCGATATCGTCGGCGGCTTGTCTACTTGGTTGGAGCTAACCGATGCTCCCGTATATGTGTCCAGCATCTGGCTCCGCTTTTTGCCGCACTATGGTATTGCCAGCATGGCTCAATTTGTTGGGGTTCCGGATGCGGGAAAGCAGTGCCGCTTTGCTGAAGATTTTGTATTGCAATTGGTTCCCGCGCATTTCTTGCATTCAGAGGGTCAGATTAATGTATACGACCCTATAGCCAAAGTGTTGTTCACCGGCGATATTGGTGCGGCGATGTTGCCTGTCGATGTCGAATATGAATTCGTCGACGATTTTGCCGCGCACTTACCTTACATAGAAGGATTCCACCGCCGCTATATGGTTTCCAACAAAGCCGCGCGTCTTTGGGTCGATGCCGTATCGGCTTTGGATATCGAGATGCTGGCTCCTCAGCATGGGCCGGTTTATCGAGGGCGGGCCGTAGCAGATTTTTTGAATTGGTTTAAAACGCTTCAATGCGGTGTCGATTTAATGACCAGAAGCGGGCATTTCGAGATGGAGAGCCGAAATGCGTCATGATTCTGGTAAAGGAGCGTCTGCTTATCCCGATCATATCGAGGATTTGCGTGTACGCTTGATGAACCAGCTTTTTTCGCTTCTTGAAAGTCAAACGCGAACTCGAAGTTTCGCATCTTCAATCAGTGCTTTGGTGCGTCGTGTCCATGGCGAGATTTTAGAAAATTTTGAACAAGTCCTGGCGCGTATCGACGATCCGGTGACTGTCGCGATGTTCCGTAAAGCGATCACGGATTGTCAAAGCCTTGACATGGCTTTCGAAAAACTGGTCGATGAAAGGCAGCGGCAATGGTATAAAAACGGAAAATATTTGAAATCGGTAGTCGACGAATTGGGTGATACCACTTCTTATTTGGCTTCGGTGTTGGTTGAAAAGGGCCTGCTCGAACGACAGAGCCAAGTGCTGGAAAATATTATCTTTTCGCATGAGAAGGTATCTCAATGGAAGGAGTTTGTTCAGGAGATCCTGATCGGTTTTCATGAAATTTTTCCGTTTAATTTTTTCTTTATCGCGTTTGCCGAAGAGCATGGCTTGTCCTTGTATTTTTATTACATGGGGAACTACTCCGATGCGGCAAAACAAGAAGTTCGCGGCCGCCTTGCCAAGGACATGCTAAGTCAACTCGGGCTGCCGGAGAATGCGCTGCTCGATATCGAAGAGTATGAGATTCCTTGCGAGGTTAATTTAATCGATGTCTGCGATATCAAGATGATTACCGTGCCGGTCCCTGACCAGGCTTACGGTCTGGATGGGCTTTTAGGCATTGCCTATGCATCGGTCAATACTTTGACAACCCAAGAGCAAGCAATCGTTCGCTCTTTGTTGTCGGTAATGGTGATGGTGGTCGGGTCTAGTAAAGTATTGAGTCGAACTCTGTCCGAATTGGAATATTATTCGATACATGATCCTTTGACCGGGATTCATAATCGTCGTTATTTCAACGATATGCTGGAATACGAGATCGGGCGATCGGAAAGGCATAAGCATCAGTTTTCGGTGTTGTTGCTTGATCTTGACGATTTTAAGGATATCAACGACTCGTACGGGCATCCATTAGGCGATGGGGTGTTGAAAATAATCGCCGAATCGATTACCTCTCATATGCGTAAGGGCGATATTGCAACGCGTATGGGCGGCGATGAATTCGCAATCATTTTGCCGGAAACATCGCCGGAAGGCGCTAAGGTCGCGGCCGAGTCGATCCGGGCCAATTTGCAAAGTATTGCGTTCAAAACGCCGACCGGAAAGGATTTTCATATTACGACATCGGTCGGTATCATTAGTTATCCTCGTGACATGCAGACTGTCGAGGATTTGATGTCGGGCGTCGATGTGGCGTTGTATAAAGCCAAGGGCTTGGGTAAGAACGAAGTTTGCGAATTCGATGCGGCCGCGCATTTGACGCAAATCATGCGCGATAGCCGTTCGTTTGTCGAAGACTTGCGATTGGCGCTACGAGAAGAACGCATCCAGCCTTATTTTCAGCCGATTGTCGATTGCAAAACGGGTGAAGTCTTTGCGTATGAGTCGGTTGCTCGTTTAATTGAGACCGATGGCAGAATTACAGCCGCCGGTCAATTCATTGAAACGATCGAAAAATACGGTTTGGGCCGTGAGTTGGACCGGATAATGGTGCGTAAGGTTGTCGAGGTCAATAAAGCCATCATGCAGGCGCAGGGCCAGCCGAAACGCTTGTTTATCAACTTATCGGCTCAGGAAATTCAAGGCCGCGGTATTTTAGGCTATGCGGAGGAGTTATGTGCGCAATTGGAGGTGCCGCCGAGCAGTATCGTGTTCGAAATTCTTGAGCGCGACGCAATCGGCGATATTACGCATATGGGGAAGTTTCTAACCAATTTACGCAAAAAGGGATTTGCATTTGCTTTGGACGATTTCGGGAGCGGTTATAATTCGTTTCATTATTTGCGCGAATTACGCTTCGAATATGTCAAGATCGACGGCGCTTTCGTGCGCAATATCGTCAATTCCAAGATCGACCGGGCGCTGGTGCGCAATTTGTCGAATTTGTGTCAGGAGCTCGATATTATGACAATCGGCGAGTTTGTCGAGTCCGAGGAAATCTTTGATTTATTGAAAAACATGGGGATTAATTTCGGACAAGGATTTCATATCGGCTTGCCGCTCGACAGTTTGCCGGGGTGCTGATGCAGCACAATGTTTATAGCTTTTTTTTATTACCATGAAGGGCATGAAGATAATGAAGCGAAGAAAATTGAGTGCTTTATAAGCTGTCCCAATATCGCAGATGAACTGAATCAATAAATTCAATGCAGTAATACAGGTTTTTCAAATCCCGTTAATGACTAAAAAATATCAAAACAATGGCGGGACTGGAGTGCGGTAATGATGACATAGGCTGTTAATGGTTAGTCGCTCATTTAAGTTGAAAACGCTGTATCTTCAAGAGGATATTCATAAACTTTGAGTCATCTTTCAGGAGAGCAAAGCTGTTTTGTAATGGCATGGCAAGCTATTGAATTAACTTCTTATTCTAAGTTGAAGAAGAATAGGCGGGCGTTTTGTGATGAAGCGCAGTGGAATAGGATGAGCTGGAGTCGACTATATCGCTATTCCGTTCCGCTTCATCGAAGTTTAAACGGCTGGCTTCTTGGTTACTGAGTATTGTCCTTTTCGACGGCTTCGTCCAAGCGCTGCATGATGTCGGGGACTGCACTGATGACTCGGTTCCAGCTTGGCATGAATGGGGTTTCCATTGGGTTGTCGAGAAAAGAATCGCCGGCGCGCATAATATTACGAGTAAACAATTCGACGGTTTTTTCCTCCTGGTGCCGATCCAGCTTCAATCCGTTGATACAGGCATCGTTGTAATACGCTTCGATCGCATCGAGCGCGGTTCGGTAGTAAGTCGCTTTTAGGGTTCGAAACGTTTCTTTGTTAAAAATTACGCCTTGCGTTGCCAATTTGCGGTAAATCGCCTTGGCGATGTCGGTGCTCATTCTGGATAATCCGCGGCTGGCATCTTCTTCCGATAGCTCTTGATGCTTGTGATCGTAAGCATCGGCAATTTCCACTTGACAGATATGATTGCTGGAATGATTCCGGTAGATTTCGGACAGTACGCCGATTTCCAGTCCCCAATCGCTCGGTATGCGAATTTCCTTGAGACTATCGACGCGAGTGGCGAACTCGCCGGACAAGGCATAACGAAAGCTGTCCAAATAATTGAGATAATCCATATTGCCGATGACTTGTTTTAGCGCCCTGATCAACGGCGTGACTAATAGACGGCAGACCCGTCCGTTTAGTTTATTATCGGCGACCCGATAATAATAGCCTTTGCAGAATTCATAATTAAAGCTGGGATTGGCGACAGGATAAAACAGTCGGGCCGGCAGTTCTCTGTTATAGGTCAATATGTCGCAGTCGTGCAACGCGACCGCTTCCGCTTGGCGCGAGGCGAGAACATAGCCGTAACAATACCAGACATTGCGCCCTTTACCGGGCTCGATCGGCGCAAGTCCTTCTTCGGCAAGCAGGCGATCGATCGCTTGCAAATTGGGCCCGTCGTTCCAAAGAATTTTATGGGGCTGCGGCAGTTTGCTGAAAAATTCACGAGCATGGTTAAATTCGCTACGGTCGGCACGGTCCAACCCGATGACAATCTGGCTTAAATAAGGAATTTCTCGTATTTGCTCGATAATGTTATTCAGTGCCGGGCCTTGTAGTTCCGAGTAGAGCGAAGGCAATACCAGCGCCATTGGCCTCTCTTTGGAAAAGGCCTGTAATTCATTCTCCATTTCGGCCAGTCGGTTATGTTGCAGGCGGTGTAAGGTAGTAATCGCACCGTTTTGAAAAAAATCACTCATGGTCGGTTCCTCCGTCGATACGTTTGAAAATAGCCTCCATCGCTTCGCGCCATCCTTCGGGGGCTTGATGTTGAGTATAGATGACTTCCGCATCAGGTTTATTTAGAGCAAGAGATGTGCCTGACTTTTTGCGAATGACCGCAGCCAGGTCTGCTTGCTCGAGCATGGCTCTGTCATTTTGGCTATCGCCAAGGGCGATGCTGGTAAAGTCGATGCCATAGTCTCGATGATAGAGCTCAATCAGTTGATGCATGGCCTTGGCTTTATCGGTATTTTGTCCTTGTGCATGAAAAAATCGACCGCCTTTCAATAGTTTTAGTCCGTTTTTTGCCAGGGCTTGTTCGAATAGCGCTAATTCAGCATTGCCGCCTTGCCAAAGCAGCGGCTCCGAGCCGGTTCTTTGTTTGGCCATCGCCGCTTTGGTCAAGGCTAAGCCGGTCAGTTTGCTGACGGCTTCGAGGCTGAGCTCGGAAAATCCGGTAAAAGGAAATTGATGCTCGGCTTTGAGTGTCTGCAAGACGGCTAAGATTTCTTCGTAACCGGGGCCTAGTCGAACGGGTGTGAGTGGTGCCGTATATTCGCTAAATAAATTAGCCGGAATATAGATGGCAGCCCCATTTTCGACCACAAAAGGGTCGTTATTGTGGAGGGTTATTCGAATATCAATGATTTCGGGCAGCGTTTTGCTGGAATTTAGGATAAGCGGGATTTTATGGGCTGCGATTCTTGCTAGAACGCCCTTAGATGGTGCAAATGAGTAAGAATCATGACCCAATAAGGTGCCGTCAAGATCTGAAAAAATGAGATAAGGATGCATAATGGTGCTTGGTTTTCATGGATTTCCTGAAGGAGAAGATGGAGGGCATCGGTTAAAAGTCGATTGATATACCCACCTTAGATCAAAATTCGGTACCGGGGTGTTCGTCAAAAGCCCGGCACCTAAATCCAGCGCCTAAATTCCATAGGTCTTTGGCAATGATTCAAAATCATGGCTTATTTAGGTGCTGGATGAATTATCCAAGACAATTAATCATGGACAATAGGCTATGGAATTTAGGCGCTGGGTAAATACGTCCATGTAGGCTTGACGGCGGCGACTGATTGCCAAGGATGGCATGAATGCAGATTTTGTATTACGCCATGGATGGCGTGTATTGGGGCCATGCAGGGCAGAAAAATGCTCCTGCATTTTCTGCATTCATTACATCCATGTAACTCAGCAATTGCCGAGGAGCAAAAATCTGCTCTGCCGTCGACACCTGTCAATCGAGCAACCGTACCCTCCTTACAACCATTAGCGCGATATTGAATAAAGGAAAGTTATTCAGAGTTGTATCCTTGGCTTTCATGTTGGCTTTCAGTTCAAAAGTATCAGCTATTAACGCATACATAGCCATCCTTAATCCCAATCGGCGGTAATGTCGACCAATAAGATGCGGTCGTTATCTAGCCGGATTGCCAGGGTTTTACACAGTTGATCGGTGTTAAAGTCCTTGTATCGGGATGAGGCGACAGGGCGAGAGGTGGTCTCCGCTTGTTCTAAGGCCAGTAGCTGATAAAAATAAGGCCGCCACGACCAATTAAAGCCTATTTGCTTAGGGTCTTCGAACCATTTTCCGAGTTTGAAATTAAAGTTTGATGAAATTTGCGTGCCTTGATTGTCGCATAGATAGAATCGGAGGACGCCGCTTTTTTCGAAAGGTCGTTCCGCGAGTTCATTTAAGTTGAAGTCATTTTGTAGTGCATCTTGCAATTGCGCTATCAAGTTTTTTATTAAATTAATCCGAGAGATTTTTTTTCGTTCGGTCTCAACTGTTTTCTGTAGAAATTTTTTTCGTAACGAGGCGATATGGCGACTGTATTTTTCCGTAGGGGCGAAGTCCGGTGCGGCCTCTGAAAATAGAAAGCCTTGCATGAATTGAGCGCCGCAACGTAGACCGAAAAAAAATTCGTCGTCGGTTTCGATGCCTTCGCAAACAATTTTGCAACCGTTGAGCTTTCCGAGTCTGGATAGTAAATGAACAACATCGCTGGCGATGCCGCCTTTTACTGCCATTTTGAATAGACGCATGTCCAATTTGATAAAGTCCGGTTTAATTGCCATCACTCTTTCGAGTTGCGAAAAACCGGTGCCGAAGTCGTCGATGGCAACTTTTAAGCCGTTTTTGCGGTAAATTTTCACTGTTTCGGCGAGTTTATGTAGATCGCCTTGGGCTTCGGTAATCTCAATGATAATGCGCTGTTGATCGATTCTTAATTCATCGATCATGCGGAGTGTGGGGATGGCGTGGAAGTTATCGAGTAAATCCAGCCATGCCGCTGAAATATTGATGGCAAGATAACTATTGCCGGGTAAAAGAGTGAACTTCTCGAGTGCAAGGCGTCTGACGACGCGGTCGTATTCGATGCGTTCCGTATTAGCGATATCGGGATCGGAAAAAAGCCCTCCGGCGGACACAATTCTGCGGTTTTCGTCGCGGCGTCTGGCTAAGGCTTCGTAGCCGACTATGTTGCCGCTGGCAGCACCGAGAATGGGTTGAAAATAAGGAAATAAAGATTGGTTGTAGTCCATGTCCGAATATATGAGGTTTGCAAGAAGGGGTTTTAGCAAAGCCAATATGAGCAAGCAATAGTTATGCCTTTTTTATTGTAGTGGACGATTTTTTATGATTGCTGGCAAAGATGCGTGGAAACAGATGAAGTGTTTTGTTGCCGAAATGGTGCGCTTAATGGTGGTGATGGGCAAAAGTAGTGCGGCGGAGGATTGCTTCAATAAGCAGAGTTTATTAAATGCAGAGTAGTTGATTTGTGGGGCGGTATGGCGTTGCGCTATTTATCCCAGGCATAAAAAAACCCCCCGCCTTGTGGGCGGAGGGCTTTTTTTACGTTTTTATTCTACGAAAACGTTTTTAGCCGCTTTTCTTCTTTGTTCTGCGGCTTGAACTTGAGCTTCGCTTTGACCGACAGCTTTGCTTTCAAGATGTTCGGTTTCTCTGCCTTTCAGCAAGAATACGCCGATTACTGTGCCAAGAATAAGTGCGCCTATCCACAGCCAAAAAGTATCTTTTTCTTGTGCTTCTGCCATTTTATTATCCTCTTGTTATTTTAGTAGTGTTATTAATCCCCTTCTCCTCAAAGGGGGACTCTATAAAAGTCAGTTATAGAGCTTGTTCGCCGAAATTGAATTTCCACGACGGGACAATTTTTAACATGATCGAAGAAACATGTCAAAAACTATTATTAAAAACTTTTATTTTGGTAAGGGAATCAAAAGCTAGAGATTTAAAGTGCCGGTATAAGCGGTATAGGCTTTATGAGCGGCGACGATTGAAAGTGTTATAAAAATAATGCCGCTGAGTCTATGAAGCGTCGATAACGGAATTTTTTTCATTAGTGTTCGACCGGCCAAGACTCCGAGAATGGAAGTCATGGCCAGCGCGACAGTTGAGCCTAGCCAGACGGCGGCGGGAAGGGTGGTGCTGCTCAATCCCGCGACCGCCAATTGTGTTTTATCGCCGAATTCCGCGACGGTAATTAAAAAAAAGGTCGTGAAGAAAATTCCGTGTCCACTTTTTTCTTTGATCACTTCATCGGTGTCTTCTTCCTCGTTAGCTCTGAGCGCATGCGCTCCGAATAGAGCAAATAAAACGGCCACGGATGCGGCCACGATGTATTCAGGCAGCCATTTTGCGATGGCTGCGCCGAAAATGACCGCCAGGGTATTTAACAGTGCAAACGCTGCAATTGCGCCTAAAATAATCGGTAAAGCGCGATGCCGGACGGCCAAGGTCATGCAGACTAACTGGCTTTTATCGCCGATTTCGGCGGCTGCAATCAATACGAAAGAGGTCAATGAAGCGGTGGAAAACTCGGCAAGATTATCGGAAAAAAGCAGGCTTGAAATTTGTTGCCACTGTAGATGAATAGGATCCATGGTTTTTTGAAATTAATGGTTTTTAATGTGGGTAGCAGTGAATAGTAAATTAGCCGAGTAAGTTGTCCAAAATCATCATGATAATGAAACCGATCATCAAGGCAAACGTGGCGTGCCTAGATCTGCCTTCGGAATGGGTTTCGGGAATGATTTCCTCGCTGATGACGAATAACATTGCACCGGCGGCGAAGCCCATTGCAATCGGTAAAACCGGCGTAAAAATCGTAACCATCGTGATGCCTAATAATCCGCCGACCGGTTCTACCAGGCCGGTTAAAGTTGCGATGCCAACCGCTTTCCATTTGTTGTAGCCCAGACCGACCAACGGTAATGCGACGGCAAGACCTTCCGGAATGTTTTGCAGAGCAATCGCTGTTGCCAGGATGATGCCGTTTTTCATATCCCCCGAGCCGAAACTCACGCCGACGGACATGCCTTCCGGAAAATTATGTATCGTAATCGCAATGATAAAGAGCCAGATTTTATTCAAGGAGTTTAGGTGTTGATCGGCAATGCTATCGAAATGAATATGTGGCAGTTTGCGGTCGGCAAAATGGAGAAACAATGCGCCGATCATCATTCCCAAAGATGCCACCCAAAGCCCGTTGCCGGGCCAAATTTGGTTACCGTAGTCGATGCTCGGCACCAGCAGCGAAAAGGCGGTAGCGGCCAGCATTACACCGGCAGCCGCGCCTAAAAGGCTATTAAATAGATTTTTCGATATTTCAGTAAAGAAAAGGGCGGGTAGGGCTCCTACTCCGGTAGCGAGGCCGGCCAGGATACTGGACAAAAAGCCGATCACGACAATTTCGCCGAAAATCAGATAGAGGCTTCCGAATACGACCACTTGCGAAGCGGCAAAAAGTCCTGTCCACGTCAGCAAACGTTGGGCGGGAGGCAATGCCATGATTTTTCGATAGCGGTCGCTCGAGATTATGGTCTCCCATTGGCGAAAAAAATAATCTTGAATGGTCGTCGAGAAAGTAGGTTGTGTCATGAGTGCGGCCCGGGTTAAGTGGTTTTGAAAATATCGTAAGAATAATAGCGTTATTTTAAAGGGTTTTACATACAAGACTTGGATAAGATTTCGAGCAAGTAGGACGGGGTGATGCGCAATAGTGGATTCGGGAAATTTTCCTTTTTATTGAGAGTGGCTATTTTTTAATTGACCAACCGTCGATAATATGCAGCTTAATTAATATCAAGAAGGGAATATGAAAAAAATAGCGATTGCGATTCTTGGTCTTTCGGGCGCTACGGCGGCGCAAGCGGAACAGAATGTCATGGAGTTGGAGAAGATCGAGGTGGTCGGCGTATCGCCGATACCAGGCTCCGAAGTACCGATCGATCAAATACCCTCCCATGTTCAGACGGTGCATGCCGACGATTTGCAAAAAGCTCAAAGCATCTCGTTGGCCGACTATTTGAACCGCTATATGGGCAGCGTACATGTCAACGAAGCGCAAAACAATCCGCTGCAACCGGATATCTATTATCGCGGTTTCGTCGCGTCGCCGTTGTTGGGTCTGCCACAGGGCTTGTCGACCTATGTCAACGGCGTCAGGTTCAACGAGCCGTTCGGCGATACCGTGAACTGAGATTTGATTCCGGAAGGTGCGATCGAGTCGATGGCATTGTATCCGTCGAATCCGGTTTACGGTTTGAACAGCTTGGGCGGCGCGATTTCGATCAAGACCAAGACCGGTTTTTCCGCGCCGAAACATGAGCTCGAAGTTTATGGCGGTTCTTGGGACAGGCATTCGGAGGAATTGACCAGCGGCTGGAACAACGGCTCGTTCGGCTATTTCATCGATCTGCGTCATTTCGAGGAAGAAGGCTGGCGCGATTTTTCCCCGACCAAGGCCGACCAAGTGTTCGGCACATTGAGTTGGCGCGGCGATAGGGGGTCGTTGGATTTGACGCTCGGCGCGAACGACAACAAGTTGCTGGGCAATGGTGCGGTGCCGGTGCAGTTGCTGAAGGAAGATCGCAACGCAATTTTTACTCATCCGGATCAGACGATCACGCGTATGTTTTTTTCCGAACTCGAAGGCAAGTACGACCTGACCGACGACATCGTGCTCAGCGGTAATGCTTATTTCAGGCAGAATCGGATCAAGACCTTCAATGGCGACGACAGCGATTATGAAGCGTGTGAAGACCCGGTCAATGGCGGTTTCTTGTGTGAAGAAGAAGGCGATGAAGAAGAGCGTGTCGTCGATATCAATGGCAACGAAGTTCTCGCATCCGACGGCGTCGAGGGTGCGACCAACAATTTCAGTCAAACCAACATGCGCAGCCGCGGCGGCACGATACAGACGGCTTTCGACCAAGACTTGTTCGGCCACAAGAATAACCTGACGGTCGGCGTCAGCTACGATTATTCCGAAGTGCATTTTCAATCGGATACCGAATTGGGGGCGTTGACCGAAACGCGCGGTACGACGCGTAGCGGTATCCTAGTCGATGAATCGAGAGTGCGCTTGAATACCGATACTTCGGCGGTCGGCGTGTTTTTGTCCGACAGCTTTTCGATCACCGACGACCTGATCGCGACGGTTGCGGGACGCTATAACTACATTCATATGAATATGTCGGACGGTTATATCACCGATGCGGAAAAAAACTTGAACGGCTCGCATACGTTCGAGCGGCTCAATCCGTCAGCCGGCCTGACGTACCGTATTTTCGACAATCTGACCGTGTACGGCAGTTACAGCGAATCGGCCAGGGCGCCGACGCCGATGGAACTCAGCTGCGCCGATCCCGAGGCGCCGTGTAAACTACCGAACTCGTTTGTCGCCGATCCGCCGTTGGCGCAAGTCGTTGCGAAGACATGGGAAGGGGGCTTTCGGGGGGATCTGGACGAATTGCTCGGTAAAGGCGACTTGAAATGGAATCTCGGCTTTTTCCATACCATCAATTCCGATGACATCATCTTTCAGCGCGGCGGCGACAGCATCAGCGAAGGTTTTTTCAGTAATATCGGCAAGACACGGCGTTACGGCATAGAGGCCGGTAGCTCGATCGCTTATCCGCAGCTATTCAGTACGATAGACGATTGGTATTTTTCGGCCAATTACACGTATTTGAACGCACGGTTTTTAAGCGGATTCAGGGTTCAAGATCCGGTTGACGAGGATAACGAGGATGGCGTTTGGGTCGACAAAGGCCGCCGAATTCCGGGACTACCGGAGCACATGTTCAAGGCTTCGGTCGGCGTCGATTTGTGGCAAAAATTAATGCTCGGTATCGATGGTGTCTATAGCGGTGCTCGGTATTACCGGGGGGATGAGGCCAATCAACATGCTAAATTGGGCGGTTACTGGCTGTTCAACGGCAGGGCTGAATATAAAATCACCGAGAATTTGGCTTTATTCGGAAGAGTCGACAATATTTTCGATGTGAATTACAGCTCATTCGGCGTTTATGGCGAAGCCGACGAAGTTTTGGGTGATAATTACGAAGATAGACGTTTCGTTTCGCCCGGAATGCCGAGAGCGGGTTGGATAGGTGTGAGATTATCGATATAAGTATCTAGCCAAAAATAACGTCCTGGAGCTATGAGTTTTGTAGCGGGTTCGGTAACTCGCTTGTCAGGGCGCCGTGAACCCAGCACCTAAATTATCCAAGATAGTTAACCATAGCCAATGGTCTATGGAATTTAGGTGTTGGGCCTTTGACGGGCACCCCTGTGCCGAATTTTGATCTCCGATGATGATATGGACTCCTCTCACTCTGTTGGTGTCAAATAGCACCTTAGTAAAAAACAAAACAAGAGGAGTCCGAGATGAATACTAGCGTAATTGGTTTAGATATCGCAAAGAACATTTTTCATCTGTATACGTTGAATGCGGATAATAAAGTCATCAAGAAAAAACTCAAACGGGCGCAAGTCTTGACCTTCTTCGCCAATTATCCGGTCAGCACGATTGGTATCGAGGCGTGCGGCAGTAGCCATTATTGGGCTAGAGAATTAACTAAACTGGGCCATGAAGTGATGTTATTGAACGCGAAGTTTGTCAAGAGCTTCTTGGTCGGCAACAAGAATGATTTTAACGATGCCCAAGCGATTTTTGATGCGGTCGGCCGGCCCAATAAGCGGGTGGTGTCGATCAAAACCGAGGTACAGCAAGATATGCAACTGCTTCATAATCTACGCCAGGATCTGGTCAAACGACGAACTGCTGTAGTGAATCAGATTCGTGGAGCCTTGCTGGAGCGCGGCATTGCCATTCACAAAGGGGTCGATCAAGTCAGAAAACAATTGCCTGATATTTTAGAAGATGCCGAGAACGGACTAACAGCGCTGTGTCGAGAGCTGATTGCGGAGCAAGCCGAACGGTTAAGAGAATTGGATAAGGCGATTAAGGAGCAAGACAAACGGCTTGGCAGGCTCAGTCAAGCCGATGCATTAAGCCGACGTATGCTGGATGTTCCCGGGGTGGGTCCGATCACCGCCACGATTGTGGCATCTGATATCGGGGACGGCAAAGGCTATACCAGTAGCCGAGATTATGCGGCGAGTCTGGGCCTGGTTCCCGGGCAGCATAGCAGCGGCGATAAACCCCGCTATCTGGGGATCAGTAAACGGGGTAATCGTTATATCCGAACCAACTTAATTCATGGTGCACGCGCGGTGGTCAAAAACTGTGCTGGCAAAACAGATCAACTCAGCCAGTGGCTGCAGTCGCTGGTCGAGCGACGCGGCTTTAACAAGGCCGCGGTTGCCCTGGCCAACAAAAACGCCCGCATCTTGTGGGCAATGACCACGAAAAATGAAGCTTATCAAGGGGCGCCTGCCTAACGCGGGCATTGGGCCGGGTTATCCACCCTTTGCCCACCGGCTCCCAGCTAGAGAAGAGAGCTCGGAGCCCGTGGACAAAGCGTGGATAACCCTGATGAGTGAGATTGATTTAACCGAGTACACAAGATTGCGGAGGCAAGTAGACAATCAGTGATGACAACAACAGGTCAGACCGGTGCTTTTACAACCCGTTATACCCATAGGTTCTTAAGAAACCGTTACGATGGTTGAGGAATAAGCGCGCGGATAGATTCATCAGGAGTCCTGAGGCAATAAAGCCTCTGTTGAGAGACCGAATATATGGCAGCAATCTTGATCTCTGTTTTGACATCATTTTTTGAAAACTTGGCTTGCAATAAACGAGGAGTCCATATATGGACAAAGCGTGGATAACCCTGATGAGTGAGATTGATTTAACCGAGTACACAAGATTGCGGAGGCAAGTAGACAATCAGTGATGACAACAACAGGTCAGACCGGTGCTTTTACAACCCGTTATACCCATAGGTTCTTAAGAAACCGTTACGATGGTTGAGGAATAAGCGCGCGGATAGATTCATCAGGAGTCCTGAGGCAATAAAGCCTCTGTTGAGAGACCGAATATATGGCAGCAATCTTGATCTCTGTTTTGACATCATTTTTTGAAAACTTGGCTTGCAATAAACGAGGAGTCCATATATGGGTATACATCCGTCCATCGAAATTTGAAGTGTGAAAAGTATCGGTTAGATAGGTTCCCTTGCTCGATTGGCGAGCATAAGCGGCAGGAAAGGCCGCCGTCAAGCCTGGGCGTATTTAGCTTTCGTGAAAAGTCTTGGCGCGCTTGAAAAAATTCACTAATCTAGGCGGACCGCCACCGATGACGAGGTTGTGATGCCTGGATTGTCTAATCCTTTTGCCAATTGGAAAAACTGGATCGAACAAATCTTCGACCCGCAGATTCCCGATGCCTTGCTGCAAGAAAAGCTTCAAGAGATTCGGCAGTGTTTGCCGCCGCCGGTGATTTGGTTGCTAGGCAAGACGCAAAGCGGCAAAAGCTCGATAATTCGAGTGCTGACCGGCTCGACTTCTGCCGAAATCGGTAACGGCTTTCGGCCTTGTACGCGCACGGCCATGCTTTATGATTTTCCCGATCCGGAAACGGCGTTTGTTCGATTCCTCGATACGCGCGGTTTGTCGGAGGTCGGTTACGATCCTACCGAGGATATGCATTGGAGCGCAAGTCAGGCTCATTTACTGATCGTCGTGGTCAAGGTAATGGATCACCAACAGCAAAGCGTTGTCAGCGCGGTCAAACAAATTCATCTGGCGCATCCTCGCTGGCCTATCATAGTGGCGCAAACTTCGCTCCATGAAGGTTACCCGAATCCCGCGATGCCGCATATTCACCCTTACCCGTTTAGCGACGGCAAAATTGCCGGTTCGATACCGCCCGATTTGCGCACTTCGTTATTAAAGCAACGCGACACGTTTGCCGGTATCGATGCCGTGTTCATTCCGATAGATTTTACCTTGCCGGAAGACGGTTTCGAGCCTGTTGATTATGGTGCAGAAGCTTTATGGCAAGCGTTAGAAGAAGCGTTGCCGCTCGGTTTGCGCGACATGCTCGAACAGCATCAACAAATTGGTATGATTAGCGATGTATACAGGCGTGCGGCGCATCCGCATATTATCAGTTACTCGTTATCGGCCGGTATCGCCGCCGCCATTCCGGTGCCGGCCGCGAGTATTGCGACCGTGATCGCGATTCAGGCGAAATTGTTTCATAGTATCGCCAATGTTTATGGGCTGGAGCTGAGTAAGCAAAGTCTCAGCGAAATCGGCAGTGCAATCGGCATTGGCGTCATGGCCGGTATGGGCGGACGCGAGCTTTTGAAATTGATTCCCGTTTATGGGCAAACCGTCGCGCTAGGCGTTTCGGGTCTTTATACCGCAGCGGTGACCTATGCCCTCGGTCAGACGTTGTGTTTTTATTTCGCGCAAACCAAACGGGGCAAAGCGCTGACTCCGGAATCCTTACGCGAAGTATTCAAGACCGAATTCGCGCGCGGCCGTGAAATGTTGCGCGAAACAATGAAACGTGAAGGTTAATCATGCGTAAAGCGTTGCTGTCAATATCGGCTTTTCTGTTGGTTCTGCCATGGTTGGCGCTCGTTGCCGCAGGTATTTATTGGCTTTGGCAAAGCATTTATTTGACTGAAGCGGTTGCCGGGTTTTGTGTTGTGTATGCGTTGGCGTGGCTGATGATTCGAGGTTTGCGCAAACGTCAGGGGCTATTGGCATTGCCTGTCGTAAAACCCGATGATGCTTGGCCGCCGGCCGCGACCGAGATTTGGGCCAAGCTCGATAAAATGGCCGAACAAATCGATCCGAAAGAGTATCCGTTGACCGATAGTTTGCGCATACTGGAACTGGCCAAACGCGTCACGGTCGAGGTGGCGCGTCATTATTCGCCGAAACACGAGCGGGCCGAACTCGATGTGCCATTGCGAAACATTCTCTACATTGCCGAGCAGGTGTGCCGGGACATGCGGCAAATGCTCGACGAAAAAGTACCGTTCAGTCATTTATTGACGGTCGGTAACGGTCTGGAACTTTGGCGCTGGAAGGATCGTTTGGCAAGCGGACACATAGCCTATCGCGTCGGTAAATTGTTATTGAGTCCGATTGCTTCAATTCCGCGCGAATTGGGTCAATTTTTTGCCGGTAAGGCTTCGGCATACCCGAAAGGCATGATCGAGCGCTGGTTGCTGCAAACATTGATTAAAAAAATCGGTTATTACGCGATCGCGATGTATAGCGGGCAAGCGATTCCGCCGCAGATCGATTTTGCCGAATCGGAACCCACGCTTGAGTCGATGGAAATGACGAAGCGGCCGCTACGAATTTTGGTTGCCGGCCAGCTCAAAACCGGTAAATCGAGTCTGGTCAATGCCTTATTCGGCGAATTAAGGGCGCCGACCGATGTTTTGCCGTTGACCGGCGCGTTGACCGTTTACCGTTTGCAGCATGAAGGTACCGGCGATGTCGTTATCGTCGACAGCCCAGGCTATGGTGACCAAGAGCGCTGGTTCGAGGAAAATCCCGAGCAGGCTTTCGGCGAATTCGATTTGATTGTATTGGTATGTTCGGCAACCCAGGCAGGGCACGAAGCCGATGCCGAATTTTTGAGTGCGATGCGAACTTGGTTCGACGACCGCCTAGAGCGAAGGCAGCCGCCGATATTGCTGATTGTTTCGCACATCGATCAGCTGCGTCCGCTACGCGAGTGGCAACCGCCTTATGACGTAAGTCATCCGCAAAATGCCAAGGAGCAATCGATTCGCGAGGCATTGGCATATATTAGCGAGACATTAACGGTTCCACTCGAAGATTGTCTTCCGGTTTGTTTAAAAGAGCGTTCCGTGTACAACATTGAAGCGGTTTGGACGGGCATTGCCGAGAAATTACCGGAGAGCCTGCGTGCTCAGTATTTACGATGCCTGATAGCAGCCAAGGATAAGGAGAAATGGGGTATGTTGCGCAAGCAATTGGCTAATGCGGGACGGATTGCTGTTGAGCGCGTTAAGAAGATAAAAAAAGGGGAAAGATGAAAGGGGAAAGGGGAAAGGGGAAAGGGGAAAGGGGAAAGGGGAAAGGGGAAAGATGAAAGGGGCAGCGTAGCCCGGATGGAGCGTAGCGCAATCCGGGAAGTTCGAAGCCATGCCGTTCCCGTATTCCGCTTCGCTGCATAGGGGCTACATGCTAGGTGAGGGAGAGTCGGTAAGCTTGAGTGACAATAAACGGAATCGAAGCCACATGGGGCAAGATTTCTCGTTCCCACCGCTCCAGCGTGGGAATGCATATTTAAGCGGAAAGATGAAAGATAAAAGATGAAAGAAAGGAATGAAGGCTAGCGGTTTCGTTTGGGTTAAGTGTTGTTCGGGTAACGGTTGATATCGGTTTCTTGTAGGCGTTGATTAAGTTCCGGCAGGGCTTTGGATAAGCTCTTGATGTCTTGAGTCGTGAGCCGGAGTAGCGTGACGTATGTTTTGGCCCTGACCGTCGCGGTTCTTACGGCACGATCGTAAAGGGCGTGCCGGCCGATGAAACTGCCTTTGCGCAGTTCGGCGATATGTACGCGCTGATTGGGGCCGGTATTTTGAAAAACGTTGACTACGCCGTTAACCAAGATATAGATCGAATCGCCCCGATCGTTTTCGTTAAAAATCGTATCGTTTGGAAGAAAGCTGACATAATGTGCGTTTTTCGCGAGTTTTTTTAGTACGTTGCGAGGCAAGCCGCTAAAAATCGGTACGTTATCCAGCCAATCGTCGCGTTTGGCAAGGCTCAACTCCGGCGCTAGGTCCGGTAATTGTTTCAAAGCTTCATCCAGACGTTTTTCCAGGCGCCGATAAATCTTTTCGGACAATTTGCCATGCTCAAAGTCCTCCGTAATCAGCTTCAACGAGTAACGGAGCGCGACTTCTTGAAATAGGCGGTATTCGAATTGATAATAAAAGTCGTGGAATTCATTGCCCAGTTTTTTGAGCCGCCCTTGCCTTCTTTCCAAACGTTGCCGATAAATTTTTCTGGTGATATTGAGCTTGTCGCTATGAAAATGGGGCTCTACTTGCTTCAGCGCCAACAGCGCTTCGTGAGCCATCAAAACCCCGGCCAGATCATGGCGTATTAAGTTGGCAAAACGAATTTTTTGATAGCGAATCAACCAGTTGAGCGTCCATTCGTATTCGCTTAAAAATTTGATTATCGACATTTCAAAACGCAAGAAAGGGTTTGCGTTATCCTGGTTTCTATTGAAACGAATCATCTCGTCAATGCTTTTGGCTTTGTCTTTGCGGAGAATATCCTTGAAATTTAGATAAGTATAATAATTGACCAAGCCGATTTCATGGAGTCGTTGCAATTCCCTTTCTTCGACATTGAGTGCATGTAAATGAATTTGTCTAAGTTGCTGGGCTTCCGTCAACGTCGCATGCGTCGGTGCGATTTTTCTGTTAAGCGATTGCAACACCGAATCTTGCATATCGCTCTCGAGCAAATGCAGCCTCGAAAACGAGTGTAGGCAGTCGTTGACCGATGTGGTTATTTGCTCCATGCCTTCTTGTAATTCGAGCCATTCGTCATTGTTCAAGCGATCGATTTTGAGTGCGCGCATCAGGGGTTTGAGCGTCGGGCCGCTCATTACTAAGCTGATCAATACCATGCCGAGCGTCAGTTCTAAGAGCAGACCTTTATCGACGACAGTATCGGGAATCGCAAGCGCCATCGCGATGGCGATGGTTCCCTTTGAGCAACCCCACCACATCATATGGCGGCTATTCAGGTTGATTGCCGGTAAGCTGAATAGGCTCGTAGTCATTGGTATCAAACCATAGACGCTAATCATGCGCGCGGCGAATATCGCCAGGAGTACCCAGATCAATTGTTGCCAATGTATCGCGAATGCAAGGATATCGACGGTCAAGCCGATCAATAAAAATAATAACGAATTCAAAACCAGCGCGATGGAATCCCAACCGGCTTCGATATGGTGGGTCGATTCTCCGGAAAGCCGAGGCATCGCGACACCTTTGATACAAAGTGCGGTTGCCAGTACCGACATGATGCCCGAGGCATGGAAGTTATGTTCCGCGACGATGAAGCTCAAATAGGCCGCGACGATCGAGGCGACTACGACGAAACTCTGTTGACCGTGATACATCCTGACCATCAGTTCGCTGATGAGCAAGCCGATCAGAGTGCCTATTAGCGCACCGAGCAGGAAGTGTTCAGTGAAATAATAAATCATCGTCGGCGCGTCCATCAGCGCCGACTCGCCGTGAATCACGGCGCCAAGTACGATATTGAAAAGTACGATCGCGGTAGCGTCATTAAATAACGATTCGCCTTCGACCAGGACAGTAAGGCGTTTCGAAACTCCCAACTCCTTGAACAGTGCAATAACCGCAACAGGATCGGTAGCGGAAATTATCGCGCCGAACAAGAAAGCCAATATGAAGTCGAGATAAAAGAAAGAATTGAGGCCTGTCGCGACCAACAACGCAGAGATCAGCATGCCCGGTATGGCCATGACCAAAATAGGAAGTAAGTCCTTGATAAGCGTGCGTGCATCAAGACTTAGAGCGGAAACGAAGATAAGCGCCGGATGAAATATGAATAGAACCAGTTCGTCGCTGAGATGAAAACCGCTTGGAATCAGAGCGAAAGGCGTGACCGTGGCCAATAAATTGATCGATACCCCAGTTACGACCAAAAGGATGGTATAAGGGAGCGGTAAATGGCGACACAAGCCGGAAAGCAGTAAGGCCAGTATCAACAGCTGCAGGATGATGAATAAGGTCTCGGAAAGCGGCATATCTGTCGGCGGTGGCCTTGTTGGGCACTATAAAACAAAGATTTATTGATTTTAGCTGTTTAGGTTGGATTAAAGAAGGTGGAAGAGGAAAGGGGAAAGATGAAAGATGAAAGATGCAAGATGAAATAGGAGTGTTCCGTTGTTTTCCAAGCTCAAGAGACTGTAACAGTATTCAATCTTAATGAAATAACCATGACGAGCAAGAATAATTAAATTTTTGATTTCATGGGCTTTTCTTCATAGAGTTAACCATTTTTTGAGTATAAAGAAAGTAGGATAATTCTTCTCAAACTCGATCTATCGCGACCTGGTTGCGGCCGTTTTTTTTGGCCTGATAAAGCGCTCGGTCTGCGGCCCGGATCATCGATTCGAGCGAGTCGATATAAGCGCTTTGACGACTGCAAATGCCGAACGAGAGTGTTGCCGGTATTCTCAGATGCTGATATTCGAACGCCTTACGCGCTACTTTTTCACGGATGCGTTCGGCTAAAATCAGCGCCTGGTTTTCCGAGCTACCCCTCAGCAACATAATGAATTCTTCGCCGCCATATCGCGCAAGTGTGTCTTCGGTGCGCATTTCCTTATTCAGCATTTCAGCCAGGTCCCTCAAAACCTGGTCGCCGGCGAGATGTCCGAATGTATCGTTGATTTTTTTAAAATGATCGACATCGCACATGACTACGGTTAGTCCGGTGCGATTGCGTTTACAATAAGACAGCTCTTCTTGTCCGCGAATCACAAAAGCCCGGCGGTTGGGTATTTGGGTCAGAACATCGGTATTGGCAGCCTGGTATAAAGCTAGTTCAGATTGAGCTTCGCTTGGTTTTTTATAATCGATGCGCATGTAAGTGCCGCCGGCACGGATGCGCGAGAGTAAGGAAATCTTCTCATTGTCGATGCGCCTTTCATCGATATAGGTGCCATTGGTCGAGCCGTAATCCTCTACCATAACGACGCCGGATTTGACGATAAAAGCGCCGTGGCGGCGGGATATTTTGGGGTCAGCGATAATAATATCCGCATCATGCCCTCGGCCGAAAACGTTTTTTGGGCGAAAAAGCTTAAATTGCTTGCCTGTGTGTTTGCCGGAAAGTAATACCAGATAAGGTTCGAGCGATGCAGTGTCTGCGGAATGCGCGGACAATGTAGTATCGATTAGGGTTTCCATTTGCTGATTGTCCATTCGCTCTCCTGTAAAAAAAAACGAGGGTGCAGGCGTTGATCAGCCACGAACGCCTTGCGCCGGAGTATAGCCGTCCAGTAAATGAATGTAATTGGAACGCTCGAATATATTAGGGTTGGCGCAGCGCTGTTTACTTAAATGGCCTTTGATTTCGTGGATGGAGTCGTATTCGTGTTCTTCAAGCCAATCGATCAGTTCGTTATTGATGTTCTCCAGATAAGCCGGGCCTTTTTCCAGTAATATTGAGCACATTTGACTGACATCGGCTCCGGCCAGAATCATTTTTAGCACATCATCGGCACTGCGCACGCCACTGGTCGTTGCCAACGAGAGCTTGACCTTTCCGTAGAGCAATGCAACCCAACGCAAGGGCAGTTGAGCATCGGACGAACGCGACCATTGCAACTGTGACGTGACTTGCAGATCGTCCAAATCGATATCGGGTTGATAAAAACGGTTAAATAGCACAACGCCGTCGGCGCCTGCTTGTTCTAGCGATTTAACGAAGTGCGCCAGGCCGCTGAAATAAGGCGACAGCTTCATCGCGATGGGTATGTCGACCGATTCGCGTAAGGCCTTCAGCAATTCCAGGTAACGAGCTTCGACGGCGGCGCCGGACTCGTTGATGTCGGCGCTCAGGTAATATACATTCAGTTCCAAGGCATCGGCACCGGCATCTTGCAATAATTTGCCGTGCTCAACCCAACCGTCTAGCGATGTGCCGTTCAAGCTTGCAATGACCGGGATATGCAGCGCCTTTTTCAATTCGGCGAGTTGCTCCAAGTATTGATCCAGCCCATGTTGATAACGGCTGTCGAACGGTAAAAAGCTATCCGCCTCGCCGAAACCGATGCCCTGATTGATCATGAAGCGCGCCGTTTCTTCTTCCTGCTGACGTAACTCCTCTTCGAACAGCGAATACATGACAATGGCCGAGGCGCCGGCATCTTCCAATTGCCTCGATGAATCCAGGCTACGCGACAGCGGCGAAGCCGATGCGACTAACGGGCTGCTGAGTTTCAAGCCCAAATAGGTTGTGCTCAGATCGATACCGCTCATGCTTTTTCTCCCGATTTCTCGGCCGGTTTATCGAAGACTTTGTCGGCCTGTTCCCGGTAATGCCGATAACGGGCATTGACATCTTTTTGCGATTGATTCAAGAAGCGCTCGGATTCGTCTGGATGCGTGCGGCCGAGCATGCTGAAGCGCGCTTCGGTCATCGCATAATCGCGGAACGGAATCGACGGTTTTTTGCTGTCCAATTGCAGTGGATTATGACCGGAATCGGCCAAACGCGGATCGTATCGCAATAGCGGCCAATGCCCGGAACGGACCGCCAAATCCTGTTGGCGCAGATTGTTAGACAAATCGACGCCATGCGCGATACACGGGCTGTAGGCGATGATCAACGATGTGCCGGGATAGGATTCGGCCTCGAGAAAGGCGCGCAGGGTTTGCGTATCCTTGGCGCCGAAGGCCACTTGCGCGACATAGACTTGCTCGTAGTCGATCGCGAGACGGGCCAGGTCTTTTTTCGGCGTGCCCTTGCCGGCGGCCGAAAATTTGGCGATCGCACCGCGCGGCGTGGCTTTCGATGTTTGCCCGCCGGTATTTGAATACACCTCGGTGTCCAGCAGCAGAATATTGATATCGCGACCGGCCGCCATGACATGATCGAGACCGCCGAACCCGATGTCGTAGCCCCAGCCGTCGCCGCCGATAATCCAGACGCTACGTTTGACCAACGTGTCGGCGACGCCCAAAAGTTGTTTCGCGGCATTGTCGGTTAATTCGGCCAGTTTCCTTTTCAACTCGGCGACGCGCTCGCGCTGTTCGTAAATGCCGGCTTCATCGTGTTGATCGGCATTCAAGATGGCATTAGCCAAATCGCTTCCGATAGTGTCACGAAGGCCTAGTAACAATTCGGCGGCATATTCTTGTTGTTTGTCGATCGCAACGCGCATGCCGAGTCCGAATTCGGCATTATCCTCGAATAACGAATTCGACCAGGCCGGACCTCGTCCGTCGGCATTTTTCGCCCACGGCGTGGTCGGCAGATTGCCGCCGTAAATTGATGAGCAGCCGGTCGCGTTCGCTACAACCATGCGGTCGCCGAACAATTGTGTGGCGAGTCGGATATAAGGCGTCTCGCCGCAACCGACGCAGGCGCTTGAAAATTCGAATAGCGGCTGCAGGTGCATCGCTTCGGGGATTTTATTCGGATGCAACGACGTGCGTGCATAATCGGGTATTTTTTCGAAAAATTCCCAATTAATTTTTTCTTGTTCACGCAATGGCGGTTGCGGCGCCATGTTTATCGCTTTACGTTCAGGATTTTCTCGGTCGCGGATCGGGCAGACTTCGACGCACAGATTGCAGCCGGTACAGTCTTCGGGGGCAACCTGATAGCTGATTTGTAAGTCTTCACCGAAGGCTTTGCTCAAGATAGGCACATGTTTGAAGCTAGTCGGTGCGTCGGCGATTTGTGCATCGCTAAAAATTTTGCTGCGTATCACTGAATGGGGACAAACAAAGACGCATTTGCCGCATTGTGTGCAGATATCCGATTCCCATACCGGAATTTGTAAGGCCAAGTTGCGTTTGTCAAGGCGCGCAGTGCCGGTAGGGAAAGTGCCGTCGGCCGATAAGCGACTGACCGGTACCGTATCGCCGCGTCCGGCCATGATCTCGGCGGTAACTTCGCGGATGAACGAAGGTGCATCGTCGGATACGGAGGATGGTATTTCGAATACGCTGTCGACTTGATCGGGTATTTTGACTCGTTGCAGACCGTCCAATGCCGAATCGATCGCTTTAAGGTTTGCTTCTAAAATTCGCTTTCCGGCTTTTACGTAGGTTTTTTTCACCGCTTCCTTGATAGCGGCAATGGCTTCGTCTTTCGGAATGATGTCGACTAGCGCGAAAAAACAGCTTTGCATCACGGTGTTGATCAGTCTCCCCATGCCGCTGGCTTGCGCGATGGCATAGGCGTCGATCGTATAAAAGTCGATGTTTTTGTCGATGATCGTCTGCTGCATGCTGCACGGTAATGAAGACCAAACTTCGTCGACAGGCAGCGCCGAATTGAGTAGAAAAACGCTGTTCGGCGCTGCCTTGTCCAACATCGAGTAGCGTTCGAGAAATACCGGTTGATGGCAGGCGACGAAACGGGCTTCGTTATCTTCGATCAAGTAGCTCGAGCGGATTTTTTCTTTGCCGAAGCGCAGATGCGAAACCGTGACCGCGCCGGATTTTTTGGAATCGTAAACGAAATAACCCTGGGCATGTTGATCGGTTTTAGCTCCGATGATCTTGATCGAGTTCTTGTTGGCGCTGACTGTGCCGTCGCTGCCTAAACCGTAAAACACCGCACTGAAATTTTCTTTCGAGGCGTCGCTTCGAAACTCGGGGTCCCAGGCCAGACTGGTATGGCTTACATCGTCGTGAATGCCGATCGTGAACTGATTGTTCGGTTTGTCTTTCGCCAGTTCATCGTAGATGGCCTTGACCATGCCCGGCGTGAATTCTTTAGATGATAGGCCGTAACGGCCTCCGACAACACGCGGCATGTGCTCGAAACTTGGCTGACCGCTCATGGAGTCTTGCGCCAGTGCAGTTAGTACGTCTTTGTAAAGCGGTTCACCGTCGGAGCCGGGTTCTTTGGTTCTATCCAGCACAGCTATGGCGCGTACGGTATTGGGTATTGCGGCTAGCAAGGCTTCAGGGTCGAACGGGCGATACAGCCGGACTTTGAGCAGGCCGTTCTTGCCGCCTCGGGTATTCAAGTGATTGATCGTTTCCTCGACGGTCTCGGCGCCCGAGCCCATCAATACAATGATGCGTTCGGCATCATCCGGGCCGAGATAATCGAATAGGCGATAACGGCGTCCTGTCAATTCGGCGAAACGGTCCATGGTTTGTTGGACGATGGCCGGCATGGCCTGATAATAAGGATTGACCGTCTCGCGGGCCTGGAAGTAAACATCGGGATTTTGCGTGCTGCCGCGCAACACCGGACTGTCGGGAGAGAGCGCGCGTTGTCGGTGGGCTTCGACCAGTTCGTCGTCGATCATCGCGCGTACCGTCTCGCGGTCGATCATCTCGATCGAGGCGACTTCGTGCGAGGTTCTGAAACCGTCGAAAAAATGCAGAATCGGAATGCGCGATTTCAAGGTGGCGGCTTGGGCGATCAAGGCCAAATCCATCACTTCCTGAACCGAATTCGACGATAAAAAAGCGAATCCGGTGGCGCGGGCCGACATCACGTCGCTGTGATCGCCGAAGATCGACAATGCTTGGCTTGCCAGCGATCGCGCTGCGATATGGAACACCGTCGGTGCCAGTTCGCCGGCGATTTTGTACATGTTCGGAATCATTAGCAGCAAGCCTTGCGAGGCGGTAAAAGTGGTCGCCAATGCGCCGTTTTGCAGTGCGCCATGTATCGTGCCTGCCGCGCCGCCTTCGCTTTGCATTTCGATGACGCTCGGGACCGTACCCCAAATATTTTTATGTCGATCGGAAGCCCATTTATCGGACAATTCGCCCATCGGCGAAGCCGGCGTGATCGGATAAATCGCGATCACTTCATTGGTTAAATAGGCGATATGGGCAGCTGCTTCGTTACCGTCGATGGTCGTTCTGGTCGTGATCATGAGTGTACCCCTCTCCGGAGAATTAGGCTCAGGCCTATGATTTCGATCTTCTTGAAGTGTAACCTAAAGCACATAAAGCGCAAAGCGGGGGTCATTTTGAGCATGACACTCCAATATACCGTACAAAGAGAACAGGGTTTCGATCGGTAAAAGATCGCTTACGTACAGATAAAATCACCGGTTTTTCCGTTGGGGTCGACCAAACCGGGTAAAGTACCAGACTGCCAAAGTCGATGGGCGTTTTCAATGATGTCTCTTAGGCCAGGGACCAATTCGTAATGATCGAGTCGATCCAATGCAATCCAGCAAGCTTCCGAGACGTCGGAATTTGCAATAGGCGTTCGGTTTTCTCCGTCGATGATTTCGACCAAAAAATCGGCAATAACATAATGAAAATTTTCGATATTGCGTTCGACAAGTGCCACGAGGCTGAGTACTCGGGTATTTTTAAGGCCGGTTTCCTCCTCGATTTCGCGTCGGCAAGCTTCGATCAGTGTTTCGCCCGGTTCCAACTTGCCGCCGGGAATCGACCATAGACCTTGCGCTGGCGCTTGATTTCGCCGGATTAACAAAACTTCTCGATGGCGATTGAAAGCGATACCGCTTACGCCGATCATAGGAGTGGGCAATGATTTTAATGATTGATCAGGCATAAAAATAACAAGTTACTGACAGTGGGGCCGATGACGCGTTATAGTGATCAACACTGATTCGGAATTTTTCTAACTCAAAAATTCGATCATGTCTACCCTACCGATGCAATTAGGAGGAAACGATGAAAAAAAGTAATTTTTACAATTCGATCATGCTGTCATCCGTTTGTTTATTCGGCTCTTTGGTTTTCGATGCTAACGCAATCGCCGCCGATGCAAAGGCAGGCGAGAATAAAGCGTCAGCGTGTACTAATTGTCATGGTTTGAACGGCATAAGTGTCGATGCTCAATTTCCTATACTAGCCGGTCAGCGGCCCGGGTATATCGTCAAACAACTAAAAGCCTTCAAGAGCGGTTCGCGCGAAGGCCCCATAATGAAAAATATGGCCCAGGGGCTTAGCGATGAAGACATGGCCGATCTTGCGGCTTATTTTTCAAGCCAACAACCTAGGAGTGCTGTTGTCGATCCAAAATTAGCCGAGTTAGGCGAGAAACAATCGACGATGTGTCTAGGTTGCCATGGCAAAGGCGCAGAAGGGAGAATGCAATTTCCAAGGTTGGCAGGGCAACACACCGATTACCTAGCCAAACAATTGAAAGCATTCAAGTCCGGCACGCGTAAAGGCAGTCCCATGAATGCCATCGCAAAAAATTTAAGCGAAGAAGATATCAAGGTCTTGGCTGCTTATCTCGGCTCTTTATAAATCAAACTCAATGATTCCCGGGAGGCTGGGGTGGTTAATAGACATTATCTTTTATTGTTAACTATTTTGTTTTCGATTTTTCAGTCGGGTCTGGCTATCGCTAGACAGCCAGAATCCTCCCCTGTGGAAAGCAGATCTAGACAGGTAGGCGAAACGAACCGGCGAAATGAACAAGATCAGGAGCAGAAGAAGACTAAACAAGAGCGCTTCGAAAATATGCGGCGGCGCTATCTCGACGATGCCGCGCTTCCCGAGCGTCGAGTCTATCGTAGGAGTAAGGATAATGCGAAACGTCCAATGAACCGATACGAAGATTTCGAACAAAAACGCGAACGGCACCGAAAATATAACGAATATATTGAGCAGAATAATCTTAATAAACCGGCTGATCGTTGGCAATCAGGTGCCGAAGAAATTAATAGCGATTAAACGGAACAGTTATAGTTAAGCCTTATGCTAAGTCATTATCCAGGGTTACTGAATTCCGGCAATCCCTATTGGAATAACATCTTTCATTGATCAAAGAGCAAGCCGTAGTTTATTTTTGGCTATGTTCGCGTTGATAGTTGAAATATGGGGCTTGACTTTCTTATGACAAGGTACGCGCAGCGTACCCTACAATTCACTTTGAATTTTTAAGTACTTCCGGTAGTGGTGGGTGTTTTCAACTATTACCGCATACAGAGCCTTATTTTTTTACGCATTTATCGGATGCTATGCGGAATTAAAAACAAATCCGCTTATAGTGCCGATAGACCGGTTGCCAGAAATTTTCTTCGATGCGTTCTAGTAATTGCTGATCGCTAATTTCAAGCGCCAAGTTTTGCTTAAGCGCGACTTTGCCTACCGCGAAAGCGATGCATTTGCTCAGTTCCGGTAATTCCGTCAATGGCGGCAATAATTCGCCTTGTCCGGTGTTGGCCAAGGGCGATGCTGCGGCCAGGGTTTCGCTGGCGGCGATCAACATTTCGTCTGAGATTCGTCTGGCTTGCACGGCAATAACGCCGAGCCCGACTCCCGGAAAAATATAGCTATTGTTGCACTGCGTGACATCATAGCGCTTACCGCCGTATTCGACGGGAGGAAAGGGGCTACCCGCGGCTAATAGAACCCGTCCTTCGGTCCACTCGATAATTTGTTCGGGCGTAGCCTCCACTTGGCGTGGCGGGTTGCTTAGCGGAAAAACGATCGGCCAATCGCAACCTTGGGTCATAGTCCGAATCACGGTTTCTGTAAAAATGCCGTGTTGGCCGGAAACGCCGATCAAAACGGTCGGTTTGGCGTATTGAATGACTTCAAGCAATGACGGATAGTCGCCTTCGATTGACCAGTCCTCTAGTCGGTTTGATGCTTGAGCCAGTTTTTGTTGAAAGTCCCTAAGTTCTGTCATTTCTTCGGTGAGTAAACCGAAACGGTCGACCATGTAAACGCGATGACGGGCTTCGCGTTCGGACAGTCCCTCGGTCCGCATTTGCGCGATGACCTGCTCGGCAATGCCGCAACCGGCCGAACCGGCTCCGACAAAGACCACTCGCTGCTCGGACAACTTCCTGTTTTTAACTCGGCAAGCAGCCAACAGCGTACCGACCGTGACCGCGGCAGTGCCTTGAATGTCATCATTGAAGCAGCACAGTTGGTCTCGGTAGCGTTGCAATATCGGCATCGCATTCGGTTGCGCGAAGTCTTCGAATTGCACGATAACATCCGGCCAGCGGCGCTTGACGGCTTGTAAAAAAAGGTCGATGAAAGCGTCGTATTCCGCTTGAGGAATCCTTCTATGACGCTCGCCCATATACATCGGGTCTTGTAATAACTTTTCGTTATTGGTGCCGACATCAAGTACTACCGGTAAGGTATAAGCCGGGCTAATTCCGCCGCAAGCGGTATAGAGCGACAGTTTGCCGATCGAAATGCCCATGCCGCCGATTCCTTGGTCACCCAGACCCAAGACTCTTTCGCCATCGGTAACGACAATAATTTTGACATTTCTTTTGGTGGTGTAACGCAGAATGTCGTCCATTTGTTGACGTTCCACGTAAGAAATAAACAAGCCTCGGCTACTGCGATATATATCCGAAAATTGCTCGCAGGCATCGCCGACGGTCGGCGTATAAATAATAGGCAACATCTCCGGCAGATGGTCCTGCAGGAGTCGATAAAACAGCGTTTCGTTATTGTCTTGTATCGAACGCAAATAAATATGCTTGTTGATTGCGTTTTTAAAGCTCGAATACTGAAGATAAGCGCGTTGGACTTGTTCTTCGATCGTTTCGTATCGAGGCGGGAGCAACCCGGTTAAATTAAATGTTTGCCGTTCTTCTTTACTGAACGCACAGCCTTTATTCAGTAAAGGCATTTCCAATAAAGCAGGGCCTGCATAAGGGATATAAAGAGGAGTTTTCGACATTGCTGTCATAACGGAAGTTTCCTTAGTCAACCTGGTTTTGAATGTATACCCATCGTAGATCAAAATTCGGCGCCGGGGTGCCCGTCAAAGGCCCAGCACCTAAATTACGCAAGATAGTTACCATAGCCAAAAGGCTATGGAATTTAGGTGCTTGGTGAATACATCCATGCAGGCTCTATGCCAGCTCCATGCTGGCATAGAGCCTCATCAGGCACTGTCGAAATTTCAAGTATGAAAGGTATAACATGCGCTAAATAATTTGAACAAGTTACACACGCCCTCCGTGTATGAGTGTTCAAGTTATTTCTTACCTATTACAGCATGATTATACTCTTAACGACTCAAGTTTCGGCGTCTCGGTGTCGAATTCGGATTAACAATAGGTATAGTCCTGTCATGGCATTAGTATTGCTTTTTAATTTGATAGACTGTTCACCCTATACGAGAACGACAACTATGAAACAAAATCATTTCCCATTGACCACCGACGACATTAAACGAAACTTCTTTCGCAATTTAGCCAATGTGCAAGGTAAGTTTCCGGCATTGGCCAGCACCTTCGATTATTATATGGCCTTGTCCTATACCGTGCGGGATATGTTGATGGCTCGCTGGGTCGGCACCGCGACCGAATACGTCGAAAAAAAATCGCGCACCGTGGCGTATTTATCGGCCGAATTTTTGATGGGACCGCATCTGGCGTCGAATTTGTTGAATCTGGGCATGACCGAATTGGTCGCTCAGGCCATGGCTGAACTAGGCTTGAAATTGGACGATTTGCTCGGGGAAGAGCCGGAGCCGGGCTTGGGGAACGGAGGGCTGGGGCGTTTGGCGGCCTGTTTTCTCGATTCGATGGCGACAATGAACATTCCCTCGGTCGGTTATGGTATTCGCTATGAATTCGGAATTTTCGAGCAGGTCATCTTCGATGGCTGGCAGGTGGAAAAGACCGATAAATGGTTGTTTCGCGGTAATCCCTGGGAGATTGTCCGTCCAGAATGGGCGGTCGAGATTAAATTGGGCGGGCATACCGAGCGCTATGTTGCCGATAACGGCGAAATGAAAGTCAATTGGGTTCCCGGCTGGTCGGTCAAGGGTGTGCCGTATGATACCCCGATTCTAGGGTACCGCAACAATACCGCGAACACTTTGCGTTTGTGGCAAGCCGTCGCTCCGGAGTCCTTCAATTTCGAGCGTTTCAATCAAGGTGATTATTACGGCGCGGTCGAGGAAAAAGTCGCTTCGGAAAATCTGACCAAAATTTTGTATCCGAACGATGGACCATTACAGGGCAAGCAGTTGCGTTTGGAGCAGCAATATTTTTTCGTTTCGTGCTCATTGCAAGACATGCTGCGCATCATGAAGACCCAACGCATCCGTTTGGAGCATTTTCATGAAAAGTTCGCCGTGCAATTGAACGATACCCATCCCGCCATTGCCATCGCCGAGCTGATGCGGCTGTTGGTCGATGAGCAAGATATGTCTTGGGACACGGCGTGGAACGTGACGAGACGAACTTTCGCCTACACCAATCACACGCTGTTGCCGGAGGCATTGGAATGTTGGCCGGTGGAGTTGATGGAAAGTTTGCTGCCAAGATTGATGGAGATCATCTATGAAATCAATAGTCGCTTTCTCGAACAAGTCAGAGCGCAATGTCTCGGCGATACTGCCAAAGTCATCCGAATGTCGATGATCGACGAAAACGGGGCAAGAATGGTGCGCATGGCGCACCTGGCTTGTGCCGGCAGTCATGCGATCAATGGTGTCGCCGCATTGCATACCGAACTGCTCAAACGCGATGTGCTAAAGGATTTTTATAGTCTTTGGCCTGATAAGTTCAGCAATAAAACCAACGGCGTGACGCCACGGCGTTGGCTGGCATTATGTAATCCGAGGCTCAGTAAGGTCATTAGCGAAGCGATCGGAGATACTTGGGTGAGAAATTTGGGAAAACTCCAAGATCTTCAACGCTTTTCGGACGATGCGGTATTTTTAAATCGTTGGGAAGATGCCAAGCGGCTCAATAAACATGATTTCGCGCTGAATCTCTATAAGCGCACCGGGGTCAGCGTCGATCCGGAATCGATTTTCGATGTGCAGGCCAAGCGCATTCATGAATACAAAAGACAGCATTTGAATATTCTTTATGTGATTGCTCTTTACCGGAAGCTGAAAACCGATCCGCATTTCGATATTCATCCGCGCACCTTCATATTCGCCGGCAAGGCCGCGCCCGGCTATCATTTGGCCAAGCTCATTATTAAGCTGATCAATGAAGTGGGGCGGGTCGTCAATCGCGACCCGTCGACGAAAGACCGTCTCAAGGTTGTGTTTTTGCCGAATTTCAATGTCACGAACGGTCAGCAGATTTATGCCGCAACCGAGGTGTCGGAGCAAATTTCCACGGCCGGAAAAGAGGCTTCCGGAACCGGCAACATGAAGTTCGCGATGAATGGCGCGCTGACCATCGGTACGCTAGATGGCGCCAATATCGAAATTCGCGAGGAAGTCGGCGAAGAAAATTTCTTTTTGTTCGGCATGACAGCGGAAGAGGTGCGTTCAATTTATGAGCGGGGTTATGCTCCGAATGACGCGTATCAGCAAGATGCGATTTTGAAAGACGCCATAGATCTGATTCGAAACGGTTTTTTTTCGCACGGCGATACCGGTTTGTTCCGTGATTTGACCGATAATCTGATCTACAGCGATCCTTATTTGGTATTGGCCGACTTCAATGCGTACCGGGAGTGCCAGGATTCTATAGATACGGTTTACCGCGACAGAACGCGCTGGAACCGGATGTCGGTGCTGAATACAGCGAGGTCCGGTAAGTTTTCATCGGATCGAACGATTGCCGAGTATTGCCGGGAGATTTGGAAGGTCGAGTCGGTGCCGATCGAAGTCCCGGAAGTGGATCCATTTAGACTTATTTGAGCTGTACGCTGTCTTTAGGAAAAGTGTCGGGCAAAAAATGCGGCTAAAAAGCCGCATAAAGGATATTAGAAGGATATAAGCTCTTAAAAAAATAGCAGTATATGAAAGTTTGCATCTCAAGAGTTGTGCATAGTCTATGCAAGATACCCGACTTTGAAAATGTGGCAAATTGTCGCGTGGCGGATTGTCGCAGTTTATTTGCTGTCTTTTTTTAGGTTGCGGCTCAATGCCGCGAAGTCTTCCAGCGACAAGGTTTCGGCGCGTACGGTCGGGTCGATGCCGAGCTCTGCTATTTGTTGTTCGTCAAGCAGATTCCTCAATGAGTTGCGAATGGTTTTACGGCGTTGAGAGAAGGCATGAACGACGACCTGATTCAAGTCTTCGACCGAATTGACCGAAACCGGGGGCTTGTTATGAGGAATCAGGCGGATAATCGATGAGGTTACTTGCGGAGCGGGGTCGAAACTTTCCGGTGGGACATCGAATAAATGTTCCGCAGCGCAATAATAGTGCGCCATCACGCTCAGACGCCCGTATTTTTTGCTGCCGGGCTCGGCGCAAATCCGATCCACGACTTCTTTTTGCAGCATGAAATGCATATCGGCGATGCAGGATGTGCTTTCCAATAAATGAAATAACAATGGCGTGGAAATATTGTAGGGGAGGTTGCCGATGACTCTAAGCGGTTTGCCGTCCGTCGTAAGCGCTTGGAAATCGAAACTCAATGCATCGGCGCTATGAATCGTTAAGCGTTCGTTGTCGCCGAATTTTTTTTTCAACAGACTCACTAGGTCGCGGTCCAGTTCAACGATATCCAGCCGGATGGCATGGTTCAATAACGGCGCCGTCAACGCGCCTTGCCCGGGGCCGATCTCAACCCAGTGTTCGCCCGGGCGGACCTGTATATTGCCGAGAATCTCTTCGATGATCGAATAATCGGTTAAAAAATTCTGGCCGAAACGTTTGCGGGCTTTATGTGTCATGCGTACGGATTGGAGAGGATGAGGACATTGCCAGTGCCGTTGCCAAGGCATATTCGATGCTGCCCGTGTCGATAGAACCTGTCCCTGCCAGATCGAGCGCGGTGCCGTGGTCGACCGAGGTACGTACAATCGGTAAGCCCAATGTGATGTTTACGGCGTTGCCGAAGCCTTTATATTTCAACACCGGCAATCCCTGGTCGTGATACATCGCCAATACGGCATCGGCCGTGTCGAGATATTTCGGCGTAAATAACGTATCGGCCGGGAGCGGGCCGATTAGGTCGAGACCTTGTTCGCGTAGATTTTCCAAAACGGGTTCTATGATCTCTTTTTCTTCCAATCCTAAGTGGCCGTTTTCGCCGGCATGGGGGTTCAAGCCGCAGACCAGTATCTTCGGGTTCGCCAGATTGAAGCGTGTTTGCAGATCTTGGGCCAGTATACGTATAACGCTTCTTAGCCGGTTATGCGTAATCGCGGCGGCGACATCGGCAAGCGGGAGATGGGTCGTAGCCAGTGCGACTCGGAGTCCCGGTGTCGCCAACATCATGACCGGATGCCCGCCGGTAAGGCCGGCAATATATTCGGTGTGACCGCTGAAAGCAATGCCCGCATCGTTGATGACACCCTTATGCACAGGGCCTGTGACCATCGCATCGAACAAACCGTCGATGCAACCTTTTGCAGCACGCGTGATCGTTTTGAGGACATAACGGCTATTTTCCATGTTGAGTTGGCCGCATTGCGCAGGGGTATGCATTTTAACCGGCAAGATGCTGATAGAGCCTGCGCTTTGTTCGACGGGGTCCGATGACGGGTCGAATGACTTGATTTCGAGTTTAAGATCCAGCGATTCAGCGCGTTGGATTAGCAAATCGGGGTCGGCGATCGCAACGAGTTGGCAGGCATGGCTCTGTTGTGCCAGCATGAGACAAAGGTCGGGGCCGATACCAGCCGGTTCGCCGGGGGTAATGGCGATGCGCTTCAATGTAGGGGGTGCGTCCATGGGGTAATTTAAGAAAAACGGATATTTTACTGTAAGCGTGCATCTACAGGAAGCGCTTTAAGGCTAGATGCCGAAAACCCTGGTGCGTCCTCGGGCACTAACGAAATACGAAGTGTGGCAGGTAGGGTAAACAGGTCAATTACAGCATTTGAAAGCTTGGCGGTTCTTGCTTTGTTGTTCATTTGCCGTCTGTTCGCGTAAAATCTTGTCATAACTATTCAATTGAGACGGGAAATACGATGAAACAGGTTTTAATAATAGCGTTGGCTTTCATTGCCTTATCCGCACAAGCGGACGATGCCAAAAACGAATGGCATAACACATCGCTATCCGACGCAACGATCAAGAAAATTCAAGAGTCGCAATATCATTATAAAAAATGTATTGCTAACGAATTACAAGTTGTTTCGGCAAAGCCGCAAGATGTTAGAAAAGGTACCGAAGCCATCGTTAAGAAATGCGAGAATGTTCTAGCCGATATGAGAAATGTGTATCTCCAGGAAAAGGTACCTGAAGTAATTGCCGATCGGCATTTAAAGCAAATGCGCATTCAAACCACGCGCGACGTGCTCAGAGAAATGATGTTCATCGAATCCGCGCGAAAAGCCGGACAACAATAATGAAATTAGTACGGATATTATGAATACGACCTATACGATAGATTTAACCCTAAAGCCGACAACCTTCGATTTATGGCATGTTTGTTTGGCGGGAACGGTGGCTTTATTAACGATTTTGCTGATCGTGTTATTGATAGTCATGTTGATCGGAATCGCCAGAGGTAGAAAAAGACTGCTGGAAGAAGTCTTACGCGAGTCCGCCGCCTCGATGGCCGAAACCGTCAAGATACCCGAGCCTGAAGTCAAAGTCGTCGAGAAGATCGTCGAAGTCGAAAAAGTCGTTCAAGCGCCGGCGCCGGAGCCGGTCGTATTAAAAGAAGCGACGCCGGATGCGGCTTTACAATTGCTGGGTTTATTACAAAAAGAAGCCCGCTTCATCGACTTCATTAAAGAAGATATTACCGCTTACAATGACGCCGATATCGGTGTGGCGGCAAGGGTTGTTCATGAAGGCTGTAATAAGGCGGTCAACGAACACTTTAAACTCGTGGCCGTTCATGAAGGTCAAGAAGGAAATAAAGTGACTTTGCCGAAAGGTTTCGATGCCGGGTCGATTAGATTGACCGGCAACATTGTCGGCGAAGCGCCGTTTACCGGAACTTTGATTCATAGAGGTTGGCAAGCGACCGAAATACGCCTCCCTAAATTGACTGCGGGGCATAATGCCAAGATTATCGCACCGGCTGAGGTGGAGTTATGAAAAGTTTATTTGGACATTTGAAACCGGAAAATTCGAACAAGGATATCTTTAAATCGAATAAAGCTAATGAAAACATAGCAGATTCAGAATCTCAGATAGAAGAGGTTCAAGAAGAGGAGCAACAGGTTGAAAGAGCTGAGGGAGGACTGCCTGAAATTGAAGAGTTGCAAACTGAAGTATTACAGGCCGAAGGGAATGAAAAAGAGCCGAACAACATTGAGTCGTTAGATGACAACATTGAAGAAAGTAGCGAAGTCGAAGTTATGACAAATGAAAGTACAGGGCCTCGTTTTTCGGTTGGAATCGACTTGGGCACGACGCATTGCGTATTGTCCTATGTCGATTTGAGTCAAAGCGATGAAGATGGCCATGCTCAAGAAGTCATGGCGATACCTCAATTAACTTCGCCGGGTGCGGTCGAGGAATTGATGCAATTGCCGTCTTTTTTATATCAGGCGCATCATTCCGAATTGGCGGAAGGCTCGACGGCTTTGCCTTGGACCTCGAAGCCTGAATTTTTAGTCGGCGAGATCGCTCGCAGTTTAGGGAGTAAAGCTCCGATTCGGTTGGTTTCTAGTGCGAAAAGTTGGCTGTGCCATGCCGGAGTCGATTGTAAGGCGCCAATTTTGCCGGCTGAGGCGCCCGAAGAAGTCGAGCGGGTTTCCCCTTTTCAAGCGACCGTCGCCTATTTACAGCACATACGTGATGCCTGGACGCAACTGCACCCCGATGCGCCGTTGGCTAGTCAAGACTTGACCATTACGGTGCCGGCGTCGTTCGATCCAGCGGCTCGCGAATTGACTGTCGAAGCGGCGCGTTTTCTCGGTTTGGAACAAGCGCTCTTGCTCGAAGAGCCACAGTCGGCATTATATAGCTGGATCGAAAGAAGTAACGGAGAATGGCGAAAGCAAACTGAGGTCGGCGATATCATATTGGTGATCGATATCGGCGGCGGTACGACCGACTTGTCGTTGATCGCGGTTACCGAGCAGGACGGAAATTTGGAACTCACGCGAGTCGCGGTCGGAGACCATATCTTGCTCGGCGGCGATAATATGGATTTGGCCTTGGCTTATACCGTCAAAGCCAAGCTCGAAAAGGACGGAAAGCGTTTGGAGTCCTGGCAAATTCAAGCCTTGACCCATGGCTGCCGCGAAGCGAAAGAAAAGATTTTCAACGATCCCTCGTTGGATGTGATGCCGTTGGTCGTTCCGAATCGCGGTTCGTCGTTAATCGGCGGTTCGTTGCGTACCGAATTGACGCGCGATGAAATCAATAATGTGTTGATAGAAGGTTTCTTTCCGCGAGTCTCGGCCGCCGACCGTCCGATCAGTCGTCCTCGCGGCGGGCTGCGAACGGCGGGCTTACCTTATGCGCAGGATGCCGGTATCACACGGCATTTGGCGGCGTTTTTGGCCAAACAACTTAACGCAACCGACGACTTAAAAGATATCAATCTGCCAGAGCATGCATCGTTTTTACATCCGACTGCTGTGTTGTTCAATGGCGGCGTATTAAAAGCCGCGCCGCTGGCCGAGCGCTTGATGGAAGTTCTAAACAGCTGGTTGACTGGAGAGCAAGCGCCCGAAGCGCGCTTACTTGAAGGTGCCGACCTTGATTTGGCCGTCGCGCGCGGAGCCGCCTATTATGGTTATGTGCGCAAAGGTAAAGGCGTTCGGATCAAAGGCGGCACGGCAGCATCTTATTATGTCGGTATTGAAAGCGCAATGCCTGCGGTGCCGGGTATGCCGCCCGAGATCGAAGCGCTGTGTATCGCGCCGTTCGGCATGGAAGAAGGCACAGAAGCAGCATTGCCCGATGACGAATTCGGATTAGTCATCGGCGAACCGGTACGATTCCGTTTTTTCAGCTCGAATACACGCCGCGAGGACCAAGTCGGTACCCGGTTGGAGTATTGGACCGATGAAGAGCTCGAAGAGCTGGATGAAATCGAGATTACTTTGCCTGAAGAAGGCAGAAGAATCGGGGAGGTTGTTCCGGTGCATCTGACTTCGGCCGTGACCGAAGTCGGTACCCTCGAATTGCATGCGGTCTCGCGTCAAGACGACAAGCGTTGGAAAGTCGAGTTCGACGTTCGCGCCGGCGAAGAGGATTGATTCGGGTTACAAAAAATAATTTCGCGCAGAGGCGCGGAGGCGCAGAGAGTTTCCTCGTTCCCACTGCTCCAGCGTGGGAATGCATACCGGTCTTGCTCCGACAACCAATGCTTGGATTCCCACGGAGAACCGGGGGAATCAGGAAAATTTTTAGCGCTTCTGCGCGAGAAACAATAAATAAAACCATACTATCGCTTCAATAACTCTACCGTGCAAAAACAAAATCCTCAATTTCTAGTTGGTATCGATCTTGGCACGACGCATACGGTCGTAGCCTTCGCACGCGCCGATCAAACAGCCTCCGAAATTCGAATATTCGACATCGAACAGCTAGTCGCACCGGGTGAAGTCGCGGCGCGACCGTTGCTGCCGTCGGTGCGTTACCATCCGGCCGAAGGCGAATTGTCCGAGGCAGACTTGGCGTTCTTGCCGACCGAAGACAAGGCTGTAATCGGCGAGGCGGCGCGTGTGCTCGGCGCGAAAACGCAGGGCCGCTTCGTGACCAGCGCGAAAAGCTGGTTGTCGCATCCTTCGATCGATCATACCGCGGACGTTTTGCCATGGGGTACATGGAGCAGCAGTGACGACATTTCGAAGGTTTCGCCGCTCGAGGCTAGCGCCAGTTATTTGGCGCATATCCGTAGCGTCTGGCGACACAAATTTCCGTACGCACCGCTCGAAGATCAGGATATCGTCATAACGGTTCCGGCTTCGTTCGACGAAGGCGCAAGATCTCTGACGATCGAGGCCGCCAAATTGGCTGGGCTCATGCAAGTCAAGTTACTCGAGGAGCCGCAAGCGGTTTGTTACGACTGGCTCCGGCGTCATGACGGCAGGATCAAGCAAGAATTGGCCGACGTGCGTTTGCTGTTGGTTTGCGATGTCGGTGGAGGCACGACCGATTTAACGCTGATCAAGGTCGAGCCGGCCGAACCGGAACCGAAACTGACGCGGATCGGCGTCGGTGACCATTTGATGCTCGGCGGCGACAACATCGATCTGGCTCTCGCGCATCTGGCCGAACAACGCATAACAGGCGGCGGTAAGCGCCTGTCGGCGGCGGATATGTCGCAACTGATCGAGCAATGCCGCATCGTCAAGGAAAAACTCTTGGCCGACGAGGCGCCGGAACAACTCGGCGTCACGTTGCTCGGCGGCGGTTCGAAATTGATCGGCGGCACGCGCTCGGCGATGTTGACGCGCGATGAAATTCGTAGCATCGCGTTGGATGGTTTCTTTCCGTTATCGGGCTTGAATGACTTACCGGACCGCAAGCGCAGCGGAGTCGTCGAATTCGGTCTGCCTTATGCGGCGGAACCGGCGGTCAGCAAACATATCGCAGCGTTTTTGAAATTGCATAACCAAGCCGCGCTCGATGCTTTGAACGGTGAGGGTGCCGTGCCGGATGCCTTGTTGCTGAACGGCGGAGTGTTTCGTAGCCGCCCGCTGACCCAGCGGATTCTCGATTTGATTGCATCCTGGCGAGGTGGTGCGCCGAGACTTTTGGAAAACAAACATCCGGAATTGTCGGTTGCGTTGGGTGCGGTTAGCTACGCGCAGGCAAGGCGAAATAAACAAGTCCGTATCGGCGGCGGTGCGGCACGCAGTTATTTCTTGATTGTCGATACCGAACGCGGCGAACAGAAAGGTGTCTGTATCTTGCCGCGCGGCAGCGAGGAGGGGCACGAGGTCGTCTTACAAGACCGGCAATTCGCGTTGCGATTAGGGCAGCCTGTGCGCTTCCATCTGGCTTCGACAACGGGCGACACCGAATATAAGCCAGGCGAGTTGACTATGATCAACGATGAGCGTTTTCATTCGCTACCGCCGCTGGCGGTCGCGTTGTCAGGCGACGAAACGACGCCGCTCGAAACCAAACAAGCAAAACCGTCTACTTCCGAAGTGACTGTCCGATTAGCCGTCATGCAAACTGAAGTCGGCACGCTGAAGATTCAGTGCGTTTCGGTGCAAGACTCAAGCAAGCGTTGGGATGTCGAATTTCAAATCCGCAAAAAAGCGGGCTCGGCCGTTCAGGCTGAATTGCCGGCGCAATTCGACAGGGCGGTCGAGTTGGTGCAGGCGGTGTTCGGTTCCAAGTCCAAACAAATTAACCCGAAAGCGGTCAAAAGTTTGCGTGCCGATCTCGAAAAACTGCTTGGTTCTCGCGCCGATTGGGAGACGCCGTTATTGCGAAGCTTGTTCGGTGCTTTGCTCGACGGCATCAAATACCGCAAACGATCCGAAAATCACGAAAGGGTTTGGTTGAGTCTGACCGGTTTCTGTCTGCGTCCCGGCTTCGGTTATCCGCTCGATGAATGGCGCGTCGAACAATTATGGAAGATTTACGATCAATCGATTCAATACGTCAATGAAGCGCAAATATGGAGCGAGTGGTGGACGCTTTGGCGGCGTGTTTCAGGCGGGCTCGATGTAGCCGAGCAGGAAAAGATTTTCGATGATATCAATAAGTATTTGAATCCGGCATCGGCGCGACAACCGGTCGTCGCGAAACAACTCAAGACACGCGCTTATGACGACATAGTGCGTCTTGCTGCCGTGCTCGAACGTTTGTCGGTCGAGAAAAAAATACAACTCGGCGAATGGCTGTTGAAACGTTTGCAAAGTCCGGGCGAGTCCGAGCAAACCTGGTGGGCGGTCGGCCGAATCGGCGCGAGGATTCCGTTTCATGGTAGTAGTCATAACATTGTGCCGTCCGTGACTGCATCCGACTGGCTCAAACAGATCATGCGAGTCGACTGGAAGAAAACGCCCCAAGCCGGATTTGCCGCGACGCTGATCGCGCGCATGAGCGGCGATAGAAGTCGTGATATCGATGACGCGTTACGCTACGAAATCATTGAGCAATTGAAAGCGGCCAAGGCGCCGACGTCGTGGATTGCGATGGTCGAAACGCTGAAGGAACTCGACGAAAAAGAAGAGAAACAAATCTTCGGCGAAGCCCTGCCGCCGGGTTTAAAGTTGATTGGTTGATTCAAGAAATAATTTCGCGCTGAGTTCTTTTTCTGGTTCCCATGGTCTTCCGTGGGAATCCATGCGTTGATTGCTGCTGTAAGAAAGGTATGCATTCCCACGCTGGAGCGGTGGGAACGAGGATCCCCGCACCTCTGCGGGAGTAAAAGTCAGGTAGGCATTGAATCCAAATAGATAGGAGCACCAACATGGGTTTTTGGAACAAACTGTTCGGCGAATTCGTCGATGTGATCGAATGGACCGACAGTTCCAGTGATACGATGGTATATCGCTTCGAGCGCTATGGGAATGAAATCAAATACGGCGCAATGCTGACCGTTCGCGAGTCGCAGACGGCGATATTAGTCAGTGAAGGACGCGTGGCCGATTTTTACGAGCCGGGTTTATATCAGCTCGAAACCCGTAATATGCCGATTTTGACCACCCTCGAAAGCTGGCCGCACGGTTTCAAAAGCCCGTTCAAGGCCGAGGTCTATTTTTTCAACATGCGCTGCTTCACCGATTTGAAATGGGGCACGAAGAATCCGATCATGTTGCGCGACAAGGAATTCGGTCCATTGCGGTTACGCGCGTTCGGCACCTATTCGGTCAGAATCAAGGAACCTTTAGCTTTCATTAAGGAAATCGTCGGGACCGATGGGCACTTCCGTACCGAAGATATCAGTTCGCAATTACGTAATCTGATCGTTTCTCGCTTCTCGGACATCATCGGCGAATCAGGCATTCCAGCCTTGGATCTGGCCGCGAATTACGACGAACTTGGCGCGTACATTACCGAACGCATTGCACCCGAATTTTCCGAATACGGGCTCGAAGTGCTGCAGCTATTGGTTGAAAACATTTCATTGCCGCCCGAAGTCGAAAAGGCGCTCGACAAACGCACCAGTATGGGCATCATCGGCGATCTTCACCGCTACACGCAATTTCAAGCCGCCGAAGCGATGGCCGCGGCCGCGCAAAATCCTTCCGGCGGCGCTTCCGAAGGCATCGGGATGGGCATGGGTTTCGCGGTCGCGCGCGAATTGGGTAAGTCGCTCTCCGAACAACCTTCTCCTCAGCAAGCTACCCCGCCGCCGATTCCGACTTCGACGGTCTATTTCGTTGCGATAGACGGACATCAGGAAGGCCCCTACGCGCTAAAAGTCATCGAGCAAAAAGTCCGCAGCGGCGAAATCAATCGCGACACCTTGGTTTGGAGCGCTGGGATGGCGGAATGGAAGCCGGTCGGTCAAGTGCCTGAGTTTTCCGTAGCGTTTGCTCATGTGCCTCCGCCGTTGCCGGGTTGAAAGCGGTTAGTAGGGAGTGGTGAAAGAGGAAAGAGGAAATTAGGGCTTGACAAGTGGTTAACATGTTGCGTCATTTCACTATTCACCGCTAACCGCTAACGTTGGGATCTTGTAACATTGGATTGCTATGAATAGTTGCCGTGCCAAAATTTAAGGCGTCTTTAAAACCCGGTGTCGAGCGGTTTCCGTGTGGGCAGTGCGGCGCGATTTTGAAATATGCGCCCGGTACCGGGCATCAGGCCTGCGAGTATTGCGGATTCGAAAATCATATCGAGCCAAGCGCCGCGCCGATTCAGGAATATGACCTGCAGCAAGCTTTGCGGCAGTTGGCTCAACCACAGGCTGAGACGGTTAAGGCACAGATTCATTGCGATGAATGCGGTGCCGGGTTTCAGTTCGATAGTCACATTCATGCCGGCGAATGCCCTTTTTGCGGAACGCCGATCGTGACTACGACGGCGCAAGCAAAACCGATTCAGCCGAAATCGCTGCTGCCGTTTGCAATCGGCGAAGCTGAAGCTAAACAGCAGTTTCAACGCTGGATCGCGAAGCTATGGTTCGCGCCGAATGTAGTTAAAAAATATGCCCATAGCGATACCAAGCTAACCGGAGTCTATTTGCCTTATTGGACCTTCGATAGCGACACCGAGACCGATTATGTCGGTGAGCGAGGCGATGTCTATTACGTCACGGTACCGGTTCAAGTGGTACGAAATAACCGTACCGTTACCGTTATGCGACGAGTGCCGAAGATACGCTGGACGCCGGTTTCGGGTCGCGTACGGCGTTTTTTCGACGATGTGTTGGTGGGCGCGAGCAAATCGCTGCCGCGCAAGATTCTGGATGCCTTGCAGCCTTGGGATCTCTACAACCTGATGTCTTACGACGAAAAATATTTGAGCGGTTTTCGTAGCGAATATTATCAGGTCGAGCTCGATGAAGGCTTCGATGCGGCCAAGCAAATCATGGATAGCGTGATTTACCGGGATATCGCGCGCAACATCGGCGGCGATCATCAGCGTATCCATCAGGCAAGAACGAGGCACGACAAAACGACTTATAAGCATTGTTTGCTTCCGGTCTGGTCGGCCGCGTTTCGCTATCGGGATAAATTTTATCGTTTTGTAATCAACGGTCGTACCGGTAAAGTGCAAGGCGAGCGGCCTTATAGTTGGTGGAAAATAGGCTTTGCGGTGCTAGCCGCGCTGCTGACGGCTGCCGGTATTTATTATTATCTCGATGCCAGCGGCATGCTGCAGAATATTCAGCAAAGTGTTTATTATGTTGCGCCTTATCATCAACAATGGTGAGGCGATTGAAATGGGGATAGAAATCATGAATACTGCGAATGAGGGTCTTTCGCTAATCAGACGATAACCTGCGGGATGTTCCCGTCAAAAGAGATGAGTTCTTTTTTGGAGGTTATATCGCAGAACAGTCCGCTATAAACGGCAATAGCGCAACCTTTGCATGGAAAAAAACGGCCTAACGTCCTGGCTCCACGATGCACATAATGTTTTCGCCCGTTACTGATCACTCCACCATCTTTTTTAAACGATACAGCGTATCCAAGGCTTGCCTCGGGCTCAAGTTGTCCGGGTCTAACTCCTCGATCAAACAGACTGCCGGGTGGCATTCCTGAGTCGCAAATAAATCCAATTGCTGATTGCCGGATTCCGTTTGATTTTGATAATAGGTGTTGTTTTCGAGATGCTGCAATTTCAATTTGGCTTTGTCGATCACCGTTGCCGGAACACCAGCCAGTGAGGCGACTTGCAGCCCGTAACTTTGGCTCGCCGGGCCGTCCTTGACCGCATGCAGAAACACGATTTTGTCGCCGTACTCCATTGCGTCGAGATGCACGTTATGGATCGGTTTTTGCTCGTCCGCTAGAGTCGTCAACTCGAAATAATGCGTCGCGAATAAGGTATATGCCTTTGTGACTTTTGCCAAATGATCGGCACAGGCCCAAGCCAAAGATAAACCGTCAAAAGTACTGGTTCCGCGGCCGATTTCGTCCATCAATATCAAACTTTGTTCGGTTGCGTTATGCAGAATGTTGGCTGTTTCCGACATTTCAACCATGAAAGTCGAGCGCCCGCCGGCCAAGTCGTCCGAAGCGCCGATGCGGGTGAAAATCTTATCGACCGGGCCGATCGTTGCGGCCTTGGCCGGAACATAACAGCCGATATGAGCAATCAACACGATCAAAGCCGCTTGGCGCATATAAGTCGATTTACCGCCCATATTCGGGCCGGTGATGATGAGCATGCGGCGCTGAGGCGATAGTTTAAGATCGTTTGCGACAAACGGAATGTCGGAGACTTGTTCGACGACGGGATGCCGTCCGCCTTCGATATCGATGCCGGGCTTGTCGGTCAATTGCGGGCAAGTCAAGTTCAATGTTTCGGCGCGTTCGGCAAATGTCGCCAGCACATCCAGTTCGGCTAGTCCTTGCGCGCATTGCTGCAGATCGGTTAATGACTCGCCGAGCTTGTTCAGCAATTGATCGTATAGCAGTTTTTCGAATGCCAGCGATTTTTCTTTCGCACTCAGAACTTTATCTTCGAAGGTTTTTAATTCCTCGGTAATGTAGCGTTCGACGCCTTTCAGCGTTTGTTTACGGTGGTAGTGTGCCGGAACTTTCTCGGCATGTAATCTCGAAATCTCAATATAGTAACCATGAACGCGATTGTAATTGACTTTTAGGCCGCTAATACCGGTCGCGGCCTTTTCGCGTTCCTCCATATCGAGCAGAAATTGATCGGCATTGCGGCTTAAGTTGCGCAGTTCATCGAGAGCAGCGTGGTAGCCGGGCGCAATGACGCCGCCGTCGCGAATTAGGACCGGCGGGTTGTCGATAATGGCTTGTTGCAACAGCGCCGATAACTCGGGTTGTTCGGTAAGTTGTTCGGCCAGGCGTATCAGCTCCGGACTGTCGGTATTCGATAGCAAGGGCTGCAATGTCGGTAAAACGGCCAGCGTATTGCGTAACACGATCAAATCGCGCGGCCTGGCCGATTTGAGTGCGATGCGAGAGCTGATACGCTCTATGTCGCCGACCGCGTTCAATTGATTGCGAACGGGATCTAAAAGCCGTTCGGACAATAGCGATTCGATTGCCGAATATCGGTTTTGCAGAATAGCTTGATCTCTGAGCGGTCGGTTGATCCAGCGGCGCAGACAACGACTGCCCATCGCTGTGACGGTTTTGTCGAGTACGCCGAATAAGGTGTAGCGCAGCTCGCCGGTCGGATGCGTGTCCAGTTCCAGATTGCGGCGGCTAGCGGCATCGAGTTGAATGCCCTCGGAATTGTTTTCGACCCGAATGCCTTGAATATGGGGCAGGGCGCTTTGTTGCGTGTCTTTGACGTATTGCAACAGACAGCCGGCCGCGGCAATAGCCATCGGCATATTTTCGCAACCGAAGCCTGATAGATCGTGCGTGTTGAATTGATTCAATACCAGTTGACGCGCACTGTCAGGCTCGAAATGCCAAGGCGGGCGCTTGCAAATGCCCTTGCGCTGCTTCAAAGCCTGTAGAAGAGCGATATCTTCGCTAACCAATAGCTCGGCCGGGTCCAGACGTTCGATTTCGCTCAACATCGTATCGGCCGAATCCAGTTGTTGCAATACGAAGCGTCCGCTGGTCACATCTAAAGCGGCGATACCGAATTTGGAGTCGGCAACATGCAGCGCCACCAGCAAATTATCCTTACGGTCTTCGAGCAAGGCTTCGTCGGTAACGGTGCCGGGAGTAACGATGCGCACCACTTTGCGCTCAACGGGTCCTTTCGAAGTCGCCGGGTCGCCGATTTGTTCGCAAATCGCGACAGATTCGCTGTGGCGCAACAATTTCGCGATGTAGCCTTCGGCGGCATGATACGGAATGCCGGCCATCGGAATCGGTTCACCGGCCGACTGGCCGCGCTGCGTCAGCGTAATATCAAGGATCTGCGCGGCTTTTTTGGCATCGTCGAAAAAAAGTTCATAAAAATCGCCCATCCGGTAAAAAACGAGCGTGTCGGGATGGTTAGCCTTGATGCGCAGATATTGCTGCATCATCGGGGTGTGTTGCTTGCTGGTTTGTTTTATACTCATAGATATTATTTTATCTTAGGATTGAGTCATAGATAACTTTCTTATTTTTTAATGCAGGCTAACCGAACCCGCGACAAAGCCCTTAGCTTCAGAAAGTTATACCTTCGCACTTCAAATTTCGGCAGTGCCGGAGGAGGTCTCGGGGTGCTCGATAAAGGCTTTGCCAGCATGGAGCTGGCATAGAGCCTACATGGACGTATTTACGGCGTCCTTTAACGAGCACCCCGAGACCGAATTTTCATCTACGATGAGTATATTCGTCACGATATCCTTAAATTGATTAGGTCTTGCCCCATTGGTCCCATTAAATACAGAGAACGAAATCATCGAATTGGCTCGCGTGGTCGGGTTGAGCTTAAAGGAACGCGGTTGGCTGCTGACAACCGCCGAATCCTGTACCGGCGGCGGAATTGCGCAAGCGATTACCGAAATACCGGGCAGTTCGGCTTGGTTCGACCGAGGCTTCGTGACTTACAGCAATGCCGCCAAAATACAAATGCTGGGTGTCCGGGCCGAGACGATCGAAAATTATGGCGCGGTTAGCGCCGAGACTGCGAGTGAGATGACAGGCGGCGCATTGAAACACAGTCAGGCCGATTGGGCAATCGCAGTGACCGGCATTGCCGGGCCTGGTGGCGGCACTTCGGTGAAACCGGTCGGCACGGTTTACATTGCATGGCAGCGGCGCGGTGCAATTGCCGAAATTGCCGAAAAGCATTTCGATGGCGATCGCCACCAAATTAGAACCAAAACAATCAAGACCGCATTGGCGGAATGGTTGAATATTGATAAGTAAACACGGAGGAGAATCATGAACGAACACAAAAAATTGCGTTGGGGTATCTTAGGCGCGGCAAGGGTCAACGAGCGGCTGATGCCGGCGATTGTCGATGCGAGCAATGCCGAATTGGTGGCGATCGGCAGTCGCCGTCCCGGCGCCGCGGCGGAAACCTTGGCGAAATATGCGCCGCATCAGCAAGGTGTTCGCGCTTACGATAGCCCTGAAGCGATTCTCGATGACGATGAAATCGAAGCGGTTTATTTGCCGATGGCGAATCGTGAACATGCCGAATGGGCCTTGCGCGCGATCGAGAAGGGCAAGCATGTTTTATGCGAAAAGCCGATGGCGTTGAAGGTTTCGGATATCGAAGCGATCGAAGCTGCGGCGCATCGTCATAACGTTACTGTGATGGAAGGCTTTATGTACCGTTTTCATCCGCAGCATGCGCGGGCCTTAGATATTCTACGTTCCGGCGAGATCGGCGAGGTTAAAACGGTGCGTGCGAGTTTTTCGTTCATGATGAAACCGGCCAGAAGGTATCGGATCGCAGATAGTATCGATCAAGGCGGCGGAGCGATGTGGGATATAGGCTGTTATGCGATTCATTCGCTCAGGCTGTTTTTCGATGGAATGCCGGAGTCGGTCACTGCCGTTGCCAAATATATCGAAAGCGGCGCCGATACTGCGTGTAGCGGTGTGCTCGATTTCGGCGACGGCAAATACGCGCATTTCGATTTCAGTTTCGAACGCGCGCGGCGCTGCGAGTACGAAGTCATCGGCACAAAAGGCGGTTTGAAATGTCATGGCGTTTGGCAAAATCCGGGCGACATTCCGGTCATTTCCTGGTGGACGGAAGGAGGGCGGCAATCTGAGGAGATACTCCCTATCGCCGATCATTTCCGTTTGGAAATCGAACACTTCAGCGATTGCGTTTTGAGCGGCAAGACCCCCGCGCTTTCGCTAGAAGACGCTAAGACCAATTGTCGGATTATTGTCGGAGCGCTGCAATCGGCCGAGGATGGTCGGCTAATTCGTTTTTAATCATAAATAACTGGCGTCAATCAAACCGGTTAAGTCATTCTCGTGCGCTAGTTTTCCGGATTCGTACATGAAGGCGCTAAGTTTGCGCGCGCTGTTTAACAAAATCGGCGATGACCCTAGCAGTAAGCGTTGATTGTTGCTTCGATCGGGAATGACTAAACCTTTATATGTACTAAGCACTTGAGCGGGCGATAATTTAAAGCGCGGTGCCATTCGGTAAGCGGCGTCTTGTGGGTTTTTGGTCAGATGCTCAAGTGCTTTAAGATGGGCTAAGACCAAATGGCGAATGGCTGGGGCTCGACTAAAACCCAAACGATCGGTTCGAAAAGCCAGAACATCAAAAATAGTGTCGGGGATTTTTCGACTGTCGAAAAGCTTGATTGCACCTTCGCGTAACAAACGGCTGGCAACCGGCTCGTAAGTGACTAGGGCGTCGACTTGTTGCTGTTGCCAGGCTTGAAAATGGGCATCGATTGTCAATGGAACCGCTGTGATTTCAGCCATTGACAAACCTGAGGCATCCAGGGCTTTGTGCAGCAATAACGAGCCGACTGCGCCTTGTTCAAAGCCGATGCGCTGCCCCTTGAGATCGGCTAGCTTTGCTATGTATGGCCTAGCTAGCAACATATCCGCACCAGCTGAAATGTTAAATACCAAAACCACGGTAAGCGGCAATCCGGAAGCGCGTGCCGTTAAGACTTCGTCCAGCGTCAATGCCGCCCCGTCAACCTTGCCGTCGAGCAGTGCGTTTAATGATTCGGTTGCAGAAGTTGTTTCAATCAAATCGACTAACGAGTTATCCAACCATTTTTCGCGCCGGGCTAGAAACAGAAATTCATAACCGGGCCAAGCATGAGCGGCAATCGCAATGCGTTGAGCAAACCATGATTCGCAGCCGGGAAGCCAGGGTGATAGGCTCAGTGCGGTAAGGCGCCGAATGAAATGCCGTCGGGATGAATGATCAGAAAAGTTTGTTGTCGGCACAACTGATTGTAATAAAACTTGAAGAGTTAAGAGATTCGTATTTCGTTGAGCATCCGGCAACCATGCGCATAAAGCTAAAAAACGGCTAACCTGCATCCGTTCTTTCCCAAGCTGGGGCTCTCGCCGTTATACATAAGTCGTAGATATACCGTCTTGCCATCTTGGCAAATGTGACCTCGATGCCCTTTATTGTTGCTTAACGTAACCGTCTTTCCCTCACCTAGCCCAGCCTTAACAAATGTAGTGTCTGCGTTATAAGTTATTGAAACATAGAAATTAAAAAACGTGCCAAAAATGGGTTGTAGTGCCATAATGTTTTCTTTTCTTAATATTCAATGACTTATGATCGGTAAATGTTAAAGCTGGGCTAGCGTTAGGTGAGGGACGACTAAGGCGTCGCTCCCACAAGGGGCTGGATGCTCTGTGGGAGCGATCCCCAGATCGCGATCTCGGAGCCACTGATATCCGATAGCCGCAGATTTATCAAACAGCACCGTTTCCAGTTATACGATGACCTCTGTTTAGCAAGTTTACCGATATTTGTGTATAACGAAAATAGCTGGAGCTTGGGTAACAGCATATTTTAGTCTTTGTGATCTTGGCGCCATTTATTGTAGCCTGGTATTTTCGGCTTATGTCGAAGCCCTCGAGGCGTCCTAAATGAAACTTTGGCAATTCATTAAGTTAATTTTAGCGACATCCTTATCTTGATGCGTATGGGTTCGTCAACTCGCTTATGAGATAAGAAATGTAAAAGCATATTTACCTCAAAATGTTACGATTGAATTCGACTTATACTCGTAGATGAAAATTCGGCCTCGGGCTCTGCCGAAATTTGAAGTGCGAAAGGTATAAAATTAACCCAAACTTCATCTCCTAATTGCTACTTTAAAGCATGTAACGCTTCGAAGGTAATTAGAGCTTGAAAAATTTCGCCGGCTGAAATAGTGACTCTCACCTTGCCCATTTCCTCCGAAATCGATGTGACGTGTCCCGTCCCGGATATTGGTTAAGGTGTGTATTTTCGAACAAATAGCTAATCAAGGCAAATAGACATGAATGTTCAATTGTGAGTCGTGAGATAAGGCTCGCTCAATGGTAAAAGAATTGTAAATCCTTTCTAAGAAGAGTGCGGAATTCGGAATTTACCGAATGTTTAATTCCTCTCGGGGCTATGTCGTGAAATAATACGCGTTCTGAGAGTTGTTTCATTTCGGCGGGTCGGAAAGTAAAACATTTGATTTGTTGAAAGGATCATATCAGCAACTCTGTCGTTAATCGATGCATGAGGTTAGAGAAATGATTAAAATAATAACGATAGCTTGCCTGTTGATTTTGGCTGAAATAGGTGTGGTTCATGCTGAAGAAGCCAGTGCCAAATCATCTGTTCAGGCTTCGGCGGAACAAGGCGATGCGCTTGCGCAAGCTAAAATGGGCGCCTTATATTTATTGGGTCGGGATGGTTTTGAAGTCGATGAGCAACAAGCCGCCGGGTGGATGCTTAAGGCGGCTGAGCAAGGTCTGCTCGAAGCTGAAGTCGTCGTTGCTGCGATGTACGATAGGGGCTTGGGTATGTCTCAAGATGTCAAAAAAGCCACGCAATGGTATGAAAAGGCCGCGGCGAAAGGTCATGGAGCTTCGTTGGCTATTCTCGGAAAGAACGAGGCGCCAAAGGGTAGTGTGGGGTTTAACTACCAGGCAATACGCATGCGGGCTTCCAAGCAAATTCCAAATGAATACGCAAAAAAGATTTTATTGAAAACGAATAAATAACAAATGACGACGAAAACACGATTTGCCCCGAGTCCGACGGGTTATCTTCATATCGGCGGCGCGCGGACCGCGCTTTTTTCTTGGTTGTATTCCCGTAAGCACGGCGGCCGTTTTGTTTTGAGGATCGAAGATACCGATCTGGAGCGTTCTACGCAAGAGTCGGTCAATGCGATTTTAGAGGGAATGACTTGGTTGGGCTTGGAATACGACGAAGGGCCTTTCTATCAGACGCACCGGTTCGAACGCTACAAAGCCGTCATACAGCAACTGCTCGACCAGGGTGACGCCTACTATTGTTATTGCAGTAAAGAAGAGCTGGAACAACTGCGTAACGAGCAGATGGCGAACAAGGAAAAGCCTCGTTATAACGGCAAATGCCGGGAAACTCCGGGCGTGTCTGAAGGCGTCATGCCCGTGATTCGATTTAGGAATCCGGATGCCGGTGAGGTGGTTGTCAAGGATTTGGTGAAAGGCGATATTGTCGTTTCGAACAAAGAATTGGATGATTTGATTATCGCACGTTCCGACGGATCGCCGACCTATAATCTCAGCGTCGTCGTCGATGATATGGATATGGGGGTGACGCATGTGATTCGCGGTGACGACCACATAAACAATACGCCGAGACAGATGAATATCTTGAAGGCGTTGGGTGCTCCGATTCCCGAATATGCACATCTGCCGATGATATTGGGCGCGGATGGCGCGAGACTATCCAAACGCCATGGCGCGGTCAGCGTGATGCAGTATCGGGATGAAGGTTATTTACCCGAAGCGCTATTGAATTATCTGGTTCGGTTGGGTTGGTCGCATGGCGATCAGGAAATTTTTAGCCTGGACGAAATGATCGAGTATTTCGAACTAAAAGACGTCAATGTGTCGGCATCGGCATTCAATCCGGAAAAGCTATTGTGGCTCAATCATCAATACATCATGAACTCGGATCCGGCTCATGTTGCGCGGCATTTGAGCTGGCACATGGGCGAGCAGGGTATCGACCCTACCGACGGACCGGATTTGGTTGAGTTAGTCAAAGTTCAGAAAGAGCGTTGCAAAACCTTGGTCGAAATGGCCACGATCAGTCGCTATTTCTACAAGGACTTCGATGAATACGATGAAAAGGCTGCAAGAAAGAATTTCAAACCGGAGAGTGCGGATGTTTTGCAACAGCTGCATGATCAATTTAGCGGGCTGGATAATTGGCAAGGAGAGGCTTTGCATCAAATTGTCGTCAATTTAGCCGAGACCTTGGGGCTGAATTTGGGTAAAGTCGCCCAGCCATTGCGAGTAGCGGTTTGCGGAACTTCGGTGTCGCCCCCGATCGATATGACATTGGCGTTGTTGGGGCGCGAAAAAACCTTGGCGCGATTAGCTCGTGCCGTGGATTTTATCAAGTCTTTAAATTAAAGCTGGACAAGAATTTAAAATCCTGTAGAATATGCGGACTCAAGTGAGGGGCCATAGCTCAGCTGGGAGAGCGCAACACTGGCAGTGTTGAGGTCAGCGGTTCGATCCCGCTTGGCTCCACCATTTGAATTAGCGTCTTAAGTCCCCATCGTCTAGTGGCCTAGGACACCGCCCTTTCACGGCGGTAACGGGGGTTCGAACCCCCCTGGGGACGCCATTTCGCACAAAAAAGTTCAGATATCGGTTCTGAAAAAAATACCGATCCGTTTTAGTCCCCATCGTCTAGTGGCCTAGGACACCGCCCTTTCACGGCGGTAACGGGGGTTCGAACCCCCCTGGGGACGCCATTTATTGAAGGCTTACGATCTTTGGTCGTAGGCCTTTTTTATTGCCTGCTGTTTTCTATCTTAGAAAAAGCATCTAACCGTAACGATTATGAAGAAGCTGTCACCGCCCCGGCAAATGAAAGTTTTCTGGTGACGGAGGGTGCGGTTCGCATACTTTCACAATAACGTTCATGAAGGCCTGGCATCGCCCCGGTAAAGGATAGTCCTTTGGTGGGGAAGGTGCGGTCACTCGCCCGACAGGACGCCGTGAACCCAGCACCTAAATTCCATGTAATTATTCACACCCCTATCGTTCCCACGCTCCGGCGTGGGAATGAAGACCGAGACGCTCTAGCGTCTCGTACCGCTGGGGCGGTACTCAGGCGTTCCCACGCAGAGCGTCGCTGCCATTAAGTTAAGGTCCTTGGAGTTTTACTCCCCTCTTTGAAAAAGAGTGGCTGGGGGAGATTTTTCCTCGTTCCCATCGCTCCAGCGTGGGAACGCATACCGATCTGGTTTCGACAGCCAAGGCACGGATTCCCACGGAGGACCGTGGGAACCAGAAAAGGCTTAACTTAATGGCAATGACGCAGAGCGTGGGAGCGATAATTTCCGGGGGACTGAATAGTTACAAACGATCGGTATTATTTATATGTACACTTTTTCGGTAAGTGTATTATCCTGTGGCATTATCATAACCGTTTAAGTTATTGCATCGGTTCAATATGTTACGAATTAAGGAGTCACAGATGAAAGGTAATAGTCAAGTTATCGAGCGCTTGAACGAATTATTGGCCGGCGAATTGACGGCAATCGATCAATATTTTATTCATTCGCGTATGTATGAAAATTGGGGGTTCGGTAGACTCTACGAACGCATTGCTCATGAAGTGCAAGATGAGACTGCCCATGCCGATGCATTAATCAAGCGCATTTTATTTTTGGAGGGTACGCCTGATTTATCGAAGCGCGAGCCCCTAAAGGTCGGTGCGAATGTCTCGGATATGCTAAAAAACGATCTTGAATTGGAATTAAAGGTCATTGCCTCATTGCGGTCGGTCATCGCCTTTTGCGAATCGGCGCAAGATTATCAGACCCGAGAAATTTTGGAAAGCATGCTAAAGGACACAGAGGACGATCATACGCATTGGCTGGAACAGCAATTGGGGTTAATCGATAGAATCGGATTGCAAAATTATTTGCAATCGCAACAATAATGTTGATTTCTCGCCGCGGTATTGGCCTGTTAAGGCTGAATTAACAATGTTGTTATCCAATAGGGTTTATTTAATTTAAATTTGTATAAGGAAGGTATATGAGAATTCCAAGACAATATTTCATCGTTATTTTTATGGTATTTCTGATGTTTTCTACGCAAAACGCGAATGCGTATTCCGCAGCCGATAAATCGTTGCGTGGATTGGCCGGGATGACGACCGGAGTGCTCGAGATTCCGGGGAACATGGTCAAGGAGAGTCAGGCTCAGGGCCCTGCAGTCGGAATACCGATGGGATTGGCTATCGGCTTAGGCATGACGGTTACGCGTACATTGGTTGGCGTTTATGAGTTTCTATCGGCTCCGTTTCCATTGCCGGCCGGTTTTCGTCCGATTTTGAAACCCGAGTACCCTTGGGATTACTTTAAATAATTTTTTCGCCCTGGGAACTACTCCCTATATACTCAAAAAATGGCTAACTTTATATTTAGGATTTGGCCGTAAATAACTTCCCTATTTTAAGGAGGATTCGGTTGCTCGATTGGCAGGTGTCGGCGGCAGGGAAAGCCGCCGTCAAGCCTACACGGACGTATTCACGGCGTCCTGCTAAGCGAGTGACCGAACCCTCAACAAGGCTCATAGTTCCAGGACGTTATTTATCACGAAATCCTTAGACGAATTAATAGCTAGCCGGTTGGTTTAGTCATTTAAATTCTACGTGGCTTCCCGCCCAAGCCATTGCTCGACTGATGGCGCTCGATAGGTTGAAAAAGCATCCAATAATTGTTTTGGGTGTTTTTCAATCAACAGCATCGAACGATCGACCGGTTTGACGAATTGTTCGTCAACGGCATGATCCAAAAAGGCAACCAAGCCGTTATAGTAGCCGTCGATATTGAGCAAGCCGCAGGGTTTTCGATGCAAGCCCAGTTGCGCCCAAGTCAGTATCTCAAATAATTCCTCCAGCGTGCCTAGTCCGCCGGGCAAAGCGATAAATCCATCGGCTAGATCGGCCATCAAGGCTTTACGTTCATGCATCGATCCGACAATGTTCAACTCGGTTAGTCCGTAGTGAGCCACTTCCTTATCCACTAAATCTTGAGGAATCACGCCGATGACTTCTCCATTTAGCGCCAATACGGCATCGGCAAGTTGGCCCATTATCCCGACGTGGGCGCCGCCGTAAACCAAACCGATGCCATGGAGCGCAAGCTCTTTAGCGAGAAGATGCGCAGCAAGAGTATATTCGGGCCGTTTTCCGGATCTAGACCCGCAGTAAACGCAAATTCTTTTCATTCGATAAGCCTTCTATAATTCGCCTAAATCTTGAATCGCATTGGGCAGGTTAATTAAACAAAACCACGGCTTTACGCAAAGTCGACCAAATACCCCAAGTCAAAGGAATGGCGACATAAAGCCAGAATACTAGCAACAGTATCCATTGGCCGGGTTTAAAAGGTTTGCTGTTTTTCATCGGAGGAGGCTCACAAAGCGGTTTTCGTTAATGTTGAAGTGTTCGTATTCCGAGACTCATCGAGCGGATAAGCGCCGTCCAGTTCGTCGAATTCATCGTGTTGCATATAATGCTTTTCATGTACCGGCTTGATCAATAAATTACAGAAAAAACCCAAGAGTAAAATGCCTGCCATGATATACATCGTGACGTTATAGGCATCGGTTTTCGCGATGCCTTGGGCGATCTGAAATTCTCGGACATAGTTGACCAAAACCGGGCCCAACACGCCGGCCGTCGACCATGCGGTTAGAAGTCGGCCGTGAATGCCGCCGACATAACGCGTACCGAAAATATCGGCCAAATAAGCGGGAATCGATGAAAAGCCTCCGCCGTACATGCTCAAAATAACCGCGTAAAGCACGATGAACAAGGCAATGTTTCCAGACATGCCGACCGAAGGAACAGCCGCATAAAGCCCGGCGCCGACTGCGAAGAATACGAAATAAGTGCTCTTGCGCCCGATATAGTCGGATACGGTGGACCAGAAAAAACGTCCGCCCATGTTGAATAGACTCAACAAGCCGACGAAACCGGCCGCGGCCGCCGGTGTTACCAGTCCCTTGAATATTTCCTGAATCATCACCGAAGCTTGTCCCAGTACACCGATACCTGCCGTCACATTCAAACACAAAACCAGCCACAGCAAATAGAATTGCGGCGTTTTTAAGGCCTGGTCGATATGTACATGGCGATGCGTGATCATCTTGTTACGCAGTACGGGCGGTTTCCAGCCTTTAGGCTGCCAGTTTTCGGGCGGCGTGCGAATCGTCAATGCGCCGATCGTCATCGATAAAAAATATAAAACGCCCATCGTCAAGAATGTTTCGATCACGCCGACCGATAAGGACGGTTGGAAATGATCCATCAGCAATACCGACAACGGCGCGCCGATCATCGCGCCGCCGCCGAATCCCATGATCGCCATGCCGGTCGCCATGCCTCGCCGGTCGGGAAACCATTTAATCAAGGTCGAAACCGGCGAGACATAGCCTAAACCGAGACCGATGCCTCCGATGACGCCATAGCCCAAATACAGCAGCCAGATTTGATGCAAAAAAACGCCTAATGCCGAAATCAAAAAACCGCCGCCGAAACAGCACGCGGCCACGAACATCGTCAAGCGCGGGCCGACTTTTTCGAGCCACTTACCGCCGAATGCGGCCGATATGCCCAGAAAAACGATGGCCAGACTGAAAATCCAGCCCAGCTCGGTCAATTTCCAGTCGTCCGGCGCAGAAGCCGAAACTCCGATCACCCGAGTCAAAGGTTCGTTAAACACGCTGAATGCATAAGCTTGGCCGATACACAAATGCACCGACAAAGCGGCGGGCGGCACCAGCCAGCGGTTGTAGTCGGGAGAGGCGGTTATGCGTTGTTTAGAGAAAAATCCGGACATGAAAACCTTTTTCATTTCAGTTTAGGCCTTTGGGTCTGTAAACCTGGCTTTAACATTTTTCGGTTATAAAATAGGGAATAATAGCTAAAAATAAATATCAAAGCACTGCTGGAGGTTGCGGAGCTATCGGAGAGGGACGAGTGACTTCGATGGGCGCTATCTTATCGGAATCGGGCTGGATGTACTATGGATATGGTCGTAAATAACTTCCCTATTTCCGCTCGTTCCCAAGCTCTTTGCTTGGGGTGCAGTACGAGAAGCTCTAGCTTCTCGAAACCGGTTAGCAAGAGCTTACATAGAAAAGGAGGGGAGGGCTTTTATTTGCGATTACTATTAATCAAAAAGTAACCTGACCCCTTTTCTGTCGACCCCTTTTCTGTCGTGCGCACCCTGGTGACCCCGCCAATATTAACCCAAGCCCTTATGGTTTGACCTGAGTAGGGTTTCGATGCCTAGAGACGTACAGCGTTCCTTACAACAATCTGAAGCTTATACGTAATTACTGTAAAAGTTCGTAGATTGAGACTCTTTATCTAATTTTTCGAAATACAAAACTCTGTTCTGGCAATGCCGGTTCCGGATAGGGTGCGGTTGCTCGATCGACAGGCGTCGGCGGCAGGGCAGATTTTTGCTCCTGCAAAATCTGCATTCACGCCATCCTTGGCGATCGAGCGCCGTCACGGCGCCCTGTCGGGCGAGTGATCGCGCCCTCCCCACCAGAGAACTTTCATTTGCCGGGGCGATGACCAGGCCTTCATGAACGTTAGGTAATTATTTTTCACATCGTTTATAAATTCACGTTTCAGCCTGTAGATTTGCGCATCGTGACAAATTCTTCGGCCGCAGTCGGATGAATACCGATCGTCGAGTCGAAGACGCTTTTGGTCGCGCCGGCTCGAATTGCGACTGCCATGCCTTGTATGATTTCTCCGGCTTCCGGCCCGACCATGTGGATGCCTAGGACCCGGTCGGTGCTTTTTCTGACGATCATTTTCATCATCGTTTTTTCATCGAGACCGGACAGCGTGTGCTTCATCGGCGTAAAAACCGATTTATAGATCTCGATATCGGAATATCGCTCCTTGGCTTCGGATTCGGTCAACCCGACCGTGCCGATATTCGGCTGGCTGAATACCGCCGTTGGGATATTTTCGTAATCGACCGAGGTGGGTTTATCGGTATAGAGACTGTTGACCAGCGCCATCGCCTCGGCTGTAGCGACCGGTGTAAGGTTGAGACCGCCGGTGACATCGCCTAGTGCATATATCGATGGAATGTTGCTTTGATAATGGTGGTCGACGACGATTTCGCCGTTCTTGGTTAACGCAACGCCGAGTTCTGACAGTCCTAGTCCTGTAGTATTCGGTTTTCGCCCGGTCGCATATAAAATCAGATCGGCTTTAACGATTTGATTCCGGTCGGTATGGGCTTGATAGCCGCTTTCGGTTCTGTCGACCGATTTAATGTTGGTGTTGAGCAGAATATCGATGCCTTTTTTTTGCATTTCCTGACTGGCAAATGCTCTAACATCGTGATCGAATCCCCGCAGTATTTGCTCGCCCCGATAGCATAATGTTGTGTTAACGCCCAAGCCGTGCATGATGCCGGCGAATTCGACGGCAATATAGCCGCCGCCGACAATCAGTATTCGCTCGGGAAGATTATCCAAGGCAAACATGTCATCGGAATCGACGACATGTTCGTTGCCCGGAAAATCGGGAATAAACGGCTTGCCGCCGGTCGCGATTAAAATGCGTTCGCTGCGGTATCGAGTTTCGCCGACTTGCACGGTATGAGCGTCAAGCAATGTCGCTTGGCCTTCGATCAGCGTTACGCCGGACTTGTCGAGCAAACTGCCGTATATGCCTTGCAGCCGTTCCAATTCGCGATCTTTTTGCGACAACAAACGCCGCCAGTCGAATCTGGTTTCGCTTAGCGACCAGCCGAAACCTTTAGCCGCTTCAAAATCCTCGCGAAAATGCGAGGCATAGACGAACAATTTCTTAGGCACGCAACCGACATTGACGCAGGTACCGCCCAGATGGCGGTCTTCGGCGATGGCGACGCGGATGCCGAGGTTGGCGGCCGTTCGCGCGGCTCGAACGCCTCCCGAACCCGCGCCGATGACAAATAGCTCGAAATCGTAATCAGTCATGTGAATTTTCTTAGATAGATGAATAATCTTAAACTCGGCAGTTCAATCATGATGCACACGAAGTTCATAAAGTATTTCAGGAGATTGCTCAAACATTTCCGCTAACCTTTCGGGCGAACGAAAATTCTATGCAAACGCATAACGAGCTATTGAATTAACTTCTTATTCTTCATGATCTTCATGGTGAAATGCTGTTTATAGGATAGCAGCAACGCACCTGCATTCTTGATTGAATGACCGATGCGAATCGTTAAATCATGATTTTAAATAATCGAGCATCGTGTCCGCATCGCTGACCGTGAACGGATCGTCCGGATAATTGTCGGAAAATCCGGGTTCGCTGAACAGTTTGACGATCTTACCGTCCTCGACCAGCATCGAATAACGCCAAGAGCGATAGCCGAAGCCGAGATTTTCCTTTTTGACCAACATGCCCATTAGTCGGGTAAAGTCGCCATTGCCGTCGGGCAGCATTTTGACATGCTCGATGCCTAGATGTTTACTCCACTGAAACATCGTAAAGGCATCGTTGACACTTAAACAATAGACATCATCGACGCCTTGATCGATGATGTCTTGGTATTTTGCTTCGTAACCGGGTAAATGTGTGCTCGAGCATGTCGGCGTAAACGCGCCCGGTAGAGAGAACAGCACGATTTTTTTGCCTTTGAAAATGTCGTCGCTACTCACATCTTGCCATCGGAAAGGATTGTCGCCGCCGATACTTTCATCGCGTACGCGGGTTTTGAAAACTACATTGGGAACGTTTGAAGTCATTTCGATTCTCCGGTTGGTTGATCAATGAGCGATCGGTTTATCGGTGAATAAATAATCGCGTAGTTCGTTGTCGAATTTCGGGTCTTGTCGGCGTATCCATTCCAAAAGCATCGCTGCGTGTTCCTTCTCTTCATCGCGGTTATGCGCGAGTATTGCCTTAAGGTCTTTATCCTTGCAAGCATCGACACGTTGGTTATACCAGTCGACCGCTTCCAGTTCCTCCATTAAAGAGGTAATCGCCCGATGCATATCGCGCGTTGCATCGGAGAGTTCTTCTATTGCTTCGTGATAACCTTCATTTGCCATTTTGGAGCCTCGTCTACTGAAAAAATGATTGTCGATTAGGAAGGGAGTCCCACGATTTATCTTCCTTCTCGGCTCATTGACAGTGTAACGCCGTTTTAATGCAATGAATAATAGATTGTCATCAGCAATTCCCAGTTTGAGCAGTTTCGCCGATTTTAGGGTGTGGGGTATGCCTGTCGAGGAACGCCGTAAACCCATCCATGGGGGCTTGGCGGCAGCTCCCTGCTGCCGACATCCTCGCCAAGCATACCCCACACCCTTTTTGATCTCCAATTGGGAATTGCTGAGATTGTCATTATCAAGGCGATTTATTGCGTCGATACACGATATAATCCGCAGTTAATCTTTATTCCGCGCCTTAAAACCGATTCATGAGTTTCCACGAACTAAACGCCCGATTTCGCCGATTGCACAAGGAGCATGCCGCCTGGCGTTTGTTGCGCTCGGACAATGCGCCGTTGATACTGGCCTTTGTCGCCGATTTGTTCGAAGATGCCGACGAAATTGCGTTCGGCCGTGCCAAGATGGCGCTCGATACCGAGTTGGAGCATTGGCGCGAACAAGGCATCATCGAATTCGAAGTCAATGCCTCGACCTATTTGCGGCAATGGATTCAAGCCGGTTGGCTGCGCGAACTGGACGATCAATTGAGCAAAACCGATGCCTGCGAGGTGGCGCTGCGTTTCTGCCGGCAATTGGATCAGCGCGAGACCAACGCCACCGCGTCGCATTTGCGGATCGTCCAGGATGCGGTACGGGATCTATCGGCCGCGATCAGTCCCGACCCGACCGAGCGCATACAATTGCTGGAATCGCGCAAGGCCGAAATTCAGCGGGAATTGGCTGACCTGGAGGCCGGTATCGTGCATGAGCTATCGGATGCCGAACAGCGCGAACGGATTATCGAGATTTATCAATTGGCGGCGGTATTGACCGGCGATTTTCGCCGTGTCGAAGACGAGATTCGGCAAATCGACCAAACTCTGCGCGTGCAAATGATCGAATCCGGCGGCAGTCGCGGCGACGTGATTCTGAATCTATTGGAGCAGGAGCAATTGTTGGCCGCGAGCGATGCAGGCCGGGCTTTCGATGGTTTCTTTCATTTGTTGTGCGATCAGAATCGCAGTACCGAATTGCGCGAACAATTGAAAGCGATTTTGAGCCGCCCGGCCGCAAATAATCTCAGCGAGCAACAGGCCCGCTTTCTCGGCAAACTCATGCGCGAATTGAGCCGCGAAAGCGGTAGGGTATTCCAGGTGCGCCGCCGTACCGAGGAAAATCTGCGGCAGTTCGTCGAAAGCGGCGCGGCCGGTGAAATGCGTGCCGTGGACCGATTGCTCGGCAAATTGGAACGCTTGGCGGTCGGGTTTAAGGAAGCCGATATTTCCATGCGCCACGAAACAAATCTCAGACTCGACAGCGGCCATGTCAAAATACAATCCCCGGACAGTTGGTCTCTGAAAATGCCCGAGGAACAGCTCGACACGCGCGATGTCCAAGAGCACGTCAATACCGGCACGCCCAGCGATACGATGCTGCGGCAATTACATGCGGTACAGGTGTTGGCTGTCGCGGAAAAATTACGCAATACCTTGCGGGTCAGCCGAATTCCGCTCAGTATCGCCGGTCTGGTCGCACGCCAGCCGATTCAGGCCGGTTTGGAAGAGTTGATCGCATTTCTCAGGGTCGCGCGCGCGGTCGGCGCGACCGAATTGCAGGGCAGGGAAACCGTTGAGATCAAGGACAGAAACGGGCAGCGTCTCAAAGCCGATATTCCGCATTATTTGCTCAGCGCCGAGCAATTTCCCGAACAACTTGAGGAGTTGATTTTGTGAGTCTTTTCGATAAATCGCTTAGGGGTCAGTCTGCCGAGCAACCCGATTTGTTCGATATGCTGCGCGGCCGAATCGAGCCGGCTGAGTTTTCAAGCGCGCAGCAATCGGAGGAGTCCTTCGTTCTCGACGAAACGTCCGAAACCGGCGGCGAGACCGAAAACCATTCCGGTCGATTGCCGCCGGAGGCGCGCCGTGCGCTGGTCGGATTGCTGCGCCACGGCGTGATCATGGCCGACGGCAAACGGCTGCAGTTCGAGTCCTTATGCCGCTACCGCGCGCCAATCGAAGCGCATCTGGCCGATATGTATCTGCGCCTGTTACTGGACGAACAAGCGGGGTTGGCTATCCTGTTGCAGCAAGAAGCGGAAGATCTCGATGAGGACGACGAAGTCAGCAGTTTGATCGTCCGGAGAACCTTGACTCTGTACGACACCTTATTGCTATTGGTATTGCGCAAGCATTACCAAGAGCGGCAAAACGCCGGCGAACAGCGCGTCATTATCGATATCGACCGCATCGATGTTGCCTTGCGGCCGTTTTTGCCGCTGACCAACAGCAGCCGTAGCGACCGGCGGCAGTTGAGCGGCGCCTTGAAAAACATGAAAGACCGGAAAATTTTGGCGGCGGTGCGCGGCGATGAAGAGCGTTTTGATATTACGCCGGTGATCCGTTATGTGGTCAATGCGGCCTTTCTCGAGCAAATGCTGGAGGAATACCTGAAACTGGCGGCCGGGGCCGGGCTGAGTATGGAACAGGAGGCATCCGATGACTGATGTGCCTAGCGCGCAAGTCCGCGATTTGTTTGCCTGCGGTTCGATCCGGCTGCGAGAATTGTCGGTCTACAACTGGGGCTCGTTCCACGGATTGCATACGGCCCGTATCGATCCGGACGGCACCTTGATCACCGGCGATAACGGCGCCGGAAAGTCGACTTTGGTGGACGGCTTGATGGCCTTGTTGCTGCCGGCCGGCAAGGCGACGTTCAATGTCGCGGCGGCTCAGGGCGATCGTAGCGACCGAAGCTTGATGAGCTATATTCGCGGCAGTTTCGGCAGCGCTCACGACGGCGGACGAACCCGAATATTGAGTAAGCGCGAAGGCGCGGTCGTGACCGGACTTCGGGCTTTTTATCAGGCCGACGACGGTTCGCAAATAACGCTCGCGGCCTTGTTTTGGATGTCGCATGCCGGTAATGCCCTGGGCGACCTAAAGCGGGTCTATCTAGTCGCGCGCCGCAATGTGACCTTGAAAGAATTGCTCGATGCCTTCGGCGACGGCGATCCGCGCGCGTTGAAACAGTTTTTACGTCAGGATCCCATGATCACCGCTTGCGACGACCGTTTTTCCGAATATCAGGAACGCTACCGGCGCTTGTTGCATATGGATAACCCGAATGCGCCGGCGCTATTGGCGAGGGCTTTGGGCCTGAAGAAAATCGACGATCTGACTTCATTGATCCGCGATCTGGTGCTCGAACCCAGCAATGTGCGCGACGATGCGCGTAAAGCGGTCGACGAATTCGCCGATCTGGTCGGCATTCACAATCAGTTACTCGACGCCCGTCAGCAGCGCGATGCCTTGGCGGATTTGCCCGGCGTGACCGAAGACTTGCAGCGCGCCGAACAGGATTTGCAAAAGCTGGATGCCGAATTGGACGGCCTATCGGCTTGGTTCGGCGAACAATGCGCCGGGCTATGGCAGTTGCGCATCGAAACCATCGCTTCGGCGCTGCAGCAGGCCAAGGGGCATCTCGAACGGCTGGAAATTCAAGTGAACGAAGCCGCGGAGCGTTCCGAGCAATGCCATGCCGATTATCTGCAGGCCGGCGGCGAGCGTATCGAATTCATCAAGAAAGACTTGCAGGCCGCCGAAGCCAAACTGGCCGAGGTCAATCTCAAGGCTGCGCGTTACCAACGAGTCGCCGGTGAATTGCAATTGGACGGTAGGCTCGAAGAGGCGGTTTTTCAAGACAATCAGCGTCAGGCGCAACAGGCCCGAGAAGCCATCGCCAACGAAAAAACGCAAGTCCAGAACGATTTCGCCGCTCAGGCCGCCAAACTGAGCAATGCCCAGGAACAGCAACGGCACTTGCAGGACGAAATCGGCGAAATCGAGGCGCGCCCCGATTCCAATATCGACGCCAAGTTTCAAATCCTGCGCGATGAAATGGCCGAAGCGCTAGGCTTGGATCGCGGCAAGCTGATGTTCATCGGCGAATTACTGGACGTGCGCGAAGACGAGCGCGCTTGGCAGGGTGCGATAGAGCGTGCGTTAGGCGGGTTCCGCACGACGCTGGTGGTGCCGGAAAGCGATTTTCCGTTGGTCACGCGCTGGTTGAATCAGCGTCACACCGGCTTGCATGTGCGCGTGCAGGTCGTTCGCGAGCTCAATCAGGCGCCGGATTTTAAAGCCGATGGTTATTTGCGCAAACTGGTCTGGCGCGATCATCCCTACCGCGACTGGCTGAAACGGCACCTGGCGCGTTTCGATCTGCATTGCGTCGAAAACACCGAACGGCTCGACCGGACGCCTTTTTCGATGACGCGGCAAGGTTTAATGCATATGGATCGCGGGCGCTTCGAGAAAAAAGATCAGCAGCGCATCGACGACCGCCGCGCCTGGCAATTGGGATTTTCCAACAAAAGCCGACTGGCTCTGTTGCGTCAGGATGTCGAACGCTTGAAACAGGATATCATCGAGTTCGAGGCGTTAGTTGGCAAGGCACGCGAGACAATGGACGCGGTCGACCTGCGCGACCGGCAATGGGAAGAACTCAGCAAATTCCGCTGGGTCGACATCGATGTGCCGTTTTGGCAAAACCGTATCGAGGGTCATAAAAACGATATCGAACAATTGGAACGGGCCGGAGGCGACCTGGCCGCCGCGAAGGCGCGTTGGGAAGCTTCGAAAGCGGCATTGCAGGATTTACAAAAACAAAAGGAAAGTCAAATCGGGCGCGTGAGCGCAATCGGCAAGGACCATGAAAACGCCGAAAAAAACAGACAGCAAGCCTTAAAGCTGGCCGAAACCGGCGTGGCCGACGTTTTGCGCGCGGCATTGCTGAAAAAAATAGGCGCGCTCAAGGATACGCAACTGGAAGAAGCCGCGAAAATCGAGGAACGCTATCGCCGGGATATGGAACAGCAACGCGGCGTCGTTCGCGGCCGCAAAGACCGGGCAAGCCGGTCGGCGATCGGCATCATGACCAATTTTCGCGCGAAATGGGAAGTCATCGCCGCGGATTGGGGCGGGGATCTGTTGAGTCTGCAGGATTATCTGACGCATTTAGTTCAGTTGGAGCAAGAAGGCTTGCCGGCTCTCGTGGAAAAATTTCGCGAACGCCTTAACCGACACGCGACGCAATCGCTGGCGGGGATACGCACACGAATCGAATCGGAGCGGGAAGATATCGACGAGCGCATCCAAACGATAAACCGGGTGCTGGAGCGGACCGAATTCCGGGCCGGAAGTTATTTGCAATTGGGCATGAAAAACGAGCAATACGAGCATGTGCAGCATTTCAATCGCTTGTTGAGCAAAGTCATGGAACAATTGACCAGCGACGATCACGAAGCGCGTTTCGCCGGCTTGCAGCAGGTCATCGCCATTCTGGACAAGGCCAGCAATCCGGCCACGGCCAATACGCAGGAAAGCCTGCGTTTGCTCGATCCGCGTCATCAGTTGTCGTTTTATGCCGAAGAAATCGGCGCGGAAGACGGCGAGATTCGCGATGTATTGATGTCGTCCAGCGGTAAATCCGGCGGCGAGAAAGAATCGTTTGCAGGCACCATCGTCGCGGCGAGCTTGGCCTATGTATTGACGCCGGACGGCAGCGATCGGCCTGTTTACAGCACCGTATTTCTCGATGAGGCCTTTTCGAATACGGCCGAAGCGGTCAGCCGCCGGGTGCTACGCATCTTCAAGGAACTCCACATTCATGTCAATTTGATCACGCCCTACAAGAATCTTAATTTGGCGCGCGAGTCGGCCAGCTCGCTGTTGATTGCCGAACGCGACGGCGCTGTGCATGAAAGCAGCCTGTGCGAAGTGACCTGGCAAGAGATCGACGAGCGTTTGCGGCAACAAGCCGAAGCATTCGACGTGGTATTGGCATCCTAACGTTCATGAAAGCCAGTCCATCGCCCAGCAAATGAAAGTTCTCTGGTGGCGGAGGGTGCGGTCACTCGCCCGACAGGACGCCGTGAATACGTCCATGTAAGCTCGACGGCGGCTATCCCTGCCGCCGACGCCTGCCGGTCGAGCAACCGCACCCTATTCGGAACCGGCATTTTTGTTGCTGAGCTTTTGCATGTCGAAAAATTAGATAAGTAGTCTCAATCTACGAACTTTCACAGTAACTGGAGCTTGGGAAACAGCGCCGTAGGATGGGTAGCAGCGAAGCGGAAACCCATCGCTTTGTTTGAGCGCAGGTTTGATTGCGATTTAGCTTGATGCGTATGGAGGCGAAGGGTGCACGATGCGTAGCCTACTGGCTGGCTGCCGGGGACTAGAGATCATGAATGGCGAGGGTCATCACGTCCTTGTGTTCCGGATCCCGGCAATGCTTGCCGGGATGACGATTTCGGTGTCCTTTGCGTTAGTAGCGCATTAAGCCTATCTTGCATTTGTCAGAAGAACAGTCAACAATAATTGGGCATGTCTGTCGAGATATGAATTCAAAACCCGAGCCTAATCTTCTTCCCGGTAACCGTTTATGAACCAACCCGCCTATCGTTTAGCCGTTTATGAAGACTTGTTCGATTTGCCCGAGCATGTCATCGGCGAAATTCTGCATGGACAATTGATTACCCAGCCTCGTCCGGCACCTAAACACGCCCGATCCGCCTCGATTATCGGCGGTGAAGTGATGGGGCCTTTCGATCAAGGCAAAGGCGGGCCGGGCGGCTGGTGGATTTTGGATGAACCGGAGCTGCATTTGGGGCCCCATATTTTGGTACCCAATCTCGCCGGTTGGCGTAAAGAGCGGATGCCGCGTTTTCCTGATGAGGCTTATTTCAGTCTCGCGCCCGACTGGGTTTGTGAAGTGATTTCACCCGGTACCGCACGCACTGACCGAGTTGTCAAAATGCCGATTTATGCAGCGGAGTCGGTACAATGGTTGTGGCTGGTCGACCCCGATCTTCGGATATTAGAGGTCTATCGTCTTCTCGACGGACATTGGCTGTTGGAGCGCACTTGGCAGAATGACGATATCGTCAATGCGCCACCGTTCGATGCGATCAGTATGAACTTGGGCGATCTTTGGCTGCCGCAAGACTGCCCTTAAGGGCTCTGCCCCTTTAAATGATATCAGTTGACACTCTTGCCAATTCGGATAACAATGCCCGTGGTAACAAAGTTAGTACAGGATGGGTCATGCGCACGCACATCAGAAAAATAGGTAACAGCCTGGGTAACATCATTCCTGCTGGAATTATTCGTCAGTTAAATCTTGAGGAGGGAGCTGAAATTGAGGTCCAAACCGAGGGCAATCGAATTATCATCGAACCCGTAAAGAAGAAGACGAGCGAGCGCCTAAAGTTCAGCGAGCAGGAGCTTTTGAATGGGATGAATCCTTACCTTGCCCATGCCGATGAGTTGGCAAACATCACCTCCGCTGAATTGGGTGAGTGATGGCCGCCTATGTCCCGAAGAGAAACGATATTATCTGGCTGGATTTTGAACCGGTCAAGGGAAAAGAAATTGGTAAATATCGGTCTGCTTTGGTCTTGTCCAGCCTGGAATATAACAAGAGCAGCGGATTAGTGATTTGTTGTCCCATCAGTACGAGTATTCGGGGCGGGATCACGGAAGTCCCTGTCCGCAACCTTGACGAGCCGTCGGTCGTTGCCGCCAGCTTGATTCAGACAATGTCTTGGAAGGATATAAAGGCCAAGTTCATCACAACCGCAGAAGTAGGCGTCATGGAAGAGGCATTGATACGTTTGATTCCGTTGATTGGAGCCGAGACATTTTTTGAAGACTAGGCTGTCGGATCATCAAACATAGGACAGATTCGAGTAACTACTCAGCGTAATTTTTGTTCAAAAAAATAAAAAAATTAGAAAAAATTAGGGTCAGGTCTTTAATTTGACATCCAGGCCTTGTTGTTCTATTTTTAGGCTTAATTTAAATTGACAGGATACGAGAATGGCCAGGCCTTTACGCATTGAATTTGCAGGAGCGCTGTACCATGTGACCGCTCGCGGCAACGCTCAGGAAAACATCTATCGTGACGATGCTGATCGGGAGCAGTTTTTGGCATTGTTACAAAATGCCGTTAATCGTTACGATTGGTATTGCCATTCGTATTGTTTAATGGACAATCATTACCACTTGTTGATTGAAACCGGCGCACCGACATTATCCAAGGGAATGAAATATCTTAACGGCACTTATACGCAAGCTTTTAATCGTCGGCATCACCGCGTCGGTCATGTATATCAAGGCCGATTCAAAGCGATATTGGTACAAAAAGACGCCTACCTGCTAGAACTGGCCCGTTATATCGTGTTGAATCCGGTAAGGGCTCAAATGGTGAGGGCTATCAAACAATGGCGTTGGAGCAGTTATCGAGCAACGGCCGGTTATGATGAAGCTCATGCCTGTTTAACCACGGATTGGATACTTGCGGGATTTGCCGGCACAAAAAATGAAGCGCAGCTGCGATACCGCGAATTTGTAAAAGCCGGCAAGAGGCAGCCGTCACCGTGGCAATGCTTAAAGAACCAGATCTATTTAGGCGATGATGAATTCATCAAGGACATGCAAAGCAAACTCGATCCCGAGCAATCGCTGAAGGATATCCCCAAAAAGCAAAAACAGGCACCGATAAAACCGTTGGCGTATTATGCCGAACGTTATAAAACTCGCAATGAAAGCATGGCGCATGCCTATTTAAGCGGTCATTATACGCTGGCTCAAGTGGGCGAATATTTTGGTGTGAGCTATGCTACAGTAAGCCGCGCAGTGAAACAGGTGGAAAAGTGAGAGTAAAAGTCAAATGTAAGGCCTGACCCCGATTTTCTTTGACCCCGATTTTCTTTGCGATTTTCCTTTGACCCCGATTTTCTGCTGCGCGATAAAGCCGCGCAGCTCCGGTGACCTCCATGTTAGGTTTCTCTATGCCGTCACCGCTATCTAATGTAAATTTTGAAAGGAATTTAAATGTCAAAACATCAACATCAAATATTACAATTGTTATTGATTCTCTCATTACTAGTTACTCAAGGCTGTACAGATTCAGAATCATCAGCTAGAAAGCTTTATAATGAAAGCATGACTTTGCAGCAACAAGGCAATAATGACAAAGCAATTGAAGTTTATAAAGAAATAATCTCTTCATATCCCGACACAGAAACAGCAGTTGAAGTGAATAAAATTCTAATGTCTCTAAAGGTATTAGGGGGCATTAATAAAAACATACGAACAAAAATTGATGAAACTGAATTACAAGCCAAACAAGTTCAAAAAGAAGATTTACAAGCCGCATTAGATTTATTCCGGTTAGACACTGGGCGTTATCCGTCCACTGAGGAAGGTTTAGTCGCTCTAGTAAATAAACCATATGGTTATAATCATTGGAATGGCCCATATATTAGCAAATTGATAGCCGAATCAATTGATGATTTTGTTTATGAAAATAACGGCGGTTCTAGTAATATTGTTTTATCTATCAAGTCGTATTGAGAAATTACTTTAACAGAACCTAACCACTAGCTCCAGGCGATGCCGGAAAGCTTACGTGTTTTTTTCATGCTTCCGGCGCGCGGCGCGCCTGAGAAAATCGTTAGGTCTTGTGGCAAGCGTACCGGGTCCATTAATTCGCATTGGGGACGAAAAAGATTTTGAGCAATGAACAGCAAGTTGATTATCTGGCTAACGTTATCGGCTTGGCACGCGCTGACGGGAAGATCACTCGACAAGAAACGGAAGCTATCGAACTTGTTCAAAAGGCTATTGGCGCACGAAAGACAGAACTGAACAGGGCTTATAAAAACGCCGAAAGCGATGCGTTTATTCCCCGGGTGGTTGGGTCTTGGTCAGACCAAATTAAGAACCTTGAGCACATAATCTATATTGCCCTAATTGATGGAGCCATCGAAGGTGACGAAAAGCAGTATGTGATTAACTTCGCTAAGCAAGTAAAAATAAGTCAAGATCAATTGACCCTAATAATCAAAGATGCGAAACGAACAATTTCTAATGCATCGCAGGACGTTACGTGCACGAAATGTAACGCAAGAATAAGTGTGTCTGCAAAATTCTGCCCTGAATGCGGGCAAAGCGTTGAGACGTCGCTGTCAACGCAACCCGTTGCTGTGTCATACGAAATTCCGGAATCCGGCGTGGCTATAGAGTTCGCAGAATCAACAGGAGCAGGATTTGCATTGGCGGTGCAATCATCTATGAAAGCGCCAATCAGCAAAGAATGCGTTAAGGGAAAAAAGCGTTGGTTTTTAGGCGCATGGCCAAAGAGTGAAATTGCGGATGCTCTAGATTTAGTAGAACACCTAAAAGGATTACGTAACAGAAAAGTCTACCTAGATGGTAAGGAAACTCAGTGGAACGATGTTTTTGGGTTTTCCTGGTGTGCGAGTAACCGCAATTCAGCATATCGTCCGAATGAGTATTGCTTCGGTATTGATGAAAAGCGCTTAAATATCTGGGGCTGCAAACAAGCAAGAATGGAGTGGAGTGATTGGGGTGACTGGTTTGGATACGGATCGTTCAGGAAGTCAGGCGTTTTATCGAAGACTGTCGTATTCGAATTTGACAAGAACCGGATTAGGCATGAAATTGAAACAAACCTGCACAACTGTCGTTTGTGTCCTCATCTTCAGTTTGACTTGATAGAGGCTGTGCTCGATACGTTACCGAACGAAGTTTCCCCAAGCGAAAAAGGGGCATGGCAATACAAGCGAGACTATTCGGAGTCGCCGGGCGCAATATTCGTCAAGGAAACGGTCAAGGACGGTGCTTACACATACACGAATGAGTATTATTCATCAGGAGTTCGACCTGCATCGGTATATGTTGGCTTGGATATACTGAAAAAGGCGCTTTTGCAATGCAATATGCCGACGGATTTTGCAAAGGATGTCCTAGAGTACAAAGAATGAAATCTAACAACGTGAGAAATTAGAGGTTAGAGAAATTAAGGGTCAGGCGTTCGCAGTAACAGTAATTTAACTAGCGGGTTAAAGTCCCGTCCAAGGAGTTGTCCATACGCCTTGGTAGTACGCAGGAGCGGCGTTTGAGCAATCAAGGGTCGTGAGTTCCTAAACGGCAAAGATGCAGGCCGTAACGCAAGTGAACCTAGATGTAGCCTCGTAAACTTAATGCGGTTGCCGACCTCGTGCCTGTATAGGGAAGGCCGTCGTGCGGAAAGATGGGGTCACGAAAGATGGGGTCACGAAAGATGGGGTCACGAAAGATGGGGTCACGAAAGATGGGGTCAGGCCTTGTAATTGACATATGGATTTTTTTGTTCCAGAACGAAAAGGAGTTTGCGGCTTTCGGAATCGTGCTTCAAGCATTTTTAGTCACTTGTTGGATGCAAATTGTTTAAGGCGGGGCGCTTGAGTTGTGATGGTTAATTGTTTAACATCGCCGGCTTGTCTGGAAGTTTTGTTAATACTATGAAAGCACCTATTGTATTGATCGGCATCGGGGAGTTAGGCGGCGAATTCGCGCGCGGTTTTTTACGTTGCGGACATCCGGTTTATCCGATCACCCGACAAATAGCTATCCCTGACGCGGCCCGTCAAATACCGACACCGGAACTCGTTTTGATTACGGTGCAAGAAAGCGAGCTGGACGGGATATTGAAGGACCTTCCCGAGTCCTGGCGCGGTAGAGTCGGACTCGTGCAAAACGAATTGTTGCCTCGCCATTGGCGGCAGCACGGCATCGATAATCCGACCGTTGCCGTGGTCTGGTTTGAAAAGAAACCGGGGGTAGCGTTGACCAATATTCTCTATACACCGGTGTATGGCCCGCATGCCGATCTGCTGATAAACGCTTTGGAGGCAATCGATATTCCTACGCGTTTACTGAAAGATGAATCTCAATTGGTATACCAACTTCTGCGCAAATCGCTTTATATCATGACGGTCAATATCTGCGGCTTGTCTTGCGGCGGTACGGTCGGAGAGCTATGGGCGAGGCATCGCGAACTCGTCCGGGAAGTCGCATTGGAAGCGATCGGTATTATGGAATGGCTAAGCGGCCAAGAACTTCCTGCAGAAAAGTTGATTGCCGGCATGATCGAAGGCATCGAGGATTGCCCCGGCAGAAATTGCCTCGGCCGTAGCGCTCGATTTCGCTTGGAGCGTGCCCTGCATTATGCGAAGGAGGCCGGTTTGGAAACGCCCAGGCTCGATGATATCTACCGACAAGTCAAGCAAGCAAACCGTAATCAATGAGCCGATGGGGACTGTTGCCGGAAGATGTGCTGGCGCAATTACGAACACGCGAGTGGCTGAATATTGAAAATCTGCGCAGCCGTTTAAGCGGCGACCGTCCTTTTCCTATCCGAATAGCGCTCAAAGCGCCGACCGGTGCTCAGGCCTTGGCCGATCTCGAGCATTTCCGGTGCTTTGTCGAAAGCTGGAGGCGCTGGCCTAATCCAAGTCAAGTGAACTGGCAAACTAAAAAATTCCTGCAACTGGGCGAGCAAGCACTGCCCGTTGCCGTGCAAATCGATTCGATGCCGGCGTTGATAGCCGTTCTGGGTTCGAAAGCCGAAGCTAGAAAACAGCGCTGGGAGCAGTTAATGCGTCCGCTGTTGAATATCGATGCTCGCTTGTCTACCGTTTTAATCAAACAACTGTCCGTACTGGAAAGTATGGCGCCGGACGATAGCGCGCTATTGGCGCAATTGCTGCCGCAATTGCATCGGGGCATGGGGCAGGGCGCTTATTTGCGCGCCTTGCCGCTGAAGGGCGTCGACACCAAGTTCGTTGAAAATTATTATGGACTGATCGAAGCCTTGGCGGACCGGCTGTATGAGGGCGCGGTGACCGAACGAGGCGGCTTGTTGCGTTGGTTGAATTGTATCGCCAATCCGAGCGGCTGGCTGCTGGTGCGTCCGTTGTGTCGGCAAAGCCGCGATCGATTAGCCGGTTTGCCGGTTTTGCAAATGGATACGCGGACGCTGCAAAGCTATGTTTTGCCTGCCAATCGTATTCTGGTCGTCGAGAACAAGCAAAGCGGTTATGCGTTGCCGGAACTGGACGACACCATTGCGGTATTCGGCGGCGGCAGGAATACTGCCTGGATGGATACCGAGTGGCTCAAGCAGAAAAGTATCGCTTACTGGGGCGATATCGATAGCTGGGGCCTGACGATTTTGAGCGACGCGCGTCGGCGTCAACCGCATTTGCAGGCGTTGATGATGGATGATATTACCGTGCTCGAGCATCGAAACCGCATGGTCGATGAGGAGAGCCACCAGACTAGGCTGCCGGAATATCTGACCGAACCGGAACAACAATTGTTTGAACGCTTGCAAAGTCGGCATTACGAAAAAACGCGGCTGGAACAAGAGCGCTTGGCGCCGGATTATATTCGGGCGTGTTTGCGGAACTGGCATTGATTATGACCCGCGATGGCACCTTTTTATCCTAGAAGACGCATTTAAAACTCAACGATCAAGAAGAAGCTTTCATCAGCCCGGAAACTGAAAGTGCTTTGGGTTGTGAGGCACGGTTATTCCCTTACGTATCAAGAAAAAAACGGTCAACCGGCATCCGCTCTTTCCCTCGCTCCAGTTTCTTGAACTGCTGTTAAATTAGGTAGCCCGTATGTAGCGTAGCGGAATACGGGAATGGCGAGGCTTCGAATTTCCCGGATTGCGCTGTGCTCCATCCGGGCTACGCTGCTTAACACTCGCGGCTAGGCGATCCGCGTAGGGTGCGCTGTGCGTACCATGGTAGCCCCGCAATGTTCATGTGCCAACCGAGCCGCCAGGGCACGACTTTGGTACGCGCAGCGTACCCTACAATTTATGTATAACGATGAGAGCCGGAGCTTGGGAAAGAGCGTGATGTGGTTTGGCCGTTTTTCGCTAAAGAAACTTGCTAATCAGGAGTAGATTTGTGAAGCCCGAGTTGGATTATTTATTGCTTGAGTTTTAAGGGTTAATTTTTTTGGTGTTGGGCTTTATGAAAAACTATTCCTTTGCGATGCTGAAAGGCGATATATTCGGCGGGTTGACTGCGGGTGTCGTTGCATTGCCGTTGGCGCTGGCATTTGGTGTCGCATCCGGTGCTGGTGCATTGGCCGGTCTTTATGGTGCGATTGCGTTAGGTTTGGTTGCCGCCGTTTTTGGCGGTACGCAATTACAGGTGAGTGGACCTACTGGGCCGATGACGGTCGTTTTTGCTTCGGCTTTGACGACTTTCGGAGGGAATTTCCAGTTGGCGTTGGCCGTTGTTTTGATTGGCGGCTTGTTACAAATTTTGTTCGGTTTGATTCGGTTGGGCGGCTTGGTGCGGTTTATTCCTTATCCGGTGATTTCCGGCTTCATGAGCGGCGTAGGCATGATCATTATCATTCTGCAGATGGCGCCGCTTTTAGGCGGTACAACGTATTCCTCGACACTATCGGCCTTGTTTAATTTACCGTCAGTCTTCGAATCGGTCCAGTTCGATTCGATGTTTTTGGGTTCGTTGACCTTGGCCATTGTTTTTTTGACGCCGATTAAAATCAGCCGCTTCATTCCTTCGCCGTTGTTGGCGCTTTTTATTGGAACCCAGCTGGCCGTCTTTGCAGGCCTTGAAACCGCCGTGATCGGCGATATCCCGGCCGGGTTACCTAAGTTGCATTTCCCGTCTTTTAGTCTGGAACATTGGTCCTCGGTATTTATGTTAGGGTTGACCTTGGCTTTGTTGGGGAGTATCGATAGCTTGTTGACTTCATTAGTCACCGATTCGATTACGCACACGCATCATAAGCCCAATCGAGAGTTGATTGCGCAAGGGTTGGGTAACATTTTGTGTGCTTTTATCGGCGGCTTGCCGGGTGCGGGAGCGACGATGCGCACAGTGGTCAATGTCAAGGCCGGTGGGCAAACGCGGCTAAGCTCTGTGATGCATGCTTTATTCCTATTATTGTTATTGCTCGAACTGTCGCCGCTGGCCAGTCAAATTCCGTTACCGGTGCTTGCCGGTATCTTGATTAAGGTCGGTTTTAATATCATCGATTATAGAATGTTCAAATTGGCGTCGAGCTCGACTCGTTCGGAATTGCTGATCATGTTTTGTGTGTTGCTACTGACCGTGTTAGTCGATTTGGTCATTGGCGTGACGGTCGGCGTGATTTTGGCCATGGGGATGTTGACTTGGCGTTTAGCGCAGCAGGCCGACATTAGTTTCGAGACCAATCATGACTATCATTTGACAGAAAAACCAGGGGAGGGTGTTAGAATTATGTCGATCAAGGGACCGTTGTTTTTCGGTTCGACCAGTCAGATGTTGGACCGAATCGAGGCGGTCGACAGCATCATGGATACCGAGGAGGTGATACTCGACTGCCGGCGCGTAGATTTGATGGATCTGAGTGCTATCGTGATGTTGGATGAAGTGGTGCGCTATCTGCAGGGGCGTTCGATGCAGGTTAGAGTTCTGGTTAAGTCAGCTCTGCGCGATCAATTACTCAATGCAAAGAGTTCGAGTTTTAATGAGCGAATTCTTTTTACGAGTCTACATGAAGCGCTGGCGCCGGTTGCGCAACTACAAAGCCTTCATGAGCTCGATTCTATGAGAATTATGCAAAAAGATTATTGAGGGTCGAACTAGGCTTTTGGCCCTAACTTCGGTTTCAAATTGATTGTCGGTATGTTGCTATTGGATTTCTTTGCCGCGGTTGTGAAAAGCAAGAAAACTCCCTAAGATAGGAAAGTTGTTTACGACCAAATCCTAAGCACAGACATCCCTGCTGCTAAATCGCTACCAACCGCTTTCGGCGAGTCTAAACAGCGTAGCCCGGATGGAGCGTAGCGCAACCCGGGAAGCTCGGAGCCACGCCATTCCCGTATTCCGCTTCGCTGCATACGGGCTACGTGCTTTAATAGCAACTTTGGAAAGAGTAGACGTGGTGTGGCCGTTTTTAGCTTGATGCGTATGGGCAAAAGGCGCTGAGAGTATAAAGATTACAAATACTTTTAGGCTTTCACAAGTCATTGGGTTTATCGGGTTTAACAAACTAGAAAATTAGAAACGCTGCGCCTCTGCGGGAAACATACCCGTCGTAGATCAAAATTCGGTGCCTGGGTGTCCGCTAAAGGACGCCGTGAACCCAGCACCTAAATCCAGCACCTAAATTCCATAGCCGATTGGCTATGTTTAATATCATGACTAATTTAGGTGCTGGATGAATTCCATAGGTCTTTGGCAATGATTCAAAATCATGGCTTATTTAGGTGCTGGGTGAATACGTCCATGTAGGCTCTATGTCAGCTCCATGCCGGCAAAGCCTTAATCGGATCCTCTGGCACTGCCGAAATTTGAAGTGCGAAAGGTATATTTCAGTTCTTTATAGAAGAAATACGTCTTTCGATTTAACAAACTCCATCATCCGGACGTTTCGGATTTGATTAAAAATTTACATGAGCAATCTCCGCGAGCCATGCAGGCGGTTTGTTCAATCGGTCGATCGAGCAATGTTGAAATCAAGGCATGATCGAAATCGCAAAGATCCGAAAATTGTTGAGCCAAGTCGTGGTAGACGCAATTGGATGCTTTAATGACAGGCTGACCGGTGTTGGTGTCGAGCGATGCATGATAACCCAAGCTTTGCATGGTATTAATTAGCGCCACGATTTTCTCTTCGAGCTTTTTGTCGCTGAATTGAGCGGCCAGAGTATTGGCAAGCTTTACACCGAGTCGCCACATAAACTGTCTAAAGGCTTCTTCAGACATTTCGGACTTGAGTTCCGATAACACTAGATTACCAAACCAAGAATATTGTTTCGGAAAATAATTGATGCCGCGCTCGGTCAGGACATAATTTCGGGAGGGCCGCCCGCCGGTACTTTTGAATATGTCTTTTTTGATCAACTGTTCTTGTTCAAGGCTGGATAGATGTTGTTGAACCGCATTTCTGGAAATATCCAGCTGCTCGGCAATCTCATCGATACCCAGGCCTAATCGTGATTCGAGCAGTAATTTCAATATTTGCTCGCGTCGCGTACCGATTCCTTTTGTCAAATCAACCTCCTCCCCTTGAATAATCGTTATCGCGCCTAGACTTTTTAGGCTTTTAAAATAGCAAGCATAGCATAGAAAGGCAAATATGTAACTTTTGTAATATAGATATTGCAAAAGCATGGTATCGAGACTAAACTTGTTGTTGAGCTTTTGGTGCTCAGCGATAGAAATATAAACATAAACAAAGGAAGATAACGATGAGTGAAGCAACACCTAATCAATCATTATTTGAACAAATTGGCGGAGAAGCAGCTGTTAATGCGGCGGTCGATATTTTTTACCGTAAAGTCTTAGCGGATCACCGAATCAATCGTTTTTTCGATAATGTCGACATGGAGCAGCAGGCGGCGAAACAAAAAGCGTTTTTAACGATGGCATTCGGCGGACCAAATAATTACACCGGTGCCGATATGCGCAACGCACATGCTAGACTGGTCAAAATGGGGCTGGACGATTCGCATTTTGATGCCGTTATGGAGCATTTAGGTGGAACATTGAAAGAATTGAACGTGCCTGATAACCTAATCGAGCAAGTCGCTTCGATTGCAGAAAGTACCCGCAACGATGTTTTAGGCAGATAATTAGGGAAGCTTTGACGATGGCCCTGAAAAAAATCATATTGGACGAGCATGAGACTATTTGCCATGAGGGTGAAACAGTTCTTGAAGCTTTATTGCGCGACAATGTCGATATTCCCTTTAGTTGCAAACAAGGCGCCTGCCAAAGCTGTATGGTGCGCAGTTTGGACGTTCCACCCCCCGCTCATGCGCAAAAGGGCTTGAAGGATGTATTGTGTAAACAAAACCATTTTTTGGCTTGCTTATGCTATCCCGAACAGGACATGTCGATTACTCTGGGCCATCTACCCGAATACTTCACCGAAGGTACGGTTATCGAAAAGGAATTGCTCAATCCTGAGACTGTTTTATTGACGATACAGTGCAAGGACGCACTGGATTATTATGCGGGGCAATTTGTCAATTTAAAACGTACGGACGGTTTGATTCGGAGTTATTCGATCTCCAATAGCCGAAGACATGCGGAAAAACTGTCTTTTCATATTCGTCGATTGGCGGGCGGAAAGTTCAGCGAATGGGTGCATCAGGAATTGAATATCGGGGATACCATTGCCGTATCCGACCCTCAGGGACTTTGTTACTATTTGCCCGATAAAATGGAACAAAGTCTTTTGTTGATCGGCACCGGTAGCGGTTTGGCTCCATTGGCGGGGATAATCCATGAAGCCTTGGAGGAGGGGCATAGCGGCCCTATCCATTTGTATCATGGCAGTCGAGAAGTGGATGGACTCTATTGGATCGACGAGATGCGTGAACTCGCTGAACAATACGAGAACTTTCACTATACGCCTTGCGTATCGAGAGGCGAAGCGCCGGAAGGCGTCGCGCAAGGCCGCGCTAACGATGTTGCAATGGCAAACATTCCCGACTTGAAAGGCTGGCGCGTCTATTTGTGCGGCCATCCGGACATGGTAAATCATGCGAAAAGAATGGCCTACTTAAACGGCGCTTCGCTACAAGATATTTATTCCGACGCATTTCATGTCGCATCGCCTACACTGGATTGATATATACGGATTTTCGTACGGTACGCATCGCGTACCTATTTCGAGGTTTGTTTTTTTCTATTACGTTTGTCAATGGTTCGATGCCTCTCGTTGAGCCTTAGACCCCGTTCCTAAGGAATATGCACAAAATAACTGCTACAAGTAGTAGGCTTTGCGGAGGTTCGGTGGCTCGCTTGACAGGACCCAGCCCCTAAATTAGTAAGACTATTAACCATGACCGATGGGCTATGGAATTTAGGGGCTGGGTGAATACATCCATGTAGGCTTGACGGCGGAATCTGATTGCCATGGATGGCATGAATGCAGATTTTGCATTACGCCACGGATGGCGTGTATTAGGGCAATGCAGGAGCAATTGCCGAGGAGCAAAAATCTGCCCTGCCGCCGACACCTGTCAATCGAGCCACCGAACCCCTTCTAACAGTTGTCGAAGTTATTTCATTCCAGCCGGATTTCGCTGTGCAAATTCTTGAGTAGCCCATGATCGAACCCGTTGCCTTAAAAGATTTTTTCATCACGTTTTTTTCATCCGCTTTGATCATTTTGGCCGGTGCAAGCTATGCGCTGCTCTATGCTTGGTCTAAAGTGAATCCGAATTCCCGAATCAAAATTGCCGCTTACTTTTCTTACGCCGTGTTGGTCATATCGGTCGGCGTATTGTCGAGTGCCGCCAATTTTTCGGGTTACTGGCTGATTGTCACTATTTTGATGATCATCGGCTATTTTTTTGCACCGATAGGCATCTGGCATCTATGTGTTAAAACGCATCATAATGAAGAGGCCGCAATAACAATAAATAAGAGGAGGAGCAATGAATGAAACACCGCTGTGGGCATCGGAGTCATTCTGGAAAAAAACCGCGATCTGGGTAACGGCCGGGTCGTTTTTAATTTTAGTCGTCTTAACATTCGATTCACTCAAAAAAACTACGGCAGGAACGCAGAGGGTCCCGGCCTATGAGGTGATCAATAAACAAATCGATTATCAATTCGATAAGGAATTGAATAAATTTATGCCGGTTATAGGCGGAGAAGAGCTGTTATTCGGTAAGGAATTCACCGAGGAAGAAGCCAGGGAGTTAGTCGATTTGGGTAAAAAGACCACACAGGCTAAAAATTGCATGAACTGCCATACCTTGCTCGGTAACGGCGCCTATTACGCGCCGGACTTGACCAAAGCCTGGTTGGATCAAGGCTGGATCAGTCCCGAGATGCGCGAGGACATGATGATTCAATTTTTAATGAACCCGGAAAAGAACGCTCGTACTTATGGTACAGGCCGCAAGATGCCGAACTTGGGCATTACCGAAGCCGAAGCTAGAGGCGTCGTGGCCTTTTTGAAATGGATGTCGAGTATCGACACGAATGGTTTCCCTTATAACTTCAAAACATTGTATGCGGAGGATTGATCATGAAATCGGGCGGATTAGCGGGTGTGATTGAAAACGCGGGCGTATTGGTCGACCGGTCGCGCGGTTATTGGCAGGATTTTCAGAACTGGGTGCAACTGGATAGTAGTACCTTAAGTCCGGGCAGGCAACTGGCGGTTAAATACTTCATCGTCGCGGTGATTTTGTTTTGTGCGCAGATTCTGTTCGGACTGTTGGCCGCGCTGCAATTTATCTTTCCGGGATTTCTCTACGAATTTTTGGATTTCAGCGTTAATAGGATGGTACACATCAATGCGATGGTCGTTTGGATGCTGTTCGGGTTCTTCGGTTGTATCTATTGGCTGTTGGAGGATGAAAGCGGAACCGAAATCGTCGGCTTGAAATATGGCATTTGGGCGTTTTGGATATTGACCGGTGCGGTGGCCTTGGTTGTGTTGGTTTATCTATTCGTGCAAATCGGGCCGGGCAAGGACTCCAGCCTATGGTTCATCAACGAAGGCCGCGAATATATCGAAGCGCCGCGCTGGGCCGATATCGGCATCGTCGCGGTTGTGTTGACGTTCTTTTATAACGTCGTCGCGACCTTCAGCAAAGGCAAATGGTCCGGAATCGCAGGTGTGTTGACGCTGGACTTGGTCGCATTGGCCGGTTTGTATGTGGCCGGCATGTTTTACATGACCAATATCACGCACGAACAATATTGGTGGTGGTGGGTCATTCATCTTTGGGTCGAAGCGACATGGGAAGTCTTGGTTGGCGTGATCATGGCCTGGTCCTTGATGAAACTGCTCGGCGTCCGGCGCAAAATCGTCGAAACCTGGCTGTATATCGAAGTGGCGCTGATGTTCGGTTCCGGCATACTGGGTTTGGGACACCATTATTTTTGGATCGGCACGCCGGAATATTGGCTCACGATCGGCGGTTTTTTCTCGGCGCTGGAACCGATACCGTTGGTCGCGATGGTCGTGCATGCCGTATACGACGCCGGCGCGCATTCGTTCAAGACCGGCAACCATCCGGCCTTGGCCTGGATCATTGCGCAGGCCTTCGGTAACTTCTTCGGCGCGGGCGTTTGGGGCTTCATGCATACGTTGCCGCAGATCAACTTGTACACGCACGGCACGCAATGGTCAGCTTCGCACGGGCATTTGGCCTTCTTCGGCGCCTATGCGACGATTAATATCGCATTCTTTTATTTGGCGATACAGCATTGGCGAGGCGATGTCTGGATGGCTGGAGGCATCAAGAATGCCTGGCGCTGGAAATGGGCCTTGGGTCTACTGAATATTGGCGTCCTTGGGATGACGATTGCCTTATTGATTGCCGGTTACGAACAATCGTTCGTCGAGCGTGCCGTCGAAGGATCGACTTGGGGCGGTTATTTCGCGGCGCAGTCTCATCCGGCCTTCCAAAGCGCGATGACGTGGCGTTTGTTTTTCGGGTTGATCACCGCAAGCGGCTTAGGTTTGTTGGTTTGGGACTTGTTAACGATCGGCAAAGGCGAGGAGCGTAAGGCCGAAATGCCGCAACAGGTTTAAAAATATACCCGTCGTACTCCCTTTTGATCGAAAAACCGTCTAAGAATAAAAGGTGTGGGATGTGTCTATCGAGGACCGCCGTAAACCCTTCCATGGGGGCTTGACGGCAGCAATCCCTGCTGCCGACATCCTCCCTAGCCACACCCCATACCTTCATAAAGTTAGCCATTTTTTGACTATAAAGGGAGTAGATCAAAATTCGGCGCCTGAGCACCCAGGCGCCTTTTCCGGCACTGCCGAAATTTGAAGTGCGAAAGGTATATGACCAAATTCTAAGTATATCTAGATCAAAAAGCTCAGTTCCAATGGCAAGACGAGATAAAGAGGAAAGAGGAAAGAGGAAAGAGGAAAGAGGAAAGAGGAAAGAGGAAATTAGGGCTTGACAAGTGCTTTAAATGTCGCATCATGCTGCTAACTGCTAACTGCTAACTGCTAACTGCTAACTGCTAACTGCTAACTGCTAACTGCTAACTGCTAACTGCTAACTGCTAACTGCTAACTGCTAACTGCTAACTGCTAACTGCTAACTGCTAACTGCTAACTGCTAACTGAACCAATCCGAGACAAGACAATTTCCAGCTTACCTTTTACTTATCAAATTCGCCGTAGTTCTAAGGCGACTAAAGCGCGGATCACGGTGGCGCCCGGAAAGGTGCAAGTCGTCGCGCCGGCCGGGATTTCCGAGCGAACGTTGCATCGTTTCGTTGAGCAAAAACAGCAGTGGGTTATTCAAGCGCTGAACCGCTTGGAAGCACGCGTCCAACAGGTGGAAAGTTTGGCGCCGGAGTTTTACATAGACGGCGTCGATATTCCATACCAGGGCGAGCGCTATCGGCTCAACGTCATGCCGACTCGTTTGAAGCGAGTTAAACTCGAATTTTTCGATCGTTTCATTGCTCATGTGCCGGAAGCCATGCCTTCGGGCGATCATAGTGAGGCGATACGGGATGCTTTGATTCGGTGGATGAAGATCGATGCCAAGCTTAAGACCGAACATTATGTCGAAAGACATAAGCACAGACATTTGTTGTCGCCCCGGTCGATCTCGATTCGCTCGCAAAAAAGCCGCTGGGGAAGTTGCGGCATTCATAACGACATTCATCTCAATTGGCTCTTGATTCTGGCTCCACCCGAGGTATTCGAATATGTCGTCGTGCATGAATTGTGTCATATTAAAGTTAGAAATCATTCGAGCTCGTTTTGGCAGTTGGTCGCCGACCATTTACCCGATTACAGGCAGCGGCGGAATTGGCTTAAAGAGCAAGGCAGCCGGCTGATGATGGGGCTATAAACCTAGAAAAAGCATTTCACCATGAAGAATAGGAAGTTAATTCAATAGCTTATTACGCGTTTGTATAGAACTTTCACTCACCAAAAAGGTTAGCGAGAAGGATTTGGTAAGTTCTTGGAATCCTTCATGAACTTCATGTGCTTCATGGTTAAACTGCCGAATTCAGGATAAATACCGATGACGATCAAAAAACTTTTGTTTTACGGCGCGATTGCCGTCATTTTGTTTGCCGGGCAGTTTTTATACAGCCGGGGGCTGGCGACCGGAAAACCGCCTGAATTAGCGCAAACGACAATTCAGGGCGAGCATGTTTCCGACCGAATCGCGGCCGGCCCCGGCTTGATTTATTTCTGGGCCGAATGGTGCCGAATATGCGCGATGATGCAGGCGCCGGTTAGTGCGGTATTGAACGATTTTCCGGGCGTGACTGTGGCTTTGAGATCGGGCGATGCGGATGAGGTGAAGGAATATCTCCATAAGAAAGCATTAAATTGGCCTGCGATCAACGACGAAGGCGGTTTGATCGGTGATCGCTTCGGGATTCGTGGTGTACCGTCGGTTTTTATTTTAAATCCTGAAGGCGAGATCGTTTTTACGTCGGTCGGCTACAGTACCGAATGGGGCTTGCGCTTTAGGCTTTGGCTGGCTGCTTGGTTTTGAACGTGAAAGATTCCGAGATGAGGTCATCAAGTCCGCCGCTCGCGTCTGTCGCCGCGCTGTTTTTCTTGACCGGCATGGCGGCGTTGATTTACGAGGTGCTTTGGCTGAAAGAACTGGGTTTGTTGTTCGGCAATACCAGTCAAGCCATGGCGACGACATTGGCCGCGTTTTTTTTGGGACTGGCCGCCGGTAGTCATTATTGGGGGCGGAAAGTTGCTGCTTATCGTGAGCCGCTAAAATTGTACGCCGGGCTCGAAGTCGCGGTTGCCGTTTGCGCGGCAGGTTATTTTCTATTGCTTGCGGCCTATGGCCGGCTCTATCCGTGGGTATTCGATTGCTGCGGCAATCATGCCGGATTGTTCACCGGCGTCAAATTCGCCTTGTCGTTGACGATATTGTTTCCCCCGGCTTTTTTCATGGGCGGCACGCTGCCGGTACTGAGTCATTTCGCGGCGCCGAATCGTAATGATTTAGGTCATAACACGGCCTTGTTATACGGCGTCAATACCTTGGGTGCGGTGGCCGGTGCGCTGTTGGCAGGGTTTTATTTGCCGATTTGGCTAGGTTTCAAGGCCAGTTACGGATTGGCGATGGCGATTTCGTTGACGGTCGCGGCGGGCGCTTATGTCTTATCGAAACCGCACACTGAGCAAAGCCGAGCGCCGATTGAAACCGACGGCATCGCTTTTCGTCCGCTCGCCGTCATTGCGTTCATGTCGGGGCTTTCGATGCTGGCCCTGCAAGTATTGTGGGGGAGGATGTTCGCGCAGGTATTGCAGAATTCAGTCTACACCTTCGCGTTGATTCTATCGGTGTTTCTGGTTTGCCTAGCTTTGTCGGGGTTTCTGGCGCGCTGGTTGATTGCCGTTCGCTTCGATGCCGGAAAGCTGTTGTTCGGGTCGCTGATTGCCGGCGGTCTTTTGGTTAACCTCGGACCTTTCGTGTTTTTGGCGTGGACTGACGAGCTACACTATATCGGTTCGGATGTCGGTTGGTATGCTTATTTGCTGCAAATCTCGGCGCCGGCGGCGTTTATCATGGGGCCGCCATTGCTGCTGTTGGGTATGGCTTTGCCGCTGTCGATTCGTTTGGCGCAAAATCATGGACCAAGCGGTGGAACGCTGGTCGGGCAATTGGTCGGGATCAATACCTTGGGCGCGATAGCCGGTTCCATCATCGCCGGTTTCTTGATATTGGAATGGATAGGGCTATGGACCGGAATTCGATTGATTGCGGTGCTGTATTTTTTGACGGCCGCTTATTGGTTTAGTCGGACCACGGAGACGGCTTCCTACTGTCGACAGCCTGACCGTTCCGAAAGTCAGAAATTTTTTAGATCAGACTGGAATAAGCGGGGAGGTTTGTATTTACCGGCAATCGGCATTTTATTGGCGGTTTCGGCATTCGACACCGGCAAGTTGCCCCTGGTTAAAGTCGATCCGGTCAACGAAGAGGAAAGCCTGCTGGAATTTTGGGAAAGCAGCGCCGGCACGGTCGCGGTCATCCGGCGCGGCGAACATTTGAAAATCAAGGTCAACAATCATTATACCTTGGGCGGAACAGGTTCTTTCGAGCTTGAGCAATTAACCGGCTTGTTGCCGGTTGCCTTGCATCGTGAGCCGCGTTCGGTTTATGTGTTGGGCCTGGGTACCGGCATCACGGCGGGCGGCGTGTTGAAACACCCGATCCGGAATCTGACCGTAACCGAATTGCTGAAAGATGTCGTCGCGGCATCGGATAAATATTTCGGCGACTACACCAATGGTTTGTTTTACGATCCGAGAGTGCGTGTCTTGCATGAGGACGGCCGTAATTATTTGCGCGGCGCGCGTGAACAATACGATGTGATTATCGGCGATTTGTTCGTACCCTGGGAAGCCGGTACCGGAAGTCTTTATTCGCTCGATCATTTTAAGACAGTCTCCGAACGCTTGAATGAAAACGGTTTGTTCATGCAATGGCTGCCGGCTTATCAATTGTCTCAAGTCGAATTCGATGTGATCGCCAAAACGTTTTTGGAAGTGTTTCCTTACGCGACAGTGTGGCGAGCCGATTTTGGCGCATTAAGGCCGGTTTTGGGTTTGTTGGGTAGCAAGAGTAACCAAGATCTTGCGGCATTGTCTGCGGGGCGTCATCAAAAACTACTGTTGCATTTTGCCGGCGATTTGGTTTCGATAAGCAGTCGTTTCGAACAGGCGCGACTGAATACCGACGACAGGCCTATCATTGAATTTTCCGCGCCGGTGAGTCAACGCTCGATTAAAACCGGACGGCAGGAGTGGCTGGTCGGCGCGGAGTTGATTGAATTAATGGAGGCGCTACAACCTAGCGTTTCGGATTATATAGTCGATGTGTCGGAACCTTCGAAGCAATGGCCGCAAGCCGGTTTCAACTTGCAAAAGGCGCAATGGTTTCGCTATCAGGGTCGGCTTAAAGAGGCCGAGCAAGCCATGGCGAACTATCGGAAATTGCTTGGCGAAGAAGAACAATAGCGAGAAACTCGCTTGTTTTTCTCGTTTCCACGGAGGAGTGCTCATTGTGGGAGCAATACCTTCGTTGCGATGTCGAACCCATTGCTGCTTGGCAGCCACTGGCTTTTATCGAGGTCTTGGCGCTTTCGGCTTCGATATCATCTGTTAGTTATCTTAAACTTCCGGGCTTCTATGATCGCGATCTGGGGATCGCTCCCACAGGGTGTTGTGGGCACTCCGAGCCACCCTCTGTGGGAGCGACGCCTTCGTCGCGATTTCGAAGTCGGGAGAGTAGGTGACAACAAACGGTATCGAGGTAAAATTAGCGCGTAGCCCGTATGCAGCGAAGCGGAATACGGGAATGGCGTGGCTTCGAGCTTCTCGGATTCCGCTAAGCTCCATCCGGGCTACGCTGTGTAGACTCGCCGAAAGCGAACGGTAGCGATTTATAGACGGGGATCGGTGTTAGCTTGATGCGTATGGGTTGCCATAGTAAGCGCAGCGTACGGCGCTACAGCGATTGAGTGAATACCTATTTTCTCGTTCCCACGCTCCGGTGTGGGAATGCATATCGATTTTGCTTCGGCAGCCTAGGTATGGGTTCCCACGGAGGACCGTGGGAACCAGAGTAAGAAATACGATTCAGCTTTCACTGAAAGCTTTCACCCTTCAAAACGTATCAAGGAGTTTTTATGCACGTCACTTTGGTTCATGTTCACGTTAAGCCCGATCATATCGACGATTTTGTCGCCGCCACGAAACGCAATCATGAAGCGTCGATTCGCGAAGCCGGCAATCGCCGCTTCGATGTGTTGCAATCGCCCGAAAATCCGGGACAATTCGTTTTATACGAAGCCTACGTTTCTGCCGAAGATGCCGCAGCCCATAAACAAACCGCGCATTATTTGGCTTGGCGCGATACGGTCGCCGATTGGATGGCCGAGCCTCGGCAAGGGATTCGTTACGAAGGGCTTTTTCCGCAGGGGTAAACGATGCAATTTAAACCATTTTCGATTTCACGCCTGCCGCGCATTAGCTACGGCAGGGGCCGGCTCAGCGAAGTGCCAGCCTTGACGGCTAGTTACGGCGGCAAAGCCTTGTTGGTTACCGGTAAGCAATCTTTTTGTGGTACGGATCGTTGGCCGTCGTTTATCGAGTTCTTGGAAATGCAAGGCGTTTGCTGGTCGCATGTCACGGTTTCGGGCGAACCGTCGCCGGATCTGGTCGATCAAACGGTTAGCCGGTTTCGAGGCGAGGCGATTGCGGTCGTTGTCGGCATCGGCGGCGGCAGTGTGCTCGATGCGGCGAAAGCGATAGCGGGGCTTTTGCCGCATGGTAATTCGGTCATGGATCACTTGGAAGGCGTCGGCCGGAATATTCCATATCGGGGGCCTAGTAAGCCGTTCATCGCTGTTCCAACCACGGCCGGTACCGGCAGTGAAGCGACCAAAAATTCGGTGTTGAGCGTGCAAGGTCCGGAGGGGTTCAAAAAGTCTTTTCGAGACGAATGCTTGATTCCCGAATATGCGGTGATCGATCCCGACTTGCTGGAAAGCTGCCCGCGCGACTTGATCGCGGCCGATGGTATGGACGCCTTCACGCAATTATTGGAATCCTATGTCTCGCTAAAGGCCAATCCGTTCATCGATGCGTTGGCTTGGAGCGGTATGACCGCTTTCAAGGAAGGCTTCTTTGCCGCGTGGGAAGGCCGGGAACCGGAAGCCGCTAACGGCCGCGCCGCTATGGCGTATGCGTCCTTGCTTTCCGGTATTACGTTGGCGCAAGTCGGTTTGGGTTCGGTTCATGGCCTGGCTTCGCCGTTGGGCGCCTTTTTCCCGATACCGCATGGCGTGGTTTGCGGAACAATGGTTGCCGCCGCCACCGAAATCAATATTCAAGCGATTGAAGCGCGAGAACCCGATAATCCGGCGTTGGCTAAATACGCGCAAGTCGGGCGTTTGCTGACCGGACGTAACGATATTGGCGATTCGGTTGCGCGCGATTTATTGATCGCGTTGCTTGTCGAATGGAGCGAAACTTTGCAATTGCCGCGCCTTGGGGATTACGGCCTCAGAGAGGCCGATTTTGCAAAAATCGTTGCGAATAGCCGTGGCAGCAGTATGAAAACCAATCCGATCGTGCTGACCGATGCCGAGATAGAAGCGATATTGCGGCGACGGGTTTAAATCTAACGATTAAAACGAATAGTTTATCGTTATTTATCCACGGCGCGTACCGGATCGGCTTTTCCATGTTCCCACGCTCCAGCGTGGGAATGCATACCGATGTTTCCGTGCCGGCATGTGTTTCGTGCTTGTACTGGCCTCGGTATGGATTCCCACGGATGACCGTGGGAATCAGGAAAAGCTGGTGGTTTATCGTGACTTGTTTAGTTTTTGCGCAAACCGGGTCGGCTTTTTCTCGTTCCCACGCTCCAGCGTGGGAATGCATACCGATGTTTCCTGCCGGCATGTGTTTCGTGTTTGTACTGGGTCTCGGTATGGATTCCCACGGATGACCGTTGGAATCAGGAAAAGCTGGTGGTTTATCGTGGCTTGTTTAGTTTTTGCGCAAACCGGGTCGGCTTTTTCTCGTTCCCGCGCTCCAGCGTGGGAATGCATACCGATGTTTCCGTGCCGGCATGTGTTTCGTGCTTGTACTGGGCCTCGGTATGGATTCCCACGGAGGACCGTGGGAATCAGGAAAAGCTGGTGGTTTATCGTGACTTGTTTAGTTTTTGCGCAAACCGGGTCGGCTTTTTCTCGTTTTTCTCGTTCCCACGCTCCAGCGTGGGAATGCATACCGATGTTTCCTGCCGGCATGTGTTTCGTGCTTGTACTGGGCCTCGGTATGGATTCCCACGGATGACCGTGGGAACCAGGAAAAGCTGGTGGTTTATCGTGACTTGTTTAGTTTTTGCGCAAACCGGGTCGGCTTTTTTTCGATTTCTTGAGCTTTTTTTCAGAGCCGGCTTGTTTAAGACGCGTCTGGGCTAAGTTGATCAGCATTTCTTGGGCGCCAATGCTATCCTGCTCGCTTTTCGGTCGACGCTGAATATAGCTGCCGTCGGGCTGCATTTCCCAAACGCTTCTTTGGTTATTCAATTGTACGTTCAATATTTCTCGTAGCTCGGCTTGTAATTCGGGTTTCTTAACCGGCGTTACGACTTCCACGCGGCTTTCCAGATTGCGTTTCATACAGTCGGCCGAACCGATGAAATATTCTTCGTCTCCGCCGTTTTGGAAATAAAAAATCCGCGAGTGCTCAAGAAAACGACCGACAATGCTGATGACGCGTACCGAATCGGAAATTCCCGGAATATCGGGTCGTAGCCGGCAGGTATCGCGGACGATCAAATCGATCTTGACGCCGGCTTGAGCGGCCCGGTAAAGCGCGGCAGTGATATCGGCATCCTCTAAGGCGTTCATCTTAAATTGAATCAAGCCTGGCGCTTTTGGAGAATGCTTGGCGATTTCGCGTTCGATTTTTTCGATTAAAGCGGGTTTTAGGTATTTCGGCGAGGTGAGTAGACAATTGTATTGACGCTTCGGTACCAAGCCCGTCGTTAAATAATTGAATAACTCGGTAAGGTCTTGGCCGATGTCTTGGTCGCAGGTCAAAATACCGAGGTCGGTATAGAGCCTGGCGGTTCCGGCGTGATAATTTCCTGTGCCGATATGCGCGTACCGGCGTAGACCGTTGTAGTCCTGGCGGACGACATAAATCACTTTACTGTGCGTTTTGAGTCCGACCACGCCGTAAGTGACATGAATCCCGGCTCGCTCCATGCGCTGCGCCCATTGGATATTGGCCGATTCATCGAAACGCGCTTTTAATTCCACCGATACGGTCACTTGCTTGCCGTTTAAGGCGGCGTCGATCAAATATTGGACGATTTTAGTGCCGGCCGAAGTGCGGTACAAAGTCATTTTAATGGCTCGAACATTTGGGTCGCGGCTTGCTTCTTTGACGAAACGTTCGACCGTCGTCACGAAAGACTCATAGGGATGTTGCAGTAGAATCGTCTCTTGTTCCCGAATGGCATGGAAAATATTCGGCGCAGCGGCCAGTTTAGGGTGGTCGCACGGGTGATGAGGGGCGTCGAGCAAGTCCGGTCGGTCAATCGCGGCGATTTGAAATAAGTCGGACATCGCCAAGCGCTCATCGACGATAAAGACATCATGCTCGTTCAGATTAAGTTCTGCTGTCAACATGCCTCGTTGTGACTCGCCCATCGTTGACGCGACTTCGAGTCTAACGACCGAGGCGAATTTGCGTTCGCGCAATTCCGACTCGATCATTTGCAGCAAATCGTCGGCTTGATCCTCGTCTTTTTCGGTGATGGCGTTGCGCGTAACGCGGAACAAATCCGCGAACGCGATATTCATGCCCGGAAACAGTAAATCCAAATTGTTCGCGATCAAATCGCCCAGCGCGACGAAAATAAGTTCGTCAGAGACTTGAATGAAACGCGGTAGTCTGGGGCCGACCGGGACCTTGATCCTGACGAGTGTGACGAGTTCGGGGTCCGTGCAATAGACGCCGGCCAGCAGGTTTAGCGCCAGATTCGAAATGAACGGAAACGGATGCGCAGGGTCGATCGCCTGAGGCGTTACCAGTGGAAAAATATTCTGTATATAGTAGTCGCGCATTTGTTTTTGTCGATCGCGCGTTAGTTCGGCGAAAGGAACGATACGGATTTCTTGGGCATCGAGATGCCCCATTAATTCGACAAACAGTTGCTGCTTTTTGGCTTCGATTTCGCGTACGACCGCGTAGCATTCGGTAATTTGTTGTTGCGGGCTGCGACCGTCCACGCTTAATTCGGTGATGCCTGCGCCAAGTTGTTGTTTGAGTCCGCCGATGCGTTTCATGAAAAATTCGTCGAGATTGGAACTGACGATCGCGATAAATTTGACTCTTTCCAGTAGCGGCGTTCGCTCGTCCTCGGCTTCGTGCAAGACGCGTTTATTGAACTCGAGCCAAGTCAATTCGCGGTTCAGGTACCATTCGGGAGAAGTTGCGTCGAAGTCTGCACGAATAGAAGGGGCATTCGGTTCGATAGTGCTGCTTTGTGTATTCATTGCTTCCAGGCGCCCTTGGTCAATATGTCATTGAGAATTGGATTACGAATTATACCCGATCGGGAGTAGGCTTCTGGAGTCTTTCAGCTTTCGTGGAAAATGTTGGTGCGTTTTTTATGTTGGGAAAGCGACCGACTCAAAATAAAGTTGAATCGATCACAGTAAGGTTTTTACGCCAAATAACTTTCTGAAACAATGGGGGGATAGCGGGTTCGATCAACCGAACCCGCTTACACGACACTAACAAAGGGAGTTGATTGGGAAGTATACCCATCGGAGATCAAAATTCGGCACCGGGGTGCCCGTCAAAGGACGCCGTAAATACATCCATGTAGGCTCTATGCCAGCTCCATGCTGGCAAAGCCTTTGCCGAACACCCCGGTGCCTCCTAAGGCACTGCCGAAATTTGAAGTGCGAAAGGTATAAATCCTAGCCTTTTAAAAATTAGGTTCAACCTCGTGGTAACTATTCAGTCCCCCATCAATAATCGTTCCCATGCTCTGCGTGGGAATGTCTGAGTACCGCTCCAGCGGTATGAGACGCTAGAGCGTCTCAGTATTCATTCCCACGCCGGAGCGTGGGAACGATAGGGGGTGTGAATAATTACACCTCGTGGGTTATTGACAACTACGAACCCGCGGCTGGTTGCTTTAGGGTTGTAAAAAACTATCAAAAGGCTTTAAAGGACCCTGATCGTTCGTGCGACCATTTCGGCCCACAGGCGGTAAATAAATAAACTTGTCTTCCGCCAAACTCGAATCGATCGGGCTGCTGATCCCTTCCTCATGTCCGTGCGGGACCCAAAGTTCGGGGTGATCGAAAGGTGCTTTTTCCCAGCGTACCCGTTCATCGGTCAAGGTTTTCATAAAAGCGACCAAGCTTGCTTTGTCTTCTTCGGTAAAACCTTGGTCGAATACCAAGGTGGCTGCATGACGCCGATTTTGTATATTTCCGCCGCGATTATAAAACTCCACGACTTCCTCAAGCGACTTCATGCCGCCATTATGCATGTATGGCCCAGTCAATTCGACGTTTCTTAGAGTGGGCACTTTGAAGGCGCCTGTAGTCAAGGTTGATACGCGACCGTTGCCGGGTTTACGCATTTCCGCCTCAACGACATCGGGGGACGGCACTCTTGATAGTTGTCTTAGCGCTTTGCCACGGCATACCGCTCCGCGGCCAAAACGACGATCGCGAATCGTTTCTCTGTCGCCGAATTCCAAATCACTGACAAATGGTTCAACAAAATCACAGGCGACTGCTCTGATGGGGTCGACCATTGCCTTGGAGTCGTTTGCTAAAACCGCCAAATATTGTTCCGCAAAGGACAGTGGATTACCGAACGGATCCTTGCCGCCCAATCCTACGTCATAATCATTCGGCGTCACACTGGTGTTGAAAAACCCGATATCGACTAGTGTTTTATCAATGCCGACACCACTGGTTTGTTGGCCTAAAACGGTTCTGTCAACCAGTCGGTAATAACGCGGTTTCTTCCCCGGGCGGAAATAGGCTTGAGGGTTAATTGCCGCCGAAAATGTCGGACCGGAATGGCAGTTATGGCAATGCGCATCGAAAAAGACATCTTGCCCTTGTTTTTGTTGGGCGTTAAAGCCGGAGGGATAACCTGCGTCGTCTAAAGGCTGATCAAAAGGCGCTTGATCGGAGATTAGCGTATTTTCGTAAAGCTGAATGGCCAAACCGAAAAAGAAGGCGAAATTGGCCTCGATCTGAGAATAAGGCTCGCCCGAATTCGAAACGCCGAAATCCGCAGTGCCCCGCCAGAATCTTCTATGGAAGGCTTTTTCGATCAATTCGCCGTAAGTGGTATTCAAGCCCTTACCGGAATCATGACGCAAACCGCCCAAGACACTGTCTTCGGCATGAATCTGCTGTGTTTCGAGTGGGCGGCGTTGAATTAATTTTTTTCCTATTTCGGAAAAAGTCCGTCCTTGGCAGGACGTTTCTATCATATCCAATGGCGGCTCGACCGCTTGCGATGCGAGAGAAGCATGCTCCAGATACAACTTGACTTGCCGGGCTCTTTTGCCGTTTCTGGCTATCCAAACCTTGGCATCGGGGTCTCGAAGTCCAAAACCCGAGACGCCATTGAAAATATTATTGGCGCGCCCGTCCCAGAAGTTTCGAAAATTGAAGGCTGCATTGATGACCGTCGGCGTATTGCGATTGGTGACTTGACGCGTATTTAAACCGTTAGCATGAAAAATATCGCTGTTTTGAGGAGTGCATTGGTCGATGCCGTCACCTGTTTCTTGGACACTTTCAAATGAACGTTTAAAAGCGCCGGAGGAACCGGCCACATCGTCCGTCGCAAAAAGTATCTCCGAGTTTTTGTCGGCGGGATCGCTTAAACGAAAAAAAGGAAAGTCGCTGGCTTTAAGCTCATAATCCGGTCCGCCAATGTCGAAACGCTTCGCGCTCTCGGTATCCTCAGTATGACGCTGGCCGCTATTCATCTGATTGCGCGTGCGACGGTCGGCGCCCGCATGGAAATGGCAACTGGCACATGCAATGCCGTCGCTACCGACATTGATATCCCAAAATAAAGCCTTACCCAGCTGAATTGCCGCCTCTTGGTCAACGACAATTGAGGATCGTTTACCTACCAAACCGGGGGTTTCGGGCAATGTGACTAAATCGAAAGAATGATCTTCGGCGAAACCATGCGCCAGAGCCCATTTCGGGTGACCCAGCAGAACCGTCAATAGACATAGCGATAATACGAATTGGCGGACAAAGGCTTTTTTAACGCTGATAAACATGATCTTCCAAAAATTGCGGGGGAGGCAAGTAAATACCTGCCTCCCCTTAACGATGTAGACTGCTCAGCCCATACGAAACTAAAGGAACTATTTCCTCAAATAGAGTCGAGGGAGGCCTGCAGTTAAAATGGACGTATTTTATCGACTTGGAAAGCTGACTTCAACGCTTACAGGATAGCGCTGTGATACTGCTTTGGATGTGTCGATATCTTCATCGGGATTGATACCGCCGACTACGAACTGATAAAAACCGTTTTGTGGCGGCGTAAAAGTCAAGCTTACCTTGCCGGGCTCGCCGTCCAAGACCTTGTTGATCGCCGACTGGTCGTATGTTTCACCTAATACATCGCCCATGCCGTCTCGATCGAACGCATTGGTAATAAACTCCATATGAATTCGGCCAAGATTGACAGGATTGACCGGGTCATCGTCGAGAGTTGCATTCTGAACCATTACATCTTGAGATTGGCTATAAGAGTGCGCATTGACATATTCTATAGGAGCAAATCTTCTGCCTTGCTTTCTATACCAGACCGTCACTCCGGGATGGAAACCTTGAATATCAGTGGCATCAACGGTAATTGTGACAGGTTGATTTTTCCTTAGTTTCATGTATCCCCAGTTTGAGTGATGAGTCCAACCCAGGTAACCCATAGTCAAGTTATACCAGGAGTCTGCCCTAATATTCATGACATGCGAGGAAGCGCTTGGAGTAAATTCAAAATTAAAGCCCCCGTTAAGCGTTGTTGCCGCATTCGAAGGTAGGCTGGTCAGCGCTCCCATCGTGGCCATGGCGAAGGTTAAGGCTCTTAATTTATTAGTTTTTTTCATTGTTTCTCCATTGTTTTAATAATCGCCATGCGTTAGTTTTTTGCATAGGCATATTTTCAATTAACAAAAATGTTCAGCACAACCGATTGATAAAACTTAAGTGTTTGCAATTTTATCTGCCTTCCTGTTGTTTAAATTAAATAGCGAGTTCAGCGATCAACCGGTCCTTTGATATTGGAGACTAGGCAATTAACCTCAATTTGTTTGCTTTACTTCAGCTATTTAAATAAGTTAACTCGACTGTACTGTACTAAATTACAGTCTGTATCAATGCGCTAAGACAATCTTAAGAATGCAATAAAAATGCCACTTTTTAAAAGCAGAACATTTTCCAAGCGTAATAAATAAAAAATCTTTTTAAATTAAACTGCTAGAGGAAATCGATATTCGTTGTTTTGCGTTTGTGTTATGCGAAGCCGATTGCTTTGATAAATTGAAGTGGGGGATATGACTCATTAGTAGGGGATATGCCTCACTAGTGAGTTAAATAACGCAGTTTAAATAAGTCTCCAGATCATGGCTTGTTCCTTAATTAAAGGCTCAAAGCCTTTTCACATGGCGCTAGAGGTTCGTGACGAATGCCACCTTGGAAGTAAGTATTCATCCCTTTGATAGGGCGGGGTTTACAACCCATGCGAAACGTTTGAACCATGGCCGAAGTAAGGCGAAATGCTTAGGCCAAACCGAAACGTTAAGGACGGGCTCAATAACCCTCCCCGCAGCAGAAAGCAGAAGTTGGGGCTTGACAAGCGTATAAAATGTTTCACAATTCCGCTAACCGCTAACCGCTAACCGCTAACCGCTAACCGCTAACCGCTAACCGCTAACCGCTAACCGCTAACCGCTAACCGCTAACCGCTAACCGCTAACCGCTAACCGCCCTTAGCCAACTCCGTAGCCGCAGGATAATCGATCTTACCGCTCGCCAAAACCGGTACCTTATCGACAATCATTATCTTTTTCGGTAGAACAATTTTAGAAACGCCTTCGGCGACCGCTTCCAAATCGCGTGCCGATGCCGATTTTTGCGTGGTCAGCAAAATAATCTGCTCGCCTTTTTTCTCGTCGGGCAGAGTGACTGCGGCATGAAGCGCGTCCGGCCAAGCCTTGGTGGCTAATTGTTCGACGACAGTCAACGAAACCATTTCTCCGGCTATTTTGGCGAAGCGTTTGCTGCGGCCTTTGATCGTAATGAAACCCTCATCGTCGACATCGACGATATCGCCGGTATCGTACCAGCCCTCGCCGTAAACCGACTTAGGCGGCACCAGTTGTCCCGGGTTTTTCGCCAGCAAATAACCTTGCATGATATTGGGACCTTTGACATGCAATTGTCCGCCTTGATCGATACCCGGTATCGGCTCCAGTTTGTATTCCATTTTCGGCATGAAACGTCCTACCGTGCCGGCCTTGAATTCCATCGGTGTATTGACCGAAGTTACCGGAGCGGTTTCGGTGGCGCCGTAACCTTCGAGAATACGGATGCCGAATTTTTCCGACCAAATTTGCCGCGTACTTTCCTGCAATTTTTCGGCGCCGGCCACGACATAACGCATATTGTAAAAATCGTAAGCATGGGCTTTTTTCGCATAAGCGGCTAAAAACGTATTGGTGCCGAACATGATCGTCGCATTGAGTTCGTAAGCCATTTCAGGGACGATTGCATAATGCAAAGGCGACGGATAAAAGAACGTGGTCATGCCGTTCAATATCGGTAGCATCGTGCCGACAGTAAAGCCGAACGAATGGAACATCGGCAGAAAATTTAGCACGACATCTTGCGCGTTAAAATTAATCCTCGCCTCCAGTTGCTTGTGATTGGCTAGAATATTGGCATGCGATAACACGACACCTTTCGGCGTGCCTTCCGAACCGGAGGTAAATAAAATCACTGCGGGGTTGTCATAGCTAAACTCGGTGTGTTTATACCAGATATTAGCCGTTTTGCATTTGATCAAGCCTACCAACTTACTCACCGGAGTGATTTGCCCGGCTAAATCTTCGAGATAAATCAGTTCGACCTGTTGGCTTAATCGATCGGCTTCATCTTCTAATCTTGCCAGCTCAATAAAGCGGCGCGAAGTCAGCACGGTTTTAATCTTTGCTGTGGAGCAGGCCGAAAGCATGCCGGCCGAACCGGTCGAGAAATTCAGCATGGCAGGCGTGCGGCCGTAAAGCTGAAGACTTAAAACCGTGCATAATGTTTTTGTCGAATTCGGCAGCATGACTCCGACATTTTCCCCGGTTACGGTGATTTTTTTCAAGACGCGACCAAGACACAATGTCGCTGTGATCAATCGGTCGTAGGATAACGGCTTGCGTTCGAGATCCTCGGCAACCGTGTGTTTCCCGCCGTGAATACGGCGCGCTTCGAGCAACGCGGCAAAAATACTTTGCTGATAATGGCTCGTCGCGAACATCATATCGGTCATGATATCGGCAAGAATTTGGCCGCAAAAATGACGACGATGGCGGCCTCGCAAGTCGTTAGGTACTTCTATTGTGGTCGGCGGAAGAATTTGTATCGTAATTTTCGGGAAAAGGCGCAGTCTCACGATATTACGCAATTTAGAAAAATGCGTGTATTCGGCGCCCTTAATCCGAATCGGTAAAACGGTGGCCTGCGATTTGTCGGCGACCATGCCCGGGCCGTCGTATATCTTCATGACCGAGCCGGTCACTGTGATGCGGCCCTCGGGAAAAATCACCGTTTTAGTAGGATTCTTTAAATGATTGATTAGCTCTTTTAGCGACATCGGATGGGTCGGGTCCATCGGAAACACTCTCGACAGCTTCAAGAACGGTTTTAGCCACCAGCGTTCGGAGATTTGCGTATTGATCGCGAAGGTAATATCGTCCGGTAAAAAAACACCGAGCAATAACGGGTCGAGAAACGAGGTGTGATTGGAAATGATCATTACGCGGGGGCCGGCTTTATGATAGTTATCGAGGCCTTTAAGTTCGACCTTGAAGATAAAAGTCAGTAACCGATGCAAAAATGGTTTCAACATGATGCGCTTCCTCAAGCATTGTTATTTTTTTAATAGATTATAAAAATAGCATATTGTCCCATTGAAATATTCGGGATTGTGCCGAGGGTTAATTATTTTTCCTCGTTCCCATCGCTCCAGCGTGGGAATGCATACCGATCTTGTTTCGACAGCCATGGTACGGATTCCCACGGAGGACCGTGGGAACCAGAAATGTACTCGTTCCCATCGCTCCAGCGTGGGAATGCATACCGATCTTGTTTCGACAGCCAAGGTACGGATTTCCACGGAGGCCCGTGGGAACCATCGGAAAGTTATCTTTTACCGTATCCTAAATTCCGCGATCGATTCAAACATGAGAAAAATCAAACCGACGGCGCTATAATGACCCGATGAAAAATCATTTGCCGGTCCCAGTCTTTCGTCAATGAAAATACTCAAAATAAAATTTAGAAATATCAATTCGTTGGAAGGCGATAATCAGGTCGATTTCAGGAAGGCGCCGTTCAGCGATTCCGGCTTATTCGCAATCACAGGGCCGAACGGGTCGGGTAAATCCAGTATTCTCGACGCGATCACCTTAGGTCTCTACGGAGAGACTTTTCGTTTCGACCGGCCGGCTGTGCACGTCATGACCAAACGCACGGCGGAAAGCTTTTCCGAAGTCGATTTTGCGGTCGGCGACAACCTTTACCGTTCGACTTGGAAAGTACAACGCGAACGGCAAGATCCGAACGGCCGTTTGCAATCGCCGCAAATGCTGTTGATAAAAATCGAAGGCGACCGCGAACAATTGCTGGCCGAAACGCCCAATGCGGTATGTCAAAAAATCGCCGAAATCACCGGCATGAATTTCCGTAATTTCACCCGCTCGATCATGCTCGCGCAAGGCGATTTTGCGGCGTTTTTGAATGCGCTGGATAACGAACGCCTCGATATACTCGAAAAAATCATCAGCAGCGACATCTACGCCGACTACAAAAATGCCGTAATCGCCAAAGCCGATGAAGAACAAGCGTTACTGGCCTCGCTCAAACAAGACATCGATGCATTGGATATGCTCGATCCCGCCAAACAAGAGGCCTCCGAACACGACTTGGCCGATTTCAAAGATCAAATAAGCGAATTTCGCGGACAGCGCGACGAACTCAAACAACAGCAAGTTTGGTTGCAAAATATCGAAACGCTGGAAAAACGAATTACCGCGTTAACCCAGCAACAACAAAAAACGCAGACCCAAGCCGAACAAACCCAGCAACAATTAACGCGAATTGCCGAAAACCCGGAGGCCCTGGCATTTAAAGAAGCCGCGGACGAACTCGAGGCGCTTGAAAAAGACATCGAACAAGGCAAGCAAACGTTAAATGCATACCGGAACGAACTCAAGCGACTGCAGGACAAACTGGCCCTATCGGGCGTAGAACCCGAGTCGCTTGGCGCGGCGCCGACAAAATCGATTGAAGACCAGCAGCGGTCTATAGAAACGCAAAAAGCCAGGATTTCGCAACACACGCAAGAAAAGCATCTGGAAACCGATGTCACGCAAGGACTGAAAATACAACGCGAACAAAAACAAAGTATTCTGGCGACGGTCGATGAATGGCTGGAACTCAACGCGAGCGATGAAAATTTGCTCGAAAATTTTCCCGAAACGGCCAAATTAAAAAAATTACGAGCCGAACTGGCGTCGTTGACCGAACAACATAAGCGTTCCGCCAAATCGGTACAAGCGACCGGCGCCTCGCTTAGCGGTCATCAAGCTAGAATTCAGAAATCCCAAAAAACCATAGGTCGTCTGAAGCTTAAACTGCAAATCAATGAGCAAAAACTCGAAGGCGTGGCACTGGGCAGGGATGCGGCCGAAATCGACGAGCTTTTAAAAGATCAAAAAGAGCGTTTGGCCGACTTTCAATCCCTCTACAACCTAAGCCGCGAACATGCGCGCCTAACCGGAGGACGCTTTAGCTTCTTCGGCTTCGGCAAAGCGAAGGAAGAAAAAACGCTGGACGACTTACAAGCTGAATTGGCGCAGTACAAAGACGACATCATGCGCGAAGACAACATCAGACTGACGCTCGAAAAAGCGGTAGCGAACGAGGTGATACTAGCCAGGTTGGCTGACGAGCGCGTCCATCTTGAAGACGGCAAGCCTTGCCCGTTATGCGGCGCGCTGAATCACCCGTATGTCATTCGGCCGCCGAAAATCGGCGACTCCAAGCGCGCACTAGCCGATCAGCGAGCAAAAATCCAAGTCTTGGTCGCGGCGTCCGAGCGTATCGAACAAGAAGCCAAATTGACCGAGAAACGGCTTGAAGGCAGCAAGGCCAAACGTCAACGCATCGAATTACTTCGCTCTCAATGGTTGACCTTGTGTAACCGCCTGAATGCGGTCAACGACGATATGGAAATCAACAATTCGCGGGCGATTAAGCGCTTTTTGAAGACTGAAACGATCGAATTGAAAAATATCACCAAGCTAGCGCAACAATACCGCGTGCAGGCCAGGCGTATCTATAAAATCAAAGAATTGATGGCTCGGCACGAAGCGATGATCGGCCGCTTGCAGGAAAATGCCAAGCAACTCCATCAAGAGTGGCAAAGCCGTCCTCAGGAATTGAAAGAGCTGGAGCAAACTCTCGAAAAATGCCGCAAGAACGAGCAGGAATTAACCGCGAAGGTGTTGCATCAATTGGACTTAGTCGGCGAAAAAATGCCCGCCAAAGGAAAGGAGGACGCCTTTTACGATCGATTGAATCAACGCCGTCAGGAATATCAAACCTATCAATTGCGCCGCAAGGGGTTGACTGACGAAATCGCTGCAATTACCGAAAAGATCGACGCCAGCAATCGAAAAATTGCGCAACTATCCGAAAAAATTGCCGCCGCCGGCACGCAACTTCAGCAAGAAGAAACCGCCGGCTTGCATCTGGCATTGATCGAAAAACAAAAACTGATTGCAGACAAGGAAAAACTGATCGTCCAACAGACCGCCGAAGCGGCGCGAATGCGCGAAGTTTTCCGGGAAAGACTGGTCGGCACAAAATACCAGTCTTGGCGAGTTGATGAAGTCATCGAATTGCTGCACTTGATTGCGCGCGGGCCGGAGTTCGAGCAGCGCATGTCGGCATTGCAAAGCGAATTGGCTGATCTTGCCACTCGGCTTGAAAATACCCGGGCCGAATTAGCGGCCGAACAAGCGTTGGCATTGACCACCCAGACCGTCGAAGATATCGTCATTCGCATACGAGGTATCGACGAAAAAATCGACATTACCCGACAAGAAGCCGCCCGTTTGGAAGCGATGCTTGGTAAAAACCTGGCGATGCGGCAACAATTCGACGTATTGTCGACTAAACTGATTGCGCAGCAAGAAATCGTCGACGAATGCTTGCTGGAAGTCAAATGTATCGACGAAGAAAACGGCGCCGTATTCCGCCGGCGCGTGCAAATTAAAATGGCCGATAAACTATTGGCCCAGGCCAATCAGGTGCTCGAAAAAATCAGCGGCCGCTATTATTTACGGCAAATGCCGAGCGAGCAGGGCTTGGCGCTCGAAATCGAAGATACGTATCAAAACAACATTAGACGACTGCCGAAATCCCTGTCCGGCGGCGAAAGTTTTGTCGTGAGCCTAGCCTTGGCGCTGGGACTTTCCGAACTGGCCGGCAACGGGCGTTCTGTCGATTCTTTGTTTCTTGACGAAGGCTTCGGTACCTTGGATGCCGAAACCCTGTATGTCGTGATTTCGACCCTGGAAGGCTTGCAGAAGCACGGTAAAAAGGTCGGCGTGATCTCGCATGTCGAAGCGGTGCAAAAGCGCATCAAAGCCCAATTGCAAATGGCCAAAAAACCGAACGGCATGAGCATACTTAAAAGCGTATCCGATCAAGAAGTCGCCTTTTAACCCAGCCTTAACAAATGGAGTGCCGTAATATTATTTTGCTTTAATATTCTAAGGAACGAGCATGAAATAACTTAGACAACTGTCGGAAGTGGGTTTGGTGGCTCGATTGACAGGTGTCGGCGGCAGGGCAGATTTTTGCTCCTGCAAAATCTGCATTCATGCCATCCATGGCAATCAGTCGCCGCCGTCAAGCCTACATGGACGTATTCACCCAGCACCTAAATTCCATAGCCCTTTGGCTATGGTAACTATATTGCATAATTTAGGTCTGGGTTCACGGCGTCCTGTCAAGCGAGCCACCGAACCGCCGCAAAGCCTACTACTTGTAGAAGTTATTTTATGCATATTCCTAAGTCATATGACAGAGATTGTTAAAGCTGGGTTAAAACGAAAAAGCGTGTTCTCAATCAATTACAGCAAACCCATCACATAATCATTTTATGACCAAAAAGATCCTGACCGTTTTCGGCACCCGGCCGGAAGCGATTAAAATGGCGCCCGTCGTATTGGCTCTACAACAAGCCGAAGGTCTGAAATCCCTCGTATGTGTGACCGCCCAACATCGGCAGATGCTCGACCAAGTGCTCAACTTGTTTGACATTAAACCCGATTACGATTTGGACCTGATGGCGCCGAATCAAGACCTCTTCGACATCACCTCGAAAGTGTTGTTAGGCTTACGCGATGTATTACGCGAAGCGCAGCCGGACATCGTGCTGGTACACGGCGACACTACCACCTGTTTTGCCGCGGGACTGGCCGCGTTCTACCAAAACATCAAACTGGGCCATGTCGAAGCGGGGCTGAGAACCGGCAACCTTAGAGCGCCGTTTCCCGAAGAAGCAAATCGGACCTTGGTCGGACGCATAACCGATTATCACTTCGCGCCGACGCAATCCTCGAAAAATAATCTACTCGCCGAAGGCGTTCCGGAGCAAAACATCGTCGTGACCGGCAATACCGTCATCGATGCCTTGCTGATCGTCCGGGACAAAGTCATCGGCGAACCGGATAGCGTATGGCAGGAAAAATTCGGCGAAACACTGTTTAAGACCATTTGCGACTCAAGCCGAAAACTCATTCTGATTACCGGGCACCGCCGCGAAAATTTCGGCCAAGGATTCATCGATCTTTGCAATGCGATCAAAGAACTGGCACAAAAACATCCGGATTGGGACTTAGTCTATCCGGTTCATCTCAACCCGAATGTGCAAAAACCGGTCTACGAAATCCTCGACCGACTCGATAACGTCTACCTGATCGCGCCGCTCGACTACGAACCGTTCGTCTGGATCATGAACCGAAGCGACTTGATTCTGACCGATTCCGGCGGCATTCAAGAAGAAGGTCCCTCACTGGGTAAACCGGTATTGGTGATGCGAGAAGTGACCGAAAGACCCGAAGCAGTCGATGCCGGCACCGTTTTGTTGGTCGGCACCGATAAAGAAAAAATCGTCAGCGGCGTCGAAAAAGTGCTATTGGACGGCGATGTCTACGCGCGCATGTCCAAAGCGCACAACCCCTACGGCGACGGGCATGCCTGCGAAAAAATCGTTCAAACATTGCTTAAAGCGTCTTAAACTTAGAGGGCCCCTAAGGTAATGAAAATTACCCATTATGCCTGGTTCCCACGGTCCTCCGTGGGAACCCATACAGAGGCCTAGTACAAGCACGAAACCCATGTCGGCACGGAAACACCGATATGCATTCCCACGCTGGAGCGAGGGAACGAGTAATTATGTCTGGTTCCCACGGTCCTCCGTGGGAACCCATACCGAATCCTAGTACAAGCACGAAACCCATGCCGGCACGGAAACACCGGTATGCATTCCCACGCTGGAGCGCGGGAACGAGTAATTATGTCTGGTTCCCACGGTCCTCCGCGGGAACCCATACCGAAGCCTAGTACAAGCACGAAACCCATGCCGGCACGGAAACATCGGTATGCATTCCCACGCTGGAGCGAGGGAACGAGTAAAGCCGACCCGGCTTGTGCAAAAACTAGACAAGCCGTAGGGTGTGAACCGTGCACCCCGAGGCCGAATTTTCATCTACGATGATCATATTTCGATAAGCCTAAAAATGGTATCTAAGCTGAAAGCGAACGTGGTCGTCGGCGCTGAACATGATTAACGGATCGGTGACCGGGATGCCGCGAAACAGACGGAGTTGAAGATCCGCGGTCCAATCGTTGCCAATGCGCCGACTGGCTTCGATGTTGTATATTTTAGAGTTTTGAGTGCGATCGAAAATGACGCCGGCAAGCAGCTGGGTGTTTTGAATATCGTTAAAGCCCAGACGAATTGCGGCTAAGAAATCGTCTTGAAATAGGGCTTGCTGGGTCAATGCCTGAAAATTATTGTAGCCACGGCTGTCGTACATGTATTCAGCTATCAGGCCTAGGTCGACGCCCGATTCGAAGAGGTCGAAGAATGTATATTCGACGCCGCCGGTCGCTGCATAGAATCGGTCTCCTTGTCCCGAACGCATTAACGCTTCGAGTTTCCATAGCCAGCTGCCTTTGATCGTTTGTACATCGATGCTGGTTTGATTGATGTTTTCATAAAGCGGGATGATTCGTTCAATTTCGCCTAACTGATTGAAGCGAGGCAGCATCGTCGGTTGGCGGGCAGTGCCGTAAAAATGAGCGAGCCCCACATCCCAGTCGCCGAAAGAATGAGAATATCTCGCGGCGTAAGCCAAGTGTTTCTCGACGCCTTCTCTTTCAAATTGGGCGTTCCCGACTGAGGTTACCGGGTGCGTTCTTAAGCGGCCTTCGTGTCCTGCAAAGGTTCTTTCGCGGAAGCCGGTCAATAAAAACAAATCGATGGTGCCCCAGTCTTGAATCAAGGCTAGGTTAATCATCGGCTGGCCGAGTTTTTGTTCGCCGTCGATGTTTTCGACAAAATCGGCTTGATTGATGATGTCGATCAAATGAAAACCTTCGGTGACGCCCCAAAATACTTGGCGGAAGCCGACCCGCAGCTCCCAATCGTAGGCGGCTTTTAGCCACGTCAGTTCGCGGATATCGAAATGGGTACGGCGGCTGTCGTGTTGAGAGTAGCGATAAAAGGGCGAGAAAGTAAAGCTTTGCGATCCGTTATCCCAGCTTCGGTAGAGTTCGGGGTTTATCGCACCGGAAATATAGTGGCTATGTTGTTGGTTGTCTTGCGGGGTTTGAAAAAAGCCCAGGCTTTCCACTTCGGCATAGCCGGAAATTTCCCAATCGGATATCAAGTCGTTAAAAAACGATTCGTCGCTCGATGCACCGATGCGGTTTTCTTTAAAGTTATTAGGATACGATTCGTTTGCCGATTGTTGGGGTGCGGTTAAATCGTATTTTTGGAGTTCGCCGCTTGAGTCCGCATAATTTGACGGAGCCAATGTGAGCGGTTTGTGTCCCTGGGCTAAATCCCTTGTGTCTGTTAGGGTGATCAGATACGAGCCGTGAGCGTTTGAATTCGTATCGACAGTGTATCCGTGTGTGCCGGTTTGATTTTTTAAATCGTATACCAGCCGGAAATCGTTTTTATTTCGAGGCGCGCTGCGTAAACGTTGAAAATACGGATGATCGACAGCCGGCTGGTTAAGCGGTGCCGAAGATTTCAGGTTTTTTACATCAATTACAAGGCGAGGCGGATTGTCGAGGAAAAAGGCCTTGAATTCGGGCGTTTTTCGGTTTTCAGGGGGGGGCGTGGGGACGATGCTAAGATCTATCAAGGCTTGACGGGGATTAGATTGATAGGCAACCGAATCCAACAACATTTGTTGTGCATCAGCTTCCGAAATTACCAAGCAAGTTGCCAAGCTAATATATTTAAGTCGGGTGTTGCGCATAAGATTTTAAGTGTTGTTGCCTAATATGCTTCTTGCGTTTGCTTGTATCGTAATTGTTTAGCCCACCCTTTATTGTTTCTGCTTCCCACGGTCCTTCGCTCGCCTTTATACACAAGTATCGGTAAACTTGCTAAACAGAGGCCGCCGTATACTTGGAAGCGGTGCTGTTTGATAAATCTGCGGATATTGAACATCAGTGGCTTCGAAATCGCGACGAAGGCGTCGCTCCCACAAGGGGCCGGAGGCTCTGTGGGAGCGATCCCCAGATCGCGATTTCGAAGTCGGGACGTTGGGCGACGAAAAATGGTATCGAGGTCTCATTGGTTAAGATTTGCAAAAGGGTAATTTTTGACTTATGTATAACGATGAGCGGTCCTCCGTGGGAACGAGGTCAGTGACGGTTTACGTTAATTTAATGGTAGTGACGCAAAGCTTGGGAACGATGGGAATTACGACAATAATTTAAATAATGGCGCTAATTCGCTAAAATCTTATACAATTTCCAAGCAGGTTCGACAAAGTATAATTGAAAACTAGCGCGCGCGCTTTAAAGTATTTTGATCGAAATCGCGCTCGGTGAGTCCCGTTCGAAATTCGATGCTCTCGATCAATAAGCTAGTGCTTTTGCCGTTTTGATGATTGGTCATCAACATATCGTGTGCACGCCAGTATTGGTCGAGATGTTGACGATAATCTTTGTTTTCTAGCGTCTTCAATAGGGCATTTCTTCTGTCGTAATATTCGACTTTTATTGGAATATAGCGTTCTTTGTCTATCCACGATATCTGCCGGGTATATCCGGAATGTTCATACTGAGGGTCAAGCTCGACAACGAAGCAATCAATGCCGTCTACTGCTTCGTCACGAAGGTAGCGGTATTGATATTTCGGAATTTCAAATGATGTCAAATCCTCGAATGCAAATTCGCTGCCGAGAAAGGGGCCCGATTTGTTGTTTGACGAAATACGCCTAACCCTTCTCAATGCCGGTAAATATAGCCATTGATCGTCCGGTTCAAGTGCATGGGTATAGCTTAAAAATGCCGTTCCTCGCACATCGCCCGGGCTATCGAAAATAGTCAGGCTTTTGTCTCCGTCGCCGGTGACTTCCAACGTATTGATTCTGAGTAGCCGAATAGCTTCGCTCCCGCTTCGGGTTCTAAGGATCATTTTCATTTCGGCTTGGCTGTCTTGCCAGCCTTTATCGCGTTCGACCATTTCTTCGATGATTTGCAAGCCTTTTTCTTGATCGTTTTGCGCTAGGCTCGGTGTTGTAATAAAGAAGAGACCAAGTAGTAAAAGTATGTTTATCATTTTTAATGCCAAGGTGAGTTTTTGAATAAATCCCCTTTGCTCGCTAAATTCGGCGCCGGGAGACTCGTCAACGATCCGGTATCATAATTACCGAAGATTATTAATCATAGTCCATGACCGATGGAATTAAGTTGCTAGGTAACGCCATCTTTAGCCGACCGGACTGGTTGCCTTGTTCTCCGAGGAGAGATCGTTCGTGTCGCTTAAGGATAGGGTGCTTTTTATACCGCCGTCAGGAATTATTACACTGAAGTAAGCAATGAAACCGCTTCTGTTTTTGGGCGGATGCTGATAAATCTGTCAGGTAATGTAGACAACGAATAATTTTAGCTCGGGGTAGGGAGGGTAGATTAGCTAAATAAATCTCCCTTTGTCAAAGGAAGATGTCGCGGATTCAACTAAAAAATGCAATTCATTTTGAGTGATAAAGAAGGGGGCAACTGTTATAGTGCCCCCCTTTTCCTTCGGCGTGTAAATATAGCAAAAGACAAAAGAATCTGACCCTTAAGCATTCTGTGGATTGACTTATGCTATCATCCATGACTGCTCATGATAGAATCAAGGCTAGAAGACATTTATTAGCAGTATTTTGTTTCAAAGAGTAGGCCCATGTGTAGAATCAATCCCCGAGTCGATTTCGCCTTCAAAAAACTGTTCGGCAGCGAAGAAAACAAAGACCTGCTAATCTCTTTGATCAATGCAATCGTCTCCGAAGAGGATAAGGTGGCCGAAGTTGAGCTGAAAAATCCCTACAACCTAGCGGATTATCAGGCCGGAAAAATCTCAATTTTGGACATCAAGGCGAAAAGCGAACAAGGGCGTTGGTTTAATGTGGAAATGCAAATCAGCGAAGACTACAACTTCGACAAGCGCGCGATCTACTACTGGGCGAAGCTCGTGACAGAACAGCTCAGCGAAGGCATGATGTTCCGCGAACTGAAAAAAACCGTCAGCATCAATATATTGGACTTCAATTTCATTCCGAACACGCCGGAGTTCCACAATCGTTACAAAATCATCAACACCGCGACCGGCAAGGACGACAAACTGCATGATGTATTTGAGCTGCACTACATCGAACTACGTAAATTTATCAAACCGTATCGGGAAATCACGACCGCGCTGGATCGCTGGAGCACCTTTTTGACTAAAGCGCATCAACTGGACAAACACGATGTACCGGAACAATTGCGCGTCGACCCGGCGATCATTAAAGCGATTACCGCAGTCGACCGAATGTTCGATGAAGACGAACGAATAATCTATGAAACACGCATGCAAGCCCTGGCCGATGTCGAGAGCAAAATCGCCTCGGCAGAGGAAAAAGGCATGGAGAAAGGTTCGGAGAATGAAGCTAAAATGTTATTGCAACGCGCGTTGCACAAGCGCTTTGGCAATAAAATGGAGAAAGCACTGCAAGTCAAAATCAATCAGGCTTCTTTAGCAGAGATTGAAGTATGGTTTGATCGGGTTTTCGATGCAATGAGGCTTGAAGACGTTTTTAAAGAACCGGATTGAAAAGCGCGCGGCGATCTTGTAAGCGTTGTCTGTAACACAAGACCTCTGCGGGACGGGTTATCTAACCCCTCCCCAAAGTTTCGGTATGCCCTAAATGTTCCGGTATACTTTGGCTATATTCGAAACGTTTAGAGCGGGTTCTTGGTAGGGTAAGTTAGTAAATAAACCTGACCCTGAGGTATCCCCGCAAAACGCTCGTTCCCATGCTCTGCGTGGGAATGCCGCTTTAGACGCTCTGCGTCGACTGCGGCGGGCAATTGGACTAAGGAATGTACTTGCTCTTGTCGGGATTATCGACCTCTGGGGACGCAGAGCGTCCCGGGATGCATTCCCACGCAGAGCGTCAATGCCATTAAATTAAGGTCCTTGGAGTTTTACTCCCCTCTTTGAAAAAGAGTGGCTGGGGGAGGTTTTTCTTCGTTCCCATCGCTCCAGCGTGGGAACGCATACCAATCTGGTTTCAACAGCCAAGATACGGATTCCCACGGAGGACCGTGGGAACCAGAAAAGGCTTAACTTAATGGCAGTGACGCAGAGCGTAGGAACGATGAAAAAATCAATATATCTATCAATTTTCAGCCATAGCAAATTGTTTTATTTGGCTATTTCGTGGGGATACCTCAGAACCTGACCTCTTTTTTGGACCCTTTTTTAGCGAACTTTTGGTGTGCCGAACAGAGAAAAAAGCGGTCAAAGCGGGCGTCTCTTTGGCTGTTTTGTTACTGTTAGGCTTGAACGTCAACAAACGAACTTGAAGAGTGTGGCACCGGAATATGCTGACCTTCTTCTTTCAGACCCTCAATATGAAACTCGATAGCTTCTTGAATAAGTTGCAAGACTTCTTCCGTAGATTCGCCGACAGCTATGCAGCCTGGAAGATCAGGAACATAGGCACCCAAACTCGTTGGACCCTCTTCAATAACAACCATATAGCGCATGTAAACCTCTATTGCTTAAGTCCCGCTTGTTTCAAAACACTAATTAGAGTACCAGGAGGTACATCTACGCTGGGTTTTCCAGCAACTGTGACTGTACCGGTCTTAACGGGATGGTGAAACTGACGATGGCTTCTTTTGGCCGTACCTGCTGCCAACCATCCAGTTCAAGAAGAGCGATAAGATCTTTCACTTTCATGTCGCGAGTTTAGCATGGCATCTTCTTGATTCTCAATTGCGAAAATGTTCCCTAATAATTGCATGGGTCGTCGGTGTCTCAGGTATATTGGCACAGAGGGAACTGGCCTGACTCCTTCATTATTAAAAAGAGGAAAAATAGAGTCGTCACAATGATAAAACAAATATCATTTAGAAAGACATAGTCCCTTAATTTAAGGAGTTATTGTATGAGCGAAGTTGAAGAACTTGAATCCCGTGTTTACAACAACTTACCCAAAGAAGAATTTACTCAATTTCGCGATTGGTTCCTTCAACTTGAAAATGATCGTTGGGACGCTCAAATCAAATCTGACTTTCAGGCAGGGAAATTTAACAAACTGATTGCGAAAGCACGAGAAGAATTTGCCCAAGGTAAGGCTCTTGCGAAAAAAGGGGTCAGGTTAAATTATTAATTTAACCTGACCCCTTTTTGGACCCCTTTTTGGACTCTTCTTTTTCTCTTAATGTATAAAGACGAGTGTTCTGCGTGGGAATGCCGCTTTAGACGCTCTGCGTCGACTGCGACGGGCAATTGGATTGAGAAGCCATAGAGAGTTGCGTAGCTCTTGTCTGGATTATCGACCTCTGGGGACGCAGAGCGTCCCAGGATGCATTCCAACGCAGAGCGTAGGAACGATGAAAAAGAACCGGATTGAAAAACGGGCGGCGCCTTTGTTAGCGTTGCCTGTGTCACAAGACCTCGGTGGAATGGGTTATCTAGCACCGTCCCCAAAGTTTCGGTATGCCCTAAATGATCCGGTATACTTTGGCTATACTCGAAACGTTTAGTGCGGGTTCTCCCCCTGTGTCAGGATAGTTGTCGCCTCTAAAATTTTATAGAGGTAAAACAATGCAAACCCGTTATAGTGAAGAATTTAAAGAGCAAGCCCTGAGCAAAGTATTGCAACGCGGTGATAAAAGCATTCAATCGATTGCCGATGAATTGAATATCAGCGTGTTTACACTGAAAGGCTGGCTTAAACGGACACGATCTCATTCAACGACAAAGACTATGAAACAACAACGTCCTAAAGACTGGACTCGACAACAACGGTTTGAAGCCTTGGTAGCCAGCGCAGGCTTGGAAGGCGAAGCACTCAATGCCTTTTGCCGCGAACGAGGCTTGTTTACCCATCACCTGCACACTTGGAAACAAGACTTTATTAAACCGCCTGTGGCCGCCGAATCTAGCCACACATCAAGGAAAGCGGCGAAACCCTTGCAGGACGAGATTGGCCAACTGAAAAAAGACCTACAGCGCAAGGAGAAAGCTTTAGCAGAAGCCGCGGCTTTGTTGATTCTTCAAAAAAAGTGCCAAGCGTTCTGGGAGGAAAAGGCGTCATGATCCCTCTTGCAGAACGCATGCATTTAGTCACGCTCTTTAATGAGGCCGTCAAACACGGAGCAGGTAAAGCCAAAGCCGCCGATGTCATGGGGTTACAGCTGCGTACTTTACAACGTTGGCAACGCCCCGAATCCGTGCCGGTTGACGGTCGAACGCTCCGTCAACAAGCGCCGTGCAATCGTTTGAGTGACGTCGAACGCGCCCGGGTATTAGCCATAGCCAACACCGATGAATTCAAAGACAAAACACCGCATCAAATCGTACCGATCTTGGCCGAACGCGGCGAGTATTATGCTTCAGAGTCGACGATTTACCGCATTTTTCGCGAGGCAAAACAAGTGAATCACCGTCATGCCTGTCGAACACCGGTCGAGCGCAGCAAGCCGAAAGCCCTGACCGCAACGGCGCCGAAACAACTGGTGAGCTGAGACATCACGTATTTGACCAGCCTCGTCAAAGGCCAGTTTTTCTATCTGTATCTGTTTATGGATATTTTCAGCCGCAAGATCGTCGGTTGGCAAGTTTATGAGCAAGAAAGCAGCGAACTGGCTGCCGATCTGATCACCGATCTCTGCCAACGTGAAGGCATTCCACGACATCAGTTAGTCTTACATTCCGACAACGGCAGCCCGATGAAAGGGGTAACGCTGCTGGCAACCTTGCAACAACTGGGCGTTACGCCCTCGCGGAGTCGCCCGGCGGTCAGTAATGACAACCCGTATTCCGAGTCGTTGTTCAAAACACTGAAATATGACGCACAGTATCCGACACAGCCTTTTGCCTCGCTGAGCGCCGCCAGGGAATGGGTGACCGGCTTTGTCTGCTGGTATAACCACGAGCATCGGCACAGCGGCATTCAATATGTCACACCCGAGCAACGTCATACGGGTGAAGACCAGGCGATCTTGAAGCAACGCCAAGCCGTTTATGAGGCCGCTAAAGCCAAAAAACCGGAGCGCTGGAGCCGTGGTACCCGAAACTGGGATTGGCAGGCACAAGTCTGTTTAAATCCCGATAAACCAATCGATAATGCGGTAAAAAATACCGACACTACCGTTCATTAATTTTCAACACATGCGACAACTACGTTGACATTTACCGTTCTTGGCAAGGAGTAAATTATTAAATGAACCTGACCCCTTTTCCGCATGTTGTTCGACCAAGGAACGCCGGAGGCATTGGTATTGTCGATACTGTGTGATTTTCAAGGTGAGTCGGCGACTCAGATAGTACGGCATATTCTACAGAAGCTGGAAGCATTGATCGGCACGAACGACAAGGCGCGTCGTGAATATTTAGAAATGTTGGAAATATTAGCGGACAACCGTCAATTAAATATCGACATCCAAGAGGCATACGAAATGTTACAAATCAATATTGAACGCTTGCCGAGTTATGTAAAAGGCATGGAAAAAGGCATAGAAAAAGGTATGGAAAAAGGTTCGGAGAATGAAGCTAAAATGTTATTGCAACGCGCGTTGCACAAGCGTTTTGGCAATCGAATGGAGCCAATTCTGCAAGCTAAAATCGATCAAGCTTCTTTAGCAGAGATTGAAGTGTGGTTTGATCGGGTTTTCGATGCAACGAGTCTTGAGAACGTTTTTAAAGAACCGGATTGAAAGCAGAAGAGGCTCTTTTGTGCGCCATGCTTATTTGATCAGCCTGCATTAACCATGGCGTTTTTTAGGAACATCCCGGATGTAGGTATAAACTTCTGCCCTCTTTATTTCTTGGTGTTATAAAATTTTACGCTTTAGCAAGTCTCTAAACGATTATCATTTTTGATTTTTTGCGCGATGGAGAAACTTGGCTTGGTACTTTTTACTGGGTGTTTATGCGTTGCCTCTATTTTAAGACCTTGGCGGGACGGCTTATTTAACCCGTCCCTAACTTTTCGGTAAGCTTTGGCTATACTCGAAACGTTTAGAGCGGGTCCTTGGCAAGGGGTAAATTATTAAATAAACCTGACCCCTTTTTTGCGATAGCGGTCGAAGAACTGCCTTTACATCACCAAGACCCGTTCGACCGCATACTTATGGCTCAGGCGCTCGTAGAGCCGATGCGTTTAATGACCCACGATCCCTTGGTAGCGCTCTATAGCGACACAATTATCAAAATTTAATCTTGATTAGAGAAAAAGGCAGAAAAAGGAGGCAGGATAAAATTATTAATTCAACCTGACCCCTTTTTACATAACCCCATTTTAGACTGCCCCCCCTTTTTTTGTGAGTGTCAGAAAATTTTACAGCGCTTCAGATCTGTTTAGTCATTGAGAAGGGTAAGAAAATCAAAAAATTCACCCCAAGCCGGCCAAGGCCAGTAACAAAATGAATCTTGGTTTTTGCTTGATATCAAGCGCCCTGTTTCGTGCTATAAATAATTTACGGTTCCCTAAAATTGAGAAGGAATATATTTATGAGTCAACAACAATTGGTTTTAACTCAAGCAAAGCATTGTTTGAGTATTGCTATATTAATAGCAAGTTCAAATAGCATTGCGGCGACTTACGACCTCAATGAACTAGATAAAGATCCTCTGACGGTTCTTGATAAAAAGTCCATGTTTGACGAGCCGAGCAGCTTAATGTTAAGCCCGGAGGACTTTGAAAAAACACAGCAACAAAACATCAAAGAAGAGTTTGCCGAAATTTTAGAAAAAATCAGGCAAAAACAATTCGATAGCGCTCACAGTCAGGTAGAAGCGCTCATCAAGCGGCAGCCGGATATTGTGCAAGCCTATATTCTCAAGGCAACGATAGAGCTTCATCAAAAAGACCGTAAAGCGGCATCGGCAAGTTTTAACAAGGCTTTGAGTCTCGACCCAAAAAATCAAGCGGCATTGCTGGGTATTGCCTCGATAGACTTTGACGAAGGAAGGTCCCAGCAAGCCAAAGAACGGATTCGTCAAGCAATGGCGGTAAACAAAAAAACCGTTTCGCCATATCTATTACTAGCCGAAATAGCGAATAAAGAAAAAAACCTGGATGAAGCGGAAAAAGCACTGATCCAAGGGCTTGAGAACGTCAAAGGCCAAATTGCAGATGAAGCGAGGCTGCTGTCGAGTTTGGCGCGATTGTATGGAATACAGAAGCAGCCGGAAAAAGTATTGACGTTGGTACAGGAGATGAATGTTCGTTATCCGGAACACCCCGCCGCTTTGTCCTTGTTGGCAGGCGCGTATATCGTAAATAATCAGGCAGTTGAGGCGGAGCAGACGCTACGTAGAATCATCGCACAAAACGAACGAGACATTCAGCACCGGATAATGTTGGCGAATTATTTGTCGAGACAACCGGATAAGGCGGATGAAGTCTTAGCCCTGTTGAATCAGGCTTCAACGGCGGCGCCCGATAATTTGCAGTTGATGGTTCAAAAAGCGAATTTGTTAATAAGGGTTAAGCATCATGATGAAGCGATGAAAGTTGCTCAAAGTATTGCCGATTTATCGCCCGAAACGAAGTTGCACAAAGCAATCGAAGGGGATATTTTTCTGTCCCAAAAGAAATTCGATCAAGCCTATGGGGCATACCGTGAAGCGTATCAAGCGCGACCTAACCCGAAGTTGCTCGAGTTGATGGTTGCGGTATTAAGTTCTCAGGGAAAACAAGCCGACGCAATAAAGCTGTTGAATGACGAGTTAAAAAAAGACGATAAAAATCTCTTAGCGCACTTTCATTTAGCCAACATTTTGCAGCAACAAGGCAACTTACGGCAGGCTGAAAAACATTATCAGGCTATTTTGGCGATACAGCCGGAAAATCCTTTGGCATTGAATAACCTGGCTTGGTTATATCATCAGCAAAACAAATCGGAGGCACTTGCTATGGCGGAACGCGCTTATAAAGCAGCGCTTAATTCAGCAGAGATCGCCGATACGCTAGGCGCGATACTGTTAAAGCGAGGAGAATTTCAAAAAGCGCTCGAGTTATTGGAAAAAGCGGTAGACTTAAAACCCAATGATCCTAATATCAAATTTCATCTAGCCGAAGCGCTTGCCGCAAAAGGCGATAAGAAACGGGCTGTCGAACTACTGGAGGCGATAACGCAAGTCGATCAAGCCTTCGAGTCGAAAAATCGAGCGATTGAAATGCTGGGGCAATTAAAAGGTAATTAAGGGCTTAAGGTGACGCGATGGTATGTAACGTTGCTGCGTTAATTTAGCTCATGGTGCGCGTTACACCTTGCTGTGTTTTTATGAAAAAAAACAATGCCGCATTTACCGCCAGTGGCTACTCGCTTAACGCGGGACAGTTTAAGGTTAATCCGTTCGTGGTGAGCCCTTCGGTTGCGCTTAGGAAAGCCTGTCGAACCTTGGGCGGATTAACCGTCCACCCTTCGACAGGCTCAGGGCGAACGGTTAATCCTTAGTACTTTTCTCCGGCCTTAAGTGGGAAGCCCCGTCGGTCAGAATTTATTTAGCCTAATTGTCTTGTGGTCAAAAGGATGTGAATCGAAGGATGGCTTGCGAGCATTGTTGCCTTGATAGGGAGGCAAACATGAAATTATTGGCAAATCGACAGGATTAACAATGATGTCATGGTGATTTTGGGCAAGGCAGGGCATAGCCGGTTCGTGAGAAGGCGAATTTTTCTTATATGGTGTCAGAAAATTTTACACTCTAGCCGGCCTCTAAACGATTATCGTCTTTTGATGTTTTGCGCGATGGACAATCATGGTCAAGCATCTTCCTCTGGGTTTTTATACTTCGCCTGTATCACAAGGCCACTGCAGGACGGGTTGTTTAACCCAGGGCAAGCACATTAAAAATAAAAATTCCTTGGAATCAATAAGCTACAAGCGTTAAAAATATCTTGAAATGGAGCGAGAAATTCTAGGGGCTGTTGCCGTTTTGTAACTTACCCTTGAATTTCAATAATTCCGCCTCATAGCTTGTTTATTTTGAGCCAAAAACAAGCAAACTATGCCGCGACAAATGTTTACGGATGAACACTGGGGAAAATTGAAGATGATTATGTTGAAAATGGGGATATATGACAAACCCTTTCTTCGGCAAACAACCGAAGGGATTTTTTATCGTTTGCGCGTAGGTTGTCCCTGGCGAGATCTACCCAGTGCCTTTGGTAACTGGAATGCTGTTTATAAACGCTTCAATGAATGGTCTCGTAAAGAAAAACTGATGGGTATTTTTAACGAACTGATAGTTGAGCCTGACTTGGAATGGTCATTTATTGATGGAAGTATTGTGAAAGCTCATCAGCATAGTAGCGGTGCGGCCTATGGGCAAGAATCGGCGATTGGTAAATCTGTTGCGGGTAATACAACCAAAATTCATATGGCTGTTGATGCCTGTGGTCTTCCCATCCACTTTACAGTGACAGGTGGCGAAGTTCATGATTGTAAAGAAGCGCCAACCTTAGTCGCTGAACTGCCTAAAGCTGACTATATCGTTGCTGACAAAGGCTATGACAGTGAACCACTACGTGTTCAGATTCAAGGCAAAGGAGCTGTTCCTGTCATTCCAAGAAAAAAGAATTCAAACGTAGGGAATGATGATATGGATTGGTGTCTCTACAAATATCGTCACCTAGTTGAAAATGTGTTTGCAAGACTGAAACATTTTAGAGCTATTGCTACACGATATGACAAGCTAAAACGAAATTTTGAAGCTTCTGTGGCCTTAGCTTGCGCTTTTTTATGGTTACCTATGTGAAACGGCAACAGCCCCTAGTGCATTGATTTAACGATAAATAAAAAGTTAAATGCGGTAACCCTGTTATTTAGCCCGGATCCAACGTTTTGATTTCTTCGGTCATGCTCGAAACGTTTCTTGGTAAGGGTTAAAATATTAAATGAGCCTAACCCTTCTTGTTTCGATACTTAATGCTCTAATGCCAAAAAAACGCCGCTGGAATATGGCGGCGTTAAGACAATATTTTTATTGTTGTGCTTTTAATCTTTTGCGCTGTTTTGCTACGCCAAAGCCAAGCATTCCCATGCCTAATAGTCCTAAAGTTGCTGGTTCTGGTACTGTATTGAAGTACAGTTGAGCGCCGTGAGTGCCGCTGAGTTTAATTGTGTTAGGGTCAATTGGAGTGATGATGGGTGCGCCCAAGTTTTGGTCTAACGAAAAGGTAATCGGATTAGCGTCACCATCAAGCCAATTGTCATAAAAAGATATACCGTCGACCTTATGGAATAGGTCGGCGTAAGCTAGGTCGACACCGGTGAAATCAATATTTCCCACAATATTTAGATTGTTGGCGGTATCGTAAGTGCTGCTAATGACATCTAAATTCATAAAGTTCGACCAAGTAGTCAAGTTTGTGGAAAACAGCAACTCAATGGTTCCCGAAGAATAAGAGACCTCTGGTCTTGTAGGATCGCTTACACTGGTTATCGTGCCGCTTAAATTGGTAGTGCGGAAAGTAAGAAACCAGTCGTTACCAAATCCATTGTTTGCACTATCAGGTATCGTAGGCAGCAAGGCTGTGAATAAATTATTCGCATAAGTTTGTGCTGTTATATTCGTGGTTGCGGCAATGAGGCCGGCATATGTCACTATAGAATCACCTACGGTTAATGTGCCCGAGTTTTGGGTTGTCACTAACGTTTGTGATTGAAAGCTAATGTCGGCTTGATCTTTAATGCCTGTGCTGGTGGGGGTGACTTTTGTTGCGGAAAACAAACCGCCAAAGTCTGTTCCGACGTCAACATACCATTCCATTGGGGCTGCGCTTATTGATGTAGAGGTGGCGGCTAAGATACCTGCCCCTAAGGTTTTGAGTAGCTTGTTCATTTAAGGTTCTCCAAAAAGCTGAGTAGGGATTGTTATTGTACGAAAATAAACAAGCATGTTTAATGCCATTTTATATGGTGTTTAGTTGTTAACTTAGGCTGTTGAAGCTCGGTTATTAAGAAAACGTTTACTAAATTAATAAAATCAATATCTTGAAGTGTCTATACTGCTGCGGATTATAATTGAATAGCGGTTGATTTATTTTATTTTGTTTTAGAATAAAAGGGATTTTCCTTGATTCCTTTCGGATAGAACAAGGCTTGTAAAAATTTTTGACACTGATTTTCTGCGCTATACTGTTGCTTTAATTTTGTTACAGCTTCGAGACGCGTGCAGATTTAGAGCAATATGGGGGGGTTATCGAAAGATATGCTGAGAGACGATGCCTGATTATTTTCTCGATAATATCTGGCGAAAGGTAAAAAGTTGTAAAATTATTTGACACAACTTTGTCTGTGAAGCGAACTAATAGAGGAGGGGGAATGGAATTTAGTTATGACGAAGCTTTTTCCCGCAATATCGGTTGGGTGACGCGAGAGGAATTCAAGCTGCTAAAAAATAAAAAAGTTGCTGTCGGCGGTTTAGGCGGTGTCGGAGGGAGTCATTTGATTGTATTGGCGAGGATGGGAATAGGCCGTTTCCACATTTCCGACTTGGATACCTTCGAGCTTGCCAATTTTAACCGCCAGTACGGCGCGTCCATGAGTACTTTGGGTCAACCGAAATCGGAAGTCATGGAACGGACGATTCGAGATATCAACCCGGAGGCCGAAATCGTCAATTTCAAGCAAGGCATTACGCTTGAAAATCTGGATGATTTTTTAAAGGATGTCGATATTTACGTCGATAGTTTGGATATCTTTGCGTTGGAAATCCGGCGTGCCGTATTCGCGCGTTGTTATGAGTTGGGGATTCCGACGATTACCGCCGCGCCGATGGGTATGGGGACGGCGATGCTGGTTTTCATGCCGGGGAAAATGAGTTTCGAGCAATATTTTGCGCTGGATGGATATTCGTTTGAAGAGCAAATCATGCGTTTTGTCATCGGCGTATCGCCGACTGTGATGCAAAGGAAATACCTAGTAGAGCGGACTTCGGTCAATTTTTTAAAGAAAAAAGTGCCGTCGACGCCGATGGGTATTGAGTTGGCTGCCGGCGTGGCTTGTACGAATGTATTGAAAATTCTACTAAATCGAGGCGATGTCATTTGCGCGCCTTGGGGTTTGCATTTCGATGCCTATCGTAATCAGTTGAAAAAAACTTGGCGTCCCGGCGGCAATCGAAACCCGTTACAGCGCTTGATGTTTTGGCGGCTGAAACAATTGCTTGGAGTGGAATGATGTATTGGCGTTTTCAGTTTCGACTAATCTATTGTGTATCGTTGAAATATTAGGCCATGTCCAAATGAAGATTACTATTTGCGTTAAATAATTGTTTCAAAATAATTACCCGGTTTTATCGGCCGGTATCAGGTAACGCTTCCAGAAGACGCCGTGAATATATCCCTATAGGCTTGGGCACGGCGTCCATGCCGCGCACACTTCTTCCAGCGTTACCTGATACTAGCCAAATCGGGAAATAAGTTTTGGACACTTACTACTCCCTTTTGATCGAAAAACCGTCGAAGAATAAAAGGTATGGGATGTGTCTATCGAGGACCGCCGTGAACCCTTCCGTGGGGGCTTGACGGCAGCTTTCCCTGCTGCCGACATCCTCGCTAGCCACACCCCATACCTTCCATAAAGTTAGCCGCTTTTTGGCTATAAAGGGAGTAAGCTGTTCACGGCTCTGAAGTCTGTTTCCCGGCGGAGATAGGCTTTTAGTAGAAGCAATTGACTAATCGGTTTGTTTTTTGAAATGTTTAGGAGAAGTTGAGCATGCACAATGACACAAGCGTATCGCGGTCGATGTTGTTTATAGTCGAGCGCCCTTGGATAACGGTAGTGTTTTGTTTTGTTATCGTGCTTATTTCGGCTCTAGGGATGCCCCGCTTGACGTTCGATAACGATTACCGGTCTTTATTTAGCGAAGACAATCCTCAATTGCTGGCGTTCGATAAAATCCAGTCGACTTATAACAAAAGCGATAATGTGTTGTTTGTAATCGCGCCGTCCGGTAATGATGTTTTTACTCCGGAGGTGTTGTCGGCAATTGCGCTATTAACCGAAAAAGCATGGCAACTGCCATTTTCGAGTCGAGTCGATTCGATTACTAATTTTCAACACACGAGCATCTCGGATGGCGAGTTGGTCGTTGCTGATTTAGTGCTGGATCCCAGTGATATCAGTAGTAGCGACTTAGGCGAAATTAAAAAGATCGCGCTCAATGAACCCTTATTGGTAAACCGTTTGGTGTCTCGACAGGGGCATGTCGCGGGTGTGAATGTGACTGTTCAATTACCCGAATTAGACCCAATGGAGGTTACTGAGGTGGCGGCGGCAGCACGAGGCATGGCCGAGGAAATTAAGACTTTGTACCCGAAGCTTGAGATTCATTTGACCGGCATGGTAATGATGAATAATGCGTTTGTCGAGTCTACATTGGCTGATAGTCAAAAGATGACGCCGATTATGTACGGCATGATTATATTGGTATTGCTACTTTCCTTGCGTTCCTTTAGCGCAACCTTCGGTTCGATTTTGCTTATAATTTTTACCCTATTGGCGGTTATGGGATTTTTCGGATGGTTGCGTTGGCCGATTACACCGGTATCGGTAACGGCGCCTACCATTATCATGACAATGGCTGTGGCTGATTGCGTTCATCTCTTAGTGGCGATGCTTCAGAATATGAGGCAGGGGCAGGCTAAAAAAGAAGCACTGTTAAATAGTTTGAAAATCAATTTTAAGCCCATGTTGTTAACGAGCGTTACAACTGCGATCGGGTTTTTAAGCATGAATTTTAGCGATGCGCCGCCTTTTAGGGATTTGGGTAATATTGTGGCATGCGGGGTACTCGTTGCCTTTTTGTTAACAATGACTATCTTGCCCGCAATAATGATGATTTTGCCTGTGCGGGTAAAGCTCTGTGATGCATCAAAACAAAATTGGATGGATAAATTGGCACTATGGGTAATTAGACGACCCAAGTTTCTTTTGGTAGTCAACGGCGGGTTGGTGCTGATATTGACGGCAATGGTGACGCTGAATGAGTTGAATGACGAGTTCGTCAAGTATTTCGATGAAACGGTCGAATTTAGGCGCGCTACCGATTTTCTCGATCAGGAAATGGGCGGGTTTTATACTATCGAGATTGCTTTATCGGTCAGTGAAGAAGGCGGCTTGAATGAACCCCTCGTTTTGGAAAAAGTTGAACAATTGAGTCAATGGTTACAGCAACAGCCCGAAGTGTTGCATGTAAATAGTATCACCGATACCTTTAAGCGGTTGAATCAGAATATGCACGACGGTAGTCAGGACGAATATAAACTGCCGGCTGCACGAGATTTGGCGGCACAATATTTGTTGATGTATGAAATGTCCTTGCCGTACGGTTTAGATTTAAATGACCAGGTTAACATCGATAAATCCGGAACTCGGATGATTGCAACATTGAAAAGCTTGAGCTCAAATGAAATGTTAGTCGTGGAATCGCGTTTGCATAATTGGTTGAAAACTAATATGCCAGATATTGATGCCGAAGTCGCTAGCCCGGTTTTAATGTTTTCTCATATTGGCAAGCGGAATATTGCCAGCATGATGGGAGGGACCTTACTGGCATTGGTGTTGATTTCCTTCATTTTGGTTGGCGCTTTTCGGTCGTTTAAATTAGGCTTGTTGAGCTTAGTGCCAAACTTAGCGCCTGCCGGTGTTGCATTTGGCGTTTGGGCTTTGATAGATGGGAATGTTGGGCTCGGTTTGTCGATTGTGACGGGAATGACGTTGGGAATTGTCGTCGATGATACTGTGCATTTCATCAGTAAATATCGTCGTGCTAGGGTTGAGCGAGAGGCCGCCTGTGATGATGCGGTGCGTTATGCTTTTTCAACGGTAGGCAGTGCTATGTGGGTCACTTCGGTGGTTTTAATTAGTGGGTTTGCTGTCTTGAGTTTTTCGCATTTTACAGTGAATTCGGATATGGGTTTATTAACTGCCATCACAATAGGAATTGCTTTGTTCATGGATTTGTTTTTACTCCCGCCCATTTTAATGTGTCTGGATAGGAAGTAAATTGATCGTTGCTTGCGATTAGGAATTGTTCGGTTTTACGCCGATTTACAGACAGATAAGGGAAAACTATTTTCAATGTTACATACTGCCTCTAACCCCAAGGTCTTTCAACAGATCCATATCGATGTCGTTCGTAATGCCACCGACGATTTTAATTTATTTCACGATGCGGAATATTGGCGGCGGATTCGGAATAACCCGTTTAAAGGGCCGATCGCTTTGGGGTTTCAATTGGAGTCGATGATCGAGCACGAGTTTGTGCGCTACCGACAGGGTACTAACGAAAATGAATTGATCGACGAATACAATTTGCGTTTTAGTAATTATCAATTTTCCTTCGTTAATGCGGTTAAGCCCGGGCAGGCGGTTGACATTGATATCAAGAAACCTCAATTCAATCCGGATGGTGACGGCATTCTAAGTCACCGCGTCAGCGTGAAAGCCGACGGTCTATTGGCTTTGGTGGGCTATAAGAAAGAATCTTCAGTACCGTTGTTTTTAAATAACCCGGAATCTGCTCAATTCGATGATTTAAATCGTTATCAGGACCGCAGTTTTTTGACGCCGAGCGGTTTTTTTCTGAAGCGTAAGTTTATGAATGTCAGTAATGCGAAAAATTTTTTGTGCGGCTCTTTGGCGGATCAGCGGCTTTATTTTGATGATCTAACGGATACGGCGATTTTCCCTGAAATTTTTCCGTGTAGTTTGATTTCATGTGCGTTGTTGGAGAAGGCAAAAATGGAATCATTGGATTTTGAAAACGAGCCGATGGTTTATACCACGCATAAAATCAGTATCGACCGTAAGGTATTGTCGGCTATTTCGAGTAATGCTGTCTTGAATATTTTGGTTAGGCGAGTTGATGATTTCGATAAAACAGCTCAGCCCGCTGATGCGGAGTCTGTTCAGACTTACGAATGTTATGGTTTGGTCGAGGGCGGGCTTATCTTATTTAGAGGATTGATCGGACTGACATCGTTGGATAATATTTTGAAAAGCATCGGTGCGTGAGTGTTTGAGCTTTAAGGTCTTTTTAGTTCGGCGTTAGGCGGGAACGATGCTTGTTTTGATCCATTGATACAATTCTTTCAAGTCGGGGTGCATGTGCGTTAAAGCCGATTGAGTGGTGATAAAGTAAGGGGCTCTTGTTCCATGGTAGTCGATATCTTGACCGGCTCGCTGAAACATGATGCCGGATCTGTTCATCAAGCGAGGTAGGAACGGTTCCATCATCGCGAATACGCTGGTCCGTTCGGTCGTTTCGGTGAGTACGGTGGCCGCTAAAAAGCAGGCTACGGCGATCAGGGAAAAAGTTCTTTGTTCTTGCCGAGAAAAATCTAGCGAGCTTGGCTCGCCGAATCGGGTTGAATGTTCGCCTGGACGACGTCTGAATATGCCATCGACAGCGAGTCTTGATATTTCACAGACATGTTGCCGGTCAAGGGCTAATTGTTCGATAAAGCTTTCGTCTAGGCTATTCAGGCAATGTTTTTCAAAGGGTAATGGGTCTTTTTTGCGGCTGTCGAAAGTCGGTACCAGGCGCACGCAGCCGGCAGGCAATCCGCTATCTTGATGAATGATTAGGCAGTGCTTCGAGCGCTCGTCGAATTCGTCATATTCGAGTTCTTCCTTGTTGGGTTTTTCGTAATGAAATTCTTGGCAGTAAACCCGGTAACGAATTCCGTATGCCAAGTTTTTTTGTTCTTGGGTCTCCGCTAGCTCAACTGAAAAGTAGCGCTCGAAGTTGTCTACTATGGATTGTTTTGCGTTATTATCCATTTACAGTCTCCGCTTAGAGATGGGTGTTATTTAATGAAATTTCCTGAGTAGTCATTGCGGTGGTTTAAATCACGAAAATATCATTATTTTCGGTTATTTTGAAAAGCGCGTAAGCTTAAGTTGGTTTGCAGGAGGGGTTGACCATATTTTTCTTTTGTTTTCAATGCCAAGGCTGTTTCTAACTGTCTGCATATAGTGCCGATTGATCGGTTTGTATCAGCATTTTTGTTTAATCTTCCTTGATTATATACAAATATTGTTAAAGTCTAACTTTTACTTGCGTAGTGTAAAAGGATTTAGTAATTACTTTGTTTTTAAGCAGAGCTTAATCGGAGGCGGTTATCGTATAGCCTAAATTAGGCTATGTGTGGATTAGCGGTTTAAGTTTTTGTTGAAAATCTTGGAAACGGAGCGATAGCGAAGTGAAAATTTTGCTGATTCCAGATTTCTTTGCTTGGGAGTTCGGTGCGTATTAACCCCGCAATTAGCGTTCCCACGCTGGAGCGCTCGCCGTTATACATAAGTCGTAGATATCGTCTTGCCATTTTTGCGAATAAGACCTCGATACCCTTTATTATTGTTTAACTTACCCGGCTTTCCCTCACCTAGCGTTAGGTGAAGGACGACGAAGGCGTCGCTCCCACAAGGGAGCCTCTGACGTTCGATATCCGCAGATTTATAACGGCATCATTCCCAGGTATACGATGACCTCTGCTTAGCAAGTTTACCGATATTTGTGTATGACGAACGATGAGCGCTGGAGCGTGGGAACGATAGGGGGATAATACGATCTGCGCGATTAGGCCTCTATCCATGGTTAATGCTTAATTTCAATAACTTTAGCGTGTCTTCTTCGAAATAGTCTACGCTTTATACGCGAAGCTATAGATTTTGAAAGTTGTTGATAGTTCAATCTAGTTTTATTTTAGCAATTACTTTGTTTCCTGCGTTTAGGCGTAATATTTATTAGTTTCAAGATGGTCTCAAAGGTTTATTTTTTAAAGCCCGGTATCGCTGTTAGGTATATTTTATGATGTTCGATGATTATTTTGACGTTTATCTTGCCGATAACGATGAGTCGAAGCAGATCCATTACAATATCCGTTATCAAGTTTATTGTGAGGAGATGGGGTTTGAAAAAACATCGAATGGCGCACAATTAGAAGTGGATGAGTGGGATAAGCATTCGGTTCATTTCATAGTGAAAAATAAATTAACCGGTCGCTTTGTCGGCGCTATGCGATTGATTCTACCGGAGCTGGGTTATTTACCTCTGGAAAAACATTGTAGGCTCAGTAATGGGGTTATCAAATCGGATTTACATAGATCGGTGGAAATATCCCGCTTGTGCGTAATTAAAGAGGTAAGGCGGCGCTCCAGTGATGGCGAGCCGCCGACTGGATTAACTGAAAAACATGGCGTGCATGATGACGTTGATTACTTGCGTAATCAACGTCATTTGAACCGAAGTATCATATGGGGTATGTTCCGTGCCGCATCTTTGTATTGCGCTGAAAATCGAATTCACAACTGGTATTTTTTAACGACAAAGATGCTATATCGCTTGATCACTAAAGAAAATTTTAAAATGGATCAAGTCGGCGATTCGTGTGAATTAAATGGGGAGCGTTTCCCTTATAAAATTCATATGAATGAGATATTGCAAAATCCAATATGGAATCAAGGCTTTCAATTGCACTATAAAAGCTACTCGGCAAAGGATAATGTTGAATTCAAGGAGTGTGCTTGATCCAGGTGGATTACGCTATGCGTACCTAATGACGGGTAACTTTCAGTCCCCCGGCAATAATCGTTCCCACGCTCTGCGTGGGAACGCCTGAGTACCGCTCCAGCGGTACGAGACGCCAGAGCGTCTCGGTCTTCATTCCCACGCCGGAGCGTGGGAACGATAGGGGCGTGAATAATTACAATGACGGTGCCTACCGAACTAACGAAATTCTAAACGTTTCGACCGTGGGAAAAAGCGAATCTAAACGTCCGGTACGGGTTGAATAACCCGCCCCTCCGTGAAGCTAGTGCTTTGTAACGAGCAGCGTGATAGATGGTTTTCTCATCGCCAAATCGTAGCAAAATCAATGTTGAAGCGGCAGTCGTGAATTGCGAATTCAACTTTTTCAGATGAATAATCCCCTTGTTTTATAAACTTTTGTGCATCGTTTCGATAGACTTTAGCCAGACGGTTTTCCGGATAAACAAGGATGTAGTGGGGTAGGCCTTCACGCTGGTAGAGATCAAGCTTTATGATCTCGTCTCGTTTCGCGCTCGTTGGCGATACAACTTCAATGATCAGATCGGGCGTTACTAAAACTTTTTCGTCGATAGGCTGACAAATCACCATGACATCGGGTCTGACTATCGTATCGCCGGCTATTTGCCAATCGGTTTCCATCAAGATGGCGCATTGGTCGGGACAATCGGTATTCCGGTTTTTTAAGGCATCCTTGATTGATGTTGCTATGTTAAATGCAACCATTTGGTGAGTAACTGAGGGCGATGGCGTCATCGCATAAGGCATGCCTTCGATTAATTCCCAATTGCCTTCCCATTGTTGATAGTCGTCAATCGTGTAATGTTCTTGATAGGCTAAAGCCATTTGATACTCCTAAATTAAGCAGTGTTTGTTGATTCCCCAGCGCCAGCTTGGGAAATCGATATGCGAAGTTCTATATCTTCGCGGTGCAAAGCGAGAGAAAAACAGATGTTTTTTATTTATCCCTTTACCCGCCGTGTCTGCAACAATGCCAATTTCAACTGACTTGATAAGCTTCGGGAAGCTAGAGCTTCCAGTGCCTGCGTTGCCAAGCTAGAGCTTGGGAACGAGCGGAAAAGGGGGGTTATGTCGGCGTTAACACTGTAGAAAAGTTGTAATTTGCCGCTTAAAATTCGCAGTTCTTAGGTTTTACCAAGAATATCTATCGGAACTAACCGCTATAACATTCGAAATACGGCGACAGTCAGGCCGGCGACCGATAGAAAAATACCCATCGCCCACATGGTCAGTTGCCGCATGTCGCGGTGAAGTTGTAGTATTTCCTGATGAACTTGTTCGAAGCGCTTGTTGGTGTCTTGCTGCATTTGTTCGAAGCGCTTATCGACTTGCTCGAAGCGCTTATTGTTTTCTTGCTGCATTTGTTCGAGGCGTTTATCGACTTGCTCGAAACGCTTATCGACTTGCTCGAAACGTTTATTGGTTTCGTGCTGCATTTGATCAAAGCGCTTATCCATCTGCTGCATGATCATCTGCATCGTTTCGCGTTGCGCTTTGAGTTCTTCGCCCTGGTTTTTCAGCGCTTCTTCGACCCGCACCATGCGCTCGCGCAGTTCGATTTCATAAACTACCGGCGGCTTGCCGAGAGATTGCTCCGCCAACCATTCGGCTAAGTGCTTTTTTATGTATTCTATGTCTTCTGTGGCTAACATGATTCGGTAACTTTGATTAGTATATGTCTCGTACAGGTATTATATATCCGTTACACATTTATACCTATCGGAGATCAAAATTCCAGCAATTCCCAGTTTGAGCATTTTCGCCGATATTAGGGTGTGGGGTATGCCTGTCGAGGAACGCCGTAAACCCATCCATGGGGGCTTGGCGGCAGCTCCCTGCTGCCGACATCCTCGCCAAGCATACCCCCCACCCTTTTTGATCCCCAAATTGGGAATTGCTGTCAAAATTCGGCACCGGTGTGCTCCTAAAGCACTGCCGAAATTTGAAGTGCGAAGGGTATAATTTCGTTTTTTTTAGGTGCAAAGCGAAAAAAGGATTGAGGCGGCTTAGAGATAAGGCGGCGCTATTATTCTCTAACGGGCCGCTTATCGAGTTTGCGTTGTAAGGTTCTGCGGTGCATGTTTAGTGCGCGCGCCGCAGCCGATATGTTGCCGTCATGTTGCATCAGTACTTTTTGTAGATGCTCCCATTCCAAACGTTTGATCGATAGCGGGTTTTCATTGATGCTGACCGTGGCGTCGCCTTCGTTTTTATTCAGTGCGGCGACAATTTCATCGGCATTGGCCGGTTTCGTCAAATAATGGATCGCACCAAGTTTGATAGCCTCGACCGCCGTGGCGATACTGGCGAAACCGGTTAGCATCACGATCCGCGTGTTATCGTCGAGCGACATTAGCTTCTTAACTAATTCCAGACCGGACTGATGACCGATGCGTAAGTCGATTACCGCGTATTCAGGCTCGAATTGTTCGGCGAGTTTGATACCGTTTTCGACGTTGTTGGCGACCAGGACTTCGAATGCGCGTTTTTCCATTGCGCTCTGTAACACCTTGCAAAAGGTTTCGTCGTCGTCGACTAAAAGTAATCGCGGTTTATCCGGTTCCTGTGATGTCATTTGCTTCCTCCAAAGCGAGTAAAGGCAGGGTAATTTCCACACAAGCCCCGCCGGATTCTAAATTAGTGAATTCTATTTTACCGCCTAGTCGGCGAATGGTGCTACACGTTAAAAAAAGCCCCACGCCTAGGCCGGACTTATTGCTAATGACCGGCTGTTTACCGATCAGTTCCAAAATTTCCGAACGCACGCCGGGGCCGAAGTCGCGAATCTTTATGTGGGCTTGTTCCAAGTCCCAAGAAGCATGAAACTCGATGCCGAGGTCGTCTTGAGTCGCTTCGGCGGCATTGTTCAAAATGTTGATCAACGAATGAGTCAGTGTACGTTCGGCAATGATGCCGGCATTCGTAGGTACTACAGGATTGATAAACAAGTTGAGTTTCGTTTCGGGTCTGTGCGTGCGCCATTGGCTGATTACTTCATCGATATACTCGATCAAGGGCATAATTTTACCGGATTCCGCCCGCATTTCACCCGCGCTGGCCGACATGACCGATAACGCTTGTTTGCAACGGTTGATTTGTTGAGCCATGATTTGGGCTTTTTCATGTAGATCGGGATACCTGTGATCGGGGTATTCATTTTCCAATTCATGGGCGACGATCGCAATAGTTGCCAGCGGTGTGCTGATGTCGTGAGCGGCACTTGCCGCTAGTGTGCCAAGCGAGACAACCCGCTCATCCCGTAAGGCATTTTCACGCGCTTCGGCGAGCGATCGTTCCTGAGCTCTCAGTGTTTTCGCCAGTTCCACAACAAAAAAAGCGACTAAGCCAGCGCTGAATACAAAACCGAACCACATGCCGAAGATATGCAGATTGAAATAATGCTTATCGCCTATTTCGTGCATTTGGCGCAGCATTTCGAAATGATCCATGTCCGAATGCGGCGAGTCGGCAGTCATTTTTTCGATCATCATCAATTCGGGTGTTGTGGTCGGTATATGAGGTTCTATGGCCGGCAAGGGTATGTTGTAGGTGATTAAAACCGTATAAGTCGATGTGGTCAGAATCACCATATACCATGCATAAGACGGCGGCAGCATGATCGCGGTAATGATCAACGGCAACAAAAACACCCAGATAATCGGATTGGAGGCCCCGCCCGTCATATAGAGGAGTGCGGCAATGCTTAAGACGTCGATGACCAAATGAGAAAAAATTTCCAGTTCGGTTACCGGGTCGTCGGTTTTTAAACGCATCCAAGTATAGAGATTGACCGATGCAATCGAAAGCACGACCAGCCAAAGCTGTTCTTGGGGTAGAACGATGTTTAGTCCGTGCACGGATATTAGGATGAGCACCGATTGACTGGCTATCATCAGATTTCTCAAGATGAAGAGCCATTTCAGGTTTTGTTTTGTCGATAATTCGGTTTTAGGCAGTATGTCTGAAAACATGAAATACTTTAATGGGTTAAGTTAATTTTACGAGGGTGAATTTTCCTCGTTCCCATCGCTCCAGCGTGGGAACGCATACCAATCTGGTTTCGACAGCCAAGGTACGGATTCCCACGGAGGACCGTGGGAACCAGAAAAGGCTTAACTTAATGGCAGTGACGGAGGACCGTGGTAACCAGAAAAATACCAATATTAGCGGCTATGAATCGATGACTGATTAGGCTACGACAATATGTCACGTATTTCCTCGTTCCCACCGCTCCAGCGTGGGAATGCATGCCGGTCTTGTTTCTGCAGCCAGGGTATGGGTTCCCACGGAGGACCGTGGGAACCAGAAAAGGCTTAACTTAATGGCAGTGACGGAGGACCGTGGTAACCAGAAAAATACCAATATTAGCGGCTATGAATCGATGACTGATTAGGCTACGACAATATGTCACGTATTTCCTCGTTCCCACCGCTCCAGCGTGGGAATGCATGCCGGTCTTGTTTCTGCAGCCAGGGTATGGGTTCCCACGGAGGACCGTCAATGCCGTTAAGTTAAGGTCCTTGGAGTTTTACTCCCCTCTTTGAAAAAGAGTGGCTGGGGGAGATTTTTCCTCGTTCCCATCGCTCCAGCGTGGGAACGCATACCAATCTGGTTTCGACAGCCAAGGTATGGGTTCCCACGGAGGACCGTGGGAACCAGAAAAGGCTTAACTTAATGGCAGTGACGGAGGACCGTGGTAACCAGAAAAATACCAATATTAGCGGCTATGATTCGATGACTGATCAGGCAGCGGCAACAGGTCACGTATTTCCTCGTTCCCATCGCTCCAGCGTGGGAACGCATACCAATCTGGTTTCGACAGCCAAGGTACGGATTCCCACGGAGGACCGTGGGAACCAGAAAAGGCTTAACTTAATGGCAGTGACGGAGGATCGTGGTAACCAGAAAAATACCAATATTAGCGGCTATGAATCGATGACTGATTAGGCTGCGACAATATGTCACATTTTTATTTGCATTTCATATTGCTAGTATATATCTAACTTTTGAGGTTTTACTTTAAATCTCAAAGCTGAAAGTTGCGTTATATATCCTTCCTAAATATCTTCTTAAGCGGTTTTTTTAAACCGCTTTTTTTTGCCTGCTATCCCATGCTAATCGTAGTTAACCCCTAAGCCGCCTAAGCCGCAATAACCGCCCGGGTTTTTGGCCAGATATTGTTGATGATAGTCTTCGGCATAATAAAAAATGCCGGCCGGTAATATTTCGGTACTAATCAGGCCGTGCCCGTTGTTTGATAATCGCTGTTGATAGTATTTTTGCGACCGGCATGCGGCTTCTTCCTGTTCCGTTGAGTAAAAATAAATACCCGAGCGATATTGTGTTCCGATATCGTTACCTTGACGCATGCCTTGAGTCGGATTATGAGATTCCCAAAATAGTTTCAATAAGTGCTCATAAGTTATGAGTTTCGGATCGAAGACCACTCGAACGACTTCGCTGTGACCGGTTTGGCCGGTACAGACTTCCTCGTAGCTTGGGTTAGGGGTATAGCCGCCGCTATAGCCGACCGCAGTACTGTAAACGCCATGACATTGCCAGAATTTTCGTTCGGCTCCCCAAAAGCAGCCCATGCCGAATAGTGCAAGAACCAAGTGATCGGGAAAAGGCGGAACGATCGTGTGCCCGGTGACAAAATGTTTCGGAGTTACGCTAATCGAGGTTTCTCGTCCGGGCAAGGCTTGCGACGGGGTGACCATGACGGTTTTTTTATGGCTAAAGATCATTACGAATACCGTTGGGTTCAGTGACTGTTTAGATGAGATTAAGTATAAAAACTATGTTCGCGTTAATAGTTGAAGTGAATACTACACCAATCTCGAAGTAATTATTCACACACCCTATCGTTCCAACGCTCCAGCGTGGGAACGATAATTGCCGGGGGACTGAATAGTTACACTATTACCGCATACATAGCCTAAGTAAAGCTATGCCTTATAATAACCTTTAATTTAATGAAATGATTAAAACATGAAAGAACAAGATCAATTACGTCGTTTTATATTCGAAGACCTAGGTGTTAGAGGCGAATGGGTCAAGCTAAATGAAAGCTGGCGTCAATCGATAGCACACCAGCAGGCTTCGCCGTTTATTATGGAGCAGTTGGGTCAAGCGATGGCCGCCGTAACTATGTTGTCCGCCATTGTAAAATTTAAAGGCTCGATGATTTTGCAGGCTCAAGGAACCGGTGTTATCAGAACGTTGGTGGCTCAATCCTCGGATGAAAGAAATATTCGCGGTTTGGTTCGCTGTAACGAGGATGTCGATAACGCTTCGTTCGAGCAAATGTATGGGCAAGGACAATTAATATTAACGATTGAGAGTGAAAATAGTTCGCCCTATCAAGGGGTGGTTCCATTAGCGGGACGGAATCTCGGTGAAGCGTTGGAGACTTATTTCAGTCAATCCGAACAATTAAATACTCGAGTTTGGTTGGTCGCGGATCAGTATCAAGCAGCAGGCTTGTTGTTGCAGGAATTGCCGAGCCGGAAGGGTGATAAGGAAGACTGGGCACGTATCGAAATGTTGGCTCAAACGGTGACGGATCGCGAATTATTGGAACTGGATTGCGAGCCGCTCTTATATCGATTGTTTAACCAGGAAAAAGTCAGAGTACTCGACTCCGAATCGGTCGAGTTTCGTTGCGCTTGTTCACGAAACAAGATCGAAAACACATTGCGTTCCCTGGGAAGGGAAGAACTCGAGGATATTTTGCAGTCTCGAGGCGACATAGAAGTCAATTGCGAATTCTGTGGACAAAATTATTCATTCGACCGTATAGATGTCGAAGGTTTGTTTGCCGACATCGCAGTGACTAACGCAACAGATACAAGGCATTGATGATGAGTAATAAAACGTTCAAATTATGGTTCGGCCGGACGATTGTGCTGATTTTGTGCTTTACTTTAACCGGCTGTATATATTGGTGGCGGGCGTTTCAAACCTACCGTCAACTGGATCAATTCGATAATAACTTTACGGTGGTCAATACCGATGACTTTACCTTGCGATTCAATAATCCAATTATGTATAGCGAGGACTTCGTCTCGCTATCGGGTTTGCGTCCGAGTTATTCCGATCCGTTAGGAGAGGGAAGGCGTTGGAGTTATTGGTTTCATAAAGTCGACAGGAATCAAAAACCGATACTTCCTGAAGTCAAATTCTTTTTCAATCTCGACTTCAACAAAGAGAATCGTCTGATTGCGTGGACGTTTTCAGAGTTGTTTTTGCGTATTGCTCCGGCGGAATTTTTAGAAGTTTCCTTGCGATCGCTGGCCGGTGCAGAAATAAATGAAGGCGCAAAACAAATGCGGGCGAATGCCGATCATATCGAAAAAATTGCAGCATCGTTACCGAAAAAAGAATCGGTCCTTGCAGAGCTTGGCGAACCGTTAGAAATCATCGACGTGAGCGATGAACAAGAAATTTATCTTTATCATTTTTTACTCGAGACGATGGGCATAAAAAAAGGTTATGAAGATCGTGCCTTGAGTGAAGTGAAATTGACTTTCGATAAAAAAACGGACGAATTAATCAGAATGGCAGGCCGTTTTGCCGGTGTTAAGCTTTCGATTAAATACCGGAAGTATTTAGAGGAAACTCAAGCGTCATTGTAATTAACAGGAAACTTACATGCGGGAAAGCGGCAAAACGATACGAATTCATGTCTACCAACTGGAAATCGGGATGTTTGTCAGCGAGTTGGATATTCCTTGGGAAGAGTCGCCATTTATGTTGCAAGGGTTCGATATTAAATCGAATGCCGACATCAAGGCTGTTCAGAATGTATGCGATTATGTCTTGATCGACCCTTCCAGGCAAAAAGAAACGCATGGCGCGTTATCGGCGGAACTCAAAGAAAAAATGGTCGTTTTTGCCGATGCAAACGATACGTATCGGCAAACCAGCGATTTAGTGAAAACGGTCATGGACGATATTCGATTCGGTAATCAGTTGAATGTCGAAGCCGTTAAGAAATCTGTGGAAGCTTGCGTAGCTAGAGTTCTGAGAAACTCGGACGCAATGATGTTGCTGACGCAGTTGAAGAACAACGATGAGTATACTTCGCAGCATTCTTTAAATGTCTGTTTAATGTCGATCATGCTAGGCCGGCATTTGAATTATTCGATCGACGACCTGAATAAGCTCGGAATCTGCGGCTTGATGCATGATATGGGTAAGATGAAAGTGCCCTTGGATATTTTGAATAAAGAGGGAAAGCTATCGCCGGAAGAGCTCGAAACCATGAGGTCTCATACTACGCATGGCCGCAATATTCTAATGTCTGCTCGCGGTATTTATCCCGGAGCCGTCGATGCCGCCTATGCGCATCATGAGCGACTGGACGGCCAAGGTTATCCACGAGGTATTTCGGAATCCGCGCTTTCCCCCTTTGTTCGCATTGTCGCGATTGTCGATACGTACGATGCGATTACTAGCGATCGAGTATACAGTAAAGGGCGCCTCCATTTGGAAGCTATCAATATTTTGATGAAATGTCGAGAAAGTCACTTCGACGCCGGCCTGGTTCTAAAATTTATAGACTGTATCGGGATTTATCCGGTCGGTAACCTAGTAGAGATGAAGTCTGGCGAAGTCGGCGTAATCATTAAAAGCAATGCCGCTAATAAAACCAGGCCCAAGGTGTTGATGTTGCTCAATGCCGATAAGCAGCCTTGCGAGGAAACCGTAATCGACCTGGAGGACGATTCGATACATAATAGCAACCAAGAGCCTTATCGTATTTCAAGGGTTTTGCGCGCGGGGGATTTTGGATTAAATCTTAACGAAATATATGAGCGAGGCAGTTTCGATAAGGCTTGGCTTGTGAGTTAGGCATGCAGGTAATACAGTTTTTTATAGGGGTCACCGGGCGATAAATTTTAATCGTTAAACTTAACCTATTTTTAATATTTATGCAGCCTGGTCTGTATTGTCATTCTTTTGTTCATCTTAGGAGACGCGACATGATTACGCTATACGGGATTGCTATCAGTAATTACTACAACAAGATCAAGCTGGCGTTGTTGGAAAAAGAGATTGCATTTGTTGAAGAGGCTTTGCCGCCTGGACAAAGCGATGCGGTTTTGAAGCGTTCGCCATTAGGAAAAATCCCATTTATCAAGACATCGGACGGATATTTATCGGAATCTCAAGCCATTTTGGAATATTTAGAAGATGTTTACCCCGAAAAGCCGCTATATCCGGTCAAGCCATTCGAGCGCGCGAAATGCCGGGAATTTATTCAGCATATCGAGCTGAATGTGGAGCTGATTACGCGTCGTCTATATGGCGAAGCATTGTTTGGCGGTAAGGCATCGCAAGAAACCAAGGATGAGGTATTGGTCAAAGTCGAATCCGGTTTGACCGGATTGGCTCGTTTAACGGACTTTTCGAGCTATGCTTTAGGCGATCGTTTCAGTGCCGCCGATGTAGTTGCTTGGCCCCATCTACAATTAGTGTCATTCGTTACGCAACAAATTTACGGACGGGATTTGGTCGCAGAGCATATCCCCAATATTGGCACCTATATCCAGGCGGTAGAAAGCCGACCGCATGCACAACGCGTTAATCAGGAAAGGACGGCGGCTTTGGAGGCGTTTTTTCAAGGTCGTTGATTAGAAAGGCCGGATTGCATAACGAGCATCCGGTCTGCCGTCGTCCGCCGATGATTGAGTTGGGATAAAGCAAGAAATATTTTGCTGGTCCATTTTCGACCCAAAGCCGACCTAGATGTTTGTGGATGGTGTGACAAGAACTAGTTGAAATGCAGTCTTTCACGCAAACTTCAAATACCGATTTGCAATACCTGCCGCAATTTTTGTTGTGAATGGCATCTATTGGGTTATCGTAGGAGATGAATCCAGGCCTAGAATCAGGCCGATCGATCATGCCTGAATGGGAGGGATTAAAACCCAAGCCGATAAATCCGGCGCGGCCTTTTCTTTAAGAAATAGGGGCGGGGACACGGATGGCGCGCAGCGTCTACGGTTTTGCTGATTCGTTTGTGGATGGTTGCCATATCGCCCCCCAAATTGACTTTGGCGAAACGATACAACACAACTCAAAAAACTACAACGCTTGATATGTAATCAAGTGTGATAAAGTTGTATGTAATTGATATTTTTGAATTAAAAATGATATTTATTTTATAGTGTCACACTCAAGTCGCACTCATGCCGATTTATCCCATAAAAAACGCGCTTTCTGATTGATTCCGCTCCGGGTCACATATGGGCAAATTGGCGCTTTTCTGGATGCTTCCATCCCGGTTTTACTCCCTTTTGACCGAAAAAGCGTATAAGAACGAGAAGGTGTGGGGTATGCCTAGCGAGGATGTCGGCGGCAGGGAGCCGCCGTCAAGCCCCCATGGACGGGTTCACGGCGCTCCTCGATAGGCATACCCCATACCCAACAAAGTTGAACGATTCTTCAGTAAGAAGGGAGTATTGTAATAAGTTGCGGTAGCTGTGGCATGAGTGTGACACAAAGCAAAAGGCAATAAAAAAGGCCTTAACGGAAAATCCGCTAAAGCCTTGATTATTCTTTGGTACCGAGGGCCGGAATCGAACCGGCACGGTATCGCTACCACTGGATTTTGAATCCAGCGCGTCTACCAGTTTCGCCACCCCGGCAAAGAAGGGATATTATATTGAAATTTTTTCAATTGTCCAATGTTTTTTTAAGTGTCATTATTCGGAGCAAACTGGTATTATCGCGCGCCATGAAAAAAAGCGACTTTAATTATCATTTACCGGAGCATTTAATTGCTCAATACCCCTTACCTGACCGTGTTAGCAGTCGGTTGTTGTGTTTGGATGGCGCTAACGGAAATTTGCAGGATAGGCAGTTTAGCGATTTTATCGATCTAGTCGAGCCTGATGATTTATTGGTGTTCAATGATACCAAGGTGATTCCCGCACGCCTTTTCGGACAAAAGCAAACCGGCGGCAAGGTGGAGATTTTGATCGAGCGCATCGTCGATCGGCATGAAGCCATTGCGCATGTGCGGGCGAGTAAGTCGCCCAAAGCCGGGACGATTATCGAGCTGGATCGAGATTATCGCTGCGAAGTATGGGTCAGGGAGGATGACTTGTTTAGGCTTCGCTTCGACGGCGAAGCTGGCGTGCTCGATATTCTGGAAAGCATCGGTCACATTCCGTTGCCGCCTTATATCGACCGGGCTGACGATGCTGTCGATTTGGAGCGCTACCAAACGGTGTTTGCCAAGGAGGCTGGTGCCGTGGCGGCGCCGACTGCCGGCTTGCATTTTAGTCAAGCTATTCTCGATCGGTTGGCGGCTAAGGGCGTACCAAAAACGTTTGTGACTCTCCATGTCGGAAGCGGTACATTTCAACCGGTGCGAGTCGAGGACTTGTCACAGCATCTAATGCATAAGGAATATTATGCGGTTTCCCCTGAAACGGTCCAAGCCGCCGAGCAAGCCAAGGCGCGAGGCGGTCGTGTCATAGCGATCGGCACGACCGCGGTAAGGGCATTGGAATCGGCTTCGAAGAGCGGCAGGCTTGAGCCCGGTCTTGGCGATACCGATTTGTTCATTACGCCGGGTTACCGATTTGTATCAGTCGATGTTTTGCTGACCAATTTTCATTTACCCGAGTCGACCTTATTGATGCTGGTTTCGGCGTTTGCCGGTTACGACAATATTATGAAGGCTTATCGGCATGCCATAGAACAAGAATACCGTTTTTTCAGTTACGGAGACGCGATGTTTTTGATGAGGTAGTTCTAAAAATGCCAGTTGTCCCGAAATTAGGGTTTCGTGAAAAATAACTTCCTGGAGCTGTGAGTTTTGTAGCGGGTTCGGTAACTCGCCTGGCAGGCCCTGCGCCTAAATCCAGCACCTAAATTCCATAGGTCTTTGGCAATGATTCAAAATCATGGCTTATTTACTCCCTTTATACTCAAAAAATGGTTAGCTTTATGAAGGTATGGGGTGTGGCTAGCGAGGATGTCGGCAGCAGGGAGCTGCCGCCAAGCCCCCATGGATGGGTTTACGGCGTTCCTCGATAGACACATCCCATACCTTTTATTCTGAGACGGTTTTTCAATCAAAAGGGAGTAGGTGCTGGATGAATTATCCAAGACACTTAACCACTGCCAATGGGCTATGGGATTTAGGCGCTGGGTGAATACGTCCATGTAGGCTTTATGCCGGCTCCATGCTGGCAAAGCCTTTATGAGCGCCATGGATGGCGTGTATTAGGGCAATGCGGGAGCAATTGCCGATCGCTCAGCTTGGGGCCGGAATTTCAAATAGTTCGGGCTAATCGCTCGGCGTAACCGGTATAAGTTCGCGGCGTCAATTCAAGCAGTACGTTTTTGGCGTCCTGCGGTATATCCAGTCCTTCGACGAACGTGCGCATTTGTTCCGGTGTGATGCGTTGACCGCGCGTCAATTCCTTCAGTTTTTCATAGGGTTTTTCGATGCCGTAACGGCGCATCACGGTTTGAATCGGTTCGGCCAACACTTCCCAATTCGCGTACAGATCGGCTTCGAGTGCATCGCTATTGAGTTCTAGCTTCGAAATACCTTTCAGCGTCGATTGAATAGCGATGCTGGTATGCGCGATGCCGACGCCGATGTTGCGTAGTACTGTAGAGTCGGTTAAGTCGCGTTGCCAGCGGGAAATAGGGAGTTTTTCGGCAAGAAAGCTAAATACAGCGTTCGCGATGCCGAGATTGCCTTCGGAGTTTTCGAAATCGATCGGATTAACCTTGTGCGGCATCGTCGACGAGCCGACTTCGCCTGCAATGGTTTTTTGCTTGAAGTAGCCCAGCGAGATGTAACCCCAAACGTCTCGGTCGAAGTCGAGCAAGACTGTGTTGAAACGCGACAGCGCATGGAAGAATTCGGCGATATAGTCGTGCGGCTCGATTTGTATTGTGTATGGATTGAAGCTTAGGCCCAGCGATTCGACGAAGTTTTTCGAAAATTCGCTCCAATCGACGTCGGGGTAGGCGATCGAATGCGCATTGTAATTGCCGACCGCGCCGTTGATCTTGCCGAGCAGTTCGACCGCTTCCAGTTGTTTTTTCTGGCGCAACATTCTCGCAACGACATTCGCGAGTTCCTTGCCGACCGTTGTCGGGGTGGCCGATTGTCCATGCGTCCGCGATAGCATCGGTTGTGCGGCAGTGTCGTGTGCAACCTTGCGGATCGCCTCAATGCATTGGTCGATTTGGTCGATGAGCAATTGACGCCCTTCGCTAAGCATCAAGGCATAGGAGAGGTTGTTGATATCTTCCGATGTGCATGCGAAATGAATGAATTCGCTGATTTTTTCAAGCTCGGCGTTGCCGGCGATCTTTTCTTTGAGCAAATATTCAATCGCCTTGACGTCGTGGTTGGTCGTTTTTTCGATGTCTTTGACGCGCTGAGCATCCGCTTCGGAAAATTGTTCGACTAAATCGTTCAGTAATCTATTCGCGTTCTCGCTAAAAGCGGGAACTTCCGGAATTTGTGGATGCTTGGCCAGAGCTTGCAGCCAGCGAACTTCGACTTGTACGCGAAAACGGATCAGGCCGTATTCGCTGAAGATGGGGCGCAAGGCTTCGACTTTGCCGGCATAACGGCCGTCGATCGGGGAAATGGCGGTAAGGGCGGAATTTGTCATGTCAGTTAACCAAGTTGTAAAAATGTACGGTAGTTTAAATCTCGCGCCACGGTCCTAGTGCGGACCCATATCGGGGCATGTTTGCTCGCTTTAGGTCTGCGTTCACACGCCGAGCGCTTATCGTTATACATAAGTCATAAATTATCCTTTTGCCATCTTAGCCAATGAGGCCTCGATACCCTTTATTGTCACTTAACACTCTTGGCCTCGAAATCGCGATCTGGGGATCGCTCCCACAGAGTATTCGCTGAACTCTGTGGGAGCGACGCCTTCGTCGTCCCTCACCTAACGCTAGGTGAGGGAAAGACACTGATGTTCAATATTTACAGTTTTATCAAATATCACCGTTTATAGTTATTCGATAAATTCTGTCAATCAAGTTTAGCGGTACTTGTGTATAACGGCGAGCGCAGAGCATGAAAGCGAGAGCAAAATTAATGTTCCATCTTTCTGGACTCGATGATGCCTCCGCCTAGACAGACTTCGCCGTCGTAAAACACGACAGACTGGCCCGGCGTAATCGCGCGTTGCGGCTGATCGAAACGGACTCTGACGCGGTTTCCGTCGTCCAGCGGTTCGACGATGCAGTCCTGGTCCGGCTGTCGATATCGAGTCTTCGCGGCGCAGCGTAGCGTCTCGCTCAGTCCCGTGTTGCCGCACCAGTCGAGTTGTCCGGCTTCGAGCGTATTGTGCATCATCATCGGGTGTTCGTGTCCTTGGCCGACGATCAGCACGTTGTTGTCGAGATCTTTGTCCAGTACGAACCAAGGTTCGTCCGGCGCATCTTTGACGCCGCCGATGCCGAGTCCCTGGCGTTGTCCCATCGTGTAATACATCAGGCCATGGTGCCGCCCGATGTATTGGCCTTCCGGCGTGCGCATTTCGCCGGGTTGGGCCGGCAGGTAGCGCTGCAGGAAGTCCTTGAATTTGCGTTCTCCGATGAAGCAAATGCCGGTGCTGTCTTTCTTGCGGCTGTTCGCGAATCCTGCCTTTTCGGCGATGGCGCGGATTTCCGGTTTGTGCAGATGGCCGATTGGAAACAGCGTTTTCGACAAGGCTTTCTGGCCCATGGCGTATAGAAAATAGCTTTGTTCCTTGTTAGGGTCCAAGCCTTTCAATAACTGGAATTCGCCGGTCTGTTCGCGGACGCGGGCATAGTGGCCGGTCGCGATGTATTCGGCGCCGAGGTCTTCGAGCGCATAATCCAAAAAGGCCTTGAATTTGACATGCTTGTTGCACAGGATGTCAGGGTTCGGCGTGCGTCCGGCCTTGAATTCGGACAAAAAGACTTCGAACACTTCGTCCCAGTATTCGGCGGCAAAATTGACGGTTTTCAATTCGATGCCGAGTTTATCGCTGACTTGTTGCGCATCGGCCAAATCAGCCATTGCGGTGCAATATTCGGTGCCGTCGTCTTCTTCCCAGTTTTTCATGAACAGGCCGGTGACTCGATGGCCTTCTTCAAGCAGTTTCAAAGCGGTGACGGAAGAGTCGACACCGCCTGACATGCCTACGATAATGTGTTTACTCATGCATCCAGATCAAGAAAGGATTCTAATAAAGTTAATGGATGGCGTTTTCCCGAGAGGAATTCATCGATGCCGATCATGACCAGCGGACTGCGTAAGCGATCGTGCTTGGCGGCGATTTCAGCACGGGTTAACCAGTGTGTCGCGATGATACCTTCATCCAACGGTTGATTAGGGTCGAAAGAATGGCAATGGCCGGCAAAACAAACTCTCAGAAAACTGGGGCTTGCCGGGTTTCTTCGCCATAATTGAACTGAAACGATGTATTCAGGTTCAAACTGCCAGGCGGTCTCTTCGGTAACCTCACGTTTAACCGCATTAATTAAGTCCTCGCCTTTTTCCAAATGTCCCGCAGGTTGGTTGAATGCGAGTCCGTTTGATGTTTCTTCCTCGACTAGCAGAAAACGTCGGTCGTTTTCAATGATCGCTGCAACGGTGACATGGGGTTTCCAGACCATCGGCAAACTCGTTTATAAAAAGCAGCACATTTTACTTTATTTGGTGAATTCATGTTGTGAAAGATTGAAATTTACAGGCGCGCTCACTATGGTAAACTCTAAGTCGTTTTGATTCTTTTAGAATTGTTGAAAGTATGTCTGATTTTGACCCGTTAAAAGACAATGATGGCGAACTGGCTCTTCAAGAGACTAAGCCTCAGTTGCAAAGGCCGCCCCTTTATAAGGTTATTTTATTGAATGACGACTTCACGCCGATGGACTTTGTCGTTGAAGTGTTAATGGAGTTTTTTAATATGTCCGAGGAGAAAGCGACACAAGTCATGTTACAGGTGCATACCCAAGGAGTCGGTGTGTGCGGAACCTATTCTAAGGATGTCGCGGAAACAAAAGTATGCATGGTCAACGAATATTCTCGGGAACATCACCATCCCTTAATGTGTTCGATGGAAATCGCGTAGGTCGGAGGAAATATGTTAAGCAAAGAGTTGGAGATTACTTTAAATCTCGCCTTTAAGAATGCTCACGATAAGCGGCATGAATTTATTACCGTCGAGCATTTACTGTTGGCCTTGTTGGATAATGCCAGTGCTGTCGCGGTGCTGCGGGCCTGTGGATGCGATTTCAAAAAGCTGCACGATGAACTGACGCAGTTTATTGATGATACGATTTCGCTGATTCCCGAAGGCGTGCAGCGCGAAACGCAGCCGACACTGGGTTTTCAGCGGGTTTTGCAGAGGGCGGTGTTCCATGTCCAGGCGACCGATAAGAAAGAAGTTTCCGGCGCCAACTTATTTGTTGCATTATTTAGCGAGCAGGACTCACAGGCGGTTTATTTGTTGAATAAACAGAATATAACCCGTCTCGATGTCGTCAATTATCTGGCCCATGGTGTTTCGAAAATAGAGACGGAGCGAGAGCGCGATATGGAAAGAGATCCGGAAACGAGCGGCGCGACCGGCGATACATCCGAGAGTCCGTTGGAAAAATATGCGACCAACCTGAATGAGGAGGCGAGGCTCGGTAAGATCGATCCGCTGATTGGGCGCGAACTCGAGCTTGAAAGAACCATACAGGTGCTATGCCGCCGGCGTAAAAACAATCCCTTGTTGGTCGGGGAAGCCGGCGTCGGAAAAACCGCGATTGCCGAGGGTTTGGCAAAACGAATCGTCGAGGAAGAGGTGCCTGATGTGCTCATGGGCAATGTGATTTATTCGCTGGACTTAGGCGCATTGGTGGCCGGCACCAAATATCGTGGCGATTTCGAAAAACGTTTGAAAGCATTGGTTAGCCAGCTAAAAAGGCAGCCGGAAGCGATATTATTTATCGACGAAATCCACACGATCATCGGCGCGGGTTCCGCTTCCGGCGGTGTTATGGATGCGTCCAATCTGATTAAACCGGTATTGGCCTCCGGTCAGTTGCGTTGTATCGGCTCGACAACCTATCAGGAATACCGCGGAATTTTCGAAAAAGATCATGCATTGGCGCGCCGTTTCCAGAAAATCGATATTGTCGAGTCTTCGGTCGAAGATACCATTCTGATTTTGAAAGGGTTGAAGTCGCGTTTCGAGGAACATCACGATATTAAATATACGGCGGATGCTTTACGTTTGGCCGCCGAATTATCGGACCGCTATATTACCGACCGGCATCTGCCGGACAAAGCCATCGATGTGATCGATGAAGCGGGAGCGCGTCAACGCTTGCTTTCAACCGATCAGCGTAAACCGATTATCGATTCGCCGGAAATAGAGGAAATCGTTTCGAAAATGGCTAGAGTCCCGGCTAAATCGGTTTCATCCAATGACGTAGAGAAGCTTGAAGCGCTGGAAAAGAATCTAAAAATGCTGGTTTTCGGTCAAGACGAGGCAATTTCGGCACTCGCTTCAGCGATCAAACTGTCGCGTGCCGGGCTTAGGGATGCCCAAAAAACGATCGGTTCGTTTCTGTTTGCGGGACCGACCGGCGTCGGTAAAACCGAAGTCACTCGTCAATTAGCCAAAGTGCTGGGCGTCGAGTTGATTCGCTTCGATATGTCCGAATATATGGAGCGCCATACCGTATCGAGGCTGATCGGCGCGCCTCCGGGTTATGTGGGTTTCGATCAAGGCGGATTGTTAACCGAGCAAGTGACCAAGCATCCTCATGCCGTGCTTTTATTGGACGAGTTAGAGAAAGCGCACCCTGATGTTTTCAATCTGCTGTTGCAAGTGATGGATCATGGCACGTTAACCGACAATAACGGCCGCAAGGCCGATTTTCGTAACATAATATTGGTCATGACGACAAACGCCGGAGCCGAAGAGGGGAGTCGCGCATCAATCGGGTTCACCTCGCAGGATCATGCTTCGGATAGCATGAAAGTGATCGAAAAAAGTTTCTCTCCGGAATTCCGTAATCGCTTGGATGCGGTAATTCAGTTCAAGCCGCTGGACATTTCGATTGTCGGCCATGTGGTCGATAAATTTATCTTCGAACTGGAGGCTTTGTTGGCCGAGAAACATGTCACGCTGATGTTGGAGTCTGAAGCGAGATTATGGCTTGCCGAAAACGGTTGCGATCCGAAAATGGGTGCAAGGCCGATGGCGCGCTTGATTCAGGAGAAAATCAAGAAACCGCTGGCTAATGATTTATTGTTTGGTAAATTGGTGCGGGGCGGGAATGTCCGAATCTATGTCGAAAACAATGAGCTGGCTTTTGCAATAGAAAGTAAGGAATTGACTGTTTCTGAAAAAAGTTAGCGGTTGTCGTTCGCTAATCCCGCATTTGCGCGGGATTAGCGCATACGGAAGGTAATTCTTCCTTTGCTTAAATCGTAAGGCGTCATTTCTACTTTAACTTTATCTCCGGTTAAAATTCGGATGTAATGTTTACGCATTTTTCCGGAAATGTGTGCGGTCACGATATGTCCATTCTCGAGTTCAACCCTGAACATCGTATTCGGTAGGGTTTCGACAACCTTGCCTTCCATTTCGATTTGATCTTCTTTTGCCATGTACTTAGTCCTAACGTTTAAAAAACGCGAATAATAGCATAGTCGGTCTTTTTAGAACAGGATTCTGTAGTCGGACGGGCCGTTCTTGGGATAAAGCTGTCTTTTGCGTGCTCGATTTTTGATTGGGCGAGGCTCGAAATGGTCTGATTTTATCAAAAGGGTTTCTACTCCCTTTTGATTGAAAAACCGTACAAGAATAAAAGGTATGGGGTGTGTCTATCGAGGACCGCCGTTCACCCAGCACCTAAATTATCCCAGATAGTTAAGCATAGCCAATGGGCTATGGAATTTAGGTGCTGGGTAAACCCATCCATGGGGGCTTGACGGCAGCAATCCCTGCTGCCGACATCCTCGCTAGCCACACCCCATACCTTCATAAAGTTAGCTGTTTTTTGAGTATAAAGGGAGTAAGTATTTACGATATGATTGTTTTATGTGGATTGTGGCAAACAAATTCATGTCGATTCAATACTTGATTTGTTCACGAGTTTTCCCTACTCTAGTCCGTTTGTTCTAAGGATTTCGTGAAAAATAACTTCCTGGAGCTATGGGTTTTGTAGCGCCTTACCGACCCCCTCATAAAATAGGGAAGTTATTGCGACCAAATTCTTAGGATTAAGCATCGCCCAAATTTGAAGCGCGAAAGGTATAATTTTAATGAACCTGTTTAGGCGCGGATTATCGTTCCCACGCAGAGTGCTCGTAGTTATACACAAGTATCGGTAAACTTACTAAACAGAGGTCATCGTATGACTGGAAACGGTGCTGTTTAATAACTCTGCGGATATTGAACATCAGTGGCTTTCCCTCACCTAGCGTTAGGTGACACTGCCATTAAGTTAAGCCTGCTTCCCCCTTTGAAAAAGGGGGATTAAGGGGGATTTATTAGAAAAATCCCCCCCCAGCCCCTCTTTTTCAAAGAGGGGAGTAAAACTCCAGGATCTTAACTTAGGATTTGGTCGTAAATAACTTCCCTGTTTTATGGAGGGTTCGGTAGCTCGATTGGCAGGTGTCGGCGGCAGGGAAAGCCGCCGTCAAGCCTACACGGACGTATTCACGGCGTCCTGTCAAGCGAGTTACCGAACCCTCAACAAAGCTCATAGCTCCAGGAGGTTATTTATCACGAAATCCTTAATGGCAGTGAACGCTAGGTGAGGGAAAGTCGGGAACGTTGGGCGACAAAAAATGGTATCGAGGCCTCATTAGCTAAGATTGCAAAACGGTAATTTTTGACTTATGTATAACGATGAGCGCAGAGCATGGGAACGATAATTGCCGGGTGCTGAATAGTTACAGCCTGTTTGGGTGCGGATGGGATTATGCACTGAATATTTTTTTCGATCGGATCTAGGTGGATTGATTGTTATCTCTGGAAGTTAAAAACTTATGCTGCATACGCGACGATAGAGTATTGTTCGATGATTTGTCGTTTAATATTTCTTCTGGGCAAGCGCTGTTGCTGGAAGGGCAAAACGGTTCGGGCAAAAGCTCTTTATTGAAGATTTTATGCGGTTTTCGGGAGCCGGATGCCGGAGAGGTTTTGTGGTGCGGTGTAGAAATTAATAACGGTACTTTCTTTGAACAGATGGCCTATGTCGGCCATTTGGACGGTGTCAAAAAGGAATTAACCGTTCTTGAAAATCTCAAGATTGCCTCGGCTCTGGGTAAGCCCGGCCATTATTCGATCGAGGAAACACTGGAGAAGGTCTATTTATCCGGTTACGACGATGTGCTGGTGCAATCTTTGTCGGCCGGGCAAAAACGCCGTTTGTCGCTAGCTCGTTTATTGATTACCGACAATAAATTATGGATTCTCGACGAGCCTTTCACCTCTTTGGATAAAGAGGGTATAGCCATTTTCGAGGCGCTGATGGTCGACCATATTGCCAGAGAAGGCATGGTCGTTTTGACCTCGCATCACGATATCACGCTGCACGGCATCGACGTGCAAACAATCAGGTTAGCTTAATGACATTGTCGAACGCATTTATCGCCATCATTCGACGCGATTTGGTTCTGGCTTATCGGCGGCGTGCCGAAGTCGCCAATCCGCTGTTGTTTTTTGTCTTGGTCATTACTTTGTTTCCGTTAGGATTAGGCGCTCAAACCAAGTTATTGCAAGCGATGGCTCCGGGAATCATTTGGATTGCCGCGCTATTGGCCGCGATGCTATCGCTGGATTCATTGTTTCGATCGGATTTCGACGATGGTTCGCTGGAACAGTTTATCTTGAGCCCGCATCCGCTTTCGGTGCTGATTTTGGCCAAGATCGTCGCGCATTGGTTGGTGACTGGCTTGCCTTTATTGTTGATCTCACCCTTATTGGCAATATTTTTGGGCATGCCCGAACAGTCCGTGCCTGTGCTGCTTTGGACTTTGTTGCTTGGCACGCCGGTATTGAGTTTGATCGGTTCGATCGGTGTCGCGCTGACGGTGGGTTTACGACGAGGCGGGATGATATTGGCGTTGTTGGTCTTGCCGTTGTATATCCCGGTGTTGATCTTTGCCGGCAATGCCGTCGAAATGGCGGGTAGCGGTTTGCCGGTCGGCGCGCAACTCAATATTCTGGCGGCGATTTTATTCGCGGCCTTGGTGCTGGCGCCATTACCGGCCGCCGCCGCATTAAAAATGAGTATGAATGGATAATTTTTCGTAAAATAGCGTCCTATTCATCCATGCGGGCATATTCGAATGCCCGGTCTTCTAAATTTACTATTCGATATTGAATCAATTTTGCTCATTATCGTAGATCACTTTATAAGCTTATCGCATGTTTTTGATTCCTGATTCCGTAGGCCGTTTTTTCCATCGCATGGCCTCACCACCGCATTTTTACGCGTTTACCGGCCGATTATTGCCTTGGTTGACGGCGATTTTTATTATTTTGACCGCCGTAGGTCTATATGGCGGCTTGTTTTTGGCGCCCGCCGATTATCAGCAGGGCGATAGCTACCGGATCATTTATATTCATGTGCCGAGCGCCTGGATGTCATTGTTCATCTATGTCGTGATGGCGGTTGCCGGCGCCATCGGACTGGTTTGGCGTATCAAGTTGGCCGAAATCGTCATGATCAGCAGCGCCTCGGTCGGCGCCGGTTTTACCTTCATTGCTTTGTTAACGGGTTCTCTATGGGGTAAGCCGATGTGGGGGACCTGGTGGGTTTGGGACGCGCGCTTGACTTCGGAATTGATTCTGCTGTTTCTGTATCTGGGTGTCATCGCACTGTACGGAGCGATCGACGACAAACGCACAGCGTCGAGAGCGGTGGCAATTTTGGCGATTGTCGGCGTAGTCAATATTCCGATCATTCATTATTCGGTCGAATGGTGGAATACCTTGCATCAAGGCCCGACCGTGTCGAAGATCGATAAACCGTCGATTCATGTCAGCATGTTGATTCCATTGTTGACGATGGCGGTCGCCTTCAAATTTTATTATCTAGTTGCGATGTTGCAGCGCGCTCGGACCGAATTGATTCAGCGCGAACGAAACAGTCAATGGGTTAAAGGCTTAATAGAATGAATTGGCAAGAATTTTTTGCAATGGGCGGTTACGCCTTTTATGTTTGGACTTCTTATGGGGTAACTTTACTCGTGTTGCTTGCGATTGCGGTTTTACCCGTTATTCAACGCAAACTTTTTTTAAAAGAGTTGGCTCATAAAATGAAACGGATGAAAAAATCATGAAACCGATTCGTAGACAACGACTTATTTTAATTGGATTGATGCTGGCCGGTATGGGTCTTGCCGTCGCCTTTGCACTGAAATCGTTCAATGAAAATTTGATGTATTTTTTCTCGACGACCGAAGTGGTCGAAGGCAAGGCGCCGGAAAACGCTTTGTTTCGAATTGGCGGCATGGTCGTCGACGGCAGTGTCGATCGCCCGGCGGAGAGTTTGCTTGTGCGCTTTAAGTTGACCGATTTCAATAAAGAAGTGACCGTGGAATATACCGGCATTTTGCCGGATTTGTTCAGGGAAGGGCAAGGCATCGTCGCAAAAGGCCGTTTGTCCGAAAACGGTGTGTTCGTCGCCGAGGAAGTCTTAGCCAAACATGACGAAAATTATATGCCGCCCGAAGTCGCAGGTAGCCTGAAAAAACAACCGGAGCCTTCGGCAGAGGGTGGTATATGATTCCCGAGATAGGGCATTTTTCCTTAATACTGGCTTTGTGCATGGCCGTGATGTTGGGTATTGTCCCGATCGTCGGTAGTTTTCGCGCGATTCCTGGATGGATTGCCGTCGCGCGTCCCGCCGCGTTCGGGCAATTGTTCTTTGTCGGTTTGTCTTATTTATGTCTGACGTATGCGTTTTTGACGCACGATTTCTCGGTTGCCTATGTCGCGAACAATTCGAATACTCATTTGCCGGTACTGTATTTAGTCTCCGGCGTATGGGGCGCGCATGAAGGCTCATTATTGCTTTGGGCATTGAGTTTGACGGTTTGGACCGGTTTGGTCGCACTGTTTAGCCGCAGCATTCCGGACGCGACGATCGCCCGAGTTCTCGGTGTGATGGGCTTGGTCAGTATCGGTTTTTTACTGTTCTTATTACTGACCTCGAATCCGTTCGAGCGCATGATTCCGGCGCCGCCAGAAGGCCGTGATTTGAATCCTCTGTTGCAAGACCCTGGGCTCGCGATTCATCCGCCGATGCTATACATGGGCTATGTCGGCTTTTCGGTGGCGTTTGCATTCTCGATCGCGGCCTTGCTCGAAGGCCGTTTGGACAGCGCCTGGGCGCGTTGGTCCAGACCTTGGACTAATATCGCCTGGATGTTTCTGACCTTGGGAATCACGCTGGGCAGTTGGTGGGCTTATTACGAATTAGGCTGGGGCGGTTGGTGGTTTTGGGATCCGGTCGAGAACGCCTCGTTTATGCCTTGGCTGGTCGGCACGGCGTTGATTCATTCATTGGCGGCCAGTGAAAAACGAGGTGTGTTCAAGACTTGGACCGTGCTGTTGGCGATTTTCGCGTTTTCGTTGAGTCTGTTAGGTACTTTTTTGGTGCGTTCCGGCGTATTGACCTCGGTGCATGCCTTTGCCAGCGATCCGGCCCGCGGCTTGTTCATTCTGATTTTTCTGGCTATTGTCGTCGGCGGATCTTTATTGCTCTATGCGATTAGAGCGCCGGCGGTTAAAAGCAGCGCCAGTTTCGAAATGATTTCGAAAGAATCCGCATTACTGTTGAATAACGTGCTGTTGGTCGTGACTGCGGCCAGCATTTTGGTCGGCACCTTGTATCCTTTGTTTATCGATGCCTTGGGCATGGGCAAGATTTCGGTCGGGCCGCCTTATTTCAATGCGATTTTTGTTCCTTTGATGGCGCCGCTTGCCGTGGTCTCGGGTATCGGCGTTTTGCTACGTTGGAAAAAAGACCGGTTCAACGCGCTCGCGCTACGAATCCGTTGGCTGATGCTGGGCTGCCTGTTGCTCGGCGCGGCATTGCCGTTGTTGATGCCCTATTATTCGTGGGCTGCCGCGATCGGTTTGACGTTGGCGCTGTGGACGACGGCGCTGACCGGACTGGCCTTTTCGGAGCGTCTAGGGCATAAAATGCCTGATTTTACCGCCTTGCTGAAAGTACCGAGAGCCTTTTACGGCATGACCTTGGCGCATTTGGGTATTGCGGTCTTCATTGTCGGGATTACCTTGACCTCGGTTTATAGCATCGAAAAAGACGTCAGAATGGCTCCCGGCGACAAGCTGGAAATGTCCGGTTATGTATTCGAATTTCATGGTATCGATGTGGTTGATGGACCGAATTATCGGGCGCAACAAGGCCACTTGACGGTCAGATATGATGATAAGACGGTGGCTAAACTCGAACCGCAAAAAAGAATTTATCGCGTGCAACAAATGCCGATGACCGAGGCCGCGATCGATGCCGGTTTGTTTCGCGATCTTTTTGTCGCGATCGGCGAACCGTTGGGCGATTCGGGCGCATGGAGCATGCGCGTTTATTATAAAGCCTTTATACGGTGGATATGGATCGGCGGTGTTTTCATGGCATTGGGCGGTCTCTGGGCTGTCTGCGACAGACGTTATCGAATGGGCAATAAAAATCAGCGAGTAAGCAAAAATGCTTAAATTTTTGACGCCACTTTTAATTTTTGCCGTACTGGCGATTTTTTTGGCGATCGGTTTGAATCTCAATCCGCGTGAAATTCCGTCGCCCTTCATCGATAAGCCGGCCCCGCCTTTTACACTGCAAACTTTGGATGATCCTACTCGTACCTTGAGTACGGCGGATTTGAAGGGGCAAGTTTGGTTACTGAATGTTTGGGCTTCCTGGTGTGTATCTTGCCGTGCCGAACATCCGGTGCTTAATCGGTTGGCGGAGCAAAAATTGGCTGTTATTATTGGCCTCAACTACAAGGATGAACCGGAAGATGCGAAAAACTGGCTGGCCAGATTGGGTAATCCCTATGATGTCAGTGTCTTGGACATGGAAGGATTGACCGGAATCGATTGGGGAGTCTATGGCGTTCCGGAAACGTTTGTAATCGATAAGCGGGGCGTGGTTCGTTACAAACATACAGGGCCTGTGACTGATAAAGATATTGAAACGACATTCTTACCGCTGTTGAATTCTTTGCAGGCTGAATAAATCCCGGAAATGGTACGGCTATGTGACAAAGTTATTTCTACTTTTTTTGTTGAGTACTTTTTGTATCTACGCGGCCGCAGCGAGCATTACGCTCAAGGTTCAGGGTGGTGACGGCAATCTCGATGCAATCGATTCCGAAAGTCGGCTCGATGATGGTGCCGAACTTAAAGAAAGGTCTCTGGTAGCCGATGCTTTAAGGCAGATACAAAAAAAATCTGAACCCTCTTCAAGTGAACTTGGCGCTCGGCAGCAGTTATCGCCCCAAATAAAGCAAGGCGATTTTGGCGCCAACTCTTTTAATCGAAAAGCTGCCGAAATTGAAAATACTCTGTATTCCAGCCCGTTTGCCGAGACTGATGTTCCGCCGTATATTATTAAACAAGCCTCGTCCGATCATCAGACGATGTTTAATCCTTTGCTTGTATCGAAAGAGTTTATTATCAGTTTGGAAATCATCGATGATGAGCTCGTTATTGATAAAGCCTTAAGAGAAATGGTCGACGATACGGTCGCTATGGCGCTTCATGTTAACGAGGCATGGAATACTTTGGATGAAAAGATCACACATAAAGTTTACCAAGGGGTTAGCTATCTTGGGTTCGATAATCAGTTTTCCGAGGATAATTATCAAGCCAATAACCAGGCTGTCGAATTCAAAAAACTGGCCGCGCAATATGCCGACTCCGAAATCAAGAATCGCGGCTATGTCAACGAGCCGGAAGGTTTTTTTGCTTATTTGATCAATTTACCCAGATTATTGACCGTTTCCAATTTACTATTCATGCTGGGTTTTCTATTCGTCATGAACGGAATTTATCGAGTCATGCGTTTTTTTCTATTGCGGATATAGCCTAAGGTGTTTCCTTGATCCAAATCTCTCTTGAAGGGCAAGGTAGATGCTTATTCAGGTTAATTCATGCACGTTACTAATCATTCGATCAATGCAATTATGCGTATTATCTTTTTTGTTGTCTTTTTATTGTGGGACGTTCAGGCCATTGCCGCGGCTGTCGAGGTCAAAAACTTCGATACTCCCGAGCAGGAGCGCGTTTACAGCTCTCTGATTTCTGAGTTACGCTGTCTGGTTTGCCAAAACCAGACTATTGCCGATTCGAACGCCGATTTGGCGAAGGATTTGCGTGCCCAAGTCTACAAAATGCTGCAACAAGGCAAGTCAAGGCAGGAGATTGTCGATTTTATGACTCAGCGTTATGGCGATTTCGTATTGTACAATCCTCCGATGAAGGCTAAGACCAGTTTATTATGGTTGGCGCCGTTATTGTTCTTAGTGATCGGTTTATTGGTTGCTTGGACTGTCGTGCGTAAAAAACGTTTGGCGACTCATTCCGAGTCTGCGCATGATTCCGCGCAATCGGAAGAAATTCGCCGTTTATTGGAACAAGGAGATGATCGGTGACGACAGAATTTTGGCTGACCGCAAGCGCTTTGATCGCGATAGCGTTTGCGTTTGTATTACCGCCGTTATGGCGTCGACCGGGTTCAATAGACATCGAAACAGAGCGTTTCAATGTCGATATTGCTAAGCAGCGTCTGCTGGACTTAAAAGATCAGCGCTCGGCCGGAACGATTACGGCGGATGAATACGAAGACTTATACCAAGAATTGCAATCGGTGCTGGCCGATGATTTGCAAAGAGAGTCGGCTTCGCGGCAATCGGAATCTTCCGGTCGGTGGTTGATCGCTCTGGCATTGATCGTTATTCCTTTGGTTTCGGTGACTTTGTATCGTGTATTAGGTAACGCCGATGCTTTGTTGCCGGAAGCGGAACAAGCCGCTCAGCAGATCGATGAGATCAATGCGATGGTTTCGGGGCTGGCTCAGCGTTTGCAGAACCAACCGGACGATGCGGAAGGCTGGTTGATGCTTGGGCGTTCTTACAAATACATGAACCGCTATGCCGAGTCGGCGCAAGCCTTTTCGGAGGCTTATCGTCTGTTAGGTGACAAGGCTGATGTGCTGCTTCAGTATGCCGATGCGTTGGCGATGGCCAATGACGGTCGGTTGGCCGGGAAGCCGGCGAAATTGGTTGCGAAGGCGCTTGAATTGGCGCCGGATGACTCGACGGCATTGTGGTTGTCGGGCATGGCTAAGGCCGAAGCGGCTAAATATGACGAAGCCTTACGGCATTGGCAAAAATTAGCCGCGCAATTACCAAAGGGTTCCGAACCACACCGAGAAGTACAGGGTTTGATTGCGCAAGTCATGGAGAGGCTAGGTACGGCGCCTGCCGAGCAACAGCCGGCAGCTATCGCTAAAGGCCTGAAAGTCAATGTAGCTATCTCCGGCGAATTGCAAGGCGTTGTCTCCGCTGCCGATACCGTATTTATTTATGCTCAGGCATTACAGGGTCCACCGATGCCGCTAGCGATCGTTAAGAAACAAGTGTCTGATTTACCGGTAACAGTTGTGTTGAGCGACGAGCAGGCAATGATGCCGGCGATGAAGTTGTCTAACTTCGATCGCGTTAAAATTAGCGCCCGGATTTCGAAGTCGGGCCAGGCAGAATCTCGTCCAGGCGATTGGATCGGGATCGTGGAAAGCGTTGCACCGGCTGAAACAGAGGGCGTTACTATAACGATCGATCAAAAGGTCCAATAATGGACCAGTCCTTAACATTCGATCTCGATCTTATTCATCGTTACGATCAGGCCGGGCCTCGATATACGTCTTATCCGACCGCGTTGGAATTACACGAGGATTTCGGCGAAGCGGATTATTTACGCCATATCGAGCAATCGAATAGGCTTGGAGGGCCGCTATCGCTTTATTTTCACATTCCGTTTTGCGATACGGTCTGTTACTACTGCGCGTGCAATAAGATCGTTACCAAAAATCGCGCGCATGCCGCGCCGTATTTGAACGATCTTTGTCGCGAAATCGAAATGCAGGGTTCTTTGTTCGATCGAGGCCGTGTCGTCGATCAATTGCATTGGGGAGGCGGAACTCCGACTTTCTTAAGTGAGAGTCAAATGCGCCAGTTGATGGTGTCGACGCGTCGGCATTTCAATCTGCGCGACGATGACGAAGGGCAGTACTCTATCGAAGTCGATCCTAGAGAAACCGATGATCGGACAATAGCCGTACTGCGGGAATTGGGTTTTAACCGTATTAGCTTGGGTTTGCAGGATTTCGAACCCGATGTGCAAAAAGCGGTCAATCGCATTCAAACCGAACAGGAAACTTTTGCGGTATTGGAGGCGGCGCGCAACGAAGGTTTTCGTTCGACCAGTATCGATTTGATTTACGGGTTGCCGCTACAAACCGTCGAGTCGTTTTCGCGAACATTGGAAAAGATTCTTCAAGTCTCGCCCGAGAGGTTTTCGGTCTTTAATTACGCGCATTTGCCGCAACGTTTCAAAACTCAGCGCCAGATCAATGATGCCGACATACCGACTCCGGAGGTCAAGTTGGCGATTTTGCAAATGGTGATTCAGCGCTTGACCGAAGCCGGTTATGTTTATATCGGCATGGATCATTTCGCGAAACCGAATGATGAATTAGCGGTTGCTCAGCGTGAAGGAAAGCTGTACCGAAATTTTCAGGGTTATTCGACGCATTCCGAATGCGATTTGATTGGTTTGGGTGTTACTTCAATCGGCCGGGTGGGCGATGCCTACATTCAAAATGTAAAAGATCTTGACACTTATCGGGAAACGATAGAGCAGGGACGTTTGCCGGTGTTCAAAGGGTTTGAATTGAGCCGCGACGATAAGCTAAGGAGAGCGGTCATCAGCGGGTTAATCTGTCATTTCGAGCTTGAATTCAGAGAGCTGGAACACGAGTTCTCCATCGATTTCAAGACATACTTCGAGCAGGAATTGATTAAGTTGCAGAAAATGGCCGAAGATGGACTTTTGACGATCGATACCGACCAAATTTTAGTGCGACCTGCCGGGCGTTTGCTTATTCGCAATATCTGTATGGTATTTGATCGCTATATTACTGAAAAACAACAGTTTTCTAAGGTTATTTAAAATCCGTTAGACATGGGATTTGCGTTTTTTGCAAATCCATGTCTAAGAAATCCAGAAAAACCGATTATAGCGTTCTTCGTCGCCTGTTCTTGGCTGCAATTAAACCAAAACGGTTTTCACATATTGCTTCGTGAATGTCCTTAGCGGCTCTCTGTGTTGTAAATATTGTCTGAATAAGCTGTTGATCGCAAGCGGTGTCAGATAGGCATAAACGCCAACGCCGGTTTGCGCAATAAATTCAGCGCTTAGCATTTCGATGAATGCGGACTGTGCTTGGCTTGTGATTTCTATAGTTTGATTTTCCATTGTCGTCACCTCTGATCAATGTTGTTTCATAATAAATGAAGCAATATCAAGGCCTATCTAATCAAAATAAGTATTTTCAATGATTTAGTAATATGTTATTAAAAGCATATTAAACTTTTGTAAAAAAAAGTGACATAGATGGCAGGTCTATGATGCTTTTATGTCAAAAATGGCGTTTGTGTTGTTGGTCGAGGCTGCATTTTGCAGCTCTTGCGCTAGCTCCATTTGAGAAGCTTTGATAAAGTCGTAAGCTCTTCGACTCTCGTTCGACATTTTGTTATAATCTCCCGGTTTTGGTATCTCGCGTAATTCCATTGGATGTAAGGATTTTTATAAGTCTTTTTGGAATTATCTCATTGAAGGAAACCGCTTGCCGATTTAGGTAACGGGCTTTATTTTTGTAAAAAACGGATCAATGTCGGACTTCGCTAAAGAAATTATTCCTGTCAATCTCGAAGACGAGATGAGGCAGTCCTATCTCGACTATGCAATGAGCGTGATAGTCGGTCGAGCACTACCCGATGTTCGGGACGGCTTGAAGCCGGTACATCGCCGCGTTCTCTATGCAATGAGCGAACTCGGCAATGATTGGAACAAAGCTTATAAAAAATCAGCGCGTGTTGTCGGTGACGTTATCGGTAAATATCACCCTCATGGCGATACTGCGGTTTACGACACGATCGTTAGGATGGCGCAGCCTTTTTCACTACGTTACATGCTGATTGACGGGCAAGGCAATTTCGGGTCGGTCGACGGTGATTCTCCGGCGGCGATGAGGTATACCGAAGTTCGCATGGCCAAGATTGCGCATGAATTATTGGCCGATATCGATAAAGAAACCGTCGATTTCATAGCGAATTACGACGAATCCGAATCCGAACCCAAAGTCTTGCCGACTCGTGTGCCGACGCTTCTAATCAACGGGTCATCCGGTATCGCGGTCGGCATGGCAACCAATATCCCGCCGCATAACTTAACCGAAGTCGTCAGTGCCTGTCTTGCACAAATTGAAAATCCCGAAATTACGATTAACGAGTTGATGCAATTTATTCCGGGGCCCGATTTTCCGACGGCGGCAACGATCAACGGAGCGGCCGGGATTCGTAGCGCCTATGCCACGGGTCGAGGCAAGGTCTATTTACGCGCTCGCTGTCATTTCGAGGAAATCGGCGAGAGCGGCCGTTATGCGATCATTACGACCGAGTTGCCGTATCAGGTCAATAAGGCCAGGCTGTTGGAAAAAATTGCCGAAATGGTCAAGGAAGCCAAATTGGAGGGAATCTCAGGTCTGCGCGACGAATCCGACAAGGATGGTATGCGTATGGTTATCGAACTTCGGCGCGGCGAAGTTCCCGAAGTGATACTGAATAATCTGTACAAGCAAACGCAAATGCAGACGGTATTCGGTATCAATATGGTTGCGCTTTTAGGCGGCCGTCCTCATTGCATGAATCTAAAAGAGATTCTCACGGCCTTTATCGATCACCGCCGGGAAATCGTTACGCGCAGAACGGTTTATAATTTACGCAAGGCGCGGGATAGGGCTCATATATTAGAAGGCTTGGCGATCGCTTTGGCCAATATTGACGAAATGATCACATTGATTAAATCGGCTAAAGATTCGGCGGAAGCGAAGGCCGGGCTCTTGTCCAGGACTTGGGAAGCCGGCTTGGTCAATGCCTTGCTCGATCGCGCCGATGCCGACCGGTCTAGGCCCGAAGATTTAACGCCCGAATTCGGCTTGGTCGATGGGTACTACCGATTATCCGAAACGCAAGCAAGCGCGATTTTAGATTTGCGCCTGCATCGTCTGACCGGTCTCGAACAGGAAAAAATCGTCAATGAATATAGAGACTTGCTTAAACTCATCGACGAGTACCTGGAAATTCTAGGCAGCGATGTTCGGTTGATGGAGGTTATCAAGGAAGAGCTTGAAGCGATTAAAGCGGAATACGGCGACGAACGGCGCACCGAGATTTTGCAGGATCATCTTGATCTGACCGACGAGGATTTGATTACCGAGGAAGATATGGTCGTGACCGTATCGCACGAAGGTTATGTCAAAGCACAGCCGCTTGATGACTATAAGGCGCAACGGCGAGGCGGTCGCGGCAAATCGGCGACGGCAACGAAAGAAACCGACTTTATCGACAAATTGATCGTTGCTAATACGCACGATACGATTCTCTGTTTCTCGTCGCTAGGTAAGGTCTATTGGCTCAAGGTTTATCAATTGCCGGTCGCGAGCCGCGCCTCGCGAGGCAAGCCTTTCGTCAATTTACTGCCGCTGGAAGCCGGGGAAAATATTAACGCCTTGCTGCCGGTAAGAGAGTTCAGTGCCGATAAGTTCATCTTTATGGCAACCGCGAACGGCACCGTTAAAAAAACGCCGCTCCCCGAATTCGAGCGTCAGCGCACCAACGGTAAAATCGCGATCGATTTGCGCGAAGAAGATGCTTTGGTCGGTGTGGCCGTGACCGACGGTCAACAAAATATTTTACTATTCTCGACCGACGGCAAGGCGGTTTGTTTCAACGAAGAGGACGTCCGCTCAATGGGCCGGACTGCGGCGGGTGTGCGCGGCATTAGACTGCAGCCGGGACAAAAAGTCATTTCGCTGATCGTATCGGCTGAAGGCACCGTATTGACGATCACCGAAAACGGCTACGGTAAACGGACTCATTTGAAAGAATTCGTACGCAAAGGCCGAGGCGGACAGGGCGTGATTTCGATACAAACGTCCGAGCGTAACGGTAATGTCGTCGGGGCGGTATTGGTGTCCGAACGCGATGAAATCATGCTGATTACGAACGGCGGTACCCTAGTCAGAACCCGCGTCGATGAAATATCGATCGTCGGCCGGAATACGCAAGGCGTTACGGTTATTCGCCTCGACAAAAACGAAAAAGTGGTTGGAGTCGATCGAATAGAAGGCTTGGCCGAAGACGAGGACGCAGGAATGGAAGCGGAGTCCGATTTGGGTGGGGAAGTCGATAATGAAACAGAAATAGAGCAGGACTCGGGAGAACAAGAATAATGGCCAGAATATATAACTTCAGCGCTGGACCATCGGCATTACCCGAGGCGGTGCTTCGGCAAGCGCGCGATGAAATGCTTGAATGGCAGGCTAGCGGCATGTCGGTGATGGAAATGAGTCATCGAGGCAAGTATTTTTCGACGATTGCCGAACAATTGGAAGTCGATTTGCGCGAATTGATGGCGATTCCCGATAATTATAAAGTCTTGTTTTTACAAGGCGGCGCGACCGGCCAGTTTTCATTCATACCTTTGAACTTATTGCGAGGCAAGACCAAAGCCTGCTACATAAATACCGGGGCCTGGTCCGAGAAAGCGATCAAGGATGGCGGGCGATTCTGCGAGGCGATTGTTTCGGCCAGTTCCGAATCCGAAAAATTCACCACGATTCCCGATGTGACCGGATGGCAAATGGATCCGAATGCGGCATATTTGCACTACACCTCGAACGAAACGATACACGGCGTTGAGTTTCCGTTTATCCCGGATGCACAAGGTCTGCCTTTGGTTGCCGATATGTCGTCGAATATTTTGTCGCGCAAAGTCGATGTAAGCCAATTCGGCTTGATCTATGCCGGAACCCAGAAAAATATGGGACCTGCCGGAGTTACCGTCGTGATCGTACGTGATGATTTGATCGGTGAGGCTGATGATCGATTACCCGATGTATTCAATTACGCGGTACAGGCCAAGAATCAATCGATGCTGAATACACCGGCGACTTACAATTGGTATTTGGTCGGTTTGGTGTTGAAATGGCTCAAATCGATTGGCGGCGTCGAGGCGATAGAAGCCGTCAATATCAGAAAAGCGGCGAGTTTGTACGATGCAATCGATCGTTCTTCGTTATATAGCAATCCGGTGCAAACCGAATTTCGCTCGCGGATGAACGTGCCTTTCATTTTATCCGATGCATCGCTCGATAAAGAATTTCTAAGCCAAGCCGAAGCCAATGGGTTCGCCGAATTAAAAGGACATCGTTCCGTAGGCGGTATGCGTGCGAGTATCTATAATGCAATGCCCGAGGAAGGCGTTAAAGCATTAATTGAATTCATGGCCGAATTCGAAAGAACCCGAGCCTGAGTATCGTAACATGACTTCAATTACTCCTCTTGCCGATTTAAGGGCGCGAATCGATGCGATCGACGAACAGATTCTGCAGTTGATCAATCAACGCGCGACTTGCGCCATCGAAGTGGCTAAAACCAAGATGGCGGAAGGCGAGTCGGGATGTTTTTACCGGCCGGATAGGGAGTCATTGGTATTGAGACGGGTTAAGGCGCTCAATCAAGGTCCGCTTGCCGATGAAACCGCGATGCGTTTTTTTAGAGAGTTGATGTCGGCCTGCTTGGCGCTTGAAAAACCGTTGGATGTAGCGTTTTTGGGGCCGGAAGGAACGTTTACTCAACAGGCAACGATTAAGCATTTCGGGCATGCGGTCAATGCAGTGCCCGCTACGACGATCGCTGAAATATTCAATGCGGTCGAAAATGAGCATTGTCAGTTTGGCGTCGTACCGGTCGAAAATTCGACAGAAGGGGTGGTCAATCATACCCTGGATCGATTTGTGAGTTCGCCGCTAAAGATTTGCGGCGAGGTTGAATTACGGGTTCATCACAATCTCATCGGCAATGCCGGGAGTCTTGCGGATATCGCGGAAGTTTTTTCGCACCAGCAATCCTTGGCGCAGTGCCGTCAATGGTTGGATCTGCACTTGCCCGATGCGAAACGCACCGCTGTCAACAGTAATGGTGAGGCGGCTCGCTTGGCTGCCGGTTCCAAAGATAAGGCGGCGATAGCCGGAAAGTTTGCTGCCGAACTTTACGGGCTCTCGGTCATCGAACGCAACATTGAGGATGAGTCGAATAATACCACTCGATTCATCATTATCGGTCGCCAGATTTCAGGGCCGACCGGTAAGGATAAAACCTCGCTGTTGGTGTCGACCGGCAATCAGCCGGGCGCGCTTTATCGAGTCTTGGAGCCGTTCGCGCATCACGGTATCGGCATGATGCACATTGAGTCGAGGCCGTCGCGTCAAGGTCTGTGGGATTATGTGTTCTTTATTGACATCGAGGGTCATGCCGAGGACGAAAATGTCGCGGCGGCGTTAAAAATGCTGGGCGCCCGAGTCAGTATGTTGAATATATTAGGATCGTACCCGAAGGCGGTTCTATAAAAAATGAAACATGTAAGGATTTCGTGATAAATAACGTCCTGGAACTATGGGCCTTGTTGAGGGTTCGGTAACTCGCTTTAAAATAGGGAAGTTATTTGCGCAGCAATTCCCAATTTGGGGATCAAGCAGGGTGTGTGTGGGGTATGCTTGGTTGGCGAGGATGTCGGCAGCAGGGAGCTGCCGTCAAGCCCCCATGGATGGGTTCACGGCGTTCCTCGACAGGGATACCCCACACCCTAATCCAGTGAGAATGCTCAAACTGGGAATTGCTGTTATTTACGGCCAAATACTAAATTGCGTAAACGCCGGAACGTCGAGGCTTCTTGATAATCAGCGTCATCCGTGTGCCGATAACGTTTAAAATCATATTTATTAATGAACATCACCGATAATTTTTATTCCTTGGCCACGCCTGGCGTGCAGCGACTTGTACCTTATACGCCCGGTAAGCCGATTGAAGAACTCGAACGCGAATTAGGTCTGAGCGATATCGTTAAATTGGCATCGAATGAAAACCCGCTAGGGCCGAGTCCAATGGCTTTGGCGGCGATTCATGCGACCTTGCCGGATTTGGCGCGTTACCCCGATGGTAACGGTTTCAAGTTGAAACGCGCGTTGGCCGAAAAATTTAGCGTCGAAATGTCGCAAATTACATTGGGTAACGGTTCAAATGAAATTCTGGAGTTACTGGCCAGGGCTTTTTTAACGCCGGCTCATGAGGTGATTTTTTCGCAGCACGCATTCGCGGTTTATCCGATTGTAACGCAGGCCGTCGGTGCGACCGGCATCGTTATTCCGGCGCGCGCATACGGGCATGATCTCGATGCGATGTTAGCGGCGGTCAATGATAAAACCCGGCTTGTTTTTATTGCAAATCCTAATAATCCGACCGGCACCCTATTGGCGCCCGATGACCTGCGCCAATTTATTGCGGCATTGCCGAGTCATGTGCTTTGCGTCTTGGACGAAGCTTATTACGAATTTATCGACCCGAAAAGTCGTGCCGATTCAATCGCCTGGTTGGCAGACCATCCCAATTTGATCGTGACCCGGACTTTTTCCAAAGCCTACGGGTTGGCAGGCCTGCGTGTCGGTTACAGTTTTTCCAATCCGGGGATTGCCGATTTTCTGAATCGAGTACGCCAGCCCTTCAATAATAATATGCTCGCATTGGCGGCGGCTGAAGCGGCGCTTGCAGATCATGAACATTTGCAATGTACGATAGCGACCAACAACAAAGGCATGCAACAGTTAATCGATGGATTCCGTCAGCTTGGACTGGAATGGATTCCGTCAGCCGGCAATTTTGTATCGGTCGATGTCAAACGCTCGGGAGAGGGTGTTTATCGGGCTTTGTTGCAAAAAGGCGTCATCGTAAGGCCGGTCGCGAACTATGAAATGCCCGACTATTTACGTATTAGTATCGGTACGCCCGCCGAAAATAGCCGTTGTCTCGAAGCATTAAAGGCTGTGCTTGCCGATGTTTAATAGGCTATGTCTGATTGGCGTCGGGCTGATTGGCGGCTCGATCGCTCGCGCCGCACGCGATCGCGGCTTATGTAAGGCCATCGTCGCGTACGGTCGTGAAATAGATATCGATAATCTGCAAGAAGCTCGACGATTGGGTGTTATCGACGAGTATTTTATAAACCTCGAAGCAGCCGTGAAGAATGCCGATTGCATCATCATTGCGACGCCGGTTGGCGCGATCGAAAAGGTACTTTGCGAGTTGCAGCCTTATTGGTCCGAGCAAGCCGTTTATTCCGATGTCGGCAGTACCAAGGGCAATGTCGTCGATGCCGCTAGGCGAGTGTTCGGTTACCTGCCGAGTAATTTTGTTCCGGCCCATCCGATTGCCGGAGCCGAACAAAGCGGTGTAACGGCTTCGATGAACGGTTTATTTGATGATAAGCGGCTGATTATCACGCCGGTTGAGCAAACCGATCCCAAGGCGACGGCAACAATGCAGCAATTTTGGCATCGCTTGGGCGCGATCGTGTCGATCATGGAAGTCGATCATCATGATGCGGTGTTAGCCGCGACTAGTCATTTGCCGCATTTGTTGGCTTTTGTGTTGGTTGATCTACTCGGACGTAAGGACGAGCAAGTCGAGATATTTAAATATGCAGCCGGTGGTTTTAAGGATTTTACGCGCATCGCTTCAAGCGATCCGACCATGTGGTTGGATATTTGTTTGGCCAATAAGCAAAAATTAATACCACTGATTCAACAGCTTAAACAAGAACTAGATACGATGGAACTGGCTCTCGAAAACGACGATAGCCAGAAGATTTTTCAAACCTTCACATACGCGGGTCAAGCCCGGCAGCGTTTTCTCGATCAATTGACAAATTAAAATGGCTAAAACGATAACTTTCACTGTACAACCCGGCGGTTCATTAAATGGGCAGGCCAGGGTCCCTGGCGACAAGTCGATTTCTCACCGTTCTATCATGCTCGGTTCCCTGGCCGATGGCGTCACGCATGTCAAAGGCTTTCTCGAAGCCGAAGACGCATTGGCGACGCTGCAGGCATTCAAAGACATGGGTGTCGTTATCGAAGGGCCGAAAAATGGCGAATTAACGATTCATGGGGTCGGCAAACACGGTTTGAAGGCGCCGCAAAAACCATTGTATCTAGGTAACTCGGGTACATCGATGCGCCTGTTGTCCGGGTTGTTGGCGGGGCAGGCTTTCGACTCGGTATTGACCGGCGACAAATCCTTGTCCGGGAGGCCGATGAAACGGGTTACCGACCCTTTGGCGCAAATGGGCGCGGTGATCGAAACGACGGACAAGGGCACGGCGCCGCTGCATATCAAAGGGCAGGCCGGCAAGCTTAAAGGCATCGATTATCAAATGCCAATGGCCAGCGCTCAAGTCAAATCGTGTTTGCTATTGGCAGGTATGTACGCAGAAGGGGCGACCCGCGTTACCGAGCCGGCGCCGACACGCGATCATACCGAACGGATGCTGAACGGTTTTTCGTATCCGGTCGAAAAAGAAGGGGCCAAGGTGACGATTACTGCCGAAGGTAGACTCACGGCGGCCGATATCGATGTGCCCAGCGATATATCTTCAGCGGCGTTTTTTTTGGTCGGTGCATCCATTGCGCAAGGTTCCGATATCGTGCTGAATCATGTGGGTATCAATCCTACTCGCACCGGTGTGATCGATATTCTGCGATTGATGGGCGCCGATATCGAAATATTGAACGAGCGTATCGTCGGTGGAGAACCGGTAGCCGATCTGCATGTTAAATCGGCGCCATTGAAAGGCATCGATATTCCTGAGGAATTGGTTCCGCTGGCGATCGATGAATTTCCTGTATTGTTTGTTGCTGCGGCTTGCGCCGAAGGACAAACCCGCTTGACCGGCGCCGAAGAGCTCAGAGTCAAGGAATCCGACCGTATTCAAGTCATGGCCGATGGCTTACAAATTTTGGGAGTCGATGCTCAGCCGACCCCGGACGGCATGATCATTCAAGGCGGAAAAATCGGTTCGGGTTCGGTCGAGTCGCATGGCGACCATCGTATCGCGATGGCTTTTTCAATCGCCGGGCTCAGAGCCGACGGAAAAATCGTCATCAACGATTGCGAAAACGTCAATACATCCTTTCCGGAGTTCATAGAGATCGCTTCGTCTCTGGGTTTAAAATTGCAGTCCGAGCAAGGCTGATGTCGGTTCCGGTATTGACAATCGATGGTCCGTCCGGCGCCGGTAAAGGCACGGTCAGTCGAGCAATTGCGAGAAAATTGGGCTGGCACTATTTGGATAGCGGTTCGATCTATCGATCATTGGCTATTGCTGCCATTGCGGCAGGAGTCGACTTGAGCGACGAGGCGGTCATTGCGGAAGTTGCCAAAGCGATGGTATTGGAGTTCGAATGCGCCGAGGAATTAACCGTTAGGCTTGATGGCAAGGATATAACCGGCCAATTGGGTCTTGAAAGTACAGGCAATGCAGCCTCGGTGGTCGCCGCTTTGCCTGAAGTCCGAAAGGTTCTATTGCAAAAACAAAAGGATTTTAGAAGGCCGCCCGGCTTGGTTGCAGACGGTCGGGACATGGGTACCGTCGTATTTCCTGATGCTCAAAACAAGGTGTTTTTAACGGCTAGTGCTGAGGAAAGAGCAATGCGCCGATATAAACAGTTGAAAGAAAAAGGAATTGATGCTAATCTTTTGTCTATTACTCAAGAGATTGAAGAGCGTGATCGCCGCGATCAACAGCGCAAAGCCGCGCCGTTGATGCAGGCAGATGATGCGGTTTTTATCGATTCTTCCGATATGTCCATCGAGACGGTCATTGAGCAGATAGTAAATTTGATTCGCTGAGTAGTATTTACATACGCCGCAAGCAGTATTAAGCGGCTTTTTTTTTTAACCTTGATAACTTACATGAAGCTTGTGCCTATGTACAACAAGCTTGGGAAAGAAGAACAATGAGCGAAAGCTTTGCTGAATTATTTGAAGAAAGTTTAGCCAAGACGGAAATGCGTCCTGGTGCAATGTTAATGGGTACCGTAGTCGATATCGAAAATGAATTCGTAATCGTCAGCACCCAAGCCAAATCAGAAGGTGTGATCCCGAAATGGCAGTTTTTGAATGCCGATGGCGATTTGGAAGTCGAAGTCGGCGATGAAATCGAAGTCGCTCTCGATTTATTTGAAGACGGCCTAGGCGCCACTCTTCTTTCCCGCGATAAAGCCAAGAAAAACAAAGCTTGGATTGAACTGGAACAGGCCTTTGAGAATGAAGAAACCATTACCGGTCGTATTACCGGCAAGGTTCGCGGCGGCTTTACCGTTGCCGTTGGTGCGCTGAGAGCATTCTTGCCCGGTTCATTGGTCGATGTTCGTCCTATTAGAGATACAACTTTTCTAGAAAATCGCGACCTGGAATTCAAGGTTATTAAAATCGACCAAAAACGTAACAACGTCGTATTGTCACGTCGTGCAGTCGTTGAAAAAGAATACAGCGAAGAAAGAGAAGAACTACTCAAGTCCCTGCATGAAGGTGCCGAGGTTACCGGTATCGTCAAAAACTTGACCGATTACGGCGCATTTATCGATCTGGGCGGCATCGATGGTTTGTTGCATATTACCGATATGGCGTGGCGCCGTGTTCGTCATCCTTCCGAGTGTGTCGAAATAGGCCAAGAGGTCAAAGTCAAGGTTCTCAAATTCGACAAAGAGAAAAACCGCGTTTCGTTGGGCATGAAACAATTGGGTGAAGATCCATGGCAAAATATTGCTCGTCGCTACCCGGCCGGTACTCGCGTATTCGGTAAAGTCAACAATCTGACCGATTACGGCTGCTTTATCGAAATCGAAGAAGGCGTTGAAGGTTTGGTGCATGTTTCCGAAATGGATTGGACCAACAAAAACGTCAATCCTTCCAAAGTCGTGCAATTGGGCGATGAAGTCGAAGTCATGGTATTGGAAATCGACGAAGAGCGTCGCCGCATTTCGTTGGGTATGAAGCAATGCCAAACTAATCCATGGGATGAGTTTGCAGCGACTCATAACAAAGGCGACAAAATCTCCGGCAAAATCAAATCGATCACCGATTTCGGTATTTTCATCGGATTGGATGGGGGCATTGACGGTTTGGTTCATATGTCCGATATTTCCTGGACCGACGATACTGAAGCTGTCGCGCGCGATTACAAGAAAGGCGATGAGGTAGAAACCGTTATTTTGGCGGTCGACGCCGAGCGTGAACGTATTTCACTGGGTATTAAGCAACTTGAGCAAGACCCGTTCCAAAACTACCTGGCACTGCATGAAAAAGGCAGCCTGGTTAACGGAACGATTAAAGAAGTCGATGCGAAGGGCGCTGTCATCACATTAGCCGATAATGTCGAAGGTTACTTGCGTGCTTCCGAGATTCAGCGGGATCGCGTTGAAGATGCTCGGACTTTACTGAAAGAAGGTGAGCAAATCGAAGCGAAATTTATCGGTGTCGATAAAAAGAGCAAATCGATTTCCTTGTCGATTAAGGCAAAGGATCAGGATGAAGAATCCGAAGCGCTCAAAGACTATACTCAGCAGCCTGCGGGTACCCCTACCTTGGGCGATATCTTCAAGCAAATGGAAAAGTAAAGTCATGCAGACGGGTGCGCATTAGTGCGCACCCTTTTGATTTTATTCATTTTCGCAGGATAGAATGTGACAAAATCGGAATTAATAGAAGCACTCGCAAAACATCAACCGCATCTTGCTTTAAAAGATGTCGAGTTGGCAGTCAAATGCATCATCGAACAGATGAGTCAGTCGTTGTCTTCCAATGAAAGAATAGAAATTAGAGGGTTTGGCAGTTTTTCGTTGCGTGAGCGCGAAGCTAGAATGGGGCGCAATCCAAAAACCGGCGAATCGGTGGCCTTGCCCAAAAAATATGTACCGCACTTTAAGCCTGGTAAAGAGCTTCGAGACAGAGTCGATATGTCTCGTGAAAATTGCAAAATAACGGATTAATTGCCGTTTCGTTAATTAGCTATGCCAGTGTTTAATAAAGTCAGCACTGACAGTTATCCCCCCCAGTCAACGTAACAATTAAACAATAATGAAATTTCTATCGATCGTTATTTTCATCAGTATTTTCATTGTTGCGTTGATCTTTTCCATTCTGAATTTTCATTCAGTTCAAATTAATTTTTATTTCTTTACTATTTCGATGCCGCTCACTTTGGCTTTAACGTTAGAGTTGCTGGCGGGTATTATCATTGGCGTATTGGTTTCCGGTATTAGTTCTTTTAAATGGAAAAGCCAATATGCAAAATTAATGAAGAAAATCGAAAAAGGTCAATAGCCCTAATTAGGTTACGCTCATCGCAGATCAAAATTCGGCACCAGGGTGGTCCGTCAAAGGACGCCGTGAACCCAGCACCTAAATTCCATAGATTATTGGCCATGATAGATTAAATAGGTAATTTAGGTGCTGGGTGAATGCAGATTTTGCAGGAGCAAAAATCTGCCCTGCCGCCGACACCTGTCAATCGAGCTCCATAGGATAAACGCATTAAAACACTATAGAAAATCAAATAGTTAAAATATTCTTTTTCTGGTTAACTATAAGATTTAGTTTGTTTGAAACCTAAATAAGGCTTTGTGTCGTTATCGCGACGTTTATGTGTAGTCGGTTCGCGGACCGACCGCCGCGATACTTTTCTTTGCTTGTCCAAAGAAAAGTATCCAAAAGAAAAGACACCCGGAGGCCGCTGCATCCTGCGCGCTGACGATTTTGCCGAGGGTTTTCGGAAGGGCTATCCCTAGCCCTCCGAAAACGAGCGGCATCCCTGCCGCTCCCCTAGCGGGCTATTCTCGGCAAAATCGCCAGTGCTCGGCGCGGCCTAACGGGGCCCAGGGAGGGGTACCATAAGTTAAACCAAATTGACTAAGCGTTCCAGGAAACAGGTTAACATATTGATATATTAGTTATTTTAATGTGTTTTCCCTGCCGTCCCCCTTTCTAATAGTTGTCGAAGTTATTTCATGCTCTTTCCTAACTATCTGAGATAATTTAGGTGCTGGGTGAACGGTAGTCCTCGATATACACATCCCGTACCTTTTATTCTTAGACGGTTTCTCGGTCAAAAGGGAGTATGTTGAGCTTTCTTATGCACGAATAACCAAGGCAAGGGATGCATACTGCCCTCGACCCGCCAATATCAAGCAAGTTCGGAAAAACCATGTTTTGACGTTAAGTCTAGTTATGATATAGTCACTTAATGAGAATCATTATTACTTATTATATTGTTTTGGGTTTCCAAGACTAAGAGGCTAAGCGAATGAACTTAAGTTTAAAAAACCTCATTGTTGGCGATTGCGGCCGCATTACCGGCTTCGATAAATCTGCAAAGGCCTACCGGAAACGTTTGTTGGCAATGGGTTTAACGCCAGGGACACAGTTTTGTGTTACTCGCTTTGCGCCAATGGGGGATCCTGTCGAGATAAAACTGCGTGGTTTTTCATTGACGTTGCGCAAAGATGAAGCTTCCGTCTTATTGATTGAGAAAATTTAATGGCAATCGACTTTACGATAGGCGTCGTCGGTAATCCGAATTGCGGCAAAACGACCCTGTTCAATATTTTGACCGGTTCTAAACAGCATGTAGGCAACTGGCCGGGTGTGACTGTCGAAAAGAAAACCGGCGAATATCGATTCGATCATAAAATCGTGCGTGTTGTCGATTTACCGGGTACCTACTCTTTGGAAGCGGCCGATGACGATGTTTCTCTCGATGAGAAAGTGGCCAGAGACTATGTTGCGGCTAGGGAAACGGATTTGATCATTAATATCGTCGATGCGTCGAACATCGAGCGTAATCTTTATCTGACTTCTCAGCTCCTGGAAATGCGGGTGCCGATGATGATCGCTCTGAACATGATCGATGCCGCTCGACTAAAAGGCGTGGCAATCGATGTTGATGAGCTTTCCAATCTATTGGGTTGCCCGGTTGTGCCAATCAGTGCATCGACCGGAGAAGGAATAAGTCATTTAAAGGAAGTTATTAATCGCGCCGCGCAGGATAAGCCAGTTCCGAGTCTCGATATTCCTTATGCGCCGGCTTTAGAGCAAGCTATCGGCAAATTATCGCCATTATTGCAACCGCTGGCCGAACAGCACCGTTGCAACCTGCGTTGGTTGACTGTACGTTTGCTCGAAGACGACACTTTAGCCAAACAAATTGCCGGTCATGAACTCAAAGGAACTGTTGCGGCTCTGCAGCGAGAAATAGAAACCGAAGCTGATGATGAGATCGATATTTTAGCCGCCGATGCTCGCTATGGATTCGTCAATTTATTGACTCAGCGTTTTGTGATCCATACTCAACAATTAAATCGGCATACTACCGAGCGAATTGATGCCTTGGTATTGAATCGCTTTTTAGGCATACCGATTTTTTTGCTGGTGATGTATTTGATGTTCATGTTCACGATTAATATCGGCAGCGCTTTCATAGATTTTTTTGAACAAGTGACCGGAGCATTTTTAGTCGATGGTTTAGCGTTTGTATTAAATCAAATGAATTGGCCGGAGTGGTTAGTGGTTTTAATCGCTCAAGGCGCGGGCGGAGGGGTGCAAGTCGTCGCGACGTTTATTCCTATTGTCGGATTTCTATTTTTGGTGTTGTCCGCTTTGGAGGATTCCGGCTACATGGCGCGTGCCGCCTTCGTGATGGACCGTTTTATGCGGATGATCGGTTTGCCGGGAAAATCTTTCGTGCCGATGATCGTCGGTTTCGGTTGTAACGTACCCGCAATCATGGCGACCAGAACGCTGGAAAATCAACGTGATCGGATTCTAACCAATATGATGAACCCATTCATGTCTTGCGGCGCCCGATTGCCGGTTTATGCTTTGTTCGCGGCGGCTTTTTTCCCGGTCGGCGGACAAAATCTGGTGTTCGGATTGTATTTGATCGGTATTGCGGTGGCGGTTTTTACCGGCCTGATTATGCGTCATACCTTATTCAAGGGCGAGGCCACACCATTTATCATGGAGCTGCCGGCTTATCATATTCCGCGCCTGCGGAGCGTTTTACTCAGAACTTGGGATCGACTCAAAACCTTCATTTTCAATGCCGGTAAGGTGATCGTGCCGATGGTATTGGTTTTGAATTTTCTCAATGCGCTGGGTACGGACGGTAGTTTTGGCCGCGAAAACAGCGATCAATCGGTACTAAGCGAAATAGGCCGTGGCTTGACACCGGTATTCAAACCCATGGGTATAGAGAAAGACAATTGGCCTGCCACGGTCGGCATTTTTACCGGCGTATTGGCTAAAGAGGCGGTAGTCGGTACTTTGAATGCTTTGTACAGCCAAATGGCTGCTGACAATGCTGATTCCGAAGATGAGGCATTTGATCTTGTGTCGGCGATCGGCGCGGCATTCATGACCATTCCTGATAATTTGATCGACGTCGCTAGTAATGCGTTAGATCCGCTGGGACTCGATATAGGAGATATCAGCGACTTAGAAGCCGCAGCCGAAGAACAGGATATCGATGCCGGAACGTTCGGCGCGATGCGCGCCAGTTTCGACGGTCAAGCCGGGGCTTTCGCCTACTTATTATTCATTTTATTGTATGCGCCTTGCGTTGCGGCGACGGCGGCGATCTATCGAGAAACTAATCTGGGCTGGACATTGTTTGTCGTCTTTTGGACGACCGGGATTGCCTATATGACCGCAACATTTTTCTATCAATTATCGACCTTTGGCGATCATCCGAGTTATTCGTTGACATGGTTGATTGGTCTAAGTCTTTTCTTTTTATTGGTGTTGTTAGTGTTGCGCTTATCCGGGCGAAACTCCAGCAATCCCGTTCAACAGGAGAAAACCTGTGATACTGTCCGATCTTAGAAACTATATCAAGCAAAGGCATAAAGTGGCGATGGTTGATCTGGTCAATCATTTCGATATGGATGCCGACGCGATAAGAGGCATGTTGGGTAAATGGATCAGTAAAGGAAAAATTAAATCGTCATCGCCGAATGGGTCGTGTGGAACCAGTTGCTGTAAATGCGACCCGGCTTTGACCGAGTTTTATGAATGGGTTGATAATGAAAGATGAAAGATGAAAGGTGAAAGGTGAAAGGTGAAAGGTGAAAGGTGAAAGGTGAAAGGTGAAAGGTGAAAGGTGAAAGGTGAAAGGTGAAAGGTGAAAGGTCCCGCTGTTTCCCAAGCCCCAGCTTGGGAAATCGGTACGCGAAGCTCTAGCTTCGAGAAACAAAGCGCATAGGCAACAATTCAAATCGTTTGACGGCGTGTTTTCTCTCCAAATTTGAAATGACCGCCAAAAAACATCCAAACGAAGTTTAAAACTTAAATTTCGGCTAAAATGCTTAATATCTTTGAATTGATAGGAAGCACATAATGTCCGAGCAACCCCAAAATAGTATTCTAATCGGCTATCTTTCCGAAGTGCGCGGAGATGGCATGGAGGCCAGAATAGCTGAACAGCATTCTTCGGATTTGCCGATTATTCGAATCGGAAACGAAGAAATCCTGGCCGGTCATATTGGTTCGTATGTCGTTATCAGGCAAGGCATAATCGGCGTACTGGCCCTGGTTTTTAAAATGTGGGAGCGCGATCGTTTCGATTCGGTCGGGATACGCAAGGCGGATCGTTTTATTTCGTTGATTCCGGTCGGGGAAATCCAGGAAAACGGCAGCTTCGTTCGAGGCGTTAGACATTATCCGACACCCGGTGCGAAAGTTTACGCGGTCGGCTTAAGCGAAATTAACGCTATTTTTTCTACCTTCAGAGATTACGAATTTTTTATCGGCCAGTTAGCATCGCATAAGGAATATCATCTTAGTCTCGACCCTCGCGCCTTGTTCGGGCGTCACTTCGCGATCATCGGACAATCCGGTTCGGGTAAGTCCTGGACTGTCACCAGTTTGATTCAACATACCATCAAAGCAATGCCTAAAGCGCATTTGATCATGTTGGATTTACATGGCGAATATTGTTGGAAGGACGATAATGGCACGATTCAATCTGCCTTTCCTAGCGACATGGTTAACTATGTCGATGCGATGGACATGGAGATGCCTTATTGGATGATGAGTTATGCGGAATTGGTCGATCTGTTTATCGATCGCAACGATAGCGGCGCTTCGATGCAGATGGCCTTCATGCGTGAAATCTTGCAACAACTCAAGCGGAAGGAAGCAAAGGAAATCGGTTTAGGTGTGGTTTCGATCGATACGCCGATCTATTTTTCGCTGGCCGAATTGTATATGCAGTTCAAGAATGCCAATGAAGAGCGTAAGGATTTCGGTAAAAGCAAAGGCGCCTTATTCGGTCAATTCGACGAATTTTTAGTCAGAATGCAGAGTCGATTCAACGATGTGCGTTATGATTTTTTGTTAAAGCCGAAAAAACGTAATACTTCTGCCGGCATGGCCGATTTACTGCGGCAATTCATCGGATTGGGCGATAACAAGGCCAATATTACCGTTGTCGACCTGAGTTCGGTGCCGACTGATGTTAGGCCGGCGGTTTCCGCACAAGTGGGCCGGTTGGCCTATGAATTCAATTATTGGAATCCGAAACGCCGGGAATTTCCGATTACGCTGATTTGCGAGGAAGCTCATGCGTATATTCCGCGTGAAAAAGGCGGTCAATTCGAAGGTACCAAAAGGATGATGGAGCGTATCGCGAAGGAAGGGCGAAAATACGGCGTTTCGATCGGAGTCATTAGCCAAAGACCGACCGAATTATCGGAAACAATGTTGGCTCAATGCAGTTCGTTTTTCTGTTTGAGAACTACCAACCCGGACGATCAAGCTTATATACGCGGATTGGTTCCGGAAGCCGAAGGCGACTTGACCGATATTTTAACTTCTCTCGGAAGAGGTGAAGCGTTAGTGCTCGGTGAGGCAGCGCCGTTGCCGACGCGCGTGCAGATCTATCGTCCCAATCCGGAGCCGAAAAGTAATGATGTGGACTATTATACCGGTTGGCGTGAAGGCCCTGACGATTTGGATGTGGATCAAATTGTGCAGTTATGGCGCACTCAAACCAGAAAATAATAAGAAAATTTCTTTTCTCTCTAGGTGAATGTCAGCTTGTCACGGCGCTTAACCTAACCTTCATGAAGACCTGGTCATCACCCCGGCAAATGAAAGTTCTTTGGTGGTGGAGGATGCGGTCACTCGCCCGACAGGACGCCGTGAATACGTCCGTGTAGGCTCGACGGCGGCTGTCCTTGCCGCCGACGCCTGTCGATCGAGCAACCGCACCCTCTCCCGAACCGGCATTGCTAGAACAGAGTTTTGTATATCGGAAAATTAGATAAAGAGTCCGGATTTACGAACTTTCACAGTAAAAAGAGCCGTTGAGAGCCTCTGTAAGTAATGTAGACCCTTCATGCTTCGACATGGCTCAGCACGAACGGTCTAAAACACTTGCCAATTGCTCTTTTTAGGTTTAAACGGCAACATCGATAGAAACGCCAAACTTAGGGTCGGCGTTTTCCTGCGTTTGTTTGAGAAGTTCAATTCTGGCATCGCTTGCCATTCTGGCGGCGTTGGCTGCCACACTGAAATCTTGAGAGGACGGTTGCGCCGGAGCAAGCGCTGCTCTGCGAATAGATTCGGCTTTTCTCAGCGTTGCCTCCGGATCGCCGGGGACAGGGGATGTGTCGATTTGGATTTCGCCGCCAATAGCGTAGCGGTTTCCGTCGGGGCCGGTTTGATAGGAAAAGCTTGCGCCGCTGACGGCAATGCCTGCGGCTGCATTCACATGCGCTTGCTCATGAGCCCTGACTTCGGCATCCCGAGCCTTTAATGCTTCGATTTGACGTTGTTCCTCGATAGAAAATTGCGCATCAGCTGCAAGGTTTGTGTCTCGTCCTTGGGTTTGAGTATCGTTTTCGGCAGCGCTAGGATTTTGTTCGGCAGCTACCGTATTTCGAAAATTAAATCCTACAAAAGCGGGTTGAATGCTGGTTAAGTCCGGCAGCATAAGCTCACCTTTTGCCAATGTTTCATTCGTTTGCCTGCACGGTTCGATAGGGGTTGAAAATTCCGCTTATCGGTTAACGGCATTGAATGGATAGACAAGAAATATCATCGTGAATTTCATTTTTTTGCATGTAGTTGGATAATTCGGCTTGAATGGCTTGTATTCGTTGTCCCGATGTGGATTGTTTTAAGGTTTTCAACAACCAATCATGGCCGGAACATTCGGAGAGAGGGTCTTCAATGTCGACGAGTCCGTCGGAATAGAAAAATAATTCGCATGCTTGCCGCCATTGCCAGATTTCGGTGCCATCGTCAAATTCGTCATTGTCCAGGACGCCGGCGAATGTATGTTGCGATTTGAAAGCACGGATCGGAATGCCTTGAAGATCCAGAGCCCACTGGTCCGGTAAACCGCCGTTCCATATTTCAATCCATTGGTTACGGTTATCGACCATGCCTAGGGCTAACGCTACGAAGTGACCCGCTGGTAATTCTTTTTTTAAGCGGTTGTTGATTTCTCTAGCAATGCAAGAAACCAATAATCTTTTTTGGGTCATTCCTTGAAAAACTTGATTGACGATGATGGTCGGCAGCGCGGCCGCAAGGCCGTGTCCGGTCGAGTCGGCCAACATAAAATAAAGCCGGTCGGGGCTGATACGTTTAACGCAAACTAAATCGCCGCTAAAACGTCTGGCCGGCAGCAGCCAATAATTCAACTGAGGGTCTTTTAAGTCGTTTTGATGAATCAAACGATCGAAAATCGTCTGCGCGAAATGTTGTTCGACTTCATTTTGGTCTTGGTAAGCTTGGAGTTGGCGATTTCCCTCAATGATGCTTTTTTGCATCTCGATCGATCGTTCGATACTTGTTAGCTTCGCATAAAGAATCGATGGATTGATGGGTTTGGGCAAATAATCGTCGGCGCCGGCCTCAAGGCCTTTGACGATATTTTCCTCGCCGTCGACAGCGCTCAAAATAAGAATCGGAACCCATTTTTCGATATTCAAGGCTCTGATTTTGGCGGTCGCTTCAAAACCATCCATGACCGGCATCATGATATCCATCAATACCAAGTCCGGATGTTCGTGATTGAATTGTTCGATGGCTTCGAGTCCGTTTTCGGCAAATAGGATTTGATGCGCTTTTCTCGATAATAGCTTAAACAGCATCAGTCTATTTTGCTCTATGTCGTCTACGACCAATATTTTCATGGCTTGATGTGATTCGTGTAAGTTGAACTATTGTGACGCAATCCCCAATAATAGTTGCGCCTTGTAAAACCAGCAAGAAAATGAGGAATCTAAGGCTCGAAGCAGGTCGGTAATTGCTATAAAATGAGCAAGTTTACCTTGATGTTGCGGTTTAATTCGAGCTTGGCATGAACTAGCTCAACTATGACGACTTTATGATTTAATGAAAATACTCATTTTAGGAGCCGGCATGACCGGCTCGTCCGTTGCCAGTGCTTTGGCAAGCGAAGAAAACGATATTGTTGTAATCGATAGAAAACCCGAATTATTAGCGGCGTTGAAGGAACGCTACGATATTGCCACGGTAGCCGGTAATGCGGCTCATCCCAGTATATTAGAGATGGCCGGCGTTCGCGATACCGATATCGTCATCGCGGTGACCGACCGTGACGAAACCAATATGCTGGCTTGCCAGATCATCAATACCCTATACAGTAAGCCTAAAACGATCGCTCGGGTAAGGGCAATCGATTTTCTTAAGCATCCCGAATTATTCAATCCTTATGGAATCGCGATCGATATCGTGATCAGTCCCGAGCAAATTGTCATGGAAGCGATTCATAATTTAATCAAGTTTCCGGGCGTTTTACATATTTCTTCGTTTGCGGACGGACTGGTAAGGCTGTTTTCGATCAAGGCCGTTCCCGAGGGCTTTTTAACCGGCAAAAAAATAAAAGCGCTCAAACAAAAGCTTGCCAACGGAAAAATCCGCGTCGTGGCGATATTCAGACAGGGCGAATCGTTGGATGTCAATGGCGAGGCCGATATACTCGAAGGGGACGAAGTTTTTTTCGTATCGCCGAGGCATAAAATCCGCAAAGTATTGACCGAACTTCATACTTTGGAAGAGCCGGTCAAAACGATCATGATCGCCGGAGGCGGCCATATCGGCAAGCGCTTGGCGATGGCGCTCGAGCATAATCATCAAGTCAAGGTCATTGAGCATGACCCGGTACGGGTTAAAAAAATTGCCAACGAACTCGAAAATACTGTTGTATTACAGGGCGACTGTACCGAGGAAACGTTACTTGTCGATGAACTCGTTGCCAAGACCGATTTGTTTTGCGCAGTCACTAATAACGACGGCGTCAATATTATTGCCGCCGCCTTGGCGAAAAAGTTGGGAGTCAAGAAAACGATTTGTTTGCTCAATCATGGTTCGTATATCAAACTGTTGACGGGTAGCGAAATCGATGTCGTGGTTCAGCCCAATCAGGAAACTTTGGGTCATATTCTCAAGCATGTCCGCAAAGGCGATGTCGCGAGAGTCAGCTCTCTGTGCGGCGGGAGCGCCGAGGCTATAGAAGCAATCGCGCATAAGAACGAGGACGGTCGCTTATTATCGGTCGTGGGGCTTAGAGTCGATGAAGTGAAGCTTCCCGAAGGTGTCGTGCTGGGCGCATTGATTCGAAATAAAGAAGTCATTCCCATTCATCACGATACGATTTTCGAGGAAAACGATCATATCGTGATGTTTGCGCTGGATAAGAAACTCGTTAAAAACATTGAAAGTTATTTTCAGCGCATTTAACGGACTGTCATATGCAAGCTAAAGTCGTTTTAAGAAGCATCGGATTGATGTTGATGATGTTCAGCACCACACTGTTCTTACCGTTGTTGGTTTCTTATATTTACCAAGATCAAACCGAATCATTGTTTTGGCAAAGTTTCTTGATTTTGCTTAGTGCGGGTGCCGTGCTTTGGTTTCCGTTCCGTAATGAAAAGCGTCAGCTCTATCATCGTGACGGTTTTTTGATCGTCGCGTTGTTTTGGATGATTTTGGGAACGATGGGCGCCGTGCCGTTTATTTTAGGCGATACGCCTAGTTTGTCGATTACCGATGCCGTGTTCGAATCGGTTTCGGGTTTCACGACGACCGGCGCGACCATTCTCGAAGATTTGGACGATATGCCGAAGTCGATTTTGTTTTATCGGCAATTGTTGCAATGGTTCGGCGGCATGGGGGTTATCGTGCTGGCATTGGCGGTTTTGCCGGTGTTGGGTATCGGCGGCATGCAGTTGTTTCGGGCCGAAGTGCCGGGGCCGGTTAAAGATAGTAAGTTGACGCCACGTATCGCCGAGACAGCCAAAGCGCTTTGGGTGATCTATTTAGGGATCACGATAGTCTGTGCGATCGCTTATCGCATTGCCGGAATGGATTGGTTCGATGCGATCGGGCATTCATTTTCGACAGCGGCCAACGGCGGTTATTCGACGCATGACGACAGCATCGGCTTTTTCAAAAATCCGGCGATAGAAATCGTAGCGATTTTTTTTATGGCCGTATCCGGTATGAATTTCGCTTTACATTTTGCAGCATTGCAAAGTGCTTCATTGAAAGTTTATCTATTGGATAGCGAGGCGCGTACCTATTTGTTGCTGATGATTTTATCGGGGTTAGTGGTCGGAGGTGTATTGAATTATAAAGGCATCTCTGATTTTTCGTTGTTCGATGCGATGCGGCACGGCATGTTTCAAATCGTCTCGTTTATGACCACATCCGGATTCTCAACGACCGATTTTTATAACTGGTCAGGGCCGGTGCCGGTGATGCTGGTGTTTATCGGCTTTGTCGGCGGCTGTGCGGGTTCGACGGCTGGAGGCTTGAAAGTCATACGCGTTATGTTGCTTTATAAACAAGGTGACCGAGAAATCCAACGCTTGATTCATCCGAATGCCTGTATTCCTGTTAAAGTAGGCAAGGAAGTGCAGCAAGAACGCATTATCGAGGCGGTTTGGGGCTTTTTCGGTTTATATGTCGTATCCTTCGGAATTATCATGTTATTGATGATGGCCGGGGGGCTCGATCAAGTGACGGCTTTTTCCGCGGTCGCGGCCTGTATCAATAACGTCGGCCCGGGCCTAGGCGATGTTGCGACAAGTTTTAGAACGGTAAGCGACCCGGTCAAATGGTTGGCTTGTTTTGCCATGCTTTTGGGGCGCTTGGAAATATTTACGATTTTGGTATTGCTTTCACCGAAATATTGGCGTTACTGATTATGGCAATGATGGGTAAATTTTATGAATAGTCGGATCGAAATAGAATGCATTCAAAAAGAATTCGACGAGGTTTGTAAGCGCTGCGATCAATTACGTCATCAATCGATACAGGGCAATCTCAGTACAAAAATGGCTTATGAGCAATGCGCGCCGAGCCTGGAAATTAAGCGGCACAATACCAAACAGTATTTGACTAAATTGATAGAGAATGATCCGAAATTAGATGAGTATTATTTGCAAAATGCAAAAAAATCCTTACAGGAATTTGTAGAGGGCATAAGAAATGCCGAATCGAAAATTCATAATGCTCGAATAATACCTCCATTTTTATATTAATAGCCCCTCGTCGTTCCGGAAGAGGCGGGTAATCCATACTTGGGCTGCGCGAGGCAAAATCGGTATGCATTCCCACGCTAGAGCGATGGGAACGAGGAAAAGGGACATAGTTTTAGTTTTCTGGTTCCCACGGTCCTCCGTGGGAATCCATACTTGGGCTACCCCGAGGCAAGATTGGTATGCATTCCCACGCTAGAGCGATGGGAGCGAGGAAATGTTTTTCTGGTTCCCACGGTCCTCCGTGGGAATCCATACTTGGGCTGCCCGAGGCAAGGTCGGTATGCATTCCCACGCTAGAGCGATGGGAACGAGGAAAAGGGACATAGTTTTAGTTTTTCTGGTTCCCACGGAGGACCGTGGGAACCCATAATGTAAGCCGATGACAATACTTAAAAATTCTACAAAGATTATTTTAACCGAAGCAAATCTATTAGTGCCGCAAGTTAAGAGTAAGCGCTTAGCGTCATTGGCTAAGCAGGGCCTTAAAACGGATTGTTTCGAGAAATCGAGAGGTTTAATCGATAAAAATGCAACGATTGAATCGGCTCAGGAAGTTTCGGTTTTATTGAAAAATGCGGTGCTGACGGTAAATCGCAGAATAGACGAAATCAAAAAACGCTATCCGTCCGGTAAGCAAGATAAGTTGTTTGCGATTCGATACGGCGATCTTGAAAAGCTAAGACAAAGACGCTTGAAAGAGATTTTCGAGTTGCTTGATATTGAGAAGCCGCCGAAATTCAACCTGATAGCCGAGTTGGATTATTTCGGGGTTAGAGTCAGTCATACCGACTAAATTAAATTTTCCCCGGATAATATGATGATCGACACCGCAACGGTTGCTTTAGCCGCTTTATTTACGACGGTCGGACCATTGGATGTGGCCGCTGTTTTTACCGCGATGACTGCTTCGGCGACGCTTAAGGAGCGACAGGTTTATGCGGTTCGCGGAGTCATTAGCGCGACCATGATCTTATTGGTCTTTGCGTTTGCCGGCGACTTTTTATTGAATAGTTTGGGCATTTCTTTGGCTGCCTTGAGAACTTCGGGCGGCATTTTATTATTTTTGATTGCTCTCGATATGGTTTTCGCGCGTTCTTCGGGAGCGCTTACGACAACGTCGGCGGAAACCGATGAAGCCCGTTTGAGGCATGATATTTCGATTTTTCCTTTGGCGACTCCCTTGATTGCCGGTCCCGGCGCTATGGGTGTGATTATTTTGCTAATGGCCGATTCTGCCGGCGATTTCTCCCGTCAATTGGTCGTTTTGTCGTCATTGTTCATTATCATGTTGCTGACGCTGTCGATCTTGTTAATGGCCAGTCAAATTCATCGATTCTTGGGTGTTACCGGCATCCAAGTCATTACCCGCATTTCGGGGATTCTACTCTCGGCATTGGCGGTTCAGTTTGTTTTCGACGGTATCGAGCAGAGCGGTTTGGTGGGGTAGAGGAAAGAGGAAAGAGGAAAGAGGAAAGAGGAAAGAGGAAAGAGGAAAGAGGAAAGAGGAAAGAGGAAAGAGGAAAGAGGAAAGAGGAAAGAGGAAAGAGGAAAGAGGAAAGAGGAAAGAGGAAAGAGGAAAGAGGAAAGAGGAAAGAGGAAAGAGGAAAGAGGAAAGAGGAAAGAGGAAAGAGGAAAGAGGAAAGAGGAAAGAGGAAAGAGGAAAGAGGAAAGAGGAAAGAGGAAAGAGGAAAGAGGAAAGAGGAAAGAGGAAAGAGGAAAGAGGAAAGAGGAAAGAGGAAAGAGGAAATTAGCGCTTGACAAATAGGTTGAATTCCGCATCATTTCACCGCTCACCGCTCACCGCTCACCGCTCACCGCTCACCGCTCACCGCTCACCGCTCACCGCTCACCGCTCACCGCTCACCGCTCACCGCTCACCGCTTCCTACATTTTTAACAAAATCCTTGTGGACCAGACTTTCCGGCAAATCGGTTTAATCATTCCAACGCGCTTTATAGCCGCGCTCGTCGATATGCACGAATGGGCCGTGGTGTGGCGTCTTTCGGTAACGCGCTAGGCCGCCGACGAATTTGTTGTATAGAGATTGACCTTCCATTTCCTCGATGATATCGATCAAAACCTTGGCGTCTTGGTAATCGCGTTTACCGTCTTTGTTGAGGTCGTCCATATAGCCGTCCTTGGGATTTACGTCGATGTAAATATCCGCGGCACCGCCATAGATGTGTTGGCTATAGGGGCCTTGTCCGAGCGATTTGTTATACCAGGGCGTTCGATAACCGCTCATGATATGCAGCGAATCGACCGGAAAATGCTTGCTGTACAGCGTTTCAATAATGTGTTCGAGCTTGAGCAGCAATCGTTCGCGCAGCACCAGATATTTCGGAAAGCCGCCTTTTTGATGGGAAAGGAATTCGCCGATCGTAAAATGCGGCGATACCTTAGTATCTTGATTGGCTTCGGTGACTTCGATAAAACCTTTCGGCGTTTCGTAGGTTGTCATGTTTTTAAACGGTAGGCGGGGATAGCTTCCGATTTGATACCCGTTCAACATGCCATTTTTCACGTTGCTAGCCGGTACCATGACAAAAACGTTCAGCTCTGTGGTTTCCTTGCTAATGGGATGAATCAAACGTAAAACGGTCAAACCAGGCTTATTGGGTGCTTGCCATTGCCATTGTTGCTGGGCAAGTTGCCGTGTTTTGCCTTGTTCGGCTTGAAACTTTACAGGGACAGAGGGTTTGTTTGTTTTGACTTGAAGAATAAATCGCTCATTAGGTAATAAAGAGATGCCAAGAGTATTAAAGGGAATGGTTTCGTCCTTATTGCTATGTTTCGAAAAAGAATGAATCGTGACTGAAAAACTGTTTCGTTCGCTGCGATGATGTCCTGCCTGTGATAGGTTGGAGTAAGTCAATAATACGATTATCAATAATGCGCTTAATTTCATCAATGCTTTTGGGAGGTGGTTGGGAGCTAAAAGGATTTTTGTAATTTTTGGATGAGTTCGTCGTCACGGTTGTATATGTCTCTGCGAAATTGAACGACACCTTCCAAATCAACCCAAGCAGTCCAATACAAGATATGCACGGGAATCGGGTTAAGCAGCGTGACGGTTTTTTGATCGCTTTGGTCGAAAGCCTCTCGAATGGCGTCCGGCGTCATGCGGGAATTGTTTTCAAGCACTAAGTTTGCCAGCGCGAAAGGTTTGCCGACACGAATACAGCCGGAACTGAATGTACGATCGACCCGATTAAATAAACTTGGTTCCGACGTATCGTGTAAATAGACGTTATGCGGATTGGGAAACATAAATTTAACTTTGCCCATGGCATTTTTGGGTCCCGGTTTTTGAACCAAGCGAAAGGGAAAGTTATTCGGGTCTACTTGCCGCCAATTAACCGATAATGGGTTTATTTCTGTTCTATTGGCCCCCCAGCCACGGTAAAGTTTCATGTGATTTCGTTCGATGTAATAGGGGTCCCTGACCAGAATCGGTAATTTGTCTTTGACGGCGATACTGTTCGGTACATACCAGGAAGGGTTGATGACCAAATAAGTCATTGAACCGGTAAATACCGGGGTTTCTCTGTATGTTTTACCGACAATGACCGGCATGTGCAGCAAGACTTCGCCGTTACCGACAAAATCAAGTTCGAATCCTGCAATATTGACCATGATATGGCGTGCGCCAAGATCGTCAGGAAGCCAGCGCCATCGTTCGAGATTGGCGCGAATTTGTGCGATGCGCTGATCCACGCTGACGTTGAGTGCCGCAAGCGTGGCTTTTCCGACAATGCTGTCGGTTTCCAAGCCGTGCCGTTTTTGAAAGTATTTAACTGCTTGCTGGAGTGACCGGTCAAATTCTTGGTTGTCAAGAGCGACATCGTTAACTAAATCGCCCGAGGCGGCCAGCCTTTTTCTAAGTTCGATGATGCGAGGATTTTTCTCATCAGGGCGAAGACTGGGGCCTTTCGTAACCGAAGGCCAACCGCCCCGATCCTTGATCGCATGATGATCGGCCAATGCTCGTACCAAAGAGCGGTAGCCCGGTTGTTTCGGCATTAACTCATTGAGGCTTTGCTCAATCGAATTGGTGTTGATCGCATCGGTCAGAATTTTGACCATATCGGTTGCGCGTCGACCGGTATCCCATTTCGATTGGAGCTTTTGCGGGTTGACTTGTCCTTGTATCAAATGGGTTCCGTAAGTTAGAAAGGCATCGCTTAATAATAAGTCTAAATCGACCGAGAGAATCAAGACTTCGGATTCATCCAGCGGTGCTTTTAATCTTTCCAGGCGTTCATTAATTGCCGTGACATGGTAATTGCTTTTATTGAGACCATGCTGATCAGCGCTATTGAGTATATGAATCAGTTGATAAGCTTGCGGGGTCGGTTGACCGTTGGCAAGCCAAGCTTTAGAAAATTGCCTGTCCGAGTAAAAGGTAATAAGGCCCTTTTGCGAGTTTAAAGGTTGGTTATCGATTGAAAGATCAAGAATCTCAGCCGCGGATTCAATTCGTTCGCGTATCGATTCTTCAACGCTTAGATGCTCGGCAGTCGATATTTTCGGCAAGAATAAAGCGATTATCGTTAGTGCAATTAAAAATTTATGTAAAGGTTGTTTCATTGGCTTAGGATCGGATGGCGTTGGCTTAATAAGGTCTTTAGGATAACCCTGTCACGGTTTCGGCAATTATAAAAGAGTAGTATTTTTTGAAACAGTTCTACCTGGTCTATAATTGCTTGAAAGTTTAATTGAATGTATACCTTTCGCACTTCAAGTTTCGGCAGTGCCAGAGAAGGCGCCTGGGTGTCCGGTCGATTTTCGCTCCTGCAAAATCGACATTCACGCCATCCATGGCGTTCATAAAGGCTTTGCCTGCATGGAGCTGGCATAGAGCCTACATGGACGTATTCACCCAGCACCTAAATAAGCCATGATTTTGAATCATTGCCAAAGATCTATGGAATTTAGGTGCTGGGTTCACGGCGTCCTTTAGCGGACACCCAGGCGCCGAATTTTGATCTACGACGGGTATATTGTGCCTCAACTCTATCGATACTTATGTAATTATTCACATCCCCTATCGTTCCCACGCTCCAGCGTGGGAACGGAGACTGAGACGCTCTAGCGTCTCGTACCGCTGGAGCGGTACTCAGGCATTCCCACGCAGAGCGTGGGAACGATAATTGCCGGGGACTGAATAGTTACTATAGATTTATTACAGGGCTGCTATGTACCCTAAAAAGCATACCTTTTTCAGATTTAATTTTGGCTCCGACTTATCGAGGGAGCCGAGGTCTTCTGTGAAGGCTTTGACAGTCCCTCACCTAGCGTTAGTTGAGGGACCGTGCACCCCACCCCGGCGCCTCCTAAGGCGCTGCCGAAATTTGGAGTGCGAAAGGTATATTTTGTGCGTATTCCTAAGCATTGACGCGATACGGTTTTCAGTTTTTATGATTTGCAAATTTAAAAAGGAGATTCCTAATGTTCAAAAAGCAGGCAATTGTTTTGCTGATTTCGGCTGTAACCGCACTGAGCGGGTGTAATCGGGTTTATTATGCCCAGGATGTCGACGATGATGACTTAGTGGAAGTCAGCTACGATGCGGTAGATGAGTTGTTGACACATCTTAGACATCCGTTGCCTAGAGGAAGCTTGGTTGTCGTTAACTCGTTAGTCAATGTAGATGATATGAGTCAATCGTTTTCGTTCGGTAGAATCGTTTCCGATCAAATTGCATCGGCATTTCATCGTTCAGGTTATCGTGTCATGGGTATGGAGTTACCGACCGAAATTTTCGTCAAAAATGACACCGGTATTTTGCAGTTGTCCGATGAAACTAAAGCCGGATTGGCCGAAGTTGGTGCGCAAGCTTTGTTAGTAGGCACTTTTGCGCCGGGTAAGAAAAATGCTTATGTATCGCTAAGAGTTGTCGATATCGATAGCGGATATTTTGTAGCGACTACCGATTATTCAATCGCGATGGGGCCCGATGCTAAAAACTTACTGAAAGCTAAGCCGGTAGAAGAGGAGCCAAAGGAGGAAGAAGAGCCTATGCCGATGGTTGATGAATCGATGGACGATTTCGATTTGTTTGAATGAGCCTTGGTGGCAAGTATGATGGCACCTTATCTGCATTTACGCCATCCTTGGCGTTCGTGTTGCCGTCAAACCCCAGAGGCGCCGACGCGCGTTATTTCGCCAGGGATTCACTCCGGGCTATCCTGCCCGGAGCCCTCCGGGTAAATGCAAATCCGTCCATACGAACTTTTGGCGGAATCCAGTGCGATGAATGATAATTCTATAAAAAGCATTTCACCATGAAGATCATGAAGTTAATTCAATAAGTTATTACACGCTTGTAGAGAATTTTCGCTCACCAAAAAGGTTAACGAGAATGCTTAGGTAATTTCTTGAAATCCTTCATGAACTTCATGGTTAAACTGCTGAATTTAGGATAATGCGTAGCTTCAGCTCCGTACAAGCCAGGATATCGGCAATCAATGCCGATATGACGCTGACCGGCTACAATTTGATATCAAAAAAATTAGATACGGTGCCGTGATCGCTTGGGTCATCGGCTTTTCCTTCCCTGACTAATCGGCATGTTTTGAATCCTGCTTTTGATGCGGCATCCAGCTCCTCGGTAATATCCGACAAAAATAAAATATTTTCAGGTTCGGTTGCGATTTGTTCGGCGATTGCCGAGTAAGAGGCGGTCTCTTTTTTACCGCCGATGTGCGTGTCGAAATAGCCGGAAAATAGCGAGGTTAAGTCACCGAATTCGGTATGCTTGAATAGCAGTTTTTGCGCATAGACCGAGCCCGATGAATACACATAAAGTTTGATGCCCTGATCATGCCATTCCTGCATGGCTTGAGCCGCATCGGCATAGATATGTCCCTTGAAATCGCCTTGACGATAACCGTGTTCCCAAATCAATCCTTGTAAAGATTTTAACGGCGTCACCTTTTGATCTTGATCGATCCATTGGATCATTTGTTCGATCAATGCTTCGGTATTCGTCGGGTCGTCGGTTAGTTTGGCGGCATCCTGCAATAATTCGCTAACTTTCGGTTCGTGATCATGGTTGCGAATGAATTCGGCAATATGGGCTCTAGCATAAGGAAATAATACCTCCTTGACGAAGGATAAAGATGAAGTTGTACCTTCAATATCGGTGACGATGGTTGTGATCATAAGTGTCGATAGAAAGAATATTATTCTAATTGTTGAATATAGTCGTCGAAATTTGGGAATTGCTCGGAAATGTTGCTGCCGGTGAAATTCGCGACCCAGCCGTCCGGTGTCGTGAACAGGCGAATACATCGGAAATTCGGATTTTCGCCCATGTCGAACCAATGTTTGGCGCCTGCCGGAACACTGATTAAATCGCCTTGCTCGCATAAAATGCAATACACCTTGTCGTCGACATGTAATGAAAATAGCCCTCTGCCCTCGATGAAGAAACGAACTTCGAAATCGTCATGGATGTGTTCGGATAAAAACTTTTGTCGTAATGCCTCTTTTTCGGGGTGATTCGGGCTTATACCGATAACATCGACGGATTGAAAGCCGTATTCTTCTTTTAAGCGGTCAATCGGTTGCCGGTAGGCTTGTAATATAGCGTCCTGGTCGGCATCGTCCGGAAGCTCGAATCCCGCGCTCCAACGTTCGAAACGGACATTCAGTGGTGTCAGCTGGGTTTGTATATCGCTGAAATCAAGATAAGTATTGCCGTTATTCGGGGCATTATCGGGGTATACAGTTAAGGCGCTCATCGGTTTAAGGCTCCGTACAGTCGTATTTCACAGTCAAATAAAAACTCCAACGCTTCAACATGCCTTAGCGCATCTTCGACACTCCGGCCCCATGTGTAATAGCCGTGTCCCGAGATAATATAAGCATAAGTTGATTCGCGTCGATCCATATCAGCATCGATCCTTGCTGAAAGTCTATGCATATTTTGGTCATTCGCGAAAATGGGAATGCTGATTCGCGTTTCATGTGTATCGATATCGGGTAACGCTTTCAAAAGTTCATAATCATCGAGTACCAGCTCGGTTTTAAACAGCTTGGATATGAGCGTGGCATTTAACGAATGTGGGTGTAAAACGGCTTTCACCTCCGGGAATCTTTGATATAGCGCTGTATGCAATAGTGTTTCGGCCGACGGTTTTTTACCGTCAAGGGACGTGCCGTCAGGAGCAATCAGCATAATATCTTCTGTGCTAAGTCGACCTTTGTGTTTGCCTGAAACAGTAATAGCTACATTGCCATTGGACAAGCGTGCGGAAAAATTGCCGCTAGTTGCCGGTACCCAGCCTTTGCTGTCGATAAAGCGTCCGGCTTCGATTAATTGTACGGCTTTTTCAGAAAATTCGTCGTTGAGTGTCATGCTAATAGTGTATGGATCTGAGTCAGAGTTTATTTTACCGATAATCGAATCCGGATGCTCAAACGATTCTATACCCGTCGTAGATCAAAATTCGGCGCCTGGGTGTCCGCTAAAGATGCCGTGAACCCAGCACCTAAATTATCAACCTGAATTCGGCAGTTTAACCATGAAGCACATGAAGTTCATGAAGGATTCCAAGAACTTAGCAAATCCTTCTCGCTAACCTTTTTGGTGAGCGAAAGTTCTATACAAACGCGTAATAAGCTATTGAATTAACTTCCTATTCTTCATGATCTTCATGGTGAAATGCTTTTTCTAGGATCAAAGGAAGTTAACCATAGCCAACGAGCTATGGAGTTTAGGTGCTGGGTGAATACGTCCATGTAGGCTCTATGCCAGCTACATGCTGGTCCCTCACCTAGTAGCGTTAGGTGAGGGATCGGACACCCATACGCAGCAAGCTAAAAACGGCCACACCACCCCACGTCTGCTCTTTCCAAAGTTGCTATTAAAGCACGTAGCCCGTATGCAGCGAAGCGGAATACGGGAATAGCGTGGCTCCGAGCTTCCCGGATTGCGCTACGCTCCATCCGGGCTACGCTGTTTAGACTCCCTCAACAAAGCTCATAGTTCCAGGACGTTTTTTTTTCACGAAATCCTTAGCTTGATGCGTATGGATCGGACACCCCGGCGCCTCCTCAGGGGCTGTCGAAATTTGAAGTGCGAAAGGTATATCTAAATGCTATTGCATTAGTGATAGATGAGGTAGGATCACTCCTTTTTTCACAGTAGGTTTTCAAACGGTGAAATGGATTCAGTTTTTAGCGGTGCTTATTTTTGTCTCGCAGCTTAATGCGTGTACATGGATGTATGCCGATTTCAAAGCGCCAAAAGTTAAATTGTTGGCTATTGAGCCTTCAAAGTTCGGCTTATTCGAACAACGTTTTAATATCCGTTTGCGCTTGCAAAATAGGAACGATTCCGAATTGGCGATAAGAGACATGGTCTATGCGCTGAAACTTAATGGTGTCGATTTTGCTGAAGGCATGAGCGATCAGGAAATTACGATTCCCGAATATGGCGAATATGTTGTCGAATTGCCCGTGAGCGTCAAATTAAAGACGCTTTTACGTCAATTGACTCGGCGTAATGGCGCTCCCATTCGCTACCAATTGACCGGACATCTAGGTTTAATGCGCAGCCTTATAACATTGCCATTCGATTATGAAGGGGAGGTTGATTTGGAGTTTTGATGGGGCATGCGGCATCAGCGATGAATGGATTGTAGTCGAATAGCATGAATATCGTAAGCGGCAAAATCGCAAAAGTTACGGAAAACACTATAATAAACGTTATTCAACTATTTCAATAAAGAGACTGCTCAACCATGGCCGACTCAGAAGATAAAAAAAAGTCAGTATCGCCTAAAAACTTTGCTGATGACTTAGATTCAATGCTCGATGATGCGGCTTCGTCAATCGATAGCGATGAATTAATGAATGATGATGACGCTATCGACAAATTATTGATGGATAGCGCATTTGATGAGCAAGATTTGTCCGACGACGAAGACGAGTTCGGCGAGTTATTTGCCGAAGATTCAACAGTCGGAGATCAACTAACCGATGATTTAGATGCCGATAATGACCTGTCCGGGGGAAAAGCCGATTTCGCTCAAGACCTGGAGCCGTCCAATTCTTCTGAAGATTCGGCAATGGCCGAAATCGATGAGTTTTCAGATATCGGTTTCGACGAGTTTGCAGAAACCGAGCCGGAACCGATCCCTGTTTCTTCACCGCCGGAAGAAAAGACGGAAACGGATTTCGATAGCGATGACTTTACGTTAGCGGAATTCGATATTTCTGCCCCGGAAGATGACGTCGACGAATTTGCAAAGACCCAGGACGAAAATATTGCACTCGAGGAAGAGGAGGAAAATCCTCGGGTAATGGAAGACCCTGAAGAGCTAGAGCAAGAACCGGATCCGGCGGAGCCGGACTTTGCGGTCTATGACGATGCTTCGGCGTTCCCTGAAGTGATGACGGCGGAAGAACCCCATAAAACAGTCGTCGATGATGTTATTACGACACAAATCAGTCAATTATTTAGCGAACAGGAAATTTTAAAGCAGCAATTGGGCGCAATGAGCGCTTCGACGAGCCAAGGGCAGGCCGATGAAATCGATCGTTTGTCTAAGATGCAAAACCAATTAAAAAAACAACTCGACAAAGGCGCTAAAATACCGACGATTACTTATGTGGCCATGGCCACTGCTGTTGTGGCTTTATTAACTGCCGGCGTATTCGCATACTTGGTTTTGCAAAGCGATAATGAAATCGAATCTTTGACTGAATTAATCGGTACGTTGGAAGAAAATCAAACCGAATTGAATGCTTTATTGATCAAAAACAATATGCCGGAAGTCGCTCAAACAAGCCCTGCGCCAATGGCTTCGCAAGATGCATCTATTGAAGGCGATAAAACTGAAATCATTCCGTTAACCCCGAAGCTTACCGAAACGGAAGCAAATGGAACGGTTTCTTCGGAAGCGCAATTAGCTCAATCTGCAAGCAAAACCGAGGCAACACCGACCGATACTGAAAAGAAAATCGAGCAAGAGGAGGGCTCACCGCCGGTATCCGATGTTACTAACGAGACCGGTCAAGTAGCGGCATTGGAAGCTAGAATTAAAGAATTGGAAACGAAGCTTGCTAAGGCGACCGCTCCGCCAGTTAAAAAAGCGGCAAGCAAATCGTCAGCCCCGATAAAACGAAGCCCGCCAAAATCCAAGGCGCCATCGGCCGGTTGGTCGGTGAATTTGATTTCGTTTAAGCAAGACTGGTACGCCAATAGAAAAGCCGCTGAATTTTCAAAGCAGGGGGTACCTGCCAAGGTTATTCCGGTGCAAGTCAAAGGTCAAACTTGGTATAGGTTATCGGTTTCCGGATTTAAGAGCCGGGATGAGGCATCCGCTTATGCGGCGAGGGTGAAAAAAACGCATAATCTCGATTCGGTTTGGATAGCTAGAGATTAGCTTACTCCCTTTTGATTGAAAAACCGTCTAAGAATAAAAGGTATGGGATGTGTCTATCGAGGAACGCCGTAAACCCAGCACCTAAATTATCCTAGGTAGTTAGTCATAGCCAATGAACTATGGAATTTAGGTGCTGGGTAAACCCATCCATGGGGGCTTGGCGGCAGCTCCCTGCTGCCGACATCCTCGCTAGCCACACCCCATACCTTCATAAAGTTAACCATTTTTTGAGTATAAAGGGAGTAAATCAAGTAGTTGAGTACCTAATATTTCGGGTTCCCACGGTGCTCCGCTCGTCGTTTTAAATAAGTCGTAGATACCGTCTTGCTACCTTAGGAACGAGCATGAAATAACTTAGACAACGGTTGGAAGGGGATTTGGTGGCTCGATTGACAGGTGTCGGCGGCAGGGATAGCCGCCGTCAAGCCTACACGGACGTATTCACGGCGTCCTGTCAAGCGAGTCACCAAACCGCCACAAAGCCTATTGCTTGAATAAGTTATTTTGTGCATATTCCTTAGCTAATCTGACCTCGATAACATATATTGTTACCTAACGCTCCCGGCTTTGAAATCGCGATCAGGGGATCGCTCCCACAGAGAAACCTGCCCCTTGTGGGAGCGACGCCTACGTCGCGGCTATCGAAGTCGCTAATGCTCAAACACCAATAGCGTTTCCGAACGACTCGGCAAGCTCGCGCTCGGCCGCTGCTTTTTGCACGATAGGAATTTTATACTTGTGTATATACTTCGCACGGCCACATTTTCAGTTTTCTGGCGCGCTCTTTTGTCCGGTAGTTGCATTGCGAAAACAGTTACATAGCTTAGCTTAACGCCTGTTTTCGCGCCTTGCTACCGAACAAAATGGCATTGCCATAAAAGCCGAAAACATGACCGTGCGAAGTATAACAGCGAGCGATCCTCCGTGGTAACCTATACCATGCCTGCCTAGACAAGATCCGTATGCATTCCCACGCTTGAGCGGTGGGAACGAGGATAGATTTAATTGATAACTGAGTGCGGTCATATCTTGTCTTTTACGGCAGAATTACTACAAATGTGATCGTGATTTCAGAAATCAAGTTTAATTTTCACTATTATTTTGTGGAAATTGTTAATTTCAAGATACGATCATGATGAATCGCCCCATTCTTTTTGAGCATGAATCAAGCTTAACCACAACTGAGAACAGCCGGTTCCGTATTTTTTTGGGGGTGCCGGAACGTTTATTCGACTATGTCGCACAAGACATAGACGCATTGGCTATATTTCTATCCCATGAAATAGTTCGGAAACCTCAAAACCTCAGCAATCATATTCGGCGTATTTATCTTTGCTATCGCAAGGATTGGCAGGAAGCTTTGTTTGCGGCGTTAGTCGATTTTTTGATTGTATTGGATAGTCGGGGAAGGGCCATCGCTCGGCGAATGATTCTCGGTTCGCGGTCGAAATTGACTTCGTCTCAAAGAGATATTCTCATGGCTGCGATCAACGAAGATTATGAATTCGTTGCAAAACTGCCGAGCAATCGTTTTAGTCTTTTAACTGAAGGAACGCTGGGCTGCACGCAAGTGATAGAAAAAATGAGTTCATCGGATAGCGGCGCTCGAGATCCTCTACAGTTGGCCCAAGACGCAGTCGAATATAGTCAATTAAGCGAGGCGATGGCTATATTGGAACAAGCGATGACGGAACAACCCGAGCGTATTGATTTACAAGATGCCTTATTGGAATTATACCGCTCTACCCATGATCATTCCCGGTTTGCGCGTGCTTTTGCCGCGTTGCGTCAACAAAATACCAATATGCCCGCCGCATGGATAGCATTGAATGATTATTTTAATGAGCTCAGCGATGCTAAAGAAATCAACTAAAGAAACGTTAAAAGTCGTGCTTTCCGGGATGGATGAACGCACTCGAAAAACGCTCACTTTATATCTCCAAGGTCCGTGTAAGGCTGCCGGCGTCACGATCGTCGATTTTCTTGAGGCGGACTTGGAAATCATCGATGCGGATTTGCGAGAAGGTCGGTCATTATTGGATAAACGGTTTAGCGAGACTTTGCCTCGTCCTCTGATCGTTTTGTCATTACAAGAAATCAGTCGCGAAGGGGTTTTCTATATTAAAAAACCGGTTCAAGTCGAGTCGATGTTGGACGCGCTCGATAGGATTGGAACTCAGCTTCGGCAATCACAACAAAATCGCTCAATTGCTTCGGCTAAATCCGCTCTTCCTAAAGAGAAAGAGCCATCGACGAACTCTCCTTCATCCTCTATCACTAAACAACAGGTATCGGAGCCGGCTATGAAACGGCTTGATGTCGATGCAAGCGAGCGTAATAAATCGGCTAAGCATCAAACCGCGATGCAATTAAGTGATAAAGGGTTTTCATTATTATTGACCGGGCTTGAGCCATTGGATATCGATAATACCGAGCAACTGAAGCGCGCCGCTTATAATCCGAAAGAATATTTTCAAGGCTTCGTGCAATCGGCTATCAAAGTAGCTAAGGATAGGGACCAGGTGTTGCAACTGCATACCGGCTGGAAGCAAATGTTGATCCTGCCTCGTAGCAATGAAATATGGTTGGATGCCGACGATAAGCAATTACGCGCTTTTTCCGGTTTGGCGATCAACAAAAATAGCTCCAAAAAGATGTCGATCAGTTGGCCGGACCCGAAGTTAATCCTTAACGGTGCCTTGGATAAGTTTCAAAGTATGGAAGCGATTGTATGGAAACTTGCCTGCTGGACCTCCAAAGGCCGATACCCAAGACATATCGATATCGAACGCCCGGTGTATTTAAAACAATGGCCCAATTTAACCCGCTTAGTTCTGACGCCCCATGCACTTCGAATTGCCGCATTGTTGATCGATAAACCGGTCGCTCCGATAAAAATTGCCGGGTTACTACATATAAAACCCGAATATGTCTTTGTCTTCATTAGCGCGGCAAGTGCTTTAGGACTGCTCAAACAAAGCGACAGGAATGCCGATAGCGTGATTGAGCCGCCCGAGCTTAGGCCCAGTCGCAACAAGAGCTTGCTGAGCCGAATCATCGATAAACTTAGAGTCAACAAGCCCAATGGACTAGACAGTAATGAGCCAATATAAAATTATTTTTACCGGCCCGGTCGGTGCGGGAAAAACCACTGCGATCCAATCGATTAGCGATATTGCACCGGTTAAAACCGACGCAGCAGCCAGCGATATGACCAAAAGCCGAAAAGCAGCGACAACTGTCGCGATGGATTATGGCGTAATGAATTTGGCCGGCGGAGAAAAATTACATCTATATGGCACGCCGGGGCAAGAGCGTTTTGATTTTATGTGGGATATTTTGACATCGGGCGGTATCGGCTTGATATTGCTATTGGATAATACGCGCACCGATCCTTTTCAGGATATGAGGTTTTTTTTGGAGGCGTTCTCCGACTTTATCAAGAAAACGCAAGTCGCGATTGGTGTGACACAAATGGATTTAAGTAGCCGCCCGGTAATCAATGATTATCATAAAAAACTTAAAGAAATGGACAAGAATATTCCGGTTTTTACTGTCGACGCCCGAGTAAAGAACGATGTTTCATTATTGATACAGGCACTGCTGTATTCGTTGGATCCCGGCTTGGAGGCTTGACATGGCCGATTATAAACTGTCGGAAGGTCTGTTTTTGTTGCCGACACCGGCGGGCGCTTATTATGCGGTTGCTTCGCGGGAGCAAGACAAAACCCGGCAATTTTTAAGAAGTTTATTTCGGCAACAAAGAACCCCAGCACTGACAGAAGACAGCTTGCTTACGTTAATGGAAAACGACGAGCCGAAAATCTGTTTCGAACGATTGCATCATTGCCAGAAGCTTGGATTGGTGCAAGGACTCGAACAAGCCATTGAGGCTCCGACCGGCGCATTCGAACAAATTTTGCCGAACATGCTGGGGAGTCTCACTGAAAGCGGCAAGGTGTTATTGGCCGATAATCAAGGCTTTTACTTGATTTGTCATGGTTTCGCGCATGAAACGGCCGAAGAATTGTCGGCGCTTGGTGCTGAAATTGCCTCGATACATGAGCGGCGCTCCGGATTGCTATTCAATAACATGGGCTTGAATAGTCATGCGTGGGCCGTTGTCGATGCCGCAGGGAATAGCCAGGTCGGCTTTTGGCCCTTATTTATAGGCGAAACCCGTTTTATCGTTGCAATCAGCGGCGTGCCTCATTTTAATCGGTCCGAATTCGTCGAGCTGGTTTGGGTCTTATTCAGTCGTTATGCTGCTAACCGAAAATAAAGCGACTACTCGATCCCCGCGTTAGCGACAAAAAGCATCGTTGGAGGATGAAATTATCAATCGATTTTATGATTATCTAAGGAGACTGCTATGCGAGCAGATATGTTGACTTCCGTGTTAACTGAGTTAAATGGAACATCAGCCGATATCGAAGCATCCGGTGTAATATCTACCGATGGTTTGATGATGGCTTGTGTATTGCCGGTCGGAATGGATGAAGACCGGGTCGGCGCAATGAGTGCGGCAATGCTTTCATTAGGCGACAGAACAGCCCAAGAACTGGGGCGGGGCACTCTCGAGCAAGTATTGATCAAGGGCGACAGAGGCTATGTGTTGATGACTTATGCGGGCGAAGAGGCTGTGTTGACCGTACTGGCAAAACCCAATGCCAAGCTAGGTTTGATTTTCCTTGACGTCAAACGAGCCGCTCAACATATCTCCGAAATGCTTTAGACCGCCAAGCAACGATTAGGTGACCGATATGATACACGATATGCAACCCGAGTTTATCAAGGGCGAATACCAGGAAACGATGCTTGAGCTTTACGGCGGTATTCGTCGCAGAGTGTTATATACCGAATCGGAAATACCTTATCCGGATGGCAAGTTAATCGTTTCGACAACCGACCCGGAAGGTGTAATCACGCATGTCAATCAATCGTTCGTCGATATGTCGGGCTATACCGAGGCAGAATTAATTGGCGCGCCGCATTCCATCCTGAGGCATCCCGACATGCCGGCGGCGGCCTTCAAGGATCTTTGGGATACCGTCAATCGCGGCGAAAAATGGCAGGGTTTTGTCAAGAATCTGCGTAAAGACGGCGGCTATTATTGGGTGAAGGCCACCGTGATCCCGAATGTTCGGCAAGGCAAAGTCGTCGGTTATACCTCGGTCAGAAGAAAACCTTCTCGAACCAAAGTGGAAGAAAGCATTAAACTCTATTCGGCCATGATACAACAGGAGCGCGCATGACTTTCAAATTCACTGTCAGTCCGGATTTTACGCCGGATCATCTATCCGGTTGGTATATCTTTAACACATGGTTGCAAAGGCAAACCGATTTGCCGATACATCTGGAAATGTACGACGATTTTCAATTGCAGCGAGAGGCGATTGCGCATGATCAAATCGATTTGATTTACGCCAATCCATTCGATGCAGCCATGCTGGTACGAGAAAAAGGATTTGTGCCTTTAGTGAAACCGCAAGGCGAATCCGATGAAGCGATCATTGCCGTCAATGCCGACAGCGCGATTCAATGTGTGACCGATTTAAAGCCCGGTACAAGAGTCTCCTATACCGACGATCCGGATGTTCGCCTAATGGGCATGATCATGCTCGAACCGGGCGATCTGGATGTCGGCAACATACAAGGCGTACCTTGCGATACCTATATTTTAGTTGCGAAACATTTATTGCAAGGCGATGCCGATGTCGGAATTTTCTTGGCCGAAGCCTACGACGATTTATCCGAAATGATCAAAAAACGTTTGCGAATTCTAGTGCGAAGCCAAATCGGCGTGATTCATCATTCCTTGATGATAGGTCCAAAACTCAAAGACAAAAAAGAATTACTCGAAAAGTGTTTATTAAAAATGGCCGAGGAAACAAAAGGGGCTGGCGTATTGGAAAGCCTGGGGTTTAAAGGGTGGGAAAAAGTCGATGAGGAAGAAATGGAATTCATGATCGATTTGATGGATACATTGAATGTTTAATCTGAAACTTCGTGAAGGTAACTATTCAGTCCCCCGGAAATTATCGTTCCCACGCTCTGCGCTCATCGTTATATACCTTTCGCACTTCAAATTTCGGCAGTGCCGGAGGAGGCCTCGGGGTGCTCGGTAAAGGCTTTGCCAGCATGGAGCTGGCATAGAGCCTACATGGACGTATTTACCAAGCACCTAAATTATCTATGTAATCAATCATGGCCAATAGGCTATGGAATTCATCCAGCACCTAAATTAGTCATGATATTAAACATAGCCAATCGGCTATGGAATTTAGGTGCTGGATTTAGGTGCTGGGTTTACGGCGTCCTTTGACGGGCACCCCGAGGCCGAATTTTCATCTACGATGATGATATGGACTCCTCTCACTCTGTTGGTGTCAAATAGCACCTTAGTAAAAAACAAAACAAGAGGAGTCCGAGATGAATACTAGCGTAATTGGTTTAGATATCGCAAAGAACATTTTTCATCTGTATACGTTGAATGCGGATAATAAAGTCATCAAGAAAAAACTCAAACGGGCGCAAGTCTTGACCTTCTTCGCCAATTATCCGGTCAGCACGATTGGTATCGAGGCGTGCGGCAGTAGCCATTATTGGGCTAGAGAATTAACTAAACTGGGCCATGAAGTGATGTTATTGAACGCGAAGTTTGTCAAGAGCTTCTTGGTCGGCAACAAGAATGATTTTAACGATGCCCAAGCGATTTTTGATGCGGTCGGCCGGCCCAATAAGCGGGTGGTGTCGATCAAAACCGAGGTACAGCAAGATATGCAACTGCTTCATAATCTACGCCAGGATCTGGTCAAACGACGAACTGCTGTAGTGAATCAGATTCGTGGAGCCTTGCTGGAGCGCGGCATTGCCATTCACAAAGGGGTCGATCAAGTCAGAAAACAATTGCCTGATATTTTAGAAGATGCCGAGAACGGACTAACAGCGCTGTGTCGAGAGCTGATTGCGGAGCAAGCCGAACGGTTAAGAGAATTGGATAAGGCGATTAAGGAGCAAGACAAACGGCTTGGCAGGCTCAGTCAAGCCGATGCATTAAGCCGACGTATGCTGGATGTTCCCGGGGTGGGTCCGATCACCGCCACGATTGTGGCATCTGATATCGGGGACGGCAAAGGCTATACCAGTAGCCGAGATTATGCGGCGAGTCTGGGCCTGGTTCCCGGGCAGCATAGCAGCGGCGATAAACCCCGCTATCTGGGGATCAGTAAACGGGGTAATCGTTATATCCGAACCAACTTAATTCATGGTGCACGCGCGGTGGTCAAAAACTGTGCTGGCAAAACAGATCAACTCAGCCAGTGGCTGCAGTCGCTGGTCGAGCGACGCGGCTTTAACAAGGCCGCGGTTGCCCTGGCCAACAAAAACGCCCGGATACTGTGGGCGATGACCACGAAAAATGAAGCTTATCAAGGGGCGCCTGCCTAACGCGGGCTTCGGGCCGGGTTATCCACCCTTTGCCCACCGGCTCCGAGCTAGAGAAGAGAGCTCTCCGCCCGTGGACAAAGCGTGGATAACCCTGATGAGTGCGATTGATTTAACCGAGTACACAAGATTGCGGAGGCAAGTAGACAATCATTGATGACAACAACAGGTCAGACCGGTGCTTTTACAACCCGATATACTCATAGGTTCTTAAGAAACCGTTACGATGGTTGAGGAATAGGCGCGCGGATAGATTCATCAGGAGTCCTGAGGCAATAAAGCCTCTGTTGAGAGACCGGATATATGGCTGCAATCTTGATCTCTGTTTTGACATCATTTTTTGAAAACTTGGCTTGCAATAAACGAGGAGTCCATATATGAGTATACATAAGTCGTAGATATACCGTCTGCCATCTTGGCAAATGTGACCTCGATACCCTTTATTGTTTCATAACGTAACTGACTTTCCCTCACCTAGCGTTAGGTGAGGGACGACGAAGGTGTCGCTCCCACAAGGGGCTGGATGCTCTGTGGGAGCGATCTCCAGATCGCGATCTCGGAGCCACTGATATCCAATATCCGCAGATTTATCAAACAGCACCGTTTCCAGTTGTACGATGACCTCTGTTTAGCAAGTTTACCGATATTTGTGTATAACGGCGAGCGCCGGAGCGTGGGAACGATAGGGGGTGTGAATAATCACTCGTGAAGCGCAGATAAGATATACCTTTCCAGCTTCAAATTTCGGCGCTGGATGAATAAATTCATTTTTTATTCTGCATGGTGAAATACTTTTTCGGTTAGCTCGCGCCAAATTTCGACATTCGGTTGTTTTAATAATCGTTCGGCATATTGGCCGGCCCGTTGTAAATTTGCGCGTGCTTTCGGGCTTAAATCGCTGCCTAATTCGAATTGTTCGCCTTGAATGCTCAACAAGAAACACGGCGGAGGGGGACGGTGTTTGATGGTTTGATAAACTTGCAACACGGCGGCAGGGCTCATCGCATGCGTGGTGTAACTTTTGTCATGGGCGGGTTCGAGCTCCCTGAAATCGAACGCGCCTTTGCAGGCGACCGAGGCATCGATAAACAACACCAAATCCCGGTTTTCAAGATCGAGAGCATGCTCGACCTGTAATTGAAAGTCGTTCAAAATTTCGACGGAATCCAGTTCTATTCGATCCTGAATTATTTCCATCAGTAATGGGCCGAGCGCGTCGTCGCCCCGGCTGAGGTTGCCGTAGCCGAAAATCAGAATGGGTAAGGTTTTATTCATCATGCAATCCTATCGATAAAAAATTTTATTTCGACCCGCGTGGTGTTGTGTTATATCCGTAGGTCAAAATTCGGCGCCGAATTTTGACCTACGAGTATATGAAGCCAAGTCATAGTGCCGGTGTTTATTGTCCGGTAACACTTGTGTTCACGAATAAAGGTGTTACTCTGCTCGACATTTGATAACTTGTAAAGGAGATTGGATGAAAGCAAGAGATAAGCGGCGTGGCTTGGTGTTGGTCAATACCGGCGAAGGAAAGGGCAAGTCTTCGAGTGCGTTGGGCATGGTGTTTCGCGCCGCCGGCTGGGGCATGAAGGTTTGCGTGATTCAGTATATTAAAGGCCAATGGAAAACCGGCGAACACAAAGCCGCGGAGCGTTTCGACAATATCGAATGGCATGCTTTGGGCGACGGATTTACTTGGGATACGAAAAATCCCGAGCAGGATATTAAAACCAGTCGTTCGATTTGGGAGTTCAGTAAGGAAAAAATTAAGTCTGAAGCCTATGATTTCGTATTGCTCGATGAAATCAATTATTGCTGCGGTTATCAATGGATTACCGGACAAGAAATCGCCGAGTTCATTAAAAATGAAAAGCCGTCCTGGATGCATTTAGTGCTGACCGGGCGCAATGCCGCGCCGGAGGTGATTGAAGTTGCCGATACGGTGACCCATATGACCCTGGTTAAACATGCGTATACCCAGGGTATCAAGGCAGAGCAGGGAGTTGAGTTTTAAACCGCTCTAATCATTGCCGATATTAGCGGATTAGCATAGAATTCATAAGGTATTGCCGAATGTTTTGAAATGTTTTCGGCATCATACTAATAAAAATAAACAACTTAGAGGGTACTATGTCTGAAACAACTAAAATTGTAATTGCGGTTATCGGTGTTTTTGTCGTCGGATTTATTGTCGTGGGTGTCAGCAAACAAGAATCCGTTGAAGACAAAGAGTCGGCTGCAATGATCAGGGCTTATGTCGCGATGCAGGAAATGGCATCTAAAAAATGCCCGGCCGCGATCATGAAGGAAACCGGCGAACAGGTATTTTTTCCATCCGAGACGAAAAGCGACAAGGAGTCTTACGTAACTTATAACTATCAAGGTGAAACCGATGCATTCAAAAACGCTTCTTGTACGTTGCGGATAGAGATCGGCGGTATTTCCGACTTGGTCATCGACGATAAAGTCATCATCAAAAAACAGAAAAAAAATTAGAACCTCGTAAAAGTTCAGACCGGGTACATGGAGGTACCTAGATAGTCTTTAGTTAAAATTACTTCCTCGATAGACACATTCTATACCTTTTTCTCTTAGACGGTTTTTCAATCAAAAAGGAGCGGCAGAGCAAAAATGATTTACATGGAAATAATAAGTCATTGAATTAACATCTTATTCGTCATGAGTTTCATTTTGAAATGCTTTTCTAGGTCAATGCTTAAATTGGCTTAGAACATCCAAAAAATAATCGATGTCTTTTTCTGTGTGGGTCGCGGAAATCTGTAGCCGGATTTCTTGTTCTCCTTTTGCGACAACCGGGTAATTCAAGCCGGTAACCAAAATGTCGTGCTTGAAGCAATGTTCTACCAAGGCCGTGGTTTTGTCGGTATTTCTAACTAGGATCGGCACTATCGGGTGTGCTCCGGGTAAGGTTTCGAATCCCAAATCGGTCAATCCGTTCCTGAGCCTTAAAGCTAGCGTTTTTATATGGTTAAGCAAGTCCTTGCCTTCGGCGCTGTCCAGTATATTCAATGCGGCTAAAGCTGATGCCGCTTCCGGTGGGGTAATCGGATTGGAATAAATATAGCTCGCCGATGTTTCCCTTAAATAGTCGATTACGGTCCGGCTGGACACCGCATAGCCGCCATTGACGCCGAGCGCTTTGCCGAGTGTTGCAATCAAGATATCCGCTCGGCTTGTAGTGATTTCTTCGGTGCCGCGCCCGGACGGTCCGAGCGCGCCGATGCCGTGCGAATCGTCGACTACCGTCAAAATCCCTTGTGCGTAAGCGGCTTCATGCTTTCTGCGTATCGCGTCTATTTTATCCAGCGGCGCATGGTCGCCGCGCATACTGAAGACGCCGTCGGTGACGATGATTACTCGTTCCGCTTGGCCTTTGTTATCGATCAGTATGCGTTCCAGTTCGCTCAGGTCCAGATGCGGATAAACCGCTTTTCGCGCCGTTTTTGCCAAACGAATCGCATTGATGATGCAGTTATGATTGAGTGCATCGCTGACGACAAGCGTCTCTTCATCGATCAGCGCCGGCAAGATACCGATCATAGCCGCATAGGCCGCGCTGAATAGCATGGCCGAGTTACGATCGTGAAATTCGGCCAGGCGATTTTCCAAGTCGATATGAGGCTGATAGGTGCCGCTGATAAACCTCACCGCGCCGGGGCCCGTACCGAAGGTTTCGGCGGCTTTCGATTCGGCGGCAATGACTGCGGGATGGCTCGATAGACCCAGGTAGGCATTGGCATTCATTCTCAAAAATGTCCGATCCGGGTAATTCTGAAGCAATACCCTTGGGCCGAGGCCGTTTTCGGTAGTTTTGAAGCCGGTGATGATTTTTTCCTTGCCCTTTGAGATACCTTTGGCCTGCATCGCGGAGAGTCGGTCCCTTAACTGTATGTCGAGTTTGGCAAGTGTCATGATGACCTCTTTTGGCGGTTAGCAGTAAGTAGTGAATAGTGAATAGTGAATAGTGAATAGTGAATAGTGAATAGGGGGTTGGTTTATTGAAAGGGCATTATCGGTTTATTCGGCTATGTGCTCTAGCATGTCTTCGACCATCGTTGCTAGGTCGAAGCGCGCTTGCCAACACCATTCTTGCCGGGCGGCGCTATCGTCCATGTGGCGCGGCCAAGAGTCCGCTATGGCTTGCCTAAGCGGGTCGATTTTATAACTTATTTTGAAATTAGGAATATGCCGGCGAATTTCCGAGGCCAGTTGTTCGGGCGTGAAGCTCATCGCGGTCACATTGTAGGCATTGCGGTGGATCAAGCGTTTGGGATCGGCTGTCATTAACTGCCAAATCGCATCGATCGCATCCGGCATGTACATCATATCCAGCTGCGTATCGGGTTTTAGATAGCAGGTATAATGTTGCCATCGAACGGCAGCGTTGAATATTTCGACTGCGTAATCGGTCGTGCCGCCGCCGGGCGGCGTTTTGTAGGAAATCAATCCCGGAAATCTAAGTCCCCGAGTGTCAAGGTTATAGCGCTTGTGATAATAATCGCACAGTAATTCGCCGGTTACCTTGCCGATGCCGTACAGCGTATTGGGGCGCTGTATCGTTTCCTGGGGCGTATCGAAAGCAGGTGTATTCGGGCCGAAGGCGCCTATCGAACTGGGAAAAAACACCGAGCAATCGTGTTGGCGGGCGATTTCCAAAACATTGAACAAGCCATCGATATTGACCGACCATGCCCTTTGGGGGTCTGTTTCGGCAACAGCGGACAATAGCGAGGCGAGGTGAATAATCGTATCGATGCGATAGTCCTCGACAATCCAAGCCAACGCCGCGACGTCTTCAATGTCCAGCCGGCAATAGGGGCCTGCGTTCGATATCTCGGCATCAGGTTGTTTGCGGTGACCGGCGGCAATGACGGAATCATTGCCGTATCGCTGTCTGAGAGCAGGCGTCAATTCCGAGCCGATTTGTCCGGTGGCGCCGGTCACGAGGATGGTTTTCATCGGTTTTTAAAAAAGGCGGTCAGCGGCGATAAATCCGAGAAGTCGAATGAATTATAAACCTAGAAAAAGCATTTCACCATGAAGATCATGAAGAATAGGAAGTTAATTCAATAGCTTATTACGCGTTTGTATAGAACTTTCGCTCACCAAAAAGGTTAGCGAGAAGGATTTGGTAAGTTCTTGGAATCCTTCATGAACTTCATGGTTAAACTGCCGAATTCAGGATAAACGGCATTGGTTGGAATTGTCTCGTTTAGCCTAACCCAGCTTTAACAAGTGTAGTGCCTACCGCCTATGCTATTGAAATATAATAATTAAAAATCATGCCAAATTTAACTTTGTAGTGCCATAAAATTAATTATTGCATATTATTCAATAACCTATTGACGCGCAATGTTAAGGCTGGGCTAAGTTCGCGTAACTATTTAGTCCCCCGGAAATTATCGTTCCCACGCTCTGCGCTCATCGTTATACATAAGTCAAAAATTACCGTTTTCCTCGTTCCCACCGCTCCAGCGTGGGAATGCATACCGATCTTGCCTCGGCTGACAAGGTATGGGTTCCCACGGAGGACCGTGGGAACCAGAAAAAAATTACCCTTTTGCAAGCTTAGCCAATGAGACCTCAACACCATTTATTGTCACTTGACACACTCGGCTTTCCCTCACCTAGCGCTAGGCGATCCGCGTAGGGTACGCTGTGCGTACCATGGTAACCCCGCAATGTTCATGTGCCAACCGAACCGCCAGGGCACGGTTTTGGTACGCGCAGCGTACCCTACAATTTATGTATAACGATGAGCGCTCTGCGTGGGAACGCCTGAGTACCGCTCCAGCGGTACGAGACGCTAGAGCGTCTCGGTCTTCATTCCCACGCCGGAGCGTGGGAACGATAGGGGGGTGTGAATAATTACAAGTTCGCAGCAATTCCCAGTTTGAAAAATTTCGCCGCATTCAGGGTGCGGGGTATGCCTGTCGAGGAACGCCTGTCAAGCGAGTTGCCGAACCTGCTACAAAACTCATAGCACAAGGAAGTTATTTTTCACGAAATCCTAAGCTAATCTATAAAGCAACATTGAAAGTCCATCGGCGACAATCGAGAAATAACATACGCTAAGCAATCATGGGAAGGTATACTATTCTTTATTGCATAAATAGTGAAATCAAAAGCTAAAAAATCAGTTGGAGCGTTGGAATCCTTTCGTGCTGAGCCCTTCGGTTGCGCTCAAGAGAACCTAGTTGAATCTGCCTTATTCGACTCGTTCCCCTTCGACTAAGCTAAGGGCGAACGGGATATAGATACTCAACTGATTTTTTAAGATCAACTCACGGCATTTTTATTCGAAGACCATGACTCAACCGACTGTTCTTATAGTAGACGACGAGCCTTCCAATTTGGCGCTGATTAGCGAAATTCTAAAATACGATTATAGCGTGAGAGTTGCCAATTCCGGTAGTCGCGGTCTACTACTCGCTCGAACCGAACCCGTTCCCGATTTGATTTTGCTCGATGTCATGATGCCGGATCTAAGCGGACACGACGTTCTAAAAACGCTTAAATCCGAGCCTTCGACTCAAAACATTCCGGTTATCTTTATCACGGCGATGGATAGTCAGGAAGATCAAGTCAACGGCTTCCAATTAGGCGCGGTCGATTATATTACCAAGCCGATCATGCCGGCGGTCGTATTGGCTAGGGTGCAAACGCATATCGAGTTAAAAAGCGCCCACGATCGTCTGATCGATCAAAACGCATGGCTTGAGAGCGAAGTCCAAAAACGCATGTTCGAAAACGATTTGATTCAACAGGTCAGTATTCGCGCATTGGCGCATTTAGCCGAAACCCGCGACCCCGAGACCGGCAATCATATTCTGCGCACACAACATTATGTGCGCGAATTGGCGATACAACTAAAGCAAGATCCGCGTTTCAATGCCATCTTAGACGATCATTACATCGAACTCTTGACTCGCCCGGCACCACTGCACGATATCGGTAAAGTCGCGATTCCGGATCAAATATTATTGAAACCGGGGCCCCTAAGCGCTGACGAATGGGTCATCATGAAAACCCATGCCGAACGGGGTGCAGCGGCAATCGAGCTGGCCGAACAAGATGTTGCGATGAAGGTCGATTTTTTGGTGCTGGCCAAGGAAATTGCTCATTGGCATCACGAACGCTGGGACGGTAAAGGCTATCCGGATGGGTTGAGCGGCGATGCGATTCCGCTTTCGGCGCGCATCATGGCCGTTGCCGACGTATTCGATGCGCTGACGACGAAGCGCGTTTATAAACCGCCAATGCCGTTCGGTGAGGCGAGAGACCTGATCGTTGCCGGTCGAGGCAGTCAGTTCGACCCCGATATGATCGATGCATTTCAACACAGCTACACGACATTCAAACAGATCGCCAAACGATTCGACGATGATACCGCAGCGTCGTTATCGGCAAACTCAGCGACATGAAAAAAACGGCAAAACCGATACAGCGAAAAACTTATAAGCTTTTCATTGCATTACCGTTGTTATTGGCGATTAGTGGTGTGACGCTGACCGGGCTCTATTGGCAACAAGTCAAGATCAATCAAGAAAACTTCGCCCAGCAAGACTTCGAACGTCGGTTCGACCGATTGCTCTTTGCGATCAAAGATAAAATCGAAGACAGTGAACAAGTATTGCGTAGCGTTGTGGGGTTCTTCGCGAGTAGCGAACACGTAAACCGTCAGGAGTTTCAGCAATTCGTTACCGGACTCGACATCCAAAACTATTTTCCCGGCGTCAACGCGTTCGGTTTCGCGCCGTTGATCGAACGCAATGCACTTAATTCGCACATCGAAGCGGTAAGGGCCGAAGGCTTGCCGGACTATCGGGTTTGGCCGGAAATGCCGAATGACAAGCATGCGCCGATCGTCTATATCGAACCGTTCGACGGACAAAACCGGCAAGCGCTAGGTTATGACAGTTATTCGGAAAGGTTACGCCGTATGGCGATGGATAGGGCCCGAGACAGTGGTCGTGCGGCAATGACGGCAAAAACGATACTCATTCAGGAGCCCGCAGCCGAAGCACAGCCCGGATACATTCTGTATATGCCCGTTTATAATCCGGCTACGTCCGGCAATGCCGACTTGTCCGAATCCAATCGTAAATTTATCGGTTGGGTGTTCTCCGCCGTGCGCATCAACGACATGATGCAAATTTTGCTGTCGCGTCCACAATACAATCTGTGTTCATCGCTGTCTCTGAAAATACATGACGGTATCACGGCCACACCCGAACATTTACTCTTCGCACAAAACAGCGACACAGCATTGGACGCTAGATCGCTGAGCCGCCGATTGACCTTGGCCGGAAACACCTGGACCGTGACTGCTGCAATGCCGCCTGAATGCACTACGGAATCCGCGTCGCATCAACCTTTATGGATCGCATTGGCCGGACTCGGCATGACATTACTGCTGACACTGATCGCCGCGATACTGCCTCATCATTATTTGCTTATCCAACGTTACCTGGGACAAAAAGAGTCCTTACAAGAGTATGCATCGCTTTTACGTATCGCCGAACGCTTAGGTCGCATGGGCGGATGGAGCGTCGATTTAAGCGGCAACCGGGTCAAATGGTCCGATACGGTCGCGGCGATTCATGACAAACCGGCCGGTTATTCGCCGAAACTCGAAGAAGGCATAAGCTTTTATGCGCCGGAATGGCGCGATAAAATCCGCGAGGTATTTAATCTCTGCGCCACGCAAGGAATCGCTTATGATGAAGAAATGGAAATCGTTTCGGCGACAAGCCGACGGGTCTGGGTTCGCGCGATCGGCGAAGCCGTTCGTGACGATGCCGGTAAAATTATTAAAGTGCAAGGCGCATTTCAGGATATTTCCGAAAAAAAACGCGCGGAACTGGCCTTGCGCGACATTGAACGCCGCTTTCGATTTTTGTTCGAACAAACGCCCAGTATTGCCGTGCAAGGTTATGACGAAGAGCGCCGCGTGATATTTTGGAATAAAGCCAGCGAAACTTTGTATGGCTATACAAGGGAAGAGGCGTTAGGGCGCCGTTTGGAAGACTTGATTATACCCGATGCAATGCGAGAGGACGTGATTACTCGTGTCAATAACTGGATAACCGGTGGCCCTAACATTCCGGCTGCCGAACTGACATTGCGATGCAAAGACGGCGGCTCGGTCACGGTCTTTACTAATCACGTCATGCAAGAAGGTCCAGTCGGTAAGGAAATCTATTGTATAGACATCGATTTAACCGAACGCAAACGAATCGAAGAGGAATTGCAGGAAAGAGAAGAGCGCTTTCGCATTGCTTCGACGATTGCGAACGATTTGGTTTACTCCTGTAAAAAGGGGCGGGATGGCCATTACCGACTGGATTGGATTGTCGGCAACGCCGAAGCGATATTCGGTGACGACAATGACGCGCTGATGGCGCGTGGCTGTTGGCGTCATTATGTCACGCCAGATGATCAAATGCTGTTTTCGAGGGCTATTACAGCGCTCGAACCCGGCAAATCGAGTCATGTCGTTTTGAGCATAAAACATCGAAATGGCGAACGACGATACATTCAATCGGCGGCTTTTGTTGAAACTAAACATACCGATGACGGACTGCCGGTGTTATTTGGTGCTTTAGAGGATATCACCGCGCGCATTCAAATGGAGATGGAACTGACGCATTCGTATGAACTGATGCGCTATGTCATCGAACATAGCCGAGGCGGCATTGCAATTCACGACGGCGATTTAAACTATTTATATGTCAGTCAGCGCTACCTCGATGATTATCGTGTCACCGATTCCGATATTATCGGTAAGCATCACTATGAGGTGTTTCCCAACTTGCCGCAAAAATGGCGTGATGCGCATCAAAAAGCGTTGCAAGGGATGGCCTCGCATAACGATGAAGATACCTATCTGCGCGAAGACGGAAGCTTGGAGTGGGTTCAGTGGGAATGCCGTCCTTGGTATAACGCCGACGGCTCGATTGGCGGGATCATTATCTACACCGAAATGATTACCGAACGTAAAAAAGCCGAAGATCAGTTGAAAAAACTTGCACTCGCGGTTGAGCAAAGCCCCGAGAGTATCGTGATTACCAATGCCGACGCGCAAATCGAATACGTCAATCAGGCGTTTACCGCTAACACCGGTTATACGCTCGACGACGTTCTCTTGCAAAATCCGCGAATTCTACATTCCGGTAAAACGCCGCAAGTGAATTATGAAACAATGTGGCAAACCTTGACGCAAGGCGAAACCTGGAAAGGCGAGTTTTACAACCAACGCAAGGACGGCAGCGAATACATCGAATTTGCGGTTATTACACCGCTTCGTCAACAGGACGGGACGATTACGCATTATGTCGCGGTCAAGGAAGATATTACCGAAAGAAAGCAAATTGCGACCGAACTCGACAATTATCGCAATCATCTCGAAACCCTGGTGGAATCACGCACGGCGGAATTGCAAACGGCCCGGCAGCAAGCCGAAGTCGCGAATAGAGCTAAAAGCGCGTTTATCGTCAATATGAGCCATGAAATCAGGACGCCGTTGAACGCGATACTCGGTTTGGCGCATTTAATGCGCATCGACGCGACCGCCGCGCAAAGCGACCGTCTGAATAAAATTGAAATCGCCGGTCGGCATCTGTTGTCGATTATCAATGATATTTTGGATTTATCTAAAATCGAAGCGGGTAAGATGCAGCTTAATCATGTCGATTTTCATTTATCGGCGGTACTCGATCATGTTCGGTCTTTGATCGCCGAATCCGCACACATGAAAAAATTGACCATTACGATCGACGATGATTCAGTCCCGGAATGGCTGTATGGAGACGTAACGCGGCTGCGCCAGGCGCTCTTGAATTTAGCCAGTAATGCCGTTAAATTCACCGAACAGGGTAGTATCGACATAAGGGCAAAACTACTCGAGGTGCATGATGACGACTTGCGGGTGCGTTTCGATGTGCGAGACAGCGGTATCGGTCTCGAAGCGGAACAGTTGCAACGTTTATTTCGCCCGTTTACGCAAGTAGACGAAACGATTACGCGGCAATACGGCGGAACCGGATTGGGCTTGTCGATTACCCTCCGGCTTGCCGAATTAATGGGGGGCGAAGCCGGCGCCGAAAGCGAGCCGGGACAAGGCAGCACGTTTTGGTTCACCGTCAATCTGCAAAAAGGTCACGGCGCATTACCGGCAGCAGCGCAAACCGGACCAATAGACGCCGAACAACAATTGCGCGATACCCGCCGGGGGCAACGCGTGTTATTGGCCGAAGACAATCCGATCAACCGCGAAGTCGCGCTCGAACTGCTGCATAGCGTCGGCCTATCGGTCGATGTCGCCGAAGACGGCATCGAAGCGGTCGAAAAAGCGAAACGGCAACACTACGATTTAGTGTTGATGGATATGCAAATGCCTAATATGGACGGATTGGCCGCGACTCAGGTTATTCGCCAATTACCGGACTATCGCGAAACGCCGATATTGGCGATGAGCGCTAATGTATTCGATGAAGATCGAAAATCTTGTTTAGCGGTCGGCATGAATGACTTTATCGCCAAGCCGGTCGATTTGGAACAACTTTACAATACCTTGCTGAAATGGCTTCCGCTATCAGCCGAAGCAGTCGACAACGCGCCCAGCGGGTCGGGACAGAAACATGTTCAAATCGATAAGACTCAACTCAGCGAGGCACTAAACCCCGATTTACCGCAGCGATTATTGTCATTATTTGTCGAACATCACCGAGACGATGGTCAGAAACTGCACGACGCTCTTCAAGCCAACGATACGGACAGGCTTCAACAGCTTGCCCATGCATTGAAAAGTGCTGCCGGCAATATCGGCGCGCAATCGTTGTCGGCACTAGCCTCACAGCTCGAAATTGCGGTGCGTACAAAACGCGATAGCATTACGGATTTGACACGGGATCTTGCGCAACAGCTTGAGGAGGCGATGCAACAATGGCTTGTAGTGCTCGAGGCTCGTCAAACCGAAGAAATCGAGATCGACTCGGAGCGGGCCGATTTAATTATCGAACCACTTAAAGCCTTGCTACGCATTGGCGATATCAAGGCCATCGATATCGCCGAACGTGAAGCGGCGTTATTGCGCGGGGTCTTGGGGAAAACGCAAGGCAACGAATTGCTGCATCTGATTTCAATATTCGAATGGGAAAAAGCGCTCGATATACTCGAGCGGCACGATGATTAGGGCCATGTTAGACCATGACAGACACAATCCTTTTAGAATTTAGCGTTGACGCCAATAATGTCATTATCGCCATTAACGGCCGCTGGGATGAGTTTGCCGACGCAAATGACGCACCGCAACTCAAGAAGCAACACGTCGTTGGTAAATCATTGTTCGATTACATTAGCGGCAATGTTACTCGCCAGTTTGTGCAAAAGTTACTCGATGTTGTCCGGCAAAAAAATACTAGCGCCTGTTTTGATTATCGGTGTGATGCGCCAAACTTGCGCCGTTATTTACAAATGCGGCTGATGGCGAATGAGCGTGGCGAAGTGCGAATTAGCAACTACCAATTGCATACCGAGCCGCGGGTGGCGCCCATTTTTTTTATACGTTCCAACCAGCGTGATCGCCACACACGAGTGCGTTGCAGTATTTGCAATTTACTCAAGCAAGCCGAGCAGTGGGTTGAAGCGGAAAGCTTGCAAACAGATAAAAAGCCGTTAACGCTATCGGTAATTTATGGTGTTTGTCCGTCGTGCCAACTTCAAATGCAACAATTACAATCCTCTCCAAAATAACGTTTGAAAAATCCCACCAGGCTTATAAGTCTTGTTACAATGAGACAGTTTTAATTGCTCTTAACATTAAAATAGGTTTCTTCGCATCATGGCGCGAAACAAAAAACATTCCAGGCGGGTCATCGCTAGTGGCCTTGCTACGCCTGTCAAAGACTCGCTTGATTTATCGCAAGTCTCTACTCTCAATCCCTCACCAAAAACTACTCGCCTGTTTAACGGTTATGTGGTCGCTATCGGCGCATCCGCCGGCGGTTTAGACGCCTTGGAGCGTTTCTTCGACAAACTCCCGATCAACTCGGGGGCTGCCTTCGTTGTCATCCAACATCTTTCCCCCGATCACAAAAGCATGATGGATAATTTGTTGGCAAGGCACACCGCGATGCCCGTGTTGATGGCCGAAAACGGCATGCAAATCAAGCCTAACCAGGTCTTTTTGATTCCGCCGGGGAAGAATATGACGGTGGCTGGCAGTCAGCTATGTTTGTTGCCCAAAAATCCGCATGGCTTGAGTTTACCGATTGATTTATTTTTTACCTCCCTCTCCAAAGAATTTGGCAAGCATTCGGTTGGCGTGATTCTCTCCGGCACCGGTTCTGACGGAACCCGAGGCGCGGTGGCGATTAATGATGCCGGTGGTTTTCTTCTGGCGCAAGACCCGGAAACTGCTAAATTCGATGGCATGCCGCGTAGCGTCATTGCCACCGGCTTAGTCGATGAAGTGATGTCACCAGAAATCTTAGCGGCCAGAATTGTCGGTCATGTTAACAATAGCATTCAACCGACTGTAAAGGTGAATGATACGGGTCAAACGTTGCTTGGTGATCCTTTAGAAAAGATTTTGCATTTGCTGTATCAAGTCGGCGGCATTAATTTTAAGGAGTACAAATCGGCAACGGTAGAACGTCGCATTGAACGACGAATGCAAGTGCGGCATGTACGTGATTTAAGCAATTATTTACACTTACTGGAAAGTGATCGCAACGAAATCATTACGCTGAAACGCGATATTTTGATTCCGGTGACCAGTTATTTTCGTGATGCCGAAACGTTTGAATCATTAGAAAAAATGGTCATCCAGACCTTGGTGGAAGAACACCGCGATAATCAACCGCTACGCGTCTGGGTGGCTGGGTGCGCGACCGGTGAAGAAGCTTATACACTGTCCATTTTATTTGCTGAAGCCTTCGATAAATTGCGCCGTTGGCCTTTGCTCAAAATTTTTGCCACCGACGTTGAACAACAAAACATTGATTTTGCAAGTGCCGGGGTTTATCCGGAAGCCATCGCCAACGAGTTGTCGTCCGATCGTCTCGAACGCTTTTTTAATCGCACTGGCAATCAGTTTGTCGTCAAAAATGAAATCCGCCAGCATATCGTTTTTGCGCGGCACAATATTCTCGACGATCCACCGTTTACCCGCATGAATCTAGTCAGTTGCCGTAATACATTGATTTATTTTGATGTGGCGGCACAAGAACGCGCCTTGCTGTGTTTTCAATATGCATTGGCGCATAACGGGTATTTATTACTCGGTTCCAGTGAATCTTTAGGCGCGTTACATAAAGATTTTAGTGTCATTAACGCAAAGCATAAAATCTATCGCGTGCTGCGGCCTGTTTCGTTACCGCTTAATTTTAAAAGCAGTACTAACAGCAATGATAACCGCTTGCGGGTGAGTCAGCCGCACCGAGAAAAATATCGAAACGCTGAAACCAGTATTATCGAAGCGGGTCAAGCATTGTTAATGCAAAGTTATGCGCCGCCTGCATTATTAATCAATGAGGACCGCGAACTGATGCATGTATATGGCGATGTGCAACGTTATATGCAAATTCAACCCGGCAGCGCCAGTTTAGAAATTTCTAAATTGCTGGTGGGCAAGTTAGCACCGGTATGCGTAGCCTTGCTGCATAAAGTTGCTAAAGACAATACCCCCTTAAATTCAGAAATTCAGTTGCTGGATGCGGGTAAGCATCAAAGCGAACGGGTGCGGATTGTGGTTAGACCGTTAGTGGACGAAAGGCAGGCAGAGCGGCATTTTTTAATGTCCTTTGAAGTGCTGGCGCAGAAAGAAATGTCCTTAGTCGGCGCCGATAATATTGATGTCGCGGAAGTTTCGGCTGATCGTATTCAAAGCTTGGAATGGGAGTTGTCGATCACCCGCGATAGTTTACAAGCGACGATTGAGGAGCTAGAGACTTCTAACGAAGAATTGCAAGCGACCAATGAAGAATTAATGGCTTCGAATGAAGAGCTACAAAGCACCAATGAAGAATTACAGTCGGTGAACGAAGAGCTGTATACCGTTAACGCCGAAAATCAGGAAAAAATCGATATTCTCAACCGCCTGAACGCCGATTTAGACAATATGACGCGCGCCGCGCTGATTCCTACGATATTTGTGGACAACAACTTGAAGTTAACCCGCTTTACTCCGGAAGCAGGGTCTATTTTCCGTATTCGAGAAGGGGATATTGGGCGACCGATTGATGATTTTACCCATCAAATGGAATATCCCGAGTTCTTGCACGATTTGCAGCGTGTAATCGACACTGCACAGTTGATGGAGCGTGAAGCCAAAACCCACACTGATCATTGGTATTTGGTGCGAATCTTACCGTATATCGATCGTCCGAAAAACCTCAATGGCGCGGTATTGACTTTTGTCGATATTACCCACATTAAAGATGCGCAACGTCTGCAGGCGATTTTAGATTCCCTGCCCGAACATATTGCCGTATTAAATGCTAACGGAGTGATTACCGTGGTTAACAAAGCCTGGCGAGATTTTGCCGAAAGCAATGGTGATCATGAACTGGCTCATACAGGTCCAGGCATTAACTATCTTGACGTATGTAAGACTCAACATGCCCCTGATAATGCGATTGCTCGGCAAGTTCTGATTGGCATGAGGCAGATTCTAAGCGGCGAGCTAGCGCATTTTTCGATTAAATATCCCTGTCACTCACCTACCGAGCGCCGCTGGTTTTTGATGAACGCCACGTCAGTCAAACATCCGTTGGGAGGCATTATTGTCAGCCATGTCAATATTACAGCCTGGATAGAGGGGGAGCAGGATGAATAAGATTAAAAAATTAGCTAGCGAGGCATTGCAACGCGGCGATTTTGATTTTGCCCTACAAGAAGTGGCGCGTGGTGAGACGGATGTCTCCCGCTTAATTGAAGACCTTAAGATTTATCACGCGGAATTAGAAATTCAAAACGAAGAGTTGCTCGAAAATCAAGCTTTTACTGAAAAAGCCATGCGCCGCTTTAGCGGTTTGTTTGCGGCTTTGCCGGTACCGGCTTTAGTTATTGATGAAGTTGGGGTCATCCATGAGTGTAATGCGATAGCTGAACAACGGTTTGCCTTAGGCCGCAAGCAATTACGTTCACATTATTTTCCTCGCCTGCTACCTAAAAAAGAGCATGGCCGTTTGCGGGAATTATTACAGATAGCTCGCAACGAAGATTGTGCTAGCCAAGCTGGTATCGAATTAAAAACGGCCGATGAACAACAGTTTATAGCGGATATGCATGTTTCGTCATTGCCCGAGTTAATAGAAAATAATGCGTATCATTTTGTCGTTTTAATGGTCGATCAAACCGCAGTGGTTAAGCAACATGTCCTGCTGGAAGAAAGTCGCCGACACTTTCAGGCTTATTTTGATTCCGCACCGGTCGGCATGGCAGCCATCAGTGCCGATAAACAATGGCTAGAAGTCAACGATAAACTCTGTGACTTGTTCGGATATTCGCGTGATGCGCTGATTAAGCTGACCTGGGTGGATTTAACGCATCCTTCCGGTCTTGACGCCGAATTAGAGCAGTTTAATGACATACTCACAGGCAAACTTGAGGGTTATGCGCTGGATAAGCGCTGTATTCGCGGTGACGGCGAAATCATTGATGTGCATGTGATCAAGCAAGGGGTGCGTGATGCCAGCGGCCAACTTGATTATATAGTGGTCATTATCGAAGATATTTCTGCACGCAAGCAGGCTGAGCTTGCCTTGATGGAGCGAGATCGGGCCCTCGAAAATCAGTCCTTGAGCTTACGCGAGCGTATTAAGGAGCTAAAAGCGATTTATGCTATTTCCCGAGCGTCGCAATTAATGAGCGATCAAGATGCTTTTTTTGCCGACGTGTTAAGACTGTTGCCAATGGGCATGTATTACACGGACGATGTCTCGGTGTCTATTGATTTAGCTTCCAAAATCTACGGCAACAATAGCTTTTCAGCCACAATGGATAAGCTGGAAAGCGATATTCAGGTTGATGCGCAAGTGGTCGGTAAAATTAGCGTCGGCTATAGGAAGCCGCGTATTTTGCCAAACAACAAACCGTTTCTTGATGAAGAAAAACAATTAATTGAGGGCATAGCGGAATTAATCGGTTTATTTCTCACGCGTATACGGAGTCAACAAGCCCAAGAGTTAACCAGTCAACGCAATGCCGCTCTATTAAGTTTAACCAGGCAAGCTACGAAAATGGATGAACAGTCTCTGCTGCGTTTTGCCCTAGAGCACGCCGAGACGCTAACCGATAGCCACATCGCTTATGTACATTTTGTCAACAGTGATCAAAATACCATTAGTTTCGGGGTATGGTCAGGTAAAACCCTGCAAAATTGTACAGCGGTGCATATAATCATTACCCGTTAGCGAATGCCGGTGTGTGGGCGGACTGTTTTCGTTTGCGTCAGCCGGTTATTCATAATGATTACCCGGCATTGGCTAACAAAAAAGGCTTGCCGGAAGGCCATGCGGCCTTATTACGCCACATGAGCGTGCCGGTTCTCGAAGACGATAATGTCGTGATGATTATGGGAGTAGGTAATAAACAAGACCCTTATGATGCGGGTGATTTGGCCGTTTTAGAAATGTTTGCCAATAATGTATGGGCCTTGGTACAACGTAATCGGCAACAACGCAAACTCGAACTCGATGCGATGGTGTTTCGTTATAGCCGGGAAGCCGTAGTCGTCACGGACGGTGAGCAACGGATTCTCTCGGTTAACCCTGCCTTTACCCAAATTACGGGTTACACGGAAGCCGAAGTGCTCGGTTTAACCCCGCGTTTGCTCAAGTCAGGGAGGCATGATGATGGTTTTTACCAACAAATGTTTACGAAACTGAATCGTGAAGGCTATTGGCAAGGGGAAATTTGGAATCGGCGTAAGAATGGAGAAATCTATCCGCAATGGCTTGGTATTTCGGTGGCGCATACGACAACCGAGGAGCAACCGAGTGAATACATTGCCGTATTTATGGATATTACCGAACATAAACAAGCCCAAGAGTATATTGAGTTTCTCGCGCATCATGACCTTTTAACGGAACTGCCCAACCGCACTTTATTAAAGGATCGTTTTCAACAAGCGGTGTCTTATGTACAGCGCCAAGGTAAGAAACTAGGCTTGTTGTATTTGGATTTAGATAATTTTAAAAATGTTAACGATAGCTTAGGTCATCCCATAGGTGACAAGCTGCTTTTACAAATAGCCCGTTGCCTTCGCGATTGTGTGCGCGAAGCGGATACCGTCAGTCGTATAGGCGGTGATGAGTTTGTTATTATGCTGGGCAATATCCACCATGCCGAGAATTTAGCCGAGATTTCCACTAAAATCTTGGTAGCGCTGTCACGCCCATTTGACATTGACGTCCATAAACTACAGTTATCATGTAGTATCGGCGCGTGTTTGTATCCCGATGACGGTGAGGAATTCGATGGGCTGCTCCAAAAAGCCGATACCGCCTTGTATCAGGCTAAAGCCAGTGGGCGCAATAACTATAAGTTTTTTACCACAGCCATGAATGTGCAGGTGATGCGCCGTATGTCTTTAGAAAATGCCATGCGTTTGTCGCTGGAGCGCGAAGATTTCTTTGTGGTTTATCAACCCCAATTTGACATTAAAAGCGGACAGATTGTCGGTGTTGAAGCCTTAGCGCGCTGGCATCATGGCGAACTGGGAATGATTTCACCGGCAGAATTTATTTCGGTTGCCGAAGAGTGTGGATTGATTGTTACCTTAGGGCAGTCGGTGCTGCGTCAAGCCTGTCAACAAATGCAAGAATGGTTGCTACAAGGGCACGGCGAAACCGTTCTAAACTTCTTGACTTTGGTATCGCAATATAACCTTTCTCGAATTCTCTGTCATGCGTAGGTAATCGAATACCCGTCGTACATTACGCGCCAGCTTTTCGGTAGTGGCTGCCACACTGTCTTTACTCATGGACTTAATCAACCCTGCGGCAAATCTGCGCAGACAGGTTATGTTTTCAGGTCCATGGCCTTTGCTTATCCTGCAACGATCTTCATTCCAATTCCAATCCAGTAGGTAATGATGACTCTCAACGCCCCAATGATCTCTATTGAACTTGAGCACTTGTTCAGCGTTGGCGCTCATCGGCGAATGACTGGTCAGGCCGTAAGCCATCTCAAAGGTTTCTTGGCCGCTTTTTTTGTCGATGGTGTGGCGTTGTATGGCAAATATTTGCCCGACGAAAGGGAAATCAAGGTAGTTGTTCAGGAGCGTAGACGTCCAAATAGAGCGTGACTCAATACGACCATGCGTTAAGGTGTAGGGCTCGCTATAGTCAGGCGCTTGGCGATTTTCAAAGGCTAGGCGAATATCCTGGGCGACTGTGGGTTGGTTGTCTTTGGCGGTAAATACATAATGGGCCTGCCGGTCTTCGACCAGATAGTGCGCCAGTTTACGCTGTGTTAAAAGAGCGTCGCCGGTGATCGTTTTATCTGCAATATTTGCCAGGGCATCCATAACCGGGATGAACATCCCGATTTCGTTGGTCTGTTTAAGTTCATCGCTTCCCTCTACAGGCAAAGCACCGACTTTTTTTGAGTGTGGCAGCGTCCCGTCTGATGCCCGACGACGCCCAGGATGTGTGTTTGACGACCGTCTTCATCAATCGCGTTACGCAGGGTTTTACCGTCGACGGCCAAGCCTTCGTCGGCTTCGGCGAATTGTTCGTTCCAGCCTTGCAGCGCAAGATCGAGTTGTGCGGGATCGACGCTAATTAAGGTTTCTCTAAAGGTGGTGCGACTGGGTACCTGATAACGCCCATTGCGTTTGCGACAGCCAAAACGGGCTCGCGCTTTTTGGCCTAAGTCATCCGCCCAGCTGCCAATCGCTTTATAGCCTTCCATTCCACAGAGCACGGCAGCTGTGGCAAGAGCCAGAATACACGGCAGAGAATGACGCTGTCCCTGCTTACGCCGCGGGTCAGGAATATCAAGAAAGAACTCTGGTAAAGTGCGCATTTGATCGGCGGTTAGCATGATTTTTGGTGCTCCATAGCCATAACAGGGGCTAAGCATAGGTTGCGACAAGTGAGTTTGAGCGCGCTTTTCCAAGGGTCTAACAAAAACCTGCTTGGGCTGTTGAGCTCTAGGGCTATAGCCTTGGCGAATCCGACGGTAACCACGGGTATCGCCGACATGCACCCAGTTAGAAGCACGATAAATCGTGCCATGAAACAACTGAGGATCAACGAAAGTTTCTAGCAATAATAAGGGGTAACCGAAGCGTTGCTGCCAATCCTGAGAAATTCGCCGTTCACATAAGGAAAGAACCCGGGACGCAAGGTTAGGATAATGGTGCTCGGGGAGAATCAAAAAGCGACTATTGTTAGCAATCAGGTGAAGGCGATCATATTGAACCCGATAGCTCCAACCAATCCACTGATCACGCGCAGCACATTTCCAGGCTGCGGCGGAAAAGCTGATGAGTGCCAGCCATTGATTATGATAGCTGGCGACATACCACAAGGTATGTCCGATCTTTGGTAAAGCGCCCAGATAGTGGTGTGCCTTCATTAATGACTGAAAACGTTCCTGCTCTTTCGACTGAACTGGCTGTACGATGATCTCTTGAAGGTTCAAAGCCTGTATCCCAAACATAGAATGTCAGGATGCTTTATATCTGAAAAATGTAAGTTTGTCCAGGATTAGTTATATTTCATTGATTTATCATGTAAAGTTATAGAGAACTGTTCCGCCGTGGCTACAAGGGCATTATTTGCGTGTGTCCGTCAATGTGTCTTGTGTGCAATTTTTAAGGCACAACTTATTGCAATCGGTCACCGAAATCTTGGAAGAAACCGGTTTGCCGCCGCACCATCTGGAGCTGGAATTAACCGAATCCATCTTGGTTACCGATCCAGAGTATGTGTTGCAGGTGGTGAATACGTTAAACCAACGAGGCGTACAATTTTCGATTGATGATTTTGGTACCGGTTATTCCAGTTTAAGCTATCTCAAACGCTTCGCGGTGGACAGGCTTAAAATTGATCAATCCTTTGTGCGAGATATTCCAGGTGACGCCGACGATGAAGTATTGGTCGAGGCCATTGTTAATCTGGCTCACAATTTACGCCTTAAATGCATTGCCGAAGGCGTGGAAACCCAAGTGCAAGCGGATTTCTTACGCCAATTAGGCTGCGATCAAATTCAAGGGTATTTATTAAGCAGACCGTTATCAGTAGATGCGATGCAGCAATTATTGAGTAGTCAGTAAGTAATGATTCACACCCTCTATCGTTCCCACGCTCCGGCGCTTATCGTTATACACAAATATCGGTAAACTTGCTAAACAGATGTCATCGTACACCTGGAAACGGTGCTGTTTGATAAATCTGCGGATATTGGGTATCGGTGGCTCCGAGATCGCGATCTGGGGGTCGCTCCCACAGAGCATCCGGCCCCTTGTGGGAGCGACGCCTTCGTTGTCCCTCACCTAACCCTGAAGCACATGAAGTTCATGAAGGATTCCAAGAACTTACCAAATCCTTCTCGCTAACCTTTTTGGTGAGCGAAAGTCCTATACAAACGCGTAATAAGCTATTGAATTAACTTCCTATTCTTCATGATCTTCATGGTGAAATGCTTTTTCTAGGCTAACGCTAGGTGAGGGAAAGACAGGAACGTTGGGCGACAAAAAATGGTATCGATGCCTCATTGTCTAAGACTGCAAAACGGTAATTTTTTTCTGGTTCCCACGGTCCTCCGTGGGAATCCATACCTTGTCAGCCGAGGCAAGATCGGTATGCATTCCCACGCTGGAGCGATAATTGCCGGGTACTGAATAGTTGCATTATAAGCGGGTCTGGCTAAGATTGTCTTGACCGGCGAAGGTTTGGATGACTTCCTCGGCCAATTCGGTTATTTTTCGTCGCTGGTCTCTGGCATTTTTGCGCAAATATTCAAATGCGGCCTCTTCGGTGAGGAGTTGATTCTTCATTATTAGGCCAATCGCTATGCAGACGCTTCTGCTTTGGGATAGCGCTTTGTCGAGTTGCTTGTTTTCGTATTTCAGGTTAATGATTTCCTTGTTTCTTTCGAGTACCGCTTCGATGGTCAAAATCAATTGTTCGAGACTGCAGGGTTTGACCAAATAGTTCATGCATCCGGAGGCGATGGCGGCTTTTACTGTGTCTTCGTCGGAATAGGCGGACAAGAATATGACTGGAACGTCAAGCACTTGTACAAGATGTTTGGCAACGTCTATGCCGGTCATTTCCGGCATGCGGATATCTAAAACCGCAATGTCCGGCTTTTGATCTTGAGCGAGTTTAATAGCCGTATCGCCCGATGCCGCTTCTAATACATTATAACCGGATAGCCTTAGTCCACGGCTCATGGTTCCGAGAATGAGCCGGTCGTCGTCGGCAAGAAGTATTGTTTTATTCATTAATAGTTAAATTTAGGCCGGTGCGGCCGTAAGCGCTTAGGTAATCGCTAAAAATAGTTTCCAAAATATGCTTGTAAGTGATTCGTTTTTTGTTCAATAAGGAAGACGTGAACCTAGAGACTAAATTCCATAGGTGATTGGCTGTAACTATTCAGTCCACCGGCAATTATCGTTCCTAAGCTCTGCCTCATCGTTATACATAAGTCAAAAATCACCCTTTAGCAATCTTAATCAATGAGACCTCGATACCATTATATTGTCACTTAACACTCTCGGATCTTTCTCACCTAACGCTAGGTGATCTGCGTAGGGTACGCTGTGCGTACCATGGTAACCCCGCAATGTTCATGCGCCAAACCCAACCGAACCGCCAGGGCACGGCTTTGGTACGCTCAGCGTACCCTACAATTTATGTATAACGATGAGCGTTCTGCGTGGGAACGCCTGAGTACCGCCCCAGCGTGGTAACGATAGGGGATGCGAATAATTACGGTGAATCATGCATTCAACATAGCGAACTTATTCCTACCTTATTTTAAAGTCATATCCGCGCAATAGCGGTATCCGGCTAAAGTCTTGGCGGCTAAGCAAAGTTTAAGAAAGATAGGACAGAATCTGAATATAAAAGTTTGAAGTTTAACTACTTCTAGACGAACATAATTGGCTCGATCAAGATGCGCCAATAATTCGATAAAGAGAATACAAAGCGGGGGCTGGGGTTTGTATTTATTCCGGTAATCTAATTGAAAAGCATCTGGATGTAAAGAATTGGGGCGGCATTTTGTAATCATAGGCTTACTTGATGCTTGAGCTATAAAACGGATTGGTTTGGCTTTTATGAAAAATCAATGGCGGCATCATCGTTAATTGTGCGCTGACTGAATTGTTCGTCTGGTAAATGCACAATCGCGATTGTTCCGGCATCAATGTTTTAACTAGCGAAAGTCCGGTGCCGATTTTTATCGATTGTTCGAAATCGAAACCTTGGGGTAGCGAAGCCGGTTCGTTCTTGACGGTAAAGGTCGCATGATGCTTATCAAAATCCAGAGAAACCGAGAGTTTTTTGTTTACTCCGGGGGTGTGCTTGATGGCATTGAGCAATAGTTCGTTAACGATTAAAGATAACGAAACGGCATTGTCTCGATCGACTCGAATCGGATGATCGACGGGGATTTGCAGATCGACGGCTTCGTTGGTGCTAAAAAATAAGCGCTGACAGAATTCTGTCGAGGAATGAACAATGTCGCATAGATAAATTTCCCCGTTTTCTGTCTTGCTTTGCAAGCCGTAAGTAATTGCCAGCGAGTTGATCTGCAGCATGCTTTGTTCGAGAATCGCCTTGGCTTCGGGGTGTTCCAATGCGTTGTTTTGCAATAGGCCGAAAATTCCTTGTAAGTTGTTCTTGATTCGGTGATGCACCTCTCGGATTAGGGTGTTTTTATGCCGTTGCTCTCGCTCCAACAGTTTTCGGTCTTCCTCGATATGTTCGCAAATGCCGGATATTAATATGACAAAATAATCGATCGCACCGGAATCGTTGTTAACGGAGTTGACGGACAGTTTAACGCTGCTGACCGTGCCGTTTTTGTGAATAAATTGACCGTTGATGATTCCGTTATGGTCGATGTTCGGGGCCAACAAAAAACGCTCGTTCAAATCCGGAAAACCGAGCAAAGTCCGTAATGGGGCGTTTTTTAGCGTAGCTTGGTCATGGCCTGAGAGTCGATAGATATATTCGTTAGCCGATAGTATCCGGCTTTCGGGATTAATCGTTATAACCCCGATTAATCCCGATGTTGTAACGATATGCTGTAGTTGCTTGTTTTCGCTCGAAGCTTTATCGGCAAATTTATCGTCTTTTTGAATTACGTTGTGTATTTTTAACGGCTTACCGCTCGGATCCCTGATGACCTTGCCGTGTTGACGAATAGGAACGACTTCGTGTTCCGGAGTTTGTAAGCGATAGTGAGCGGTAAATGTATCAAGATGGATTAATGCGTCTTCGAAAACTCGTTTTATGCGGATTTGATCGTCAGGGTGAAGCTTTGTTAGAAAAAGATCATGGTTTATAGCATTTTCGTGTTCGGAAAAGCCGAATAGTTTGGCGAAATCCTCACAGCCTTCGATCTTTCCGGTTTCGATATGCCATTCGTAAAATACATTGTTTGTGGCTAACTTTAGATGTTTGAGTTTTTGCTGTTGGTCATGATGCTCAACAAGAAGATTGCGGTATTTTCGGTGATAACGCACAAAGCCCCAAATAGATAAGGCCGCGATCAGCATTGTTAAGTGCCCGGCTTGGAAAAAACTGCTCAGTGAAATGCTCGGAAAATAGAATCCTGACGCGGCAAAATAATTAAAATCGGTCATAGGTTATCCAGGTATTCAATACGGCTTCGAACCGACCTTAAAGTAAAACAATATTCAAATTATAACCAAGTGTGCCGCTCAGTTATTTGAATTAATTAATGCTTTTAAAATAAATATCCTTGTGAGATAAGGAACAAATCTGTTTTACTAACGGGCAAATTCATTTACTATTGTCGCCCTGATGGTGTAATTATTCACACCCCCTATCGTTCCCACGCTCCGGCGTGGGAATGAAAACCGAGACGCTCTAGCGTTTCGTACCGCTGGAGCGGTACTCAGGCGTTCCCACGTAGTGCGTGGGAACGATAATTTCCGGGGGACTGAATAGTTACCCCTGATGCGGCCCCCAGCCCCCGTGCCGCCAAGTAACGCTTTTCAGAGGCGTTAGACAGTCTGATTACAGCATTGTTTAGATTTCCTTTTTAATGATTGGTTGTTCTGAAAGTTTTGATGTACTTGCTAAGGGTGTGTCGATGTTTTCAGAGTATTGATCCGTTTTTTATTGGATTTAAGCGCTTGCGAATCGCTGGTAATTTAAGAGGGCTGCATGCAAAAACAAGAACATCGATTTCCGGCGAATAGACGCTCAGCAGACAACAAAAGCCTATCGAGCGTGGATGCCGAGTCTATTGAAATCAAGCTGGAAATCTACAAAACCTTGTTCGAAGCGACTTCCGACGCGATGATGATTGCAGACGAATCGACGCGTATTCTTTATGTAAACCCCGCATTCACAAATATTACCGGTTATACCGAACAGGATGTTCTGGGTAAAACCCCCAAGATTCTTTCTTCAGGTAAACAAGATATCCATTTTTACCGCCGAATGTGGCGAAGTATCACGACCAATAAACGTTGGCAGGGCGAAATTTGGAACAAGAAGAAATCCGGAGATGTCTTTCCGGCCTGGCAAACGATCAATGTGATCGGCGAAAAAGGCAAGCCGGCTCACTATATATCAGTGTTCAGCGATATTTCTCAAATCAAGAAATCACAGGCCGATTTGTGGACCTTGGCGCATTACGACTCGCTTACCGGACTCGCCAACCGTAGTTTGCTCGAGGAGAGAATAAAGCAAGAGTTGGCTACTACAATTCGCTTCAAGATTTACGGTGCATTGTTTTTTTTGGATTTGGATAATTTCAAAACCATCAACGACTCCTTGGGGCATAAAGTCGGGGATTTGCTGCTTAGGCAAGTTGCCGATCGCCTTAGAAGGGATCTTAGAGAGGAGGATATGATTTCCCGTTTGGGCGGCGACGAATTTGTTATCGTGTTGTCCAATCTTTCTTATGATAAGACCATTGCATCGAACCAGCTCAAAGTTGTCGCCGAGAAAATTCTCGATCTATTATTAATGCCTTATTTACTGGAGGGGCATGAGCTTCGTGTTTCGGTGAGTATCGGCATTACCTTGTTTCCGAATAACGGGGATACCTTCGATCATTTGTTGAAACAAGCCGATACGGCAATGTATGCCGCGAAAAACAGCGGAAAGAACACCTATTGTTTCTTTCATCCCGATATGCAAGATAAAGTCAATCAAAGACTGCAACTGGAGAAAGAGCTTAGAAATGCATTGGTTCACGATTACCTGGGATTAGTTTATCAGCCTCAATTTAATTATCATAAACAATTACTCGGCTATGAAGCATTGGTCAGATGGCAGCATCCCGAGCAAGGCGTCATTTCGCCGCAGGATTTCATTCCTTTAGCCGAAGAGACCGGTTTAATTGTCGAAATCGGTAGTCAAGTACTGACCAAGGCATGCGAGCAATGGGTGGCTTGGCACAGGGCAGGGAAGGAAGTTCCGCATATTTCAGTCAATATCAGTCCTAAACAATTTAGCGCTTCAGGCTTTATCGATTTGGTTAACGATATCGTCAGATCGACGGGAGTCGATCCCCGGCATATCATTCTGGAAATTACCGAAGGATTGATCGTTCAGAATGTCAAGGGCATTATCGAAAAGATGCATGCGCTGAAAGAATTAGGTTTACGCTTTTCAATCGACGACTTCGGTACCGGCTATTCTTCGTTATCTTACTTGACCCGATTGCCGATTGATCAATTGAAAATCGATAAGACTTTTGTAGTCAATTTGGGAATCAACGATAACGATGCGGTGATCGTCGAGACAATTATCGGCATGTCGAAACATTTAAAGCTTGATTTGATTGCCGAAGGCGTCGAAACGTGGGAGCAGCTAGAGCATTTGCACAGATGCGGTTGCGATGGTTTTCAGGGATATTATTTTAGTAAGCCGTTAGGCCGGGACGATATCTGATAGTCATTGACTTCTCGATTGTGGCTGCGAGAAGTCTATGTTCTAATGCTGTTGGTTATATAAAAAGGCAGGGATAAAATGAAAATTGTACCTCTGGAGACCGCATTACTCTATAAACCTTGTAGCGTCGGCGACTTAAACTTTCAAACCACCGACGAACTCAAGGATGTTGAAATCATCGTCGGGCAGGAGCGAGCTATTGCATCGATTCGGTTCGGGATTCGAGTCGATAAAGCCGGCTATAACATTTTTGCATTGGCGCCCTCGGGAACCGGCAAAATGACGACCGTTATGCAGTTGGTCGAGCAGGAAGCCGCACATAAAAAAATTCCTTCGGATTGGTGTTATGTGTTCAACTTCGATCAACCGGCCAAGCCTCGGCTTTTGTCCTTGCCCGCCGGAAAAGGCAAATTGTTCCAAAAGGATATGGAGCAATTGATCGATGAATTGAGAATCGCCTTGCCGGCGTCGTTTGAAGGCGACGAATACCGCTCACGAGTCGAGGAAATAGAGGAGGAGTCGCGGCATCGCGAGTTTCGAGAAATTAACCGATTGCGTGAAGAAGCCGCGAACGCCCATATCATCCTAACCGAAACCCCGACCGGCTATGCCTTCGCGCCGGTCGATGAAAAAGATGTAGTGATCGATGCCGAACGCTTCAATCAACTCTCCAAGGAAGAGCAGCAACGAATTCAACATGCGATCATTGAGCTGCAACAGCGCCTGCAAAAATTATTGAAGAAATTTCCGGCGTGGCGTAAGGAAACGAAGCGTAAAATCAAGGAACTGAACCGCGAAGTGGCCGAATTTGCAGTCGGCCATTCGATCCATGAACTCAAGGAAACCTACGGAGATCAACAAACCGTTCTCGATTATCTTGACGAGATCGAGCGCGATATTATCGGTCATGTACGCGACTTCATTCCTCACCGAGAGTCGGCTCTGCCGTTCATGGAAATGCCTCAACAATCCGATCCTTTCAAGCGTTATCAAGTGAATTTAATGGTCGACTTGAGCGATAACAAAACCGCGCCGGTCGTTTATGAGGATCATCCGAATTATGCCAATTTGATGGGGCGCTGCGATCATGAGGCCTTTATGGGCTCGTTGGTTACCGATTTCACGATGATCAAGCCGGGAGCATTGCATAAAGCGAACGGCGGCTATTTGATACTCGATGCGCGTAAATTATTGATGCAGCCCTATGCCTGGGAAAGCTTGAAACGGACGCTGCAATCCGGCGAAATCCGCATCGAATCGCTGGAGCGAAGCCTCAGCCTAATTAGCACATCGGCGCTTGAACCGGAGCCGATTCCGCTCGAATTGAAGCTGATTCTGTTGGGCGATCGGCTGATTTATTATTTGTTGAATTATTACGATCCCGAGTTTCAGGATTTATTTAAAGTCGCGGCCGATTTCGACGATACGGTGGGCCGAGAAGACTCGGCGATCGAATACGCAAAAGTATTGGCAACGATTGCAAGGCAGGAAAAATTGCAGTCCTTGAGCCGGGATGCCGTCGCGCGCGTGATCGAGCATAGCGCTAGGATGACCGGCGATGCCGAAAAGCTCTCGACGCATTTGCGCAGCATCAAAGATTTACTGATAGAGGCTGATTATTGGGCCGGTCAAAACGGACACGATTGCATTAATGCCAGTGATGTACAGCAGGCGATCGATCAGAAGGTCTATCGTTTGGACCGGATCAGGGAAAGGCTCTACGAGCATATTCAGCGCGGTACGGTGTTGATCGATACGCAAGGCAGCGTGGCGGGACAGATCAATGGTTTGTCGGTGTTGCAGATCGGCGAATTCAGTTTCGGTCAGCCCTCCCGGATTACCGCGACGACGCGCCTCGGTAACGGCAAACTGGTCGATATCGAACGGGAAACCGAATTGGGCGGCGCGATTCACTCGAAAGGAGTATTGATTTTGGCCGGTTTCATCGCCTCCCGATACGCCCGAAGCAAGCCGTTTTCGATGTCGGCGACGTTGGTTTTCGAGCAGTCCTATGGCGGTGTCGACGGCGATAGCGCCTCGCTTGCCGAATTGTGCGCGATTCTTTCATCGCTGACCCAAATCCCGTTACGTCAGGATTTGGCGATGACCGGTTCGGTCAATCAGTTAGGACGTGTGCAGGCGATCGGGGGCGTCAATGAAAAAATCGAAGGCTTTTTCGATATCTGTAAAAAACAAGGACTGACCGGGACTCAAGGCGTGATCATACCTTCCGCGAATATCAAGCATTTGATGCTGCGTTGGGATGTCGTGCATGCCGCCCAATCCGGGCAGTTTCATATCTATGCGGTGAAAAATGTCGATGAAGCCTTGGAGTTATTGACCGGAATGGTAGCGGGCGATCCTGACGAAAACGGCGTGTTTCCGCAGGATACGGTGAACGGTAAGGTCGATGCGCAATTAGCTCGGTTTACCGAAATCAGTCAGGCCTTTTTGTCGAAAAGCAACGGCCATGATTGACCTTAACGTTACCCCAAAAAAAATGTTGATTGCTGTCGATGCTCTGCAAGACTCTGCCTTGTTGGAGTTGGCGGCAAGCCTGGCGAGGTCGCAAGGGGCACAACTAACAGCTTTGTTTATCGAAGACATTAATTTGTTTCATTTGGCGGGTCTTCCTTTTGCGACCGAAGTGGATAGAGTGACCAGTGCGGAGCTCAAGTTCGATGCCGACCGAGTCGGTTCGGCATCGGCCCGCCGGATCCAGCGAATTCGTCAACAGCTCGAGGAGTTGGCGAAACAATCCGAATTGACGGTATCATTGACAGTCGTTCGCGGTCACTATCTGGCCGAGGCGATGGCGGCAGCCGCTACCATGGATTTATTGCTTTTGGATAGACCGCGCGGTAATCGGTCGTTGGCGATTAAAAAGATTTCCGTTAAAAAGTTTAGTCCTCCGGTTTGGGCAATTTATGATGGTACGGAAGGATCGGAACGAGCGCTTAAATTGGCTATCGATATTGCCATATCGCAAAAATCGGAGCTCAATATTATTTTGCAGAGGCAATCCGATAACGGCATTGCCGAAATGGAGCAACAAGCCAAAGCTTTGCTTGCGGGTAGCAATCTCGCTTCTCATTTCTTTATTCAATCAAGTCGAAGTTACGACTCGATCATGCAATATGTTTTAGAGCGTGGTTGCAGTATCGTCGTGCTGCGCGCCGATAGATCCGATCCTGAGGCTTCACAAAGTGCGGCGTCGATATTTGCCGACCGGCTCGGTTGTCCGGTGTTATTAGTTGCATAAGCCGAGATTAGCTGTTTTCTATATACTTAAAAAAGCATTTGACCAGTGACGATCATCAAGAATAGAAAGTTAACTCAATAGGTTGCAGTGTCTTTTTCTTACCTAGCGTTGGGTGTGGGAAGGCCGAGAATGTTAAGTTACACTAAATGGCATTAAGGTCACAAAAACTTAAATATGCTGTTACCTAAGTTCCAGCTTGGGTAACCTGTTCAGGAAGCCGGAGCTTCCAAGACTTCTAGCCCAAGCAGAGCACTCATTGTTATACATAAGTCGTAGATACCATCTTGCCATCTTGGCAAGTGTGACCCGATACAATTTAATGTTACTTAACGTATTCGGCTTCGAAATCGCGATCTGGGGATCGCTCCCACAGAGTATCCGGCCCCTTGTGGGAGCGACGCCTTCGTCGCGATTTCGAAGACGGGAACGTTGGGCAGCAAAAAATGGTATCGAGGCCTCATTGGCTAAGATTGCAAAACGGTAATTTTTGACTTCATGTATAACGATGAGAGCTAAAGCTAGGCAAAGAGCGTTAAGCGTATTGGCCGTTTGTAGCTTGATGCTTATGGGTTGTAAGCCCCGTTCTGCCAAAGCCTTCGATAAATACTACCTTGGATGCGTAGGGTTTGGGTCATTTTATAGTCCGCTAATCCTTGGCGGAAAATGCAATTTTCAATTTGTGAAACAAGACCCTAACGTCTTCGGCAACCAGATATAACGACGGAATCAGTACCAGTGTAATCAAGGTCGCAAACAAAATGCCGAAACCGATTGAAATCGCCATCGGGATCAACATTCGCGCTTGTCTAGATGTTTCCAGTATCATCGGCATTAAGCCGAAAAAAGTGGTGAGCGTGGTTAACAGTATTGGCCTGAAGCGCTGAATTCCGGCGGCTTTGATGACTTGTAAAGGTGTTTTGGCGCTGCCGATGCGATGTTCGTTCGCGTAATTAATCAATACCAGCGAATCGTTGACGACGATGCCGGATAGGGCGACGATACCCAGCATGCTAAGGATACTCAGGTCGTAACCCATCAACAAATGCCCCAATATAGCCCCGATGATGCCGAACGGAATGCTGACGATGACGATCAGCGGCAGAATGTAGCTGCGAAATGGAATCGCTAACATCGCGTAGATCGCCAGCAGTGCAAAGACAAAACTGATTTTGAGACTGCTGAGATTATCGGCCATTTCGGCTTGACTCCCTTGAAAACTATATTGCAATCCCGGGAATTCTTCTTGCAGGCGCGGCAGTTCGGCGGCTTTGAGGTCGTTAATGATTTCTCCCGCGCGGCTGCGTGGCGTGACGCCCGATTTGACTTGGATATTGCGTCGGCCGTTACGGCGGTTGATTTCGGTGTAGGCGCGGCCGCGTTCGATTTGCACGGCTTCGGTAAGCGGAATTTCGATTCCTGCCGGCGTACGCAGCATTAGGCTTTCGACGTTTTTTAGCGACATGCGCTCGTTTTCGGGCAGCCTGACCATGATTTTAATCTCATTACGGCCGCGTTGCTGACGGAGCACTTCGGCGCCGAAAAACGCATTTCTGACTTGCCTCGCAACATCTTGCGCCGTCAATCCCAAGCTTCTTCCTTCGGGCAGCAGCGTAAAGTCCAGTTGTTCCTTGCCGCTGGTCAAGCCGCTGTCGACGTCATTGACAATAGGGTAGGCGTTAAGCGTTTGTGCAAGGCGTCTGCTTGCTCGCTCCAGGACTTGTATGTCGCGGTGATTAAGTTCGACCGTGATCGCCGGCCCCCTACTGGGGCCGCCGGCGTCCGATTCGAATAAAATCGCTTCGATGCCGGCAATTTCTCCAGCCTCTTCGCGCCAGCGCCGGGTAAATTGCTCGGTACTAAGAATATCGTCGCGCACTTCGGGTGGCGCAAGATAGGTGCGCACGGTAGCCAAGTGGCTGCCGAGCGTCTGTTGCCTGTCGATTGTGCCGAGTTCGGTAAATTGCCCTTTCAATAATCGGTCCCCGTTCGGAACGTTTGATGCAACGCGCCGCGCCGCTTCCGACAGGTGTCGGGCGATGGCCTCGGTTTTTTCGAACGGCGTTCCAAACGGCATCGTTAAAGTGACTTGTGCATAATCGGATTCGACCTTCGGAAATAAGGTCATGCCCATACGTCCGCTAGCGGCATAGGCCAATGCCGCAATCAATAGTGAGAATGCCAATGTGACAGTCAGATATCGATGCTGGAGTACGCTTTCGAGAAATGGGCCATATCGATGCAGTGTCCAGCGGCGAAAGCCATCGCTGAAACGTTGTTGATAATGATGGATTTTGGCCTGAATACCTTGGCTTTTCAATGGTTTTAGGTGTCCGAGATGATTCGGCAGAATGAATAAGCTCTCGGCGAGGGACAGCAAGAAAACCGTGATCACGACCAACGGAATCATAAAAAAGATTTTGCCGGTAAATCCGGGAATGAACAGCAGCGGCATGAAGGTTGCGATGTTAGTTAGGATGCTGAATGTAACCGGCATCGCCATTTCACGGGCGCCTTGAATGGCCGCCTGCAGCGGAGACAGGCCTTCTTGTCGATAATGATAGATATTTTCGCCGATGATAATCGCATCGTCGACAACAATGCCGATCGCGATGATAAATGCGAATAATGAAATCATGTTCAGCGTGACGCCGATACTGGGCAGGAACAAAAACGACCCGAGAAACGCAATAGGAATACCCATCATGACCCAAAATGCCAGACGTAGCTCAAGAAACAACGCCAGCAAGATAAATACCAGCGACAAACCCATGGCACTGTTTCGCAACAAGAGGTCTATCCTTTGCCCGTAGTCTTCCGAGGCATCGCGCCGGACGTCGGTGAAGATGCCTTCGGGTAGTTCGGGAGCAATTTTATCGAGATGGTTACGGACCGTTTCAGAGACTTGTATCGGCGTTTGTTCTCCGACGCTATAGACTTGCAGCATCACGGCCGGCTTGTCGTTGAAAGTCGCATAATAATCGCTTTCATCGAAGCCGTCTGTTATTCGAGCGATGTCGCCGAGTTTAATCTGGCTACCGTCTGGGGTGGTAATAATAGGCAGTTGACTGAATTGGCGCCCGTAATCGCGGCGTTCTTTGATGCGGATCAAAATTTCGCCGCTGTCGGTTTTGACGCTGCCGGCCGGAAGGTCGATGCTGGCCGACGCGATGCGTTGAGCGATGTCGCCTAACGACAAACGATAGCGCCTCAGCATGTCTTGCGGAATTTCGACCGCGATTTCGAGCGGTTTGACCCCTTCGAGATCGATTTGGGTGATGCCCGGGTCTTGCAATAGTTGATCGCGGAGTTGTTCGGCCAATTCGTGTAAAACGGCATCTTCCGCGTCTCCGTATAATGCAACTGAGATTACTCTGCGCTTGCTGGCGATCAAGGTTATTTGCGGTTTTTCGGCATCGATTGGAAAAGTCGTAATGCGGTCGACTTCTTTTTGAATGTCTTGTGTAAACTTTTGCAAGTCGGTACCGCGTAGCGCTTCGACGGTAACCGTGCCGGCGTTTTCTTTTGCCGATGAAGTGATTTGTTTGATGCCGTCCAAGCCGCCTACCGCATCTTCGATCGCGAGGACAATGCCGCGTTCGACCTCTTCCGGGCTAGCGCCGGGATAAGCGACACTGATACTGACGCTGTCGATTTCAAAGTCGGGGAATACTTCTTGGCGGATATTGTTTAAAAACAGTAGTCCGCCGATGATGCACACGACCATTGCGAGATTGGCCGCGACCGAATGACCTGCCATCCATGCAACGGGGCCGGTGCGGCTTGGGTCTTGTTGTGACTGCATGATGCTTTACCTAGCGGATGAAGAACGGTCGGTTTCGTTGGTGCGAATTCGCATGCCTTGAACCGGTGTGGAAAGATCGCTGACGATGATGCGCGGCTGACCGGGTAGTTCCGAGGCATGCAAGTAAACGACGCCTTGTTCGGCCCAGGCGGGGGTTATTTTGACGATGTCCAGTGTGTCTTGTTCGCTCATTAGCCAGAGCCGGTTGCCGTCATGCAATGCGGTTTCCGGCACAGGAAGTACGTCGACGAGGGTTTTGCCGGTAATTGCCGCCCGAACCAATGTGCCTAGCATCATGCGAGGTGAATTTTGGTTAGCCGGCTTTAGGCTGAGCGGATCTTCCACTTCAACCAATAATTTAGCCATGCGGCCTTCGGCTTCGACTTCCGCTTTCAGGCGTTTCACGGCGCCGATTCTGAATGCATCGGCCCCCCAAGCCCTTTCGTAACTGATCGTGACTTGCGAGCCCTGGTCGCCGTTGAAACCGGGAATCGTTATCCAACGTAATTTGTCGAGCGGCAGCGATACGTCGATCCAATAATAATCGGTTGCCACCAACTGCACGAGCGGAGTGCCGGTCGAGAAAGTCGACACCCAGGAACCGACATTGGCGTTGCGGGCCGTGACGACGGCGTTGAACGGTGCGATCGTACGGGTGCGTTCGAGATCCAGCTTGGCTTGTTCCAGCGCCGCTTCGGCGGCATTTAACGATGCCTTGGCGGCTTCCAGATGGGGTTTTCGTTGGACCAGCTCTTGAGCCAGTTCGTCCAATTCCTGGCCTAGCAATTGATATTCGCGTTGTGCGATGGCTTGTTGGCCCAATTCCATTTTTAGGTTGAAACGGGCTTGGGTGAGATCGCTTTGCGCTCTGCGTACGCGTAACTCGTAGTCGGTAGGGTCGAGACGGACGATTTCTTCGTCTTTTTTCAATAAGCCGCCTTCGATGAACTGATCGCTGACCGAAATGACCATGCCGTCGACACGCGAATTAAGATTGACGTTTTGCGCCGGGATGACATTGCCGAGCGCGAAAACGGTGGTTTGATAATCGATGGCTTGCGGCGTTATGATTTCGACCAATGGCGCCACGGTCGTAACGGGGGCGCGGACCGCGCGGGGCTTATTGCTTAGCCAATAAAAAGACAATGCCCCGGTAAATGCGATGATCGCCAGCGAAATCAGCAGTGTGGCGAATTTCTTGAAGGGATTAGTCATGGGTATCGTTCCTATTCGAAACCGGTTTGGTAAGCGGCCAGCCGCCTGCAAGCGACCGGTAAAGTTGAATTCTGTAATCGATCAATTCGCGTTCGGCGCGAATGAGTGTGCGCTGCATCGCTTGTAAGCTGTTCAATGTCGACAGCACCCGTAAAAAATCGAAAATCCCATAGGCGGACCGGATGCGAATGTTGTCATTGGCTTCGTTCAGATAGCGGAGCTGTTCTTTGAGGCTATTTAGCCGCTCGTGCTGGCGCGTTTCTTGTGCCAATGCGTTTTCGACTTCCTGCAACGATTGCAAGACGCTCTGACCATAGAGGTTCAGTGCTTCTTCTGTTGCAGCCTCGGTGCGCCGGACTTCCGCCACCCGGCGTCCGCCGTCGATCAAGGGCAGCACCAGATTGCCGGCCAACGTTGCCATCCAATTATTGAAGAAGGCTTGTAAGTCCGGAGCCGAGGTATCGAGGCTGGCCGATAAGCCGAGTTTCGGAAAGCGGTCGGCCACGGCCGCGGCAATACGAAGATCGGCGGCTTGCAAGCGATAATAGGCCTTCTTGACATCCGGGCGTCGTTGTATCAAATCCGAGGTCAAGCCGGTTTCGGGTAGGCCTGCGAGCTCGGGAAAATGATCGCCGGCAACAATGTCCAATGTTCCGGGGGCTTGTCCGGTCAAGACCGCCAATTGATTTTTTAATACCTCGATATTCGCGAGCACTGTATAGCGGTCGCCGACTACGCCTTCAAGTAATTGCCGCTGTTGGAATACATCGGCGGCGGTTGCTTGGCCGCCTCTGAAGCGGACTTCGACTAAGTCCGCGTATTGCTTATTGACTTCGATTTGTTCGTTCAATAAGTCGAGCTGTAGTTTTTGTTCGGTCAATAGATACCAAACGCGCGCTATTTCGGCCGACAAGGCAATCGCGGCGGTATGGATGTCTTGTTCGGCGGCTTTGATTTCCTGTTCGGCCGCGTAAGTGCCGGCGCGGATTCGGCCCCATAGGTCGACTTCGTAGCTGGCGATCAAGCCCAGCGAAAAGTTGTCGAAAGTCAGCGAGCCGGTATTGGCGTTATCCTCGATGAGGCGATTTGCGTTAGTCGTAGCATTAACGGCGGGGATCAATTCGGACCCTGCCTTGCGAGCTTCGGCTTCGGCTTGTTTGAGCCTTTCGAATGCCGCGGTGAGATCGAGGTTTTGCTGAAGCGCCGTATCGATCAGAGTATTCAACGCAGGATCGTTAAAGTTAAGCCACCAGCGGTCTTGAAGGGATTCGCCGCCGGTAATCGAAAACGTTTCCGGTACTGAAATCGGCGGATTGAATTCTTTGATATCAATACTGCATGCGCTGAGAAAAGCGACGATGAATAAAATCGAAGAATTTATGACTCGCATGTCTCGTCTCCAAGGCTTGGTTCGAGACGGTCGCGCAGTGCTTTAATTCCGGCCAATGAAAAATGCACGACATGATCGGCGTAGGCTGTCGGGTTCTCTAATTCCGGATTGTATCTTCGTGCCGGAAAGTGGCTTTGCATGTGTTTGATTTTCAAAAGATGAAAGCATTGGCCGATGATGCTGGCATGACAAAAATGTATCGTACGTTGATCCGCATTCGGTCCCAAGCATTCGGCAATGAGTTCAAGCATGGCTTGGCGCTGCGGATTGATTTCTTTTTCGAGAATTTCCGGCAGCAACGAGGTCGGTTGCGCCATTTCTTTGTTGATGATCGCGAAAAAATGCGAATCGTCGTCGGCGATGCGGGCGATCAAAGAGCGAATACGACCCGCTAGGCGTTTTTCTGGGGAAGCACTGGGCGCAACGCCGCCATCCGACGGATAAATTTCAAGGTCCTTGAGAAACGCATGGCGCCAGGCTTCGAGATAAAGACTTTCCTTATCTCGAAAATGATAATTGACCGAAGCAATATTAGTTTGGGCTTGTTCGCAGATTTCGGCAATCGTTGCTTCTTGAAAGCCTTTTTCGGCAAAAATTCGGCTGGCCGCGATAATTAAGCGGGTGCGAGTTTTTAACGGTTTGGCTGTAGGCTCGGGCATCGCGGATCAGATATTCAAACGAGAATTTCAAATATACATTTAAATTATCTAATAGACAAATTCCAGTCTTGTTTAATGACTCATGAGCCTGAGCGAGGGGCCCAAGAGTCCGAAACTACGAGCTTTCACAGTAACGATCATGAAGGCCTGGCCATCGCCCCGGCAGATGAAAGTGCGCGGCGTTGGCTGGGTTCGCTCCTTCCCAAGCTCGGCTCTCTCTGTTATACACAAGTATCGGTAAACTTGCTAAACAGAGGTCATCGTATATTTGGAAACGGTGTTGTTTGATAAATCTGCGGATATTGAACATTAGTGGCTTTCCCTCACCTAGCGTTAGGTGAGGGACGACGAAGGCGTCGCTCCCACAAGGGGCAGGATGCTCTGTGGGAGCGATCCCCTGATCGCGATTTCGAAGTCGAGATTGTTAAGTGACAATAAATGGTATCGAGGTCTCATCGGATAAGATTGTAAAAGAGTAATTTTTGACTTATGTGTAACGATGAGAACTCGGCTTGGGAAGGCAGTTCCGGAAGCTCTGCTTCCCGTGACGGCAAGCGGAGCTTGCGGAATCGTTTCCCAAGCAACGCTTGGGAAACAGCGATCGCTGAAAATCATGGAAACGGAGCGTCAGCGAAGTGATGATTTTTAGTCCCCGATAGCCGTAGCGCCGGGTGTTTTGCCGGAGTCTGCGCGAATAGCGCAGGCGGAGGCAAAATACAAGGCATCGCGACACGGCGTAAAGCCATTTGTGGGAGTGCTACGGAGCCGCATCGAGTATACGATGATGTGGCGTAGTGGCACGGACGCAGGGCGAATCGGGGCCGCCGAAGGCAATAATCGCCAAGTCATTTTTCGCTGCTGAAATCGGATGGACCCCATTTCAGCTTTCGCGAAAAATCTTGGCGCGCTTGAAAGAGTCCAAATCCACAAACTTTCACAGTAAGCGCCCGAAACAGTGTGCTTTTTGGAGGTTCGTGACTCGTTTAACAGGATTTTCTTGTCCCGAAATTGGATTAGCTAAGAGTGTATGGGGTGATAGAGGCTATGGGGAAATCAGGCTATAACTTCAGTGGCTTTTCGATCGGTGAATTGATAATTAATGCTCAGGCAGTGATCCAGCCATTTCAGCAAAAAATAATTTAATTGCCATTTATAATTTAAGATTTCAGAGATCTTGCCGGGGTCTTTGTAGACGCGAGAGACGTCTGATCTGGCATGATCGCGCAATACTTCGACGAGTTCCGCGTCCAAATATACGCGTACTGTGACATCCGGCACCCATAGATCGTTGGGTAATTGACCAAATCGATGGCTGAGTTTTACAGTAAGCGTGTGTGTCGAGCGTTCGAGAACCTCAAGCTGCAGGTCAGGTTTTTGCGAGGCTTTTCCGACCGCCGATTGTGCCAGATTTCTGATGTTCGGAATTAAGCTTAACAACTTTCGGTAATTAGAAGCACAGATGGTTTCCAAGCACGCCGCTTTGTTTTGCGGATGAATCCTGCTCATGATAGATCAGGATTCCCTATAACAGGCATGAGCGCTTGCGGTTTCCCATAAGGTCACTTGGTCGACATCGAACCCTTGTTCTTTAATATGTTGATAAATCATTTGACTCAATACTTCCGCGGTTGGATGCTCGTCTAGAGCCATGAATCGCTCTTGGGTTTCGGTTAAGTACGGAATGATCGGGTCGTTTTTATGCAATAGAAAATTATGATCCAAATGTTCGTTGATATAGTCTTCTACACACGCTTTTATGTCCGAAAAGTCACAAACCATGCCTTGCTCGTTAAGATGTTCTTGTTTAATCGTGATAGCAGCCTTAACGCTGTGTCCGTGAAGATGACGGCACTTGCCTGGGTGGTTCATCAGTCTATGCCCATAGCAAAAATAGACTTCCTTAGTAATCGTATACATGAGTTAGCAATCTCGGCCAATTTGGAATAATGTAAGTTAATGGCCTTTGATGCTCTTGATTGCGGCGGCAATTTCGTAGCGGCCATCATCTTGCTTTGTCGTTCTGACAACTTCGATATAGGCGGTCATGGGCGGAGTGATTGTGTTTTTGGGCGTAATATTGACCTCCATAGCGCTTCCGGGATCGAAGGACTGATCCGCAATGAAGGAGACACCAGAACCGCTAATGGATGTGCAAATTCCGGAATGACTTTCGCTTGCATCGGCTAACTTGTAGGTGAGTTCGCAATCGACGCTCATTCGGATGTAATTACGTTTTTCATCGTATTCCAGCATGTCAACTCTCTTCTTTATAATTGGATAAATTGTTTTTCCGTGAATGGCAGTGCTCGTTTTTGCTTTCAGACTGTTTGCGCGAAGTTTACTATAAATAAAATGCTTGTTCATGAAAATCACCTTGAAAGTTGCATAACTTCATATTATGAGATTCTGTTTTGGCATTGTTGCTCGTTAGCTACACTCCATACCTTTATAAAGTTAACCATTTTTTGAGCTTAAAGGGAGTTGTGGGTAAAAGTTTTCGGATAGACTATGGCTATTGATTGTAAATCATGTAATATTTTGCAGATTTTAACGATGTGAACCCCGTCAGGGTTTTGGGGATTTATTTATAATGACAAAAGCAACCGTTTTAACCGGTATCACGACCACCGGTACTCCTCATTTGGGAAATTATGTAGGCGCGATTAGGCCGGCCATTGCTGCTAGTAAGGATGCAAACGTCAGTCCGTTTTATTTTTTGGCCGATTATCATGCCTTGATCAAATGCCAGGACCCGGAAAAAGTCAGACAGTCGAGTCTCGAAATTGCCGCGACTTGGTTGGCGCTCGGCCTGGATACCTCGAATGCGGTGTTTTACCGGCAATCCGATGTGCCGGAGATTACCGAGTTGGCCTGGATGTTGACGTGCGTAACGGCAAAAGGACTCATGAATAGGGCGCATGCTTACAAGGCAGCGGTTGCCGAAAACGAACAAGGCGGCGAAAACGATCCCGACAAAGGCATTACGATGGGTTTGTTTAGTTATCCGATTCTGATGGCGGCCGACATTTTGATATTCAATGCACACAAGGTACCTGTCGGAAAAGATCAAATTCAGCATATCGAAATGGCTCGGGATATCGCCGGGCGTTTCAATCATATTTATGGCGAACATTTTGTTATCCCGGATGCGGTTGTGACTGAAAATGCCGCGACTCTGTCCGGTTTGGACGGACGGAAAATGAGTAAAAGTTACAACAATACGATCCCGCTATTCGAACCCGAGAAAAAACTCAGAAAACTGATTAACAAAATCAAAACCAATTCACTTGAACCGGGCGAGCCGAAAGATCCCGATGGTTGCACTTTGTTTGGTATTTATCAGGCTTTTGCCCGGCCTTCGGAAGTCGATGAAGTTCGAAAACTCTATGCGGACGGTATTGCTTGGGGTGAAATGAAAAAGTTGTTGTTCGAATATATCAACGACCATATTGCCCCGGCCCGAGAGCGTTATGAAGCCTTATTACAGGCGCCTGAGCATATTGAAAACGAATTGCAGGAAGGCGCTAAAAAGGCCCGCGATATAAGCGTGCCTTTTATGAAGCAATTGCGAGAGGCGGTTGGGATTTCTCGTATTGGGGTTTAGTGGTTTTGCTGGGGACGGAGCGCTACGTTAAGTGAAGAGATATGCACAAAAACTTCTCAAAATAGTTAGCTTTGCAGTGGTTCTGTGACCCGCTTGACAGGCTCGGCACCTAAATTCCATAGGTCATTGGTAATAATTCATAACCATGGCTTATTTAGGTGCTGGGCGAATACGTCTATGTGGGCTCTACGCCCTCGGATACCCTTATTTTTATTCTCCTTGGGTGGGTTCGCGGCGCTCCTCTAATGCACCTCGCACATTCAACCTAACGTTCATGAAGGTCTGGCAACCGCATCTTATTCGGAAACAACATTGTTTTTCATACCGAAAAATTAGATAAGGAGTCCGAATTAGTGAACTTTCACAGTAACGTTCATGATGGCCTAGCAATCGCCCCCGGCAAATGAAAGTGCGAGGCGGGTTAGGGTGCGGTCACTCGCCCGACAGGACGCCGTGAACCCAGCACCTAAATTATCCAAGATAGTTAACCATAGCCAATAGGCTATGGAATTTAGGTGCTGGGTGAATACGACCATGTAGGCTCGACGGCGGCTATCTGATCGCCAAGGATGGCGTGAATGCAGATTTTGCATTACGCCATGGATGGCGTGTATTAGGGCAATGCAGGAGCAATTGCCGAGGAGCAAAAATCTGCCCTGCCGCCGACGCCTGTCGATCGAGCAACCGCACCTTTCTCGGAGCCGGCATCGTACTTTCACAGTAAGTGCAGCGATTTTTTCGGTACGAACGGAGTAAACGAGTTTTCTCATAACTGAATCGCAGTAACTTTCTATGTGTCGGAATTCGGTGTGTCGGAATCCGTACCGATTTTCAATCAACTTCTATTTAGCAGTATTTCCCTTGACCGATATTATGTCTGAAGAATATGTATTCGACCGCGATTACGCAACCGAAGCTTTAAAAGTATCGCCGCATTCAATACAAGCCGAGCAATCCGTGCTCGGCGGTTTGATGCTGGATAACCAAACCTGGGATTCGATCGCCGATAAAGTTGTCGAAGGCGATTTTTATCGCAAGGATCATCGAATGATTTTTCGAGCCATCGAAAAATTGGCGGAAAAACAAGATCCTTTCGATGTCATTACCTTATCGGAGGCACTCGCTTCCGCCGGACAATTGAACGAGGTCGGCGGTCTGGCCTATTTAGGCACCTTGGCAAAGGATACGCCGAGTGCCGCGAATATCGTCGCTTATGCAACCATTGTTCGCGATAAGTCCGTTTTAAGGCAGTTGATCCATGTCGGAACCGATATATCCGACTCGGCTTTTAATCCGGAAGGGCGCGATACATCGGAGTTGCTCGAAAATGCCGAGCGCCAAGTATTTCAAATCGCCGAACAGCGCCAACGCGGGCAGGGCGGTTTCACGTCGATCAAGTCGTTGCTGGCGCAGGCGGTCGATAAGATCGAAATGCTTTATGAGCAAGAAGGCAATATCACCGGCGCGAGCACCGGATTCAATGATTTCGACGAAATGACCTCGGGCCTGCAGCCGTCCGATTTAATTATTGTGGCAGGCCGACCGTCAATGGGTAAAACCACGATCGCGATGAACATGGCGGAGAATGTTGCAATCAAAGGCGATAAACCGGTTGCGGTGTTCAGTATGGAAATGCCTGGAGACTCCTTGGCGATGCGTATGATGTCCTCATTGGGGCGTATCGATCAACATAAAATTAGGACCGGTAAACTTGACGACGACGAATGGCCGCGTTTGACTTCGGCGATTAATTTATTGGCCGAAACCAAATTGTTTATCGACGATACGCCGGCGTTGACGCCGACCGAAGTCCGCTCGAGAGCGCGGCGATTGATGCGCGAACATGGTCAGCTGGGTTTGATTGTATTGGATTATTTGCAATTGATGCAGTCACCGGCAAGCGGTGATAGCCGGGTTCAGCAAATATCGGATATTTCCAGGGGGCTCAAAGCCTTGGCCAAGGAACTCAATGTGCCGGTTATCGCATTATCTCAGCTTAACCGGAATTTGGAGCAGCGGCCCAATAAACGGCCGGTGATGTCCGATTTGCGTGAATCGGGCGGTATCGAACAGGATGCCGACGTGATCGTGTTCGTTTATCGGGATGAGGTTTACAATCCGGATAGTCCGGAGAAAGGCGTGGCCGAAATTATCATCGGTAAGCAACGTAACGGTCCGATAGGCACGGTCAGGTTGACTTTCCTCGGGCAATACACTCGATTTGAAAACTTTGCCGGAAACCCTTACGGCGGAGACGATTACGAATGACGCCGGCCGCTTATGTCAAATTGAACCTAGATGCGTTACGCCATAATTTGAATGTGGCCCGGCGTTACGCACCCGACTCTAAAGTCATGGCGGTGATTAAAGCCAACGCTTATGGACACGGATTATTGCGCGTCGCGGAACGCTTAACCGAAGCGGACGGCTTTGCCGTGGCCCGCGTCGATGAAGGCATTCGCTTGCGCCAAGCAGGTATTACGCAACGCATCGCGGTTATGGAAGGTTTTACGTGTTCTGAGGAATTGGACGATTTGATCGATTTCGGTTTAGATCCCTTAATTCACTCGTTCGGGCAGTTGGATATCATTGATCGAAAATTCGGCTCTATCGGAATCAATGCTTGGTTGAAAATCGATACCGGCATGAACCGTTTGGGGTTTTCGGCTGACGAGGTCGTAAAAGTTCATCAGCGTTTGAGATCGAGCTCGTTAATCAAGCAACCGGTTGGTTTTATAACCCATTTGGCAAATGCCGACCTGAGATCCGACCCAATGACTTTGAAACAAATCGACTTATTTAACAGGACATTGTCGGGTTTTGCAGGGCCGCGTAGCATCGCGAATTCAGCCGGGATTTTAGGTTGGCGGGAAGCGTTGACCGACTGGGTAAGACCCGGAATTATGTTGTATGGAATTTCTCCGTTCCCCGAAACGACTGGAGGTGATTTCGATTTAAAGCCGGTCATGGCTTTGCATTCCCGGTTGATTGCCGTTAAATCCGTACGGCAAGGCGATACGGTGGGTTACGGCGGTACTTGGGTGTGCGATAGGCCGATTAAAATGGGGGTTGTCGCAATTGGCTACGGGGACGGTTATCCTCGTCATGCTCGATCCGGCACGCCGGTTCTTGTTAACGGCAAGCGCGTCGCGATGATCGGTAGGGTATCGATGGATATGATCACGGTCGATTTGAGCGGACAAGACGATGCCAAGCCGGGTGATCCGGTGACGCTATGGGGAGGCGGATTGCCGATCGAAGAGGTGGCGTCTTGGTCGGGAACCATCCCCTACACACTGGTTTGCGGCATTACTCAGCGAGTGCAGATTGTTGAAGAGTGATCTACTCCCTTCTTACTGAAGAATCGTTCAACTTTGTTGGGTATGGGGTATGCCTATCGAGGAGCGCCGTGAACCCGTCCATGGGGGCTTGACGGCGGCTCCCTGCCGCCGACATCCTCGCTAGGCATACCCCACACCTTCTCGTTCTTATACGCTTTTTCGGTCAAAAGGGAGTAGGTTGAGCAATATAGTACTTCGGTACAGTTAACAATTACGCAAAACAGACTAGACTCTTTTCTAAGTTGAAAACGTGGATGATTTTGACTCAAATAAACACAGAGGGGTGGAATTGGCTTTTTGAAAATCGGAAACTTAAAACTTAAACGATCGGTAAATTTATGATAGATTTGCAAATAATTGATAATGACGAAGACATTCTGCGGTTCATCGACGATCCGAGCCTAAAAATACGAGTCGATCATGACGAAATAAAGGCCTTGATCGCGGTTGAAAGATACAAGCCGCTTGTCGTTGTGCTTCGCTATGAACTTCGCGAACAGCAAACCGCCGAATATATTGCGTTATTAAATGCGGCGAGTCCCGATAGCAAAATAATTTTGGTCGCACCTGAGTTGACCGATCGTGAGGTCATCGATTGCTTGGTTTCGGGAGCCAGGGGGTATTTACCGTTTGCCGATTTGACAAGGTTTTTTAATAAGGCGGTCAAGGTTATTCGGCAAGAAGAGGCTTGGGTATCCCGCCGAATCATCTCGTTGTTGTGGAAAAAACTTCAACAACCGGTAAAAGAGTGCAATTCGGGTGATTTTATCGATCTATTTTCCGCAGGTAGGGCATTTCGGGTTTTTTCTTAATTTCATGCTGTTCCATTCCATCGTCAAACCGTCCAGTAATAATAATCGCCCGGTTAGCGTTTCGCCGGCGCCGGTAATTAACTTAATTGCCTCAAGCGCTTGAATGCAGCCAATAATGCCGGTAATGGGCGCAATAACGCCGTTGGTTGCGCAATTCTGCATCTCTTCTCCCGTGTCCGAGTACAAGCAGTTGTAACAAGGGCTGTCATGTAATCCCGGTGTAAAAACCGATACTTGGCCTTCAAATCGTATCGCGGCTCCGGATACCAATGGTGTTTGGTGTTTGACACAGGCGCTGTTAATCGCGAATCGGGTCGAAAAATTATCGCTACAATCAAGGACGATATCGGCTTTTTCTACGGTTTTGTCGAGCGCGATTCCGGTCAAGCGCTGCTTGAAAATATTAACTTGAGTATCCGGATTTAATTTTTTTAAGGTCTTTTGGGTTGAAATTACTTTGTCCGTCCCAATATCGTCGGTGTAGTGAGCGATTTGTCGCTGTAGGTTCGAAAGGTCGACTGTGTCGTCATCGTAAATAGTGATTTGTCCGACACCGGCTGCCGTGAGATAGATCGAAGCCGGTGAGCCAAGGCCGCCCGCACCGACGATCAAGACGTGTGCGCCAAGCAATTGTTGCTGGCCTTCGATATCGATTTGCGGCAGCATGATTTGCCGGCTGTAGCGTAATAGTTGGTCGTCTTTCATATTTTTAGGATAAATATCAATTTAGGTGCGAATGATGCCAAAGAACTTGACAGACTGCAAAAGCTGATTATTATTAGCACTCATTACTAGCGAGTGCTAATAATCCACTTTATTGTTTATATCGATTAGGAGATATTGATGAAAATACGCCCTTTACACGACAGAGTAATTATCAAACGTGTTGAAGAAGAAACCAAAACCGCCGGCGGTATCGTATTGCCTGGTTCTGCCGCCGAAAAACCGAGTCAAGGTGAAGTTTTAGCGGTAGGAACCGGTAAAGCGCTCGATAACGGTCAAGTCCGTGCGTTAGAAGTTAAAGTCGGCGATAAAGTGTTATTTGGTAAATATTCAGGTAGCGAAGTCAAAATCGACGGTGAAGAAGTCGTTGTGATGCGCGAAGAAGACATCATGGCTGTTCTGAGCTAACGGTCTCTTTTAACTGATTAAGTATTTAACATTAACCACAGAATCTAGGAATAAACATGGCAGCAAAAGAAGTTAAATTCGGTAGTGACGCACGTACCCTGATGGTTGCAGGTGTCAATATTTTAGCGAATGCGGTAAAAGTTACTTTGGGGCCTAAAGGCCGTAATGCGGTTTTGGATAAAAGCTTCGGCGCACCGACCATCACCAAAGACGGCGTCTCGGTTGCGAAAGAAATCGAGTTGCAAGACAAATTCGAAAACATGGGCGCGCAAATGGTTAAAGAAGTCGCGTCTCATACATCCGACGTTGCCGGTGACGGTACCACGACTGCGACCGTTCTGGCTCAATCCATCGTTAACGAGGGCTTGAAGGCCGTTGCAGCCGGTATGAACCCGATGGACTTAAAGAGAGGCATCGACTTAGCCGTGACTACAGCGGTCAAAGCCATCGAAGCGGCAGCAACGCCTTGCACAGACAGCAAAGCGATTGCGCAAGTCGGCACGATCTCCGCCAACTCCGACGAGTCTGTTGGTCAAATCATCGCCGAAGCGATGGAAAAAGTCGGTAAAGAAGGTGTCATCACCGTCGAAGAAGGTTCAGGTTTGGACAACCAACTGGATGTTGTCGAAGGGATGCAGTTCGATCGCGGTTACCTGTCTCCTTACTTCATCAACAATCAAGACAGCATGAGCGCCGAATTGGAAAATCCGTTCATCCTGCTGTACGACAAAAAAATCTCCAACATTCGTGATTTGTTGCCGGTACTGGAAGGTGTTGCCAAATCAGGCCGTCCGTTGTTGATTGTTGCCGAAGACGTCGAAGGCGAAGCGCTGGCGACTCTGGTTGTCAACAATCTGCGCGGTATCGTTAAAGTCGCTGCGGTTAAAGCGCCTGGCTTCGGCGATCGTCGTAAAGCGATGCTTGAAGACATCGCGATTTTGACTGGCGGCACCGTGATTTCGGAAGAAGTCGGTCTGTCTTTGGAAAAAGCTGAATTGGATCTTTTGGGCACAGCGAAAAAAGTTCAAGTCACTAAAGACAATACTACGGTTATCGACGGTGCGGGCACAGATGAAAGCATCAAGGCACGGGTAGCACAAATCCGCAAGCAAGCCGATGATGCATCTTCCGACTATGATAAAGAAAAATTGCAAGAGCGTTTGGCTAAATTGGCCGGCGGTGTTGCAGTGATCAAAGTCGGCGCGGCGACTGAAGTCGAAATGAAAGAGAAAAAAGCTCGCGTCGAAGATGCGCTGCACTCTACTCGTGCTGCGGTTGAAGAAGGTGTGGTTGCCGGTGGCGGTACTGCCCTGGTCCGCGCTTTGAAATCGCTGGAAGGGCTGAAAGGCGCGAACCACGATCAAGATGTCGGTGTCAACATTCTGCGCCGTGCGATGGAAGAGCCTCTGCGTCAAATCGTCAAAAACGCGGGCGAAGAGTCTTCAGTCGTCTTGAACGAAGTCGCTAAAGGCACTGGTAACTTCGGTTACAATGCAGCAACCGGCGAATACGGCGATATGATCGAAATGGGTATTTTGGATCCTGCAAAAGTCACTCGTTTCGCATTACAAAACGCTGCATCCGTCGCGAGTCTGATGATCACCACTGAAGTGATGATCGCCGACGCGCCAAGTGACGATAAAGGCGCTGGCATGCCTGATATGGGTGGCATGGGCGGAATGGGTGGTATGGGCGGTATGGGCGGCATGATGTAATCGCCGTTCGAGTTCATCGCTTGACGCAAAGCCCCGGTCGAGTCATTTCGTCCGGGGCTTTTTTATGGGTTGAAAAAAAGGGGAGCGTGATGAAGATTGAACCAATAGCTTGCGAGCTTCACGACTACATAGAAATCGCCTGTATGTACGGTTACCTCGTCAAATTGACACTGACGGAACATCGAAGTCTCGAAGGCAAAGCGATCGACGTTGTGACTGAACAGGATAAGCGCGAATTTTTGGTTATTGATAATGGGGAAAGGCAAAAAATCGAATTATCTGAAATCGTTGAAATGGAAACGCGGACCCCGGGGGCGAAGTTTCAAAGTATTCGTTTCAAATAAAAACTTTTTAAGGAGCGAGCGGAAGGCCCCGGTTAATTTTAATCGGGGCCTGGTCATGGACTTAAATTTTCATCCTATCAGAGGTAGTTTCGGATGTTGGACTCGTCTTGAGCGACAAGGTTTTTGTCGATCGATTTGCCGACTAGTTTCATGATTTGGTCGTTTAGGGTTTGGCGCAGCGTGCCGAGGAAAGCCGGAGGGGCAATTAAAACGAGATCGTTGAATTCGTTGTTAACTCGGCCCTGTTCCAATTTATCGCCTATTTGATGAGCGAAACGGATGGCTTCTTGTTGCTTGACATCGGTAACCGGTTCAAACGAGTGTGCTCCGTTACCTCGCCCGCCTTGTTGGGCGGAAACGACATCTTGTGTCTTGAGCTTTCCTTCGGCATGGACTAGATCCTCAAGTTCGCGCAAAGGTTCTTTTTTTCCTTCATAGAAAAAAAAACGTGCTCTACTGCTGTCTGCTACCACGACCCATTTACTATACATAAGTTGTACTCCTTAACCAATATGTCGGAACGGTTTGCCGCATCCTTGCAATTATTGCCGACATTCCTTTGTCATCTTGAGTGTAGCGCTTTGCAGAGGGTTTGTCTAAAGGAAAGGTGCGAGGGACAGCCGATCTTACGCCCTCGCCGAAATAGGTGGCGTAGTTCGTAAGATGGGCTGGAAAACATATGCGTCGATTTCATCTTTCGTCAGATAGATGAGCTGCTAATGACACCATCGCTTCGTTTAACCAATTTATCGATGAGTTGACCATCCGCATCAATCAGTTCCAATTGTAAGGGCATTTTGCCGACTGCATGGGTTGCGCACGATAAACAAGGGTCGTAGGCGCGGATCGCGACTTCCAAGTTATTTAACAGCGGCTCGGTCAATTCGCGACCGTTTAAATATTCGGCGGCGACCTGGCGGACCGATTCGTTCATGCCCATGTTATTGCTGGTTGTTGAAACGATCAAATTGGCGCGGGTGACAATGTCGTTTTCATCGACTTGATAATGATGAAACAGTGTGCCGCGAGGGGCTTCGATCACGCCGATGCCTTCAAATCGCTTTTCACCTTGCGCGACGAGGTCGTCACTCATGATTTCCGGGTCGTTCAGCAAGACTTTGATGCTTTCGGCGCAGTGTAGCGTTTCTATCATTCGCGCCCAATGGGTTGCCAGGGTGCTATGAACCATTGCTTCACCGCCGTGTTGTTTGAATTCGATGCGAGCCGCCTCGGCCAACGGGGTGTCGATATAGTCGCAATTATTGACGCGGGCCAGCGGGCCGACGCGGTACCAGCCGTTTTCCTTGCCTTCCGACAACAAATAAGGAAACTTCATGTAGGTCCAGGAACGGACTTCTTCATGAATATAATCGTTGTAGCGGCAATAATCGATATGATCGATGATTGTTTGGCCATTATCTTTTTTAGCACGGAGGCCGCCGTGATAAAGCTCCAGCGCACCGTCCGGGCGGGTGAGGCCCAGATAATTACTGCGTATTGTCGCGAAATCGTCGTAATAGGGCAGATTCGAACAATGGACTCTTTTGACTAGTTGTACCGTTGCCGCCGCCCATTCGATCATTTGATCGATATCGGTCAACAAATAATCGCGCTCTTCACGGGATAACGGTTTGTTCATGCCGCCGGCGATTGCTCCGGTGCCGTGTACACGCTTGCCGGAAATCATGCGGATCACTTCTTGGCCGTATTTGCGAAGCTTGACGCCCTGTACGCCGATTTCAGGGTGCTCGGCCAGTACCGCGATGATGTTGCGTTTGCCGATCTCGCTTTCGAAGCCGAACAATAAATCAGGGCTCGACAAATGGAAAAAATGTAAGGCGTGGGACTGCATGACTTGGCCGAAATGCAGCAAGCGCCTTAATTTGGTTGAGGCCGGAGGCAGATTTTCCGGGTCGATGCCGACGAGCTGATCGATTGCCTTGGCGGCCGCTAAATGGTGGCTGACCGGGCAGATGCCGCATAGGCGCTGCACTAAAACAGGCAGCTCCCAATAAGGACGGCCCTGAATGAAGCGCTCGAAGCCGCGAAATTCGACGATATGCAAGCGGGCCTGTTGGACCTTGTTGTTTTCATCGAGCAGTAATGTGACTTTGCCATGGCCTTCGACCCGGGATACCGGATCGACTACGACACGTTTAAGGTTTTCCGGGCTGGCGGCTGTTTCTAAATGTTCGTACATAAGTGTTCTCGATAATTTTATTGACTCGCGCAGAGGCGCAGAGTTTATTCCATGGTTCACTCAATGATAGGGTTGGTTCATCGAGCAACCCCTGTGGACTGCCGAAATCTTAATAATGCTGTTCTCGGCGCATTTGCGCCTCTGCGGGAAATAATTAATCCTTTCGAATTATCTCAGCGCGAGAATCCACATCAATCATAATGCACCAACTCGTATGGCAGCGAGGGTTCGCGGCCTTCGAGCAAGTCGGTTAAAAATTTCCAAAAAACATCTGCCGACGGAGGGCATCCCGGTAAGAAGTAGTCGATCTTGACGATTTCATGCACCGGGCGAACCTTGTCCAGCAGCAATGGTAACTCCGGGTCGCTTGGAATCTGCGGGTTTTCGACGCCGATGCCGTCTAAATAGGCTTCGGTTAGGCATTCTTCAAGCGGAATGAAATTACGCATCGCCGGCAAGCCGCCGTTGATGGCGCAGGCGCCGACCGCGACCAGTGTTTTGCAGTTTTTACGAAATTCGCGCAATACATGTACGTTTTCCGAATTGCATACGCCTCCTTCGATTAAACCGATGTCGCAATTCGTGCAATGTTCGATGTCGGTAATCGGCGAACGATCGAATTCGACCGCCTCGGCGAGTTGCAGCATACGTTCGTCGATGTCGAGAAACGACATATGGCAACCGAAACAGCCGGCTAGCGATGTGGTTGCGACTCTGATTTTATTAGTCATGACTCTCGTGCTCCGTTTCCAAGCTGACTTGATCGATTTGTTTGTGATCGTAAATACGTTGTCCGATCGGGATTGTATAGCCGGTTCGTTTGATCAGAATCGCTCCGGTCGGACAGATGTGCGCGGCTCGGTCGCCGGCATCGATATCGCTGTCTTTCAACTGCCCGGACTCGGAATTAACAATCAAGTGCTTGTTAATACCACGGCCTGAAATCGCAAAAACGTTTTTGCCGTCGGCTTGTTGGCTGGCTCTGACGCATAAAGTGCAAAAAATGCAGCGATTATGGTCGATCATGACGTCCGGGTGGCTCGCATCCATTTTACGTTCCGCGAAAAAGTGCGGAAAATGATTGTCGAGCATATTCAAATGATAAGCGACGCCTTGCAATTGGCAGTTGCCGGATTTTTCGCAGGACGGGCAAAAATGATTGCCTTCGACGAATAGCATTTGTGTGATTTTTTGGCGGTCCTGATTGATTTCGGCCGTTTCGCTCAATACATTTTGGCCTTCTGTTGCCGGGAATGTACAAGCTGAACATGTGCGGCCATTGACATTAACGTTGCATAGCTTACAGCTACCGTGCGGCGTGAATTCCGGGTGATGGCATAGATGCGGAATATAAACGCCGGCCGCAGTAGCGGCATCCATGATGGTTTGTCCATCTTCGAATGGAATGGGCTTGCCGTCCAAGGTAAATGTTTTGCTCATGCTATTCCTCCACCTGGGCTAGATGTGCCCCTGCATCATTACGGTTTGCCATGCGTCTGGCAGTTTCAAGGGAAGCGTTTAAATCGAAGCCGGGCTCGTAACTGATTTTTTTCAATTGGCTTTGATATAAGTCGGGATACCTTTCCAAGGTATGAATGATCGGATTGGCCGCCGTTTGGCCTAAGCCGCAATGGCTATGGTTTTTAACCAGGCGGGTCAATTCTTCAAGGGCAACCACATCACCGGCCGAACCGTGGCCGTCGACGATCTTGTCGAGTTGTTTTTTCAATAACGACGTGCCGACACGGCAAGGTGTGCAAAAACCACAACTTTCATGCGCGAAGAAATCAGTGAAATTACGCACGATGTCGAGAATGTTGCGTGTCGAATTAAACACGATGAACGAGCCACCCGTGGCTAAATCCTCGAATCCTAGTATGCGATCGAGTTCCTGGTTGGAAATAAAGGTGCCGGACGGCCCGCCGATTTGAACGCCAAGTACATCGTGGGCGCCGCAATCCTCCAGAATTTTCCGTACCGTAACGCCAAACGGATATTCGTAAATGCCGGGACGTAGACAGTCGCCGCTAATGCTAAGAACCTTGGTGCCTTGGGATTTTTCCGTGCCTTTATCCGCGAACCAAGCGCCTCCGTGTAAGGCAATGTTGGCGGTGGCCGCGAAAGTTTCAACGTTGTTGACGACAGTGGGCTTGTTTAAATAGCCTTGGGAAACAGGGTAGGGCGGACGATTTCGCGGAATACCGCATTTGCCTTCGAGCGATTCGATTAATGCCGACTCCTCGCCGCAGATATAGGCGCCGGCGCCGAGACAGATCTCGATATCGAAATTTAGGCCTTTGCCGAGAATATCGTTACCGAGCAAACCGGCCTGACGGCGTTGTTCGAGAATGTTTTCCAATTTTTGGTAAAGATGAAGATATTCGCCGCGTAGATACAGAAAACCCTGCTTGGCGCCGATTAGTGCCGCGCAAATAGTCATGCCTTCGAAAACATGGTCGGCATAGCTATTCAGTAATACTCGGTCTTTGAATGTTCCGGGTTCGCCTTCATCGGCATTGCAGACTACATAGCGTTCTTGTTCCGATTCTTCGGAGCAAAATCGCCATTTCATTGCCGTTTTAAAGCCTGCGCCGCCTCGCCCTCTGAGTCCGGATTTATCGACTTCCGATAGCGTTTCTTTTGGGCCGCGTGCGAAAGTCGCTTGGAGGCCTTCTCCGGCAGTTAGGCGACTGCTCAATAGCAAATCGGATTGATAGATGTTATCGCTGACCTCAAAGAATTCCTTGGGCCAGTCGTCAAGTGCTTTTTGTTCGTCGATCAATTGTGCGATCGCGTCGATTCTAGGTCGGTCAAGGCGAGTGATCGCGCGGCCATTGATCAGTCCGGCGGGGCCTTGATCGCACATGCCGGTGCATGAAGTATTATCCAAACTGATCAATCCGTCTTCACGAACGCTGCCGGGCGACACGGAAAGTTTGTTAGATAGATAGTCCATCAAATTGTGTTTGCCGAGCATGTGATCGGTAATCGAATCGCTAATCAATATATCGTAACGTCCGCGCGGCGTTAAATGAAGAAAGCTATAAAATTCAATGACGCCGATAATGCGAGTTGTTGGAATATTTAATTCCTTGGATAGCAATCGAATGGCTTGGTTCGGGATATGGAAGTATCGCGCCTGAACGGCGCGTAATATTGCTAAAAGCCGAGTTGGGCGCCTTGCGTGGGTTTCAACGAGATTTTGAATGAACGATTCCATGGTGTCTCTCTGCTGCACTGGGTTATGACGGAGGAGCTTAAGTTCAACTATATGCCAATATTAAAAAAAATACCATTACATAGAGTGAACACAGTGTTTTCGAATGTGGGTAATTTCAGCATGGTTTGTCAGTTGAACACCATAAAATATGGGTTTTTTGGGTTGCCATAACCTAGCACTCTCCGTTGAAAGGTACGATTCCGGATTCATTGGTGCTCAAAATTTTCGTGAATAAGCTGAAACATTCACGGCATACAAAAGCCTGTTATTTTGTCTATTGTTGCGAAAAAAATACAATCTCGGCGTGGCGATAACAAAACATTTAATTAGTTAAAAAAAATATTAAAGTAAGGGGCTGTAGTTATTGATAAATAATATTTTTTAATAAAAAATTGTGTTGATGGAAAAAATAATGATGTAAACTATGTACACTTGAAGTGTATAAATACGACAGGTCTTTGTTGTAAAAATACAACGGACTTGGTTTAAATTGCATGCAACTTGAGTTTTTCTTAAAAAGTAAACATTTTTCATATCGGTCATTTCTATCGAGAACCCCGGATTGTTAAAGGTTTTTATTCAGTTTAGAGGTTGTTATGTGTTTAAAAAAATTAATGGCTAGTGCTTTATTGGCAGGATTTGTCGCCACTCCTTCGGCTTGGGCCGAAGAACTACAGGATGAGCGCTGGTATGTTGCGCCATTCGGCACCTTCATCAAATCAGGCGGCGACCGCGGCGCTAAAGACGGTTGGGGCGGCGGTATGGGCTTCGGGAAAATGCTCAACGAACACTTCAACGTAGAGTTGAGGGGCTTCTACCAAGGTTTCAGCGGCTACAATAACGCCGAAACAGGTCAAACCAAAGGGCGTTGGGATTTAACCGGCGGTTCGGCGGATCTGCAATATTACTTTTTTCGCGATACCTTTTCGCCCTATATCGTTGCCGGCATCGGCGGCATGAATACCAGCGTGCCTGGCAACAGCGCAGCTTCGATTACCGGCGAAGGCGGTGCCGGGTTTACTTATGAATTGCATGATAACTTTTTGCTTCGTAGTGATGTGCGTTACCGTTACAACAATAACTTCAACGCCAATCTGCGTCCTGGTACCGAGGAATTTCATGACATGACCGTCAATGTCGGCTTTGTGATTCCGTTCGGAGAAAAACCGAGAGCCGCTGTTACACCCGTTAAATTCGAACCCGAGCCGGCTGCTCCGGATTGTTCGAACCTGGATTCGGATGGTGACGGCGTCAACGATTGTTTGGATAAATGCCCGGGGACTATTTCCGGTAGCAAGGTCGATGCGCAGGGTTGCCCTATCAGTATCGAGCTCAAAGGCGTTAACTTTAGATTCGATTCTGCCGAACTGACCGAACAAGCAAAGATAATTTTAGATGGAGTCGCTGAAAAGTTGATTGCCTATCCACAAGAAAAAGAAATTGAAGTTCAAGGTCATACCAGTAGCGAAGGTGGCTACAACTACAACATGAGATTGTCTGAGCGCCGGTCGCAATCGGTTGTTGATTACCTGAAAGCTAAAGGGGTAACCGACAGTATGCACGCTAAAGGTTTCGGCCCCAATCGTCCTATTGCCGATAATAGAACTGAAGAAGGTCGGGTGCAAAATCGCCGTGTAGAATTGATTTGGATGGAAAATTAACCCAGCCTTAACAACTCTTGTAGTGACGATGGATTATGATATTGAAAATTATTATTAGCTTTCAATTGCTTATGCTCGATAAATGTTAGGGCTGGGTTAAGTAATTTTCTTTCATCGCTTTCGAACAATAAAAACCCGCTTTCGAGCGGGTTTTTTTTATATTTGGGCTGGCTTTTACATCCACCCATACGCGTCAAGCTAAAAACGACCAACCCACATCTCGCTCTTTCCCAAGCTCCAGCTTGGGAAAGACACCCCGGAAGCTTCCCCTTCGGCTGCGCTCAGGGCAAGCCTTCGACAAGGCTCTCCTGAGCGCAGCCGTCGGGCTCAGGGCAAGAGTTTCCTGAGACCGACACAACTTCCGCGTATTCTCAATCAAGTCCGACTCGCTCGCTCGCTCGTTCAATCTTTCTTGATTGTCGGGAAGCTAGAGCTTGGGTAACAGCATTAACTGAAATATTTTTGAAATTAATGGTGTTATACCTTTCGCACTTCAAATTTCGGCAGTGGCTGAGGAGGCGACGGGGTGTGCGGCAAAGGCTTTGCCAGCATGGAGCTGGCATAGAGCCTACAGGGATGTATTCACGGCGTCCTTTGACGGACACCCCGGCGCCGAATTTTGATCTGCGATGATGATATGGACTCCTCTCACTCTGTTGGTGTCAAATAGCACCTTAGTAAAAAACAAAACAAGAGGAGTCCGAGATGAATACTAGCGTAATTGGTTTAGATATCGCAAAGAACATTTTTCATCTGTATACGTTGAATGCGGATAATAAAGTCATCAAGAAAAAACTCAAACGGGCGCAAGTCTTGACCTTCTTCGCCAATTATCCGGTCAGCACGATTGGTATCGAGGCGTGCGGCAGTAGCCATTATTGGGCTAGAGAATTAACTAAACTGGGCCATGAAGTGATGTTATTGAACGCGAAGTTTGTCAAGAGCTTCTTGGTCGGCAACAAGAATGATTTTAACGATGCCCAAGCGATTTTTGATGCGGTCGGCCGGCCCAATAAGCGGGTGGTGTCGATCAAAACCGAGGTACAGCAAGATATGCAACTGCTTCATAATCTACGCCAGGATCTGGTCAAACGACGAACTGCTGTAGTGAATCAGATTCGTGGAGCCTTGCTGGAGCGCGGCATTGCCATTCACAAAGGGGTCGATCAAGTCAGAAAACAATTGCCTGATATTTTAGAAGATGCCGAGAACGGACTAACAGCGCTGTGTCGAGAGCTGATTGCGGAGCAAGCTGAGCGGTTGAGAGAATTGGATAAGGTGATTAAGGAGCAAGACAAACGGCTGGGCAGGCTCAGTCAAGCCGATGCATTAAGCCGGCGCATGCTGGATGTTCCCGGGGTGGGTCCGATCACCGCCACGATTGTGGCATCTGATATCGGGGACGGCAAAGGCTATACCAGTAGCCGAGATTATGCGGCGAGTCTGGGCCTGGTTCCCGGGCAGCATAGCAGCGGCGATAAACCCCGCTATCTGGGGATCAGTAAACGGGGTAATCGTTATATCCGAACCAACTTAATTCATGGTGCACGCGCGGTGGTCAAAAACTGTGCTGGCAAAACAGATCAACTCAGCCGGTGGCTGCAGTCGCTGGTCGAGCGACGCGGCTTTAACAAGGCCGCGGTTGCCCTGGCCAACAAAAACGCCCGCATCTTGTGGGCAATGACCACGAAAAATGAAGCTTATCAAGGGGCGCCTGCCTAACGCGGGCTTCGGGCCGGGTTATCCACCCTTTGCCCACCGGCTCCGAGCTAGAGAAGAGAGCTCTCCGCCCGTGGACAAAGCGTGGATAACCCTGATGAGTGCGATTGATTTAACCGAGTACACAAGATTGCGGAGGCAAGTAGACAATCATTGATGACAACAACAGGTCAGACCGGTGCTTTTACAACCCGATATACTCATAGGTTCTTAAGAAACCGTTACGATGGTTGAGGAATAGGCGCGCGGATAGATTCATCAGGAGTCCTGAGGCAATAAAGCCTCTGTTGAGAGACCGGATATATGGCTGCAATCTTGATCTCTGTTTTGACATCATTTTTTGAAAACTTGGCTTGCAATAAACGAGGAGTCCATATAAGGCTATTAGGCGCCAAGTGTAGGGTGCGCATCGCGCACCTAGGTCGGGCCTCGTTGTGTTGAGTTTTAGTCATGCGCAAATAATCCAAGGCCAGGCGGGTATTGCGACCCGGCATTGGAAGGTTTTGGGTCGATGTGATGTGCGAGAAGTAACAGAGATATCAAAACTTATCGGCATTCCATTGGTAGGACTCCATGATGTCTTTACAAAGGCCAGGCTCTTGGCCGCTAACCCAACCTTTGCCTTCATGGAAACCTTTAGGAAGGTCGGCAAGAGTCGGACCGAATTTGCGGGTCTTGCATCCTTGAGACTGAGGGTTGTCGCAACAGCATTTCATCGCGGCGACATGTTTTTTTATCAGGGCTGGGGCTGCGGCAATAGGCGGCATCCAGTTTCTTTCGTTCGGACCCGAAGTTAGCCAGGTGCTCAGCGTTTTGTCGGGATGACCGGTGGCAAATTCAAAACTATAACCGCAAGTTCCGGAGGTCGTCATTTTATGGCACTGAGTACATAGTTGTGGTTCACCGTCTATAGGGTCGGTTGTAATCTGGAGAATATTATGATTGTTAAAGAAGTTTTGAAAAGGCTTGCCAACCGCTAAAAAGGGTAAAGGCGCCATCGTGTAAATATCCGGTAGGCCGTGTTTTGAATTGATGTATGGACTGTATTTGACGCCGTGTGCATTGTGGCAGGCAACGCAACCGGCTTCCGCGGTAAACGCCGGCGATTTAAAAGCCTGGTTGGCATCGCGGTACCAAAGATCCTGCGGAAAGTCTTTCGGTGGTCTTGCTTGCTCCGGATTGTATTGATTTAAATAATCGTTCTTGCTAGGAAGGGGGGTATCAAGGGGCGGCAAAAAACCGACCACTGCTTCGCCATATTGAGTGAGATAACAACTTTTTCCTGTTTTTGTATTCCGCAGGATAATGCCGATATCGTTAAAAGTATTGTAGAGGTAATAAAGTTCGGTTTTCTCAGTGCTAGACGCTTTCTCAAAGCGTTCTTTTCTTTGCTGCTGGTTCATGCCTAAATTTGCTTTGGTTTTCCGAAACCAATCTTTTTCGAATTGATTCCCTTTTTGCCGGCAGTTGAGCACCATGATGTTGTCGTCATCGAGTTGCTTAATTTGTAAATGCGAATAAGTCCAGCAGCCCATATCGCCGCCTAGCCAATGAGGGTTGTCGCATCTTTTGGAATTGGAGAGGAGTTTTTCCCAGTTATCTTCTTGAATTTCTTTTTTGTCGACATAGATAGGCACTTGTGTGCCGTCTAAACATGAGAGTACCGGCAATTTTCGGGTGATCCCAAGCTCAGCCTTGCATGCTTCTACATGCTGAAGAACGGTATAGTCCGATGAGGTATCATGAGTGTTGGGACGGTAAACCAAGTACGCTATGACACCGATAATCAGTGTAACCGTCAGGATTAGTGTTGTTTTCATAGTCTACTACCTCTTAAATTGTTAGGTTTATTATAGAAAAGAGGTGTTGCCGCTTGAGTTATTAAATAAATAACGCTTTAGCTTTTTTTATGCAAGCCCTATCCGCAAGAAACTTAAGGTTATTGTCATGTAGCGGACATGAGCGCTTTTCTGTCGGCTTAACTAGAATCAATAAAAACAATAAGTTATTTAGTTATTGCGCGGAAAGGTAAGTTTTTTTAATCAAGGACTTGAAAAAATGTGAAATCGATCATAATATCCAACCAATGCAGTCAAGAAATACTCGTCCGACACGCCCATAAGCCTGTCGATAATTATTGCCAAATTAGAGGTTAATCCGGTCAAAACTTAATTTTCACCGTAAATTAGTTATTTAGGGGGGGCGTATGGACATTACACATCATAGTGAAATCAGACGCGACAATTTTCCTATCTTCTTGTTCGCGTTGACATTATTCAGCAGTGCTTCTTTAATGTTTGTTTTACAACCAATGTTTGGGAAAGCGCTTTTGCCTTTATTGGGCGGCTCTGCATCCGTATGGAATACCTGTATGGTGTTTTATCAGAGCATCCTCTTTTTGGGTTATCTTTATGCCCATTTTCTTTCAACTCGCTTTGGTTATCGAAAGCATCTTGCCATCCACCTTTCGATACTGCTTATCAGTCTTTATTTCCTTCCGGTAAGTATCTCTGAGGGTAGTAGGCCGCCCAGTTCGGAAAATCCCAGTATTTGGTTGTTGTCGACTCTATTTGTGTCGATAGGTTTGCCGTTTTTCGTGTTGTCCACTAACTCGCCCTTATTGCAAAAGTGGTTTTCAAAAATCGGCCACCAGACCAGTAACGACCCTTATTATCTTTCGATCGCCAGTAATGCCGGCAGCTTGATCGCGTTATTGAGCTATCCTTTTTTACTGGAGCCCGCCATCGGTATTAGCCAGCAACAGCAATATTGGAGTGCGGGCTTTCTTGTGCTGATAGGCTTGATTGCATTGTGTATGCTAGTTCTGAAACAGCAGCACTTTCAGCCTGCAGTCAACAAGGCATCAAGGGTTAATCTAGTCGAAAAGCCTGAGCTGAAATTACAAATTCAATGGTTATTATTGGCGTTTGTGCCTTCCAGTTTATTATTGGGCACGACTAATTTCATCAGCATCGATATTGCCACGGTGCCGTTGTTATGGGTTATTCCTTTAGCCTTGTATTTGTTCTCATTTATTTTGGTATTTTCCGGCTACGGCACGACGATTCATAAAAAAATATTATTGATACAGCCCTGGCTGGTCGCGCCCTTTTTGATTTACTACTTTTCGAATCAAAAACTGGCCTCTTTTTCAGTCGAATTATTGATTCATTTATTCGTTTTCTTTATATCCATCATGGTATGTCATGGGGAGTTAGCAAAGAAACGCCCCTCGACAAACTATCTTACTCAATATTATTTAATCATGTCTTTCGGCGGGATGCTCGGAGGTATTTTTAACAGCTTTATCGCGCCGTTTATATTCAGCTCGATTTACGAATATCCACTGATGATTGTTTGCGCATTGTTGTTGAACCCGATCAATGGCATTGGTCAGTATGTTAAGGAACATTTGGCGAAAATTATTTTTAGCGCTTACTTCATTACGTTTGCGGTCATTTTATCGATCAGTGTCAAACAACTGGACGATGCATTTCTCATTAGTTTTGCGATCATTGCTTTAATGGGTGCAGCCTACTTTCTATTTAAAAAAAATTCGTTGTATTTTCCTTTGGTTGGACTGTTGGTGTTGTCCTGTGCGGCGCCGGAAAAACATCAAGGCGGAGACCAGCTCTTGCATCAAAGCCGAAATTTTTATGGCGTATTGTCGGTCAAGAAAATTTCGGATCTCAATGTCGACAACAATACGCACACATTGCATGAAATTTATAGCGGCACAACCCGGCATGGCTTGCAGTTGTTGAACGATGTCAATCGGCAATGCACGCCGAACGGCTATTACAGTCCGCAAGGGCCTTTGGGTTCCATTTTTGCGAATTACAACAACCAAAACAACGCTTGGCGGATAGGCGTTGTCGGTCTTGGAGCTGGAGAAATGGCCGGTTACGCCAAAGCGTCTCAACACTGGACATTTTTCGAACTCGATCCGGCCGTTGTGCAGATCGCAACGAACCCAGAGTATTTTACTTATTTAACGGATTGTATCAGCGGTTACGATATTCAAATCGGGGACGCCAGAATCACATTGGAAAATCAATCGAATCCTTTTGATTTATTGGTTATCGATGCGTTTACTTCGGATTCGATACCGACCCATTTGCTCACCAAGGAAGCTTTGGAGTTGTATTTTTCCAGACTGGAAAATCACGGCTTGTTGGTTTTCCACATTTCCAATCGTTATCTGGAGTTGAAGAAGGTGTTGGCGGATCATGCGGAAAAATTGGGATTGACGCTGTTGCTGCAAGAATTCAGGCCTGAGCAAAATATTCCTTTTGTTTATCGATCGGATTGGGCCATTCTGGCTCGAAAAGAAGCGGACCTTCTACCTTTAGTCAATGCCGACTTGCAGCATAATTGGCAAAAAGTGCCCCATTACGCCGATGCTCGTTCATGGACGGACGATTTCACTAGCATTATGAGCGTTTGGAAATAAGCTATGCCCTTTCGCACTTCAAATTTCGGCAGTGCCTAAGAAGGCGCCGGGGGTGCTCGGCCCCTCACCTAGCGTTAGGTGAGGGGCGATGAAGGAGTCGCAGCCTCAGAGGAAGGCGGATACACTGTGGGAGCGATTCCCAGATCGCGACTTCGAGACCGTTAACACCAAGTTACAATAAATGGCATTGAGGTCACATAGACTAAAATATGCTGTTAGCCAGCTCCTGTTTTCCGACACAGGGGGCGACATTCAAAGAAGATTGAGCGAGCGAGTCGGGGGCTGATTGAGAATGCTCGGAGGTTGTGTCGGTCTCAGGAAGCTCTTGCCCTGAGCCCGTCGGCTGCGCTCAGGAGAGCCTTGTCGAAGGGGGAGCTTCCGGGGCATTGGCGCCAACTTAAGTAACGTTCATGAAGGCCCGGCAATCGTCAGGCAAATGAAAGTGCAAACTGTGGTGGATGCGGTCACTCGCCCGATAGGACGCCGTGAATACGTCCATGTAGGCTCGGCGGCGGCTATCCCTGCCGCCGACGCCTGTCGGTCGAGCAACCGCACCCTCCTCGGAACCGGTGTTGTTTTTCATAAAGCGGCAAATGCACCATAGAATGAGCGCTAAGTTGGCGCTTATGAGCTTCCGGGGTGTGTCTTTCCCAAGCTCCAGCTTGGGAAAGAGCTTGATGTAGGTTGGCTGTTTTTAGCTTGATGCGTATGGGTTGCCATGGTATGTAAAGCGTAACCTACTAGGGTATTGAACAGTTAAAACCTGTTCCAAAACATTCTTTTGTCCTTTATGAACGTTAGGTTAGGGGGGGGAATCGAAACGCTGTTTATTGTTTGTTAATCGGTAATTGGGCGATTCGATGCTCTATTTGTTGTACCATTTTCTGATAGGCGGCGCCTTCTAAGCCGCCGTAGAGTCGATTAAATGCTTGTTCTGCAAGATATTCGGGCAAGTCGACCGTTTCGGGGATGATGTCGCGCTCTTGGGCCGTGGTCATAAATTCTTGAATTTTTCTGGCTTGTGATGGATTTTGCACGGCGAGTTCGCCCATGAGCGTGCCGGCCCGATTAGCGGTCATATCGATGAATGAAAAGCCACTGCCGCCTCTCGAATCTTCCAGTTCTTTATATAATCCTATGGCATCTGCCAATGGAGTTCCGGCATAGGCGGCAAGCGTAGCCGACACTAGATAATGTTTGCTTAAATCGTTGCGTAGATTGAGAGTGACGGTTCGCCAAATCGGACGATAATGGCTTTTCAATGAAGGAATAATTTTATTCAGCGTTAAACGGTTGGCAAATAACGTTAGCACCAGGATGACGGCACGGTTTTCTCCAATCGGGTCGCCTCTGCGACTGCGTTCGTTTGCCAATTGGAATAAGGGTTGTGTGAGTTCGGTCAAGCTCAACTGCCTTTTGGATGCGCGCGTTAGCATTACCAAGCGTTGCTGATAAACTTCTATTCGATGCTGTTCTTGTTCGGGTAAAAAAGCGCCGCTGAGTTTGGTCGGTAAATTTTCATGCCACTTATAAGTCACGATCATCCGTTTATTGATGAATCCGACCTTTCTGATCATGGCTTGAAGCGCCTTCCAATCGGCATCCGGCAGCATAAGGCTGTAAATACTTTTGCTTATGTTATTTGCTATGAGTCCGGGTATTTTTAATTTGCCCAGCGATAGATGGTCGATTTCAGGAAGGCTATGGGTTTGCTTGAGTTCCATTGTTACATTTAAATAATTGCCCAGTGGATTTGAGGGTAATTTTAAGGTGCTTTCAATGATGGCTCGACCTTGTCTGATTGTTAAGCCGGCAACGCCGCCTATATATTGATTGACGAAATAATTGACGGCTAAGTCCAGATCCCTCTGTTCAATGCTTACCCTTGCTATCGTGCCTGTTCTTAGGCGTCGCGGGTCGTTTTGTTCAAAAATTTGTTTTCCTCGGGCGATTTGCTCGGGAGTGATATCGGGCCTTTCTCTTAGCTTAGGTTCATCTTCCACGACTAATACCAGCGCGGTGATAGACAGAAGCAGTAAAACAAATATCGAGAATACGGTGAGTTTTATCATTAGATCCATGGTTTTATATAGATCGGATATTTGAACCCGGTCCAGTTAGTTTAAAGCAATTAAATTTGACCGTTATAGTAAGTTTTTTTATAGTGAGTCGATACTATTTTTGGAAGTTTTGTACAAATTGTTGAACATAACTGTGGCCTGATAAGGAGTCGAAAACATGAAATTTCTTGCTGTTCATCCTAGCCCGCTAATGTATACCAAGGTATTTTTACGCCTTGAGCCGCTTGGACTGGAACAAGTTGCCGAAACGGCACGGCGGCAAGGTTACGATACCCGGTTGATCGACTTGCAGGTAGAGTCTCATCAAGATTTATTTCGTCTGCTGGACGATTGGCAACCCGATATCGTTGGTTTCTCGTTGAATTATTTGGCCAATGTTCCTGAGGTTATCGATCTCGTCAAAGCCGTGAAAGAGCGTTTGCCTAAAGGATTTGTCTTTATCGGCGGGCATAGCGCCTCGTTTACCGCCGAAGAATTATTGGAACATAGCGAAGGTAGTCTCGATGCCATTCTTAAAGGCGAGGGCGAGTCGGGACTTCCTTTGTTGTTCCAAGCTATCAAGGAAGACAGGAAAAACGTTCATGATGTACCTGGTGTGGTGACGATGAAAGGCGAGGGCGGACAGCCGACGTTTATCCCCGATCTTGACAATCTTGCGCCGGCTCGAGACTTAGTTCGACATCGTAATAAATATTTTCTCGGCACGCTGGATCCTTGTGCATCAATCGAGTTTTCCAGGGGGTGCCCATGGGACTGTTCGTTCTGCAGCGCTTGGACATTCTATGGACGAAGTTATCGCGTGATGAGCCCTGATAAAGTCGTCGAAGAAATGGAAAAAATTCGCGAGCCCGGGATTTTTATTGTCGACGATGTCGCATTTATTCAAGAAAAAATGGGCTTCGAAATCGGCGAGGCCTTGGCTCGGAAAGGCATTAAGAAAGAATATTATCTGGAAACGCGCGGCGATGTGTTGCTGCGTAACAAAGATGTCTTCAAGTTCTGGAAGGAACTCGGGATGAGCTACATGTTCTTGGGTATCGAGTCGATCGATGAGGACGGGCTCGAAAAATATCGTAAACGTATTGATTTAAGTCGTAATTTCGAGGCTTTGGAGTTTGCTCGGACTCTGGGTATCAATGTCGCGATCAATATCATCGCCGATACCGACTGGGATCATGAGCGTTTCCGTGTGGTCAGGGAGTGGTGTAAAGAAGTGCCTGAAATCGTTAATATCAGCGTCAATACGCCTTATCCGGGAACCGAAAGTTGGCTGACCGAGTCGCGTAATTTGACGACTCGCGATTATCGATTGTTCGATATTCAGCATGCGGTGCTGCCGACTCGCTTACCGATAGAGGAGTTTTATGCGGAATTGGTCGAAACTCAGCGTGTGATGTTTACTAAGCACATGGGGTGGGCGGCCATGCGCGATGTGACGAAGGTCTTGGTCGGCAATTTAATGCGAGGCCAAACGAACTTTGCGAAGAATCTGTTTAAATTCGATAAAGTATTCAATCCGGCATTGCAATTGGCGGACCATCAAATGCCGGTTAAATATCAAATGAAGCCGCCGGTTAAAGACACTAAATTTTCCAGCGCCAAGGCCTTATCCAAGTCGCTGTATGTTCATGAGCCGTTAGGGCGGACGAGCCGCCAGTTGGATGACGATACCGAAAAATTTGTCGATGAAAGCCGGGGCGCTTTGAGCGAGTCTTGACGGTATTCGTTATCGGTTTGGCAGATATTCCGGTAGAGACGAGTCGACTGTCTCTACCGGTCTAATGTTTTGAAAGGAATAATGATCTATACCTTTCGCACTTCAAATTTCGGCAGTGCCTCAGGAGGCGCCGGGGTGCTCGGCTAAGGCTTTGCCAGCATGGAGCTGGCATAGAGCCTACATGGATGTATTCACGGCGTCCTTTGACGGGCACCCCGGTGCCGAATTTTGATCTGCGATGGGTATAGCTACCGGATCCAGTTTGTGTTCCATTTCAAATGCGAGGCTAATTCCGCTTCGATGAGTTGATCGTAATGGCGCTGCAGAGTTGCCTCTGTCGGACGCGGATAGACTTCTGTTTCAATTTTGCTTCGTAATTGGTTTATAAAATGACGTCGTAATACGGAGTCCTCGGGGATTGTAATTTGTTCAGGTTCGTTTTTTGCTTTGGAATCGGTCTTAATAATTAGCGTGTCGATGCGTTCGGGTTTCGGGGACGTGGTAGAGTCAAGTGCCGATTCCCGGCCATCGATGAATTTAAACAGAGATAAATCTTCCGGATTAACTAAGCGGTTTTCCAATTCGGATTCGATCAATTGCTCATAGTGCCGTTGCAATACGCAATCGGTCGGGCGCGGAAACAGCGACGCTTCGATTTCGCTACGTAGTTGCGTCAACCAGTGTCTTCTCAATATGCTATCCTCGGGGACTTCGTGCTTAGAGTCAGATTTGCCAGGTGTGCCGGCGATTGCGTGTTCTATGGGTCTTGATTTTAGCTTTACTTCGATAATAGAAGCCGGAGTGGCAGCGTCGGGTATTTCGATGCCATCGATAAGTTTAAAACGTTGTAAGGCTTCCGGATTAAGTAAACGGTTTTGTATTTCGGATTCGACCAATTGCCCGTAGTGGCGTAGCAATACGCAATCGGTCGGACGCGGAAATAACGTTGCTTCGACTTCGGCGCGCAACTGCGACAATAAGTGACGTCTCAATACCGAATCTTCGGGAACCGGAATTTTTTGTTCAATCCGTGTTTTATTGTCTTTAACCGGAGCGCTTTCGGTTATTGATACCGTGGATGTATCGGGTTTGCGACTTTGTTGGGATGTTTCAGCGTGAGATTCCTTGAGGTTTTTTTCAATTTGCTTGAGTATTCGTCCCGCCCTGCCTTTGATTTCTTCCCGTTGCATAACCTGTCGCCATATCAGAAACGGCAGAATCAAGCCGATCACGGCAAATAAACCCGAAACCGCAGCCCAAATCAAAACGCCTTTCGTGAATAACTGAAAAGTCCACCAAGAAAATCCCAATAATACGGCAATGCCGAAGGAAATTTTCAGCGATAACTTAAAAGTTGAGGTGCTTGAGTTGCCGCCATAGATGTAAGCAGGGTCGATGCCGTTTTTTAAATCTTGGAAATGTGCCGTATCGTATTTCGAATGTTTGGCGGTTTCGAGCCAATCGAGGCTTCTTCTGAGTCGTTTTTTATGTACGGTGTTTCTTATCGCTAGAAGCATAATAATCAATGTGGTCGACAGTGTAGCGGCCATGGTGATCATAATTTCGTCGGTAATCATAGCTACCCCCTTTATTGTAATAATTTTTGGATGTGTCCATTTGCCGTGACAACAGCAAGGCTGAGTTGTCATGAGATCCTATGACCTAGCATGCGTTTAGATGAAAGTCAATTGCAAATCTAACAGAATTGACATTAAATATCTAATAATTTATTTGGAGGGGGTTAAAACATGCCGCAAAAGGGTCTTACGGTGACCCAGTCGCCGGCGGATTTAGATGTATCTTGATGATTCAAAATGATAAACGCATTGGCTTTGCTCATCGACATCAAAATTCCCGAGCCTTGTTTGCCGGTGGTTCTGACGATCCAGTCGCCATCTTGATCGCGGCTGAGGATGCCGCGCTGTATTTCGGTTCGTCCCGGTTTTTTGCGTAGTTTTTCGGTTGTACGCGCGATGATTGTTGGGGCGATCGGCTTATCGACGATGCCTAGCATTTTTTCCAAGGCCGGTAAAACGAAATAATAAAAGGTGACCAATACCGCGACCGGATTTCCCGGTAAGCCGAAAAATGCGGCATTTCCGATGCGCCCGAATGCCAAGGGCCTACCTGGTTTGATTGCGACTTTCCAGAAGTCGACTTGCCCTGATTTTAGCAGGGCCGTTTTCGTGAAGTCGGCCTCTCCGACCGAAACGCCGCCTGATGAGATGATGAGGTCGGCATAACGGCCTGCTTCGTTAAAACGCTTCAATAAAGCATCGGGGTCGTCTTCGATAATGCCGAGATCTACGACTTCGATATCGGGTCTGTCCAGTGCCGCTAAGAGGCTATAACGATTGCTATCATAGATGCCGCCTTCGCCGGGCGTTTCAAACGGAGCAAAAATTTCGTTGCCGGTCGAGGCGATCGCGACGATCAGTCGGCGTCTGACATTGATTTCGTTAATGCCGAGTGAAGCGAGTAAGCCGATATCCGGCGGCGTGAGGTATCGCCCCGGAGCCAAGACGGTTTCACCTTGTTTGATATCTTCTCCGGCGCGGCGAACGTTATCGCCGGCTTTATGCCGATTATCGATGGCGATAAAGTCGTCCCCGGTTTCGACATGCTCTTGCATGATCACGGTGTCGAACGGCTTAGGCAAAGCAGCGCCGGTCATGATGCGTAGACATGTGCCCGGCTCGATTACATGTTGATGAGGAACACCGGCCAGGGCGAGGCCTTTTACGGCAAGTCGTTTGATTCCTTCGGACGGGAGTTCGGAGCTGTGCAGTGCATAGCCGTCGACAGCCGAATTGGTATGCGCAGGGACATTCAGAGTCGAGAAGACGGCTTCACACAAGGTGCATCCTCGAGTTTTTTCAATCGGCAATCGTTGATAGCCCTTAATAGTCGGCAGATTGGCTAAAATTCGGGAAAGCGCGTCTTCGCAAGGCATTAGTCCCGATTCGAAGATTTCTGTGCAGCTAGGTTGAGTTTTGATCATTTGCGGATACTCGGGCCGTTTATCGGGATGCCGTTGCCCATATAACTTAAAAAATATTCCAAATTACGGAATTGGGCGCTTTGTGCGCCGGGTGATTCCGCACGGACTTGTTTGAGACACTCGGCAAAGCGTCTGTGCAGCGTGCCGGTTTCACCCCATTTTAAACGATAGACCGGCCAATGGCTGGTGTGCCCCAATGACGGGCTTAACACTTCCGAGCGTAGCCGTTTACCGGCGTTTTGCACATGGCAGGTCGCGCAACTGAAGTTCAATTGACCGCGCCGTTCGTAATAAAAAGCTTTCCCGGCTTGATAGGCGGCCAAGGCGCGCGGGTCGCTATCGGGAATTTCGATCGCGAGGGCTTTGCCTCGGCTTGTAGAGGCCAAATAAGCGAGCAAAGATGCGATTTCGCCTTTTTGATAGGGTAAAGGGGGTTCGCCGTTTCGTTCGCGGCAGTCGTTCAAGGCTTTTGCCAACGTAACGACTTCGCCGGTTTCGCTATTCCACTTCGGATAAAGTTGAGCGATGCCGATGCCGCGATTCGGCAGGCAGTCCGCATAATGTGTACTATTGGAAAAAGGTATCGAAAACAGGGTTTTACCTTCTTCCAAAGCCCATTCGTACGGCGGAAATTCTTCGATCGCCCGCCAGGATTGCCGGGCGCCGGGGTCGATTGCATAAACGCCGTCGGCATAATCCTGTAGCGTCAATTTAGGAAATAGTGTCCGGTAATGTTCGGTCAAGGCTTTGCGGTCCTGTTCCGGGTCGGCAAGTGCCGATCCGGCCTGGATTCCCAGTAATAGGATGCTGATTCCAAAAAATGTCATTTATTTTCTACCATGAAGCGCATGAAGGACTTGAAGATACAGCGTTTTCAATTTAAATGCGTTACTCACCCTTAACAGCCTATGTCATCATTATTGCCCCTGGAGTGCGGGCTTTACCTACCTGCGCAGACGAAGCCAGCACTCCAGTCCCGCCATTGTTTTGATATTTTTAGTCATTAACGGGACTTGAAAACGCTGTATTACTACATTGAATTTATGTATTAAGTTCATCTATTGATTCAGCTCATCTGTGATATTGGGACAGTTCATAAAGCACTCAATTCTCTTCCCTTCATTATCTTCATGCCCTTCATGGTAATAAAAACAAGCTATAAACATTGTGCTGCATCAGCACCCCAGTAATAATAGATAAACAAAGCGTAAGCCTTTGCTCATGACGGTTCGGCTAGTCGTTGTTCGGCGCTGCCGCTGAGGCCTTGATTGTCGAACCAGTCGACGCGGATCAGGTCGCCGTTTGCAATGCCTTTCAACCAAAAGGCAAAATAAGGATTTTTCGAGATGCTGCCGGCCATCTGTGCGCTCAAAATCGTTTTTCCGTTTTGGCTTATCGTCAAGGTCTTGATGAAATGCGCCGGAATCAATTCTTGCGTCTCCGGATCGCGATTGCGACCGTGTTCCATCGGATGCGCGATCAAGATTTTCAATTCGGTTTTGTCGTTTTTGGCGTTGAGGCGAATTTTGGTTTTGGTCATGTTAGGATTTCGTGATAAATAATGTCCTGGAACTATGAGCCTTGTTGAGGGTTCGGTCACTCGCTTGGCAGGACGCCGTGAATACGTCCGTGTAGGCTTGACGGCGGCTTTCCCTGCCGCCGACACCTGCCAATCGAGCAACCGAACCCTCCTTAAAATAGGGAAGTTATTTACGGCCAAATCCTTAGCCTCCGCAGCCGCCGATCGTGACCTTGACTTTTTGACGTGCGCTATAGAGCTTATCACCAGCTTTGATTACGACAATAACATCGCAGGTTTCGGCCATTTTTAGTTGCGCAGATACGAACGGTTCGGTATTTTCGGACAATGTGAAAATCGCCGCCAGCGGTACCGGGTTTTTCTCGACCAGAATTGCGATGCTTTCGACATCGCTTAGCGTGCTGGCAACCTTGATCGGCACGACTGCGCCGTCTTCGGCGATTAACGGTAGGTTGAGCGAAATTGCAGCGGAATCGGCAATGCCCGCTCCGGCAAGCAAACGATCCAGCGTTTGTTCGAGTTTTCCCGGGGAGAAATAGTCTTCGGCCCATTCGGCGAAAACTTGTCCCGGAGTCATCAGTCCTGCACAAGCGGCTATGACGTAACAGCCCGATGCTGTAGCGTGGTGTAAAAATTTTCTACGCGAATAAGTCATGAAGTTTCGGTTCGGTTAGGTGATTAATATGCGATTTTTCATGCCGACTATTCTAATCATTTCTTTTAGCTTTCGGAGACGAAATACCCATGACTGTCGAAATAAACGAATTACTCTTTGCCATGCGCATCAAGCTAAAAACGACTAACCCACACATCCGATTTTTCTCCAGCTTCAAGTTGGGAAAGAGCATTAGGTGTGCGATTCACAGCAAACGGTAGCCCGTATGCAGCTTAGCGAAATACGGGGATGGCGTGGATTCAAACTTCCCCGATTGCGCTGTGCTCTATTCGGGCTAGACTTTTTGGCCAATGCGGCCTCGATGCCATTTGTTATAGCTTGACATTTTCGACCTCGAAATCGCGATCTGGGGATCGCTCCCACGGTGTATCAATCGCCCGCCGTGGGAGCGCGCCTTCGTCGTCCCTTACCTAACGCTAGGTGAGGGAAAGCCACCGACGCTCAACTTCCACGGTTTGTTTCGAAGTCCTAATTGTCCTGAATTCAATGAATTCGCCCCTAGGCGAAGTGCTTTATCTTAGAAAAAGCATTTCACCATGAAGATCATGAAGAATAAGAAGTTAACTCAATAACTTGTCATTCGTTTATGAACAACTTTCGCTCACCCGAAAGATTAGCTGCAATGTTTAGGTAATCTATTGAAATACTTCATGAACTTCATGTGCTTCATGGTTGAACTGCCGAATTTAGGTTTATCTATGGTCAATCGAGCAAAGCCGGCTTTCGCCAATGATGTCACGCGCAAAATTGCTTGATGCTCTGCAATATACCTTGTGTATCCAATCCGCAATAGCTCAGTAATTCCTCGCGCGTGCCTTGTTCGATGAAGGCGTCGGGCAGGCCGATATTCAACACCGGCATCATGATTCTTTGCGCTTGCAGAAATTCGTTGACCGCGCTGCCGGCGCCGCCGGCGACGACATTTTCTTCGACCGTAACGATGACATCGTGACTCTTGGCCAGTTCCAGAATCAACGCTTCATCGAGCGGCTTGACGAAACGCATGTTGACGACGGTCGCGCCGAGTTGCTTGCCGGCCTCGATCGATGGCGCTACCATGCTGCCGAAGGCGAGCATCGCGATACGTCCGCCTTGGTGGCGAATTTCGGCCTTGCCGATCGGTAGGGCGGTCATGCTGCAATCGACCGGCACGCCAGGACCCTTGCCGCGCGGATAACGCACCGAAGCCGGGCCTTTATGAATATAACCGGTATAGAGCATCTGCCGGCATTCGTCCTCGTCGGCCGGCGCCATGATCAGCATATTCGGCAAACAGCGCATGTAGGTGTAATCGAAACTGCCGGCATGGGTCGGGCCGTCCGGGCCGACCAAACCCGCGCGGTCGAGCGCGAACAATACATCCAAGTCTTGCAAGACCACATCGTGTATCAATTGATCGTAGCCGCGTTGTAAAAATGTCGAATAGATAGCGACGACCGGCTTTGCGCCCTCGCAAGCCAGGCCCGCCGCCAAGGTTACGGCATGCTGCTCGGCGATGGCGACATCGAAATAGCGCTTCGGAAAGCGTTCGGAAAATGCGACCAAACCCGAGCCTTCGCGCATTGCCGGGGTGATGCCGCACAGGCGCTCGTCCTGCTCGGCCATGTCGCAGAGCCATTGGCCGAACACCTGCGTATAAGTCGGATGCGGAGAAGGAGCCGATTTCGGCAGGCAATCCCGGCTCGGGTCGAAGGCCGGGACGCCGTGATAAGCAAGCGGGTCTTTCTCCGCCGGCGGATAGCCCTTGCCTTTCTTGGTGACGATATGCAAGAAGCGCGGGCCGGAAATTTGCTTCAGATTCTCCAGCGTCGACACCAGCATGTCCAGATCGTGACCGTCGATCGGGCCGATATAATTGAAACCCATTTCCTCGAACAAGGTGCCCGGCACGATCATGCCTTTCATGTGCTCCTCGGTCTTGCGCGCCAGTTCCCAGACGCTCGGCATGCTGCTCAAGACTTTCTTGCTTTCTTCGCGTACCGAAGAATAAATCTTACTCGACAGAATCTTAGTCAGATAATTATTCAACGCGCCGACATTCGGCGAAATCGACATATCGTTATCGTTTAGGATCACCAGTAGATTCGCATCGATCGCACCGGCATGATTCATCGCCTCGAAGGCCATGCCGCCGGTGATGCTGCCGTCGCCGATGATCGCGACGCAGTGCTTGTCCTCGCCGCGCAAACCCGATGCGATCGCCATGCCTAAGGCCGCGCTGATCGACGTGCTTGAATGGCCGACGCCGAAGGCATCGTACTCGCTCTCGTCACGATTCGGAAACGCGCAAATGCCGTCGCGGGTGCGGATCGTCGTCATGCGCTCCTTGCGCCCGGTCAGAATCTTATGCGGATAGGCCTGATGGCCGACATCCCAAACCAATTGATCGCGCGGCGTATCGAACACGTAATGCAGCGCCACGGTCAACTCCACGGTGCCGAGGCCTGCCGAGAAATGCCCGCCGGAAATACTGACCGTGTGAGTTAAAAACTCGCGCAGTTCTTTCGCAAGCGGAACCAGATTGGTTTTGGTCAGTTTTCGTAAATCCGCCGGTTTATCGATCAGGCTCAGTAATGGATAGTCGTTAGCTAGGTTCATAGTATTTTCTCAATGGATGCTTCATTAGCCATCAAACGAAGCGTGCCGAAAGGCTTAATAAAGCGGCTCTTGATAGAACATCAAAATCATGCCGACTTGTAACATCGCGAACGCAGAGATTAGGCCTGCGATTTGTTTTTGTTTCGGGTCGTTCAGTTGTATTTCAAGCCAGCGCCCGCTGGCTACGAGTATTGAAAAAAAGCCCATCAAGGTGTGTCCGGCTTGAATCAAGAAGGCTGATTTAGCTTGAAAGCCGACATGAGAATGCGTCAGCAGCATCAAACCGCCAAAAGCTCCAAGTATCGGAAACATGTACACCAGCTTTCTATGCACGTTATTAGGGTGCCGCGCTTTATATTCCAGTACGCCCATGATGAAGGCCAAGAGAGTCGCGATACGATGTTGTAAAATTTCGCCGCTATTCAATGTGCTTTCCCAAAAGCCGACCGGCCCTAGCGGCCAGACTTCCGGATCGCTACGAATAAACAGAAATAGTCCGAGGATTGCGAAGCCTAGCGGCCATAAGGGTCCGCGATGCGGGGGTGGCGGACGTAGATTGGCATAGATCGACAGTAATGCAATAGTTGCGACGAAGACGCCGGCGATATTGTGGTTATAATCAGACCAATCGGTCATTGCGCGCGACGGGACTTGGCCGACAATTGCCGTTCTTCCGGGTTCGCCGGCCATCAATTCTTCGTGTGTCGGCGAAGTCATCATTGGGATGCGAGGTTTAAAAGTAGCGAGAGTTTCCTGCCAGGTCGCGGTGGTTTCCGGAATATCAACCGCGGGCGGTTGGGTTGCCAGACTGACGGCGGTAAACAATATACTGATCAAGATAAAGGTTTCAGCCTGGATGTAATAGGGTATTTCTCGGTAGAGCTTTGTTTCCCGATGTTGCGCTAAATATTCCCGGGTTCCTCGGTTATTCAAATAAGCCAAAAACAGAGCAATGCCTAGCATGAATAACTTGACTAGTAATAAATTGCCATAGCCTGTGCCGATAAAACCGTTCCAACTATCGATGTATTCGAAGGTCATCGGCAGTCCGGTTAGCAGTAAAATGGCAAGCGAGGCGATTCCGATAACGGTGAATTTTTTTAGAAACGCCGGCCAAATATCGACGGCTATGGTTTTTCGCCGAGTTAATCGCCAGATATTAAGCAATTGAAATATGCCTCCGACCCAAATCGCGGCGCCGGTTTGATGTATTACGGTCAGCGTCATCAATTGAATGCGCGCTTCATAGCGGCCCGCGCCATGCGCAAGCCAAGCACCGGCAATAAGTACCAGCGTGGCGATTGCTCCGGCAAGAAACCATCTGTCTTTCGCGGCAGGTTGAGTGATGAGTGTATGGCCGATATAGAATGCCAAGCCTCCAGCCAATAGCATGCGGGCCATGCCGGCTTTAAATTGAATGGTTTCGGCAAATGCCGGAAATGGCCATACGCCTAAGGTTGCGCTCATCAACCATACTTTTATTATCAGCGATAAGGCTTGAGATAAAGAAAGACCTAAAGCGCCGTAGTAGATCAAAGTGACGGTCGAATTGAGTTGTGGTTCGGAATAACGCTCGCGGGTATTCCATGGTCTCAATATAAACAAGCCCCAAACCAATCCGCCGATCACCACGCTAAAGAAGACGCGGTCGACGCCGCCGACTAGAGAGTCCAGAAAATCAGCTAACCCACCCATTGCAAAGCCCTTATTCGACAACAAAAAAATGAATGATGTCTTCGGTCAAATGACCGTCGGCGGCGAATACTTTGAGCCGAATCGCATGCTCTCCGGGATCGAGTGCAGGAAGCTCGATGATGACTTCGCCTCGTTTTTGACCTTGATCGACCTTTAGTCTTTCGTGAATATCGCCTTTTTTGACCAGATCGAAATGCGATAAAGCCAGTTCGACTCTGGAATTAAAGGTCAGCGATACCTGACTGGCTTTGCCGGCCTGAATCGGGTCGATTTTTAATGAGGTTTCGGTGACTACGGCATGGGCAAAAACGTCGCCTAAACTTAAGGTAAACAATAAGAAAACGAGTTGAAAAAAGTATTTAAACATTGGATTAAAAAGGTTTAGAAAGAAAAATGATTAGGATCGTTTTTGTTTGTTGGTGTTAATTAACGCCGGTAGAACAATTAGACTGCTGGCTAGAGTCATCGTAATACCGATCGACAACAATAGCCCCATACTGGCGATTCCCAGGTGGGAAGTAAACGCCAGGCTTGTAAAGCTACATAATGTCGTTAATGCGCTGAAAAACACGCCGCGCGCCGAACTCGATTGCAGCAAGTCGGTTTGATTACTTTGTTTGTGTTGTAGTCGATACACGATATGAATCGCGCTGTCGACTCCCATCCCCAATAGCAAAGGCAAGACGATGATATTCGCGAAATTGAATGGATTGTTGAGCAGGACATTGAATGCACCGGTCAGGATTGCGGCCAATAATAGCGGCGCAATGATCAATATTGTCGTCTTGATGCTGCGTGTGATGACGAGTAATAAAATAACGATAAACGCCAGGGCGCTTGAAAAGGCTTCTATAAACGCGTCGACAACTGCTTGACCTGAAGTGACGTCGCCGATCGGCAAGCCGAATACTTGCGGATAGGTATCCAGTACTTGATTGACGAATACTTTTAGATGTCCTGGGTCATTAAGGTCTTGCTCGGGTAGAACCAGCAGTCGAACGATACCGTTAGGGCTGATCCAATGGCTTTTGACAGTTTCGGGAATATCGTCGATTGCAAATTCGGTAGCGGTTAGGCCTTCCCGCAACATACGCATCGTTTCCGGCAATAAAATCATCACATTGGTTTCCAGCTGCGAATAGACCGCATCGGGTTGTTCGGCCTTGTCGGCATGGTCGATGAAAGCTTGAATGTTTCGGCGAAGTTGCTCAAGCAATTCGGCCGAAACCGGTGTGGCATTTTGCGACAAGGTTTGTTTCAACGATTGGTCGAATTTGATTAAAGCGCTTCTGATATCCGATTTTTCGTAAGCGCGGTCGAATCGATCGAGCTGCGCGGGCATGATCAAATTGAGTGTATCGAGGATGTCTAATTTTTCGTCTTGCTGTTCGGGTACGAGATTGCTCAGTGTGATTGCTTCATGAACGCTCGATAATCCGCTGAATTTCGCGGCCAGGTTGTCGGCTTCTTCCAGACTGTCGGTGAGTGCGGAAATGATGAACGGCGAGTCGGTTTTGCTTTGCAATAATTTTTTAAATGCGACAACCGACGGGGTTTTCGGGTCTCGTAAATGGATTGGGTTTGAATCGAAAGTTAATTGCGTCAAAATAATGCCGCTAGCAACCGCCAGTAATAATGCGATCTTGCGGATAGACCTGGAATGGCGGAACGGAAATTGATAGAGCCAATCCGGCAGTGTTGCGGTAGGCTTCGCGCTTATCGGTTTGAAACGCATCAATTTCAACAAGGCGGGCAGCAGAAGCAGTGAAATTGCCAAGCCGATAAACATGCCGGCGCCGGAAATGATACCGAGTTCCGAAACGCCCTTGAAGTCGGTGGGTATGAATGCGAAAAAGCCGATCGCGGTCGTCAAAGCGCATAAAAACAATGACGGACCTACCGTATGAATACTATCCGAAATGGCCGCATCGGTTGGCATGGCATGCAGGCGGCACTCTTGATAACGCAAGCATAGGTGGGTCGCGAAATCGACGCCCAGTCCTATATACAAAACCGCGAATGCGACCGAGATTAGATTCAAGTGGCCAATGGCGACAGCAGCAAACCCGGCGGTTAGGACGAGTCCGGCGATCAATGCGATGAAGGTCGAGAAAACCAATCTTACCGAGCGAAGCCCTAGCCAAAGCGCGGAACAAACCAAGATCAGCGAAACGACTCCGGAAATGACCATGCTTTCGTTAACGCTTTCCATTTCTTCGTGTTCCAACGCCACTTCGCCGGTGAAACTCAGGCGCACGCCCGGAAACCGCGATTGCATTTTTTCGGAAAGCGCTCTGAGGTAGTTCATCGGTTTTTCTGCCGGCATCAAATCGCTGAAATCGAGATGCGGTTTAGCGATGACGAGACGGCGGGCTTGGTCTTTTCCGAAGCTGTCTTCGGTCAGCATTTTTTGCCAAGATAAATAATGATGGCGGTTTTCTTGGGTTGCGGACACCGTTTCATTGAAAGCGCTCAATAACGGGTCGATCGGCATCGTTAAGTCGCGATCGCTTTCCGTTAGCGCCAGGGAGAGAATGTCTAAAAAACCAGCGAAGTGATAATTTTTGGATAGATGGCCGATAAACGGCTGGGCGTCGACCAGTTTTTCCGATAAGGCTTCGAGATCGTCCAAATTCAGGAATAAAAAACCCTGTTGCCGGAAAAAAGGATTGTCTTCAGGAATATAAACCGATTCGAATAGGTTTTGCCTCGTCCGCAAATTCTCTTCTAGGTATGTAGCGGCGAGAGAGGTTTCTTCTGGCGTGTCCGATTCGACAATGGCAATAATCGCGGCGGCATCGAGCGGAAATGCTTCCTCCAATCTGAGTCTAACCTTTTGAAATGGCAGTTCTTGAGACAATAACTCTGCGGTGTTGTTATTGATGCCGAGATTTTTGATTGTGTAGTTCAGGCTCAGAGCGCATAACAAAACAAACAATGACAACAAAATCCAAGGAAAACGCAAAGGAAGTATTGCGATGGATTCGAGTAAGCGGGTTTGTATCGATGCGGTATGTTTTGCCATGGATTTATAGGCGGATAATTGTTGAGTATCGGTTTAAGAGAGCGGAATTACAATATATTCGACCATGCCTTGTCGATTAAGCGACTTGTTAAGGCGCAAGCGTATCTTGCTTCGTTTCTAAAACGGAGCCATTAATAGTTTTGTAAGGATATTGTTCATATAACTTCCGAAAATCGGTTGCTGAGCCCCAAGTACTCAGTTAATCTTGTCTTGAAAGGTAAGAGTAAATCTGCTCTCCTGAGCTTTTGGCTGCGCTCAGGAGAGTCCTGTCGAAGGATGAGCGGAATTACGCTGAGCTAAACGATTTTCACCCGACATTGTAAAGATGAGTGAGTACTAGTTTCATTCATTCGAATAAGAGGGCGTGCTTTTTGGAATGAAATCAAACACAGGCATTTTTCAAGTTTCAACCCAAACCTAAGTTCGATAATGATTATAGTAATGCTGTTGGCATTATGCAAAATATTGTTGTATTTGGGCTAAATGATACAAGAATGAGTAAAAATGTGACGGCATGTTTTTTGATAACTTATTAGCATGGTTATTGTCAGGATTTTAGTGTTCCTCAACGATTGATATTGCTTGATGATTTAAGGAAATTGAGTGTTCGTCTTCAGCGCTGGGATTGTTTTCAACCAAATTTATACTTGTTGCGTTTAAGCCAATCTAATATAATGCCCCTCGCTTACTATATTAAAGCCAATCTATATGCATTTTCGTTTCGGCTTTCTCAGCTACGAAATCAGTCACGTCATTCGTCAGCGGTTTAATAAAAATGCCGAAATTATCGGTATTACTCATTCGCAATGGCGGGTCTTGGTGCATTTGTCCGAAAACCCTAACTGCCGACAAGTCGATTTGGCCGATATTCTCGATATCAAACCGATCACACTGGTCAAGCAGCTCGATCAACTCGAAGCGCGGAATTTGGTGCGCCGCATCAAAGACAGCGATGATCGGCGCGCCTATCGGCTCGAGTTGACCGAAAATGCATTGCCGGTCATGCAAAAATTATGGGACATTGCCGATCAGGTAGAAGCCGAGGTGTTAGGCGCATTGTCGCCGGATGAGCAAGCATTGGTCACCCGGTTGTTGTGCCGGGTTAAAGGGGCTATTTGCGGCAACGAGCCCGATATGTCCTAAAATTCTCTTCGGTGCCGTAACGCGCGGCAATAACATCAAAGGCAAATTGTGTGTTTGATTTCATTGAAAAACTGAAGAAATCGCAAATTAACGGATGGATGATCGGTATATTTAAAAAGCCCGCTCCTGCATCGCCTGACGAAAGCGATCGGCAGATGCTCGCAAGAGTCGCTCGGCAGTTCTTTTGGCTGTTTCTCGCGCTGCTGTTTTTCGAAGACCTGTTGGATTTCGCAATCGAAATCATGCATTCGGTTTTTGAAATTCTGCATCTGCTAATCGAGTTTATCGAAGGCTATGTCGAAGAGATACTCGAACATTTGCTACATACCGATCATCATCAAAGCGAGACGATCATCGTCAATGCGGTTTTGTTGATTGGACTGTATGGATTATATCGTTTCGTCCGTGCATTTCCGCATATTGTCCGGCGCTTGAAAAGAAACTGTTCCGCAGCCTGGCTCAAATATAGAAGGCGAAGATTGGCCTATTGGCGGGCGTTATTGCCGGAACAGAAAATTAAACTGACGGCTGCTTACCTAGCCGGTCTGTCGCTGCTGCTGTTTTGGTTGACGATATGAAGATAAACCGGATTCCAACACTATTAAATTTAGTCTCGATGACTCATAAACATACTCACCTTAATGTTTTCCCGGATTTTCTAAACTATAGCTGCATTTGATTGCAGACTTCGAAGGCTCTTTTCGTCTCGTAACCAGGACAGAATACGAGAAGAAGGCAGTGAACATATTTGTTCTCTTAATTTTCATTCGGCGGTTGGATCGGTCGCCGACGGTTTTGTATTGACAGGAATATCATGCTCTTTTTATCGAAAAAACAAGATTGGCTCGGCAATATCCGGGGGGATTTATTGGCCGGCATCGTCGTCGCGCTAGCACTGATTCCCGAGGCGATCGCATTCTCGATCATTGCCGGCGTCGATCCGAAAGTCGGCCTCTATGCATCGTTTTGTATTGCGGTCGTGACCGCGTTCGTCGGCGGCCGGCCCGGCATGATATCTGCCGCGACCGGCGCGATGGCTTTGTTGATGGTGACCTTGGTCAAGGATCACGGACTGCAATATCTGTTGGCGGCAACGCTATTGACCGGCGTGTTGCAGATCTTCGCCGGCTACGTCAAGTTCGGCAGTCTAATGAGTTTCGTGTCGCGCTCGGTCGTAACCGGTTTCGTCAATGCCTTGGCGATTCTGATCTTCATGGCGCAATTGCCGGAATTGACCAACGTGACCTGGCACGTTTACGCGATGACCGCAGGCGGATTAGGGATTATTTATTTGTTTCCGTTGATTCCGGTGATCGGCAAGTCGGTGCCGTCGCCGTTGCTCTGTATCGCCGCATTGACGGCTTTGTCGATCTATTTGGGATTGGACGTCCGCACGGTCGGCGACATGGGCGAACTGCCCGACGATTTGCCGATATTTTTGTGGCCGGAAGTTCCGTTGACGCTTGAAACCCTAAAAATTATTTTTCCTTATTCGGCGTCCTTGGCCGTGGTGGGCTTGCTCGAATCGTTGATGACCGCAACCATCGTCGACGATCTGACCGACTCCGGCAGCGACAAGAACCGCGAATGTAAAGGCCAAGGTCTGGCTAATATCGGTGCGGGTCTGCTCGGCGGCATGGCAGGATGCGCGATGATAGGACAATCGGTAATTAACATCAAATCGGGCGGTCGCGGACGATTGTCGACGTTGGTGGCTGGTACACTGCTGCTGATCATGGTGGTGTTTCTCGACGAATGGATTTCGAAAATCCCGATGGCCGCGCTCGTGGCAGTCATGATAATGGTTTCGATCGGTACCTTCAGTTGGCGTTCGGTGCTCGATTTGAAGAAACATCCCCTCTCGAGCAGTGTCGTTATGATCATGACCGTGATCGTAGTGGTATTTACACATAATCTCGCGATTGGCGTGTTCGTCGGCGTGTTGTTGGCGGCGCTGTTTTTCGCCAACAAGATCAGTCATTTTCTATATGTCGAATCGGAAATCGACGAAGATCAAAGCGTCAGAATCTATCGCGTTGTCGGTCAGGTTTTTTTCAATTCAGCCGAAAAATTCATTCAATCGTTCGATTTTAAAGAAGCGGTCGAAAAAGTCGTCATCGATTTACATCGCGCGCATTTTTGGGATATAACCTCGGTCACGGCATTGGACAAGGTCGTGATCAAGTTCCGGCGCGAAGGCGCTGAAGTCGAAATTATCGGCATGAACGAAGCGACCACAACGATTGTCGACCGGTTCGGAGTACACGACAAGCCGGAAGAAATCGAAAAAATCATGGGTGGACACTAATGAATAATAACGAAAATAGAGTGCTGGCTTGTATCGACGGATCGGCGCTGACCGAAGCGGTATGCGATTACGCGGCCTGGATCGCGCAGCGCGTCGAAGTACCGCTGAAATTACTACACACGATCGATCATCATCCCGAGACCGCGACAATGTCCGATCTGTCCGGCAATATCGGTCTGGACAGCCGCGACGAATTGTTGGAAGAAATTACGCAATTGGATCAGCAGCGTATCAAATTGCGTTTGCAGCAAGGCAAGCTGTTGCTCGAAACCGCAAAGCAACGCGTCATGCAATCCGGAATTAGCGATCCTATCCTGACGCAACGGCACGGAAGTCTAGTCGAGGCTTTGATAGAGCTAGAGGATGTCACGCGAGTATTAGTGATTGGTCTACGCGGTAAAGTGCATGAAAATCATCCCGACAAGATCGGCGCGAAACTGGAATCGATCATCCGTTCTTTACATAGACCGATATTGGTGGTCAACGAGCCATTCAAGGCTCCCAAGCGCATCATGCTTGCCTATGACGGTAGCGCGGCGTCCGAAAAAGCACTCGACATCGTTGCGAACAGCCCCTTATATAAAGGTTTAATTTGTTATTTGATTTGTGTCAGCAAAGGTGACGATAAAGGTAAGTTGCTCGAAATAGCCGAGAACAAGCTGAAGCAAGCAGGCGGCATCGAGGTGGTCGCACAAAAACTGGCAGGAAAACCCGATTTGGTGCTCTGTGAATATCAAGAAACCCATGATATCGACATGACCGTGATGGGCGCGTTCAGTCATACAAAATTACGCGATCTCTTGCTCGGCAGTTTCACCGCGAAAATGCTGCTGCATAGCAAAAAACCGTTATTGCTGCTGAGATAAAGCCGGTCAAGCGTTACCCCCGACAAGTCATGAATGGTTTGCCTCGTTCCCACGCTCCAGCGTGGGAACGCATACCGGTCTCGCCGTAAGCAAAATATGTTTCCTAAGGTGTTATTGGAAAAACAACTAAGGAATATGCACAAAATAACTTCTACAAGTAGTAGGCTTTGTGGCGGTTTAGTGACTCGCTTGACAGGACGCCGTGAACCCAGCACCTAAATTCCATAGGTCTTTGGCAATGATTCAAAATCATGGCTTATTTAGGTGCTGGATGAATTATCCAAAAGACTTAAACATGGCCATTAGGCTATGGAATTTAGGTGCTGAGTGAATACGTCCATGTAGGCTTGACGGCGGAATCTGATTGCCATGGATGGCATGAATGCAGATTTTGCAGGAGCAAAAATCTGCCCTGCCGCCGACACCTGTCAATCGAGCCACCAAACCCCCTTCCAACAGTTGTCTAAGTTATTTCATGCTCGTTCTTAACCAATGTGGCAGAAGGCATACAGGTGGCCAATACCGGCAGGTTTAAAAGAGCGAATGCAACGCGGCGAGAAGCGCTACGCGCCGCGCTGGCTCGAATCGATTCGGGGAATTACGGCGAGTGCTGTTAATGCGGCGATGCGACGGCCGAAAGACTTAACGCTGATCCCGCGCCTCCTTTTGTTCGAATTGCCAAGATGAGATCGAAGGGAAATGATCCCCGAAACAGGACTTTGTTCACAAAATATACAAAAAACATGAAAATGTTTATTTTATTAAATTTTTTCATGTTGAGCTCCCCCGCAAGGATTTTCAATCGAAAAACTTTCTGTTAGGCCGAGGTCGATCCGCAATCGTTCGAATCATTACAGTTTTAATCGTGACCCATCCCACGATATGCAATTCTATCGAAGCCGCTGAAAGAACCTACCTTGAACAAGTCGAAACCAAACTCGGCGGCGCTCTCGAAAGCATCGATGTCCGAGTCAGGCGATATGCTGAGACATTCAAGAGTAGATCTATTTCTGGGGAAACCGGGCGCAGAAGGATCATGCCGAAAAAATTCCACGCGGGAAATCGTGCCCGACACTTCCGAAAAGAATTATGCGCCAGAGAGGGACAGAAATCTGCTGTATGTCGCTTGCGCGTGCAATGCACGAATTGAGCTTGACTTTTGCCGGTAACGCGTCAATTTTCATTCCGGAATAGGCGGGCAAGATGAACGAATCTGAAAACAGCCGGTTGTAAGATTTATGAAAGAATAATCGATAAAAATAACAGGTTTTGTTTTGCCGCGTTTTCGATCGAATCGAACGGTCGTCAATGAAGAGTTTTACTAATGGAATTAATTATTTTTATAAATAAAACGATTGAGGAGTCAATGTGAGCGATTCAAATGTATGGGATATCGACATGAAGTTTCTAAGCGAATACGAGGAACGCCATACACACAGCTATGATTTGGCCAGCGAGTATATGAATCCGAAACTGGTCGAAGTGATGGATATCCTTGGCTTCAACAAGCATTATGCGAAAGCCGAAGGGAATTATCTCTACGACAACGAAGGCAAGGCCTATTTGGACATGCACAGCGGCGAAGGTTTCGCGAGCCTCGGGCACAATCATCAAGCGATCAATCGCGCATTGATCAAGGCCCTGGATTCGAATTTGCCGGACGGCGTGCAAATTCATCATTCGACCTTGTCCGGTTTGTTGGCCGAGAATCTGTGCAAACGCTTGCCGGACGGTTTGGACCGTGTGTTTTTCACGAACTCGGGCACAGAAACGGTCGAGGCGGCATTGAAGTTCGCACGCGCGGCGTCGAAGCGTCATCGCCTGCTGTCATGCGAGAGCGGTTATCATGGCCTGACTTACGGGGCATTGTCGGTATCGAGCGAGGAATATTTCCGCAAAGGGTTTGGTCCGCTGTTGCCGGGCTGCGATAGGGTGCCGTTTAATGATCTGGAGCGGCTCGAAGAAGAATTGAGCGCGAGGGACGTCGCGGCGTTCATCGTCGAACCGATTCAGGGACGCGCTGTGACGATGCCGAGCCACGGTTATTTCAAAGAAGTCGAACGCCTGTGCCGTAAATACGGCACCTTCTTGATCTTCGACGAGATTCAATCCGGGCTCGGACGAACCGGGCGTTGGTTCGCGCTCGATCATTGGGGTATCGAGCCCGATTTCGTATTGGTCGCAAAAGCCTTGAGCGGCGGTCACATGCCGGTCGGCGCGATGATCTCGCGGCGCAGCATTTTCGATAAAGTCTTCAATACGCTCGATCGTTGTTATGTGCATCATTCGACTTATGCACGTAATCGTTTGGCGATGGTCGCGGGACTCGCGACGCTCGAAGTGATGGAAAATGACAAATTGGTCGAGAATGCCGACGCGATGGGCAAGCGTTTGATGGACGGATTGAACAAATTGAAAGAGCGTTATTCGCTGCTCAAGGACGTACGCGGCATGGGCTTGATGATCGGTTTCGAACTGGGTTGTCCCGAATCGTTGCGCAGTAAAATGGAATGGAAATTGATTCATGCCGCGAGCGCCGGCCTGTTCCCGCAGTTGATCGTGATTCCGCTACACCGCGATCATCAGATCATCACAATGGCGTCCGGCCATAACGATGTGATCAAACTGTTGCCGACGATGGTGATCACCGAAAAAGAAGTCGATCATTTCCTGAATGCGATGGAGGCGATTTTGCGTAACAGCCAGGAAGTCGGCAGCGAAAACTGGAAGACGATTTATCAAATCGCGAAGCGAACGATCAAGGGAGGCTATTGATGGTCCCAAGCCTCAAAGTCGCCGTGACCGGCGCATCGGGATTTGTCGGCAAACGTTTGGTTGAGCGCTTGTGTAGCCAAGGTCATTCGGTGGTGTGCCTGCTAAGGCCGACCTCCAATGCCTTAGGGCTCGAGCGGCCGCAAGTCGAGCTCAAGCGCGGATTTTTAACCGATGCCGGTTTTGTCGGTGAAGCGTTAACCGGTTGCGATGTCGTGATTCATTGTGCGGCCTTAGTCTCGGATTGGGGAACCGTGCACGAAATCAAAACCGCGAATGTTGGTGCGACTCGGGTCCTGGTTAAGGAAGCGGCTAAATGCGGAATTAGTCATTTCATTCATGTCAGTACGACCGATGTCTACGGTCATTCCGGAAAAAGAGGCGTGACGGAAGATCATCGACCGGCGGAAAAATTTGCGAATTGGTATGCGGAAACCAAAAAAGAAGCCGAGGGCATCGTTTCGGCTAGTTCGGTGGTGCATACGATCTTGCGTCCCGCAACGATATACGGTCCCGGTTCGAAAACGTTGGTCGGTGAAATTGCAAAAGCGGTCGAATCCGGCTTCATGTTATTGATTGACGGCGGTAAGCAATGTGCCGGTTTGACATATATTGATAACCTCATCGATGCAATCGAGTTGACGCTATTCAATGAAAACGCCTTTGGCGAAGTGTTTAATGTTTCGGATGCGAGTTCGGTAACCTGGGCCGAATTTGTCGATCATATTGCATTGGGGCTTGGCTCGCGTTATCGAAAAATCAGTTTGCCGTATCCTTTAGCGTTTAGGCTGGGACACTTTTTGGAAAGTGGTTACCGCCATGTCAGAGGCGTCACAGGTTTGCAAACGCAAGCCTTATTATCGAGACAGGCTGTGCAGGTTCTCGGTGTTCATCAGGATTTTTCGATCGATAAAGCACGCAGCCGATTGGGGTTTGAACCGGCGGTGCCGTTCGGCGATGGTATCGAAAAGTCAATCGAATGGGTTAAGAGGCAGTTGCTGTAAAAGTTCGCAGATTTGGACTTGTTATACCCCTCGTAGATCAAAATTCGGCACCGGGATCTTGTCAAACGAGTTATCGAGCCTGCTATGAAACTCATGGCTCCACGAAGTTATACCTTTCGCACTTCAAATTTCGGCAGTGCCCGGGGAGGCGCCGGGGTGTTCGATTCCTCACCTAACGCTAGGTGAGGGACCAGCATGGAGCTGGCATAGAGCCTACAGGGACGTATTCACCCAGCACCTAAATAAGCCATGATTTTGAATCATTGCTAAAGACCTATGGAATTTAGGTGTTGGGCTCACGGCGTCCTTTGACGGACACCCCGGTGCCGAATTTTGATCTACGATGGATATATTTTTCACGAAATGCTTAGACGGTTTTTCAATCAAAAGGAAGTCGATAGAATTGGTAATGAAGTAGCCTCTTTAAGAATTTGATTGCCATTCAATATTTATTTTTAAAAATCGACTACAAATTACGGTTTATTTCTTCCCAGAGATCTTGATAGGCTTGTAATGATCGGCCTCTTTTGACGAAGCCGCCTAGCGGCATGCGTTCAAGGCCCATGCGTTCGATGTCGCTGGCATAAGGGATCGCCGATTTCAGCAATTCCGGGAATTGTTTGGGGGTCGTTTCAAGGATGTCGAGGTGCATTTTTTTGCGGCGATCGACCATCGAAAAAAACGGCATGACTCGTATTTTTTTATTATTCTCTTTTTTGAGAAATTGCTTCAATTGATCCAGCGTTCTTATTGAAAGCGTCGTCGGAATGACGGGCGATAGCAATATGTCTGCGGTTTTGAAGACGGCTTCCGATAATAATGAGATGCTCGGCGGACAATCCAGGAAGATGAAATCGTACTCCTGAGAGAGTGGTTTCAATAGTTTTTCGAGCTGATGTGTCGGCTTTTTCTTGCTTTCCAGCACTAAATCAAGATTTCTAAAAGAAAAGTCCGAAGGCAGCAAGTCAAGGTTATCGAAATCGGTACCTTTAATCATATCGTCCAATTCATGTTTGCCTTCGATCAATTTTTTGCTGCCGCCCTTGATTTTGGGCTTGATTCTGAAGTAGTAGCTACTCGCCCCTTGAGGATCCAGGTCCCACACTAAAGTGTGCGACCCGCCACATGCCGCCAAATAAGCAAGATTGACGGCCGTGGACGTTTTTCCTACGCCGCCTTTAATGTTGAATGTTGCAATGATTTTCATAGTGTTTTCTTGTGTGCCCTATGTCTTGAGGCCGATCGGCGCTAACAACCGAATAACGAATGAAACGCATCTTGAATATCGGGTTGATCGAATGTGTCGAACTTTTCCTGGAAAGCTTCGCGTGCTTGTTGTCGGCACTTGTCTATCGTTTGAATCAAAACGCCCATTGCCAGAAACGTGTCGGCCGGGACTCCTTCGTTCATCATCTCTTCGCTAAATTTTTTCAAGGTAATCTCTTGGACTTCGAGATCTTGGAATTCGCCTAGGATATCCTGGAAATGTTTCAGGCTTTTAATCAATGACCTGATCTCATTTTTCGGGTACAGATTTTGAAAAAACTCCATGAGATATCTCAATTTCTTGCAAGTTTTTCGTAAGTCGTGCAGTTCCCCCGGAGGCGATTGATCGGTAATGCGTTGCCCATCTTTGATGATGCGCCGGAAAACTTTTAAGATGCGCTTGTCGGCTAATGTCTTGATCGGTAGCAAGGCATTGGCTTGAGTCGGTCTTTTGATCGTCGGCGAGCGTAAAAATTCTTCCCATTCGATTAGCGGCGCGATATAGTCCGGCGATTTTAATTTTTTGGCGAGATTTTTTTGCGCTTGCTTTTGTTTGCGGTCGATAAAGTCGTAAAGCGGATTTAAGTCTTCTCTAAGTGCGGGCGGCACGCTTTTCTTATAATTGTCGAAATCGAGTAGATAAACGTCGAGATCGCGTGTCGGAGTCGTGATTTGACCGAGCCAGGCAAAAAAATGGCTGAAACGCGCCGTTTCGGCGTCGGGTAAAACATTTTTTAGTTGATTGAGTCCGGCACGAGTTCTTCGTACAGCGACTCTAAAATCATGCAAAAATTCGCTGTCGGTAGCGGCAATGGTGTCTTGTTCGTTGATTTTTATGGCTTTTAGTAAGTAGCTAAAAATATATTTAACCGCAAGATCCGAGCGCATTTTCGGGTCGAGCTTGATGTTCAGCTTAGAGGTATAATCCTTCGGTTTTCGTCCTTGAGTTTTAAGCGCATCGATTAGCGGGGGATGATTGGACTCGACTAAACCGATGCGAATCAAGGCTTCGATGAACTTGAGCGCGGCTTTATCGTAGCCTTTTACCGGGGTTAATTGAAGCCGGCAAGGGATATATTCGAAGGTATCGATCATTAGTTTCAATACTGTTTTTTCATCCTTATTCAGTACATTGACAAATTTTCGAGTACATTCCAGCGTCGTCAGTGGCAGTAGAGCACGCATTTCGAGTAATGGAGCGAGTAGATTACGGATGTTTTCTGACGGAAATTCTTTCGCGAACTTAGGAACAGAGTCTAGGTCGGCTGATGCGATCAGTTGGCCGGTATGAAGATTTTTCAACGTTAAAATAGAAACTGTTTGGGAGCGATTTAATTCGCAGATGATACCGCCTCGATAAAGACGCCAGTCGAAGCTATCATAATAAGATATTAAAGTATAGTGTTCGGAAACAGGTTTTAAATTCGCCTTGTCAGCCAATTGGCTCAAAAATTTGTTATCGGTCAAATACCCCGGGAATTCGAAGTTCAAAGTGGTTGTAGTCATTGGCGGGATATCATTGAAGGATTTGTCAGGAAAAGCTTTTCCATAAACTGTCATATTTTTGGAATACTAACAAGTTAATATGAAAAGTAAATTACAAAATTTTTAGGTTAAAGGTAAAAGAGGAAAGAGGAAAGGTGAAAGAGGAAAGGTAGATGGAGCCCTTTGTGGGCGCGATTCCCAGATCGTCCATCACCTAGCGTTAGGTGAGGGAAAGCCGAAAAGCTCAGGTGTCAATAAACGGTATCGGAGTCACACAGGTCAAGATTCCTCGTTCCCATCGCTCCAGCGTGGGAATGCATACTATAGGTCAAAGGGGCAAGGGCAGAGGTGAAAGGTGGATGGGGGATTGCTGGTTTTTGGGTTATGGTTCGTTTTTAGCGTGGGGATTTTTGAGCGATGGCTAGAACTTTAATGTTGCTTCGGCATGGTAAATCGGATTGGGAGGTCGATGCCGATGATTTCGATCGCCCTCTGAAAAAACGCGGCAAAAAAGGCGCGGCTCGCATCGGACAATGGATGCGTAAGCAAAAACTAATTCCCGGCTTGATCGTTACTTCGCCTGCCGTGCGTGCGTTGACTACCGCGGAGAGAGTGGGTGAAGCGTTAGGATTTTCCGACTCAGAGATTATTCGGGACTCGCGTCTCTATGAAGCCGAATTAGCCGATTTTAAGACTGTTTTATCCGCCTGCCCGACCGATATTGGACGGGTTTTGTTGGTGGGGCATAATCCCGGTCTTGAAACTTTATTGCATTATTTGGTTGCCGGCATTGAGATGCCCGATGACGGCAAGCTGCTTGCGACCGCTACGCTTGCAGTTTTGACGATGCCGTCCGATTGGACGAAGCTTGGCGAGCATAGTGCGAAATTAGTCTCGATTACACGCGCTTCTTCGTTGTCATAATCTTGTAATATAGAAGTCATATTCTTATCCAATCGTTCCGCAATGGAATAATGGCGTTACCTTCATTAGAGAGTCGATTCATGATGTTTTCATACAGCTTTAACAAAATAACTCTGATATTGAGTTTTTCTATGGCTTCTTTAGTTGCCGGCCCCGCTGGAGCCGTGCAGACGGTCGATCCCGGTCTATCCGACTATCATAAAGTGAGCGGCGTATCCGGCAATCTGTCGAGTGAAGGCTCCGACACACTTGCCAATTTAATGACCTTGTGGGCCGAGGAATTCAAGCGTATTTATCCAAGCGTCAATATTCAGGTGCAGGCTGCGGGTTCTTCGACCGCGCCGCCGGCGTTGACCGAAGGTAAAGCCAATCTCGGGCCGATGAGTCGGAAAATGAAGGATAACGAATTAGATGCTTTCGAAAGTAGATACGGCTATAAACCGACTGCGATTCCTGTCGCTATAGATGCCCTAGCGGTATTCGTCAATAAGGACAATCCGGTCCAAGGTTTGACCTTGGCACAAGTCGATGCGATTTTGTCGTCGACACGTAAATGCGGTTATCCAAGCGATATCGTGACTTGGGGACAGGCAGGGCTTGATGGTGCTTGGCAAAACCAAAGCATACAACTATACGGACGCAATTCCGTATCCGGCACATACGGTTATTTCAAAGATGAGGCCTTGTGTAAAGGCGATTTTAAGAATAATGTCAACGAACAACCCGGTTCGGCATCGGTCGTACAATCGGTAACCAGTTCGCTCAATGGAATCGGTTATTCCGGTTTAGGCTATAAGACTTCCGGGGTCAAAACGGTTGCGCTGGCGTCAAGAGAAGGGCAGGCCTATGTCGATGCGACGCCGGAAAACGCGATTGCCGGTACTTATCCGTTGGCGCGTTTTTTATATGTCTACGTCAACAAACATCCGAATAAACCTTTAGCGCCGCTCGAGCAAGAATTCATCAAAATGGTTTTATCCAAAACCGGTCAACAAGTCGTCATTAAAGACGGCTATATCCCGTTGCCGGCCAAGGTCGCCAATAAAGTTCTGGGGTTGATAAAATGAGATGAAAGATGAAAGATGAAATCGGCGCTTGACAGGTAGTCTAAAAGCAGCATTATTTCACTATTCTCCGGCACAGTTAAATCGAGCACATTATATCGGGAAGTATTAACGTAACTATTCAGTCCCCCGGAAATTAGCGTTCCCACGCTCTACGTGGGAACGCCTGAGTACCGCTCCAGCGGTACGAGACGCTAGAGCGTCTCGGTCTTCATTCCCACGCCGGAGCGTGGGAACGATAGGAGGGTGTCAATAATTACGCATTAACTATTTTCTAGCGGCATTGATCATTCAACCATCCATATGACAGAACCGAACTCCGAGGCTTCGGCCTCTCTGAATGCCATGACGGGCTTCTATCCGCGTTGGCGACTCATCAAGGACAGTGTGGCTCGTTACGGCGTTATCGTTGGCGGCTTGAGCATCATCGCCGCGATAATGTTGATTTTTTTCTATTTATTGTATGTTGTGTGGCCGTTGTTTATCGAGCCTAGCGCAGAATCTGTCGCGCATTACCCTGTGCCGGAGCAGGCGCTTGGCGACACCGCTATGTTGGCTGTCGAGGAGCAAAATGAAGTTGGCGTGCGTTTCACCGAAAACGGCCGGGTTATTTTCTTTGCCGCGCCGACCGGTAAAACGCTATTGATTCATTCAATCGTTTTGCCGGAAAGCGCTCGGATTAGCAGTTTCGCCGATGGCGGTCCCGAGAAAGGTGTTGCCGTTTACGGTCTATCGGACGGTCGCGTGATCGTACTGAAACACAAGTACAATGTGTCATACCCGGAAAATCGGCGGGTTATAACCCCTGTTGTCGATTATCCGTTGGGACGAGAACCGCTGGTTTTGGATGAATCAGGTCAAGCACTCGAAAAGATTGCAATTCGTGTCGATGACGATCAGACCACAATGGTCGCCAAAACGTCGGATAAACGTGTGATATTGACGAGCTTCGAAAAGAAGCGTTCGTTGTTCGATGATGATGAAGATTTCGAACGGACCGACAGCATACTCGATGTGCCGGCTCTCGATATTGCGTTTATCTTGATGGACAAGGATCAACGCAATTTATATCTCGCCGATAGCGAAGGTCGTTTAAGTTTTTTCGATATTGCCGATAAGTCGAAACCGGTGATTCGCCAGCATCTGAATGTAATCGAAGCCGGTCGTAAATTGACCTCGATGGTTTTTTTGAACGGCAGTATTTCATTATTGATCGGCGATTCGGGCGGATTGGTTGCGCAATGGAGCGTGGTCAGGGATGCCCGGAATAATCCGGCGATGCAAAAAATCCGATCGTTCAAGGTATCGGAACAGGCGGTTGCCGGCATCAATGCCGAGCAGCGCCGCAAAGGTTTTATCGTAGTCGATACCGCAGGCGTCGCCGGTATTTATCATACGACCGCCGAGCGGCAGTTGATCGAAACACAGGTGTCGAATGGAATGCCGAAAACGGTTTCGATGTCGCCGCGAGCCAATGCGTTTATCGTCGAATCCGAGTCGGGCTTCATGGATTTCTGGTCGGTCGAAAACGATCATCCGGAGGTTTCCGTCAAATCGTTATGGCAAAAAGTCTGGTATGAAAGCTACCCGAAGCCCGACTATATTTGGCAGTCTTCCTCGGCGAGCAATGATTTCGAACCGAAATATAGTTTGACGCCATTGGTATTCGGCACCTTGAAAGCCGCTTTTTATGCGATGCTCATTGCGGTACCGCTGGCTTTGATGGGCGCGGTTTATACCGCTTATTTCATGGCCCCACGCATGCGCACGCTGGTGAAGCCCGGTATCGAGATCATGGAAGCGTTGCCGACTGTTATTTTGGGCTTTCTCGCCGGTCTTTGGCTTGCGCCGTTTGTCGAAGAGCATTTGGCCGGCATTTTCACGCTTTTGCTCACGATGCCGCCGGCGGTGCTGGTTTTCGCCTACCTATGGCAATTATTGCCGGAATCGGTGAGGCATAAGATTCCGGATGGCTGGGATGCCGCCTTGTTGATCCCCATCATTTTGTTGAGCGGCTGGTTTGCGTTTTTAATCAGCGTTCCTTTGGAATCATGGCTGTTCGGCGGCAGTCTGCGCCATTGGCTCGATGCCGAATGGGGCATCGGCTATGACCAACGAAATGCCTTGGTGGTTGGCTTGGCGATGGGCTTTGCGATCATTCCGACGATATTTTCGATCGCCGAGGATGCCATTTTTTCTGTTCCGAGACATTTAACGGTCGGCTCTCTCGCCCTGGGCGCGACGCCTTGGCAAACAATGACGCGCGTTGTACTGTTGACGGCCAGTCCCGGGATTTTTTCGGCGATCATGATCGGACTCGGTCGGGCGGTTGGCGAGACGATGATCGTATTAATGTCGACCGGTAATACGCCGGTGATGGATTTGAGTATATTCCAGGGTATGCGCACCTTATCGGCCAATATCGCGGTCGAGATGCCCGAGTCCGAAGTCGATAGCACACATTACCGGGTACTGTTTTTGGCTGCCTTAGTGTTATTTTTGTTTACCTTTGTCGTTAATACCTTGGCCGAGTTGATTCGCCAGCGCTTACGTGAAAAATACAGTTCCTTATGATCAAACGATGGTTTAGAAGCGGTTCCCCTTGGATTTGGCTCAATGCCGCGGCAGTCAGCACTTGTCTGATTTTGGTGGTTGGCCTATTGGCGTTGATCGTGTATCGTGGAGCCTTGCATTTTTGGCCTTCGGATGTCGCCGAATTTAGTTATATGGAAGACGGACGCAAGCAAACCATTATCGGCGAGGTTGTCGATACCAGCGCCACAACGGCTTTGATGGCGCGTGCTTCGGGTCATAAGATGTCAGACGATGCGGATCTGCTGGTGCAGCACCTGATCAAAATCGGCAATCGAGATTTAACCGGTATGGATTTTCGCTGGATTCTGGACCGTAATATTCAGAGCCGACAGTATCCAGACGATATTCTCGTAATCGAGCGGCGTGAATGGGGCAATTTTTACGGTTATCCGGTTGCACTCAAGCAAGAAGGGCAAGTGATCGCCGACGGTCCGCAAGTATTTTCGGTCGTGTCGGAGAGATTACGTGATGCCTTGTCGGTCTATAAGCAAATTCAACGACTCGAAAAGAAGGAAATCGGCGCAGTGAATTACGGTTTGGAGCGCCTGAGGCTTAAACAAAGACGCTTGGAATTGAACGAGCAATGGGATGAACAGGCGGAACGAGAGCTTTCGGTCGAACGCGATGAGTACGAGCGGCAATACCGGGCCTATCAAGCTGAGTTGCAAGGTTTGTATAAGACGATCAACAGAGATTCCTTGGTGATGAAGGCTGCCGATGGTCGTGAAATCGATATGCCTTTGGCTAAGTTGGTCAGAATTTATCGCCCGAATACGATGAGTGTTTGGGCCAAGACTGGGCATTATTTCGAAAAAATTGCCGAATTTTTGCTGGACGACCCGCGCGAGGCGAATACTGAAGGCGGCATATTCCCGGCAATCTTCGGTACCGTGATGATGGTCATTATTATGTCGGTGATCGTGACGCCGCTTGGCGTGATCGCGGCGATTTATATGCGAGAATATGCGAAGCAGGGCTTTACGACACGCTTGATTCGCATTGCGGTCAATAATCTGGCCGGCGTCCCGTCGATCGTCTACGGCGTGTTCGGCTTGGGTTTTTTAGTGTACATTCTAGGCGGTAATATCGACCAGCTGTTTTTTCCGGAAGCCGCTCCTGCACCGGTTTTCGGAACGCCGGGCTTATTGTGGGCGTCGATTACGCTGGCCTTATTGACATTGCCGGTCGTGATCGTATCGACCGAGGAAGGCTTGTCGCGTATTCCGAAATCGATCCGCGAAGGCAGCCTGGCCTTGGGTGCGACGAAGGCCGAAACGCTTTGGCGAACCGTGTTGCCGATGGCCAGTCCCGCGATGATGACCGGTTTGATCTTGGCGGTTGCTAGGGCGGCCGGCGAAGTTGCGCCTTTAATGTTGGTCGGCGTCGTCAAATTAGCGCCATCGCTGCCGCTGGACGGCAATTTTCCATTTTTGCATTTGGATAGAAAATTCATGCATTTGGGTTTTCATATTTACGACGTCGGTTTTCAAAGTCCGAATGTCGAAGCGGCGAGGCCCTTGGTTTATGCCACATCCTTATTATTGGTCGTCGTGATCGTCGGATTGAATTTATCGGCGGTTGCTATCAGAAATCATCTGCGCGAAAAATACCGGGCTTTGGAAGGTTAACCTAGCTTTAACAAATGTGGTCACTAGGCTATTTAGTGTTTGTTTATTCTCTATTTTTTATTTTAATTACAATGGTTTGCGATTATAAAATGTTAAGGCTAGGTTAAACACCATGACGAATCAACCCTTACGGAAACACATGCTCGATTTGGATGCATTGACTCAAGATAAGAAGCCGCAAGGCATGGCTCAAGAAGAAGTGTGTATCAAGGTACAAAATCTGAATCTATTCTATGGCGATCAGCAAGCTTTATACGGCATCGATATGCATATTCCGCGGCAAAAAGTGACTGCCTATATCGGTCCGAGCGGCTGCGGAAAATCGACATTGCTGCGCTGTATCAATCGCATGAACGACCTGGTCGATAATGTTAGAATCGAGGGCACTATTTTGCTCGATGATGAAAATATTTACGCGAAATCGGTAAATGTCGCGGCTTTGCGCCGACGGGTCGGAATGGTGTTTCAAAAGCCCAATCCGTTTCCGAAGTCGATCTATGAAAACGTCGCTTACGGCTTGCGGATACAAGGTATTAACGATCGCAGAACACTCGACGAGACCGTCGAGGAGGCTTTGCGCGGCGCGGCGCTTTGGGATGAGGTTAAAGATAGACTGCATGACAATGCTTTAGGTATGTCGGGCGGTCAGCAGCAACGGCTCGTGATTGCTAGGGCAATTGCGATCGAGCCGGAGGTCTTGTTACTGGACGAACCGGCATCGGCTCTGGATCCTATTTCAACGCTGAAAATTGAAGAGCTGATCAACGAATTGAAAGAGAAATACACGATTGTGATTGTCACGCACAACATGCAGCAAGCGGCGCGCGTATCCGATTACACGGCGTTCATGTACATGGGCAAATTGATCGAATTCGACAATACCAGTCATTTATTCACGAATCCGTCGAAAAAACAAACCGAGGATTACATCACCGGTCGTTACGGCTAAAGGAATTTTAATTTCGCGCAGAGGCGCAAAGAATAAAGGTTATATACCTTTCGCACTTCAAATTTCGGCAGTGCCTGAGGAGGCGCCAGGGTGTGCGGCAAAGGCTTTGCCAGCATGGAGCTGGCATAGAGCCTACAGGGATGTATTCACGGCGTCCTTTGACGGACACCTTGGCGCCGAATTTTGATCTGCGATGGGTATAGAATGAGATTTTTCATCGTTCCCCGGCTCTGCGTTAATCGCGACGAAGGCGTCGCTCCCACAAACAATTTGTTGCATGCTCCATTGTGGGAGCGATCCCTTGATCGCGATGTCGAAGCCGGGAACGTCAAACAACTATCAACGGTATCGAGGACGCATTGGCTAAGGAACGAGCCAATTTCGCGCAGAGGCGCAGGGAAAGAAGGGTTTAAATAGTTCCCACGCTGCATAGAAACTTTGGTGGGGGAGGGATGCTATATCGCCCTTGAACACCAAAGTCGTTCAGGCTGTAATGACTTCGCTTCCCCGCGCCTCTGCACCTCTGCGGGAGGATTTCTGTTCTCAGTCGGAATCGCTATTTCGGGCTTATTTATTAACTACGCTTTCATGCGAGGATAAACAATGGATATCAATAAAATCGGACATCATATTTCGAGTCATTACAACGTGGAGCTCGAGGATATCCGTAATAGCGTTTTGAAGATGGGCGGTATTGTCGAAAGGCAAATCGAATTGGCCGCATTGTCGTTTACCAGTTACGATATGGAAATTGCCGAGCAAGTGATTCAACAAGACGATTTTGTCAACCGGCTCGAAAAGCAAATCGATCAGGCCTGTACCGAAATTTTAGCCAAGCGTCAGCCTGCCGCGTTCGATCTGCGTTTGTTGTTGTCGGTGATTCGAACGATTAACGATTTGGAACGTATCGGCGATGAGGCGACTAAAATCGCGGAAATGGCAATTCATTTGAGCGATACCGGAGGACAAACTCGAAACGAGGAATATTACGAGATACAGCATTTGGCCGAGTTGGTTATGAAAATGCTGCGCGGTGCCTTGGATGCCTTTGCGCGTTTAAATGTCGAAAGTGCCGTGTCGATTACCGGTCAGGATGCCATGGTCGATCGCGAATACGGCAGCATCATTCGTCAAATGGTGGCGAGGATGATGGAAGACCCGCGCAATGTCAGGCGAACGCTTGATGTCTTGTGGACGGCGCGAGCATTAGAAAGAATCGGCGATCATGCCTGTAACATCTGCGAACATGTGATATACATGGTTAAAGGCGAGGATGTCAGGCACATGAGTCGCGAAGAACTTGAAAGAAAAATTCAGGGTTGATGGACAGGGTAAAAAGGGAAGTCGGTTACGATTTTTATAACCTGCGATAAGACGAAAAGTAACCTGACCCTGAGGTATCCCCACAAAACGCTCGTTCCCACGCAGAGTATCACTGCCATTAAGTTAAGGGAAACCCGTCATTCCGCCATGGACTGGCGGAATCCAGTGCCATGGATGGCAAGCTTTTGAGGCACATTAGAGCCTGAATGCAAGCATTACTTATCTCTGTGACGGCTTAACTTAATGGCAGTGGCGCAGAGCGTAGGAACGATGATAAAAAATAAATATATCTATCAACGAATTTTCAGCCAAAAAATTGTTTTATTTGGCTATTTCGTGGGGATACCTCAGAACCTGACCCCTTTTCTTTGGTTAAAGCACGTAGCCCGGATGGAGCGCAGCGCAATCCGGGCTACGTGCTTAGGATGAAATTTATCGAATAGCCTTAAAGCCGATATCGGTTCGATAATAGATGCCATCCCATTGTATCTCGGCGGTTAATGCATAGGCATTGTCTTGAGCATCCTTAATCGTTTCACCCAAAGCGCAAGCACACAATACTCGGCCACCCGATGTGACGATATCATTGCCTTGCAACTGAGTGCCGGCATGAAAGACTTTCCGGTCGGCTAGTTCCGATTTAGGTAGACCCGTGATCACGTCGCCTTTTCGGTAGTCGCCAGGATAACCGCCGGCGGCCAAGACCACGCCTAGAGCGGCGCGTTCGTCCCAGTCGGTTTCGACTGAATTCAGAGTTCCGTCTAGGGCGGCTTCGCAGAGTTCGGTCAAATCGCTTTTTAGACGCATCATGATCGGTTGGGTTTCCGGGTCGCCGAACCGGCAATTGTACTCGAGAACTTTGAGCGAACCGTCTGGCGCGATCATCAATCCCGCGTATAAAAAACCGGTGTAGGGAATGCCGTCTTCAATCATGCCTTGCAGCGTCGGCTCGATAACCTCGCGCATGACTCGATCATGAATTTCCGGTGTCACGATAGGGGCAGGGGAATAGGCGCCCATGCCGCCGGTGTTCGGTCCTTTATCGCCGTTGTCGCGGGCTTTGTGGTCTTGCGAAGTGGCCATGGGCAAAGCATGTTTGCCGTCGGCGATGACGATGAAGCTAGCTTCCTCTCCGGCCAAAAATTCTTCGATCACGACACGATTGCCGGCTGCACCGAAGGCATTTCCGGATAACATGTCTTCGACTGCGCTAGTCGCTTCGGCGATGGTTTGCGCGACAATCACGCCTTTGCCTGCCGCGAGTCCGTCGGCTTTGACGACGATTGGCGCCCCTTTCGCTTCGATATAGGTTATCGCTTCGGCGGTATCGGTGAAGGTTTGGTATTCGGCAGTCGGTATGTTGTGGCGTGCCATGAAGTCTTTGCAAAAGGCTTTCGATCCTTCCAATTGCGCGGCTTGAGCGGTGGGGCCGAAGCATTTTAAGCCTGCTTCTTGAAAGCTGTCGACGATGCCTTTGACCAACGGCGCTTCGGGGCCGATGATGGTTAGGTCGATTTGTTGTTGTTTGGCAAAGGCTAGTAATGCGCTAACGTCATCAGCCGCAATTTCGACATTTTCGAGGTTGGGTTCTAATGCGGTTCCGGCATTGCCGGGCGCAACGAAGACTTTTTCGGCGCTAGAGGATTGCGCGGCTTTCCAAGCCAAGGCATGTTCGCGGCCGCCGCCGCCGACAATAAGAATTTTCATTCGGTTTCTCAAAATTGGGGTTTAATTAATGGCACACATGACACCGACTTAATGGATGAACACTGATTTTTAAGTTCCTAAGCGCTTTTTCGATTACAAAGTGAGTCATTCTTCAGTCACCCTCTTTGAAAAAGAGGGGTTAGGGGAGATTATTTTCCAGCGCTCCCACAGCTCTGTATCACTACCATTTGGTTAAGTCGTCATCTGGCAATAGTCTGCCGACATTCCGGTTCTTCCTCGTTCCCACTGCTCAAGCATGGGAATGTATACCGATTTTGTCTCGATAGCCAAGGTATGGCTTCCCACGGAGGACCGTGGGAACCAGAAAAGCCTGCCATCCATGGCAATCAGTCGCCGACGTTAAGCCTACATGGATGTATTCTCGGTGTCCTGTCAAGTGAGTCACCGCACCGCCGCAAAGCCTATTACTTGTAGAAGTTATTTTGTGCATATTCCTTAATGGCAGTGATGCTAACCGAGTTCTATTTTGATGATAGTGGCTAGTGCCGGAAATGGCGCATGCCGGTAAAAACCATTGCGATATCGTGCTCGTCGGCCGCCGCAATGACTTCGTTGTCGCGCATCGATCCGCCGGGTTGAATCACGGCTGTGATACCGCATTCTGCGGCCGAATCGATGCCGTCGCGAAACGGAAAGAACGCGTCCGATGCCATCACCGAACCCGGCACGGACAAGTTTTCGTCGGCGGCTTTGATTCCGGCGATTTTAGCCGAATATACGCGGCTCATTTGTCCGGCGCCGACGCCGATCGTTTGACCGTTTTTGCAATAGACGATCGCGTTTGATTTGACGAATTTGGCTACCTTCCAAGCAAACATCAAGTCGGCGAGTTCCTGTGCAGTCGGAGCGCGGCGACTGACAACTTTTAGTTCGGCTTGTGCCACGGTGCCGTGATCGCGATCTTGCACCAATAATCCGCCGGTCACTTTTTTGTAATCGAAGCCTGGCTCGTTACCGCTGGTCCAGATACCCGTTTCGAGAACCCTGACATTTTGTTTTTTCGCGAGAATAGCGCGTGCGTCGTTGTTAACTGTAGGCGCGATAATGACTTCGACGAATTGGCGTTCGATGATGGCCGAGGCGGTTGCTTCATCGAGTTCTCGGTTGAAAGCGATGATGCCGCCGAATGCCGAGGTCGGGTCGGTCGCATGGGCTCTGTTGTAAGCCTCTAGAATAGTGTCCGCGATTGCGACGCCGCATGGATTCGCATGTTTAACGATGACGCAGGCGGCTTGCTCTTCGAAGGACTTGACGCATTCAAGCGCGGCGTCAGAGTCGGCGATATTGTTATAGGAAAGTTCTTTGCCTTGTATTTGATTCGCGGCGGCGATGCTTCCTGCAGCCGGGTTGCGCTCCCGGTAAAAAGCGGCCGATTGGTGAGGGTTTTCACCATAACGCATGGTTTGTTTGAGTTTGAACTGCAAATTCAGGACTTCGGGAAACGTTTGGCTATTCACTTGGCCCAGGTAGGCTGAAATCGCGGTATCGTAATTTGCGGTATGTTGAAAACATTTCAAGGCTAAGCTGAAACGTGTTTCTTGAGATAAGCCAATGTTGTTTTCTCTCAATTCCGACAAGATGGCTTCGTAATCCCTTGGGTCCACGACGACAGCGACATCGTTATGGTTTTTGGCGGCCGCGCGAATCATTGTCGGTCCGCCGATGTCGATATTTTCGATTGCAGTTTCCAGGTCGCAATCCGGTCTGGCGATGGTTTTCTCGAACGGATAAAGGTTAACCACGACCATGTCGATCGCAGCGATGCCGTTGGCGGCCATCACTTCATCGTCGATGCCGCGCCGGGCCAATATACCGCCGTGTATCTTCGGATGCAGGGTTTTGACTCTTCCGTCCATCATTTCCGGAAAACCGGTATAGTCGGAGACTTCAATAACAGGAATGTCTTGTTCAGCCAGGGCTTTTGCCGTACCGCCGGTTGATAAAACTTCAATGCCTAAGTCGTTCAGTGCTCGGCAGAATTCAACGATGCCGTATTTGTCGGAAACGCTGACTAGTGCGCGAGTAACTTTTTTGTACATGAGTGGGGCCTCGGGTAAGGAGTGTTGATCGGTATCGAAAAGGGTTTCAGGTATCACTGGGCAGTTAAGCCACAAAAAATAGAAAGTTTATGAAGACCTTAGGGATTATAGAAAGGGTGTTCATCGATTTTCGACGTAATTATTTCCCCCTTATCGTTCCCACGCTCCAGCGTGGGAATGAAGACCGAGACGCTCTATCGTCTCGTAACGCTGGAGCGGTACTCAGGCGTTCCCACGCAAAGCACGGGAACGAGAATAGCTGGGGGACTGAATACTTACTTTTCGACAATTCGATTAATGCCTTTTTCTTTTCGTGGTTAAATTTTTTTTAGGTAGCCCGGAAAAATAATATCCTTGAACGAAAGCGATATTAGTAAAAATGAACGCAGCTTTAACAAATGTAGTTTCATAATGTTTGTTATTTTTAATACCCTATCTTTACTAAATGTTAAGGCTGGGTTAAGAGATACCGTATTGGTCCAGTTTTTTACGTAAGGTGCTACGGCTTAAACCGAGTACTTTGGCTGCCTTGGTTTGGTTATAACCGGCATGCTGTAGCGTGACTTCCAGCAGCGGTTTTTCGACTTCGCCGATGACCATTGCGTGGAGTCCTGCCGCATCATGACCGTTTAGTTGCGAAAAATAGAGCTCAATGGCTTGTTTGACCTGTGCAGACAACGGTATTGCGGTCGGTATTTTATTGTCAATATTAATCACCTTAGCGGATTGTTGAGTTGCTTCCATATTATGCAGCACGATGGTATGAAAAATGCCGGAATGCCGAGTCGATATGCTGAATTTGTTCGGTCGGCTGTTGAGCTCGGTTGATAGCATTGCGAATTTCGACAGGCAAGATGCCGAGCCTGTCAAGATACCAACCGATATGTTTGCGCGCTATTTTAACACCGCTTAGGTTGCCGTAGAAACTATATAATTGTTGTACATGACTCAATAAAGTTTCGCGGGTCGAGTCGATAGTTTGCGATTCTAAGGGTTCTTCGTTATGTAAAGAATTGATTATGTCGCTAAAAATCCAAGGGTTGCCTTGAGCGCCGCGGCCGATCATAAGCGCATCGGCCCCCGTTTTTTTCAGGACATAACGAGCTTTGTCGGCCGAGTCGATGTCGCCGTTCGCGATGACCGGAATTGCGATGATTTTTTTGATTTGCTTGATGGTTTCGTATTCGGCGTTGCCATTGAATTTACAGGCGCGTGTTCGGCCATGTATGGTCAGTGCGGCAATGCCGGCGTCTTCGGCTATTTTAGCGATAGTCGGCGCATTACGATTTTGCGGATCCCAGCCGGTGCGGATTTTCAATGTGACTGGAACCGAAACTGCCTCGACGACGGCTTCGAGAATGCGTTTGACTAGATCCTCATCTCTCATTAGGGCAGAGCCGGCGGCGACTGCACAGACTTTTTTTGCCGGGCATCCCATGTTGATATCGATGATGTCGGCGCCCCGGTCGACGTTAAGTTTAGCGGTGTCGGCCATTTGCCGCGGATTTGTTCCGACAATCTGCACCGAACGTAGGCCCGTTTCGCCGCTGTGGTCAGCTTTTAATAAGGTGCGTTTATTGGTTTGCAATGACGGCAGGGAGCTGACCATTTCAGATACGGCAAGTCCCGCGCCGAATTGTTTACAGAGCGTTCTGAACGGACGGTCGGTAATTCCGGCCATTGGGGCGAGGATTAGATTGTTTTCGAGAGTATGCGGTCCTATTTGCATGGTTTTAGTTAGCGGTGATCAGTGAATAGTGAATGGAGTTTTTCCTCGTTCTCACGCTCCTGCGTGGAAATGCAGACCGGCGCTTCAATAAGCGTAGTTCGGATGAAGCGTAGCTTCTTCTGGAAGGACGATGCCAAGAATTTCCCGTATTCCGCTGGCGCTGCATAAGGGCTACGTACTGCTCACTATTACTCTTTCCTCTTTCCTCTTTTTTCTTTCACCTTTCCTCTTGCTCTTTTTCAACTTCGTCATTCCAGATGGGGTTAACACGGTCTTCCGGGTTAAGTTTGTCTTCATCATTTTGATAAATATGCCAGAACGATTTATCGATAGCACCGTCTTTATAGTTTTCTTTTTTCTCGTGACCGAATGGGCACCACCAATTTTCAACGATTTTGACCATGTAAGTATGCCATTCGAACAGGCCGACGCTGAGTGGGCAATACCAAGTGCAGTTGAATAGCCAATAAAGTTTCGATTGTGAAGGACTCAATTTGAATGTTGGGTCCATTGTAATTTGGTTTTTTAAGTTATAGCGATGGGTCGAGCGGGCCGGCAAGAAGTCGGATAAGGTTTTGAGGTCTTTGGCGCCGATCAAACGTAAATGTAGATAGGTTAGGTAAGCGCTAGCAAATACGAATGGTAACGTCAGTATCGGTAAATAAATCAACGGTACTCCAATCGCTCTTTTCCAAACAGGAACGTTTCGGTAATTGCGTCCGATGGCAACGCGGTGAGCGCAGGAATTGCAGGCTTTCATGGTTAATAGACCTCTTTATTAGGTGGTGTGATTGGGTCGTCGGATTGATTAGCGTCGGTGCTTTGATTTTCGTTGAGCAGTTGATAAATGCTTAAACAACCGGCACAGCAGAAGAATAACTGTTTTGTAGGTGTGTCGAATGTAAAGGCTTTTATTTCAACCGATTGGCCGCACAATGCGCATGGCGGCTTTGTTGCTTCAGTAGGCATATAACGAAAAGGTCATAAGCTTGGAGAAACGGCGCAAAAAAACGTCTTTAGATAATCCGTTTCGGGTATTGCCGGGTGTATCGGGTGATCGGGGCCCTGTCCGTCGGCGGCAAAAAAAATTAAATGTCGATCTATATGACGCGCGGAAGATCTTAGGATCTCGTGGAGCGCATCGCGTCCTAGATGGTGTGAACAGGATGCTGAAACCAGTATGCCGTTCGGAGATAATATTTGCAAGGCTAAATGATTGAGGCGCCGGTAAGCTTCGTAGCCCTGCTTAAAATCTTTTTTGCGTTTGATCAATGCGGGCGGATCAAGGACGATAGTATCGTAATGTCGGTTTTCTTGACGGGCAGCCTTCAGAAAATCGAATACATCGCTGTGCTTGAATTTCATCTTTGCGTCCACACCGTTTAATTGCGCATTTTTCGATGCAAGCTTCAGTGCATTTTCGGAGGCGTCTACGCAAGTGACTTCGGAGGCTCCGGCGACGGCCGCAGGAATACTCCAAGCGCCGGTATAGCAGAACAAATCCAATACACTTCGTTCTTTACATAGTTGCATAAGACGATTGCGGCTGTCGCGATGGTCGTAAAACCAGCCGGTTTTTTGGCCTTCTTGAATATCGACTCTAAATAAGCACCCATTTTCTTCAATGATCATTGTTTCCGGCAAACTGCCGTATATGATTTCATTGTCTAAAGGTAAGCCTTCCAATGCACGTTGACTATTGTCGTTTTTCAATACGATGGCTTGCGGGTTAAACAATTCGATCAAAGCGGTCAGTAATTCGTTTCTGTGGCGTTCAATGCCGGCGGTCGTGATTTGCACCGATAAAACATCGCCGAAACGGTCCACAACCAAGCCGGGCAGGCCGTCGCTTTCTCCGAACACAAGACGATAATAAGGTTTACCGAAGAGTTGTTCGCGCAGTTGCAATGCGGTACTTAGTCGTTTTTTAAAAAATTTGACGCTACAGCTCAAGTCGGACTTTCTGGATAATAAGCGCGCGCAAATTAAGGTGTGCGGATTAAAGTAGGCGCTTCCTAGTTGTTTGCCGTCGGCCGCAAGGATATTAACCAGTTGCCCGGGTTCTAAATCGTTGGGCGCGCTTCGTTTGGTGTCGATTTCATTACTGAAAACCCATAAATGGCCTTGGCGCAAGCGTCGGTCTTCGTTTTTCTTTAAATAAATTTCAGGATGCGGCATGAATTAACCCAGCTTTAACATTTCTCTATCATAAGTTATTGAAAAAATATGTGATAATAAATTTTATGGCGCTACAAAGTTAAATTTTGCATGATTTTTGATTTTGTTATTTCAGTAGCATAGGCCGTAGACACTACATTTGTTAATGCTGGGTTATATAAGTTCGAAAGTATAGCCGCCGACCGAAGCGCTGGGTGCGGCGATGGCGAGACCGATTTCGATGGTTTCGTGAGGCGCGATTTTGTCGGTGCGGAAAGTTAAATTGTCCGGTGTAAATGCGCGTTGCGCGAATGGTTCGCCGGAAAGCTTCAATAAAGTCAGTTTAATGCCCGGATACGGTTGGGCGAATTCAGCCTGATTGTTGATGGTGGCCTTGAAATAGTAATTTTGATCGGCGGTCAAGATCAGCGAGCTCGTTAAAACCGAAAAGTCGGTCAGGTTTCTGTAGTCGGGTAATGAACAGCCTAAATAAGAACACGCTTCAATGAACCAGGGTCTGAATTTTTCGTGTTGTAATGCCGAAGGACCTTGGAAATAGATAATTTGTCCGCACAACAGGATGAGGCCTGCGGCTGCCGATGAATTCCATAAAAGCGGGTTAGCGGCCTTTCGGTCTTGTACCCAGGGTAGTTGTTCTTCAGAAGGGGCCAATGGAACATCCGCCGGAGTTTCGCCGAGTCGTTGCAGTGCATCAAATTGCGTCGAGCAGTGGCTGCAGCGGATTATGCCCCGAGTTTCGCGTAATTGATCTATTGTCAACGTTTGCGGGTGGTGACATTCGGGGCATTGTGTGAACATCGCTTATTTATCTTTTCGTCCGTCCAGGCGACACCAGTCCTCTTGGATTGCCGGCGGATTGAGTGTAATAAAAGGCCGGTACGCTGCGCTGACGGCTTCGGCTTGTTCGTTCAAAATACCGGATAAAACCAAAGAGCCGGAGGGAGCGAGTAGTGCGGCGATCTTGCCGGATAATTCGATCAGCGGTTGAGCCAAGATATTGGCTATAACGATGTCGGCGGTGCGGGCCGCGAATTGTTCCGGTAAGTAGCATCGGATTTTATCGGCAATGCCGTTTTTTATCGCATTGTCGTGTGTCGCCGTTAGTGCCTGCGGATCGATATCGATGGCATGAGCTTCACGAGCGCCGAGCAACACGGCGGCAACCGCCAATATTCCCGATCCGCAGCCGTAGTCGATGACGGTTTTGTCGCTCAGGTCATGTTCGGCAAGCCATTCCAGGCACAATGCGGTAGTCGGATGCGTGCCGGTACCAAAGGCAAGCCCCGGGTCGAGAGTCAGGCAAACCGTGCCGGGCTCTTGTTGCTCTTGTCCGGTCGGACAAACCCAAAGTCTATCGGCAAACTTCATCGGATGATAATACTCCATCCAGGCGCGTTCCCAGGCTTGGTCTTCCAGAATTTCCGCCGACCACTCCTTGAGCGAATGCCGATTAAAAGCGTCGAATACTCGTGCTTTAATGTCTTCCGGCTGGGTATCGAGTTCAAACAAAGCGATGACTTTTGTATTAGGCCAGATCTTGGTTTCGCCGGGCGGGGGCTCATAGACCGGTTGGTCTTCGGCGTCCATGTAAGTAACCGAAACCGCGCCCAGATCGCTGAAATAATCAGAAAGTTCGGGCGCCGAGACTTCGTCGGTAATCACGCTTAATTGATGCCAGGACATAAAGCCATCATTGTCGATTAAAGGAGGGTATTTACTGGAAATGCTTACTCAGCTGGGATCTTGCGGTCGGGTCAGCGATAGCGTGACCCGACCCAATCAAGCATGCTAGTTTAAGTCCAATAGCTTTTCAAGATAGTGAATGTTGCGTTGTCCGGCGATGAATCCGGAGTCGGTCATGATGTCTTTTTGGAGCGGTATATTCGTTTTTATACCGTCGATCACCATTTCGTTCAATGCGGTTGTCATTCTTGCAATGGCGCTATTGCGGTTTTCGCCGTGCGCGATTAGCTTACCGATCATCGAATCATAATAAGGCGGTACTTTGTAGCCGTTATAGATGTGTGTTTCGCACCGAATGCCGGGGCCGCCCGGCATGTGGAATTGATGGATCGTACCGGGACAGGGCATGAAGGTCTTGGGGTCTTCGGCATTCAGTCGACACTCGATCGCATGACCTTGAATTTTGACTTGCTCTTGAGTAATCGATAAGGGTAATCCGTAGGCGATACGTAATTGTTCCTTAACGATATCGAAGCCGGTGACCATTTCGGTAACCGGATGCTCGACTTGAACCCGCGTATTCATTTCTATGAAGAAGAATTCGCCTTTTTCATACAGGAACTCGAAGGTCCCTGCGCCCAGGTAGCCGATATCGCGGCAAGCTTTGGCGCACAATTCGCCCATACGGTTACGTTCTTCGTCGGTAATGCCCGGTGCCGGCGCTTCTTCGACGACTTTTTGGTGCCTTCGCTGCATCGAGCAATCGCGCTCGCCAAGATGGATCGCATTACCGTGTGAATCGGCCATCACCTGGAATTCGATATGGCGGGGATCTTCCAGGAATTTTTCCATGTACACGGTATCGTTTCCGAACGCGGCACTCGCTTCCGCTTTCGTCATGGTAATGGCATTGATCAATGCGGCTTCGGTATGTACGGTGCGCATTCCGCGTCCGCCACCGCCGCCGGCGGCTTTGATGATAACCGGGTAACCGATTTCCTGAGCCATTTGCAGGTTTTGCTTATTATTGTCGGTTAACGGATTGCCGTTGCCCGGTACACAGGGAATGCCGGCGGCTATCATTGCCTTTTTTGCGGCGATTTTATCGCCCATTATGCGGATCGTATCTGCATTCGGGCCGATGAAAACAAAGCCGCTTTGCTTTACTTTTTCCGAAAAATCGGCATTTTCCGATAGAAAGCCGTATCCCGGATGAATGGCTTCGGCATCGGTGACTTCGGCCGCGCTTATGATGGCTGGGATATTTAGATAGCTATCGGTGGATGGGGCGGGGCCTATGCAAACCGACTCATCGGCTAGCCTAACATGTTTTAGATCCCGGTCCGCCACGGAATGTACCGCGACAACCTTGACTCCAAGTTCACGGCAAGCGCGCAAGATGCGCAAGGCTATTTCGCCTCGATTGGCGATGACTATTTTATCGAACATGATTAAATACCTTTGGGTTGTTATTCAATGACAAACAAAGGTTGGTCATATTCGACGGGTTGGCTGTTCTCAACCAATATTTGCGTTACTGTACCGGTTTTATCGGCTTCGATTTGGTTGAGGATTTTCATCGCTTCTATGATACAGAGAGTATCGCCTGCTTGTACCGATTGTCCGATATCGACAAAAGGTTTGGCGCCGGGAGACGCGGACCTGTAGAAAGTGCCGACCATCGGCGATTTTACAATATGACCGGTTATTTTTTTCTCTGTCGGTTCTACAGGGCTTGGTGCGGGTGCCGAAGATGGGGTGGTCGGAGCGAATTGAGCCGGTGCGTAGTTCACTTGGGCGGCATTCGAGTAACGACTAATTCGGACGGATTCTTCCCCCTCACTGATTTCTAATTCGGCAATATCCGATTCTTCGATGAGCTCGATCAGTTTTTTTATTTTTCTAATATCCATTGTGTTATGTTCTCTTTGCTAATATCTCGTGAGCGGCCGTCAAGGCCAATTCGTAACCGATGGCTCCCAGTCCGCAAACAACTCCCACGGCAATATCCGAAAAATAGGAATGTTTTCTAAAAGCTTCCCGGGCATGTACGTTCGACAGGTGCACTTCAATGAAGGGAATCTTGGTCGCCAGCAATGCGTCGCGTATCGCCACGCTGGTATGAGTAAAAGCTGCTGGATTAATAATGATAAAATCGACATCGTTGGAAAAAGATCGATGAATCAATTCCACGATTTGGTGTTCGGCGTTATATTGGTGAAAACGGAGCGCGTGACCCAGAGTCGAGGCGGATTTTTCCATCGCCAGCTGTATATCGGCTAAGGTTTTGCTACCGTAATGGGTAGGTTCTCTTAGACCCAGCAGATTCAAGTTCGGACCGTTAATAACGCAAATATTCGCCATGCAATTGAAGTGCTAATTTAGATTCGGTGCCGATAATTCTCCCTAATTTAAGCACGTTTGTCCATATTTATGTCATTTAACACAAATAAGGCGTAATCACTGGATCTTTTAAGACATTTACATGGTTTATCGAATGATTTGATGTTTTCTCAGTCCATCAGAGGTTCGATGATTTCGATAATCTTGTTGCGGGATAATTGTCCGGATTGTTTATGAATTATTCGACCTTCTTGATTGAAGATAAGGCTGAAAGGAAGGATTCCGGCAGAATTTCCCCATTGTTGAGTCAAGATGATGCCTTGGTCGCCGGCGATTAGCATCGGATAATTGATGTCGACAAAGTCGAGATATTTTTTGACCGATTCTTTAGTTTCGATAGCGATGCCGACAAATTGCAAGCCACGGTCTTGGTATTCTTGCTGTAAGGCAACAAATTCGGGGATTTCTTCGCGGCAAGGAGGGCACCAGGTTGCCCAAAAGTTGACGATGGTGATTTTTCCTCGCCATTCGGATAGGCTGCGTTCGTTGCCGTTCAAATCGGGTAGTCGGTAATCCGGTAGTTCCATGGTTTCACTATGCGTTTCCGGCTGTGTTTTATTTTGTAGCCAAATTCCGCCGGCTAAAGCGACAACTGCGGCGATAATAAGTGCCGTGGTTTGTTTCATAAATCAACTTGCCGCAGTATGTTTAAAAAAGCGTTGGCATCCTGATAGCCTATCACGCGTAAATGTTTTTTTTCGGCTAGGTCGGTACCGAAAAATAAAGTGGCCGGAGGCCCGACTAAGTTAAATTTTTTCAGCAAGGCTTGATGTTCAAAATTGTTTGCCGTGACGTCCGCCTTCAATAAAACGAAGCGATTCAGTTCTTGTTTGACTTCAGGGTGCATATAAGTATAGGCCTCCATTTCCTTACACGAGACACACCAGTCGGCATAAAAGTCGAGCATGACCGGTTGATTGTTGCGGGCTGCCCTTTCTATGCTGTTTTCGAGCTCATGTAGCGAGGCGACTTCGACAAAGGGCAGGGGGCTTTCGGCCTTGGCTGTGCTTGCTAAACTCAGTCCCTGCAAAGGTTTTAGCGGGTTATGGTTGCCCATGCCTAAGCCGATCAATAACAGGACGCCGTAGGTCAGCATCACGACTCCGGCGCCTTTCCAAAGCTTTTTCCAGCCGCCTGCATTTTCGCTCAACGGGTCAATCGCTTTCAGGTAAATGGCCGGTATGATCAGTAATAAGGCCCATAGGAACATCGTGATATCGGGCGGCAAAATACGGTCCAGCATCCATAGGGCGACAGCCAGCATGATCACGCCGAAGACCGCTTTGGTTGCATTCAGCCATTGACCGGCCTTCGGTAATAGTTTTCCGGCCGATGCGCCGAGTATCAATAGAGGCACTCCCATACCGAATCCCATCGCGAATAATGCGATGCCGCCGAGCACGGCATCGCCGGTTTGGCCGATATAGATCAACGCGCCGGCCAACGGAGCCGCAACGCAGGGGCCTACGATCAAAGAAGATAACGAGCCCATGATCGCCGCGCTCCAAAACGAACCGTCACGGTGTTTGTCGCTGGATTTATGCAGTCGAGTTTGAATCGATGCGGGCATTTCTAGGTTGTAAAAACCGAACATCGACAACGACAACAATACGAAAATACCGCTGAACAGCGCGATAATCCAAGGTTGTTGAAAGGTCGTTTGTAGATTGCTGCCGAATAACGCTGCCAAGACACCGAAAACCGTGTAGGTCAATGCGGAGGCGGTGACGTAACTCAGTGATAAAAGAAAGGCGCGGCTAGTGGTTACCCGGTTGCGTTGACCGACGATTATGCCGGATAAAATCGGTATCATCGGAAAAATACAGGGTGTGAAAGAAAGTAACAACCCGAAGCCGAAAAAGGACAGTAATGTTAGCCAGAGCGTGTTTTGATGCAAAGATTGAACGATGCGGTCTTGTTCGGATTGCGGTTCGTCGACCCGAGTGCTTGTAAAGGCATTGATCGGCTTCGATGCCTGTGCGGTCATCGGTAGATCCAATGGCGTGCTTTGCGACATCGGAGGATAACATACGCCTCGATCCGCGCAGCCTTGAAATTGTGCTTGAAGAATAATATTTTGTTGATCCGCTTGATAGCGGTTAATCGGCAAATCGAAGCTTAGGTCATTACGGAAGATTTCAACGTCGCCGAATTCCTCGTCGTGGTAAGGCGTGCCTCCGGGCAAAGTGAAGTTGCCGATTTTTACTTTTTCGGAATCTAGGATATCGAATTGAAATTTGTCGCGATATAGATAATAGCCTTCCGCAATTTGCCAATTGACGGTCAGCGTGTTCGGGTCCTTGACCGAAGCGAAAAAGCGGAAGGCTTGTTCCGCCGGAAGCAATTCATCCTGGAACAGATTTAGCTTTAAGTCGCTCAGGCCCTGAACTAAGCCGAAAATCGAGCCGGTTTTCGCGGGAGCCTCTTGAGGCGCTAGGTCTACCGTCAGTGCGGTCTTTTGAGGAGGATAACAAATGCCGATATCGGCGCAACCCTGATGTTTAACTGTCAATTGCAAGGTGTTAAGCGCATTGTCTAGCTTGATGATCGGCACTTCAACGGCGAGTTTGTTTCGATAAATGACCATGTCGCCGAAAAACTCGTCATGCTTCGTTTTTCCTGGAGGATAAGTGATATCGTCGAGTGTAATCCGTTCTGACCGGCTTTCAACGCCCAATTTATCACGGTACAAATAGTAGCCGTCGGCGATCTGCCAGGTTAGAACGATTTTATTCTCTGTATTAGCCTTGGCGGTGAGTTTAAAAGCTTGCTCTTGCGGCAGTAAGTCGCTTTCGCTGATGGCAAAGACGGCTTGATGAAAATTTGCAATGAGGCAAAGCAGTATTATTTTGATAGGCATGAATCGATCCATTTCAGATACTCAGGCAAAGCGTGTTCGACAGAGACCGCGACGATCTCGGGAAGTTCATAGGGATGCGTCTCTTGTATGCGTTGTTCCACTTGCGGGTAAATATCGCGTCGTGTCTTAACGAGCAACAGGTATTCCTGATCCGTTTCGATTTGATCTTGCCAGCGATAAACGGAAGTCAATCCTGGAAGAATATTTGCGCAAGCGGCTAAATTTTCTACGATTAATGTTTGAGCGATAGAGCTTGCCGTATTCTGATCCGGACAGGTGCAAAAGAGGATAATGTGATTCGACATAACTGGAGACTCGGTCAATTTGTTCTGGAGTTTCGGTTTTAAAATCCCTATATTGTAACGTTTAATTCAGGATAAGGTCTCGGTGCGATTTTTCGCCGGTCTTGGTTCATTGATTTTGAGCGGATGAAAATGGGTTCATAACTTTCGTACTTCAAGTTTCGGAAGTGCCCGAGGGCTCCCGGTGCCGGATTTCGATCTTAGAGTAGGTATAATTGATTTCAAATGGGAAACTTTCCGGGGTTATCTGTTTCCAATGTGAAATTTGTTTAGGAATTTTAAATGAAAGTTTTTCAAGTTGTATTTTTGTGTTTTTTGATCATTCCTTTTTTGGAGATTTATTTGCTGCTGCCCATCGGCGGCTTGATCGGTGTATTTCCGACGGTTGTTTTGGTGGTATTTACTGCCGTATTGGGCGCTGCTTTGTTAAGACAGCAAGGTTTTGCGACCTTAAGGCGTTTTCAAGATAATTTGAACCAGGGCGTGGTTCCCGCTTACGAAATGATTGAAGGGCCGATATTGCTGGTTGGTGGAGCATTGTTATTGACTCCCGGTTTTTTTACCGATGTGCTTGGCTTTGCATGTCTAATACCTCAGCTGCGCGGCAAAATCGCCCGTTATGTGATTGAGAACCACCTGATACAGACGGGTAGCGCGGTTCATCCCGGGCGATCCAAAGATAATAATGTCTTGGAAGGCGAATATAAAAAGGAGGATTGACAGGTCTTTCTTATTAAGCCGCTTGATCTACGTCCCTGTAGAAATTAAGCGGCTTATTGGCTACTTTCCGGTTCGCCGCTAGTGCAAGTGTTCTTGTTGAGCCCGGAATAAACCGGACACCAACCGAAAAAAGAGGTGCCGATCAATACGGTTCCTAACAGTAATAAAATAATTTTTGCGGTGAATAAAGATATCAATACCAATGCCGCGCCTCCGAACATGCGGTATTTTTTATCCTTATCGCCAAGATTGTGTTCGAATTTTATCATGCGTTTAAAATCGAAGCTCATTGTAAGTCCCCTCTGCTAATTAATGTTGGTTATTAAAGCCCGGTCCGGCCGTCATTATTGCTTTCCTTAAACGCGCATAGCTTATAGAAATGTTTCAACGATAACAAATGGATATTACTTCAATTATTAATCCTCTCAATGATGCTCAACGCGAAGCGGTATCGGCGCCGTCCCGCGCAATGTTGGTTTTAGCCGGCGCCGGTAGCGGCAAGACCCGGGTCTTGGTGCATCGCATCGCTTGGCAGATTCAAGTCGAAGGCCATTCGCCGCATAGTATCTTGGCTGTCACCTTCACTAATAAAGCCGCAACGGAAATGCGCACCCGTATCGAAGATCTGCTCAATATTTCTGCGCGTTCGATGTGGATAGGCACCTTTCATGGACTCGCGCATCGCCTGCTCAGACGTCACGCCAAAGAAGCGCAACTGCCCGAGACTTTTCAAGTGATGGATTCGGACGACCAATTGCGGCTGATCAAGCGTCTCTACAAAAACCTGAATCTGGACGAGGCCAAATGGCCGCCCAAGCAAGCGCAATGGTATATCAACGCGCAAAAAGACGAGGGTATTCGGGCCAAGCACATGCCGGAAACCGGCGATTTTTTTGCGCGGCAAATGCTGGCGATTTATAAGGCTTACGAAGAGGTCTGTCAGCGCTCGGGTCTGGTCGATTTTGCCGAACTGCTGCTGCGCGCGCATGAATTGCTGCGCGACAATCCCGAAACCTTGAGTTTTTATCAACAACGGTTCCGGCATGTGCATGTCGACGAATTTCAAGATACCAATACGATTCAATATGCCTGGCTGCGGCTGTTGACGCAAGATCGCGATAATCTATTCGTGGTCGGCGACGACGATCAATCCATTTACGGATGGCGCGGCGCGAAAATCGAAAATATTTTTCGATTTCAAAAGCATTATCCGAACCATAAGGTCGTCAAACTGGAACAAAACTACCGATCGACCGGCCATATTCTGAAAGCGGCCAACCGGGTCATCGAGCATAACGAAGGACGAATGGGCAAGGAGCTTTGGACCGATAGCGGGGACGGCGAGCCGATTTCGGTTTATGCCGCGTTCAACGAGCAGGACGAAGCCTATTACGTTGTCGAGCGTATTCGAAAATGGGTCAATGAAGGTGGAATGCGCAGCGACATCGCGATTCTTTACCGTTCCAACGCGCAATCGCGCCAGTTCGAGGAAAAGCTGATCGCGACCAGTATTCCTTATCGTGTCTACGGCGGCTTGCGCTTTTTCGATCGGGCCGAAATTAAAAATGCCTTGGCTTATTTGCGCCTGATGGCCAATCTTGACGACGATGCCTCGTTCGAACGCGTCGTCAATACGCCGACGCGCGGTATCGGCGCCAAATCTTTGGACGACATCCGAGTATTGGCGCGCGACAGGAATCTGTCCCTTCGCCAAGCGGCCAAGCTCGCAATCGATCAAAAGTTGATGACGCCGAGAGCGCTGAACGCCATGCACGGATTCATTGCCTTGATTCGACACCTCGCCGAACAGACGCAAGGCTTACCGCTGTTCGAGCAAGTCAAACTCGTTGTCGAAAAGTCCGGTTTGATCGAGTTTTATAAAAAAGAAAAAGACGATAAAGGCGAGGCACGCGTCGAAAACTTGGAAGAATTGGTCAATGCCGCACGACTGTTCGAGTACGATCAAGATAACGAAGAAAATTTAAGCGAACTCGATATGTTTTTGGCGCATGCGGCGCTCGAAGCCGGCGAAATGCAAAGTGGTGCCGAGCAAGATTGCGTGCAGCTGATGACCTTGCATGCCGCTAAGGGCTTGGAATTCAAGAGGGTGTTTTTGGTCGGTTTCGAGGAAGGTTTGTTTCCGTCGCAACAATCGATCGAGGATCCGGGGCGCTTGGAAGAAGAGCGTAGGCTTTGTTATGTCGGCATGACTCGCGCGATGGAAAACTTGTGTTTGACTTATGCTGAATCCCGGCGTTTGTGGGGGCGCGAAACCTATCCGAAGCCTTCGCGGTTTTTGCGAGAAATTCCGACCGAAACGCTTCAGGAAGTCAGGATGCGCGCCCAGGTCAGCCGTCCGGTTTCATTTACCGGAAACGTGGATAGTCATGAGCCGGGTTCATACAAATTGGGGCAGCGCGTCCGCCATGAAAAATTCGGCGAAGGTGTGGTGCTGCAAAGAGAAGGCAGCGGCGCACAGGAGCGCATTCAGATCAATTTCCAGCAGGTGGGTATCAAATGGTTGATGTTGTCATATGCCAAGTTGGAAGGAGTGGGAGTTTAACACACATAGTAGCCCGGATGCAGCGTAGCGCAATCCGGGAAGTTCGGAGCCATGCCATTCCCGTATTCCGCTACGCTGCATACGGGCTACATGCTTTATAGCCGTGATTTTCGTGTGTTTCGTGGACGAAATGCTTTTCTAGGTAAAAAGGCAAATAGTCATTGCTTCGGTAAAAACCCTTTCAACTCAGGCAGACAAGAGCCGCAGCCGGTTCCTGCGCTGAGTTTTTGCCCGATTTGTTCGATGTTCGCCAAATTGAATTCCCGAACCGCTTTGGCGATCGACTTTTCGCCGACATTGAAACAGGAACAAACCAAGCGGCCGCAATCCTCTTGTCCTTCCGGCGGCAAAGCGCTCAATAATCGTAAGCGCTCCTCTTTGTTGATCTGCGGTTGCGCGAATAGCGTTTCAAGCCAGCCGGTTTCCGGCAATAGCGGTGATGAGGACACGAACAGGCAAACTTCCAGTCGACCGTTGATGATTAGCGCACTGCGATAATCGCCCCGTTCCGGATCGCTGTATTCCAGACAATGAGGCTTGTTCGATTCGCCGGATAACGAACTTAACCAATCGCGCCAAGAAGGGAAGGGGGTACGGTCGGCCAGCTCGTAGCGGATGAAGTCGTTGCCTTTGAATGTAACGCGATATTCTATATCGTCTATGGCCAACGGCGAACGCGACAATAGCGTTGCGTACCAAAGCGCTCGGTAAGGCGTGATGGTTACCGGCGTTTGTTTGCTTTCCGGTTGGCCGGAATGCGGATCGACCACCGGGTTGACTAATGCGCCGACGCGTCCTCTGCTAGTGAGTTGCGCCGTCCAGTGCATCGGCACGAAGAGGCTGCCGGGTTGCTGGTTTTCGGTGACGACGACTCGGGCAATCATGTTGCCCCAAAGACTAGATACCGTCGCTAGGTCATGCGTTTGTAAATGATAACGTGCCGCGTCGAGCGGATGAATCTCGACGAAAGGCTCCGGTTTATGAGCATTCAGTTTCGCCGACAAGCCGGTTCGGGTCATCGTATGCCATTGATCGCGCAGGCGTCCGGTATTCAACGTAAAAGGATAATTCGGATCGGGCTTGTTAACCGGCAGGCGCGGGCGTATCGCAATGAACCGGGCTTTTCGAGACGCGGTATGAAACTTACCGTCGGTGAACAGGCGCGCGGTGCCGTTAGGATTCTTCTTGGTGACCGGCCATTGCACAGGTTGTAACCGGTCGTAAGCGTCTTCGGTCAGATCCGCGAAGGCTGAAATATCGAAATCGCGCGGTTGGTCTTTCCGGTTATTTTCAAAGCCGGACAGCGCGGCATGTTCGCGGAAAATGTCGGCACCGGACCGGTAGGCGAAGGCATGATTGAAGCCCATGCGGACGGCGACTTGACTGACGATCCACCAATCCGGCCTAGCGTTTCCGGAAAACGGGAATAGCGGTCGCTGACGCGATATTCGCCTTTCCATGTTCGTGACGGTACCGTTTTTTTCGCTCCAGCCGGCCGCCGGTAAGCGGACATGTGCCAAATCGACCGTATCGGTATTCTTGATGCAATCCGATACGATGACGAGATCGCAGCGTTTCAGCGCATTTTTGACTTTATCGGCGTCCGGCAGTGTGACCACCGGATTCGTTGCGATAATCCAAACCGCCTTGACGGTGCCCGCATCGATTGCATCGAACAGTTCGACCGCTTTCAGGCCGGGACGGGTCGCGATCCTATCGGTTTGCCAAAAGCGGGCGACGCGGTCGATATGCTCGGGATTATCCAATTCCATGTGCGCGGCCAAGGTATTGGCCAATCCGCCGACTTCGCGACCGCCCATCGCATTCGGCTGGCCGGTGAACGAAAAAGGCCCCATGCCCGGTTTCCCGATTCTACCGGTCGCCAAATGGCAATTGATGATGGCATTGCATTTATCGGAGCCGGAGGCCGATTGATTGATGCCTTGCGAATAGACCGTAACGGTTTTAGCGGTGTTCGCATACCAACTGTAAAACGTTTCGACGTCGACCGAGGACAAGCCGCAGTCTTGCGCGACAGCTTCAATACTTCCTGCAGTACTTTGGGCGGACTGTAAAGCCCATTCGAAATCCTGAGTATGCGCGGCGATATAGTCGTTATCGAGCGCATCGCTTTGTGCCAAATAGGCCAACAAACCGTTGAATAATAAGCCGTCCATGCCCGGTTTGATCGCCAAATGCAAATCCGCGCTGTCGCATGTTGCGGTTCGGCGCGGGTCGATGACGACGACTTTCAGTGCCGGATTGTTTTCTTTGGCCTTGAGAATACGCTGAAACACGACCGGGTGACACCAGGCGGTGTTCGAGCCGGTGAGCACGATCAATTCGGCGGCTTCCAGGTCTTCATAGTTGCACGGGACGGCATCGGCGCCGAAAGCCCGTTTGTAACCAGTGACCGCCGAGGACATGCATAGCCTTGAATTGGTGTCGATATTGGCCGAACCGATAAAGCCTTTCATGAATTTATTGACGACATAATAATCTTCGGTCAATAACTGGCCCGAAACATAGAACGCTACCGAGTCGGGCCCGTATTGCCGGATGACAGAAGTCAAACCGTCGGCAACGGTGTCGAGCGCGGTATTCCAGTCACAGGGTATGCCATCGACTTCGGGATGCAGCAGACGATTTTCCATGGATACGGTGTCGCCCAAGGCCGAACCTTTCGAGCACAGTTTACCGAAATTGGCGGGATGATCCGAATCGCCTTCTATCGTCACTTTGTGGGCGATAGCATCATCGACGGTAGCAACGATACCGCAGCCGACTCCGCAATAAGGACAGGTGGTTTTGATCGTCTTTCCGTTCATGGCGGCAGTCACGCGGCAATCGACAAGGTTGGGCGCCCGAAAATTAAAAAATCGCGGTACGGCGAAATATCGGTACCGTTTTTTAAACAATCGAGATACCAAGCCGAATCGCCGGTATCGCCATAAAGCAAGATGCCGGCGATACGCCGGTTCTTGATGACCAGTTTTTTATAGATATACAGGGCAGGATCCTTGAAAACGATCTGCTCGTAGTGTTCGCCGCCATTGAAATCGCCCGCCGAAAACAGATCGATGCCGGTCACCTTGAGCCGGGTTACCGGTAATAAGCTTTGATAACGCGCATCGCTTCGATGACTCAATTGCCTGGCACAGACTTTGGCTTGCTCGTACACCGGCGCGACCAGGCCGAATAATTCGCCCCGATGCTGCACGCATTCGCCGACCGAATAGATATTAGAGTCGCTGGTTTGCATCGTGTCGTCGACGACGATGCCTTGTTCGCAGTCGAGACCGATGGTTTTTGCGAGCGCGATATTCGGCTTGATACCGGTTGCCATGATCAGTAGGTCAGCGGGTAGAGAACTACCGTCGCTCAAATCGACTTCCGAGACATGGCCGTTTCGGCTGATGATGTTTTCGATCGTGCAACCCAGCTTGAAATGCAGGCCCTTGGCTTCGAGCTGCGCTTTCAAGAGATCGCCGGCCTCGTTATCGAGTTGGCGATTCAATAAATGATCGGCGCGATTGATGACGGTCACATGCATGCCGCGCTGCTTAAGACCGTTGGCGGCTTCCAAGCCCAACAAGCCGCCGCCGAGTACGATGGCGTGCCGTTTGCTTCGGCTTTTTGCGATCATCGTTTCGACATCGGCGATTTCTCGGAAACTCATCACGCCTTCGGTGTCGCGGCCCGGAATCGGTAGAATCAACGGCAGCGAACCGGTTGCGATCAATAACCGGTCGTAAGAAGCTTCCGTGCCGTCCTTTGCGATCACGCGGCGGCGGCTCCGGTCGACATCGACGACGGTTTTATCCGGGCCGCAATGCAAGGTGATATGGTGTTTTCGATACCAAGCGAAGTCGTGAATCATGATGTCATCGATCCGTTTTTCGCCGTACAAGACCGGCGTCAGCAGGATGCGGTTGTAATTCCCGTAAGGTTCGGCGCCGAACACGGTGATGTCGTATAAGTCGGGTGCCGATTCGGTCAAGGCTTCGACGGTGCGCATGCCCGCCATGCCGTTGCCGATGACGACCAGTTTTTGTTTCATGATCATTCTCCTCAAAGAAGAAGCGGGCGCGATGACTTTACCCGAGCGTGTTAATAGCCAAGCGATTAAAAAGAAATGTTGCCCTGTACCCAAACCTTTTGCGTGTCGTTTTGGGCAAAAGCGGGGGCGTTGGCATCGGCGGCGTAATAGGCGTACTTCAGCAAGACGGAATAGTGCTTGCCGAAGGCTTTGGTGACTTGGAAATCGTATTCGTTGCCGTAATCGATACTACCGCTGTCGTCGGTGAAGTTGTGATAGACGAACATTAAATTGGCGCCGAGCACGCTGCTGCCCAAGGTGAAGTTGACGTCCCGAATACCGTCGGCCGGCGTTGCCAGAAATCGGTCGGCCCAGCCTTGAAAGGCATGGTTAGTGCCGAGCGGCGTTTGGAAGGCATTGCGCCCGTTGCCGTTAAGTTGTTCCATCGCCGCTTTTGCAGTGATGCCGAATAGCGTCAAGCCGCCCATCAGGTTGTAGCGATCCAATGCGAAGTTGTTCGGATTGTTTTGATAATCGGCTTGATAGCTGTATTCGGCCGTGTAATGCAGTGCCAAGTCTTCGTTGATTTGCGGCGAACCGATCAATCTAATACCGTAGGTCTGGCTGGAGCGGCCGAACAACGCCCTGTCTTCGGTATATTTCAACCAGTAACCGTAAGCAACGGTACTGCCCAAATTACCGAAGTTGTAATTGACGTTGAGTAAAGGCAGTTCGGTGTTGTCGGTCAACGAAAGAATGTTTCGGACCCTGCCGATATAGCCGGCCCGAATCGTCAAATCGGCAATCGACGTGTTCGTCACCAGCACAGAATCGTAGGTCATCTCCATTTGCCGCCAACCGACGTTACCGATGAAACGGTCGTCATCCAGCTTGATGCGTTGCCGTCCGCCCTTGATCAATGTATCCGGAATACCGTTAAAAGTGAGCCAGAGTTGATTCAATTCGTGCCGGTCGGCCGGGTCGGCGACAACATGATAACGGCTGTTGCCGGTCGATACGCCATTGTAATCGCGTTGCGCAGCAAAGATATTCTCGTATTCGGCGAAGCCTTGCCAACCGAATACATTCGGACTCAAATACCCTAGACGTAAGCGAAAGGTATTGGCATTGGCCGGTTCCGGCGGGGTGCCTTCGGTGTTGGCGTGTTCGTAACGATAGTTTAGGTCGAAAGTGACTTGACCGTATTTACCGTCGCTTTGTCCGAACTTGAGTGCGTTTTCGATCGTTTCGTCAAATTCGCCGGCCCGGGCGGACGATGTTATTGCGATTAATGTTGCCGAACAGGCGATATGCCAAGACCTTCGGGTTTTAAGCGGTAAAGCGGTAGCTAATAGCATCGTATTCTCCTTAATGAACATGAAATCGTTTTGGTCGGCTATGCGATCCTTAAGGGCTGGATAGGCAACACGGCAGACAAAGGATGTATCGCGTATCCTATACAAACCTGAGGAAATCAGGCTGTATCAGGCATCTCTTCCAGAAGACGCCGTGAATCCGTCCATGGAGGCTTGAGCGCGGCATCCATGCCGCGCACACTTCTTCCAGAGCCGCCTGATACAACCTTAATCCATTGGTGTATATGATTCTTTTATCCCGAACTGAGGTTATATAAGCGTCTCAATGCGTATGCTCGCATTCGGCCAGAAAGGTCAGTAGGCTTTCTCGGTACTGGTAATAATCCGGGTGATCGAGCAAGGCTTGTCGTGTGCGCGGCCTTGGTAGGTCGATCGTTTCGATCTTGCCGATCTTCGCGTGCGGGCCGTTGGTCATCATCACGACTCGGTCGGCGAGCAAGATGGCTTCATCGACATCGTGGGTCACGACGATCGCGGTGACATGGGTTCGTTCCCAGACTTCCATCAGAACTTCCTGCAATTCCCAACGGGTCAGAGAATCGAGCATGCCGAAGGGTTCGTCGAGCAATAACAGTTTCGGCGACAAGGCAAAGGCGCGGGCGATTCCCACCCGTTGGCGCATGCCGTTGGAGAGGTCCGCTGCTTTTTTATCCATCGCATCGGCCAGTCCGACGCGGGTTAAGTAATATTCGACGATATCATCGCGTTCGGATTGCGATGCATGCGGGTAAACGTTGTCAACGCCAAGCATGACGTTCTCGAACGCGGTCAACCAAGGAAATAGGCTGGGCGATTGGAATACGACGCCCTTGTCCGGACCGGCACTGTCGATTTCTTTGTTGTCGAGTACGATACCGCCTTCGGAAACGTCGGTTAGGCCTGCGGTCATCGACAACACGGTCGATTTACCGCAGCCCGAATGGCCAATGATCGAGATGAATTCGCCTTTTTTGGCTAACATGTCGAATCCGTCTACAACCTTGACCGTGCTTTTACCGTCGGGTGTCGGATAGATTTTCGAGAGTTGCGAGAATTCCAGATAACGAGGTTTGCCCAAATCGTTTTGTTTGGGTTTTAAAGCTGAGATGTCCAATTTCCAATCGTTGCTGGTGTTGGGCCGAACATCCGGCAAGACTAAATTTTCTTTATCGGTCGCGTCGGTTTTTTGCATGCCGACATTCATCAAGTAGCGAGTAATTTCGGCGCGAAGTTTCTTGAAGGTTTCATCGTGATTCAGCGCTGTTCGGTCGCGCGGTCTTGCCAACGGTATCTTGAAACTGGGGCCGAATGTCGCGCCGGGCCCGGGATTTAGCGCGATGACGCGATCGGCCATATAAATGGCTTCGTCGACATCGTTCGTGATCAAAATGACGGTTTTCTTTTCCGCTTGCCAAATCGCGAGGATTTCGTCCTGGAGTTTACCGCGCGTCAGTGCATCTAGTGCGCTCAAGGGTTCGTCCAACAACAAGATATCGGGATTGGCGGCCAAAGCCCGGGCCACATTGACGCGTTGACGCATGCCGCCCGACAGTTCGGCCGGTTTTTTAGTCATTGCCGCCCCCAAATTCACCATGCGTACGTATTTTTCGGTATGCGCTTTACGCCGGTCGGCAGGCCAATCCTTGAAGCGTTGATCGACGGCCAGTGCGACATTGTCGAATACGGTAAGCCAAGGCAGCAGCGAATAATTTTGAAAGACCACGCAACGGTCAGGCCCCGGTCCCTTGATCGGCCGGCCTTGTTTAAGCACCTCGCCGCTGTCGGCCTCGATCAATCCCGCGATCGTTGAAATCAGCGTGGTCTTGCCGCTGCCGGAAAAACCGACGATCGCGATAAATTCGCCTGCCTCGATGTCCAGATTGATGTTTTTCAATACCGGCGTTTTACTCTTGCCCTCGCCGTAGGATTTGCAAACGTTTTTGAGTTGCAGGAAAGGTTTCAAGGTATGAACCTTAGCTAACGGCGCGGCGGGTGCCGGCGTGTCGATTGATTCGTCATCGATACGTAAGAGTCGGGATGTTTTCATGTCGGTCTCCGGGTCAGAGTGTTTTGCCGAAGGAGAAGGCTTGTTGCAGCGAATGCATGACGCGGTCCAGCATGAAACCGATGATACCAATCGTGAATACCGCGACCATGATACGGCCTAAGGAATTCGAGCTGCCGTTTTGGAACTCGTCCCAGATAAACTTTCCGAGGCCGGGGTTTTGTGCGAGCATTTCGGCTGCGATCAGCACCATCCAGCCGACCCCAAGCGACATGCGCATGCCGGTGAAGATATAAGGTAAGGCCGAGGGCAGTACGATCTTCTTGATCTGCGTGCTCCAGTTAAGACGAAGGACTTTGCCGACATTGACCAAATCCTTGTCGATCGACGATACGCCGACCGCGGTGTTAATCAGCGTCGGCCATAACGAGCATAGCGTGACGGTAATCGCCGAGGTCAAAAAGGCTTTTTCGAACCATGAATCGTCCGTCGTGATGTAGACCGCGCTGACAACCAGCGTCACAATCGGCAACCAAGCGAGCGGCGAAACCGGTTTGAAAATCTGAATCATCGGATTGATCGCGGTATTGATGACAGGGCTCATGCCGCAAAGAATACCGAGCGGCACAGCAATCAACGTTGCAATGATAAAGCCCGTGAATACGGTATAAAGACTGGTCAAAATTTGATCGAAGTAAGTCGGTTTTCCGGTATAGGGCCGTGTTTTGATTTCGGCTTGCGGGTCGCGCGCCAACTTTTGTTGATTGCGGATTTTTTGGCGCTCGTAGAATGCGGCCATTTTTTTTCTTTCGGCATGATGGGCGTCGATCAGTCCCTGCGCTTCTTGCCATACCGCTTCAGGTCCCGGGATTGCCCCCAAACTGGTTTGGATTTTTACGGCCGAGGCATTCCAAAGGCCAAGAAATACGACGAAAGCCAGTATCGGCACGATGATCGTCAAACCGATTTGCCGCATTTGCTGCTGCGGATTTTCGCCGGCGCAAAGCTTGACGAACGGGACGAACCAGGTCAGCCCGGTCACGTTGAAAAATTTGATTAATGTAGTCGACATGGCGAACCTCTTTGTCTAGCTAACGGTCATGTTTGGGCGTGAATGTCTAAAAAAATGGCGCATCCTTGCACCTAGGCGACATTCGATGTCACTATCGGAAGGGGTTGTTCTTTATTTAGGATTTAGTGATAAATAACGTCCTATTGCTATGAGTTTTGTTGAGGGTTCGGCAACTCGCTTGGCAGGACGCCGTGAATACGTCCGTGTAGGCTTGACGGCGGCTTTCCCTGCCGCCGACACCTGCCAATCGAGCTACCGAACCCTCCATAGGATGGGAAAGTTATTGACGACCAAATCCTTACTTGGTTTATTCGGAGCGATGCGCCGTCATTGGCTGATTTTTCCGTCTTTCAATATTTCTTTGCCTTTCAGGCCGATTGTGAATTTCGTTAGGTATTCGTTCGGTTTGCTGCCGTCGTAAACAATGCCGTCGATAAAATCGGCTTGCGGCGGTTTGAATCCGGTTTCGTTTTCAGGCGGAAAATCGCTTGCCTTGGCTTTGCCTTCGGCAATCAATTCTTTTGCGGCGGCTCTATAGATATCGGGGCGATAGACTTTTTTAGCCGTTTCTACGAACCATTCGTCGGATTTGTATTCGTTGATTTGGCCCCAGCGGCGCATTTGCGTCAGAAACCAGATTGCATCGCTGTAATAGGGATACGTGGCGTGATAACGGAAAAATACATTGAAATCGGGCAGCGAACGGACATCGCCTTTTTCATATTCAAAAGATCCGGTCATGCTGTTAGCAATCACTTCGTAGTCGGCGCCGACATAACGGCTGTCGGAGATAATCTTGGCCGCTTCCATGCGGTTCTTATTGTTTTCGGCGTCGAGCCAAATAGCCGCGCGAATCAGTGCCTTGACGACTGCCAAATGCGTGTTCGGGTTTTTATCGGCCCAGGTTTTACTGACACCGAATACTTTTTCCGGGTTGTTTCGCCAAATTTCATAATTGGTCACGACGGGTACCCCGATGCCTTTGAACACCGCTTGCTGGTTCCAAGGCTCACCGACGCAATAACCGTATATCGTGCCGGCTTCGAGCGTAGCCGGCATTTGCGGCGGCGGAGTGACCGACAGCAGCACATCGGCATTGAGTTGTCCGACCGTTTCGCCCGGCGGCGCGTAATAACCGGGTTGAACACCGCCGGCCGCCAGCCAATAACGCAGTTCGTAGTTATGCGTCGAAACCGGAAATACCATGCCCATGTTGAACGGTTTGCCTTCGGCCTTGAATTTTTCGATCACCGGTTTCAAAGATTCGGCTTTGATTGGATGCACCGGCTTGCCGTCTTGCATTGGTACATGAGGTTTCATTTGTTGCCAGATGTCGTTCGAAACGGTCACGGCATTGCCGTTTAGGTCCATGCTAAATGCGGTAATCACATCGGCTTTCGTGCCGAAGCCTATTGTCGCGCCCAAGGGTTGTCCCGCCAGCATATGCGCGCCGTCCAACTCGCCGTTGATGACGCGGTCGAGCAATACTTTCCAATTAGCTTGGGCTTCTAATTGCACATAAAGGCCTTCATCTTCGAAATAGCCTTTTTCATAGGCGATGGCTAATGGCGCCATATCGGTTAGCTTAATGAAACCCAATTTCAGGTCTTCTTTTTCGATGTTTTCTACCGAAGCAGCATTCGTGCTTGCCATAAGTAAAAAGGCTGCGGTAGCCGCCAATATGGTCGGTCGTCGTTTATCGTTGGATACTAAGTTTGAGTTCATGGTTGGTTCCGCAAATATAAAATTCAGGCAAAAAAAAGGCGTCTGCCATGCGATAGGAGAGTTATCGCATGAGAGACGCCTTTGTCCGGTTTGCTCGACAGTGAGCTTGTCAGTTGCTCCATCGTCGGAGATTTATTGATATTTAAGCAAATGTAATGCCAACATTGATATTCTTACGTAATCGTAATTAATAATTCAATAATAACAGGAAGATAGGTTTTTTTAGATTTGAGAGTGACGGAGACGCGTTTTTTTTCTTGGCAAACGATGGCATGATTTAGTGCATGGATAGTCATTGCTAGTGCAACATGGCACCAAATGTGTGCGTTACCGTATACCTAGAAAAAGCATCTCACCATGAAGTTGATGAAGAAATAAGAAGTTAATTCAATAGCATATTCTGCCTATGCAGATAATTTGTGCTTCCCTAAAGTGTTATTCAAAATTACCATTGAAAGACTTCATGAACTTCATCTGGTTCATGGTTAAATTGCCGGATTTAGAATATTGATTGTACTGACGATTTTTAGATTATCGATAAGGAGACTCGGGGTATTCTCGTCAACAATGACCGATTCCATCCATGGCCCATTCGCAAATAACTTTGTTACGCCCGGTTTTTTTGGCTTTATATAGGGCCTGATCGGCGCGTAAGATAAGACTTTCCATTGTGTCGCTCTGTTTTCGAGCCGCGATACCGATCGATAACGTAATGGTGCCGATCGATTCGTTGCTATTTTTGCGCTTTAGTTTGCTGTTTTGTAATGATGTTCTGATTTTTTCGGCAATATCCTGCGCTGTGGATAATGAAGTGTCGGGCATGATGATGGCCAGTTCCTCACCCCCGTAACGAGCAACATAATGATGTTTTTCGCTATACTTTTTCAGTAGCGATGCGGTGAATTTCAACACATTGTCGCCGATTAAATGTCCGAATTTATCATTGACCTGCTTAAAGTGGTCCAGATCCAATAGTGTGAGGCAAATGTCTTTGTCGCTCGATTCCTCGAGGAGGTTGGTTAGCGTTTCATCAAATGTTCCGCGATTCAATAGTCCGGTAAGAGCATCGACGGTCGCCGCTTCCTTGACTTTTGAAAGTTCCTTGCGCAGCTGCTCCATTTCTTGATTAGCGGCTTCCAGTTGTGTCTTAAAATGATCGCTGGTGTCAATTAAACTCTTTGTTTCACCGGCAATTTCGGTCAGCACGGTTTTCAATTCTTCCAAATTCGTTATGCTTTCCAGGCGTATCGATTTTTCCTCGAAACTATCGCTGGCTTCGGATGCTTTTTGCTGGGTTTCATTAACCGATTTTTCGGTATGATTAATGATCCTTTGTATATCTTGATTGATTTTGTCGAACGATACCAGTGCCGCATGACAGATATGTTTTTTATATAAAGCTAGGCCGGTCTCCATATCGAAAGGATCATTTTCGGCAATGAGTTGATCGACAGCGGCCTTGAGGTTGTCATTGTAACTCGCTGTATATTCGTAAAATACGGCATAATTGATTGGGGTTGGGGTGATTTTATGCCGCATCATGAGTTTAACGATGCGATGCATAAATTGAATGTTTTCTTCGGTGGAGTAGTCGTAATCGGTTCTAAACGGCATGGGGATAGGTGTCCGGGTAGTCAAGTATCAATAGGCAAGATAGACGATCATCCGTGAGTCATACTGTAATTTCTAAGCAGGTGTTCGGGCGGTGCCTCGGATTGCAAGGGTAGGCTGTAAAGAATGCGTCGGAGCGTTACGAGATCGATTTTTCTTATGTTTATTTATATACCCTCCGCACTTCAAATTTCGGCAGTGCCTTAGAAGGCACCCCGGTGCCGAATTTTGATCTCCGATAGGTATACAGAAGAGCTTAGTTTATTCGTTTCATTTTACAAGTGTCTTATCTCGTTATATATATCGCACAGCTCTTATTTTTTATCGGTTTTTTGATCGAAAAGAAGTAGCAAAAGCGATAAATAAAAACCAATGAAAATTTTTTTTCGGATACCTTTATAATTACTTCCAATGATGATTACCCTTCAAACGTTTAACAAATGATGGCAAAAACCGGGTCTTATCGAATATTAATGGTGGAAGACGATCCCGGCGATGCTAATTTGGTCCGTCAGGCTTTACGTGCGTCTCGGGACGTCCATTTCGAAATTATTTGGTCGACAACCTTGACCGAAGCGAAGCGTCTGTTGCAGGACCGTTCGCTCGATGTGGTTTTGCTCGATTTGACCTTGCCCGATTCGAGTGGGCTCGATACCGTAGATGCGGTTCGTCAAGTCGCCGGAATTTTGCCATTGATTGTCTTGACCGGTAATGACGATAGTCAATTCGCATTGCGCACATTGGATAGCGGAGCCCAGGACTATTTAGTCAAAGGTCGTTTCGAAACTGACGGATTGGTGCGCGCGATTCGTTATGCGATTAGTCGCGTCCGCCTTGAGCAACGTTTGGCTGAAACCGGCATGCATTTGCGGACGTTAATCAATGCGCTGCCGGATATCGTTTGCTTTAAGGATGGCGAAGGGCGTTGGCTCGAAGCGAACGATTACGATTTGAAATTGTTCGGTTTGGAGCATGTCGATTATCGAGGAAAAAAAGACTCAGAGTTAGCGGTTTACCAAGACTTTTACAAGGAGGCTTTTTTGGCCTGTGAAGCCAGCGACGAAAAAGCCTGGCAAGCCGGAGTTATGAGCAGAGTTGAAGAAGAAATTCCTCGTCCCGACGGATCTTCGCGCACGTTTGAGATTCTTAAGATTCCCTTGTTTCATGAAGATGGTCGCCGCAAAGGCTTAGTCGTGGTTGGACGCGATATTAACGAGCGTAAACAAGCCGAGGCGCGTCATAGACTTTCCACGCGTGTCTTTGAAACGGCCGGTGAAGCGATCATGGTGACTGATCCCGATGCAAACATTATTGCTGTTAATCCGGCCTTTACGCGCATTACCGGTTATACCGAAGCCGAAGTGCAAGGAAAAAACCCACGCCTGTTAAACTCCGGGCGATATAGTAAATTGTTTTGGGCTTCGATGTGGCGATCATTGCGGAATAAAGGAGAATGGGCCGGCGAAATCTGGAATCGACGCAAGAACGGAGAGATGTTTCTGGAATGGGAAACGATCAGTGCGGTTAGGGATGAACGAGGGAACGTGACGCAATATATCGCCGTATTTGCGGATCTAAGCGAAATCAGGCGTGCGCAAGAGGCGGCCGAAAAATTGGCGTGGCGCGACCCGTTGACCGGTCTAGGCAACCGTGCTCTGTTCTTGAAGGAATTGGAACAAACCTTAATTAGCATAGATCGGAAAGGGCGATGCGCCGGCGTGCTTTTATTAAATCTTGACCGTTTTAAGGATATTAATGAAGCTCGCGGACTGGCGATCGGCGATGAATTGCTTAAAACCGTCGCTACCCGTTTGTTTGATACATTGAGTGATGATGATTTATTGGCAAGGTTGGATTCCGACGAGTTTGCCGTTTTACTGACGCGCCAATCGCCTACGCAAGAAGCATTCGGACGAGAAGCGTTAGCGCTGGCGGAAAAATTGCGAGCCGAATTGCGAGGTGGGTTCGAGGTCGACGGTGAGCTATTGCATCTCGATGCTGCGGTCGGAATCGCACTGTGTTCCGAAGGAAGCGGTGAAACAGCAATCGATATATTACGTCAGGCCGATATGGCCATGCATCGCGCCAAAACCGAAGGCGGAGGACGTGTTGTGTTCTTCGAAACTGCGATGGGGGATGCGGTCAAGGAACGTTTCAAGCTCGAAGGCGAATTGCGTACGGCGATCGCCGAAGGGCAACTCAAACTTTATTTGCAGCCACAGGTCGATAGCGACGGTGTCCAGGTTGGAGCGGAGTCTCTGGTGCGTTGGCAGCATCCCGAACGAGGCTTGATCATGCCCGGAGTATTTATTCCGCTGGCCGAAGCCACCGATTTGATAGTAGCGCTCGATCGCTGGATGCTCGGTTCGGTTTGCAGGATATTGGCCGAACTCGATGGCGAAGGCCGTTCGATTCGGCTTTCGGTAAATATTAGTCCGAGGCATTTCGAACGTTCGGATTTCGTGGCGGAAATAAAACGGCAATTGACGCTGAGCGGTGCCGATCCGACGCATTTGGTTCTGGAAGTGACCGAAGGGTTGATGATCGGTAATCTCGAAGATGTCGTGGCTAAAATGACTACATTGTCGACGATGGGCATTCATTTTTCGATGGATGATTTCGGCACCGGTTATTCGAGCTTGGCTTATTTAAAACGCTTGCCGATACATGAAATAAAAATCGATAAAAGTTTCATACAAGATGCTCCGACCGACCCTAACGATGCCGCATTGGTCGAAACCATTTTAGCGGTCGCGGAACATTTGAGTTTACAGGCAGTGGCTGAAGGGGTGGAAACTCAAGCGCAGAGCGACTTTTTGAAAGCTCGCGGCAGAGTGATTTATCAAGGGTACCTATACGGTAAACCCGAGCCGGCGGAAACTTGGTTGCAACGCTTGAGAGATCAGTAAGAAGGCGTATGAATTGCCGAAGACTGATATTGTTTGTCGGATGCAGGATGGTCCGATGAAAAAATTTGCCGGGATTTACAATCACGTTTCTTGTTGTGTCGGGCTAGCTTTTTTGTGCATTCTTTTTGAGTCAACTGTTTTGGCCGATCCTTTGAAAATAGGTGTCTTGGCGTATCGTTCCAAAGACTATATTCAGAAGCAATATCAACCGCTAGCGCATATTTTGAATCAAGCGGTTCCGGATTGCGAGTTTAGCGTCGAGGCAATGAGTTATGAAGAGTTGGAGCAGGCAGTCGCGACGCGTCAAATCGATTTTATTTTGACGAATCCATCGCATTATTGGTTAATGGCTTACCGAAGCGGTTTATCGGCGCCTTTGGCAACGTTGGTTAAAAGCGAGGGCGGTCAAGCGCTTTCGGCATTTGGCGGCGTGATTTTTACACTGGCCGATCGTGAAGAACTTAGACATTTGTCCGATTTGCGCGGAAAAACGGTTGCCGTCGCCACGACCCGATCGCTGGGCGGCTATCAAATGCAGGCTCATGAATTAATGAAAAATAATTTATATGCCGGTCAGGATTTTAAGCCATTGGTAACAGGGATGCCTCATGACCGGGTCATAGAAGCCGTATTTAACGGCGATGCCGAGGTCGGTTTTGTGCGTAGCGGTGTGCTCGAGTCGATGGCTCTGCAAGGAAAACTCGACCTGGCCCGAGTGCATGTACTAAATCGTCAAGATTTACCCGATTTTCCTGCTGCGATATCGACGCGTTTGTTTCCCGAATGGCCTATTGCCTCTTTGCCGCATATTAACGAAACGTTGGCTCGTCGTGTTGTAGCCGCTCTATTCTTATTAACCGACAATACCGAGGTTACGCACCAATTAGCAATTCGTGGTTTTACTATTCCGACCGATTACACTTCCGTGGCGGATTTGTTGCGAGACTTGCGTTTACCTCCTTTCGATTCGCCGCCTCGTTTTACGCTTGAGGATGTTTGGCGGCGTTATTCGCTGCAAATTATCGCAGCCCTAGTCATTGCTGCTTTGATCTCGCTATTGAGTTTAGGGCTATGGAGAGTCAATAAGAAATTGAAGGCGGAACGTCGGCGAGTGTTTCAGAAGACCGAGCTTTTGACGCAAACGCGTAACACACTGGAGGCGATTATTAAAGGAACATCGTCCGTGGTCGGGGAAACCTTTTTTGCGTCGTTGGTTGAATGCTTGGCGAGCGTGTTGAACATGCGTTTTGCATTCGTTGCCGAAATAGATAGTAGCGATTTTCGAAAAGCCCGAACGATCGCGTTTTGGAACGGTGAAACGGTCGGCGAAAATTTTAGTTACGATATTTGCGGCACGCCTTGCGAGAATGTCATTAAAAAGCAGATTAGCGTGTTTTCCGAAAAAGTCGCCGAGTATTTTCCGGATGATGTTTGGCTAAAACAAAATGCCGTAGAAAGTTATGTTGGGATACCGTTGTCGGATAGTCAGGGCCAATTTTTGGGGCATATGGGGGTGATGGGTCTCAAGCCGATCGATAACCCCGATTTTTTGTTGTCTCTATTGAAAGTATTTGCAACGCGCGCCGCGAGTGAAATGGAGCGGCGGCATGCGACCGAGCAGCTCGAACGGAAAACTGAAGCCTTGCAGCAGTCGAATGCCGATCTCGAACAATTCGCGTACAGCGTTTCTCATGATATGCGTCAGCCTTTGCGAAGCATCATTGGGCATTTGCAATTCTTAGCGAACGATTTGAGGGGTAAGTTAGACGAAGACGGTCAGCTTAATTTTAATTTCGTGCTTGAAGGGGCTAAACGCATGGATGCGATGATTATGTCATTACTCGAGTTTTCCCGTGTCGGTCGTAAAACCGAGGCAATGCGCCGGGTAGAAAGTCTCGAGGTGCTCAATGAGTCGCTCGATGTATTGGCAGCCATTATCAACGAGTCGAAGGCGATCCTTGATATCGACGGCGAATGGCCGCAAGTGTATGCGAGTCCGGATGAAATGATTCGTTTGTTTCAGAATTTGATCGGCAATGCGGTTAAATATTGCGAAGGACATAAACCGCATTTGAAAATAACTTCAAAGCGGGACAATAGCGTTTGGCAAGTGCGTATCAAGGATAATGGTATTGGCATCGATCCGGCGCAGATTGATCGTTTGTTCGCTTTTTTCAGTCGCTTGCAACCGCGAACGCGGTTCGAGGGTACCGGAATGGGTTTGGCCTTATGCCGGCGCATTGTCGAGCACCATGGCGGGCGAATTTGGGCTGAATCGAAAGGCGAAGGCTATGGCAGTCTGTTCGCATTCGAAATACCGCTAGAGCCGCCTTCGATCGACAGTAAGGCTTAGCCGGAAAATCTTTTCAAGAGCTCGAAAATAGACGCTATTGGCAGGGACGTTTTATTTAGGTCTAAATCCTTAGCTTTATTTTCCTCACAGCAATAACTTTACTTTAGACAATTCAGACATGACTTTTAAAACGATAGAATCCTGTGTAGGCAATACTCCCCTGGTTAAATTACAACGCTTGCCCGGAGATTCGTCGAATATTATTTTAGCCAAACTGGAAGGTAATAACCCTGCCGGTTCGGTAAAAGACCGGCCCGCGCTGAGTATGATCAAGCATGCCGAAGCGCGCGGGGAAATCAAGCCGGGCGATCGCTTGATCGAGGCGACCAGCGGCAATACCGGTATCGCATTGGCCATGGCGGCCGCGATTAAAGGCTATAAAATGACCTTGATCATGCCGAATAACATGAGCGAGGAACGTAGGGCATCGATGAAGGCTTACGGCGCCGAGATCATCTTGACGCCATCCGCATCGAGCATGGAAGGGGCAATTGATTTGGCCCGGCAAATGGAGCGTGAAGGAAAAGGCCGAATTCTCGACCAGTTTGCCAATCCGGATAATCCGCGCGCGCATTATGAAGGTACCGGTCCTGAAATTTGGCGCGATACCGAAGGCCGTATCACGCATTTTGTCAGCTCGATGGGTACGACCGGGACTATCATGGGGACATCGAGCTATCTAAAAGAACAAGATCCCGCGATTCAAATCGTGGGCGTTCAGCCGGAAGGCGATTCGAAAATTCCCGGTATTCGGCGATGGCCGAAGGAATATTTACCGAAAATCTACGACCGAAGCCGCGTCGATAGAATTATCGATATCGATCAAGCAACCGCCGAAAACACGATGCGGGCGCTGGCGACCGAGGAGGGTATTTTTGCCGGGGTATCGTCGGGCGGAGCCGTTGCTGCTGCATTGAGGTTGTCTGCAGAAGTTGAAAATTCGGTGATTGTTGTAATTATCTGCGATCGTGGCGACCGCTACTTATCGACCGGTGTTTTTCCCGGTTGATCTAAGGCTATTAGCTATACCTTTCGCACTTCAAATTTCGGCAGTGCCAGAGGAGGCGTCTGGGTGTCTGATAAAGGCTTTGCCAGCATGGAGCTGGCATAGGGCCTACATGGACGTATTCACCCAGCACCTAAATTCCATAGCTCGTTGGCTATGGTTAACTTCCTTTGATAATTTAGGTGCTGGGTTCACGGCGTCCTTTAGCAGACACCCAGGCGCCGAATTTTCATCTAGGATGAGTATACTATGTCCCATGAAAACGCTTGGAATTTCCTCGTGTTTGTTAATGTCTTCAACAGTAATGGCATTGGATTCGGTCGGCTTGACAATAGCTACGTTCGAAGCGGAAGGTTGGCTGCTTGAAGGTGTTGATATTCGGTTGTCCGAATTTGCGGCGCCGTCTCAAAATGTCGTTTTATCGGTGCAATCTCTCGGGCTTCCCGCGCCCTTCGATGAAATAACATTCGTCGGTATCGAATGTTCGGATTTCAGTTGGCGCGATGATGAAATCCATTGTTTCAAAGGCCGGGCGAAAATCAATAGCGCTTGGTTACAATCGCCGGCTTTCGATTTTCGTTTCAGTATCGGAACCCACCGTAGTGAAGTACGCATTGAACGGCTCAAAGCCGGCGGCGGCGAAATTGACGTGCATGCCTCGGTCGAAGACGAGCGCTGGACGCTTCAAGTCAATTCGCGCGGCTTGCAAAGCGGCGCCATCAAACCTTTTATCGATTCCGATGATTTTCAGATAGGCGCAGGGCGTGTCGATATCGATATCTCTGCCGAAGGGCCTGGAATCGAATTAAATAAGCTTTCCGTCTATGCCAGACTTAAGGGTTTATCCGGACAGGCAACGGACGGTAGTCTTGCCGGCGAAGATATCGATGCTGTATGGTCTTTCCGGGCCGGTTCGGTGACGGGCAACTGGCAATGGCTGAGCCGCATCGAATTCGCCAAGGGCGCTTTGTATCTCGAGCCCTGGTTTGTCGAGCTGCCGCCTGAAACTGTCTCGATCAATAGCGCGGGTACTTGGCATGTCGATTCGCGGCGAGTGGACATCGTGCATGTCGATTTCCGCCACCCCGGCGTATTCGAGGTATCCGGAAGCGGTCAGGTTAAAATGATTCCTTCTTTGAGTCTCGAGCAGGGACGGTTTTTTGTCCATGCGGAAAATTTGCAGTCTGTATTCGGCACTTATCTCGATTCGCTGCTCTTAGGTACGCCGGCAGAAGGCATGCGTCTGTCCGGGCGTTTAAGCGCCGACACGTCGATACATAATAATACGTTGCTCGACCTAGCTGTGGATATCGATGGTTTGAACGTAAGCGACAGTCAATCTCGCTTGGCTTTAACCGATGGAATCGGGTCGCTGCATTGGTCCGCTCGGGAAGGTCCTGCTAAACCTTCGGTCTTTGCTTGGCAACAGTTACAACTGGGTAATGTGCCGATTGACTCGGCTAAAATATCGTTTTTGACCGAAGCGACCTCGTTTCGCCTATTAAATAAAACGCGCTTACCGTTACTTGGCGGTGCTCTAGCTATCGATCGTTTCGATTGGACTGCACGCGATAACGACGAGCACGATTTGTTTTTTATCGGCGAATTGGAAGATATTTTATTGGAAGAGTTGACGCAGGCCTTGGACTGGACGCCGATGAGCGGAACGATTAGCGGCAAAATCCCCGGCGTCGATTACCGGGAAAATAAGCTTACTTTGGATGGCGAGTTGACGATTGATGTGTTCGACGGTCGGATTGCGATCAGCCAACTGGCATCTTCCGGCTTATTCAGTGAGTTTTCTCAAGTGTATGGCTCAATCGAGATTGATAATCTAGATCTGGAACAATTGACGAGCAAATTTAAATTCGGCGGTATCGAAGGGCGCTTGTCCGGTTTTGTTCGCGATCTCTATTTGGAAAATTGGCAACCAGTGACTTTTTTTGCATGGTTAGGCACGTCGGATGATGACGATTCGAGTCGCCGAATCAGCCAAACCGCAGTCGAAAATTTAGCCAGTATCGGCGGAGGCGGGGCTACCGACTTGATTTCAAGAACCTTTTTAGGTTTTTTCGAGACTTTCGGCTACGAGCGTCTCGGCATCGGCTGTTATTTGCATAATGGCGTGTGCCAGTTGACAGGCGTAGAGCCGGCCGAGCAGGGTTATTACATCGTCAAAGGCGGCGGCCTGCCGAGAATCGATGTGATGGGGTATAATCCTCGAGTTGATTGGAACGTCTTATTGGAGCGTCTGAAACGCATTACGATGGCGTCGGACGACATGGTCATCGAGTAACCGGAGTCAAACATGAAAAAAATATCGATTATCGGCGCCTTGCTGCTAACGGCTTGCGTGACGATTAATATCTATTTTCCCGCCGCTGCTGCGGAAAAAGCGGCGGATCAAATCATTAAAGATATACAGCAAACGACTGATTCATCCCAAAAGCCCCAAAGCGACTTACAGTCGTTGAAGATCGTGTTTTATCGATTGATCGACGGGATATTGAATGTCGTGATTTCTCCGGCGCATGCGCAACAAGCCGATTTGTCGATCGACTCGCCCGAAATCAGACGTCTGACCGCATCGATGCAAAACCGTTTTTCGTCATTGAAACCGTATTACGATGCAGGCTACATAGGTATCGGTTCGGACGGTCTTTTAGTGGTCCGTGATCCTTTTGCCGTGCCTTTGCGAGACCGAACTCAAGTGAATCGCTTGGTGGCCGCCGAGAACGCCGATCGTAATAAGCTCTACCAGGCCATCGCCAATGCCAATGGCCAGCCCAATTGGTTCGCGCAAATCAAATCGACGTTTGCCGCGCGTTGGATCGGCAATGCTCGGTCCGGTTGGTGGTATCAAGCACCGAACGGCAGTTGGAGACAAAAATAAGCATGGCGCGGAGAAAAAGGGAACGTAAAAAATTACCGGAAACACCGGTTAGAACCGTGATCGACTCGCTGACGCACGATGGGCGAGGCGTCGCTCATGTCGACGGCAAGGCGGTATTCATCGATGCTGCATTGCCGGGTGAGGAGCTTGAATTCCTCTATACCGATATTCGCCGCGATTTCGCCGAAGGCAGAGTCGTCAAACTATTGAGTAAGGCCGAGCACCGTGTCGAGGCCGAATGTCCGCATTATGATCTATGCGGCGGGTGCAGTTTTCAGCATGTCGCTTCAAGCGAGCAAATCCATATTAAAGAGGAATTGTTGAAAGAGCAGTTTAAGCGCATCGGTAAGCTCGATATTCCGGAAATTTGGCCGTCGTTGGACGGACCGCACTGGGGGTATCGGCGCAAGGCGCGCATGGGCGTCAAATATGTCGCGAAAAAGGGGCGGGTATTGGTAGGCTTCCGTGAAAAGCGCCAACCGTTTTTGGCCGAAATCGAAAGCTGCAAAGTCATGCATCCGATCGTCGGAACACGCTTAATGGCTTTGTCGGAGATGATCGGCGGCTTGACGATCAGAGAGAAAATCCCGCAGATCGAGGTCGCGATCGGCGATGAGGATTGCGTGCTTGCGGTACGTGTGTTGGAGCCGCCGACCGACGAGGATAAGGAGCGAATGCGGTCTTTTGCGCATAAGCATAATGTGATCTTGTGTCTGCAGTCGAAAGGCCCCGATACGATCGCGCCGATCGATGGCGAACCTGTGGTAACCCCGACTTATGCCTTACCGGATCACGATATCGTTTTTCGCTTCAGGCCGGCGATGTTTACGCAGGTCAATTATGAAATCAACCGGCTCATGGTTAATCGGGTCATCGAAGCGTTGGATTTGACGAAGGACGATGTCGTGCTGGATTTGTTCTGCGGGCTTGGAAACTTTACCTTGCCGATGGCCCGTTACGCAGGAAAAGTGGTCGGTATCGAAGGCGATTTGCCGTTGGTGAATCATGCACGGGCGAATGCCCGCTTGAACAATCTGGATAATGTCGAGTTTCACGCGGCCGACTTGAGTAAGGCGATTGTCGATTTACCGTGGGCGAAACAACGTTATAACAAGATTTTGCTCGATCCGTCGCGCGCCGGCGCATCGGAAGTATTGCACCATTTCAAACATTGGCAGCCCGAAAGTATCGTTTATGTTTCGTGTAATCCTTCGACCTTGGCCCGCGATGCCGGCATATTAGTAAACGATTTAGGTTTTAAACTGGTAAAAGCCGGCGTCATGAATATGTTCCCGCAAACCGCGCATGTGGAATCGATTGCGCTGTTTAATGCTGCTGATCGGTGAATGGCTGGCGCAACGACAGCAATTCGAAATCGACGTGCCTATGACGAAATCAATCGATAAATATTAATTTTAATAATTCAAAGGTTAAAAAATGACAAACATCGTATATCAAATCAAAGTGTCGTTGGATGGCTCTACTCCGCCTATCTGGCGTCGTTTGTTGGTGTCGGAACACGCAAGCCTGCAACAATTACACGATATTATTCAAGTTGCGATGGGATGGCTTGATTCGCATTTGCATCAGTTTATCGCCGAAGGCGTTTTTTACGGCTTACCGGACGAAGAGTTTGACTTAAAGGATGAAAGTCAACATAGGATTTCTGAACTTCTGAATCAGGAGATGCAGGAAATTAAATACGAATACGATTTCGGCGATAGTTGGATGCATACGATAACGCTGGAAAAAATCCTATCTAACGATGACAATAGCGGCCATTTGCCCCGTTGTATAGAAGGCGAACGCGCCGCGCCGCCTGAAGACTGTGGTGGTATTCCAGGTTATGAAAACTTGCTCAAAATATTAAGCGATCCGGAAAATCCGCAGTATGATGAAATGCTCGAACGTTTGGCAATTGATGAATTCGATCCGGCGTATTTCGATATGGAAGATGTTAATGACGAGTTGCTGGATTTATAGGTGAAAGGTGAAAGGTGAAAGGTGAAAGGTGAAAGGTGAAAGGTGAAAGGGGAAAGGGGAAAGGGGAAAGGGGAAAGGGGAAAGGGGAAAGGGGAAAGGGGAAAGGGGAAAGGGGAAAGGGGAAAGGGGAAATTAGGGCTTGACAAGTAGTTAAAATGTCGTGCCATTTCACTATTCACTATTCACTATTCACTAATAAACCCATGAAACCCAACTCCTTTATTGACATTTCGATTCCCTCGCAACGATTAGTACTTGTCGATGAGGGTAGGGTTGTAAAGTCTTATCCCGTTTCCACGGCAAAAAACGGCCCCGGCGAATTGAGGGGTAGCGAATGCACGCCGCGCGGCTGGCATAAGATTCGCGCGAAAATCGGCCAGGGTCTTCCGGATTGCTCCGTTTTCAAAGCACGAAGGCCGACCGGTGAAATTTATTCACCGGAATTAGCCGTGCAATTTCCCGAGCGCGATTGGATTTTAACCCGTATTCTCTGGTTGGGCGGCCTCGAGCCCGGAAAGAACCGCTACGGTTCGGTCGATACGGCTTGGCGTTATATTTATATTCACGGTTGCCCCGACGAACTGATGAACGGCAAGCCCGAGTCGCACGGCTGTATTCGCATGCTTAATGCCGATCTGATCGATTTATTCGAGCGCGTTGCGATCAATACCGAAGTTTATATTCATGAATAAATTATTAGATTGAGATGCCTAGAGTCGTTTTAGGAATCGAATACGACGGCAGCGCTTTTTTCGGTTGGCAATGGCAAACCGCCCGGCGCACCGTTCAATCCGAGTTGGAAACTGCGTTGTCCAAAATCGCCGACGAACCGATTACAGTAATCTGTGCGGGCCGTACCGATGCCGGCGTGCATGCGCTCGAGCAGGTGGTGCATTTCGACACGCAAGCCGAGCGATCTATGTATGGATGGGTAATGGGCGGGAATACTCATTTGCCCGATGACATTAGGATCGTTTGGGCGCAGCTGGCGGCTTTCGATTTTCATGCCCGTTATAGCGCTATTGCCCGGTTTTATCGCTATGTTATCTTGAACAGGCCGATGAAATCGGCGTTGCTGCGCAAACAAGTCACATGGTGCTATCAGCGGCTTGATGCCGATAAAATGCATCGAGCAGCACAATATTTGATTGGTGACCATGATTTTTCGTCGTTTAGAGCGCAAGGCTGTCAGTCCAAAAGTCCTCGCCGCATGATGCATTTTATCGATGTTTACCGCGAACAGGAAAAGGTCATTATGGATATTTCGGCCAATGCATTTTTGCACCACATGGTCAGAAACATTGCCGGCGTATTGATGGAAATCGGTATGGATAAACAGCCGGTCGATTGGACGCAAGACTTATTGCTGATCAAGGATCGTGATCAAGGCGGAATCACGGCGCCGCCCGACGGCTTGTATTTAGGCGGCGTTTATTATCCGGAACATTACGGTATTACCAGGCATCCGGTATTCGATAAACTGCCGTCCGATGCGAAACGGTTCGATGATCGTCCGAAGGCTTAAAGCTTTCTCCCTTTATACTCAACAGATGACTAACCTTATGAAGGTATGGGTGTGGCTAGCGAGGATGTCGGCAGCCTCGTAGGGTACGCTATGCGTACCATGGTAACCCCGGGATGTTCGTTTGCCTACCGAACCGCCGGGGCACGGCTTTGGTACGCGCAGAGTACCCTACAATTTATGTATAACTATGAGCGCAGATCGTGGGAGCGATAATTGCCGAGGGATTGAATAGTTGCGTCAGGAAAGGCTTTTTAAAATTTTAGAATAAGCTGTTGAAAGACTTGATGAGCTTCATGCGCTTCATGGTTAAACTGCCGAATTTAAATAAATGCATTTGTCCTGGCATCGTTTCCTTTTACGTTTCTTAAATACCCTAGGATGTTATAAAATTGCAATCTTGTTCATCGGCATTTGATGCTGCGTTCCCAAACATTACGGATACTTGGATGACTCCGAACGGTTACCCTCTTTCTCTATTAAATGTCGCTATCTAAAATCATCAATCAACCACTTCCATATTTCGAAGATAGTGCTCGCTTGTTCGCACCGCTTGCCGGTAAACCTTGGGCGGTGTTTTTGGATAGCGGATATCCGGTTAGTCGACAAGGCTGTTTCGATATCATGGCCGCCGATCCGGTTTGCACCTTAGTCACACATGGAAATGTCACCAAGATCAAACGGGGGGTTGTTGTCAGCGAATCGACCGACGATCCTTTTGAATTGGTCAAAAAACAATTACTACCGAAACGGTCGGGATTCGACGATTTGCCGTTTAATGGCGGCGCCATCGGTTATTTTTCTTACGATTTGGCTCGCCGCTTGGAAAAACTACCTGTCATTGCGAGGAATGCCGAAAATATTGCCGAAATGGCGGTCGGTATTTACGAGTGGGCTGTGATTGTCGATCATCAACTGCGCCGTAGCCGCTTGGTCGGTTACCTCGACGAGGCGCAATTGGCGAATTTAACGAAATTGTTTAGCCGATTGCCGGAAGAGGGTATGCAAAATGGATTTTATGTTACAGGGCCTATTGAAGCCAACTTCGATCAGGCGGACTATGCCGAAGCATTTAGCCGTATCAAAAAATATTTGAAAGATGGCGATTGTTACCAAATCAATCTTGCCCAGCGTTTCAGTGCGCCATGCCATGGCGATCCTTGGGCGGCTTATTTGAAACTGCGAAAATTAAATTCGGCGCCGTTTAGCGCATATATGAATACGCCGGAGGCATCCGTGTTGAGTTCCTCGCCGGAGCGTTTTCTAAAGCTTCGTGACGGCTTTGTCGAAACCAAGCCGATCAAAGGAACGCGCCCGAGGAAATCGAGTCACGCCGACGACCTCGATCAAATCAGTCAGTTGGAAAGCAGCAATAAAGATCGAGCCGAAAATGTCATGATCGTCGACTTATTGCGCAACGATATCAGTAAGACTTGCAAAAAAGGTTCCGTTAAAGTTCCTCGGTTATTCGATATCGAAAGTTATGCGACCGTGCATCACTTAGTTAGCACGATAACCGGCGAGTTGACGGAAGGCCGGCATGGCTTGGATTTGCTGAGAAGCTGTTTTCCCGGAGGTTCGATTACCGGTGCGCCAAAGATCAGGGCGATGCAGATCATCGAGGAATTGGAGCCGCATCGGCGAGGTGTTTATTGCGGAGCGATCGGCTATATAGGTTTCGACGGCAATATGGATACCAATATCGCGATCAGAACCCTAGTGCATTCGGATGATACGATCCGTTTTTGGGCCGGCGGCGGTATCGTGAACGACTCGGTTATGGAAGAGGAATACCAGGAGTGCTTCGACAAAGCTTCGGCGATGATATCGGTTTTGAGCCAGCTAACGGTTGTATGAAAACCGGCTTGCGGGTCATAAAGTTCGGCGGTAGTCTTGAACGTGGCGGAGCTTTAAAATCGTGCTTGGAAAAAGCGGCAGCTTTGTACCGGGAAGGGAGTATTTGGGTTCCCGGCGGCGGCGATTTTGCCGAGCAAGTACGGCAGGCTCAACAGCGTTGGCGCTTCGATGATATTACCGCGCACGAAATGGCCCTTTTGGCGATGCAGCAGATGGCCTTGCTGATGCATTCGATGCATCGCGATTGTTTATTGGCTGGCTCGATTGCCGATATTGTTCGACAGCTCGACCTAGGAAAACCGATCATTTGGTTACCCGATGTCAATGAACTGAACCAAGCCGGTGTTCCCGCTAGCTGGGATGTGACTTCCGACAGTCTTGCCGCTTGGCTCGCATTTACACTCGATGCCGATGAATTAATTTTGATCAAATCGGCTGAAATTTCGCAATCCGCTGATGTCAATAATCTTGCGGAATTAGGCGTTGTCGACCGAGCATTTTCCGGGTTTACCAAGAATGCCCGATTTAAAATTAGGGTCGTTAATCCTTATGATCATGAATAGGCTATCATCAATCCGGTAAATGAAAGTGCAAGGGGCGGTTAGGGTTATTGTCATTACGTTAAGGGAAAACCGTCAATCCGTCATGGGTTGGCGGAATCCAGTGCCATGTAAGGTAAGCGTTTAAGGCATATTACTCCCTTTTGACCGAAAAAGCGTATAAGAACGAGAAGGTGTGGGGTATGCCTAGCGAGGATGTCGGCGGCAGGGAGCCGCCGTCAAGCCCCCATGGACGGGTTCACGGCGCTCCTCGATAGGCATACCCCATACCCAACAAAGTTGAACGATTCTTCAGTAAGAAGGGAGTAGAACCTGAACGCATGAATGACTTATTTTTATGACGGCTTAACTTAATGGCAGTGGTGGTTAGGGGTACGGGTACCCTAAGCCGAATTTTAATCTACGGTGAGTATAAAAATAAAAAGGCGATATCGATGCCATTGGATATTTTGTTGATAATCATAGCGACGACCGTCATTCAGTCGATTTTTGGCGTGGGCGTTTTGTTGTTTGGTACGCCCTTGTTATTGCTATTGGGCTATCAGTTCATCAATGCGCTTGAGATTTTGTTACCGATCTCAATCGCCATCAATTTGTTGCAGTTGGTTAAGCATCATCATTTTATAGATATTAACTTCGTTAGGAATGTATTGAAATACAGCATACCATTCGTCGTGGTATTTTTATTTATCGTGACTAGCGTTCGAATCAATATCGGCGCATTGATTGGGGTATTTTTAATTTTCGTTGCGCTTAAGGATGCGGTCGGCGCCGTCAATAAAATAATCAGGAAGCTGGTCAGTTACGAAAGAACTTATCTGATTTCGATGGGCATCGTGCATGGCTTGACTAATTTAGGCGGCTCTCTATTGACTGCGATGGCGCATAGCAAACAGTATGAAAAAAATCAGACTCGGTCGACTGTTGCGGTTTGTTATGGCATGTTCGCAGTATTTCAGATTTTGACGTTGTTTTTTGTTAAACATCAGTATGTGATTTCTTATGCCGATAATGTGTCGTTGTTGCAAATTGCCGTGGTTGTATTTTTATTGACTGAGGAAATGCTTTATAAGAACATCGATAACGAAAAATACGCTAAAATTTTCGCGGCATTTTTGGGAATATCGGGCGCTGTATTGATTTGGAAATCTTTGTAGTCTTGTTGTCAGATTAAGTCAGTGAGTACAGAACAAATAGCCTGTTATGTTTCAAATTTCGGCAGTGCCTAAGGCGGCGCCGGGGGCTTGGTATAGAGGCTTATTTACTCGGCGCTTAAATTTCATAGCTCATAGGCTATGCTTAGCCATTTGGTATAAATTAGATGCTGGGTTAAAGGCGTGCTTTGGCGAGTCCCCGGTCCCGGCGCTGAATTTTGATCTACTATGGGTAGAAGTGTCACGCTTTACCATCACATGACAACGAAAAGAGGGCATGATGAATAAACAGCTTAAGGCGGTTTTAAATAACTTTTTGATTGGAATTTTCGCGGTAATTCCGATTGTGATCATTTTACAGATCGTCATCTTCGTAAAAGACCGGGTCTCCGACCTCTTTAGGATGGTATATGGTTATGCCGATAATTACCTGTATACATTGATGGTCTTTGCGGTTAGTTTTTTGATTTTATCGATGATTGGGCACAAAATCGTCAAGGAAGGTAAGTTCTGGGCGATCGCGGCGTTCGATTTTATTATCGATAGAATTCCGTTGTTGAATAGCATTTATCGGGTAACTAAAAAAGTCATTAATATGTTTTCCTCGCATGAGCGTAAGGAAGCGCGCGAGGTGGTTTATATAGAGTACCCAAAAGAAGGGCTTTGGGTTCCTGCTTATGTGACCAATAAGCAGGATGATCAGTATGTGTTGTTTGTGCCGACGTCGCCGAATCCGACTTCAGGTTTTACGGTGATTGTGAATCAATCCAGAGTCATAAAGTCCGAAATGAATATTGAGCAAGCGACTAGCTTTATCGTAAGTGTTGGGGTTGATTTCGATAAAATGGATGAGATGAAAAAACTTTCCTAATTGTAAAAAGATTTTAACCGAGGCAAACGCTTCATCTCAAAAAAGCATTTCACCATGAAGATCATGAAGAATAAGAAGTTAATTCAATGACTTCTCTTTCGTTTGTAAACAACTTTCGCTCACCCGAAAGGTTAGCTAGCCCTCTTTATACTCAAAAATTAGCTAGCTTTATGAAGGTATGGGGTGTGGCTAGCGAGGATGTCGGCAGCAGGGCGGATTTTTGCTCCTGCAAAATCTGCATTCACGCCATCCCTGGCGTTTGAGCTGCCGTCAAGCCATATATGGGTTCGCGGCTGTCCTCGATAGACACATCCCAAGCCTTTTATTCTTAGACGGTTTTTCAATCAAAAGGGAGTGGAGTGTTTAGGTAATCTATTGAAATACTTCATTAACTTCATGTGATTCATGGTTGAGCTGCCGAATTTAGGTTCATGACTCCTCCATGGTATAAGTTATCGGAGTTAGGATTCACGGCCCTCGACCTCGAGTTTCCAAGATAACGGCTCGCCGGCTTTAAGCGGTGTGATATTAATTTCTCCATGCCCGTAAAATTCAGGTACGATCCAAGGTTCTTTAATCAATGTGACTGAGCGAGTGTTTCTGGGCAATCGGTAAAAATCGGCGCCGAAAAAACTCGCAAACCCTTCCAGTTTTTCTAAAGCGTTCGCCCTATCAAAGGCTTCGGCATAAAGCTCTATTGCTGCATGAGCGCTGAAACAGCCGGCGCAACCGCAGGCATTTTCTTTTGAGCCGGTTAGGTGTGGAGCGCTGTCGGTGCCCAAAAAGAATTTTGGATTTCCGCTGGTTGCGGCAGCGACTAGAGCCTGGCGGTGCTGTTCTCGCTTCAAGATCGGTAGGCAATAGTAATGGGGTTTTATGCCGCCGACTAACATCGCATTACGGTTGTAGAGTAAATGCTGCGGCGTAATGGTTGCCGCAATCGTATTCGGCGCTGATTTGACGAATTCGACCGCATCACTTGTGGTGACGTGTTCGAGTACGATGCGTAAATTTGGAAATTGGCGAGTAATATCGTTGAGCGTGCGCTCGATAAACACGCGTTCCCGGTCGAATATATCACAGTCCTGATCGACGACTTCGCCGTGAATCAGCAGCGGTATGTCGAATTGTTGCATTGCCTCGAAAATCGGATAAATCGTCTTCGGGTCGGCGACTCCGGCATCGGAGTTGGTGGTCGCGCCGGCAGGGTAGAGTTTAAACGCATGGATGTGTTCGTATTCGGCGGCTTCTTTGACGTCTTGGATAGTGGTTGAGCCCGTTAGATAAAGCGTCATCAATGGCGTGAAATGAGGCTCGGAAGGAAGGACCGACAAAATTTCATTGCGATACTGCAAGGCCTGTCGGACCGTCGTCACCGGAGGCTTTAAGTTGGGCATGATGATGGCTCTTGCAAAGCGTTTAGCGGTATGCGGCAGTACGGTTTTGAGTATCTCGCCGTTTCTGATATGCAAATGCCAGTCGTCGGGCTGGGTAATGGTAAGTTTATTCATTATAATGTGTTTATTTTTTAAACGATGATTTTACCTTATGGGCTTGAAAAATTAAATCGCGCCCTTATTTTGGGAATTATTTCTTGTTACGGAGTCGAAAATGCCTATTTACGAATATCAATGTCAAGCCTGCGGTCATGAACATGAGGCTTTACAAAAAATGAGCGATCCTGTTTTGGTTCATTGTCCTGCCTGCAGCCGGCCCGAGTTGATGAAAAAAATTTCCGCGGCCGGTTTTAGATTGAAGGGTGGCGGTTGGTATGAAACCGATTTTAAAAGCGGCAATAAGAAAAATGTCGCCGGCGAGGCTTCCGCTCCCGCGTCGTGTTCTTCAACCGGCGGCGGATGCGGTAGCGGTGCTTGTTCTGCCCAATAACGGCGGCTTGCATAACAGGTTGTAAGTAAGTAACATCGGCGAATTTTTTGGATTAACACGAGAAGAGTTATGCGTAGCCACAAGTGTGGAGAATTGAATACCCAACATTTAGGACAATCGGTTGCTTTATGCGGCTGGGTGCATCGTCGCCGGGATCATGGCGGCGTTATATTTATCGATCTGAGAGATCGTGCAGGCTTGGTGCAAGTAGTATTCGATCCCGATGCGCCGGAGTCGTTTTCAATAGCCGAGAGCGTGCGTAGCGAATATGTATTACGTATCGAAGGTATTGTTCGAGACCGTCCTGAGGGTACGCATAATCCTAATATGGCAACCGGTGAGATTGAGGTGCTGGGCAAAAGCATCGAAGTCTTGAATGAATCCGAAACGCCGCCGTTTCCAATCGAAAGCGAGATCGAAGTCAATGAGGAAATGCGTCTGCGTTTTCGTTATATCGATCTTCGCCGCACCGAGATGCAGCATAAAATGAAGGTGCGCCGCGATGTGACGCGCAATTTGCGTCAGTTCCTCGACGATAAGGAGTTTTTCGAAATAGAGACGCCTTATTTAACCAAAGCAACGCCGGAAGGTGCAAGGGATTACATCGTACCGAGCCGCACGCATCCAAACGCCTTTTTTGCCTTACCGCAATCGCCGCAACTCTATAAGCAGTTGCTGATGGTTGCCGGCATGGAGCGCTACTACCAGGTGGTACGTTGCTTCCGAGACGAAGACTTGCGCGCCGACCGGCAGCCGGAGTTCACGCAGCTCGATATCGAGACTTCGTTCATGAACGAACAAGAAATCATGGCGATTATGGAGCAGATGATTCGCCGTTTGTTCAAGGATATCATCGGTGTTGATTTGGTCGATCCGTTTCCGGTTATGAGCTATAGCGAGGCGATGCGTCGATTCGGCTCCGATCGCCCGGATCTGCGTATACCTCTGGAATTAGTCGATATTGCCGAAGAAATGCGCGAAGTCGATTTTAAAGTGTTTTCAGGGCCTGCTAACGATCCGCACGGGCGTGTCGTCGCGATGCGTCTGCCCGAGGGCGGTGAATTGAGCCGCAAGGAAATCGACGATTTGACCAAGTTTGTCGGTATCTATGGCGCTAAAGGTTTGGCTTATATCAAGGTCAATGATTTGGCGGCCGGTGTCGAAGGGCTGCAGTCGCCGATTGTTAAATTTGCGCCCGATGAAGTCTGGGCCAAGGTGATGGCTAAAGCCGGTGCGCAAAACGGCGATCTGATTTTCTTCGGCGCTGACAAGGCCGATGTCGTCAATGAGGCGATGGGCGCTTTACGGGTCAAATTAGGCTTAGATCGCGGCTTGCTCGATGGCGATTGGAAACCGGTATGGGTCGTCGATTTTCCTATGTTTGCGTGGGACGAAAAGGCTCAGCGCTATACCGCGATTCATCATCCGTTCACCGCGCCGAGTTGTTCTGTCGAAGAGTTGAAAGCCGATCCGGGGCATGCTTTGTCGCGTGCTTACGATTTAGTATTAAACGGAACCGAAGTCGGCGGCGGCTCGATTAGGATTAATCGGACCGACATGCAGCAAATCGTGTTTGCGATTCTCGGTATAGGCCACGATGAAGCGCGCGAGAAATTCGGATTCCTGTTGGATGCATTGAAATACGGGGCGCCGCCTCATGGCGGTATCGCTTTCGGCTTGGATCGTCTAGTGATGTTGATGACCGGCGCGCATTCGATCCGCGATGTGATTGCATTCCCGAAAACGCAAACTGCAGCATGTCCATTATTTAATGCGCCGGCTTTTGTCAGCGAGGAACAATTGAAGGAATTGGGTATCAAATTGCGTAAGCCGACCGGAAAAGACGAAAAGCAAAATTAATTTTGCTCGGAGTGTGTTTATCGGTTCGTATGCGACGCTAGTCTTATGAATAAAGCGAACGAAGTTTAATAAGGGTGCGCGTTGCGCACCCTACAAAATTTGAGTGATAAAAATGTCTGCGACAGCCTTACCCATCCAAGATTATGCGCTTCTCGATGATGAAGAATGCGATGCGCGCATCGCAGCCGCGAAGGAAAAGCTCGGTTCGCGCTGCGTCATTCTTGGACATCATTACCAGCGCGACGAAGTGTTCAAGCATGCCGACTATAGCGGGGATTCGTTGAAGTTGTCGCGTAATGCGGCAGCGTCCGAAGCCGAATATATCGTGTTTTGCGGTGTGCATTTCATGGCCGAAGTCGCCGATATTCTGTCTCGGCCCGATCAAATTTCAATTCTTCCCGATTTGGCGGCTGGCTGTTCTATGGCCGATATGGCGAATGTCATCAAAGTCAATAAATGTTGGAAAGAATTGTCGTCGGTTTTAGACCCGGATAGCATGGTGACACCGGTCACTTACATCAATTCCGCGGCGGATTTGAAGGCGTTTTGCGGTGAGCATGGCGGTATCGTTTGTACATCGTCGAACGCGCAAAAAATTCTCGAATGGAGTTTTGCCAGGCGTGAGAAGGTGTTGTTTTTTCCGGATCAGCATTTAGGGCGTAATACCGGTTATCGAATGGGCATCCCGCTTGAGGAAATGGTAACTTGGGATTTTGATAAGCCAATGGGAGGGCTAACCGAGGAACAAATTCGAAATGCAAAAATAATTCTTTGGAAAGGTTTTTGTTCGGTTCATCAAATGTTCAAGCCCGAGCATATCGACCGGTTCCTGGAAAAATATCCCGAAACGCATGTGATTTCACATCCCGAGGCTAGTTTTGAAGTTTGCCAAAAATCCGAATATATCGGCTCGACCGAAGCGATTTTGAAAATCGTGCGCGAAGCGGAACCTGGAACGCGTTGGCTAGTTGCGACTGAGCTAAATCTGGTCAATCGACTGAACGACGAATGCAAGGGTCAAGGCAAAAATGTGCATTTCATGTCGCCGACGGTATGCATGTGTTCGACGATGTTTAGAACCGATCCGCAGCATTTGGCTTGGGTGCTGGAAAATCTGGTGGACGGACATGTCGTTAATCGGATATCGGTCCCGGAGCGCGAGTCCGTGCTGGCTAAAAAAGCATTGGACAATATGCTATCGATACATTGATAGATTTTTAGCTAAGGAATATGCAGAAAATAACTGCTACAAGCAGTTGGCTTTGCGGTGGTTCGGTGGGCTCGCTTGATGTATCGGGAGTCATCGCAATTTGAGTTAATTTTTAGCAAATAGAACACTGACGATATATGATGTGTTTAATATAGCATCGAATCGATACAAAAAAGCCGTTACTTACTTGGTATGTAACGGCTTTTTTGTTGATAGATATCGTATCGCAAATTTTAAATTCATAATAATAAGCCGAATTGTGCGTGATAGGCGACAGTGTGTTGACTCAATGGGTATTTAACGATCTTGAGAACGACACGAAATTATGGTCTAATGCCTGGGTTTACGTCTTCAAGTGCCTCTTGTTCCGGCTGTTTCGAATAAGGGGGTTGTTCGCCGCGATATGTCTGGAGAGCAGGCTTATTTACTATGCAATTTAATTTAAAAAAAGGTTTGGATCTTCCAATCACTGGAGAGCCCGAACAAATAATAGAAAACGGTAATAAGGTTAAGTCGGTTGCCGTTCTGGGTATGGATTATGTGGGGATGAAGCCTACCATGATGGTAGCCGAAGGTGACAAAGTCAAACTCGGTCAGGTGCTTTTTTCCGATAAAAAAAATCCAGGTGTCAATTTTACATCGCCCGGTGCTGGGATCGTCAAGGCGATTAACCGCGGAGCCAAGCGCGTTTTGCAATCGGTTGTCATCGAGCTGAAGGGTAATGAAGCAGAATCGTTTGCTAAATATAAAGACTCCGAATTGGACGGTTTATCAACCGATCAAGTCAAGGAAAATCTTATCGCTTCCGGTTTGTGGGTTGCGTTGAGAACGCGTCCTTATGGTAAGACGCCGACAATCGATAGCAGTCCTAGCTCGATTTTTGTTACCGCAATCGATACCAATCCATTGGCCGCCGATCCGTCAGTAATCATCAACGAACGCTCTGCAGACTTTAGCAACGGTCTGGCAGTGATTGCTAAATTGACCGATGGCAAAGTTTATGTTTGTAAAGCTCCCGGCGCCGAAATACCGACCGGAAACGCATCTTCCATAACAGTTGCCGAGTTCTCAGGCCCGCATCCGGCCGGTTTGCCAAGCACTCACATTCATTTTATTGACCCTGTCAACGCTAATAAAACGGTTTGGCATTTAGATTATCAAGCCGTGATGGCAATCGGTGCGTTGTTCACGACCGGTAAATTGAATGTTGAAAGAGTGGTTTCATTGGCGGGGCCCACCGCTAAAAAACCAAGATTGATAAGAACCCGTGTCGGTGCATGTCTCAGCGAACTCGTTGCTGGAGAGCTGATGGACGGGGAAAATCGCGTGATTTCCGGTTCGGTCATCTATGGCCACAAAGCGGTCGACTGGTCGGATTATCTGGGTTATTACAGCAGCCAAGTTTCGGTGTTGAAAGAAGGTCGTGACCGTGAGTTCTTCGGTTGGATCGTTCCGGGCAAGGATAAATATTCCGCGCTCAATGTCTACACTTCCAGTAAAGACCGAAATAGTGGACGTAAGTTTCCGTTGACGACGAATAAAAACGGTAGTAATCGGGCGATTGTTCCGGTTGGCGTCTACGAATCGGTAATGCCGATGGATATTTTGCCAACGCCATTGCTAAAGTCTTTGGTTGTCGGCGATACGGATCAAGCGCAAATGCTAGGTTGTTTGGAGTTAGACGAGGAAGATATGGCTCTGTTTACCTTTGTCGACCCGGGTAAACATGAGTTCGGTCCGGTTCTGAGAGCGAATTTAACTAAAATCGAGAAGGAAGGCTAATGTCGGCTAGAAATTTTTTAGACAGCATAGAGCCGCATTTTACCAAAGGCGGTAAGCTAGAGAAGTACTACGGTCTCTACGAGATGGTTGATACTTTTTTGTATACGCCCGCTGAGGTGACGCGCGGTAAAACTCATGTTCGAGACGGTAATGATTTGAAACGTACGATGACGTTTGTCGTTATTGCAACGTTTTTTTGTATCCTGATGGCTTGGTATAATACAGGTTATCAAGCGAATGTCGCGATGGAAGCGATGGGGCTAGAAAAAACGGACGGTTGGCGTAGTCTGCCAATGATGATATTCGGATATAGTCCATATAATCCGTTATCCAACTTGGTTCATGGCGCACTGTACTTTTTGCCAATTTACATCGTAACCCTGGCTGTCGGCGGTGTTTGGGAAGTTCTGTTCGCGACCGTGCGTGGTCATGAGGTCAACGAAGGCTTCTTGGTCTCGTCGATGCTTTATACCCTGATCATGCCGCCGGACATGCCGCTGTGGCAGGTCGCGCTGGGTATTTCGTTCGGAATCGTAATCGGCAAGGAAGTTTTCGGCGGTACCGGTAAAAACTTCTTAAATCCTGCGTTGACTGGACGTGCATTCCTATATTTTGCCTATCCGGCATCGATTTCAGGTGATTCGGTCTGGGTTGCGGTTGACGGTTACACGGCTGCCACGCCTTTAGGTTTGGCTGCGTCAGGTGGCCTGGATGCCGTGCATGAGGCCGGTTACGGATGGATGCAAACTTTTTTCGGTTTCATGCCGGGATGTTTAGGTGAAACCTCGACAGTCGCTATTTTGATTGGATGTGCATTTTTACTGTACACCCGAATCGCTTCTTACCGTATCGTGGGCGGCGTGTTTCTCGGCATGCTGATTATGTCATCGGTATTTAATTTTATCGGCAGCGACAGCAACCCGATGTTTGCTTTCCCATGGTATTGGCATTTGACCGTCGGCGGTTTCGCTTTTGGTATGGTTTACATGGCTACCGACCCCGTGAGTGCAGCGATGACCAATACCGGTCGCTGGATTTTTGGAATGTTAGTGGGTGTTATGACGGTTTTGATCAGAGTAGTGAATCCGGCGTTTCCCGAGGGAATCATGTTGGCGATTCTATTCTCGAACATGTTCGCGCCTATCATCGATTACTTTGTCGTTCAGGCAAACATTAGAAGAAGGGTGAAGCGTCATGCCTAATCTAAAAGATTGTAAACACTACGAAAAATTCAAGATATACGCGGATAAAGTTTTAGCGCAGAGTAACGATAGTCTAGAGAAGACGCTTGCGATTGCGTTATGGGTTTGTTTTGTTTGCGCGATATTGGTTTCCATTGCAGCGGTTGCCCTGAGGCCAATGCAAGCTAATAATAAAGCCTTGGACATGAAGAAGAATATTCTTGATGTCGCTGGTTTGTTACAAGAAGGGGTCGATATCAATGCTGCTTTCGATCAGCAAATCGAGGCTAAGTTGGTTGATCTGGAAACCGGCGATTATGTCGAGGGTATTGATGTTGCGACTTACGATCAACGGAAAGCGACCAAGGATCCAGAATTAAGTATCGCTATTCCGCCGGAAGAGGATATTGCCAGTATCAAGGCCAAAGCCAAGATTGCTAAAGTTTATTTGGTCAAGGACGGAGAAGAAATACAGTCGATTATTCTGCCGGTTAGCGGATATGGTTTATGGTCGACGCTCTATGGCTTTTTAGCGCTGGAAGCTGACGGTCAAACCGTGCAAAGCATCAACTTTTACGACCAAGCCGAAACGCCGGGCTTGGGCGGTGAAGTGGTCAATCCAAATTGGCGAGCATTATGGCAAGGCAAAAAAGTTTACAACGAAGCCGGTGAGCCGGTTTTGAAATTGGTCAAAGGAACGGTCGATACCAGTAAGCCGGGCTCCGAATACCAAGTTGATGGATTAGCCGGCGCCACTTTAACCAGCGTGGGTGTGTCCAATCTGGTTAAGTATTGGATGAGCAAAGAAGGCTTTGCTACCTATTTAGATAAAGTCAGAACAGACGGGTAGGGGTTAATCATGAGTGCAATATTAACGAGCGAAACTAAAAAGGTTTTAATTAAACCTTTAATTAACGAAAATCCGATAACCCTTCAGGTATTGGGTATCTGTTCGGCTCTGGCGGTGACGTCGCAAATGTCGACGTCATTGATCATGGCGATTGCTTTGACGTCGGTAACGGCGTGTTCAAGCGCATCGATCAGTTTAATCCGGAATCATATTCCGAGCAGTATTCGGATCATCGTACAAATGACGATCATCGCGTCTTTGGTTATCGTTGTCGATCAAATATTGAAGGCGGTTGCTTACGACATCAGCAAGCAATTATCGGTATTTGTCGGCTTGATCATCACTAACTGTATCGTGATGGGGCGCGCCGAAGCTTATGCGATGAAAAACCCGCCACTGGAAAGTTTCATGGACGGCATCGGTAATGGATTGGGCTATAGCTTGATTTTGGTTATCGTCGCGTTTTTCCGCGAATTGTTCGGTTCCGGAAAACTTCTTGGTATCGAAATTTTCGAATTGACTAAAGATGGCGGTTGGTACGATCCGAATGGTTTAATGCTGTTGCCGCCTAGCGCGTTTTTTATTATCGGAATGATCATTTGGGTGTTTCGTCAATTCAAGCCCGAGCAACGCGAGCATGTTGAATTTGAAATCATGCCGATTGCTCACGGTGAAGGAGGGCATCACTAATGGAAGCCTATATCAGTTTGTTTGTTAAAGCGGTTTTCATCGAAAACCTGGCGTTATCGTTTTTCCTGGGAATGTGTACATTCCTAGCGGTTTCGAAAAAGATTTCGACTGCTATGGGGCTGGGTATTGCTGTGATGGTCGTGCAAACTATCACAGTTCCGGCCAATAATATTATCTATCACAGCTTGTTGAAAGAAGATGCGTTGTCATGGCTAGGGATTACCGGCGTTGACTTGAGCTTTCTGTCGTTGTTGAGCTGTATCGGTATGATCGCCGCACTGGTTCAAATCCTGGAAATGATTTTGGATAAGTTCTTTCCGGCTTTATACAATGCCTTGGGTGTGTTTTTGCCGTTGATTACGGTCAACTGTGCGATTCTTGGCGGCAGTTTGTTCATGATCGAGCGCGATTACAGTTTGGGCGAAAGTGTCACTTACGGCATCGGTAGCGGTTTCGGCTGGGCATTGGCTATTACGGTCATGGCCGGTGTGCGCGAAAAGCTCAAATACAGTGATATACCGGGTGGCCTGCAAGGTCTTGGCATCACTTTTCTTACCGCGGGTCTGATGTCTCTTGGCTTCATGGCTTTTTCTGGAATCCAACTTTAAAAAGGTATCGTAATGCTGGAAATTGCATTAGGGATTATTATTTTCACGGTGATCGTGATTGCGCTGGTCTTTGTGATCATCGGCGCAAAAAGTAAATTAGTTGCCTCGGGAGATGTCGAAATTCTTATCAATGATGAGAAAACGATTCATGCTCCTGTCGGGTCTAAGTTGTTGACTGCCTTGGCAGACAACAAATTGTTCGTCCCTTCGGCTTGTGGCGGCGGCGGCTCATGTGCGCAATGCCGCGTCAAAATATTTGAGGGTGGCGGCGAAATTTTGCCGACTGAACGCTCTCATATCACTAAGCGTGAAGCGAACGAAGGCGAGCGTCTGTCTTGCCAGGTCACGGTTAAGCAAAACATGAAAATTGAAGTCGAAGATTCTGTTTTCGGCGTCAAAAAATGGGAATGCACTGTCAAGTCGAATCATAACGTTGCGACGTTTATCAAAGAATTGGTTTTAGACTTGCCGGAAGGTGAAGCGATCAATTACCGCGCAGGCGGTTACATTCAAATTGAATGTCCTCCTCATGTCGTAAAATACAAAGATTTCATTGTAGAAGAACGTTTCCGTGAAGATTGGGATAAATTCAATCTTTGGCGTTATGTTTCCGAAGTCAAAGAGCCTGCCTTGAGAGCTTACTCGATGGCAAGTTATCCTGAGGAAAAGGAAATCATGTTAAACGTCAGGATCGCCTCGCCGCCACCGGGAGCGCCTGAAAACGTTCCGCCAGGAATCATGTCATCTTACATCTTTAATTTAAAACCAGGCGATAAGTGTATTATTTCGGGTCCTTACGGCGAATTCTTCGCGCAAGATACCGATAAGGAGATGGTTTTCATAGGCGGCGGCGCAGGTATGGCTCCTATGCGTTCGCATATTTTCGATCAATTACGCCGATTAAAGTCGAAACGCAAGATAACCTTCTGGTACGGTGCGCGCAGTAAGCGCGAAATGTTCTATGTTGAAGACTTCGACATGTTGGCGGCCGAGAATGATAACTTCGAATGGCATGTCGCGTTGTCCGACCCTCTTCCTGACGATGACTGGGACGGGTACACAGGCTTTATTCACAATGTGTTGTATGAAAATTATCTTAAAAACCATCCGGCACCGGAAGATTGTGAATACTACATGTGCGGGCCTCCAATCATGAACTCGTCGGTTATCAACATGCTGTTGGAAAACGGAGTCGAGCCTGAAAGTATCTTCTTGGATGATTTCGGCGGTTGATAATTTAAAGGTAATCACCTCTCCCGAGTCTTTCGGGAGGGGATGAAAAAAAAGATCTATGAATGTAAAACAAAATCAACGAGGATTCGGGATTTTCCTGGTCCTCGTTTTTTTATTGGCGGGCTGTGATGATCAGGGGGCTAGCAAAGCGGTTTTCCCTTTCGAGATGACCGGTCAAACGATGGGTACCAGTTTTAGCATCAAAGCAGCGGTGTTGCCTGACGGGGTCAAAACCGACCAGCTTAACATTGACATTAAAGAATTGCTGGAACTCGTTAACGATCAGATGTCCACCTATCGGCCGCAATCAGAATTATCGATAATTAATAACAGCGATTCTGTCGAATGGCAGCCGGTTTCCGAGTCTCTGTACAGCGTTTTGGCTGAAGCTAAACGCATTAGTGACCTGACGGAGGGCGCCTTTGATATTACGGTCGGCCCGTTAGTCAATTTATGGGGTTTCGGTCCTGACCCTCTTTCGTTTCAGGCGCCTTCGAACAAAGCGATTCTTCTTGCGATGCGGCGAATTGGTTATCGGAATCTGAAGTTAAGAGACGAGCCCTTATCGATCAAAAAAAATCATCCTGATCTCTATCTTGATTTATCGGCGATCGCTAAAGGTTATGGAGTCGATCAAGTTGGTTTGCTGTTGGAAAAGCAAGGTATTAAAGACTATTTGGTTGAAATTGGCGGCGAGCTTCGACTGAGAGGACACAAACCGGATGGTAATGCTTGGCGTATTGCTATAGAAAAACCGTCTTCGGAGCAGCGAATGATACAGAAAATCGTATCGATTACCGATATATCGGTGGCGACCTCCGGAGATTACCGAAACTATTTTGAAGCAGAAGGGGTCAGATTTTCACATACGATCGATCCAAGAACGGGAAAATCTATCAATCATAACCTTGCTTCGGTAACGGTATTGAGCGAAACCGCAATGGAGGCTGATGCATGGGCAACATCCTTTATGGTCTTAGGCGCCGAAGATGGTATACGATTGGCAGAGCAGTTGCATCTTCCCGTCTTATTTATTACTAAAACCGCGCAGGGGTTCAGTGAAACATCAACCTCGGCGTATCGCGATTATTTTAAGGAGGGACAATGACTTACTTTTTAGTAACATTTGCATTTATGCTCATTGTTATTGCGATAATGGCAGTGGGCGTTATTTTTGGGAGAAAAGCTATCAAGGGCTCGTGCGGCGGGGCTAATAAAGGCGATTGCGTTTGCATTAAAAAGTGTGATAAAAGAAAAAAAATGGAAGCGGAAGGACAAGTTTAACACTTGTGTTTGTGTGTAATGATTCCTTTCGTTGATAATAATAACCATATTTAGGAGTTAATCCATGCTGGCTAAAATTACTGTTGCCGATTATATGACCAAAAGAAATATGGTCACACTCAAGGAAGATGCCAATGTCGTTGAAGCAATTAAACAATTGCTTTCCCATAAAATTACCTGTGCTCCCGTGATAAACGGTCAAGGCAAGTTAGTTGGTATGTTCTCCGAAAAGGATAGCATGAAGGTGGTATTGGAATCGGCTTATAACCAAGGTTCGGCGGGTAAGGTTTCCGAATTTATGTCCACGGATATTGTTTCGGTCGATGCGGACGCGAGCATCGTCGACATTGCGGCCAAGTTCAAGGATTCTGCGATTAGAAGTTTTCCTGTTTTTCGAGATTCCGAGCTTGTGGGCGTTGTCAGTCGGACCGATGTGCTGAAAGCCTTGGTCAATCTTTAAATGCCTGTCGACCCATTGTGACCGGACGGACTTTTTATTGGCATGACTACGAAACGTTCGGAATAGATCCTAGGCGCGACAGGCCGGTTCAATTTGCCGGAATTCGTACCGATTATGATTTCAATGTGTTAGGCGATCCGCTTGTCATTTATTGTAAGCCCGCACTCGATTGTCTTCCCGATCCCGTTGCCTGTTTAATTACAGGTATTACTCCGCAAATTGCCGAAGCAAAAGGAATTTGCGAGGCTGAGTTTATCGAAGCGATTTCTTGTGAAATTTCTCAGCCCAATACTTGCACCCTAGGGTATAACAATATTCGTTTCGACGATGAAGTAACCCGCAATACTTTGTATCGGAACCTTTACGATCCTTATCAGCGAGAGTGGCAAAACGGTAATTCCCGTTGGGATATAATCGATGTGGTTCGAGCCGCTTACGCGCTTCGTCCCGGCGGTATTGAGTGGCCGGTAACCGAGGAGGGAATAGTTACTTTTCGGTTGGAAGAATTGACTAAGGCTAATGGTATTGAGCATGCGATGGCTCACGATGCGTTGTCGGATGTTTACGCAACGATAGCTGTGGCTAAACTGATTCGAGAGTCGCAACCGAAATTATTTAATTTTCTTTTTGATAACCGAGTTAAATCTGCCGCAAACCGATTATTGCAGACAGGCAGCTTTAAACCGGTTGTTCACATTTCAGGAAAATACTCTGTCAAAAATCATTGTATGGCCGTGGTTCTGCCTATTTGTCGGCACCCAAGCAATAACAATGGAGTCGTGGTTTATGATCTTTCTAGTGACCCTGAAATTCTGCTTAATTTGTCTGTCGATGAAATAAAGCAAAGAATTTTTATAGCTACAAAAGATCTTCCGAAAGGAGTCGAAAGGATTCCTCTTAAAACAGTGCATGTTAATAAATGCCCTGTTCTGGCACCGATAGCAGTTATAAGGTCCAATGATGCAGCTAGGCTTAATATAGATATTGATTGTTGCTACCGGTATATTGATAAAATCCGCAACGATTCTAATATCTTAGAAAAAATTACCCATGTCTTTGAAACGGATTTTCCGGAATCTGATGCCGACCCTGATTTGATGATTTACAGTGGCGGTTTTTTCAGCGATAGCGACAAAAAAACAATGGAGAAAGTTCATAAAACTCTTCCTGAGAATTTAGCTAGCTTGCGTTTAAACTTCAGCGATCCGCGGTTATCGGAAATGTTTTTCCGATATCGAGCCCGGAACTATCCTGAAACGTTAAACGAGGAGGAGCGGGCGCGCTGGATGAAAGATTGTGTGGAGCGTTTGACGGGTGCTGTTAGCAATTGCATGACGATTAATGAATATTTCTCAAAAGTGCAGGAGTTGCAGTCCGAAAGTTCAGCGGATTCAGCAATTTTATCGGCGTTGCGAGAATATGCGCTGGATAAAATGAGACTTTTGTCGATTGTCGGTATGGATTCAGAATAATTTTAGCAACACTCCCTTTATACTTAAAAATGGCTAACTTTATGAATACATGAAGGTTTGGCTAGCGAAAATGTCGGCAGCTGGGCAAATTTTCTCCTCGCTAGTTTCTGCGTTACAGGGATGTAATGGATACAGAAAATGCAGGAGCATTTCTGCCCTACATCGCCAAAGCGCCTACTGTTGGTGCCCTAATATACGCCATCCTTGGTGTTCGAGAACTGTCGTCAAGCCTCCAGCACCTGAATTCCATAGAATATTGACTATAATTAAAAATTTTATTTGCTGGGTGAATACGATATTGTAAGTTCTATAATCCCAGCGGGGGTCTTAGAGCCTCCACCGGTCTCCCGAGTCTTCTGTGAAAGCCGGTACCTATATTTGATGTGCTTAGGATTTCGTGACAAATAACTTCTAGGCGCTATAAGATTTGTCGCGAGTTCGGTAACACGCTTGACGAGGCGCCGTGTACCTGGCACTTAAATTATCCAAGACATAACCAATGGGCTATGCAATTTAGGTGCTGGGTGAATGCAGATTATGCCGGAGAAAAAATCTGTCTTACCGACGACACCTGTCAATCGAGTTACCGAACCTGCTTACCTTGCGCATTAAAAATAGGGAAGTTATTTATGACCGAATCCATTAAAGGTGTATAAAAACATTTGTAATAATCGAGCGTTTTTTTCTTTATATTTGTTGCAAACGAGATGTTGGGTCAAGCACATGTTTCAGTTTTTGGTTGAGCGCTTAAATCTGAGGGATCATTGAAAAATTCTTTTTTTTTAGTAATACCCGCCCAACAGAATATTCCTGAAAGATTAAGAATATTCGAAGAAAAGGCATTGAAACATTGGTTGGATGAGCTGCCGGTTGCCAACCCCGGGTTGTCTACGCGTTTAATATACGATTTTTTGAAAGAGTTTAATAGCCTGGCAATGAGTGCTCAGACTCGTCTCGATGCGCTGGAAATATTAAGTTTTCGAGTTTCCAGTGTAGAGGAATATTTGCGTTTCAGATTAATGCAGGAGGGATTTCCGAAAGAGCCTGACGAGCATAAAATATTTAACGTATTGATCGCAATAGAAAAGGAATTTACGCTCGGTTATTGGATTGTTGTGAAAGAGCTTACTCGAAGAAGCTTAGGTTGGTTTCAAGGTAAGAGTGCACCTTTATCTATTCAAAGAGCGATCAGAGGTCTGAGCAACATTGTCGTCAGTTATTATTTAATGAATTTTCCGGTTCCGGATTGGGTATGGATAGATATCCATTCGCTGTATCGCTTAAGCGTGAAAATCAAAAAAGATTCGACCAATGTTACTAAAAGTCATTTAGAACCAGGGCAGGGGCTTTCTGTGGGTGATTGCTATAGGCAAATTTTGTTGCTTTGCCTGGCTGAACCTTCGGGTCTTATGCAAAAAGAGGTGTTGCAGGTATTTAATTTCATTGAACAACACAGCGCTCATATGGTGATAGGTCATACTCCCTTCGAGACCCAGCCACATCAATGCATTATTTTGACAGATGAGGATCAAGGACCGCATTTTATATCGGAATCTGCTCCGCCCTCTGATTCTTCGGTATTATATTTGGGTTTTAATAAGCTAATAAAAGTTCTTCAAAACAAATCCAGGTTTGTCTCGAAGGAGCAAGCGCGTTTTAGTTCATTAATGCTAGTAAAAGACGTTGATGGCGTATTGCCGGCTGAATTATTAGATTATTTGATTTCAAGATGGACCGGGATCGAGTTTCATGGCGTGCCGGCATTCGGCGACAGGTTGGAGCGGTATTTTTGTATTGGCTTGGAAGCGTGCCACGATTTGCTTAGCACAGACCCCGCGAACAAATTAGGAGAGGATGAGATGTTAGCCGAATCGGCTTCGGAAAGATCGCTGGCGTGTCGCTTCAACAAGGCAGGCATGATCTCAATCGGGAGTTTAATCGGGTTTAGAAAAAAAAATTCACCGATTTCTAAGCGATCGCTGGGTGTTGTCAACAAAATTACTTCAGTTAAAGCTGACGGAAAGATTGGTTTTGAAATCCAATTGTTGGCTAGTCAAGTGTTTGCGGTTTCTTATAAATTATATACAAGAAACGAAACAGACGAGTTGCCTCAAAAAGCATTGATTTATGGCGTTAAGACTCAAGAAAGCGAAAAAAGCTTTATCATACTTGAGTCTTTTAATCTTAAGGATGGTGATTTGATTCGTATGACTATGAATAATGAAACGTTCCCGATTATTCTCCGAGATAGAAAAAATATCGGATTGGGTTACTGGCAATTCGAATGTAGAAGAGTCGAGGAATTAAGTGTTCAAAAGACTGAAACCAAAAAGGGATATGACTTTATTTGAGTAGATGGGATTCAACTAAAGTAAGTATTCAGACCCCGTTGGCAAATTACCGCAATTCAGTCGCAATTGTTGGTCTCCTTCTTTGAAAAAGGAGGATTGAGGGGGATTTATTTAAAAAACCTCCCCTAGCCCCTCTTTTTTAAAGAGGGGGACTGAATACTTACCAACTAAAGCGTGCTAAAAACTCTGATAATTCTAATTATTTTTGAAGTAGAGTTTAAGATACTTAACTTTAAGCTTGAAAACTTTTGCTATCGTGGTAATTTGATCAATCCGAGTTGAATGCACTAGCGTTGCAATATTGATACCTTTCGCGCTTCAAATTTCGGCAGCGCCTTAGGATGCATCGGGATGTTCGGTCCCTCACCTAGCGTTAGGAGAAGGGCCGAACATCCCGATGCCGAATTTTGATCTACGATGATGATATGGACTCCTCTCACTCTGTTGGTGTCAAATAGCACCTTAGTAAAAAACAAAACAAGAGGAGTCCGAGATGAATACTAGCGTAATTGGTTTAGATATCGCAAAGAACATTTTTCATCTGTATACGTTGAATGCGGATAATAAAGTCATCAAGAAAAAACTCAAACGGGCGCAAGTCTTGACCTTCTTCGCCAATTATCCGGTCAGCACGATTGGTATCGAGGCGTGCGGCAGTAGCCATTATTGGGCTAGAGAATTAACTAAACTGGGCCATGAAGTGATGTTATTGAACGCGAAGTTTGTCAAGAGCTTCGTGGTCGGCAACAAGAATGATTTTAACGATGCCCAAGCGATTTTTGATGCGGTCGGCCGGCCCAATAAGCGGGTGGTGGCGATCAAAACCGAGGTACAGCAAGATATGCAACTGCTTCATAATCTACGCCAGGATCTGGTCAAACGACGAACTGCTGTAGTGAATCAGATTCGTGGAGCCTTGCTGGAGCGCGGCATTGCCATTCACAAAGGGGTCGATCAAGTCAGAAAACAATTGCCTGATATTTTAGAAGATGCCGAGAACGGACTAACAGCGCTGTGTCGAGAGCTGATTGCGGAGCAAGCTGAGCGGTTGAGAGAATTGGATAAGGTGATTAAGGAGCAAGACAAACGGCTGGGCAGGCTCAGTCAAGCCGATGCATTAAGCCGGCGCATGCTGGATGTTCCCGGGGTGGGTCCGATCACCGCCACGATTGTGGCATCTGATATCGGGGACGGCAAAGGCTATACCAGTAGCCGAGATTATGCGGCGAGTCTGGGCCTGGTTCCCGGGCAGCATAGCAGCGGCGATAAACCCCGCTATCTGGGGATCAGTAAGCGGGGTAATCGTTATATCCGAACCAACTTAATTCATGGTGCCCGCGCGGTGGTCAAAAACTGTGCTGGCAAAACGGATCAACTCAGCCGGTGGCTGCAGTCGCTGGTCGAGCGACGCGGCTTTAACAAGGCCGCGGTTGCCCTGGCCAACAAAAACGCCCGCATCTTGTGGGCAATGACCACGAAAAATGAAGCTTATCAAGGGGCGCCTGCCTAACGCGGGCATTGGGCCGGGTTATCCACCCTTTGCCCACCGGCTCCCAGCTAGAGAAGAGAGCTCGGAGCCCGTGGACAAAGCGTGGATAACCCTGATGAGTGAGATTGATTTAACCGAGTACACAAGATTGCGGAGGCAAGTAGACAATCAGTGATGACAACAACAGGTCAGACCGGTGCTTTTACAACCCGTTATACCCATAGGTTCTTAAGAAACCGTTACGATGGTTGAGGAATAAGCGCGCGGATAGATTCATCAGGAGTCCTGAGGCAATAAAGCCTCTGTTGAGAGACCGAATATATGGCAGCAATCTTGATCTCTGTTTTGACATCATTTTTTGAAAACTTGGCTTGCAATAAACGAGGAGTCCATATATGGGTATAATGCAATGGGATTAGGTTTTTACTGGCTTTGTTTGATAACGAGTAGAGGCCTATTGTTAGCTATAATAACTAGAAGATTGAGAGGAAAAATATGAGCAGCGAAGATAACAATAACCAAGCTTCGGAAAGCACCCAGGAAACAATTGAAAAAGAGACAGCTTCAAAGAGTTCTGAAGATAAAGCGGAATCAATAAAAAAAATGGCAGGTGGCTTTTTAAGTTCCGCAATGAAGCTCAAGGATGAAAAACCTAAGATTTTTTACGGTGCTGTAGGCGGTGTCGTGGTCTTGTTGGGTATCATGATGTTCGGAGGGGGATCGGGTTCATCCGTATCTGGGCCGGTTATGAAAAACTTGGTCATCGGTCAAAAATATGTTCTACAAGGGCCGAATGCTTACGATAAGAACGCCACGATACGATTGGTTGCCGTGCCGGGCACGATTGCAGCTTATGATGATACAGAAGAAGACGACAGAGTTGGCGGATGCAAGCATATGCCGCCTGGAACACCTGTTACTGTTCTTGGTTTTCAAGATGCTTTCGGCAAAAAAAATGCCTTCGCTAATGTGAAAATTGAAGCGGAAGGTGAATGCCAAGGCAAAACAGCTTGGACCAATTCAATAAATGTTCAATAAAAAGTTGACGAGCTAAAATATTCAAGTATAATACTCGTTATTGAAGCGACGCGGGAATAGCTCAGTGGTAGAGCACAACCTTGCCAAGGTTGGGGTCGCGAGTTCGAATCTCGTTTCCCGCTCCAATAAACTTTTAAGCCGCGAATCTCGCGGCTTTTTTATTTAATACTATGGCTGCGTAGCAAAGTGGTTATGCAGTGGCCTGCAAAGCCATCTACGCCGGTTCGATTCCGGCCGCAGCCTCCATTGTTTAGACTTATAAAACAGCCGCTTACAGAATATGCGGCTTTTTTTTTGCCTATAACTTTTCTGACATAAACGCGTTAAAATCGGTTAGAAATAGGTCAACAATAATGCAAAATCAATAAATAAGCGCTTAACCCACCTTTAACATTTTCTAGTAAATATCTATCATTCGCAAAAATTATTAATTTTTTAACTAATTGATATCATTGGGCTATAAAAATCGACTTCCTCGAAAATGGCTAATGTAGTGCCATAAAATGCCTTAGGCATCTTGCGCCGCCTCGCGGTTTGCGCTAAGTTGACGGCATGTTTATTCGACGCACTCAAACCCGCTGCAGAGCCACCGGCGAACCTCATGAGACTTATCGACTGGTTCATTCCGAACGCATCGGTCAAAAAGTTAAACAGGTCACACTGCTGAATCTAGGCCGGCATTTTTCGATCCAGCCCACTTTTTGGCCGGCCTTATGTCGCCGTGTCCTGGAGTTGTTATCGTTGCAAACGAGTTTATTCGATCCGGACTTACCTCAGACGGTGGCCTTGGCCGCGGAACATATCGCCGCGCGCTTGTTGGCGGAAAGCGCGCCATTGCTCGTGAGGCTTTCGTTGATCCCGACCCCAGCCATGAGTGTCGTCAATGAAGCCGCACAGGCGGCTTCGGAATCGGTCTCGTCGGAGCCACCGGAGTCCCGGACTCCCGCTGAAATATATACCATTGATGCGAACTCGCTGGAATTAGCGAGGCCCCGTTCGATCGGTGTCGAGCAGGTCGGTTTGGCGGCGATGGACTTGGTCAATTTTACCTCGCTGCTGATGGGACTGGGTCTCTCCGGGCCGATACGGGCGGCGGTCGTGGGTTCGATCATCGGGCGCATGGCAGCGCCGGCTTCTGAGGCCGCCACGCACCGTTGGCTAGGTCAGCGCAGCGGTTTGGGCGAGCTGTTGGACGTCGATTTCGAACGCATGAAGCCGATCACGTTGTATCGGGCTTCAGACGCTTTGATGAAGCACCGGGACGTCATCGAACGCACGCTGTTCAACCGGGTGCACGATCTGTTCGGTTTCGAGACCACGGTTACCTTATACGACTTGACCAATACCTACTTCGAAGGCACGGCGGCCGCCAATCCGAAAGCGCAACGGGGCCGCTCCAAAGAAAAGCGCCGCGACTGTCCACTGGTCACGCTGGGCTTGGTGCTCGATGGCAGCGGCTTCGTCCGCCGTTCCCAGACCTTCGACGGCAATGCCTCGGAAGGCAAGACCTTGGCCGAGATGCTCAAAGACCTCGGTGCACCACCCGGCGCCTTGGTGGTCATGGACGCAGGCATCGCCACGGAAGCCAATCTCACCTGGCTGCGCGAACACGGTTACCGCTATCTGGTCGTCAGCCGCGAACGCGCTCGGCAATTCGAAGCCGACACCGCGATCCCGATCGAAACCGCCGCCGGCTCCGCCGTCCACATCCAGCGCATCGACGACAGCGAACACCAAGAAGTGCGCTTGTATTGCTACTCCGAACAGCGCGAACAAAAAGAGCGCGGCATCAATCAACACCTGTGCGAGCGCTTCGAAGCCGGATTACAAAAAATCGCCGACGGCCTCCACAAGCCTCGCGCCGAAAAGCGCCTCGACAAACTGCAACAGCGCATCGGTCGGCTCCAAGAAAAATACCACGGTATCGGCCAGCATTACACGATCGAACTGACCCCGGATGAGACCGGCGAAAAAGTCATCGGCCTGACCTGGTCGAAACAGCCCAAAGCCGGCAGCCGCCTGAGCCATCCCGGCGTCTATTGCCTCCGCAGTAACGAAACGCAATGGGATGCTGAAAAACTGTGGCGCACCTATATCATGCTCACCGACCTGGAAGCGGTGTTTCGTAGCCTTAAATCCGAACTCGGGCTTCGTCCGGTCTACCATCACAAAGAAGTCCGCGTCGACGGCCATTTGTTCATCACCGTCCTGGCCTATCAGTTCGTGCAAATCATCCGCCGGCAACTGAAAGAACACGGCATTCACGACCGCTGGTCCACACTGCGCGACATCTTGTCCGTTCAGCAGCGCGTCACCGCCTCCTTCCGGCGCGCCGACGGCGGTATTCTGCACATCCGCAAAAGCACACAACCGGAAGCGGAATTAGCACGGATTTACCACACATTGGGCCTTGACCCGCTTCCTGGAGGTGTACAAAAAACTCTACTATAGATCGAATTACGCTTAAAAAACGCCTATGTAGTGCCTTACGGTCATTTATGATCCAATAAAATATTGATTCATAAAGAGTTTTAAAGTTAGGTGTCAAACATGGGTTAAAAATCGTTTCAATAAAATTCAGTAACATTTGTCAATTCTTACAGCGGATTTTACAGTAGCCCAAAATTATTGAAAAATAGTTACTGCAATCGTAAAAAATAAGAAGATTAGATAGATATCCAGATTCGTGCATCCGAGTCTGTCCAACAGTGCTTGACTTTTCTAGGTAAAGGTCACTTCCGGAATGCTCGAACTTACTTCCTTTATACTCAAAAATTAGTTAACTTTATGAAGGTATGGGATGTGGCTAGCGAGGATGCCGGCAGCAAGGTAGGTTTTTGCTCCTGTAAAAACTGCATTCACGCCATGCCTAGCGTTCGAGCGCTGCCGTCAAGTACATATATGAGTTCAAGGCGTTCCTCGATAGACACATCACATACCCTTCATTCTTAGGCGGTTTTTTCGATCATTATGGAATAGTAAAGCGTTAAACTCGACCTAGGGAAAAGGAGGGATTGATTTTCGAAAAAAACTAAGCATTCGCAGGCCCTTTCAATTCGATAACATTATTTTCCGGGTCTTTGATATACATCGAAGGTCCATAGCCTTCGGCTCCATAATGTGTTTCGATATCACTGTAGCTCACGCTTTTTTCTACTAAGTACCGTTTGATTTCTTGTTCGTCGAACGGGTCGATGCGCAGGCAAAAATGATGCATATTCCGACCCTCTTCACTCGGAGCCCGTCCTCCTTGCCGACCCAGTTCGCCTTGGACTGAAACGATGTCGATCAATGAGGCTCCTGCTCTCAATTGATACAAGCCGATTTTTTCCGACGATTTTTCTAAACGGCAACCTAGCACATCGCAATAAAAACGTATCATGATTTCCGGGTTTCGGGCACGGATCACAATATGGTCGATATTTTTGATCTTGATCATGATGTCGATAACCTCCGATTAGATGAGTCGGTGTCGCTTCTGCTCGACCGACATAACATAACCTGATTAGCAAGTTTCTTCAGCTAAAGCCCAAAGATCAGCATATCCCTAGCAGGACGGGGTTCGCAAGCCATGCGCGTCAAGCTAAAAACGGCCAACTTACATCACGCTCTTTCCCAAGCTCCAGCTCTCATCGTTATACATAAGTCAAAAATTACCTTTTCCTCGTTCCCACCGCTCCAGCGTGGGAATGCATACCGATCTTGCCTCGGCTGACAAGGTATGGGTTCCCACGGAGGACCGTGGGAACCAGAAAAAAATGAAATATCAGCTTCCGCGATGTAACTATTCAGTCCCCCGGAAATTATCGTTCCCACGCTCTGCGTGGGAACGCCTGAGTACCGCTCCAGCGGTACGAGACGCTAGAGCGTCTCGGTCTTCATTCCCACGCCGGAGCGTGGGAACGATAGGGGGTGTGAATAATTACTCCGCGATAGAACGATGCCGTCTGAAAGACTACATTGATAAAATTCGTGATACTCTAAGCCGAAATGCTTCATCGGCCGGAATCTTATTCTTTTAATCGTTTGGACTGCAAGAGATAGCTGCCGTTCCGATTATTGTAAAAAGAGCAGTTGAGTGCTTCAAACTACCTGTGAGCCCTGAGCCTTTCGAGTATAGGCTCAGGAGAGCCTTGTCGTAAGGTGAAGGGTAGTTTTGAAGCATCATTAAGTCGGTGAAAGTGTTGTAGACCGTTCATGCTTCGACTTGGCTCAGCACGAACGGTCTACAACGCATGCTAACTGCACTTTTTAGGGTTATCGTAAATCGGATGATCTAAGTCGATAATTTTGTCAGGGGTGGTTCATGACTGATTTGGAAAACTTCAAATTGTTAGGTACGGCCCTCGGCATCGGTTTGCTAATCGGTCTCGAGCGCGGTTGGGAGTCTCGCGATTGGGGAGAAGGAACGCGTGTGGCCGGGTTGCGTACTTTCGGTCTAATCTCTTTGCTCGGCGGCGTTTGGGCATTGTTTGCTCGGGAGGTGGATCCGCTTTTGATCGGTTTTTCTTTTTTGGCATTGACGTTAGTATTAATGGTTGCTTATCACAGTAGCCTTGAGAGAACCGAGGACTTTGGTGTCACCAGTGTCATCGCCTCGTTGCTGGCCTTTGCATTCGGCGCGCTGGCCGTTTTCGGTTATACCGTCTTGGCTTCCTCATCGGCTGTCGTCGTTACTTTTTTACTCGGTTTTAAACCTTTACTGCATGGTTGGTTAAAAAAAATCGAGCGTCGGGAATTATTCGCAACACTAAAGTTGCTGCTAATTTCGATCGTCATACTGCCGATTTTACCCGACCGTTACTTAGACTCTTGGCAAGTTTTCAATCCCTATCATGTTTGGTTGATGGTGGTCTTGATTGCGACGATATCTTATTTGGGATATTTTTCGATCAAGATTGCCGGTAATCGGCACGGTCCGGTTTTGACCGGCGTATTCGGCGGTTTGGCTTCGTCGACCGCGGTGACGCTTAATTTGGCGAGGTTTTCAAGGCAATTTCCGGGTGACGAAAATGCGCTGTCTGCCGGAATTCTCACCGCTTGCGCGACGATGTTTCCTCGGACCTTGTTTTTGGCTTCGATCATTAATCCGGCTTTGTTGAGGCCTTTATTTCCGGCGCTTCTCTCGATGGGGGTGCTCAGTTATCTCTTCGCATTTCTGTTTTGGAGAACTGCGACAAATATCTATGAATCCGATACTGACCTCAAGCTGGAAAATCCTTTTCAATTAGTTATGGCGCTGAAATTCGGGGCGTTGTTGCTCGCTATTTTATTCATCGCTAGGATGCTGCGGATTTATTTCGGCGATACCGGAGTCTATTTTGTCGCGGCGATCTCCGGAATCACCGATGTCGACCCGATTACGCTGTCGATGTCGCGCATGAGTCAAGAAGGTTTGGCGATCGATGTCGCGGTATTGGCCATTTTGATTGCGGTGTCAGTTAATTCGATCGTCAAGAGTATCATGGCATTGAGTATCGGCGGCCGCGCGCTCGGTTTTAGGGTTGGCGGCGCGATGTTGTGTTCGGTCGGCTTGGGCGTAGCATTGTTCTTTATTCAGTAGGTGATGAAATATACCTGATTTTGATTAGCGAAGCGCATCGTGAGATTGGCTTAGGATTTCGCGACAAATAACTTCCTGGAATTTTGAGGTTTGTCGAGGGTTCGGTGACTCGCTTGACAGGACGCCGTGAATACGTCCATGTAAGCTTGACGGCGGCATTCCCTGCCGCCGACACCTGCCAATCGAGTCACCGAACCCTCCATAAAATAGGGTAGTTATTTATGACCAAATGCTTAGTCCGGCACAAGGTTGGTCAATAGAGCGAACGGAAAGTATTCGAATACTTCGCTTAATTTAAGTTGGGGATTTCCGTTTTTATCGTTTGCCGACAAAGCGTTTCGGCTGAAAATCTCGTAAAATCTCAACGGCGAATCTTGCGGCAATGTCAACGCCGTATCTTGCCAAATTTCCGGGCGGACACGTCGGGTTTCTTTATCCAGCAAGCTTATCGTCAGTCGGGGTACGACGATTAGAGCCCATTGGTCTTGCGTTTTTCTGGCATAGGCGACGATATGATCGGCCTGAGTTCCGCTGCAATCGATCTTGATGTAATCGCCATTTTGAAACAGGTCGGAATACTTGCGCCTGAAGCGCAGGGTTTGCGCGACCACAAATAATTTGATGCGTCCATCTTCGATCGTTTCCAGTAAATCGGCTCGATCTTGGCCTGTTCGTTTATCGAGTTCGGTCAGGATATTGCTGTTGCGATTAAAGTCGACCGGTCGTCGGTTGTCCGGGTCGACCAGCGAGAATCGCCAGTTTTCGTTGCCTTGATAGCTATCCGGCACGCCGGGGGAGGTTAATAGCAGCAGCGTTTGTGATAGGGCATTGAGCAATCCCGCCGGGCGAATTTCGCGTTCGAATTCGAGAAAATCCGGCAAAAAAAGCGTCGAGTGTGTCCCATTCAAGCAGCGTTTGACAAACTGGCCAACCGCTTGTTCGTAAGCCGTGTTCGGATTCGTCCAAGAACTAAACTGCTTGGCCTCGCGTACGGCTTTGAGCATGTAATTTTCAACACGTTCTCTATACGCGGATAAATTTGACGCGTTTAATTCGCCTAGCGGAAAAGTGCCCACTAGTGTTTGATAAAACAGATATTCGTCGTTACGCGCGATAACGGCTTCGCTTTTATCTTTTCTGATGCGATTAATGCGATGCCAACGAAAAACCGCTTCATGCCATTGCTGCGGAATTTCGCTCAATACATTGATTCGAGCCCGCGTGTCGGCGCTTCGTTTCGTGTCGTGACTGGATAGACATAATAAACTATGGGGCCACTTTCGCGCGCGTTCCTGGTTGAAATGATGGAATGCATTGCTCGAGTTGCCGAAATGTCTAGGGTCGCTACCGACCTCGTTTAACGAAACCAGCCGGTTGTACTCATAGAGAGCCGTGTCTTCGGTGCCTTTGGCCATGACCGGCGCGGTATATTGCTGAAAGCGCATGACGAATTTCAATAAGTCATTGCTGGAAACTGTCGAATCTCCGGTTTTTAATAATAAGACGTCATGGATAAAGCCGAATATCGTCAGGTCGGATGCTCGACTGCGTTGGCGCCCTTGTTGAACGGCCCAGTCGATATATTGGCTATCTTCTTTGCGTACGTTTAGGCTGTTAATATAAGTCCTGTAGACAGGAAAACAGGATACGGTTTCCTTTAGTGCATCGTGTAAGGCATTGAGGGTGTAATCGCGGGTTTTAGCGTTGGCTTCGGCGATTCTACTGAGTTGGATCGCTAGCATGTTGAGTTCGCTGGCCAGCGACGTTTCCATCACATGCTTTTTGGCTTGATAGAGAATCTCGTCGAAATCCCGTTTACATCCGACAAAGCGCGTATAAGTGCGAGTCAACGCTTTTTCGGAGGTAATGTCGATAAACAGTCCGTTGACGATCGCGGCAAATTCATAACCGGTGGTCCCGTGAATGGGCCAGTCGCTGTTAAGATATTCATAATTCGCGACGATTTTTTCGGCAACGATATAAAGAGGAGCAATTTTCGAAGCGCAATCCTTATCGGAACATGACATATTTTCCGATTGCAAGCGTCGGTAATAAGCGACCGGATCATGCAAGCCGTCGGCATGATCGATTCGCAAGCCCTGGATTTTACCTTGTTCGACGAGACTCAGGACAAGCCGGTGGCTGGCGTCGAAAACCTCCGCATCCTCGACTCTGAGCCCGGCCAGGTCGTTGATGTCGAAAAAACGGCGATAATTGATTTCATCGCCGGCTACATGCCAGTAAGCCAGGCGATAGGCTTGTCGTTCCAGTAAGGCGTGCAGTTCGCCGCAGTCTTTGGGATGTCGATTGATTTCCGTTATCCTAGACCGGATAAATAATGTAAGCCGGGCATTCTCTAAACAAAGTCTCGCTAATTGTTTTTTAAATACTTCCTTATCGCGGGTTCTTTCTTCGATCGACTCCGGCGTTATTTCAGTATAGGCGGGTAATTTTCCGAAACTGTTATCGAGCGTTTGATATTCGTGTAAGACGGGGTCGTCTGCTTCGAAATACTCATGTAAGCGTTCGTGTTGCGAACTCAAGATCAATGGATACGTTTGCGGATCGATCGGAAAGCGATGTTCGTAATAATAAACGCTGAACTCGCCGCGCTCGCTGTCGAAGCTAAGTTTCAGTTCTTGTTTTTCGAGAATATTTCCGTAATGGTCGCCCAATACCGGAATCAAGATCTTGTTTTCGAGGACTTTTTTGACCGGATGCCAATCGATATCGAAAAATAAGGCATGGGACGAGGATGGCCCGTTTTCCAGGACATCGAGCCACCAATCGTTGTCGGCGCCCATGATGCCCATATGATTGGGCACGATGTCGGCGATCAAGCCCATGCCGTGTTGTTGAAGTCGACTAATGAGGGTGTCGAAGTCTTCGGCCCCGCCTATTTCCGGATTGAGCGTGTTATGGTCGACGATATCGTAGCCATGCGAACTCCCCGGGCGGGCTTTCAGAAAAGGCGATAGATAACAATGGCTAATGCCTAAGCGGTGAAGATAGGGAATGCAGGAGGCGACCTGCTCAAAATTAAAATGCTTGTTTAATTGTAACCGATAAGTCGAATCAGGAATGACGGAGTCCGCCTTTGGTTTATCGGAAAGCGCCATGGCCGCTAGTTTTTAGCTCATCGAGAAAGCTTAGGAACGGGCAGGAATCGCCACAAAGCTTACGGTTTAGGAAAGTTATGTTGTGCATATTTCTTAAGACTCGTTATCGGCTTCGGCCAATAGAAAAATCACTGACCAAGGCGTTAACCGGCCCTGCTCGACACGCTCGGACGCATCGGGTTCGGCGGCAAATAAAACTTCTCCCTCACTGAAACAGTTGACCCAAGCCGGCTCGCTGCCGAGGTTGGCGATCATTTTCAAAATGCTTCCATCATTCATCGGCCATTGCACGCAAAATGCATTTTCATTGAGCACCCGATATTCGGCTTGCCCTCCGGCCAATCCGTAGAGTCTCGACCGAATATGCCGGCTTCGAATGCGTAATAGTTTTCGGTGATATTCGAGCCATTGTAGATGCGGCGTCTCGTCGATTTCGTTCCAATCCAGTATTGCCGACTCGAAGGTTTCCTGCGCATTCGGCGTCGGAATCGGCTTTTTGGGGTTCGGTTTGAAATCGGGGAATTTGGCAAATTCGTTGAGCCTGCCTTCGGCGACTTGCTTATTTAAGTCGTCGGAGAAGTCGACAAAGTAGTTGAAAGGACGGCTGCAGGCCCATTCCTGCCCCATGAACAACAACGGCGGGGAAGGGGCTAGCAGCAATATCGCGGTTGCGGCCCGTAACGCTTCGGGCGGGCATAGAGTCGATAAGCGTTCGCCATAGGCTCGGTTGCCGATTTGGTCGTGAGTCTGAAGAAAATTGACAAAAGTCGTCGGCGGTAGATCTTTCGAGGGTTCGCCGCGCGGATTGTCGTCTCGGTATTTTGAAATTTCTCCCTGGAAAGCAAAGCCTTCGGCAAGGCAACGACCTAGGTGTTGAATCGGCTGCTCGCCGTAGTCTTGATAATAACCTTGGTGTTCTCCGGTCAGCTGTGCGTGTAGCGTATGATGAAAGTCGTCATTCCACTGTGCGGTAAAAAAGCGTTCCGGGTGCTCCGAATCTTGCCTCAAGTAATGCGCTGCATTGGCGTCGTTTTCGAGGATCAAGTGAATTTGCCGATTGAACCCCGGACCGCGACGCACGGCTTCGGCCAGACAACTCAAAAAATCCGGGTCGGATTCGTCGAAAATGGCATGGACCGCATCCAAGCGTAGGCCGTCGAAATGAAACTCGTTAAGCCAATATAAGGCGTTATGGATAAAAAACTGGCGTACCCAATGGCTGTGTTCGCCGTCGAAATTAATTGCCGCGCCCCACGGAGTATGCGTTCGGTCGTTGAAAAATGCCGGTGCGTAATGATGAAGATAATTGCCTTCCGGTCCGAAGTGATTGTAAACCACATCGTTGAAAATCATCAGACCTTTGGCGTGAGCGCTGGCAATCAAGTCTTTTAAGTCGTCGGGTGTCCCGTAGCGGCTGTCGGGGGCAAATAACAGTGCACCGTCGTAACCCCAATTACAGCGCCCGGGGAAGTCTGCGATCGGCATCAATTGCAACGCAGTGACGCCTAAATCGACCAAGTGATCCAGATGCTTTTTAACGCCGGCAAACGTGCCTTCCTTGCTGAACGTGCCGACATGCAATTCGTAAATGACCGAATCTTCCCAAGGCAGGCCTATCCAATCATCGTCTTGCCATTGCCATTCGGTGGGATCGATGACCTGACTGGAACCGTGGATATCCTGCGGTTGATATCGGGAGGCAGGATCGGGAACTTGTATTTTTTTATCGATTCGGTATTGGTAATAAAATCCGGCGCTGGCTAATTCGCTGGTAATGCCGAACCAGCCATCATCTTCCGGCGCCATCAATAATCGTGTTTCCGGAGCCAAACCTTGTAAACAAAGTTCGACTTGCTTCGCGCCGGGCGCCCACAAGCGGAAATTGACGCGTCCGTCGTCGAGTATATGAGAGCCGAACGGCATGGAGTGTAAACGTTTTACGATAGACATAAGCTTTAACCTTACGCGGTCTTTTACGACCGCAACTTTGGCGATCCTTGCAAACGCGGGAGAGATTTTCACTCTGAGTAAATGCTGAAGAGAAAACCGTGATATTCACTTATAGGACTGTTCGTATTCTTATGATCCTTAGTTATCAATATACGCCGACGAATATATACATGCAAGGTTGGGTCGGGATTCACCCTTTAGAAACAGGCATGAAATCAGTGCTTTCATGCTCTAAGGTGAAACCGGCCATCTTACGATCGTGAGGATTAACGTTTCCGCCATTCTAAATTTCAAATGCATCTACTGAGAAGCCGTCTATTAAACGTATATAATAGCGGTTTTAAATTTCTCAATTTTGACGCCGAGTCATGTCCAAAGACCAAGATTTAATTTTTCAAACCGAAATTCCATCACAAGCCCATTCCGTTTCAATTTGGACCGGTTTACACGGTTGCGGCGATTCACTTGCGCTGGCATCGGCGATACAACAAGAAAAACGCTTGTTCGTGATTATCACGCCGGATAGTCAAACGGCACTGCGTCTTGAACATGAACTGGCGTTCTTTCTGCAAAATAAGCATCCGATTTTGCATTTTCCCGATTGGGAAACCCTGCCATACGACGTGTTCTCGCCGCTCCCGGACATCGTTTCGGAACGCTTGAGAACTCTTGCGGCGCTGCCCGAAGTCCAACGCGGCGCGCTGATCGTACCGGTTTCGACGCTGATGCACCGGCTCGCGCCGCGAGAGCACGTTCTGGCCAACAGTTTTTCGATAAGCGTCGGCGATATCTTCAATCTGGAACTGAACCGCGCGAAACTCGAAAGCGTCGGCTATCATTGCGTGTCGCAGGTTTACCAGCACGGCGAATTCGCGGTGCGCGGCGCGATTGTCGATCTGTTTCCGATGGGCAGCAAGGTGCCGTACCGCATCGAATTGTTCGACGAGGACATCGAATCGATCCGCACCTTCGATCCCGAGACGCAGCTCTCGGTCGAAAAAATCGACCGCATTCAATTGTTTCCGGCGCGCGAATTTCCGTTCACCGACGAAGCGATCAAGCATTTTCGCCAAGCCTTTCGAACCCGTTTCCCGAATGCCTCGCAGAAGAATAGTTTGTATCTCGACGTCAGCAAAGGCGTCGCGTTCGGCGGCATCGAATATTATCTACCGCTGTTCGTCGAAAGCACCGCTGCGCTATTCGATTACCTACCCGATACGGCGGTGTTGATCACGGCCGAAAATTTTGCGCAAAGCGCCGAGTCGTTCTACCGCGAGGCCGAAGAACGATACGAGCAGCGCAAATACGATGTCGAACGACCGCTGCTCGAACCCGAACTGTTGTTTTTGTCGCCGCAGGAGATGCGCGAGCGTACCGAAAAATTCGCGCGCGTGACGCTGAGTCAAGCCAGGCTCGGCGGTAAAAGCGAATTCGACTTCCACTGCAAGCCGCTGCCCGATGTGACGATCGACGCGAAGCTGAAAGAGCCGGCGCGCGCGTTGCAACAATTTCTCGACGACTTTCCCGGCAAGGTGTTGTTCGTCGCCGAAACGGCCGGACACAGAGAAGACCTGATCGGCAAATTGAGCAAATTCGGCATTAAGACCCAATTAGTAGAGCATTGGAACGCCTTTCTGAAATCCGAACAATCGCCGTGCATGGTCGTCGCGCCGATGGATCAAGGCTTGTGGTTGGACAGTCCGGCGATCGTCGTGATCACCGAGAGCCAGTTGAGCGGCGAAAAAGTCCAGCAGCGCCGCCGGCGCCGCAAATCGGCCGCGAAAGAACTCGAAAACATCGTCAACAATCTGAACGAATTGACGATCGGCTCGCCGGTCGTGCATGTCGAGCACGGCGTCGGGCGTTATTTGGGGCTTCAGACGCTCGAACTCGGCGGCATGGCCGCTGAATTCCTGATGCTCGAATACGCGAACAACGACAAACTCTACGTGCCGGTCTCGTCGCTTAACCTGATCGGTCGCTATACCGGTATCAGCCCGGAAAACGCGCCGCTGCACCGGCTCGGAGGCGATCAATGGAGCAAGGCGAAGAAAAAGGCGATGGAGCGCATTCGCGACGTCGCGGCCGAATTGCTCGACATCCACGCTAAACGCGCGATGAAAAAAGGCCATGCCTTCGAAGTCGACAACACCGAATACCAAGCCTTCGCGGCCGCTTTTCCGTTCGAGGAGACGCCGGACCAGCAAACCGCGATCGAAGCGATTCTCGAAGACATGGCCAGCCCGCAGCCGATGGATCGCGTGATCTGCGGCGACGTCGGCTTCGGCAAGACCGAAGTGTCAATGCGCGCGGCCTTCATAGCGGTGCAAAGCGGCAAGCAAGTCGCGGTGCTGGTACCGACCACGCTGTTGGCGCAGCAGCATTATCAGAATTTCCGCGATCGCTTCGCCGACTGGCCGGTGCGCATCGAAGTGATGTCGCGCTTCGTGACGCCGAAGCAGCAAAAAGCGATTCTCGAAGACCTGGAACAGGGCAAGGTCGATATCGTGATCGGCACGCACAAACTGCTGTCGAACGAGATCAAATACCGCGAGCTCGGCCTGGTCGTGATCGACGAGGAACACCGTTTCGGCGTGCGCCAAAAGGAGCATTTCAAGAAGCTGCGCAACGAGATCGACATGCTGACGCTGACCGCGACGCCGATTCCGAGAACCTTGAACATGGCGATGTCGGGTCTGCGCGAAATCTCGATCATCGCGAGCCCGCCGCCGAATCGCCACGCGATCAAGACCTTCATCAGCGAATGGATCGACTCGCAAATCAAGGAAGCTTGCCAGCGCGAAATCAAGCGCGGCGGCCAGGTGTTCTTTCTGCACAACGACGTCAAATCGATGGAGAAAATGGCGCGCCAGCTCGAAAACCTGGTGCCCGAGGCGCGCATCGAGATCGCGCACGGCCAGATGCCCGAGCGCGAGTTGGAAAAGATCATGCTCGATTTCTATCACCAGCGCTTCAACTTATTGCTCAGCACGACGATCATCGAAAGCGGTATCGACATCCCGAGCGCGAACACGATCGTGATCAACCGCGCCGACAAGCTCGGTCTCGCGCAACTGCACCAGTTACGAGGCCGGGTAGGGCGCTCGCATCATCGCGCCTATGCCTATTTCGTGATTCCGCCGAAAACGGTCATGACCAAGGACGCCTTGAAACGGCTCGAAGCGCTCGAAGCGTCGGGCGACCTCGGCGCGGGCTTCATGCTATCGTCGCACGACATGGAAATCCGAGGCGCCGGCGAACTGCTCGGCGACGAACAAAGCGGACAAATCCAGGAAATCGGCTTCACGCTCTACACCGAGCTGCTCGAACGTGCGGTCAACGCATTGAAATCGGGCCGACAGCCCGAACTCGACGCGCCGATGGAAACCGGCCCCGAAGTCGATCTGCAGTCGCCGGCCTTGATTCCCGAAGATTACCTGCCAGATATCCATGCCCGGCTGGTGCTGTATAAACGCATCGCCAGCGCCGACACGCACGAGGACTTGAGAGCCTTGCAAATCGAAATGATCGACCGCTTCGGCCTGTTGCCGGAACCGGTCAAGACGCTGTTCAGCGTCGCCGAACTGAAACAGCAAGCCGAAATACTCGGCATCAAAAAAATCGAAGCGAACGCCGGCGGCGGCCGCATCGTGTTCTCGCATGAACCGAAGATCGACGCGGCCCGCCTGATCGAATTGATACAAACCCAGGCGCAAGTCTACAAATTCGACGGCGCGGACAAATTGCGCTTCATCATGCCTTTCAACGCAACCGAAGAGAAGCTGGAATTCATCGAGGCATTGTTGAAGCAGTTGACGCCGGGGGATTGAATACAGAGTTGTCGGAGCGATCCCCAGATCGCGACTGAGGATCTTATATCGATTGATACAGATTAGGGCATTCAGATTGGAAGCCAACATTTACCGGCCCTAGAAAGATGATATTGAAAAAATAGGAGCCCCGCTATGGCTTGTCCGTACTCTGATCGATTGAGATGTTATCGCGAAGAAATCATGTTTGCGCTTGAAGTCGGCGAAGGACTTACATTACGTCAAGCGCGCGACCGGATTGCCAAAATGCCGTTAAGCGGTAACGAACAAATTGAATTGATCGATATCGATTTAATGGTGGTCGATTCTGTTGTTGGGTTGGACTGGATTGCGAGTTATCTTCTGAGCGATGACGACACGCAAGCCCTATCCCTCTGGTGGTGGCACCTTGGTAAAATCCGTGCTAAAACCTTCCCCGCCGAGCAATTGCCAGAGCCGTTGCGGGCTGTATATTTGGATACACAAATCACCTGAAATTCTGTTCCTCCTTTATTTGCATATTTCGCAGGGCCGTAGGTGCGATTAGCATGGCGTAATCGCACGAATATAGTCTTCATTCCTCCGATTACGCGTTCGCTAATCGGAGCTACGCGGCTATCGCATTCTCATCCCCGAGCCAACCATGGGCGGAGGCGACTCGTCGACATCGGAACCAGAACTTTGAACTTCGCAAGCCACATCGGTTAGCCGCTTGATCTGCGGTGTCTCGCGTTTCGCATCATGGCGCTGGGCATCCCTCATCAAAATCCAACGGGCTTTTGGTTCGTTTGACAAAAGAGATCGAAAAGAACGGTGTCAATGCGGCTTGGCAATGCCGCGTACTTTATTGGGTGATATTTTCACTCAAGCATTTATCGTTGCCATGCAGGGGGGAGAAACGATAGTGGGTTGTGAATAATTACTTTGGACTCGTTTCTGATGTCAAAAAAATTTACATTATTTTTATTAAGTGTTTATTGTAAGCGTTGGCTTGTCAAATGACTGTTAACCCAAGCTAGACGCTGCTTTAGAGATAGCGTTTAGTGAAAAATTCGACCGCATTTTCTTGTGCCGCCATTTTTTGTTCATTACATTGTTCAATTTTGCGCCCTTATTGCTATCTCTTTTTTGTGTTTGTCGATAAATTTTACAAAGGTTAGCCAATATTTATCTAAGAACAAAAAAAACCATAAAAATGAATGATATAAAAAATGGCGTGTTTTTTGCTTTAAGGTTGTGGGGTTAAAGCAATTAACATTAGAAATCCAGTATCGATCAAAGTTAGGACCATGAGGCTAGTAATTGTTCAACCCCTTTTTTAAAGGTATCGATCATGTTCGCAACTAACCTGAGTTTAGAGATATCTTTTTTATTTTTTTGTATTCTTGTCATTAGGAGGCTTCAATGCTATTCAACAATGCCCTGCTTACCTCTGCTGTTTTAGTCGGTGGTCTCGGTTTCTCGGTCGCAAGCTATGCGGCACCCATCACGCTTAATCCCAGCGATTTTTCAGTGGCAAACGGAACTACTGTTTCGGATAATTTCGGCGACACAGCCGACATAAATTTCACCTGGAGTGTTAATGGCAACATGTTCATGTGGAACGACAGCTATAGTGGAGAGGATGCGTTTTACTGCGGATCTAATGCATCAGCCATATGCGTTTTCAATTTAGAACCGCTCGGCGGCGCCTCACTGACCCTGATTTCCTTTGAGCTTGGAAATTATCTAAACAGAAATCGATTAGTACCTTGGTCCATTTTCGATCTCGATGATCTAGTTAATCCAGTTTCAACGGGTACTGCAGAAATACCAACACCATCTAATTCTCCGTTCAACGTTACAGCCAATGTCACTTCTACGACAGGCTTTCAGTTCCGCTTCGGTCCAGACGGGTGGAACAATGGCCTGACTTCGCTGACCTATACCATTAATGATCAGCAGACTGGTTCTGGATCGGTTCCGGCTCCCGGCACGCTTGAGCTTTTGGGTTTAGGTCTACTGGGTTTTGCAGCAAAGCTGCGGCGCCGGGTATCGGTTGCGTAGGTCGGGTTAGCGTAAGCGTAACCCGACATAGAACCCATGAGTATCTACACATATTTATGAAAGATAACATAATCAATGGGTTGTGTTTTTGATTGAAAAATTATTTTTCTTTTTATTTTCAAATAGTTACAAAGATTGTGTAGATACTCATGTATAGAACCCCAGCGTCAAGTCGGGTTACGGCTATCGCCTAACCCGACCTAATGCGGTGGAATTCATTGAGTTCGCAACGCTACGATTTCAACAAATCAAACACCACCTTAGCAAAGGCGGCGGCTTTTGCCGGATTGGATAAAAGTTGCAGCTTCTGATTCTGATGCGCTTCGCTGCTATCGATGATGGCATCGTCAATCGCTTTGACAAAATCGCCCAGCATCGCTTGCTCGGCGGTGTTATTGGCAATTTGGTTCATGACGATCTCGTTTTCACTGACTTTATCGCGGATGGCATAAGCGTAATTGACCAGGTCTTTTTCTGTCAGGTTGTCCGTAATAAATAGCTCGTTCAAGCGGCTGATAATCTGCGACAGAAATTCCTCTTTTCTGTACTTGGCTTTACCTTTGCCGACATCATCGCCTGGCACCAGCTTATAATCGGCGGAATTTTCTTGTAGCTTGATGTCTTGCTTGCGGATCATCGAAAGACGGTAATGACTCAAGGTCACGTTGTCCAAATCTATGTTGTCTTCTTCCATAAAGGTTTCGCGCAACAAAGGCCGTAGATTACGCGCATACAGACTGAGCTTTTCTAGCGCTTTATCGTCATAATCGACAATCTGCGACATAAACTCATAAAAACGCACGAAGGAGCCCAAGTCCTTTTTAAAGATTTCCAAGGCATCCTTTTCCTGCTTGCATTGTTTGAAAGAATTTTCCGCATTCGCGATCAACACCGCATCGGCCGTTTTTTTCGTGCGTTCAAAAATGGCTTTCGCTTGTTTGTAAGCATCCACCGCCGATTTGTAACGTTTTTGCCAGCGATCAACCGCCGGTTTGCAAATATTGGCCAGTGCCGCATTGCTTTTGCTTTTGACAAAAAACGCATCGCAAAATTGTTCCACTTCCTGCCAAGTAAAGATATTGGCGGCTCTCAGCTTGTCGTACAGATCAAAGATTAAATCCGGATCGGAGACATCCGTAAGTTCCGCGGTTTGGTAGTAAGGCTGAAAGGCTTTCAGGATATCGTCGGGATCATTAAAAAAATCCAAGATAAACGTGCCGGTTTCCGCTTTGCCGGGATAATTCCGATTCATTCGTGATAGCGTCTGTACGCATTCCACGCCGGCCAATTTCTTATCCACATACATCGCGCAAAGTTTGGGTTGATCAAAGCCGGTTTGGTATTTGTTGGCGACCAGCATGACCTGATAATCGTCCGTATCAAAGGCTTTACGCATGTCACGGCCTTTGAGATTGGGGTTCATCGAGCTTTCGCTAAACTTTTCGCCCCGCAAACCGGCCACGTTCGGATCGTTTTTACTGAATTCCACTTCACCTGAAAATGCGACTAACGCATGAATGTTTTGATAGCCTTTCTCCTTGATGTACTCACGCTCTTTCCCAAGCTCCAGCTTGGGAAAGACACACCGGAAGCTCCAGCTTCCTGTGACCGACACAACCTCCGCACTTTCTCAATCAACGCCGACTCGCTCGTTCAATCTTTCTTGATTGTCGGGAAGCTAGAGCTTCCTGAACAGGTTACCCAAGCTGGAGCTTGGGTAACAGCATATTTTAGTTTTTGCGACTACGACTAGCCCCTGCTCGGACACTTGGCTTCGGTAAGCTGAAGCATCTTGCTAATCAGGAAAAATAATGAGAGACCGCCCTGGGTCATCGGGGCGCTAGAGGTCGGTTTTTATGGGTGTAGGCCGGACGGAGAAAGGCTGTGGGGCAGACCTTACATTTGACATCCCGACCTTGCACTTCAATTTTTAATGTTCGTCGGCAACTATCTTGACACAAGGGAGATCCTGCCGCGCTGGGGGTGTCCGTTCTAGTCGAAACCCCGGTTTCTCGGAAACCAACGAAATAATGCAAAATCAAAGCCCTTGCTGCGATCCGCTTAGTCAAATAAGTGAAACTGTGAAGAGCGAGTGCCATAAGGATTGACCTCAATTTACCGATTTATTGACGTCGTTTGTTGAATGGGCTATTAATTAGATTATGTTCGCGTTAAAAGTTGGCGCCATCCCGGCTTGGGTCGCCGGGGCCCCGTCAATTCCTGTCGGGATGACGATTTCGATGGTTTTTAAACTATTACCGCATACATCGCTATAAATTAAACATTTTTATCGCCATTCTGGATGAGTCATTTTCTTAATTATAACGCTAGAAAAAAGAGGGTTTATCATGCAGCTTCTTGGTCAAAACTATTGGGGTGGTGTTTGCGGGTTCGTCTCCGTAATTCATGGAATACTACTATCGAAAAATGACGGCGATGCTCTGAATGGACTGAGTCAGGACGAACTGGAATATAACCTGGGGCTGTCTATATTGGCTTTTCTAAAATATGTTAAGTTGAGTAAACCGGAGATTGCGGATGAACTGGTTAGGTTCACTCGGACGTTCGGAGGCGTTCATGCCAACAAGACCATTGACACTCTGATCCTAGAGTGCCAAAAATCAGTCAATGCGATCAAGTTGAGTGGCGGTACTCAAGGAGCAAAGGCAACCGAAGCCGGCTGGGGTATTGCCATGACAAAGAACGCATTGATGGCATATATCGACTGGATCGGTGCCAAGGCGACCGAGATTCCACACAATGGTGTCTGGTGCAAAGAGAACTTAAGTAATTTCAAGAATTGCGTATGCGGTGTCGGTGATAACGCGAACATAAATAACGGCTTTCTTGGCCTACGCCATTGGGTCTACATTAACGAAGCCGGCTACATGTATAATTGGGGCGTCAAGACCCAAATGACGATAAGCCCCGATCGCCCCTATGAAGGCATGCCCAACCACAACTATTTAGTTCATGTGCTGAAATTGGGCTAAACTTTTGAGAAGTGGGGGCAGATCTTGAAATTATCTATAGTGTTCGCATATCAAATTTCGGTTTTTTTATCCCCTCATCCTAGCCTTCTCCCGGAGGGAGAAGGTATTGAAGCGCCGAAATTTGAAGTGCGAAAGGTATATCTTGGCTGCCGGTTTTCATCTTAGGATCGTACTTCGCGAGGAGCCGTTATTGGCGAGAAACCATGGAGAGGAATGGGAGCATCATTCAAACCGCGTTCCTCATGGTTCTAGTGAAAACCGAGCCTTAATGGTGGCGGCCGGATTGGCAAAGCACACATTTCAGCATCGAATACCAAGTCATGGCCTCGGCGACAGGAACGTCAGTTGATATTCAAAACCTATAGCCGTATTTTTGGGAAGAGCGGGGTTATTTTAGTCGAATGATTTTGCTCGCTAGCAATGTTCCGTGATAATTCGTACCGAGATTTTCGGATTATTGAATACGTATCGTAGTCATCATGCCCGCTTCGGCGTGTTCGAGAATATGGCAGTGTAGCGCCCAGAGCCCTTTGTCGATCGGCACCAAGCCAATATCGACCGATTGCTTGGGACCAATCAATACCGTGTCGCGCCAAAAGCCTTCTCGCACCGGCCGGTCGTCGACCGCGATAACTTGGAAGAATTGGCCGTGCAGATGCATCGGATGCAAGCGATAAGAGCGGTTGGTAAAGCGCAGGCGGTAAAAGCGATGGGCTTGCAGTTCTTGCGCGATAGTGTCGTGACCGCTGTGGCCGTCAATGGTCCAGGTAATGCCGTGTTCGCCTCCGCGCATTGCGTTCAGCATGAACTCGTGCGTGACCGGGGCGTCGATTGCCGATCGCCAGTTCGGAAAATGCTTGGCCTGGATGGGCTTGAAGGTCGGCGTAGTTACCGCTGCCGTGTCTTCCACTTGTAACATGGCCAAGTTGTTGGCTTTGTTGCCGAAGCTATCCAAAACAGCGAATGTTTTTCCGGCGGCGTTTTTAGGAATGGTCAGGTCCAGATCGATGCGATTGCCGGGAGCCAAATAAAAATTTTGTAACGTTATGGGGCTTTGGGCCGGCAGACCGTCAACGGCGATAATTTGGGTTTCGATGCCTTCCACGGTGGGCGCGAACACGCGACCGTTGGCGGAATTAACCATTCTGATCCGAATGCGTTCGCCGGGTTTTACCGGAATAGACGGCCGGTACTGGCCGTTGATCGTCACAACGTTGCCCCAGCGTCCATCATGCATCAAGTCATGACCGGTGACGAAGCGGTCGTGAATTTTCGCGCCTTTTTCCAATAGCCAGTCATCCAAGATCCAGGCGAGATCTTGCGAATATTTCGGCTCGTCCGGGTTTTCGACGATCAATAGTCCTTGCAAGCCGCGTTCGATTTGTTCGGGAGAATTGGCATGTGGATGAAACCAGAACGTGCCGGCGTCTTTCGGGGTAAATTCATAGGTGAAGCTTGCGCCGGGTTCGATGGCCGGCTGGGTGACGCCCGGCACGCCGTCCATGGCATTCGGCAGTCTTATTCCGTGCCAATGAATCGAGGTCGCTTGCGGTAACTTGTTGTGCAAGGTCAGCTTGAGCGTTTCGCCCAGGTTGATGCGGATAACGGGGGCGATTTTCCCGTTATAGGCCCAAACCGTAGTCTGGTAAGGCGGTAGGATTCCCCATTCGGCTTCGGCAGCAATCAGTTCTTGGCTTTGGACTTTATTCGAAGGCGAGGCGGTTTCCGGATAAGAATCGTGAAATTCTTGTTGCAATTGCTCGATCACCGCTTCGTTATCGACGGATAAAGTCTCTTCTGCATGCGGCAGCTTTGCGATCAATAGGCTTAGGATGCAACATAACGATAATCGTAGCGAAAACAATAAAGATGATTTCATAGTGTTTATTTAGCGGATTTCAGAACGGGACGTTTATCGAGAGCATTTTACCGCATAAAATCAAGGAAAAAGCGTGGAAAAAGTGGGGCGGGCATTTTTTACACACATCTCCGATAGGTATATACCTTTCGCACTTCAAATTTCGGCAGCGCCAGAGGAGGTGCCTGGGTGTCCGGTCGATTTTCGCTCCTGCAAAATCGACATTCACGCCATCCATGGCGCTCATAAAGGCTTTGCCAGCATGGAGCTGGCATAGAGCCTACATGGACGTATTCACGGCGTCCTTTAGCGGACACCCAGGCGCCGAATTTTGATCTGCGACGGGTATATTAAGGAAGTAGGATTAAAAGAGTAATCAATCCCAATCACATAGTTTACCCATCCCATTTCGCGGCAATTTTGAACCTACCGTGAAATGTTTGGGTATCTGTGTACTAGGCAGTCGAGTCGATAACCATGAAGACAGTTCATCGATCAACATGGACGAGTTTAGTTGGCTGTCTTTATTAGGTACGATGTATGCTTTCAGCCGGTTTCCGTCGAACCTAACCACCGATTCGTGGATAGCAGCATGCTGTTTGATCTCTGAAGCAATCGCTTCGAGACTAAGATTGATTCCGGCGATTTGGACTTTTCCGTCTTTACGTCCTTGAACAATGAAGTGTTTTTTATCTACCCAGTGTAGTTTGTCTGGAATGTTAGCGCTATGAAGATGGTTACGAATCGAATCGTTGACAATTTGCCAATAAGGGAATAAAGCAAACGGCTCATCAGGTTTTTTTCGATAGCCGATGCCTCCGGTTTCGGTTGCTCCGTAAATTTCAATGGTATCTGCGTTTTGCGCTAATAAAGCCGCGAGTATTTTTGGTGCGCAAGGTGCGCCGGCCATAACAATCGTAACCGGACGCGGCAATCTAAGACCCGAATTTATCCAATGTTGCCAAAAGTCAGGTATTGAAACGATCATGTCTCCATCCTGTAAGCTTTTTTCTAATGAAATCGGTAAGCGTTGGCGTCCATCTATCACTTCCGGTCGATTGACCAATCTGCTCGGCAATGCCATTGTAAAAATAAAGCCGTAGATATGTTGAGCCGGAATCAAAGTCCAGATTCGACGAACAGCGCTATTGCCGGTTAACAAATGCTGAGCGATAAAATCGACTTCTTGTTGAATATGGCCGAGGGGTATTGTCGTAACGACAGGAGAAGATGTCGATCCTGAGCTAGAAAAACTGATGAATTGATGAAAATTTTCAAGACTCGCCGCCGCGATCTCCTTCCAACCGTTGACCGAAGGTTTGGCAAGTAAAAAATCTTCCAGCCCGGAGTCCGCAATATGCAACATTCGTGCGAATGCCGTTGCGCAATCCACCAATTCCAATGAGTCAATGTTGAGCGGCGAAGCCGGCCAGTTTTCTGAAAGCATGACTGCTTGCGGAGACGGCATGTGAGCGCCAGGGCGTAATCGACTTATATGCCCAAGAACGAAATCGACAACCAATCGGCGCATATTAGCGCCGTTTTTCCACCACATCATACACGTTTAACAAAAATCCAATAGGTATCGCCACTCAGTGATTTTTTCATATGTACTTTAACTTTGGTCGGGCGCATGTTGTAATCAAAAGTGTATTCGAATTTTTTGTTGAGAAAGCCCATACGAGCCCCTTTGTCGAACTCGCCTTTGAATAGGGGAGTGTCTGTACAGGGGGCGACTTCGGTGAAGAAGTTTCGACCGAGGACTTCTTTCGGATTGCGTCCGGTTATATCGCCTTCCGCGGAGTTATATCGCAAAATGCGACCGTTTTTATCCAATTCGATTGCACCGAATGCAATACGATCCAATTCTTCGCTGCTCATTCTACGCATAGCGCTTTCGATATCGTCGCGTCCAAATTCGACGATGCTGGATGAGAGTGTGTTGGTTTTGAAGTTGGAAACCAATTTTTCCAGTTTTTGGGCGCGCTGAGACAGCGCTTGACTCACTTCTTGATTTTGATTCATTGCCTGAGCGTTTGCCTCGGCGAGTTCATTAATGCGCAGCATGCTTTGGCTAATATCGGTTGCTACGCTATTTTGATCGCGAGCGGCTAAAGCGATTTGTTTTCCCATGTCGTAAACCGAATCCACTCGATGATCTATTGTATGCAGAGATTCTCCGGCCTTATTGGCTTGTTCTACACAGTTATGCGCTTGTGTCGTGCCTTGTTCAATCGCACCGGTTACTGCTTGTGCAGATTCTTGCAGGTCGGCGATGATGGCATGTATTTGTTGAGTGGCTTCTTGCGTATCAAAAGCGAGTTTTCGAACTTCATCGGCAACAACGGCAAAACCGCGACCGTGCTCGCCGGCTCGAGCGGCCTCGATAGCCGCGTTCAATGCTAAAAGATTCGTTTGATCGGCAATTTTAGCGATAGTGTCGATTACGTCTCCGATATTGTGACTGCCCTGGTCGAGTCGACTGACCGCCGATTGCATGGATTCCATTTGATTTGCCAACATACTGATCGAGGACATCGTTTCATTGACTACTTGTAATCCCATTTTGGTTTGTTCTTTAGCGTCGGAGGCGACTTTTTGAGTCGCATCGGCATGCTCGGCCGTTTCATTTGATGAAACGGTCATCTGAGCACTCGCCTTGACGACTTGGTCGGTCTCTTGTTGTTGTGAATGTGCAAGATCGATACTTTGGTGAGTATTGCCGGCAAATTGCTCGACAGCAACGTTAAGGTCGTCCGAGGTTCTTGCGACTTCTTCTATGATTTGATGCAATTGGCTCGAATAACCATTGAAAGCGGAAAATAAACTTCCCAGTTCATCGTCATTTGAATATTCAAAACGAATATTCAAATCCTTTTGCATGTTTTCCAGCCGCGAAATGCCTTTGTTAATCGGAATGGTGAGGTTTTTCTCTAGCAGTATATTGAGCATAATAACGACAAGCGCGGTAAATGCTGCCAGTATGCCGAGAAAAATATAAGCGATTTGCAAAACCTGAGATCGTATTTCTACTGATAATGTATTAAAAACGTCATGGTTTTGCAGGGAAAAAGTAAAGATTAAGCTCGCTATAAAGAAAAAAACACCGTATGAAAGGAAATGGACGGTTAATCGAGACTTCAATGTGACAGATTTTGGCATAGTAGCGGATTAAGGTAAGTTACTTAGATAGGTCAAGCTGGGTTTTTAATTCAAGATATTCTGGTAATTTCTATTGAAGCGTCTCGCTTAATTCACACAACATTGCATGAGCAGTGGCGCCACTCATCTTGAAAGGGTCAAATTCCAAATTATTTGAAAAACGCAACAATAACGCTTGATTTTCTTTGGTCAACCCTAGATATCCCATATGCCAATTATCAAAATCGCGGGCTATTATCTCGCGATATTCCAACAAAGTTGTATCGAAATGGCGTTTATCTTCAAGAATATGACGGTACAATTCATTGACAGCTGTACGCGAGCCTTCCAATGATTGCAAAAAATTATAACCATTGAAACACAACATGCCAGTTATGCCTTTTTGGGCATTGGTTTTGCGGGCAACTCCTAAAATTTGCTCGATATCGGTCGGTCCGAAACCTTCTCTTGCTCTGCTGGCGTATATTAGCCTGACTAAATACATTGCACACCTCGAATTCATTGCTGGAGAAATCAACTGAATCGGTTCATATAATAATTGATTACGCAGTAAAAGTAATCTGATCAACAAGAAGCTTAGGCTTGTCGAAGCAAATATCCCGACGGGTGAGTATTCAGACCCCGTGCGACAAGCGAAGCTTGTCATTTCTTTTCTGGTTCCCACGGTCCTCCGTGGGAATCCGTACCTTGGCTGTCGAAACCAGATTGGTATGCGTTCCCACGCTGGAGCGATGGGAACGAGGAAATGAGGCTTCGATACCATTTTTTGTCGCCCAACGTTCCCGACTTTCCCTCACCTAGCGTTAGGTGGTGGACGATCTGGGGATCGCTCCCACAGAGCATCCGCCCCCTTGTGGGAGCGACGCCTTCGTCGTCCCTCACCTAACGCTAGGTGAGGGAAAGCCACTGATGTTCAATATCCGCAGATTTATCAAACAGCACCGTTTCCAGGTATACGACGAACTCTGTTTAGCAAGTTTACCGATACTTGTGTATAACGGCGAGTGCTCTGCGTGGGAATGCCTGAGTACCGCTCCAGCGGTACGAGACGCTAGAGCGTCTCGGTCTTTGTTCCCACGCTGGAGCGTGGGAACGATAGGGGGGGTGTGAATAATTATACCTTTCGCACTTCAAATTTCGGCAGTGGCTGAGGAGGTGACGGGGTGTGCGGCAAAGGCTTTGCCAGCATGGAGCTGGCATAGAGACTACAGGGATGTATTCACCCAGCACCTAAATTCCATTGGCCATCATTCATTATCCTGGGTAATTTAGGCGCTAGGTGATACGTCCTTGTAGGCCTGACGGCGGCTCCCTGCCGCCGAACCGGTCAATCGAGCAACCGAACCCACATAAAATAAGGACGTTATTTATGACCTAATCCTTAGCTGGAATATTTAGATAATCTTATCGAATACCTTATTACTCCCTTTATACTCAAAAATTAGTTAACTTTATGAGTAATTATTCACACCCCTATCGTTCCCACGCTCCGGCGTGGGAATGAAGACCGAGACGCTCTAGCGTCTCGTACCGCTGGAGCGGTACTCAGGCATTCCCACGCAGAGCATGGGAACGATAATTGCCGGGGGACTGAATAGTTACCTTTATGAAGGTATGGGGTGTGGCTAGCGAGGATGTCGGCAGCAGGGAACGCTGCCGTCAAGCCCCCATGGATGGGTTTACGGCGGTCCTCGATAGACACATCCCATACCTTTTATTCTAAGACGATTTTTCAATCAAAAGGGAGTAACTTCATGTGTTTCATGGTCAAACAGCCGAATTTAGGGATAACGGTCTTCCGTTTGTCCGCACAAAACCTTGTCCAGAATTTCGATCCAATGACGCACCGGCATCGGGGTGCCGCTTTGCAAATGCATCTGACAGCCGATGTTCGCGGTGACCAGAAGAGTCGAATCGTCCCGGGTCAAGGCGGCGATTTTGTTGTCGCGTAGCTGCCGGGCGATGTGAGGCTGTACTATCGAATAGGCGCCGGCCGAGCCGCAACAGAGATGAGCATCGGTGACGCGGGTCAATCGAAAACCGACCGTTTGCAGAATGTTTTCGACGACGCCATTGAGCCGCTGACCGTGTTGCAGCGTACAAGGCGCGTGAAACGCGATGGTTTCGGCCTCGGGCGCTGGGCAGTTTTCCAGTAGGCGAGTCAGTTCGGGCAGTTCCGCGGCGACGATTTCGCCGATGTCTTTGGTCAGTTCCGAAACGCGGGCCGCCTTTTCGGCGTAAGCCGAGTCGTGTTTCAGCAGACGGCCGTAATCCTTGACCATAACGCCGCAGCCGCTCGCCGTGACGACGATCGCCTCAATCGGCTTATCGGGATTTTCAATGTAGGGCCACCAGGCATCGATCAGACGGCGCATTGCATCCAGTCCTTCGGGTTGTGCGTCGAGATGATAGGCGAGAGCGCCGCAGCAAGAGGCTTTTTGCGCTTCGAGAAGCGTTATGCCGAGCTTGTCCAGCACGCGTTCTGCAGCGTGGTTGATGTCGGGATTTAACGCGGGTTGCACGCAGCCTTGCAGCACCAGCATTCTACGTGGATGATTGGCCTGCGGCGGGTTTTGCCGAATCTTCGGTTGGGCTGGCACCATTCTTTGCAATCGCTCGGGCAGCAAGGGCCGGCCCAGCCTAGCCGATTTCAAAACAAACGCAAACAAATTGCGGTTCGGCAGTACCTTGCGCAACGCGAAACGAAGCATCCGGTCGATAGGAGAGCGAGTTATCGTTTGTTCGACTTCATTGCGGCCGATATCGAGCAAGTGCGCGTACTCCACGCCTGAAGGACAGGTGCTTTCGCAGGCGCGGCAAGTTAGGCAGCGGTCCAAGTGTAATTGCGTCTTCCGCGTGACTTCCTGGCCTTCGAGCAGTTGTTTGATCAGATAAATCCGGCCGCGCGGGCTGTCGAGTTCATTTCCCGAAAGCTGGTAGGTCGGGCAGGTCGCAAGACAGAAGCCGCAATGGACGCAGTTACGCAGTATCGTTTCGGCTTTGCGGCCTTGCGACGTATTTTGATATCGTTCGTCGAGTTTGGTCTGCATCGTTTAAAACTCCGGAAACAGACGCTGCGGATTGAAGATGCCGGCCGGGTCGAATTGTCGTTTCAGGCGCCGATGAATATTCAACAAGGCCGGCGGCAGCGGATGAAAGGCCGGTATGTTCGGGTCCTTGCCGCGGAACAACGTCGCATGTCCGCCGGCTTTTTCGGCTTGTGCGCGAACCGCTGTCGCATCATAATCTTTGGCCGCCGCAAACCAGCGTAGGGCGCCGCCCCATTCGATCGCTTGTTCGCAGGTGATCGAAAACGGCGGGGCAGTGGGCTTGACTGATAAACGCCAGAGCCTTTTGTTGTCGCGAAAAAAGGGATGCGTCTGATCTTTGATCGATTCCCAAAAGCTCAGATTGCCGCCGAATTCGTCTCCGCCCAGCTTGACGTGCGCGGCATCAACGGCGGACTCGATGCCGGAGAGCCGGATATAAAGACGCCGGTCGATATGACAGGTTGCCGAAATCGGTAAGGTTTGGCCGGCGCAGCGCCGCATCGTTTCCAGTGCCTGCTCGACCGGCAGTTCGAAACAAAGCGTTCGTTCGGTTTCCGGTTTCGGCAGCACTTTGAGCGAGGCTTCGAGTATGACACCCAGCGTGCCCATCGCGCCGGTCATCAGGCGCGAGACGTCGTAGCCGGCGACGTTCTTCATGACCCGGCCGCCGAAGTTCAAAATTCGGCCCCGGCCGTCGAGCAGTTTGACGCCGAGCACGAAATCTCTGGCCGCTCCGGCATAGCCGCGCCTCGGTCCCGAAAGTCCGGCCGCGATACAACCGCCCAGCGTCGCCGCCCCGTTGAAATCAGGCGGTTCGAAGGCCAGCATCTGGCCGTGTTCGTTCAATAGGTTTTCCAGTTCTAATAATGGAGTTCCGGCTCGGGCGCTGACGACCAGTTCCGTCGGATCGTAATCGACGATGCCTCGATACGGTCCGGTTTCCAGCTTCGAATCGTGCAGCCCTTGAGGATTGCCGTAAAAGTCTTTGCTGCCGCCGCCGCGAATGCAAAGCGCCTGTTTGTTCTCGTTCGCGTTGACGACGCATTCTGTGAGTTGTTCGACTATCGCTTCCATGTTCAGAATCTCGGTAAATCCGGAAACTTCTCGTCGCCGCGATGGACATGCATCGCGCCGAATTCGGCGCAACGGTGCAAAGATGGAATCGCCTTGCCGGGATTCAGCAGCGCGTCCGGATCGAATGCGGCCTTGACGGCATGAAACAGGTCGCGCTCGTCGTCGCCGAATTGCATGCACATTTGATTCAATTTTTCGATGCCGACGCCGTGTTCGCCGGTCAAGGAACCGCCGGCCTCGATGCAGATTTCGAGGATGCGCGCGCCGAAGGCTTCGGCTTTTTCGAGTTCGCCGTCCCGGTTTGCGTCGTATAGAATCAACGGATGCAGATTGCCGTCGCCGGCGTGAAACACGTTCATGCAGCGCAGTCCGAATTCGGAAGACAAGTCTTCGATTCGGCGCAGAACTTCGGCGAGATGCTTGCGCGGAATCGTGCCGTCCATGCAGTAATAATCGGGCGAGACTCGGCCGGCCGCCGGAAAGGCGGCCTTGCGCCCGGCCCAAAAACGACGGCGTTCGGCCTCGTCGCGCGCGGTATCGATACGGACCGCGCCGCTTTCGCGCATGATGTTTCGTATCTTCTTGATTTCTTCGGCAACCGCTTCGTTCGAGCCGTCGGATTCGCACAAAAGAATCGCGGCGGCGTCTGGATCGTAGCCGGCATGAATGAAGGCTTCTACGGCCTGTATCGTCATCTTGTCCATCATTTCCAGACCGGCCGGCACGATGCCTGCCCGGATAATATTCGCGACCGCCGCGCCGGCCTTTTCGATGTCGTCGAATGCGGCCATCACCAACTGGGCCGTTCCGGGTTTCGGCAGCAGTTTCACGGTGATTTCGCTGATAATGCCGAGCATGCCTTCGCTGCCGGTCATCAGAGCGAGCAGATCGAACCCTGAGCTATCGAGCGCTTCCGAGCCGATTTCGAGCACATCGCCCTCGATAGTCAACACTCGCAGTTTCAGGATATTGTGCACGGTCAGTCCGTATTTCAGGCAATGGACGCCGCCGGAATTTTCGGCGACGTTGCCGCCGATCGTGCAGGCAATTTGCGATGATGGGTCGGGTGCGTAATACAGCCCGTAGGTTTCGGCTGCTTCGCTGATTGCAAGATTCCGCACGCCGGGTTGCACGCGCGCGGTACAGGCCACGGGGTCGATTTCGAGTATTCCGTTTAGTTTGGCGAAGGACAGCAGTACGCCGTCGGCATGCGGCAACGCGCCGCCGGAAAGCCCGGTGCCGGCACCGCGCGCGACGACCGGAATTTTTTCCGCTTCGCAGATTTTTAGGATTTCGATGACCTCGGTTTCATTGCCAGGCAAAACCGCGATCATCGGCAGTTGCCGGTACGCCGGCAGTCCATCGCATTCATAAGGCCTTAGATCCTCGGGCTCGTACAGTACCGATTCGAACGGCAGAATGTTTTGGAAGGCTTCGGCTAAATTGGCGTGATGCATCGTGAATTATTTGAAAGTGAATACTTGAGGGATATTTCTTAACATAACAGAAATCTTGTTTTCCCGAACCTGTGTTATGTAAACAGAAAGTAACTATTCAGTCCCCCGGAAATTATCGTTCCCACGCTCTGCGACACTGCCATTAAGCTAAGCCTTTTCTGGTTCCCACGGTCCTCCGTGGGAATCCGTGCCTTGGCTGTCGAAACCAGATCGGTATGCGTTCCCACGCTGGAGCGATGGGAACGAGGAAAAATCTCCCCCAGCCACTCTTTTTCAAAGAGGGGAGTAAAACTCCAAGGACCTTAACTTAATGGCAGTGACGCTCTGCGTGGGAACGCCTGAGTACCGCCCCAGCGGTACGAGACGCTAGAGCGTCTCGGTCTTCATTCCCACGCCGGAGCGTGGGAACGATAGGGGTGTGAATAATTACAACAGAAAAGCTGCCAACCGTTTTTTAGTTTCCAGTATGTGAATAGTCAGTACCCTTTTTTTAAGCAAGAAACCATGTTACCAAATGGTATAAAAAACAGAGAGCTGAATAATTCCCTTGTCCTTGTCCTTGTGCCGTTCGATTAAATCTTTAAAAATGCCTGGAAAAAATCAATGCAAGCATCGATAAAAAAACTAAATCTCGACGATGAATTTTACACTCCGGAACAGTGTTTCATTATCGAGCAGTCCAATAGCTTCGACGATCCGGATTTGTCCATTGCAAGAGCCCGCGTCGAGCCGGGCGTTACGACACGTTGGCATCGTCTTGTCGGAACCGTCGAGCGTTATGTCATCATACAAGGCATGGGACGGGTTGAAATCGGAAGTTTACCGCCGCAAGAAGTCGAGCCAGGCGACATCGTGTTGATCCCGCCGGCGTGCCGGCAACGGATTGCCAATATCGGACCGGAAGATTTGATTTTTCTGGCGATCTGCACGCCTCGTTTTTCGGATGCTAATTACCAAGATATCGAAGATAATCCGAACGAATAAACATAGATTTTAAGTCACTTCCTACTAGTTGCTTTTGGATTTTATCTCCAATTTCCAGTCCACTCGGAAACGACACTCGCATTACCTTTGCTTGTTAACGCTTAAGTTCGGCTAGTCACAATGCGCAAGGAATGATTCAATTTCATTGTCGAAAGTAAATATCGAGGTATCCTATTTTCAGAGATTCATTGGGGTTTATAATGAATCGCTCAATAATAATTATAAATTTTAGAAGGGGTAAACATGTTGATCCGTATGCTTTATATCAGTTCGGCGACTAGTCCGATGAGTGATGAAGATATGTTGAATATGCTTGAGAAGTGCCGAGTTAATAATGCGGCTCGGAATATTACAGGCATGTTGTTGTATTGCCAGGATACCTTCGTTCAAGTTTTGGAAGGCGAAGATAAGGACGTGGATGCTCTTTATAACTGTATTAAAAAAGATCCGCGTCATAGTGGGATAAATATCCTTGAGCGTAAGGTTGTCGATAAAAGACAGTTTCCCGACTGGAGCATGGGATTTAAAAAAATTACCGATGCCGATTTATCGAACGTGGAAGGGCTGAATTCGTTTTTTGAGCATGATGCCGGGTCGGATTATTTCATACACGAGCAAAACATTGTCTCTTTGCTGATGCAGCATTTTAGAAAAAAATATCAAGCCCAAATGGCTCACGCCGAATTACCCACGGAAGATGTGAATCCTCTGATTGGAAGTTTGCATAAAACAATTATCAAAGCCGTCAACGTTTTAGCCGTTTTGATGGTGGCGGTGATCATATTCGGTGTTTGGGATGTCGTTGTCGTTATTTTCGATAAACTATTTACTCCGCCTTATCTAATGCTGACAGTCAGCGATATTTTGGCGACTTTCGGATCGTTTATGATGGTTTTGATTGCCATCGAAATTTTTATCAATATCACGCTGTATTTACGTACTGATGTCATTCCGATCCGGTTAGTGCTTGCAACCGCAGTCATGGCGGTTGCTCGGAAAATTATTATCTTCGATTATAAAGCGATCGATCCGCAGTATGTCTACGCATCAGGCGTTGTTTTGCTGGCTTTAGGTGTAACTTATTGGATTGTCGGGAAGTATCACTCGGAAGAAGATAAAACGATATAGGGTTTTGTCGTAAATAATTGCCCTATTTTTGGAAAGTCAGTTGCTCGATTGACCGGATCTTTGACAGTCCTTCACTTAACGCTAGGTGATGGACTGTTAAAGCCTTTGGCGAACACTCCTGTGCCTTACATACGCTATTGCCGAAATTTTATGCGATAGGTGTATCTCAAAAATCATGCAGCTAAAGCTTATTCAGCTCAGCTTTAATTTAGTGTTTTAATCTGTAGCAATATAAAATTATTAATAGCTTCAAATTTACCGTGAGAATCTATGTTTATGAAAAATAAATGTTTAATACTGGCTGTTAGCTCCGTACTTTTATCGGCTTGTGTGACCGATCCTTATTCCGGGCAATCCCGGATGAGCAAGACCGCGATGGGAACCGGCATAGGCGCGGCGGTAGGCGCAGGCGCCGGCACTTTATTCGGCGGTAACGACTGGAAAAATGCAGGTCTGGGTGCGCTGGCCGGAGGCGCGGTCGGTGCTGCAGTCGGTCTGTATATGGATAATCAAGAACAAGAGATGCGCGAATCCTTGCAGGGTACGGGCATCGAAATACAAAGAAGTTCGGAAAATACACTTAACCTGACGATGCCGAGCAGCATTACGTTCGGCTTCGATTCCGCGCAATTGACACCCCAGGCGATGAGCGCATTGGATTCCGTTGCCAATGTGTTGAATCATTATCCCGAATCCAACATTACCGTCACTGGACATACCGACGATATCGGCAGCGAAAGTTATAATCTTAAATTGTCCGATCAACGGGCAGGCGGTGTTTCGAATTATTTGATTCAGCGCGGAGTCAATTATGCCCGGATCACACAGCAAGGGATGGGTAAATCGATGCCGAAAGTCCCCAATACCAGCGAAGAGAATCGAGCTCAAAACCGGCGTGTTGAGTTGGCTATCGTTGCTAACCAAACTCCTGTCAATCAGGGTACCAATCCTCAGCAACCTCAAGGAGTCCCTCAACAACAAAATTACCCGCAACAACAGAACTATCCTCGTCCGCCACAAAATAGCTACCCGCAGCAAGGCTATCCAAATCAACAAAGCTATCCTCCGCAACCGCAGGGTGGTTATCCACAGCAATATCCTCAACAGCCAGGTTATCCTCAGCAACAATATAATTTTCCGAGATGAAATCTGCGTTGATGCATAGGATAAAGGGTAGATGCGTGTTTATAGATTTCGCATAGCGGTGAGGTCGTGACACTTCGGTTAATCGACTCTTACGGGGTTTCGTAGACACTAGATGCGAAGCCCCGAAATCACTTGATTTCATCTCAAATCCATCCCGACAAATTTGTTCAACCTCATCCATTCGACAAGCTCGATGAACTGTTGCAAACTAAATAAAAAGTACAGTCATAGGTGGATGCATGAACAAATTGTTGGCAATATTCGGCAGATTCTTTGCCAAATTAGATACTTTCTTGATTCAATTTCCGAAAACGGTTATCGCGCTGCTGTTAATCGTTTGCGGGTTCAGTTTGCACTACGCCTTTCATAATCTGGGCATAAACACCGACACGACCGAGATATTGTCGAAAGAATTGCCGTTTTTGCAGGATAGGACCCGTTTTCTGGAAACTTTTCCGCAGGACGAAGAGGCCATTCTGGTCGTGGTCGATGCCGAGACGCCGGAAAGAGCCTCGCAGGCGGTCGCTAACTTGGTAGAGCGGTTTAAGCGGGAAACCGAAGGTATCGAATCGGTTTATGCACCGGGCGAGGGGGCTTTTTTCGACCGTCACGGCTTGCTTTATCTGGATTTCGAGACGCTCAATGAATTGGCCGCGAATTTGATCGAAGCGCAACCTTTTATCGGCGCCTTATCGAGCGATAACACGCTGAAAAGCTTTTTGGAGATTATCGGACTGGCCTTGACTGGCGAGGACCGCGAGTTGCCGGTCGATTTGAATCCCTTGTTGGATAACGTCGCGCATGTGACCGAGGGCTTGCTCGACAACCGCGATATTCGCCTGTCTTGGCAACAATTGATGTTGAGCGATGAACAAGACTTATTGAGTACGAAACGCTTCATTTTGTTGAAGCCTGTGCTCGATTTCACTGAGTTGATTCCGAGCGAAAAAGCCTTGCAGAGCGTTCGCGCTATTGTCGAGGATGCGAAATCGGCGCTTCCCGATGTTTCGATTCGCTTGACCGGCGAGGTTGTACTTGAGCATGATGAGTTGGAAAGCGTTCAGCGCAGTGCGCAAATCGCTTCGTTTTTTTCGATAATTCTCGTGTGTACGGCCTTGTTTATCGGCTTACGATCGGTGAAATTGGTGCTGATTACTTTTACCGTGTTGTTGATGGGCTTGGTGTTGACCGCAGGATTCGCCACCTTGGCTGTTGGGCATTTGAATCTGATTTCGGTGTCGTTCGCGGTGCTTTATATCGGTATCGGCGTCGATTATACGGTACAGCTCAGTTTGCGCTACCAAGAGTTGTTGCGACGACAGATTCCGCAACAACAAGCGCTGATTCAAGCCGTGCGCAAAGTCGGTCCGTTGATTATGCTTTGCGCCGTGACGACTGCGGTCGGTTTTTTTTCCTTCGTTCCGACTGCATATACTGGGGTTTCCGAACTCGGCGTGATTGCCGGCGGGGGGATGTTTATTGCCTTAGTCGTGTCGGTAACGGTATTGCCGGCATTGTTGCAGCTGTTTCCGCTCAAGCCGAGTGCCAAGCTGTCTCAAAGCATCTTTCCGGATTGGGTTTACGAGATTCCGATGCGGCATCATATGCGCATTAAATGGATGGCGCTCGCTTTAACGCTCGCCGGTTTAGGCTTATTGACGCAAGTTCGATTCGATTTCAATCCCTTGAACTTGCGTGACCCGAAAAGCGAATCCGTAGCGACATTTTTGGAGTTGCTGGAAACCAAACAGACATCGCCGATGACCTTGACGATACTGGCTTCCAGTGAATCGGAAGCTCTCGACAAGGCGCGCCAATTGAGCCGCTTGCCATCGGTCGAATCGGCGCTGACGATCTTCGATTTCGTTCCGGAGGATCAAGAAATCAAGCTCGATATGATTCACGAGCTGGCCTTGCGTAACTATTCAGACCCCCAGTCCACTGGAGGCAATTTTGGAATCGGCCGACCGGTTCGCTGATGATCAATGACTACTGCCAAATAAAGCCAAGGGGATTGCTGTCTTTTACGACAGGTTTCGATCACGCTGATTAAAATGGCGAATACCCGCGAGCCTTGTTCGGTGCGAGTGCCATAGCTGATGCGTCTCAAAATCACCCAGTGCCGCAGTGCCCGCTCGGCTTCGTTGTTGGTCAACGGCAAATGATAGGATGCAACGACCTGAAAGATCGCCTCCCAATCATTGAGCATTTCACCGGCCAGCTCACGCGTCTTTTTATGCGTTGCTTCGCGCAGGCTTTCGCATAGCGCTCGATAGAGCGCCAGTGATTCTTGAAAGGTTTCCGTCAACAGTTTGTCGGGTGGGTCGACACGGGCCTCTCGAATCGCGTTCATCAGTGTATTCAGCAACGCTAGTGTTTGTTTGCCGAACTGGCGTGCCACAGGGTCGAAACTCTCTTCCAGCCCTTGGGCTTTGCGCAGCAGATGCGCCCAGCAACGCACGCGATTCGGGTATCTGCGATAGGCTTGGTAGCCATCGCTCATGAGCCAGCCCAAGTAATCCGAGCCCAAGAGGTTCTCGAGCAATTCGGCACTGCGGTAGGCAATCCAGTAAGCAGTCACGGTATCCGTACTGAACACCCACAGCCATAAGAAGGTCGTCAGTTCCATCCAAGACGTTTCATCGACATGCAGTAATTGACTATTGACCACGGCGTCAATGAGTTCGTCTTCGATCGGCAGCGCCGCCGCGCCGCTTTCATGCAGGGTGTTGTTGATGGTGCCGACACTGAGACTTAACCCTAACCAATCCTGCAAGAATTCGCGGATGCGCTCACGGGATAGCCGCATGCGATAGGCCAGACACACAATCAAGGCGGCTAAACCCGGCCCGACCAGGCGCCATTCGCTGCACACGACGTTCGGCAAACTGCCGTGGGGCACATGACGATACGGTTCGCCTCGCGTCACATGGCCGCAGTGACACGTCGCTTCATAATAGGTATGCCGCGTCGTGATCAATCTCAAGCCCGGATCGTTCGCGTCAGCCCAGGTGAGGTCAACGGTATCAAAAGCGGTATACGCTTTTTGCTGACTTGTCGTGAACACAGTACCGCAACACGCGCAAAGCTCGGGACGATGGTCTTGATAGTCGGTCACCGGCAGGACTTGCTGTCTACCGAAGCCTTGCGCACCAGGCTGCTTACCGGGTTTACGCACATCATCCGAAGCTTGAGACGAGTCGGTTTGAGAATCTTGTTTGGATTCTTTAGCAGGTGGGGCGGAAGATGTGTTATCTGCCTCCTGGTCCGGCGTGTCTTCGCCAGCGTCTATCGCATCGGTATCACTGGCTGTATCGTTCGCCTTATCCCACGGTGCTTCACTACTGGGTGGCCGGGAGCTATTGCGCGAGTTTTGCTTCAAGCGCTCGCGTGCTTCCTTGAGATCGTTGAGCAAGCGAATCGAAAGGCGACGCAAATCCTCTTCCGGTAAGTCCAGAAGCCTGTCTTCATCCAGTTGGTTTAGGTCATGATCGCTCAGTTGCATGGTGCACAGGATACGTCTTGGCGGCTTGAAAATACAGTTTTTTAGTGACTGATTGGATGATTTTTGTAATGGGGGGGGCTGAATAGTTACGGCCTTGCTGATGGGTTTTCGTTTTGCCACGTTTCCGCCGTTGCAGCAAGACAACATCGACAATCATTTGACGGCCTTGACGCACTTTAAAAATCATATAGAACAACATTTACAGGATCTTCCCAATAGCGAATTGACGGGCAATTTATTGAGGCTACGCCACGCTTTGGAGAGCTTGTTGCTTCAATTACAATCGAAATCCTTGTCCGAGCAAGAAAGCATGTTGAACCGTTTGCAAAACAATCTGCTGGGTACTTTGCCGGATACGATGAATCTGCTATTGCAAGCCTTCGATGCCGATATTGTGACGCTGAACAGCCTGCCGAAGGATTTATCCGAACGTTGGCTCAGCAAGGACGGTATTTACCGTATTCAAGTCTTTCCGAGTAAAAATCTTGGCGATCACGAAAACCTGAAGCAATTTGTTGCCGAAGTGAGGGGAATTGCGCCGAATGCCACCGATTTGCCGGTGATTTATATCGAGTCGGGCAATGCTGTAGTCAAGGCCTTTCAACAAGCCTTGATCGGCGCGCTTGTTGCCATTACGTTCGTTTTGTTGCTGGTCAATCGCAGTATTAAAGATACATTTCTAATGTTGTTGCCGTTGTTGATGACCGCGGTATTGACCGCCGCCTCGACGGTCGTCATGGATAATCCTTTTAATTTCGCGAATATCATTGTGATTCCTCTGCTGTTCGGGCTTGGCGTCGACAGCGGTATTTACATCATGAACCGGTTGCGGAGCATGCCGGACGAACAGCGGAGTGTCTTACAAACCAGTACGGCACGGGGCGTGATTTTCAGCAGTCTGACGACCTTGTGCAGCTTGTTCAGCATGGCGTTTACACCACATCTGGGCTTGGCGAGTATGGGTTTGCTGTTATCGATCGGTTTGCTATTGATCATTGTCTGTACGACCTTGGTCCTGCCGGCTTGTGCTTATAAGAGAGTGGTTTGAGGCGTTGAATGGATCAAGTCATGTCTAAATCAGGCCGCGTCTTCGAACTGCCCAATGATGAGGAAGAAGGGCAAATCAATGCCGGTATTGATGCCGATTCCGATACCTACGAATTAACCGATGCCGAATTTTCCATGCTGAAGCCAATGGGGCGGCCGAAAAGCGATAGTCCGAAAATTCCGGTTAGCATTCGCCTCGATGCCGATATTGTCGATGCGCTTAAAGCCTCCGGCGACGGCTGGCAAACGCGCACAACGACGCGTTGAAAGAGTGGCTTAAGGATCGAGATAAAGGCGTTTCGGACGGCTTTCAAAAAACCGTCCGGCGGTGATGTATTTTTTGTGCTCAAGATTGTTGGTCTATGCCTTGTTCTCGGACTTGAGAACAAGGCAAATGAGCGGCTTGGTTTTTCCAGCTACTGCAAAATACTAAATGACGCATCCAATAAAACGGGGCGTTCGATTTGTTTACTGATGTAATCGCGGAGCGCGGCGACATCTTCCGATACCAGCGGGTCGGAACTATGCAGCTTTACCGATAAGCGCACTTTTTCGCTAATCGATACGACTTCGACATCGTCGACTTCTATCGTCTTATCGTTCACCTTATAGGTTTTTGCATTGATCGCGTTGGTAATACGGCTGTGTATCGCTGTGTTAGCGAAAGAATGATAGAGCGGAACGCTGACTAAGAAAAGTAGTAACAACGATAAGCCGAGTCCCCGGTTGACTCGAAACATCGTCGAATAACCTAAAAACAGAAAAGTAACCGCAGCGGCGAGCGCAATGCCGGCAAAGTTAGTCAAAAATAACAAGCCGGTGCCACTGATGATATTCCAGTCCCACCAGGCAATGCCAATGCCCATCGAACACAGCGGCGGAACTAAAGCGACCGCGATTGCGACGCCCGGCAGTGTTCTAAATAGGGTAGCCTTGGCGTGCGTATAGGCGGCCGCGCTGCCCGAGATAATTGCAACGCCTAGATCCAGCAGGCTCGGTTGCGAGCGGGCGCGGATTTCACCGGTTAATTGTTCGTAAGGAATTAAAAGCGCGGTGATGATCGACACGAACAAACCAAGGGCAACGCCAATGCCGAATACCGTCATGCCGCTTCTGAGTAATTTGCTGTCGTTGCGCAGAATACCCATCGATAGCGACACGATCGGACCCATAAGCGGCGCCAACACCATCGCGCCGACGACGACGGGGCTGCTGTTGAGATACAGGCCGAAGGTCGCCAGCATGCTGCTCAAGATCATCAGGCTAATATAAGGCCCGGATAGTTTGGCATTGTCGCGCAGCATCAAAAACAAATCCTTGAAATCGGACTCGACTGCGGTCGAGAAAAACGGCATTCTCTTTTTTAAACGGTTAATATGTGCCGCGCTATGTCTAAGCGGTTTGATTTTAGCCGTGTCTTTCGCGTCGTCATGAATGACTCTATGCGCGGCCTTGTAGCGTTCGCCGACATTGATCGCAATACCTTGAGGAATGGTCTTCAACGAAATACGATCAGCTTTGCGCTGCCGGCTGTCGATCGCATACGAAAGGGTGTTCGGACTCGATAATTCCAACGTGGCGCTCTTGATATAACCGACCGCTTTTGGTAGATGACTGACCGCGCGAAGCTTGCAATAAATCGCGATCATCAAGAAATTAAGAAACTCCATCACCGACGAAGGCGCCAAAAAAATGGCCGATAACTTGCCGTCTTGTGACGAAATGGATTCATTAATCAAGTTAGCGGCAAGCGTTTCGATATCGTTTTCTATAACCAACACGCCGGTAACGGCCGTTTCGATGCGCTGGCCTTTTTCAGTTGAGACTGATAGTTCGAAGGGTTTGAGTTTGGCCAGATTGGGAATACTGGCAATAAATTCGTTTACCTGCTCCCGTAGCGGTTTTTTTTCGTAGGCATGTTGGCGCATCGTGATGAAAGGCGCTTCACCGATCAAAACCGTCCAGATTACCGCTTCATCGTTACACAGCAGCAAATCCACAGGATAGGCTTTGGCGGGGTCGAGCGCGCGCGGGACCGCATCTTCGATTTGTTCGGCAATGTTGAAAAGTCGGCAGATAATCGACTTATCCTTAGCCGGCAGTAAGCCGACACTGAATCGATAACGATGGGCTTCGCGTAATAATTGGGACAATTCGCTGCTAGTTAGGAGGCTCACAACATGTAAACGGCCTCGCAAAAAGGCGGCAGGATCGTTCATAAACTCGTCGAGCAATACCGGTTCCAATTCTCCGCCGTAATGAATCGCGGCTTCCAAGGCGCTGCGGAGCCGAACCGAGTTTTCGGGCTGTTGATGAATCAATAAGGTTTTTTCCGTCGGCGTCATGATGCCTCCCAATTGTTATTATTTAAGTGTCCGGATGATTCTAACATGGAGAAAATAAATGACAGTCAATTCGTTTTTACGTTGTGCCAAACTAAAGGGTTCTGGCGGAACCTTTGAATCAATGGATATTTTTATTCTTCGGAAGCGCCGGTGCAACGGCAAAAATAATACCAAGGTTTTTTAAACCGGCCTTGGCTCTAATAGTCAGGTCGCTAATGAAACGAAACTGCTGGTAGGGTTCGATAGGATAGGCCCGGATTCGGTAATGCGTGCCCCAGGGCTGATCTTGAACGACCACGGCAATGGGTTGCTCGAGATTCAAATAAGGGCTGGTCAATGCGACATCGTGCAGTAATTGTTTGACTCGAACGGCATCATGATCCGGGTGTAAATAAAAATTGGCCACGCATTGCAGCATCGGTGTACCGTTGTTGGCGTTCAGAATCGGCTCGTTCCAAATTTTGGTATGAGGGATATAAGCGGCGGTATCGTCCGGCGTGACGATTTGTACGGCGCGCATGCCGATATGTTTGACTTCGCCGTAGATGTCGTTGATTTCGATCCAATCTCCGTTACGGTAGGGTCTCTCGCCGACCGCGACGATACCGGCAATTAGACCGCTGGCGTAATCCTTCAAGGCGAAACCCAGAACGATTCCGATAGAGCCCAACAACGCCAACATGTTTTGCATGGACGGTTCTATGATACGGGGTACGATCAATATAAATGCCGCCAGAATCAAAATCAGCCGCAGCAACGGAATCATCGCTAAAACGAAAAGCCGTGAAGCGCCGTGGAGATAATCGGCGATCCAGGGAAAAAGCTTTTGCATCGCCTGAATCACGAAAACGGTGCCCAAAATGACGAGTACTACGTGCTGTAAGGTTCCTAAATCGGGCTTGATGAAAATGTTGGCGATGTTATTGTTGTCCATTGTATTCTCCTAAAAATCGCTCAACAGAAAGTTTTGCGCGCTTAAGTAATGCCGGCTGCTGAGATAGCCCATTGGCGCGACGTGCCAGTTGCCATGCTGCAAATGAACGACGCCCAAGGACTTCAAATTGAATAATAAATCCATGATTTGATAGTCGGAAAAAGGTAAGACTCGGGTTAAGACCTTAGCCGGCAATCCGTTGTGTATCAGCAGGGCGTGTAGGATCAATGCGACGTTTTCATCATGAGAGCCGGGTATAACGGCACCTTCAGTGAAAGGACCGACCCAAACTGTGGTAGTTGGCGTCGAATCTTCAAGCGCTGCTTCCTCAGGCTCATTTCTCAAGCTATCGCGCCAAAAAAGTCTGGCGATTTCGGCATTGCCGCGGCAGCGCATGGCTAATTTGTTCAAGTCTTTGCTGACGTCTAAATTTCCTTCCTGAGAATCGGATAAAACGGTTTTGCCTGTATTGGCGTTTAGGAATTGCAAACCGATCGGTTGGGCGGAGCTTGCCAGTTGCGAGAATAGAGCGGAGAGTCGCTTGCCGTCGAATGCTTGCAGTGTCAATGCATTGCCGTTCGATAAGGAGCAGACCCGTCGCAGGTAGGTCCAAGACCAGTCGGCGCAGCCGATAATTCCGGGTCCTAAATCACCGTTTAAAGCCAAGGTTAAAAATCGCCGAATCAACGATAATCCTTCCGCATGACGCAGAAAACATTTGTCCAAATTCGGCAAAACCCAAAGACTTTGGGAGTCTGTCGGAACATTGGGCCAAGTCGAATCATTTTCGAGTATTTGTTCTATAGTGGGTTTGGTTATTAGACGAGCGTTATGCCGAGCGGTCCAACGGGCGAGAACTTCCTCATTAGCCGAAAAAGCTTGACCTATGATGAATTTAACCGGGGAGCCGTTCGGTCGAGTTTGCAACCAGTCTTCCAATACCCGATCGAGCGCATCGACGGCCGCATGCCGGTCGATTGGAGGGACGAGCTGGTCCAAGCGCGCCTCGGACAAAGTTTGTAAGGCATCTTCCGGTTTTATTGGCGTCGAGGACTCGTCGGCACGGGTAAAAAGGCGCTTGAATAAAAGCCATTTTTGTCGGGCCGCATCCGTGCTCAGAACGATAGGGCGTTCAAAATCGCTGATTGAAACGAATTTCCATAATTCAATGGTTTCAGACGCTTCATGATTTTCATTGGGCGGGCGATTCATGATGCTACTCCCTTTTGATTGAAAAACCGACTAAGAATAAAAGGTATGGGATGTGTCTATCGAGGACCGCCGTTCACCCAGCACCTAAATTATCTCAGATAGTTGACCATAGCCAATGGACTATGGAATTTAGGTGCTGGGTAAACCCATCCATGGGGGCTTGACGGCAGCAATCCCTGCTGCCGACATCCTCGCTAGCCACACCCCATACCTTCACAAAGTTAGCTAATTTTTGAGTATAAAAGGAGTAAGACCTGTTTTTTGTCATTGCAAATGGCTCTATTGGCGGTAGTAATTGAAAATACAAAATTCATTCAGAGCGCTTATATCCATCGGAGATCAAAATTCGGCGCCGGAGCTCTTTGTCAAGCGAGTTACCGAACCGTAATCATTCAGCCCCCTCCATTTAAAACAAGCTGGAACTTGGCCTCCCTCTCTGAAAAAGGGGGATTGAGGAGGATTTATTTAAATAATCTCCCCTAACCCTGAGGTATCCCCACAAAACGCTCGTTCCCATGCTCTGCGTGGGAATGCCGCTTTAGACGCTCTGCGTCGACTGCGGCGGGCAATTGGATTAAGAAACAGTCGAGAATGTATCGTTGCTCTTTTCGGGATTATCGACCCCTGGGGACGCAGAGCGTCCCGGGATGCATTCCCACGCAGAGCGTAGGAACGATGAAAAAATCAATATATCTATCAATTTTCAGCCATAGCAAATCGTTTTATTTGGCTATTTTGTGGGGATACCTCAGCCCCTAACCCTCTTTTTCAAAGAGGGTGACTGAATATTTACATCGAACCCGCTGCAAAGCTGATGGTTCCAGGAGATTATTTTTCACGAAATTCTTAATGTATGGCGATTTTAAATTGATTTTATCGTACGTTACGAAAAAAGCATTGAGTTACAGAGTATTAGAATTAGAGTAGCCTAAGATCTATAAAATTGCGTTAAATTGAAGAGTTGCGTATATTGCAAACAGGTTTCGGTAAATTTTTTACCCGGAGCCGTGACCCGAAAACTATTTTGTTCGATATTTTAATCAATAATTAAGGAGTCGGTCATGAGCGAAAAAGATGCGTATGTAGAAAAAATGAAAGCTAAACTCGACGAATGGAATGCCGAGATTGACAAGCTCCAGGCTAAGGCAAAGCAGGCCGAAGCCGATGCCGAGATTTAATACAAGGAAGAAATCAGCGATTTAAAAAAGAAGCGCGATGAAGCTTCTGCAAAACTCGAGGAGATCAAAGCAGCCAGTGAGAGTGCCTGGCAAGACCTCAAAGGCGGTTTGGAAAGCGCTTGGGATTCGATGAGTCAATCGTTTAAATCGGCTGCTTCAAAATTCAAATAAAAATTTCAAATCAATGTAGCTGATAATCCATGGTTACTAATAGGCCCAGCATTTTTTTTGCGCTCCCACAATGATTTCAACTACCTGTGGGAGCGCAGCCTTCTTCGCGGCATTCGAAGCCGTCTAGATTCCATAAAAAAGGGATTTTTCAAACGACGAAGCTTTCCATTGCTCGGTAATCGCTTCTTGAAGGAGCCGTGCGCATGAAAAATATTTTCCGGAGCGAAAACTCTTGGCGAATTGAGAAAGCGCATCGTGTCGCTTTGATCATAGACGGCGAAAATTACTTTCGGGCCTTGCACGAAGCATTGCAGAAAGCACGACGGTCAATCATGATCGTCGGTTGGGATTTGCATAGCGAATTGCGCTTGATTCGAAACGGTGAAATCGCCGAATGCCCCGAAGAGTTGGGAAAACTGCTCGATTTTTTGGCTAAACGGAATCCGGGACTGCAAATTTATGTGTTGAGTTGGGATTTTGCGATGATCTATGCGATGGAGCGCGAATTTTTTCCTCGCTACAAATTGCTATGGAGCACCCACAAGCAAGTTCGATTTTGCCTGGACGGGGAACATCCGGTTGGCGCGTCCCAGCATATGAAAATGGTCGTTATTGACGACGCCGTCGCCTTTGCGGGTGGTTTGGACTTGAGCAAATGGCGTTGGGATACCTCTAAGCATTTACCGGACGATAAACGCCGGGTCGACCCCGACGGCGAAGCTTATCCGCCGTTTCACGACATGCAGATGCTAGTCGACGGTCCGGCGGCGCAAGCACTCGGCGAATTGGCCAGCGAACGTTGGCAAAGAGCTTACGGTGAAGCGCCGTTGATCGACGAGCGAATCGAGATCGGCGATTCTTGGCCGGAAAGTGTTACAGCGGACTTCAACGATGTTGAGGTCGTGATTGCACGCACCTGGCCTAGACATCGCGACTACGCAGAAGTGCGCGAGGTCGAACGGCTCTATCTGGATACGATTGCCGCGGCGCGCAAATTCATCTATATCGAAAACCAGTATTTGAGCTCCTTTCGAATCGGCGAGGCATTGACGGCGCGTTTACAAGAAACGGACGGGCCCGAAGTGATCATCGTGCAGCCGAAAAAAACCGGCGGTTGGCTCGAACAGCACACCATGGACGTGTTGCGCGCTCGGATCTTGTTGAAATTACGCGAGGTCGACCGCCATCGGCGCCTGCAAGTGTATTATCCGAGAATTTCCGTCGATCCGGAGGTGGATTTGATGGTGCATGCGAAAGTGATGGTGATCGACGATTGTTTCGTTCGCGTCGGTTCGTCGAACCTGAGTAATCGCTCGCTCGGTTTCGATTCGGAATGCGATTTGGCGATCGCGGCGGAGGAAGGCTCTCCGGAATCGAAAGCGATATCGGCATTTCGTAATGGATTGCTGGCCGAACATCTCGACACGGAAATCGAACAGGTAGCGAAAGCGTATCATGAAACAGGAACATTGGCCGGCGCGATCGAATCGTTGAGCAAGGGCGCGCGTAGGCTCGTGCCGTTAGACGGCGAAATTCCCGATGAAGTCGATCAATGGGTGCCCGAGTCCGAATTATTGGATCCTGAGCAACCGATAGAGCCGGATGAATTGTTCCAATATCTTATTGGCCCGAAACAACAACTCCCCGTTTTCAAACATATGTTGAACAACGTCTTGTTGATCGCTATTTTTCTGGTGGTCGGGGCATTGTGGCGCTGGGCCGACTTGGGTGAATACTCGGTTTTCGATACGGTCGAAGCGGCCGCTTTGTGGGTGCAACAACAGCATTACACATTTCTTTTGATTCCATTTCTTTACATCGCGGGCGGCTTGTGTTTTTTTCCGGTTACAGTGCTACTAATAGCCACAGTGCTGTTATTCGGGCCCTGGCAAGGCTTCTTGTATGCACTGATCGGCGCCGAATTAAGCGCGGTGAGCTTATTCTTGATTGGACGAAGACTAGGTCGCGATAAAATGAGCCGATTGAGCGGCGATTTATTGAACAGTCTGACTCGGAAATTCTCCGAATCCGGGCTGAAATCGGTCATATTTTTTCGTATTTTTCCGGTGGCTTCGTTTTCAATCGTCAATTTGATCGCAGGGGTTTCCAAAATTCGCCTATACGACTTTGCGCTCGGAACGATGATCGGTTTGCTGCCTGCCGTGTCCGTCCTAGTTCTCTTGGCTTACGGTATTTCCGTGGCGATGCGCGATACGGGATCGAGTTATATCGTCGGATTATTGATCGCAATCGTTTTATTCGGCGCAGCTTTGTTCTTTTTTCTGGGGCATCTGCGAAAAAAATACGGCAAAGGGGCGAGCAGCGGGAGCGTATGAAGCTTAGAGTCGCGACTTACAATATTCACAGTTGCATCGGCCGGGACGGTGCCAGAAATACGACCCGCATCGCCCAAGTGCTGAAAGAAATCGATGCCGACTTGATCGCATTGCAGGAAGTGGAGACATTGATCGCTCATCCCGAGAGCGTGCTGGCGGAGCTCGAACAGGCCGCCGTGGCGAACGCGATCAGCGGATTTACGTATTTAGCGAAACACGGGCATTTCGGTAACGTCTTGCTGTCCCGCATTCCTATTCGCTCCGTGGACCATATCGATATCAGTGTGCCCGGCAGAGAACCGCGCGGCTTGATCGATGCAAAGTTGACGTTCGACAACACGAACCTGACGGTACTGGCAACTCATCTCGGTTTGTCCCCGGGAGAACGGCGCCGGCAAGTTCGAAGCGTGTTGTCGGCTTTGGCTAGCAGCACCGCCGATGTCAATATCGTGCTGGGCGACTTCAATGAATGGCTGCTTTGGGGACGTTCGATGCGCTGGTTGAAGCGCCGCTTCAATAAAATGCCGGCATTGGCGACATTTCCGGCTCATCGACCTCTGCTGAGTCTGGATAGAATTTGGGTCGATCCTGCGGAACGCATGATTTCGCTTGAGGTTCATGTTTCGGAATTGAGCAGAATTGCCTCCGATCATCTGCCGCTCGTGTCCGAGATCGAAGTAGGAACCTAAAAAGAGCAGTTGGCATGTGTTGGAGACCGTTCGTGCTGAGCAAAGTAAGCGCCATTCGGTCGCATGGCGTTACCATGAAACAGCCGCTGCTTGTCATCAATTTCCGACTTTTTTGCATTTTCGCAAGTGATTGATAACAAAGGTACAAAAAAGCTGTTTTTTGAGAGCCAAGTCGAAGCATGTAGGGATGCAATACTTTCACCAGCTTGGTGGTTAATGCCGATAGCCATGATGAGGTTTATCAAGGCTGATCGTCCTTCGATTTTCGTAGCGAAGAACCTACATAAAAAATAAGGCTATTTGATGCCGGCTATAAATTATCCATCGCTTTATCAAATCAATACACGGGTTCGGCATCGACGGTTTTGCCGCGACCGGGGACGGGCCGCCGGCATCGGCGACTGGCCGGATGACGAATGGCAAGGTATTGCCGAGCAAGGTTTCGATTGGGTTTGGCTGTTGGGCGTTTGGCAGGCCGGTCAGGCCGGAGCACAAGTTTCCCGGAGTCATGAACCGTGGCAGCAAGGCTTTCGGGCCAGTCTGGCCGACTTGTCCGAAGACGACATTTGCGGTTCCTGCTTCGCGGTAACCCGCTATCGAACGTTGGAGTGCCTTGGCGGAGATAAAGCCCTCGCTAGTGTACGCAAAAAGCTAAACGAGCGAGGGCTGAAGCTGATGCTCGATTTCGTGCCTAATCACACCGCATTGGACCATCCTTGGGTTCGGGAACATCCGGAATTTTATATTCAAGGCTCGAAAGAAGATATCGAGCGCGAACCGCAAAATTATATCGAATTGGAAAGCTCGCAGGGCAGGCAAGTCTTTGCTTACGGCCGCGATCCTTATTTCGACGGTTGGCCCGATACGCTGCAACTGGATTACGGCAATCCGAAAGTACAGGAGTCGATGATAGCCGAATTGCTTGCCGTTGCCGAACGCTGCGACGGAGTGCGCTGCGACATGGCGATGTTGGTTTTGCCGGACGTATTCGAGCGAACCTGGGGAAAACCGATTGAGCCGTTTTGGCCGAAGGCGATCGCGGAGGTGCGCGAGCGATTTCCGGATTTCATGCTGCTGGCAGAAGTCTATTGGGATCTCGAATGGACGCTGCAGCAACAAGGCTTCGATTACACCTACGACAAACGCCTTTACGACCGGCTCAGAGACAGGGCTTGCCGACCCGTGCGCGATCATTTGGTTGCGGGTCTCGATTTTCAAAATAAACTGGCGCGTTTTCTCGAAAACCACGACGAACCGCGCGCCGCGGAGATTTTTCCGCAAGATGTCCACGAAGCCGCCGCGATCGTCACTTTTCTCTCGCCCGGCTTGCGTTTTTTTCATGACGGACAACTGACCGGTAACCGGGTACACATTCCGATTCATCTATGCCGAGGACCCGAGGAGACCGCCGACAGACGCTTGAGCGAGTTTTACAGCGACTTGCTGCAGACCTTGCAAAGACCGGTGTTTAGAAGCGGCGAATGGGCATTGGCGGAATGTCGTCCGGTCGAAGGCGGCAACGAATCCTGGCAGGATTTCATTGTTTATCGATGGTGATCGACCGATGAAACGGCCTGGGTCGTCGTGAACTATGCTGCTCAGCCGAGCCAATGCCGTCTTGAATGGTCGCCAAACCAAGAGGGCCTCAATCAGCAGCAAGTCCTGTTGAGTTCGCGGCAGCAAAAACCGAGCGTTGAAATAAACGAGGAGGGCATGCGGCTCGATTTCCCGGCGTGGGGCTATCTTGTTTTTACGTTGCCGGACTGACGAGAGAAGTATGAATTCGTCGAACGATCGCCGGCATTGAGCCGCGCGTGTCGTCCACGATCGGCGAAGACGGCTTGTTGAAAGACGCCCGAACTTGGGCCGATTTGAGCGGGGCAACGCCGGACGGTATTTGTCTCGACGACGAAGGCACCATCTGGGGCGCCAGTCCCGGAACCGGCGAAGCGATTGCGGTTCAGGCCGATGTCAGCCAAGAGGATCAAGTGATGGCGATGTTTCAACGAGTCATCGGGACTTGGGGTAGTCTCGATATTTTGGTCAACAATGCCGGCATACAACTCGATGCGCCTTTTGTTGAGATGACCTTGAAACAATGGGAAACCGTGATGGCGGTCAACCTGACCGGGCGGTTTTTGTGCGCCAGTATGGAGAGTAGCGCAATCCGGGAAGCCCGGAGCCACGCCACTCCCGTATTCCGCTACGCTGCATACGGGCTACTGGGTAATTGAGTGGCTTGTATGCGGCCTTCAGGCCCAGAATGTCCTGGTCTTTGGTTGAAGAAACTTGCTAATCAGGTAACTTGTTAGCAAGATGACAATAAGTACATGCCCTGCTAGACTCATCTCATGAAGCAGATTAACTGGAATGCGGAAAAGAACCAGCAGCTGATGAGCGAGCGCGGAGTTTCCTTCGAAGATGTTTTGTTCGCTCTTCAATCCGGTGGTTTACTTGATGATGGACCTCATCCCAGCAAGGACAAGTACCCGAATCAGAGGTTGTTTGTGGTTCGAATTGATGATTATGCCTGGCTGGTACCGTATGTTGAGAATGATAAGGAATTGTTTCTCAAGACGATTATTCCCAGTCGCAAGGCTACCAAGAAATTTCTAGGGGATTAGTATGGCCAAGATTAAATTAGATCCAGAAGAGCAAGAGCTACTTGATGCATATGAGTCTGGGGACTTTAAGTCGGATCTAGATGCTGCTCGTCGGGAGTCTCTCACCCAGGCAGCGGAAGAAACATTCAAGAAAGATAAGCGGATCAATATCCGTATCTCCAGCCGTGATCTGGAGGCACTTCAGCGCCGAGCATTAGAAGAAGGACTTCCATATCAGTCTTTGGTGTCTAGTGTCCTGCACAAGTATGTCTCCGGCGGACTTAAGGACATCACTGGGAACAAGTAACAAGTCAGCCCAGCGGACGCGCTAACGCGCGCTGCTGTCTTCTGTATTATGCTTTTTAGGTGAGCCAAAATGTGCCTTTTAATACCTATGTCGTTTCACTTTACCGCAATGAAAGTTCCTATCAATCAAATACCCTAGACATTCAGTGTGTCATCGACAAAAACAAGCGCTACGCGTCAGCCCAAGAACAATGGCAGCGGGCCCTGACAGGCCTCACCTAATTTCCGCAATCCAACAACATGATTCGACGAGCAGGAATCGCGGAAGATCGGATTTGAAAATTGAGTCAATCGGATAAATGCTATGAATCGGCAGTGCGCATTGGCAATCTTAGAAAAATTAAAACCTATGTTGATGGAGCGTTACGGTGTGACGCGGCTGGCTTTGTTTGATTCTACCGTGCGCAATGAAGCGGGGCCGAATAGCGACGTCGATATTATCGTAGCCTTTGACGGGCCGGCGACCTCGGAAAAATATTTCGGTGTACAGTTTTTGTTGGAAGATGAACTGGGCGTACCGGTCGATTTAGTCACTGAAAAAGCGCTTAGAACCGAATTGCAGCCTTTTATAGAGCGGGAAGCCGTAAATATCTGAACGGGAATGGCGATTTTATTTGAAGGATATGCTGCATTTTGCCGAAAATGTTTTGGCTTATTGTGAAGGATTGGATCGACAGTCATTTGAAACCACCGGGCTAAACTATGATGCAACGCTTCGTAAGCTTGAATTGATCGGAGAGGCCGCAACTCATATCCCAAAAGAAGTCAGGGAAGCCGATCCGGTGGCTCCATGGCCATAAGTATCTACACAAGTTTTTATATAATAAATACAATTAGTTATAATCCGCTCTAGCACCCTCTCCTGTTGGAGAGGATTGCGGCGGTGAGAGTAAAAACAACCACTTATATCCCCCTCATCCCAACCTTCTCCCAACCTTCTCCCTCAAGGGAAAAGGAGCAAGTACTTGTGTAGATACCTATGCTCCATGGCGGTAAATCATCGCAACGCGCAACAGACTGATACACGGTTATTTGGGCATCGATAACGATACTCTATGGAGTATTATTCAAGATGATATTCCCGGCTTGATTATTGAATTGCGGCGGATAGTCAAAAACATCTGATCATTCCATTGTTTATTGGTTTTTTTGATCAGTCACTTTAAAAAACGAGGTAATTATTCACCCCCTATCGTTCCCCGCTCCCTCGCTCATCGTTATCCATAAGTCAAAAATTACCGTTTTGCAATCTTAGCTAATGAGGCCTCGATACCATTTCTTGTCGCCAAACGTTCCCGACTTCGAAATCGCGATCTGGGGATCGCTCCCACAGAGCATCCGCCCCTTTGTGGGAGCGACGCCTTCGTCGCGATTTCGAAGCCACTGATGTTCAATATCCGCAGATTTATCAAACAGCACCGTTTTCAAGTATACGATAACCTCTGTTTAGCAAGTTTACCGATATTTGTGTATAACGATGAGCGCTCCCGTGTGGGAATGAAGACCGAGACGCTCTAGCCTCTCGTACCGCTGGAGCGGTACTCAGGTGTTTCCACGCAGAGCGTGGGAACGATAACTTCCGGGGGACTGAATAGTTACAAACCGAGTGCGGAATTCGCACTATTGCTAATCTGTATCAATTCGGCCGCGATACTGACCGCGATCTCCTCGGGCGTATGGCTATGGATCGGCAAGCCGATGGGACCTCGAATGCGTTGAAGCTCATCGCAAGACAGCGTTTCGGCAAGCTTAGCCTTGAGTTGGACGATTTTTTTCCGGCTGCCCAATACGCCGAGATAGGCGACTTTTTTGCCGGCCAAGCGCTCGGCGATTTTCTGGTCGGCATAATGACTATGCGTCATGATCAAGACATAGATTTGGCTGCCTTCCGGTATCGCGGCGTCGATGTCAGAGTAGGGCAGTTTCAACTTTTGTCGCGCATACATATTGCGGGTTAGGGTGTCGAGGTTATCGCGTTCGTCGATCACGATGATATCGAAATCGAGCGTCGCCAGGGTCCTCGATAAAGCCAAACTGACATGACCCCCGCCGATAATATAAGCCTGTCTGGACCAACCGACGGATTCTCGATACAGCCAATCGTTGTCGCCCTGCCGGGTAAACCGGCACGACTCAGGCACGATTTGCGTGTGATCGAATGCGATGCCGGCCGGCGACAGTGTCAACACTCCTTTGGGATTGTTAGCCAAGCGCCGGAATAAAGCGGACTGATCTTGTTGGCAAGGATACAGCAAAACGGTTTGCTCGCCGCCGCAGATCATGCCGGACGCTTCGCCGTCTCTTGTTAAATGATGCTGCAAGCGTCTAAGCCTCGGCTCGAATATATGTTCTTGCAAGGCCGAACGGGCTTCTTTGAGCAAGGCGCTTTCAAGCGCACCGCCGCCGACCGTGCCGAAGCATTCGCCGTTTGCCGTCACGGCCATTTTCGCACCCGCCTTGCCGGGCGAGCTGCCATGACTTTCGACGACGATCATGAGCATGACGGAACGATGCCGTGTCAGCCGGTTCGCGAGCCATTGCCATAAAGATGCCGATTTAGCCAAAGAATGCCTCACTCATTGCGTAATAGACCGCCATCGTCGCCGAAAAAACCGCGCTGTAGAAAAAACGCCAGCGTAGCGGAATATAATTTTGAATCAGATAATTGGCCGCAAATGCCAGCGGCACGATGCGCAGAAATGACGCCAAACCGATGTTCAATAGTTGCCAGCCCAGTTCGGCAAAGCGGCCCGACACGCAATAGATCAATGCGATATGCCGTGCGATCCATAGCGGATTGAAAAACGCCTGAGCCAGCAAGGCGCGTAGAATACGGTTGCGAAGATCGCTTCCTCCGAAACGACGCGCCAGCCAACTGAAATAGGCAGGAATTTCGATCGCATACAACAAACCCCCAACCAGCATCATGCCGAGCAATCGCGGCCATTGGAATTCGCCGGTCAACAGCGCCGCCCCGCCATCGCCCGCCGCATAAATCAACGCGCCCGACATGCTGTTGCGCAGCGTCAACAGTGCCATTATCCCAAATCCGGCAGTTTAACCATGAAGCTCATGAAGGTCGTGAAGTCTTTCAAGAGTTTATATAAAAATTTGAACAACTTTTCAGAGAAGCAAAAATGTTTTGCAAAGGCATGGCAAGCCATTGAATTAACTTCGTGTTCTTCATGATCATGGTGAATTGCTTTTTCTAATATCATGACTCGGCGTACAAGGCCAGCAACACTTTTTCCGGCGTCATTGGCGCGCTGAACTCCGGTTCAAAGGCCGGATTGAAAGCCTGTATCGCCTTGAGCAGCGCGAAATACACGCCGACCCCATACATGAACGGCGGCTCGCCGATGGCTTTCGAATGCAGAATCGCGGCCGGATTGTCCTTGGCCAAAAATTCGACGTTGATTTCCGGTGCGAAATGAATATCGGGAATCTTATAGGCGGTCAGCGTATTGTTCAGTAAACGACCCTGGCTATCATGACGGATATCTTCGATCGTCATCCAGCCCAAGCCCTGCATCAGACCGCCCTCGACCTGGCCGAGATCGACCTCGGGCGCGAGACTCTTGCCGCCGTCATGCACGATAACGACTTCATCGATGCGATAAATCCCGCGCAAGCAATCGACCGTTACTTCAATGGCAGCGCAGCCGTAAACATGATAGGCGAAAGACCGGCCCTGTTCCTTGCTTCTGTCGAAATAGACTCCGGGCGTCGCATAATGCGCATGCGCCGACAACGCCGTCCGGGACAGATAGGCTGCGGAAATCAATTGATTCCAGCCGATTGCGGTCGGCTGGCCGTTGAAATACACGCGTTCTTGTTCGATGACGATTTTATCGGCTTCGGCCTCGATTTCGAGCAATCCGGCCGCGACTCGCTTCAAACCCTGCAGAATCTGCCGGCAAGCCAATATAGTCGCCTGACCATTGAGATCGGCGCCGACGCTGGCCGCGGTCGGCGACATATTCGCGATGCGCGAGGTATTCGTGCTTTCGACCTTGACGCGGTCACGTTCTATCGAAAAGGTCGACGCGACGATGTTTCCGATCTTTTGCTTGACGCCTTGGCCCATTTCGACCGCGCCGCAACTGACGCCGACCGAACCATCGGCATAAACATGCACCAGCGCGCCGGCCTGATTCAGAAAAGTCGCGGTAAACGAAATTCCGAAGCAGATCGGCATCAACGCCAAGGCTTTTTTCTCGAGTCGATGGCTCGCATTGAAGTCGTCGATATCCTGTTGCCGCAGAGACAACGAATGCTTTTCCTGCAAGCGTTCCCAACAGAGACCGGCCCGGCATTCTGTCGCCGGCATACCGTAAGGAAACGCTTGGCCTTCTTGCAATAAATTAATGCGCTGAATTTCGGCTGCATCGATTTGCAATGCCGCAGCGGCTTTGAAAATCGCCGCCTCCAGTACGAACATCGCCTGCGGCCCGCCGAAGCCTCGGAACGCGGTATTCGGCGGCAGATTGGTGCGGCAACTGACCGCGGTCGCGCGCAGGTTCGGAATGAAATAACTATTGGAGGCATGAAACAGCGTGCGCTCCAAGATCGCCAGCGAAAGATCGGCGAACGCACCGGCATTCTGGTAAAAACTGACCTGATAAGCCAAGATCTTCCCGCCGCGATCCAAGCCGATCTTGAAATCGGCATCGTAAGGGTGACGCTTGCCGGTCCAACGCATGTCGTCGCTTCGGCTCAATCGTATTTTTACCGGCCGTTGCAGACGGCAAGCCGCCAAAGCCGCGAGCGCGGCCCAGGTTGTCGCTTGTTCTTCCTTGCCGCCAAAACCGCCGCCGAGACGCAGCACGTCAACTTCGACCTGTGTCATCGCCAGATTTAGAACGCGCGCGATGACCCGCTGCACCATGCCCGGCGACTGCGTGGCCGAAACGACCTTCAATCCGCCGTTTTCCAGCGGACAGGCGATCGCGGTTTGAGTTTCCAGATAGACATGCTCTTGCGCGCCCGATTGCGTCTTGCCTTCGACGATGACATCGCATGTTTGCCAGGCTTGCTCGACATCGCCGAGTGAGAAGATGCGTGGCGGCGCTATGTGCAGACCTTGCCGTTGCGCCTCGCGGGCGTCGAACACGGAGGGCAGTTCGCGGTAGTCGACCTTGACGCGCGCAGCCGCATGCCGGGCTTCGCTTTCGGATTCGGCAACGATCACGGCGATCGGCTGGCCTCGATACATTACGGTTTGTTCAGCCAACAGCACCTCCTCGGCCTCGACATTGCCGATATTGTTGACGCCCGGTATATCGGCTGCGGTCACTATCGAGGCGATGCCGGAGCACGCCAAGGCCTCGCTGAAATCGATGCCGGCGATCAGGCCGTGCGCGATCGTCGACACGACCGGAAAGGCATGCAGCACACCGGCCGGCGGCGCGATATCGTCGACGAAAGTCGAGCGCCCTTGGGCGTGCAGTTCGAGATCATTGGCTTGCATGTAATTGCTCCCAGCGGATAGCTTCCGGAAATAACTTCATGAAATGCGCGAAGATCAACTGTCTTAAGAGCAAGCGTTTATATTCGGTTGAACCGCGCAGATCGGAAATCGGCGCGATTTCTTGCCGGGCGATTTCGACCGCGGCAGTTACGGTCTCCGGAGTTATCGGACGGCCTTGCAAATAGGCGCAGGCCTTCTCGAAATAAAACGGCACCGGCGCAACGCCGCCGGCCGATAAACGGGCTGTGACGATGCGCCCGTCGGCATGCTCAATGCCGAGTGCCGAATTGACGGCGGCGATATCGAGATACCGGCGCATGCCGACCTTCTCGTAACTGAAACTCTGTGCCGCGGCTCGATTAAAACGGATGGTTTGCAAGCGTTCGCCGCTCTGCAAATCGATTTGTTTATAGCCTCTAAAAAAATCCTTGAGCGAAACGGTGCGGCTTGCGTCATGCGAAACCAGCAGCAGACGGGTATTCAAGGCCAGAAAAAACACCGCCAGATCGGCAATCGGCGAGGCATTGACCAGATTGCCGCCGACCGTCGCGCGGGCCCGGACCGGCGCCGAGCAAATCAATTCAAAGTCTTGCGTGACCGACGGAAACAATTGCCGAAACAACTTAGAGGTTCGAAGTTGTTCTATCGTCGTCTCGGCGTCGACGATGCAGTCGTCACCGTCGACATGAACGCCGTCGGCGTTGCCGGGCAAGAACGCCAAGGGCTGGGCGTGCAGCGATTGCGGACGGGCCACCCATAAATCGGTGCCGCCGCCGACCAGTACCGCGTCCGGCGACGGCTCTCTCGCCTCGCATGGAATGATCGCCGATAGCTGCTCGGCAATGCCAGAAAAATAAGCCGGCAGGATTTGCCATTGCACCAAATCGTCGATCCTGCGTTCCGGCGGCGAACCGGATAGGTCGAATTGCCGGCAGAGCCGCGCTATCCCGCGTTTGATGCCGGCATAACCGGTGCAGCGGCATAGATTGCCGGCAAGCGCATCGATCCCGGCTTGTTCATCGGAAGTCTCGGCATTCAGAAAAAAACCGGTCAAGGCCAAAACCAGGCCGGGCGTGCAAAATCCGCATTGAATCGCGCCGCAATCGACCAAGGCGCGTTGAACCGGATTCAACAATTCGGCGTTCAGGCCTTCCACCGTTACGACATGACATGCGTCGATCGCGCCCAACGGCAACAAACAGGCATTGACGGCCTGATAGCGCAGGCGACCGCCGCGTATTTTTCCCAGCAGCACTTGGCAGGCGCCGCAATCGCCTTCCCGACAGACGTCCTTGGTGCCGGTCAGGCCCTGCCTCTGACGAATCAGGTCCAGAACGACCGTTGCCGGGTTTGCATGATACTCGATCAGTTGGCGATTTAGTACCAAGCGAGTCATCACGGCGTTACCGTCAGTGGAGTGAAGGAAAATGTCCGGCCGTCGAACAAACCTCGGTCGCTCAATTTCAATTCGGGAATAACCAGCAGGGCCATGAACGATAAAGTCATGAACGGTGCGCGCAGCGGCGAACCCAGTCGCTTGGCCGATGCGTCCAATTCGGCATAGCGCGCCGCGACGCTATCGCCGTCGGCATCGCTCATAAGGCCCGCGATAGGCAGCGGCAGTAATTCGACATGCTCCCGGTCCGCAACCGCAATGCCGCCTCGCGCCTCGATCACCGCATTGACTGCGCGGCAAACGGCATCGGCATCGGCGCCGACCGCGATGATGTTATGCGAATCGTGCGCGACGCTCGACGCCAGCGCCCCTCGTTGCAAGCCGAAGCCTTCGATAAAGGCCAGCGCCGGGCGGGCGGCTTCGTAACGATTGACGACGGTTAGTAATAGGCGGTCGGATTCGATGTCGGGCACGATCTTGTCATGCTCGATTTTAGGCGTGCGTAATAAAGCTTGCGTGAACAACTCTCCATCGAACGCTTTGATCACACGGATTTGCTCGCTGCTCGCCGGCACTTCGAGATCGGATGTGTCGATCGGTACGGCGGCGAAACGATTGACGGGTTTTGTTGCGTGATACGTCAACAGACTCTTGCCGTGCTCGGCGACTTTTTGGCCGGCAATCCAGGTGCAAAGTACGTTAAAGCCGGTCAGGTTTTCGACCAGTACGGCGTCCATGCGCTCGCCGACCCGCAGGCGACCGACCGGCAAATCATAATGGTCGACCGGATTCCAACAGGCACAGCGCAAGGCATCGAAAACGCTGTGACCGTGCGCGACGGCTCGTGCGACCAAGAAATTGATGTGGCCGGCAACCAAGTCGTCCGGATGCTTGTCGTCGCTGCAAAACATCACGCGCTCGGGAGCTTCGTCGATCAACGGATGCAATGCCTCGAAATTGCGAGCCGCCGAACCTTCCCTAATTAAGATATGCATGCCGACCGCGAGTTTTTCGCGGGCTTCATCGAGCGTGCTGCATTCATGATCGGTCGAAATGCCGGCTGCCGCATAGCGCTTGAGGTCTTCGCCGTTCAGGCCGGGCGCATGACCGTCGATCGGGCAGTCGAAACGCTTGGCCAAAACCAATTTATTCATGAGTTCGGCGTCCTCGTGCAAAACTCCCGGGTAATTCATCACTTCCGATAAATAACCCGCCTGACGGTTTTCGAAAAGCCGGGCCAGTTGTTCGCTATCGAGGCGCGCGCCGGACGTTTCGAACGGCGTCGCCGGCACGCATGAAGGTGCACCTAACAATATCGGCATCGGCGTCGATGCGGCGCTATCGCACATGAAGCGAATCCCGTCCAGTCCGAGCACATTGGCGATTTCATGCGGGTCGGAAACGGTAGCGACGGTGCCGTGCCGGCACGCGATCCGGGCAAATTCGGATGGCGTCAGCATTGAGCTTTCGATATGCACATGCGCATCGATAAAGCCCGGTAACAGATAAGGTTTGTCCGGGTCTTCATCGCCCAATTCGATGATCGAGGCGATCGTTTCGTTATCCCAACCGACTTCGGACAAGACAATCCGCCGTCCGAGTATTTGAACGACATTTGCGATGATGCTTCCTTGATTTAGACTTACTTTCTTGGCCAATGGGTTTTCCTGAGGGCTGGATTAACCAATTTCAGATAATTTAGGCTCCGAAACGGACTTATGATGCAAATACAGCGACTGAGTCGGATAAGCGAATTCGATGCCTTCCTGTTGAAATTGTTGGTAGATATCAAGGTTGATAGCCTGCTGTTTGTCCATATATAAGGCGTAGTCCGGGGTTAGCACATAATAGACGATTTCGAAGTCGAGCGAAAAATCGCCGTATTGTGCGAAATGCGCGCGATCGAAGCGCGTGTTTTCTTGCGCTTCGATGATAGCTTTGATCATGGCCGGAATGCGTTGCAGTTGTTCATAGGGGGTATCGTAAACCACGCGGATCTTGAAGACGACCCGCCGTTCTTGCATGCGCTTGTAGTTGCGGATGCGGGTATCGAGCAATTCGCCGTTGGCGCAAATGATCTGTTCGCCGGTCAGGCTGCGCAATCGAGTAGTTTTGATGCCGATATGTTCTATGGTGCCGAAATAATCGCCGAAATTGACGAAATCGCCGATGACGAAGGGTTTGTCGAGAACGATGGAAAGCGATGCGAATAAGTCGCTGAGGATGCGCTGTAGCGCCAAGGCGACCGCGATACCGCCGATACCGAGACCGGCAATCAGGGCGGTGATGTCGATGCCGAGGTTTTGCAGAATCAGCAATAATGCTACCGACCATAACACTATTTGGCTCGTGAAATTGAGGATGGCCAATGCGCCCATGCTGGCGCCGTCGCGCTTGGTTTTGCGCGACAGGATACGGAAAATCCAGGCTTTTATAAAACCGCTCATCCAAATCGCGATCTGTAGCGCGATAACGACTTTTGTAATTTTGGCGATCGTCGTGTCGGTAGCGGGGTCTAGCGTTAGCGATAATGATGCGAAAAAGACAGCGATGACTAGAAAGAATATGAGATTGGCGCGTTTGACGGTGCTTAGAATTTCATTCGCTTGGGAAAAATGTTGGCGTTCGGCGGCATGCTTTAAACCACGGATCAGGAACCAACGCAAAACGAATAATAAAATGAAGGTGATCGACGCGATGGCGAAGGCATAAAGCCAATCCCATAGCGAATTATGATTGATCTCCATGTTGATTAAACTTTTGATCCGGTCGCGAAGGTTGTATTGCGAGGTTCTGGCATTAATATCGTCGATCAAGTATTGATGAAGCCGGCGGCTTTCATCCATTGCACCGTTTAAATCGTTCAATGTGTCGATAATGCTTTGTATGTGTTCGCTTTGACGGGATTGCCAAATGGACTTGTCCGGTGTCGATTTGCTGCCGACCGCATTCAGTCGGCTTTGCCAGTCGCTGAGCCAAAGCTTGATAGTGGCTTGTTCTTGTTCGATTTGTGTGATGGCTGAGTTGGCCTGCGATCGCCAGTTCGGTAATTCCTGTAGTTCGACCGATTCGTTGAATACTGCATGGCGCTTTTGCCATAATTCCTTTTTTTCCGAAAGCAATTTTAGTTCGCGTTGCGCAGCATCGGTTTTCGATTTAAGGGCTTCTAACTCCAGGCGGCGCGCTTCTGTTTCTTCAATGGCTTGTATATCTTCGAAAGAAGCCGCTTCCAGTCGCTTCCTAGCTTGATCCAATAGGCTTTGCGCCTTTGCTTGCTGATCGTTGAGTCGAGATAAATCGCGGTTCAGTTCGAATTCATGTTTGCGGATGCTCTCGTTTTTTTGGGTTAATTCCGCACTGTCGAAGCGCGCGTGTTGCTGTAAATAGTCGACTTGACGACGTAATAGCTCAAGATGGGTATCATAGACTGAAAACGTTTTTTCTTCGTTTTTCAGTTCCAGTTCGCGAAGCGTTTGTTGTTGTTCGGCGAGATCATGTTCGAATTCCGTCGCTTTCAGCAGCAAGGGCTCGATTGCTCCATTTTGACTTTGAAATTGAGTCAGTTTGTCTTGTGTTTGTTTAAATGCCAGTTGCGCTTGCACCAAGCCTTCTTTTGCCAAATCGACTTTGGCGCGAACTACTTTAACCCGGGCCGATTCTATGGCGAGTTGCTCTCGTGCGCGATCCAAATCCAAAACTGAAACGGGTTTTTCAGGCTTAGGATCTTTTTCTAGTCGGGAAATTTCTTGTAAGTCGGCGGCTTTTTGAGCATCTAGTTCCTGAGTTCGATTGAGTTCGATGATTTGTGCGGTAAAGGTTGCCGCTGTTTGCTCCAGCAGTGCGAGTTGCTTTTGTAATAGTTCGGCATCTTGGCCCGATGCTTTTTGCAAACGCCGCTTGATTTCAGTTCTTTCATTTTCCAGGGCTTTACGACGTTCCGTAATGGCTTCGATGGTTTGGTCGAGCGTGACGGATTCGGTGCTAGTCTCGGGTTCCGTTGCTTGTTGTGCGTCTTGAGACCAGGCTAAATTAAACGGTGTCATCAAGTAAAATAGCAATAGCCAGAGACTTGGATTTCGGGTCAATGAAATTGCTTCGTTGATGTTCATGTTAATTCCTCGTGTTGAGAGTAGGTCGTTTTCGTAGCGTACTCGGTCATAAGTCTTGTTTATCGAAATGCCGCGGCATTGCAATCGTCCCGGTTGTCAGCAATCTAAATGTGCAAATAGGTGAAGGTGGAAACTTAGATTAACCGAGTTGACGCTAATTTTTATTGGTGCCTGCGTCCCGGGCATTATCGAGAGAGTATGATTAATTAGGAGCTTAAATTTGATGGATGAGCTGCGGCTGGATTTGTAGTATCGTGAACTCAATCAAAAATGATTATAAGCCCCCCTTTTTGATCTGGGAGTATGTAACATTTAAGATTTTACTGCAAATCGCGGCCGGTTAGAATGACGGTGATGATAATCGGTACTTTTGGGTTTTAAGCGGAAATATTCTGGCGCTCGTATCGATTCGCCAGTTGTTCTTCAGCAGACGTTAAGTTTATTAAGCTATTTTAAGAATGCTAATTAATATATTGAATTTTAAGTATCTTATGGCTTTTCAGTTGTTGCATAAAAAACCGTATCATTTGCCCTTTGGACGTAATTTCGGGTTCGTCGCCGTTTTGGCGATTGTCGCTACGATGTTATTCGGCTGTTCTTCCAAACAGCCGGTGCCGGATGATGGCTTCGATAGAGTTATCGAATTCAAGAGGGATGCGCCTTATAATAGGTCTTATCAAGTTAGAGGCAAACGCTACTATCCCTTGACCAATCCCAATGGATATAAGGAAAGAGGCATTGCTTCTTGGTATGGCGCCGAATCCGGCAATCGCACTGCGATGGGCGTCAAGTTTAATCCCGAAGGTTTAAGCGCCGCGCATAAAACGCTTCCTTTACCTTCCAGAGTCAAAGTGACTAACTTGCAAAATGGCCGGTCGATTATTTTGGTCGTGAACGATCGCGGCCCCTTCGCCAAAAATCGTTTGATCGATCTATCGAAAGGCGCGGCTAAAGCGATTGGCGTTAAAGGGCTTGCCGAAGTGGAAGTGGAGTATATCGGCGAGTATGCCGGTAGCAATAGGTAGTCGATGTTTGTGCAGAGTTAATCATTCAGTCATGCGTTTGATGAATAGGCAACCAAATCTTAAAACTGGCGCCCTCTCCGATTTGGCTCGAAACATCGATTCTGCCATGATGAGCTCGGACGATATTATTCGCGGTCGATAAGCCAAGGCCGATGCCTTTGCCAATGGGGCGCGTCGTGAAAAACGGTTCAAATAATCGATGCAGATGCTCCGGACTAATCCCGGGGCCGTCATCTGCAATTTCCACCCAGATCTGTTTGTCATCGGTACCGGTTCGTATGATGATTTCACCGGATTCGCCGACGGCTTGCCAGGCATTGGTCAGCAAACTCAAAAAAACTTGATTCATGAGTTGAGGAATGCATTCGATCTCGGGCGTGTCGCCATATTCTTTGCGAATACGGCATTGGATATGTTGGCTGCAGACGAACACTTTTAAGGTCGTCTCCAAGCTCAGCTTGATATCGCATTGCTGCCAGTCTTGGCCGTTGTCATCGGTGAATTGATTGAAGGCACGGACGATATTTCGCACTCGGGTTAAACCCTCTTTGGATTCGCTAATCAGATCGGCGATATCCTCGCGCAAAAAATTCCAGTCTTTTTGCTGCTTCAAGTCTTGTAATTTCGAGAGACAGTCCGGTTGGGGCCGGCATTTGGAAAGTTGATTGTCGTATTGGTCGATCAAGTCGAAAATTTCGAGGGCATATTCTTGAAAAGAATTGAGGTTGGAAAAAATAAACCCCAAGGGATTATTAATTTCGTGTGCGATTCCTGCCGCTAATTGACCGATCGCGGCGAGTTTTTCCGATTGCATCAGTTCGGATTGAATCAATTGATGTTCCTGTAAGCGTTTTTGCAGTTCCGCCTCGAGATGGATATTTTGATTTTGTAAGCGCTCGCGCGCTTTTTTTAGTTCTATCTGTGAGTTGACCCTAACCGATAATATCGATAAGTTGCAGGGTTTATAGAGGTAATCCGCCGCACCCAATGAAAAACCGAACGTTTCGTCTAGTTCGGAGGTCAAGGCCGTCACGAAAATGACAGGAATGTCTTGCGTCTTCGGATTAGCCTTCAACGCTTTAATGACTTCGTAACCATCCATGCCGGGCATCATGATGTCCAACAATATGAGGTCTAGTGAGGTATTATTTGCAATTTCCAAGGCTTTAGCGCCCGATGTTGCCACCAATACCGCATAATCCGTCATCAAACATTGTCCGAAAACCGAAAGATTGACGCTTTCGTCGTCAACTATCAGAATGCTAGGGCGCTTATCAATGCTCGTGGTATCGTTTGACATCAAGACCTCAAAATTCATTTATCATCATCGTAGATCAAAAATAGGCACCGGCGTCCTATCGGGCGAGTGACCGCACCCTCCGCCACCAGAGAACTTTCATTTGCCGGGACGATCGATTGCCGGACCTTCATGAACGTTACTATAGTAATATGAGTTCCACCCTCCAAGATAGTGTCCGGAATTGCGGCTAAAAGACCGATGCCAAAAAATTTAGAATCTATTGATCAACAAAAACATCACCGGTTGCGTGTGAGAACGGATGATTGCGATTTAGAGCTTTACCTGTCCGGTTCGTCATCGGTTCGAGAAGCGCTCGATCACACCGAAATTCGTGTTCGTGCGGCCTGTGGCGGGCTGGGTACTTGCGGCGCTTGTTTGATACAAGTGATTTCCGGCCGGTTCAATCCGCCGACACCGGCGGAACGGCAGAAATTATTGCCGGATCAATTGGCGCAAGGCTGCAGGCTCGCTTGTCAATTAAGGCCTTTGAGTGACGGTGAAACCTACCTTGCCCATCCTGCTCCGCCGTCGCAATGGAGGAGTCCGGATCGATACCAGTGGCCTACGGTCGTGTTTTCGAAAGTGACCGACGAGGTTCGGAAACCGTATGGCATTGCGGTCGACCTAGGAACGACTCATATTCGTTTGTCTATTTGGAATCGTCATACCGCTCGGCTCATCGGTTGCCGAGTAGGCATCAATCCCCAAGTGGCTCACGGCGCTGATGTCTTGACTCGATTGGATGCCCGGCGATTGGACGTTCAAGCCTCGCGGTGCTTGATGACCGAAGGGCGCAAGGCTATCTTGGATGGTATTCGAGATATATTAAGCCGAGATTTTGGGGAAGTGGCTCATGTCCTTGCCGAAACCGGGAAGATTAGCATTGTCGGAAACACCGTCATGTTAATGTTGATTGGCGGTGGTAACGATAGCGATGATCTTTATCGGCTTGAAAACTGGCATACTGCTGTCGAGTACCGAATCGATGATATAGCCGCGTGGCGTCAAGATTGGCGTATGCCCCATGCGGATATATCGATCGTTCAACCATTGGCCGGTTTTGTCGGTTCGGATTTATTGGCCGATCTTTTGGCCACAGGTATAACTGAGCAACCCGAGCCGAGGCTGTTGGCGGATTTGGGAACCAATACTGAAATTGCTCTGTGGGACGGTACTACGGCATGGGTGACATCGGTTCCGGGCGGTCCGGCGTTTGAAGGGGTAGGGATGCGCAATGGCTTGACGGCTGAAACAGGCGCCATATATCGCGTACGCGCTGACGGCGAGCGTTGGCTGATTTCCACAATTGGCGACCAGCCGATTCGAGGCTATTGCGCGAGCGGCTTCATCGATGCGATTGCCGTGATGTTGGACAAACAGGTACTCAAACCTTCCGGTCGCTTTACCCAATCATTGCAGCCGAGCGGTACGGGTTATCGGCTTGATGCCAACAATGCTCAGTCGACGATTTTTGGTAGCGATATCGATATTTTTCAACGAGCCAAGGCTTCGACCGCTGCAGCCATGTTGCAATTGCTCGGGTTTGCCGATTTGAAACCAAGCGACTTACAGGCGGTTTGGATTTGCGGTAGTTTGGGGCAACACCTCGATTTGCATAATGCGATGCGTGTCGGCTTGTTGCCTCGTTTACCGGTCGACAGATTCAAACGTCTTGCGAATGCGAGTCTGGCCGGGTGCGAGCAGTTGTTGCTGGACCGAAATGCAAATGCTCGTTTAAATGCGATCATAAGCAAGACGAAAGCGATTAATTTAGGCGGGATCAGTAGTTATGAAGAAAGTTTTATCGATCAATTGCGCTTGCAGCCGATGGCATAAGGGGGCCGGAATATGTTGAGTCGTTATGTGCAGGCATACAACGAAGCGGTTTTCGAAACCGATAAACAGGCGGCATTGGCCGTGGTCGACGGGGCTCTTCAGGACGGTTACAGTCCTGAAAATATTGTGTTCAATTTGGTCATTCCTGCCGTGGAAGCCATGATGGCGCGCATCGAACAGGATCCCGATTCCAATTTGGCTCAACATTTCATGACGGCGCAAATCGCCTCCGAAGTGACCGAGCGAATGCTGGAGAAATTCACCAGCGCACCGGAGGCGATCGGCAAAGTGGTGATCGGAGCCGCCTATGGCGATTTGCACTCGCTGGGTAAACGTATCGTGATAGGTTGTTTAAAATCGCTGATGGTCGATGTCATCGATTTAGGCATCAATATTAGCGCCGAAAAATTTGTCGACGAAGCCGTTGAAAACGACGCACAAGTCATCGCGATCTCAGCCATGATGGTGCATACCGCAACCGGCGAGAATGGCTCGATCAAAGTTCGATCCTTATTAAAGGAGCGAGGCTTGGAAAACAAAATAAAGTTGGCGGTTGGTGGAGCGCCCTATCGATTCGACCCGGAATTATATAAAAAAGTGGGGGCCGATGCGTGGGCTCCTGATGGCGTGACGGCGGCAAAAATTATTATTCAATTGATCAAAGAGGTGAGTCCATGACACCCTTAGAAATTTTAGCGGCGGCTAAAAACGGCGACCCGGCACCGCGTATTCCGATCTTTTGCAATTTGTTCGATCAAGGTGCGCGAGAACTCGATATGCGCGCTCAAGATTATTTTGCACGGGGCGATTGTGTTGCAGAAGCGCAATTGCGAATGTTAAAGCGCTTCGGTCATGACAATGCGTGGAGTTTGCATTATGTCGGCAAGGAAGCCGAATTGTTGGGCTGCCAAAAAATATTATTTGCCGATGACGGCGTGCCTAATGTAGAAGATTTCGTGATCAAGAATTGGGACGATATTGCCAAATTCGAAGTCCCGACCGATATCACTCAACATCAAGCTTGGCAAGCCATTGCCGATTGTTTAGCGGTTTTGCGCGCCGAAATAGGGCGGACCCATGCCATTTGCGCTTATGTTACGGCTTCGACGACCTTGCCGGCGCTATTGATGGGTATGGATAAATGGATGGAGCTGTTTTTAACCGGGCCGACCGATCTGCGCGATGAATTGTTGCGCAAATGCGTTGATTTTGTTCATCGGCACATTAATGCGCTACGTGCGGCCGGAGCCAATGTTCTGATGTATTCAACGCCGTTCGGCTCTCCCTATTTCGTCGGTAACAAAATCATCGAAGAAATCGTGTTGCCTTGGATGAAACTCGATTTGCAGCCGGGCGGCGTAGATGATGTCGTCTATTACTGCGGCATGGCGCCGTTTAATGGGGTCATAGATTTGGTGTTTGACCAACTGGGCATCGAGTCGCATTACATCAGTCCATTGGCTGACTTGGCCGAAGCTAAACGCTTGATCAATACCAGAGGATTGACTTGTGGAGTGATTGACGATATCAAAATGATTCATTGGAATGAGGCGGAAACACAAGCCGAAGTCAAGCGTATCATAGAGATAGGCAAACCGGGCGGACATTTTTTATTCGGTAATGGCGTTATGCCTTTGGCGGTACCCGAGGGCAATATTAAGGCGATGATAACGGCAGCCTTTGACTACGGGCAGTTGACATGAAAAAATTTGTGTTGCATCAGGAGCATACAGAGCCATTGACGATGGTCGGTTGCGGTATTTTGCGCAAAGAAGTCGACTATTTGATTCGGACTCATGGCTGGAATGTACAAACGCATTTTTTGGATTCGGCCTTGCACAATTACCTGAATCGCTTATCGAAAGAGCTTAACGAAGCCTTGCAAGAGCATGAGGCGAAAGGCGACAAAACCTTTGTTTTTTACGGCAGCTGCCATCCGTTGATGGACAATTATTTGGAAGAACATCGCACTTGCCGCACCCGGGGTCAAAATTGCATCGTTATGTTATTAGGTTACGAGCGTTTCATGCAGGAGCTTGAAAGGGGAGCGTACTTTCTGGTCGAGGATTGGGCCTTGACTTGGCAACCGATGATCACGGCATGTTTCGGTAACAATATTGCCGTTGTGCGCGAAATTTTTCACAGTAGCCATAAATTCATGCTTGCACTCAAAACCCCATGCAGCGTCGATTTTTCCGAAGCCGCTCAAGCCGCGGCCGATTTTGTGGATTTACCTTTACAGTGGCTCGAAGTGGATCTTGAACACTTAATGCAAGTGGTGTTCGAAGCTATTAAGCAACGACTTGAACGGGCATGATGAATTCAAACGAACATGATTTGCAAAGGCGTATAGAGCATTTGGAACATCGTGTCCGTAAGCTATCCGAAGAAAAAGCCAATCTGCATCTTGTCCTGCATATGGTGGAATTGCTTAATCCGATTGCCGGTATCGATTATTTCTTAGATAGTATGATCGCGGCTCTTTGCTGTAGTTTAGGCGGTACCAATACAGAGATTTATTATTTGGACGAAGGCGAGATTCACTATGTCAACTTATTCGGCGAAAAACGGATTGTCGGTGAGATTGAAGATTCGTTGGTGGCAGAAGTCTTCGCTACACATCATTTTGTCGAACAAAATACCGATTTGAACCATACCTTGCTTAAAGATAATGTTGCGGCGGTGGCATGCACATGGGTGATGCCTTTGACGATTGGCGATCAAATGTTGGGTGTTGTTAAAATGTCCGATTTGCTGGGATCGGCACAGATGCGCAATTATTTGGCACCGTTTTTTTCTCACATCGCGCTGATTTTGAATAATAAAATACAGACTCGTAAAGCGGAAGCCGCTAATCGTGCCAAAAGTAGTTTTTTAGCGACGATGTCTCACGAAATTCGGACGCCATTGAACGGGATTCTGGGCATGGCCCAATTATTAGCCAAGCAGGAATGCAATGATGCTAAACGCCTAGAATGCGCTCGGACGATTCTGACGTCCGGAACTAATTTGCTTGCTTTGCTCAATGATATTTTAGATTTGTCTAAAATCGAGGCGAATCGCTTGGAGCTAAATTTTTTAGCCGTTCATCCGCAAAAGGTTTTAAATGAAATCATGATACTTTTTTCCGGCGCCGCCCAGCAAAAAGGCCTGAGGATTTATGCGGCTTGGGTGGATGGCGAGGCACAGGTCTATCGAATTGACCCGCTCAGAGTTAAACAAATGTTGTCCAACCTGGTCAGTAATGCCATTAAATTCACCGATCGCGGTTCCATCCGGATCGAGGCGGGTCCGGTCCTTGACGAGTCCGGGAATTGTCAATTGGAGTTTTCGGTCAGCGATACCGGTATCGGTATTCCAAAGGACAAACAGCGCGAGTTATTTAAACCGTTTACCCAAGTCGATAGCAGTTCGAATCGGCGCTATGTGGGGACTGGGCTGGGATTGTCGCTGGTATCGCGTTTTGCCGAGTTGATGCAAGGCAAAGCAGGGTTTGAGAGCGATGAAGGGCAAGGCTCGCGTTTTTGGTTTCGGATACCTACCCGCGTCGATAATGAGATCGATAACAGCGCTTTGCCATCCAATATCGATGAGTCATGCCCATTATCGAATCCAAATCCTAGACTAAGCCGCGTGTTATTGATCGACAGTGATTGCGGACATGGTGCTAATTTGTCGGCACAACTAAAGGCACGATCCATCGAAGTGATTGGTGTCGATCAGGATGATCAAATTTCGGACGTTATCGACAAGGATTTTGGGTTGGATGCCATCATTATTGGACCTAATTTGGAAAATAGATATCTTGGCCTGCTTGCGAGAAAGATTCGGGTCTTGGAGTCGGCCAAGCATCTTCCCCGAGCATTCATTATCGGCATTAGCGATCAACTATGCCAACAAGGGCTAGAGCCGGAATTCAAAGAGCTTATCGATGAGTTACTCGTTCGGCCTTTTCCGATTGAGCATTTAATAAGCGTTATCGAAAGCCATATCCATCTGTCCGCGGTTCAGCAGCAAAAGACGTTGACTTGCAACGATGAAGAACGCATGTTTTTCAAAAATTGCGAGGGTATTAACGAGATTCTCGATGGTCTCGAGCGCCAATTGGAAAAAAATATGTTTACTGCCGTTGAACAATTTAGCATGCTGCAAGCAAAGCTGGAGGGTAGTTTGATTGCTTCGCATTTTGCCACGCTTGGTAAGTTGATCAACGATATGAATTTTGAGGAGGCTCATCTACAGCTAAAATTATTGCGTGAGAAATTCTCCGAGACCAAGGGAAACGCATTGTGAGCATTGAGCGCCAGAAGATTCTTATAATCGACGATACACCGGCTAATATCACGCTATTGGGGATGGCATTACAGGATCAATACGAGATCCAAATAGCGACTAGCGGGAAAAAAGGCTTGGCTCTGGCTAGCGAGACTCCGCCCGATTTGGTTTTGCTCGATATCATGATGCCCGATCTCGATGGCTATGAAACCTGCCGCATGTTTAAATCCGATGCTAAATTACAGCATATACCGATTATTTTCGTGACGGCGTTGAGTGAAATTGAAGCTGAAATTCAGGGTTTATCGCTGGGTGCGGCAGACTTTTTGATCAAGCCTTTTAATCTCCAGATTGCTCAGCTTAGGGTGCGTAATTTGTTGGAAACCGAACGGATGCGGCGGGCATTGCGTCAAAAGGAAGAAGATCAACGTCTTGCCGCGAATGTTTTTGCCTATAGCCATGACGGTATCGTAATAACCGATATTGAAAACCGTATTATCAATGTCAATAACGCCTTTAGTCGTATTACCGGTTATAGGCTTGACGAAATCAAAGGCGAAAATCCACGCATACTTAAATCGGGGCGGCAGGATATCGAATTCTACCGAAGCATGTGGCAAGCCTTGCTGTCGAAAGGTTATTGGAACGGCGAAATTTGGAATCGCAACAAGCAGGGTGAGATTTACGCGGCATTGACGTCTATTGCCGTCGTCAGGGACGATCAGGGCTGTATCCATCATTTCATCGGTTCGTTTATCGACATTACTCCGATCAAAGAACATCAGCATGCGTTGGAACGTATCGCGCATTTCGATCCCTTGACCGGGGTTCCGAACCGCTTTTTATTATCCGATCGACTGGAACAAGCCATCGTTCATACACGGCGGTCGCGAAAATTAATGGCGGTGTGCTATTTGGATCTGGATGAGTTCAAACCGATCAATGACCGATTCGGTCATCAAGTCGGCGATCAATTATTGATCGAAGTTACCCGTCGCATCAAGGCTTGTTTACGCGAAGGCGATACGCTGGCACGCATTGGCGGCGATGAGTTTGTATTGTTATTGTTGGATATCAATGACAGCGGCGAATGTAAGGCGATATTACGAAGAATTCTTAAAGCCGTTTCGGCAAAAATGTTGCTGGCGAATCAAAATGTGTCGGTATCGTTAAGCTTGGGTTTTACGCTGTATCCGGACGATTCAGCCGATGCTGAAACACTGATTCGCCATGCCGATCAAGCGATGTATCAAGCCAAGCAGCAAGGTAAGAATCGATTTCAACGGTTCGACGTGCTTCAAGAAAAACAAGCCTGTGAGCAAGGAAAGCAATTTGCCCGTATCGAGCGCGCATTAGCCGATAATGAATTTGTGTTGTATTTTCAACCGAAGATCAATCTTCGCGATGGTACTTTTCTGGGTGTTGAAGCCTTGATTCGCTGGCAACATCCCACTCGCGGATTACTGAGCCCTGCCGAGTTTTTACCGATGATTCAAGGCAGTCAGTTGGAGATTAATATCGGCCAATGGGTGTTGTCGAGGGTCTTAAGTTATTGGCATCAATGGAAAAAATCAGGAATCGATATTGCCATTAGTATTAATGTTGCCCCCCGGGGCATTATTGCATTCTGATTTTGTTGAAAATTTAGCCGCCAAGCTTGACGAAAACCCCGAGTTGCAGCCAGGCTGTCTTGAACTGGAAATACGGGAAACCGGGACATCGGAAGATTATGAACGTGCCGCTAAGGTGATGAAGGCTTGCCAAGCGTTGGGTGTCGTATTTGCGCTTGATGATTTTGGAACAGGTTATTCGTCGTTGAGTTATTTGAAAACCTTGCCGGCGAAAACGTTAAAAATCGATCGGTCGTTTGTGTTGGGTATGCTGGAAGACGAGGGGGATTTGGCGATAGTTAAAGGGATTATTGATCTCGCCGCGATATTCAAATTACAAGTCATCTCGGAAGGCGTCGAGACAACCGAACACTTATCGAAATTACTTGAGTTGGGTTGTGAAAATGGTCAAGGTTATGCCATTGCGAAACCCATGACAGAGGAAGCCTTGTTCAACTGGCTAAACGAATGGCAGTTGGAACAAAAGAATTAACGGCAGAAACCTACTTTTTTTGTCAGCCAACTTTCTTAGCAAGACGGGGTTTGCAAGCCATACGCATCAAGCTAAAAACGGCCAATCCGCTCCGCTCTTTCCCAAGTTGCTATTAAGGTATGTAGCCCGTATGCAGCGTAGCGAAATACGGGAATGGCGTGGCTTCGAACTTCCCGGATTGCGCTGGGTTCCATCCGGACTACGCTGTTTATACTCGCCGGAAGAAGCGCGTAGCCCGTATGCAGCGTAAGCGGAATACGGGGATTGCGTGGCCTCGAACGCCCCGGATTGCGCTTGCGCTCAATCCGGGCTACGCGGTTAAACTTTGATTTGCCGGGGCGATGGCCGGGTCTTCATGAACGTTATTGTGAAAGTTCGTAGCCGGGTAGGTCGGGTTTGGCGGAGCCGTAACCCGACATATCGATGAGCAAAATGTCGGGTTACGCTAGCGCTAACCCGACCTACTCTAAACCGCGCGAAGTATAACGCTTAATGATCCGTTAGTTGTAGGGTTTCAAAAATCGCCGCGGTTAATTTTTGCAATTGGCGTTCGTCGATTATATAAGGCGGCATCGTATAAATTAAACGCCCGAACGGCCTTAACCAAACGCCTTGTTTAACCAAGCGGTCTTGAATTTCGGAAAGGCTCACAGGGTCTTTCATTTCAACGACACCGATCGCGCCGAGCACCCTGACATCGTTAACGCTAGCCAGGTTGCGGCACGGTTCCAAGCCTTTTTTGAGTCCGGCCTCAATGGCCGCGATTTGACTTTGCCAATCCGACTCGAGTAATAAGTCGATGCTCGCCGATGCGATGCTGCAGGCCAGAGGATTCCCCATGAATGTCGGGCCGTGCATGAAACAGCCGGCCGGCCCATCCGAAATCGATTCGGCAACTTTGTCGGTCGTCAATGTAGCGGCTAGCGTCAGGTAGCCGCCGGTCAAGGCTTTACCGAGGCATAAAATATCCGGCGAAATACCGGCATGTTCGCAGGCAAATAGTTTGCCGGTACGGCCGAAGCCGGTCGCAATTTCATCGGCGATCAGCAATACCTCATATTTTTTGCATAAGGCGCTTACCGATTTTAGATAGTCGGGATGATAAAACCACATGCCGCCCGCGCCTTGGACGATCGGTTCGAGAATGACCGCCGCGCAGGAGTCGCCGTGATTCGATAAAATGGCTTCCAACGGATCGATATCGGACGGGTTCCAAGGTTCGCCAAAACGGCAAGCCGGCCGTTGCGCGAAATGGTGTTGAGGTAATACGGGGTTGAACAAATGATGCATGCCGGTAACCGGGTCGCAGACAGACATCGCGCCGAAGGTATCGCCGTGATAACCGCCTCGAAGCGCCACGAATCGGTTTTTTTCGGGTTTGCCGAGCGCTTGCCAATATTGAATGGCCATCTTCAATGCGACTTCGACGCTGACCGAGCCGGAGTCGCAAAGAAATACCTTGCTCAAGCCCTCGGGTGTGATTTTCAATAGACGCTCGATCAATTCGATTGCCGGCGTATGCGTAATGCCGCCGAACATTACATGGGCCATCGATTGTAATTGTTCCGTGGCCGCTTGGTTGAGTTTGGGATGATTATAGCCGTGTATTGCCGACCACCAAGACGACATGCCGTCGATTAATTCGCGGCCGTCGGCCAGTTTAAGCACGACGCCTGAGGCGCTGGCGACATGATAAACCGGCGTGGGTGTTGTCATTGATGTGTAGGGATGCCAGATATGGTCGCGGTCGAATTGCAGTAGTGAGTCGAGTTGAGTCATTGAGCTGAACAAGGTAGAGGGGATTATGATCCCTAAATTAATAGCGTAGGTCGGGTTAGCGTTAGCGTAACCCGACATTTTGCCCATCGATATGTCGGGTTACGGCTCCGCCTAACCCGACCTACCCGGCTGTTGCCGACATCCTCGCTAGGCATGCCCTACATCTTTTCATTCAAGGATGCAATCCATGTGCGATTCAGAGAATGACTGCCAAAGCGTTTTCGTTTAGCGCCATTGCAAGACGACATAGCGGGACATGCCGCGATCGCTGATTAGTAACAAGATCCGCTTATTATCCTTGCTTTGGTTGACGGCGCGATTGAATTCGTTGGCCGAATTGACCGGTTTGCGGTCGACTTCCAGGATTACAGTGCCGGGGCGTATGCCGGCCATTGCGGCAATCGCGCCGGGCTTGATCTCGGTGACGATGACGCCTTGGCCGGGGGTGGCATTGAATTGCCGAGCCAGTTCCCGAGTCACGGTCTGCACGGTCAAGCCCAGTTCTTCGGTGCTTTGGGCGGGCGCTTGTGCCGCTGCAATTGGTTGATCGCCGAGTTTTTCGATTTTTATGTCGATGGTTCGCGATTTTCCATCGCGCAAGATCGCGATTCTGGCGCTTTTGCCGGGCGGTGTTAGCGCGACGCGGTTTCTGAAATCGCCGATATCGTTGACCGGCCGGCCTTGGTATTCGGTCACGATGTCTCCGGCTTTGAGACCCGCCTTCGCCGCCGGCGAACCATCGGTGACCTGTGCGATTAAAATGCCTTGATGCGTAGTCAAGTTGAAGGACTCGGCCAATTCCTGCGTCAACGGTTGAATCACGACGCCTAAATAGCCGCGCGTGACTTCTCCTCGTTCGATCAATTGGTCGGCGATCGATTTTGCCAGATTGATAGGGATTGCGAAGCCAACGCCCATATGACCGCCGCTCCGGCTGAAAATCGCGGTATTGATACCGACTGCTTCACCATCCAGGTTGACGAGCGGGCCGCCGGAATTGCCGGGATTGATCGCGGCATCGGTTTGAATGAAGTCTTCGTAATCGCTGATGCCGAGGCTGGTTCTGCCCTTGGCGCTTACGACTCCGACGGTCAACGTATGGCTCAAGCCGAACGGATTGCCGATAGCCACGACCCATTCGCCGACTTCCAGTTTTGTTGAGTCGCCCAGCGGCAAGGCCGGCAAGTTTCCGGCTTTGATTTCAATGACGGCGATATCCGATTTAGGATCGGTTCCGGTAATCTTGGCGTCGAATTCACGCCCGTCTTGGAACGTCACGCGAATTTTGTCGGCATTCGCAACGACATGATTGTTCGTGATGATATAGGAGGTTTCGCTCAACAAGCCTCGCTTCGACGCGAAAACAAAACCGGAACCTTGGCCAATCGCGGGTGGCCGTTGTTGTGGGGCTGGCGCAGGACTAGGTCGCCTTGGCGTTCCGGGAAATTCATCGCCGAAAAAACGCCGGAAAAAATCATCGCCGAAAGGCCATTCGTCGCCGAATGGCGTTGTAAAGGGGGCTTGCGCGACGCCTTCACGGGAACTTTCCACTTGGATAAAGACAACCGAAGGAGAGGTTTGCCGCGCGACCGACGCAAACGCTTTACTGGTTTCGCGAAGATTTTCGATACCGCCCGTTTGCGCGAACGAGAAAGGGGAAAATGTGATAATTAACAGTAGTAACGGTAAAAAATATTTTTTATTCATAAATTTAACCTTCTTGTCTGTTGCTCAGGGCGCGTAAGGAAATTTGTAAAAGTTTAAACTTAAAAAGAGTATTTGAGGCTTCACCAAAATGGTGAAAGTGTTGTAGACCGTCCATGCTTCGACTTGGCTCAGCGCGAACGGTCTACAACACATGCCAACGTAATTATTCACACCCCCTATCGTTCCTACGCTCCGGCGTGGGAATGAAGACCGAGACGCTCTAGCGTCTCGTACCGCTGGAGCGGTACTCAGGCGTTCCCACGCCGGAGCGCTCATCGTTATACATAAGTCAAAAATTACTGTTTTTCAATCTTAGCTAATGAGGCTTCGATACCATTTTTTGTCGCCCAACGTTCCCGACTTCGAAATCGCGATCTGGGGATCGCTCCCACAGAGCATCCGCCCCCTTGTGGGAGCGACGCCTTCGTCGCGATTTCGAAGCCACTGATGTTCAATATCCGCAGATTTATCAAACAGCACCGTTTCCAGTTATACGACAAACTCTGTTTAGCAAGTTTACCGATACTTGTGTATAACGGCGAGCGCCGGAGCGTGGGAAAGATAATTTCCGGGGGACTGAATAGTTACATGCCAATTGTTCACTTTGGGTTAAAAGATTCTTTGGTCAATATGTTTTTGCCTTGTTGACTGAATCCTCGAGCGTTAATATTAGCGGGTAGCTTTTAAGGCTTTTCTCAAAAAACAATAAAATGCACTTTCCTATGTGTGTATATACCTATCGCACTTCAAATTTCGGCATTAACGTATGGAGGCATCGGGGTGTTCCGCAAAGGCTTTGGCAGCATGGATGCTGTCATAGAGCCTACATGGATGTATTCACCCAGCACTTAAATTCCATAGCTCATTGGCTAGGATTAATTGTCCAGGATAATTTAGGTGCTGGGTTCACGGCGTCCTTTGACGGGCACCCCGACGCCGAAATTTGACCAGCAAAGGGTATATAAGGGTTATTTTTTAAATTTCAAAATTATTCAGGAATTCTTTGTGGAAAATTTTACGCCGTTCTCGGCTTTTCTCGGCGGAACATTGATCGGCTTGGCCGCCACCTTGCTGTTATGGCTAAATGGCCGCATGGCCGGGGTTAGCGGCATCATGCATCGTTTACTCAATTCCTCGAAGCCGGAGTGGCTTTGGCGGTTCAATTTTTTAATCGGCCTGGTCTTAGGCGCTTTACTGTTTAATTGGTTCAATCCCGGGTTTTTCACGCCGCGTTCCGACTATCCTTATGGGCTGTTGGCTGTGGGCGGTTTTTTAGTCGGTTTCGGTACTCGCATGGGTAGCGGGTGCACGAGCGGTCATGGTATTTGCGGTATCGCCAACGGATCGTTGCGCTCGATAACGGCGACTTTGATTTTCATGATCAGCGGTGTCGTCACGGTTTACTGTATCAGGCATATTGTGGGAGTCGGGGTATGAAACACTGTTTAGCAGCTTTATTGAGCGGTACGCTGTTCGGGTTCGGTTTATCGTTGTCGCAAATGACCGACCCGAACAAGGTTTTGGGTTTTCTCGATGTCGCAGGACGCTGGGACCCGAGTTTGGCCTTCGTGATGATGGGAGCTTTGGCCGTTTCCGTTATTGCGTTTCGTTTCATTTTAAAACGTCCGAAACCGATATGGGCTGAGGAATTTCATGTCGCTCGGAAGAAGTCCGTGGACAAACCGCTTTTGTTCGGGGCGATGATTTTCGGTATCGGCTGGGGAATGAGCGGTTATTGTCCGGGGCCTGCTGTTGCGGGCTTGGGGTTGGGCAACCCCGAAGCGTTCGTGATGGTTGCATCGATTTATTTGGGATTTATCGTGCAAGGTATTTGGGCCCGGAAACGTTTTAAAAAATCCGTGCCGGTCGATGCCTAAGCAATCGGTAAAAACCGTTCAATCCAGTGCCGAAATTGAAGCCGCGGGCGGCGGTTTGCTGGATCGACGCCTGTTTTTAAAGCAAGGTTTGATTTTTACCGCCGCGACTTGGGGTGCGGTAAGTTCGCAGACCGCAAGGGCCGGATTCGAGCGTGAATCGTGGACGAAACAACCGGGTAAGCCTTTTTCTAATTACGGGTTGCCATCCGACTATGAAAAAAAGGTGATTCGTTGGATTATGACCAACGACGATGCTCCGGGTAATGGCGTTTCGTGGACACCGCTGCACGAACTCGAGGGTATTGTTACGCCAAGCGGCTTACATTTCGAGCGCCATCACAACGGTGTGCCGGCAATCGATCCTGAACGGCATCGCTTGTTGATACATGGTTTAGTCAAACGTCCTCTGACGTTTTCGATATCGGATTTATTGCAATATCCGATGCAATCCCGTTTATGTTTCATTGAATGCGGCGGCAATAGCAATGCCGGTTGGCGGAGCGAGCCGATACAAACTCAAGTCGGCTATTTTCATGGCATGGCTTCATGCAGCGAATGGGCCGGTGTGCCGTTGAGTGTCGTCCTTCAGGAGGCCGGCATTAAAGGCCGTGCAAAATGGATCATCGCCGAAGGGGGCGATGCGTCGATGATGAATATCAGTCTGCCGCTCGATAAAGCGCTTGACGATTGTTTGTTGGCCTTATATCAAAACGGCGAGCGACTGAGGCCCGAGAACGGTTATCCATTACGGCTGTTGGTTCCGGGGTGGGAAGGGGTGCTCAATGTTAAATGGCTCAGGCGATTACACCTTGCGGTTAAACCGGTCATGGCTCGTAACGAAACCGCTAAATACACCGAATTGTTGCCTTCGGGTAAGGCGCGGCAATTTAGCTTCGTGATGGAGCCGAAGTCGGTGATTACCCATCCATCATTCGGGCATCGACTCGATCGGCACGGTTTGTACCAGATCAGCGGTTTGGCGTGGAGCGGTCGCGGTAAAATCGCGAAAGTCGAAATATCCGCCGATGGCGGTAAGAGTTGGGCCGAGGCCGAGTTACAAGAGCCGATATTGGCGCAGTGTTTCACGCGCTTCCGGATTCCTTGGCGATGGAAGGGTAAAGGAGTCGTGCTCAAAAGTCGGGCGTTCGACGAAACCGGTGCGGTTCAGCCGGAACGTTCCGAGCTGATCGCAAAGCGCGGCCGGCATGGTTATTTTCATTATAATGCTATTGTCAGTTGGGCTATTACGGAGGCGGGTGAGATTAGTCATGTCTATCTTTAAGAGTCTGCTATGCTTTAGCCTCGGCTCGGCTAATATGGTTGTCGCCGAAGAACTGATTGGTCCCGGATTGGGTATTCAGGCGCCGCCGGCGATGTTGAAACAATGGAATAGAGATGTTTTTCCCGATGGGGCGGGTTTGCCCTCAGGGCAAGGTAGCGCTCGCGAAGGTGAGGTCGTTTACCGGGCGCATTGCATCGGTTGTCATGGCCCGGAAGGGCGTGGCGGTAGCGCCGAGGAGCTGGCCGGCGCCGAACATTCATTGATCGACGATCCGCCGGATAAAACGATCGGAACTTATTGGCCGTATGCGACGACTCTTTTCGATTTTACGCGACGCTCCATGCCGTTATCGAATCCTGGGGCGTTAACCGATGATCAAGTCTATGCGGTAACCGCCTATTTGCTTTATCTCAATCGTATTATCGGGCCGTATGACGAAATGAATGCACGATCGTTGCCGGCTGTCGTCATGCCGAATCGGGACGGGTTTATTGATAGTTATCGGCAGGACGATTAAGGAGCTCGGGTCTAGGCTATCGAAAAAAGCCGCTTTTAGCTAATCGCCGTGTTCCCGCTTTTTAGACTCAAAATATTTTTGAAAAGGCGCGCGATGGGCACCCGGCGGCGTTCAAGCTGTCTTGGAATTTGTGTAATTATTCACATCCAGCTATCGTTCCCACGCTCTGCGTGGGAATGCAGCCCGAGACGCTCTAGCGTCTCGTACCGCTGGAGCGGTACTCAAGCATTTCCACGCAGAGCATGGGAACGATAATTGCCGGGGGACTGAAGAGTTACGAATTTGTTCATCATCATAGGCTATAAAGTCCTAGTTATTTTCTCAAAATCCATAAAGCAGTCATTCTATCCGACATGGAAATCGGTAAATTTCGACACCCTAGCTCGGGTCCGTTGATTTTAAGTAATGGCCGGCGATTGGGATTTTCAGTTCGAATTAATTTTTGAGTACGATCGTTTTCGCTTTTCTAATCCATCGATTAAATCATGCATAAATTGACTATTTCGGACTTGTCCATTGTTCTGGTTGAGCCTTCCGTTCCGCAATTGAAGTTAATTGTGAAGCACTTGCAGGAAGAAGGTGTTAAGTACATCAATGGCGTCTCTTCAGGCGAGGAGGCTTTGGAGGCTATCAGCAATTATCAACCGGACTTGCTGATTAGCAGTATGTACTTACCCGATACCACGGCGACCGAGTTATTTACGCGGATTAAGGAATCGGACGACTTTCAGGATATGCAATGCATGCTGATTTCCAGCGAAACCAGTCGAGCGGCGCTGGAGCCGATTCGCCAAGCCGGCGTTGTGGCAATTTTACCCAAACCGTTCGATCATGCCGATTTGAAAAGGGCATTACGCGCTTCGGTCGAGTTTGTCGATCCGGAGGAATTGGAATTGGATTCTTATGATATCGAAGCTGTTAGGGTTTTGTTGGTCGATGACAGTGCGCCGGCACGAAAGCATATTACCAAAGTGCTCAACAATATGGGGATACAGTGCGTAACGTTGGCAAACGACGGGACGGAAGCATTGGCGATATTCGCCGAGTCGCCGGATGCCTTCGACTTGATCGTAACGGATTATAATATGCCGGAAATGGATGGTCAGGAATTGATCGAGGCGATACGAGCCAATATGGAAAACAGCTCGATTCCGATACTGATGGTCACCAGCGAGTCGAACCAAGCAACGCTCAATAAAATTCAGCAGGCCGGAGTTTCCGCGATTTGTGATAAGCCGTTCGAGCCGAGAAATATTAAAGAATTGGTTTATCGTTTGCTAGAGGAAATCTAGTTCATTTTTTAGAGGTTTCAGTCGCGAATATCACGACTGAAACCGACAAACTAAAAATCAAGTTTTTACAGCTGTTGTCGGGGGCAGTCCTCGAACTATTTAAATTTTTCCGTCAAGGCCCATCTGGAAATATTTGTGAGTGATTTTGTCTTGATTTTCCAGTAGCCAATCAATATCCGGCGTATTGGTCATGGCTTTATGGATGGCTTGTGCCATCGCTTTACGATGAATGTCGAACAGGATTTGGTGGTCGAGGTTGTCGTCGGTTGCGACACTTGGATTGAGCCATACCGAACAGATGATTCCCAAATCGTTCGCTTTTTCTTTCGGGATATCGCCCGCGCGAACTGCATCAAGCACACCGTTAGCGATAGCGGCTTGAACGGTACCCATTAATATATTGGTGTAGCGGCTATTGTTAACAGTGACCTTGCTAACCATCAGTGTGACAGGGCGGACTTGAATATCGGTGTTCAAAATTGCGAAAACCCGGCTATGACCTTTGACTTGGTCCCCTGTCAGAGTGGCGAGGGCCGTACCGACCGGTCCGTCCAGTTCGCCGATGACGATTTCCGGTTCGGCTGCAGTTCCCGGAGGTCCGCCTGCTACGAGTGATTCGCCGGTACGCATGATGATTCTTTCGCTCATAATGATCTCCTTAATAAAAATGTTACAGGGAAAGATTTTGAACGACTAGAATAGCACATTTGACTCTCATTCTTAAGGCTGTGACAAATTCAACACGATTAACAATAACCGATCATAGTAGGGGTTCAGCCGGATTAACTTATATTTATCCCGTTCTCTCAAGACGTTCCGGAGGCTTGTCGATCGGTGTGAATTTTAATATCAACAATGCTTGCAACTGGCGATGTATTTATTGTCAAGTACCCGATTTAACGTTGGGTGCAGCGCCACTGCTCGATTTTTCATTATTGGAAAAAGAATTGAGGCGGTTTCTGAGTGATGTTTTGCAGGGCGATTTTTTTGATCGGTTTCAAGTCGAACCCCAATATAGATCGATCAAGGATATTGCGATTTCGGGAAACGGCGAGCCGACTAGCGCTAAGGATTTCGATAAAGCAGTCGATTTGATCGGCAGCATTGCTACTGAAATGGGTGTGTTGCCGAACAGCGGTTTTGTTTTGATTAGTAACGGCAGTTTAATGCATCAGTTGAAGGTTCAGTCCGGGCTCCGGTCATTGCATCGCTATGGGGGGGAGGTTTGGTTTAAGTTTGATAGCGCGACTGATGCGGGGCGGAATTTTATTAATAATACAGCGCAAACGATGGCGTCGGCATTAAGAAATCTAAAGATTTCGGCTGCAATCTGTCAGACTAAAATTCAAACTTGTTTAGTCGATTATTCCGGGCAGGGATTGACCGACGTGGAAAAAAACGCGTATTTGCAATTTTTAAAAAGAATCAAGAATGATAGTGTGGCGGTTGGTAAAATTATGCTTTATACCATTGCGCGCCCGTCGATGCAGCCGGAATCGGCTAAAATGAAGCCGTTGTCGCCGGAAGTCATGCGAGATTTTGCGGGCGAGATCAGATCGCTTGGTTTTGAAGTTCGGGTGGATTGTTAACTGCCTTGTTTCCGGTTGATGGTTTGGGGTAAATTGTTGGCAGTTAGCAGTTAGCAGTGAATGTGCAGGGTGAGGGATGTGTGGAAAATCGGGCGTTGTCGGAAAAATGGTGCGTCATAAGTCCAGCAATGCGGACGGACCAAGGATGCATACTAAGCTTTACTCTCTCGGCTTTTAGCCCTCGGCTTTTAGCCGTTTCTTGCTCTCAAGTCGGGCTTAAGCCTTGATGTCTAATAGACTTCCTATCGTTTTTTTCTCGGTTTCGAGGATTTTGACGGCCGCGGATGTTTCAAATTCCGCTTCTTTTAAGCTGAGTACCGGTTTAATAATATCTCGAGGCTCAAACTCAGAGCTGCCTACTTCATCGTTTTTTATCGATAATGTGGCAATTTTGTGTGCCGCTTCGGCTGATTTGTTTTGTGCGCCGTTGATGAGGTTCAATGCGCTGTTTGTTGGTGAAATGTCCATAGCCAAACCCTTGTGAAATATGAGTGCTTAGTGGAATTATATAGACTAATTTCAGTCTTTTAAATTCAATTGCATGTTTCTTTATTGCTTTGCTCTTATGAAAAAGACTAGCTCTTTTATGTTGTTTTGTCCGAGCGTTATTTCACATTTCATTAAAATCAACTTATACCTTTCACGCATAAAAATTCGGTATTAGAAGGCTCGGGGCGTTCAATGGCGTTCGGAAATCATTGAGTTACAGGCTCTGCACCTTAATTTCATAGTCCATTCCATTGGTGATGATAACTATCCTGGGTAATTTTGGCGTTGGGCCTTTGACTGGCGCCTCGGCCCCCAAATTTGGTTAACAATTGGTAAATTAAATGCTTCGATTAGAACCGCGAGTCGTTGAATTGAGCCTGCAAAAATTAAAATCAGCGCAACAAGTTTATATTGCCTATAGCGGCGGTGTGGATTCGCATGTGTTGTTGCATCTTTGTGCTTCGATATCTTCTCTACAAAATAAAATTACCGCGGTTCATGTCCATCATGGTCTGCAACCCGTAGCCGATGCTTGGCCTAGGCATTGTCGTTCAGTCGCTAAGCAATTGGGTGTTGATTTTATGAATCTTTATGTTGATGCGCGAAGCTTAGCGCGCGAAAGCCCCGAGGAGGCTGCCAGGAATGCGCGATATGATGCCTTAAAGGCTTTGCTTTCGAATAACGATGTTTTGATGGTGGCTCAGCACCGAGAGGATCAATTGGAAACCGTTTTATTGCAATTGTTTCGAGGGGCAGGTTTGCAAGGGCTTTCGGGCATGCCTGAAATGATGACCTTTGGCAAGGGAGTGCTGTTGAGGCCCTTATTGAATACACCAAAACAAGTCATCGACCAATACGCCCGGCAACATGATTTCAATTTTATTGAAGATCCCAGTAATCAAGGCATTGACTTCGATCGTAATTTTTTACGCAATGAAATTGTTCCTTTACTCAAGCAACGTTGGCCGTCCATCGATAAAACAGTCTCTCGTTCAGCGGTTCATTGCGCGGAAGCCTCTGAACTGTTGAGTAAATTAGCTGGCGATCAATTCAAGCAGGTCTATCAAACAAAGGATGCAACGCTATCGATACCGGCTTTGGTAAAGCTTGATGTGACGGAACAAGCATTAATTGTTCGGCAATGGTTCGCGCGTTTGGGGCTAAAAATGCCGCCCCGTGCCTTTGTGTTGCGCATTTTGTCCATGATTCAGTCGCCGCTTGGCGATCCGCAGTTGCCGAATCAAAAACATACAATACGCCGTTTCCGGAATAGCTTGTTTTGTGTGCCGCAGCAAACCGTTAATTTACCGGAACAAGGCGTTGTATGGTCGAATAGCGATGCCCCTCTTGACTTGCCTGACGGTACGGAACTGAAAATTGCTTATGACCACTCCGGAATTGATCAATCGATTTGGCTTAGGTCGCATATCGACGTTAGGTTTCGTAGCGGCGGGGAAAAAATTGCTTTGCCGAATCGAGAAGGGCGGCATCGCTTGAAAAATCTTTATCAGGAAGCTGGTATTCCGCCTTGGGAAAGGCCTTATATTCCATTAATCTATTTAGACGGGCGCTTGGCGGCAATTGCCGATCTTTGGATCGGTTCCGAATTTTATTGCAAAAACAAGCCAGGGTGTATTCGGCTAATTCGGTCGCAAAAAAATAAAAACCGGAAAGGCCATGACGAATGCGTCTTAGTCGATTAAAATAGATAAATTTTAATCTTGGCTATTTCAAAGCCGTCTCCCGAAATTTTTATTTCTTACATGACCAAATTTATTTTCATTACCGGTGGTGTCGTTTCCTCGTTGGGTAAAGGCATTGCCGCATCGTCGTTGGCTGCCATTCTTGAAGCGCGTGGGCTGAAAGTGACGATGACAAAGCTGGACCCTTACATCAACGTCGATCCCGGAACGATGAGTCCTTTTCAACATGGCGAGGTATTCGTCACCGAGGATGGCGCTGAAACCGATCTCGACCTAGGTCATTACGAGCGGTTTATTAAAACCACAATGACCAAGAAGAACAATTTCACGACCGGTCAAATTTATGAAAATGTATTGCGCAAAGAACGCAAAGGCGATTATTTAGGCGCGACCGTTCAAGTTATTCCGCATATTACCGATGAAATCAAGCGTCGAATCGAACTCAGTGCCATAGGCATGGATGTCGCGATTATCGAAGTTGGCGGCACTGTCGGCGACATCGAATCGCTGCCTTTTCTGGAGGCGATCCGGCAAATGTATGTTGAATTGGGTAGGGATCGCGCGCTTTTCATTCACTTGACGCTAGTTCCCTATATCAAGTCGGCCGGTGAGATCAAAACCAAACCGACCCAACATTCTGTTAAAGAACTTAGGACAATCGGAATTCAGCCGGATATCTTGATTTGTCGTTCCGAACAACCGATTCCGGCAATCGAACGTCGTAAAATTGCGTTGTTTACGAATGTTGCCGAGAGAGCCGTTATTTCCGCGATCGATGCCGATTCGATTTATCGTATTCCTTTGCTGCTGCATGAGCAGGGGTTGGACGATATTGTTGTCGAAAAACTTCGCTTGGATGTCCCTAAAGCAGATTTGACCGAATGGGAAAATGTGATCGAGGGTCTAACTCATCCGCTCAATGAAGTGTCGATTGCGATCGTCGGAAAATATGTCGATCATTCCGATGCTTATAAATCATTGCATGAAGCATTGATTCATGCCGGCATTAAAACCCGAAATAAGGTAAGGATTGAATATATCGATTCGGAAATGATCGAGGAGGAAGGTGTTTCGGCTTTGAAGCCCGTTGATGCGATTTTGGTTCCCGGCGGTTTTGGCGAGCGGGGTGTCGAAGGTAAGATTGCGACAGTCAGGTATGCCCGGGAAAATAAAATCCCTTATTTAGGGATTTGTTTAGGCATGCAGGTGGCGGTTATCGAGTTTGCTCGCAATGTCGCCAACCTGGAGGGCGCGCACAGTACCGAGTTTCTACCCGATTCCCCGCATCCTGTAATAGGCTTAATTACCGAATGGATGGATGCGGAAGGACAGGTGGAGGTTCGTAGTGCAAATTCCGATTTAGGCGGCACGATGCGTTTGGGCGGGCAAAAATGCCGTTTGCAAATTGACTCGCTGGCTTACGAGCTTTATCAGAAGGAAGTGATTAGAGAGCGGCATCGCCATCGTTACGAATTTAATAATAAATATTTTGAAAGGCTTGAGCAAAACGGCATGCGCTTCTCAGGCAAATCGATCGACGGGCGCTTGGTCGAAGTCATCGAAATTCCGGGGCACCCCTGGTTTTTGGCTTGCCAATTTCATCCGGAATTTAATTCGGCGCCGCGTAAAGGGCATCCGTTATTTTCCGGTTTTGTTGCCGCGGCCGCTCTTCATAAAAAGGAAACCGAGAAATGAAATTATGCAACTTTGAAGTAGGGCTCGATAAGCCATTGTTTTTGATCGCAGGCCCTTGCGTGATCGAAAGTGAGGAACTGGCTATGGAAACTGCGGGTTTCCTGAAAGAAATCACGGCTGAATTGGGTATTCCGTTCATCTATAAATCGTCTTTCGATAAAGCGAATCGTTCGTCCCTGGAAAGTTTTCGCGGCCTCGGTTTCGAGCGGGGATTGGCCATTTTGCAAAAGGTCAAGCAGCAAATCGGTGTGCCGGTATTGACTGACGTTCATGAAGACACTCCGCTGAAAGAAGTCGCCGAAGTGGTCGATGTCGTGCAGACGCCGGCATTTTTATGTCGGCAGACTAATTTTATTCAAAGCGTGGCCGAATTAGGCATACCGGTCAATATTAAAAAAGGCCAGTTCTTGGCGCCCTGGGACATGGCCAATGTCGCAAACAAAGCCAAAGCGACTGGCAATCAGCAGATCATGGTTTGCGAACGCGGTGTGTCGTTCGGCTATAACAACCTGGTATCGGATATGCGCTCATTGGCCGTTATGCGAGATACAGGTTGTCCGGTCGTTTTCGATGCGACGCATTCGGTGCAATTGCCGGGCGGGCAAGGTTCTTGTTCCGGCGGGCAACGCGAATTCGTTCCGGTATTGGCAAGAGCGGCGGTAGCGGTCGGTGTTTCCGGGCTGTTTATGGAAACGCATCCGAATCCGGCCGAGGCGCTTAGCGATGGCCCTAATTCTTGGCCTATGCACCGCATCAAAGAATTACTTGAAATTTTAATCACCTTGGATCGGGCTGTAAAAGCAAGCAGTTTGATCGAAACAACTTTATAAGGAACCCTAATGGCTGAAATAGTAGACATTCGTGCAAGAGAAATTTTGGATTCACGCGGTAACCCGACGATTGAAACCGACGTGGTTCTGTCTTCAGGTTTTATCGGTAGCGCCATGGTGCCTTCCGGCGCATCGACAGGCGAACGTGAGGCAATCGAATTGCGTGACGGCGATAAATCGCGCTATTTAGGTAAAGGCGTGTTGAAAGCAGTTAATAACGTCAATACTGAAATTCGTTCCGCGATCCTTGGCATGGACGCAGGCGATCAGTCTGCTATCGACCAAAAGATGATCGAATTGGATGGTACCGAGAACAAAGGTCGTTTAGGCGCTAACGCGATTCTGTCGGTTTCAATGGCGGCCGCGCATGCCGAAGCGAAAGACGCGGGTCTGCCTTTGTACAATTATATGAACACCAGTGGCGAATTTATCATGCCGGTGCCGATGATGAATATCATCAATGGCGGTTCGCACGCCGACAACAGCGTCGATTTGCAAGAATTCATGATTCTGCCGGTCGGCGCGCCGAACTTCCGTGAAGCGATTCGTTACGGCGCGGAAGTATTCCACAACCTCGCGAAAGTACTGAAAGGTAAAGGTTTGGCAACTACGGTCGGCGACGAAGGCGGTTTTGCTCCGAATCTGTCTTCGAACGAAGAAGCGATCGAAGTCATCCTCGAAGCGATCGAAAAAGCAGGTTACAAAGCAGGGCAAGACATCTATCTGGGTATGGATGCGGCCAGTTCCGAATACTACAAAGGCGGCAAATATGTGCTATCTGCGGAAAACCGGAGCTTCACGTCGGAAGAAATGACCGATTTCTTTGTCGAATGGGTCAAAAAATATCCGATCATCTCGATCGAAGACGGCCTGGATCAAAACGATTGGGCCGGTTGGAAAATTCATACCGAGAAGCTGGGCGGCATGATTCAATTGGTCGGCGACGATCTGTTCGTGACTAACCCTAAAACTCTGAAAGAAGGCATCGAGAAAGGCATCGCCAATTCGATTTTGATCAAGGTTAATCAAATCGGCACCTTGACCGAAACGCTCGATGCGATTCATACCGCGCAAGCCGCCGGTTATAGCGCAGTCGTTTCGCATCGTTCCGGTGAGACCGAAGATACGACGATTGCCGATCTAGTCGTCGCGACCGGAACCGGTCAGATTAAAACAGGATCTCTGAGTCGTTCCGATCGTGTTGCCAAATACAATCGTTTGATGAAAATCGAGGACGAATTGGGTTCTAAAGCGAAATACGCAGGCCGCAGTGCATTCAAAATGCTCTGATTTATCTGAAAAGGGGCGGCGTTTTTGCCGCCCTGATTCAGGATGGGCCGTCCAATGAATAATTTTAAGATTCTCGTCGCGGTGCTGATTGCGATCATCGTGCATCTGCAGTATCGCCTTTGGTTCGGCGACGGAGGCATTGTTCAGATCAATCAATATCAAAGCCGATTGGATGAGCTCGCGATGCAAGTCCAGGAAAAAAAGGAACGCAATGCGGCCCTTTACGGCGAAGTTCTCGATTTGAGAAAAGGACAAGAAGCGATCGAGGAAAGAGCCCGCTATGAATTAGGGATGATCAAGGAAGACGAGACTTTTTTTCAGGTTCTGGAGTAGCTAGAAAGAAGTGAAAGCCATCGCCGAGACGCGCTGTTACGTTTTTAATGGGTTTCGGCTTCCGCTTTTATCCCTACTGATCTTGTCCCCAGTACTACTTGGGCTCTGCCCGCGCATAGATTATTTAACGTTAATTAATGACAAATACTCGATCCATTTGGGCGGTGGTGCCGGCGGCGGGAGTCGGTAAACGAATGCAGGCCGACCGCCCCAAGCAATATCTCGAATTAGCGGGCAAAACTGTCTTGGAGCATACGTTGACGCGTTTGTTGCAAGCTAATGTTTTTGCTGCAGTTGCTGTGGCGATTTCTATCGAAGATCCGTATTGGCCGGAACTGGCGATTTCGAAAAATGAGCATGTGCAGACCGCACCGGGCGGCAAGGAGCGTTCGGATTCAGTGCTTTCTGCGTTACAGGCGATATCCGGACGAGCATCTGAACAAGACTGGGTATTGGTTCACGATGCGGCGAGACCTTGTATTACTGCCGCCGATATACGGTTTCTGATTGACTCATTGCAAGATGACGAAATAGGCGGAATTTTGGCGCTGTCGTCGCATGATACGCTAAAAAACGTCCAAGGCGGCAGTATAGTCGGAACCTTGGACAGAACGCATATTTGGCGCGCATTGACGCCGCAGATGTTTCGTTACGGACAATTGAAACAGGCGCTCGAAGCGTCGGTCGGCAATCCGGCCGTGACCGATGAGGCGAGTGCGCTCGAATTGCTCGGTTTTCAACCCAAGATCGTCGAAGGCCGTCCCGACAATATCAAGATTACCCGACCCGAAGACTTACCCTTAGCGCAATTTTACCTGGAGCAACAACAATGATCAGAGTCGGTCAAGGTTACGATGTGCATCGTTTCAAGGAAGGCGGAGACGTTATTTTGGGTGGCGTGAAGATTCCTTATGAAAAAGGTCTCGACGCGCATTCGGACGGTGACGTCGTGCTGCATGCTTTGTCTGATGCGCTTTTGGGCGCGGCCGCGTTAGGCGATATCGGTAAGCACTTTCCCGATACCGATCCGAGTTTCAAAGGCGCCGATAGCCGTGTATTGCTTCGCCATGTTTATCAGGTCGTGCAAAATAAAGGTTATTTTCTCGTCAATGCCGATATTACGATTATTGCCCAAGCGCCGAAAATGGCTCCGCATATCGAGGGGATGTGCCGTAATATTGCTGAAGATTTGAACGTCGAACTCGACTGTATCAATGTCAAGGCGACCACGACCGAAAAGCTAGGTTTCGAAGGCCGCGGAGAGGGCATTGCCGTCCAGGCAGCCGTATTGATTGAAAGGTAGGGCGACGGAGATAGAGCTAGCCGGATTTGTAACCCAGTCCTGCAGTCGTTATTCAAACTTGTAGCAGGGCAAACCTTAAACCTAGAAAAAGCATTTCACCATGAGGTTCATGAAGAATAAAAAGGTAGTTCAATAATTTGCTATACGTTTGTATAAAACTTCCGCTCACCAAAAGGCTAGCGATAAAGTTTAAGTAATTTCTTGAAATTCTTTATGTGCTTTACTGTGAAAGTTCGTAGATTTTGGTTCTTTATCTAATTTTTCGATAGTCGAAGCTCGGCAGAGCAAATGCCGGTTCCGGAGAGGGTGCGGTTGCTCGACCGACAGGCGTCGGCGGCAGGGAAAGCCGCCGTCGAGCCTACATGGATGTATTCACGGCGTCCTGTCGGGCGAGTGACCGCGCCCTCTCCAAGCCTCGTACTTTCATTTGCCGGGACTTCATGAACGTTAGGATGAAAGATTATTTTCTCAAAGCCGGATAATTGCCGCAATTACCTTGGATACATCAGCAAGAACTACTCCCTTTTGATCGAAAAAACCGTCTAAGAATAAAAGGTGTGGGATGTGTCTATCGAGGACCGCCGTAAACCCTTCCATGGGGGCTTGACGGCAGCTTTCTCTGCTGCCGACATCCTCGCTAGCCACACCCCATACCTTCATAAAGTTAGCCATTTTTTGACTATAAAGGGAGTAGTTTGATCGACATCATCCAAGTCTCAATAGTTAAACCAACGGATCCCTCCTAGTCTTGAAAACCGTCGAAATACCACAGTGGCCCTATGCCTACGGAGGTCCCTCCGGAACCGGAAAGATCCGCATAGAGCCGGAAGATTTCATCGTTAAAGAAATGCTGTCGTTCGAACCTTCGGGCGAAGGCGAGCATGTTTTTTTGCTTATCGAAAAAAAAGGCGAAAATACCGAATTTGTGGCGAGACAACTGGCTCGTTTTGCCGGCGTTAGGCAGCGCGATATCGGTTATGCCGGCTTGAAGGATCGTCATGCCGTCACGACGCAATGGTTCAGTGTGTGGTTACCGGGCAAAGAAGCGCCGCAATGGTCCGATTTCGAATCGGAAACGATTACGGTTCATCGGTCGATACGTCATGCCCGTAAATTGAAACGCGGCATCTTATCCGGTAATCGTTTCGAACTATTGATTAGAGATTGGCAAGGTGACGAAAGGCGGCTTGAAGATCAGTTGAGTCGGATCAAGACCCGCGGTGTGCCGAATTATTTCGGCGAGCAACGCTTCGGGAATCTCGGGCAGAATGTCAATAAAGCTCTGGCTCTATTCGAAGGCGCTAAGGTTAAGCGTGAACAACACGGTATTTACCTATCTGCGGCACGTTCGTTTTTGTTCAATCATATTTTGGCCGAGAGAATCAGGCTAGAGAGTTGGAATAAACCGGTCGATGGCGATGTTTTCATTGTTGACGGCTCCCGAGGGTTTTTTAAAGTCGACCAAATCGATCAATCCATTTCTAAACGGGTCGACGCGTGCGAAATTCACCCGAGCGCTGTGCTTTCCGGGCAGGGGGCTTCCGAAGTAGCGGGTGAGGCTAGGGCGATCGAATCCGCAGTGATCGAACGTTTCGATTTTATAGGTCGCGGTTTGTCCAACTGCGGCCTGGAAAGCGCTCGCAGGGCGCTTAGGATGTGTGTGACAGATTTAGAGTGGCGTTTTATTTCGCAGGACACATTGCAACTAAAATTTACTTTACCGGCGGGTAGCTATGCGACCGCTTTGCTTCGAGAAATTATAGAGAGTTAAATCATGGATATTATTCAAGCCATCTCGTTGGCTTTGCTACAGGGGTTGACTGAATTCTTACCGATTTCGAGTTCCGCGCATTTGATTTTATTGCCGGTTATTTTGGGTTGGGAGGATCAAGGGCTCGCATTCGATGTTGCGGTGCATGTCGGTACCTTAACGGCTGTTGTAGCTTATTATCGTAAAGATTTATTGACGATCATCGCGGCCTGGTTCGGTTCGTTCACCGGCAATGGAGCTTCGGACGATTCCCGTTTGGCCTGGTATGTGGTGTTGGGCACGATTCCCGTGGGCCTTGCGGGCTTATCGATGCCTCACTCGCTTGAAGAGTCATTGAGATCGCCTCTGGTGATTGCGAGTTCGACCATCGTTTTCGCGATGTTGCTGTGGGTTTCGGAAAAATTCGCTAAAGAGCGCCGGACTGTCGTGACTTTATTCGATGCTTTGCTGGTCGGCGTATTTCAAGCGATCGCATTGATTCCCGGCACTTCCCGTGCGGGTATCACGATCACGGCCGGTTTGTTTTCCGGTTTACAGCGCGAGCAAGCTGCTCGTTTTTCGTTTCTATTGTCGATTCCGGTCATTGCATTGGCCGGTATGTTAAAGGCTTTTGAATTGTTCAAGTCCGATATCGAAGTCATGTGGGACTTCATGGCGATCGGGGCGGCGGTCTCCTGTGTCGTTGCTTACTTAACAATCGGTTGGTTTTTGAAATTGCTGAATCGGATCGGCATGATTCCTTTCGTTTGGTATCGTTTAGCGCTCGGCATCGTCTTGTTCGTCGTATTTATCCGTTAAGCGCAGCAGAACAAAAACCGCCCCCGTGCCGCCTTCTCTGTGGGGCGCGGAACAAAAGGCTTGTACATCCCGATGTTGGCGAAGCCATAAATTGAGGCTGTTTTTCAAAATCGGTAGGTTATCCGGCGAGCGATAGCCCTTGCCATGCACGATACAGACGCAACGAAAACCTTCCTCCACACAACTATGCAGAAAGCGTAATAGTTGCTTTTTTGCCTCGTGGCTACTCAGGCCGTGTAAGTCGATTTCGGCATCGAGTCCGTAATGCCCTTTCCGCATTTTTCGCAAAACATTTTTTTGTAAGCCGGGGCTTAAAAAGCTTAGGCTATCCTCGAGACTTAGCAATTCAGTGACCAATATTGATTCGTCAAGCGATTGAGCATTATCGACTGAACGTTTAGCGGGTATGGGTTTGGGTTTAGGTGTGGTGCTCAGGTGCAGTTTGTCGCTGTCTATCGATATGACTTTCCCGACTGTTTGGCGAAACAGATCCCGATCTTCTTGTGTTAGGCTTTTTTTTCTCACGTTAGCTGATTTAAATACGATAAGTTGTTAATATTAGGGATTTTATAAACTATTTGTGCGCGGGGCGACTTAAAATGCATATTTTGTTGAGCAATGATGACGGCTATCTGGCTGAAGGCCTGAATGCATTGGCGGATGCATTAAGCGATCATGCCGAAATTTCGGTTGTGGCGCCGGACCGAAACCGCAGCGCGGCCAGTAATTCACTGACTCTGGAAAGACCGCTCAGGGCTTACCAAACCGCTAACGGTTTTATTAGAGTAGACGGCACGCCGACCGATTGCGTTCATTTGGCGATCACCGGTTTGTTGGCGAAAGAGCCTGATATGGTATTTGCCGGAATCAATCACGGTTCCAATTTGGGCGATGACGTACTCTATTCCGGCACCGTGGCGGCGGCGACCGAAGGCCGGTTTTTAGGCCTGCCGGCTGTGGCGATTTCGTTGGTCGGCAATAATCCGAGGTATTTCGATACGGCGGCGCAAGTTGCGGTTATATTACTACAAAGATTGATAGAAGAGCCTTTGCCTCAAGATAGTATTTTGAATGTCAATGTACCCGATATTCCTTTTAGCGAGCTTAAAGGATTTCAGGCAACGCGTTTGGGTCAACGCCATAAAGCCGAGCCGGTGGTCAAAAGTGTCGATCCTCGGGAAAGACCTATTTATTGGGTCGGGCCGCCAGGAGTCGAACAAGATGCGGGGCCGGGAACCGATTTTTACGCGATTAAATCGGGTTATGTTTCGGTTAGCCCCTTGCAAGTCGATTTGACGCGCTATGAACGTATAGGCGCTTTAGAAAATTGGTTGCCTTAGGAGAAATATAATAATGATGATGCTTAATGTAAAAGGAATAGGCATGACTTCCATGCGAACTCGGGAGCGCATGGTGGGGCGTTTGAAGGAACAGGGGATCACCAATCATAAAATTCTCGATGCGATGCGTAATACGCCGCGTCATTTGTTCGTCGATGAAGCACTCGCTAGTCGAGCCTACGAAGATACCGCTTTGCCGATCGGTTATAACCAGACGATATCTCAGCCTTATATTGTCGCTAAAATGACCGAATTGCTTCTGGCATCAGGCCCGCTTGCCAAGGTCCTGGAAATCGGTACCGGTTGCGGTTATCAGACGGCGGTGTTGTCGCAATTGGTTGATTATGTTTATACAGTCGAACGGATTCAGCCGTTGCAGAAGAAAGCCAAAAATTTGGTATGGAGTTTGAAACATAAAAACATCAGCTATTTGCACAGCGATGGCGGCTGGGGATGGCCGGAACATGCTCCTTACGATGGGATTTTGGTAACGGCGGCTCCGCCCGAAATTCCCGAAATGCTGCTACGGCAACTGGCTGTCGGCGGCGTGATGGTGATTCCGATCGGTCATGCCGGCGGACAGGAGTTACAACGGGTTACGCGAAACGCATCAGGATTCGAAGTCGAAATCCTGGAGTCGGTCAATTTCGTGCCGTTTTTGTCGGGCAGGGAATAAGCATGTTTCAAGCGCTATACGATAAGACGCTATCGTGGTCCCGGCATCGGCATGCCTTGAAGTATCTTTGCGCTTTGAGCTTTGCAGAATCGTCTTTTTTTCCGATTCCGCCCGATGTCATGTTGGCGCCGATGGCGCTCGGTCGTCCTCAATACGCTTTCCAATTTGCGCTATGGACCACGGTATTTTCGGTCTTGGGAGGCATCTTTGGTTATGCGATCGGTTTTTTTATGTTCGACCAGCTTGAGCCTTGGTTAAAAACCACGCATTATTGGGAGGGCTTTCTATTGGCCCGACAATGGTTTACCAATTGGGGGTTCTGGGCAGTCTTGGTGGCCGGTTTTTCGCCGATACCTTACAAAGTATTCACGATTGCGGCCGGCGTGATGAGTATGGTGTTTTTACCGTTTGTTTTGGCATCGACAGTCGGGCGCGGTGCGCGGTTTTTTTTGGTGTCGTTGCTAATCGCGGCAGGTGGCGAAAAACTCGAAGCGAAACTACGCGAATATATGGATAGTCTGGGCTGGGCTTTGGTTGCACTGGTAGTTATCGGAGGGGTGGCTTATAAGTTGATGGCGGGTGGTCAATAGTTTGTTGTTATCGCTTCTTTACTTATATCGAAACTTGATTTACGAAAGAAGTATTTCTGGGAGTCGCAATGAATGATAAAGAATTGGTGGCAGTCCATGCCGCAAAGCTTGTTAAAGACGGGATGCGGGTCGGACTCGGGACCGGTTCCACGGCAGACTGTTTTATTAAAGAGTTGTCTCGCCTCCATAAAGATGAAGGTTTAAAAGTGATCGTGATCGCCAGTTCGGTTGTCAGCGCGATTAAGGCTCGTGAATTGGGTTTGCCTCTGCAGTCGATCGAACAAACCGAGCGAATCGATCTCTATGTCGATGGCGCCGATGAAGTTACCTTCGATAAGACGCTGCTTAAAGGACGGGGCTACGATTTGGTGCGAGAAAAATTGTTGGCGAAGGCGGCCGACCGATTCGTCGTTCTGATCGATAAAAGCAAGCTGGTCGGGCGTATCGGCGAACGTTTTCCGATCCCAATCGAGGTAATGCCGTTTGCCTGGCGAATGGTTAAAGAAAGTTTGGTAAAACTAGGCGGCAGGCCGGCATTACGACGTACTGCAAACGGTGACGGATTGGTGGTGACTTCTTACGGAAGCTTGGTACTCGATACCGTATTCGATGCCACGATTGATACCGTTGATCTCGACGATGCGCTTAACGCCATGCCGGGCGTTATCGAGCACGGCATATTTCGGGGCTTGGCAAGTTCAGTATTGATAGGGGCTGATGGCGCCATCCAAGAATTGTATCCTGAAACTAGGTCCGATTCTCAAGATGTCGATAGCCGGGATTTTGTCGATGACGGCACTGCAGATGGCGATTGAAGTAATTATTTGCCAAATATTCCTCGTTCCCACGGTTTCAGCGTGGGAATGCATAATCTCGCCTCGGAAGCCAAAGTATGGGTTCCCACGGAGGACCGTGGGAACCAGAAATAGAAATCTTACGAAATTTTAAAATACTGCGATGAGTTACTTTAAACACCATGTTTTTTTCTGTACCAATCAGCGCGAGAACGGCGCGGCCTGCTGTCAGGATCATGAGGCCCAGTTTTTTCGAGATTATGCGAAAACGCAATTGAAAAAGCTTAAAATGAGCGGGCCCGGTAAATGTCGCATCAACAATGCCGGTTGTCTGGATCGTTGCAAGGAAGGGCCGGTAATGGTCGTCTATCCCGATGCAATTTGGTATCGTTATGAAAATCAAGCCGATATCGATGAGATTATCGAGGAACATTTGCAGAATGGGCGAGTTGTCGAACGATTGAAAGTTTGAGATTAACCTAGAAAAAGCATCTTACCATGAAGAGCATGAAGGACTTGAAGATACAATGTTTTCAATTTAGGATTTCGTGATAAATAACGTCCTGGAACTATGAGCCTTGTTGAGGGTTCGGTCACTCGCTTGGCAGGACGCCGTGAATACGTCCATGTAGGCTTGACGGCGGCTTTCCCTGCCGCCGACACCTGCCAATCGAGCAACCGAACCCTCCTTAAAATAGGGAAGTTATTTACGGCCAAATCCTTAGGCGATTGACAAGAATAAACATACCCAAATAACGCAGGATTTTTGTTCAGCTACAAAAACCGGAAAGGGGCGCATATTTGCGCTATGTAACCCTTTCCGGTTTGCAGTAGATGGACAAAAAGACCAGTTAGTGGGGTATGTTTTTCGCCGGAAATCGCCTTAATTGAGTGCCCAGCCATTAACAGCCTGTGTCATCAATATTACCAGTGCACTCCAATCCCACCATCGGTTTGATTTTTTTAGTCATTAACTGGTTTTGAAAGCGCTGTATAACTACATTGAATTTATCTATTGAGTTCATTCGTGATATTTGGACGGTTCATAAAGCGCTCAATACTCTTTCCTTCATTAACTTCATGCCCTTCATGGTTAAACAGCCGTATTTAGGATTAACCGTTGGTTTTCAGTTCGCTTGGCATGCGTCTTTTACCGATTTTTTTGCGGTCACGATGGCGATCTTTGATTTTGGACGCTTTCTTCTTCGGTTCCGCTTTTTTGTTTTTACTACTGGCCGCTTTTCCCGAGGCTTTGAGCTTTTTGGGTCCTTTATAGCGACCTTCCAACTCCTTGATCGTGCGCTGGGTCAGTCGCTGTTGTAGATAGCGTTCGATACCCGCCAAGACGTTCCATTCGGAAGAGTTGATCAATGCGATTGCAAGTCCCGGTCGACCGGCTCGTCCGGTGCGGCCGATTCTGTGCAGATAGTCATTACCGTTACGGGCTAAGTCGAAATTAATGACCAGGTCCACTCCTTCGATATCGAGACCGCGGGCGGCAACGTCGGTCGCGACCAATATATCGATGGTTCCATCTCGGAAAAACCCCATGGTCTTGTTGCGTTCGCTTTGGTCCATGTCTCCATGCAGCGAGCCCACGCGCAATTTTTGCCCTCTCAATGGACCGCGCAATTGATCGGTATGGACTTTGGTGTTGGTGAAGACCAAGGCTTTTTGATATGTTTCGTGGCTTAGCAGCCAGATCAATAATTTTTTCTTATGTTCGAAATCGTCGGCCAGCAACATTTGCTGTTCGATATCTTCATGTTCTGCGTGTATGCCATCGAGATAGACTTTTTCCGGCTCTTTAAGAAGTGTGAGAGCAATGCCTTTGATCGTCGGATTAAGTGTCGCGGAAAATAACAGGGTTTGGCGTTCCGGCTTGCAAACGCTTGCGATTTTCAGTAAATCGTTTTTGAAGCCCATGTCGAGCATACGGTCGGCTTCATCGAGAATGAGTAGGTCGAGTCGGTTGAAATCGGCGGAGCCTTCCTCGATGACTTCGATTAGGCGTCCTGGAGTTGCGATGATGATGGCGGTACTTTTCGCAAATAAAGCGGATTGTTTCTTGAAGTCTTCGCCGCCGATAATCATGCCGGACTTGATCGGAGTGAATTCGGCCAACTGTCGGCATTGTTTATATGTTTGTTTGGCCAGTTCCCTTGTAGGCGCGAGTATCAAGACTTTTGCCGCGTTGTCTTCGGGGCAATTTTGCAGCAGATACTGTAAAGCGGGTATTAGAAAAGCTGCGGTTTTACCGCTTCCGGTTTTTGCACAAACCCAAAGATCTTTGGATTTGGTGGCCAAAGGTATGACGGCAGCTTGTACTTCGGTTGGGCGATCGAAACCCATGGCTTCCGTGGCTTGTTGGATGCGTGAATCAAGCTCGAATTGGCCGAATGTTAAAGAGGGCGTTGGCCCCGGTTGTGTTTCCATAAAACCTTGAATGAGTTGGCTGAGCCGGCGGTTTTCCGATTTAGCAGAAGCGCCGTAAAGATAAATCCGACAATGTTACGTTTTGTTTAAAATATAAGCAACTTCGAATAAAAGTTCTACTCCCTTTATACTCAAAAATTAGCTAACTTTGTAAAGGTATGGGGTGTGGCTAGCGAGGATGTTGGCAGCAGGGATCGCTGCCGTCAAGCCCCCATGGACGGGTTCACGGCGGTCCTCGATAGACATATCCCATGCCTTTTTATTCTTAGACGGTTTTTCAATCAAAAGGGAGTAGTGTCGTTGAGATCTGTATGAAGCATCATTGATTTGGCTATTTTCGCGTTAGGATTTGGCCATAAATAATTTCCCTCCTTTCAAGAATCCGCTCAATATTAAAAAAAGCAAGTTATTTAGAGCTATATCCTTTGGTTTCTGCTGACTTTGAGTTCAAATAGGTATCAACTATTAACGCGAACATAGTCATTGATTTTATCTTTTTCAGCATGCTGATATGCTAGGCAGCAAAGTCGCCGGGCACGGAATATCAAATTTAATGCGCCGGTTTTATTTTTAAGATTGGGTTTTAAGGAGGATTGTTATTTATGAGGGCTTTAGCAAATTTTGTAATGCAGGGACCTTATCAGGCCTTGGCCGCTGCTTGCGTGTTGGGTGCTTTATCTCAATTTGTTTTGCCGTTGGCGCTATTTTGTTGCGGCATCATCGCATTATGCGTATTGTCGCGTTCCGATAGCTACTGGTTGATTGTTTTGATCGGAACGGCTTTGGTTGTTTATGTTAGTAGTCTTTTTGTCGAAAGCAGACCGGGCCTCGAGACTCCGGTAGTTTTGTTTTTGTTGTTGCCGTTGGCGGCTTCGGCGAAAGTATTGCGTGTTACCCAATCGCAAAGTTTGGCGATAATGGTCGCGGCGGTGTTTGCGGCCCTCTTGGCGGTTTCGATACAGGTCGTATCAGGCGATGCCGCGCAATGGTGGGCTAATTGGTTGGAAAAGGCTGTTGAAGGCGTTAAAGGCGCTACTTATCAAGGTTTCGAGGCCGATGGTACTTTACGGTTGATGAATGGATTGGTGGCGATGATGTTCGGTTTCGCAGTGACTTCATCGTTGTTGATCGGACGTTGGATGCAGGCGGCTTTATACAACCCAGGAGGATTCGCCGAGGAATTTTACCGAGTTAGATATCCCATTTATGCATTGGGTGTTTTGGGTGTTGTGTTGATCGTGACAGCGCTATTCAGCGAAGCCTTGCTTTATGATTTGTTATTGGTTTTTACGATGCCGTTTTTCTTCCACGGTATGGCGGTTTTACATTGTACGGTTGACGTTTCCGAGCGCAGCAAAAATTATTTACTGCCGCCGTATTTATTATTGTTTGTTATGCCGCAATATGCGATCGTCGGCATGGCTTTTCTCGGCATGGCCGATATTTTTTTAAATTTTAGAAAAGCTGTCTACAAACGGAAAGATCATGATTCCAATTAGAGATACCGCTCCGTGTTATTCAAGGCCGATTGTTTCTTGGAGTTTAATGGTTTTATGTATCGTGATCTTTATCGCGATGGAAATTATTCCCGATCAATTGAAACACCGTTTGACTTATCTATTCGGCATGGTGCCGTTGCGTTATTCAAGTCCCGCTTGGGCGGCTCATTTCGGCTTGCCCCCCGATTATTATTTATCGTTTTTGACCAGTCTTTTTTTGCATGGAGGTTGGTTGCATTTAGTTACTAACATGTTGTTCATGTGGATTTTTGCCGATAATGTCGAAGACCTGATGGGCAGGGGGCGCTTTTTGGTTTTTTATGTAATTTGCGGATTATCGGCTCAGGCCTTGCAGTTTTATTTCGATCCCTATTTAACGATACCGGTCGTTGGCGCATCGGGAGCCATCGCCGGCGTATTGGGGGCTTATTTTTTTCTATATCCGTTTGAGCGCGTCATTGTTTTTATACCGATCTTATTTTTTCCATTGGTTTTTCATGTGCCGGCGATAGCTTTTTTGGGGTTTTGGATCATTCTTCAATTGCAAAAAGCCACGACTTCGGTGATGTTTGATGGCGTGATGGTTGATGTGGCTTGGTGGGCGCATTTAGGTGGTTTTATTGCAGGGGCGGTTTTATATCGGTTTTTCCTGCGTAACGAGCCTGAGCAATAAAAAATGAAATTGGAACGCATTTCTGTATAATAAGCGCCTTTTAAAGGCTTGCCCTTTCACGATTAAAGGGCCGAACATGTTGCGGCCTTCGAGGCTTCTTAGTATTGTCGGGAAATTAAAATTACAATGAAAAATATTAATGTCGCATTAGTTAGACTTCTCCAGTTCGTCGTATTCGTTCTGTTTACATTTATGGTATTGATTTATTTCGGAGCGATGGTTTTATTGCCGCTGGATGCCGCCGTGCTATTGATCAAGTTGTTGACCTTGTTCGGTTTAAACGGATTTATTGCGGCTTTTATTGCGATTCCTATAGTGGCTTATTTAGGTTTGAGAGTCTATCGAATTCCTGGTCTTGTCAAAATGGTCATCGATACCGGAGTCGAATTGGTCAACACCGGCAAAGGTAAAATCGATGCGTTCAACGCGATAGCCGAATCGGAAAAAGTATAACGCTTTTGCAATGTAAAAAAGGCCGGAAAGAGCGTTCTTTCCGGCCTTTTTTGTTTTCAATACTTATTTCGTAATATTTATCTAGAAAGATATGAAGATAGCGAATAAGATTGAGCCGCGTTAAAAAATCGAGTCAATTCGCCAAATCAGCTAAAAAATCGTTTTAAATAATGCCCGGTATGCGAGGCGTTGTTTTCACTCAGTTGTTGAGGTGTGCCTTCAGCGACCAATGTGCCGCCTCCGTCGCCGCCTTCCGGCCCCATATCAATAATCCAATCTGCCGTTTTGATCACGTCCAGGTTATGCTCGATGACAATCACGGTATTGCCGTGATCGCGTAGTGTATGCAAAACGCGCAATAATTGTTTGATATCGTGGAAATGCAGGCCGGTTGTGGGCTCGTCGAGAATATAGAGTGTTTTGCCGGTATCGCGTTTCGACAGTTCCTTAGCGAGCTTGACGCGCTGCGCTTCGCCGCCGGAAAGCGTGACTGCATTTTGTCCGAGCGTGATGTAATTCAATCCCACTTCGGTCAAAGTATGGAGTTTTTTGGATAACACCGGGACGGCGCTGAAAAATTGCGCGGCGTCCTCTACGGTCATGTCCAATACTTCGTTGATTGCTTTGCCTTTGTAGCGAATTTCCAGCGTTTCACGATTATAACGTTTACCGCCGCAGACGTCGCAATGTACGAAAATATCCGGCAAGAAATGCATTTCGACTTTGATGACTCCATCGCCTTTGCAGGCCTCGCAACGGCCGCCTTTGACGTTGAAACTGAAGCGCCCCGGGGTGTAACCGCGTGATCGGGCTTCGGGCGTTGCCGCGAATAATTCCCGGATGGGCGTAAAAATTCCGGTATAAGTAGCCGGATTCGAGCGGGGCGTTCGGCCTATCGGGCTTTGATTAATATCGATGACTTTATCGAAATATTCAATGCCTTCGATTTCATCGCAAGGTGCGGGCAGGGCGCCGGCTCGATTGATTGCGCGCGCAGCATAGCGGTAGAGCGTATCGTTGATGAGCGTCGACTTTCCTGAGCCGGATACGCCGGTAATACAAGTGAGTAGACCGACCGGCAGAGCAATATCGACGTTTTTCAGGTTATTGCCTTGAGCGTTGCGGATCACGATGCGCTTTTCCGGGACGACCGGCGTCGTGTTTTCCGGAATCGCAATCATTTGTTTTCCCGACAAATACTGGCCGGTCAGCGAGTCGGGCGAGTCGATGATGTCTTGCGGCGTCCCCTGTGCGACGATTCTACCGCCGTGAATACCGGCGCCGGGGCCGATATCGACGATATGATCGGCCGAGCGAATCGCATCTTCGTCGTGCTCTACGACGATTACGGTATTACCCAGATCCCTGAGCCGGAACAAAGTATTCAACAAGCGATCGTTATCGCGCTGATGCAGGCCGATTGACGGTTCGTCGAGCACATACATCACGCCGACTAAGCCTGCGCCGATTTGGCTTGCCAGTCGGATACGTTGCGCTTCGCCGCCGGACAACGTATCGGCGCTACGATCGAGAGTCAGATAGTCCAGCCCGACATTGACTAAAAATTCTTGTCGTTCGACGATTTCCTTGATAATTTTCGCAGCTACTTCGCCCTGTTTTCCAGGTAAGTCCAATTCTTCGAAAAACTGTAAAGATTTGCGAATCGGAAAACGGGTAAGTTCGTGCAAGGGGCTTTCATTGACGAAAACATGGCGGGCGGCCTTATTTAGACGCGCTCCGCCGCAGTCGGGGCAGGTTTTTTGCGATAGATATTTGGCCAGTTCCTCACGGACCATCGGTGAGTCGGTTTCATGGTAACGGCGATCCATGTTCGCAATGATGCCTTCGAAGCTGTAGCGCTTGGTTTGGCCGGCGCGCGGACCGCCAAGTAATTTGAAATCGATCGCTTCGTTGCCGCTGCCGAACAATAATACTTTTTTGATGTTGTCCGGTAGTTCCTGATAAGGGATTTCCGGATCGAAACCGTAGTGTTCGGCCAGCGAGCAGATAATTTGATAATAATAAGCGTTGCGCCGGTCCCAGCCTCGAATCGCCCCGCCGGCTAGGCTGATGTTGGGATTATGCACCACCAATTCCGGATCGAAGTGTTGACGAACACCAAGTCCATCGCAAGTTGGGCACGCGCCTTTCGGGTTGTTGAACGAAAAAATGCGCGGTTCCAATTCGCTGATGCTGTATCCGCAGTGGGGGCAGGCGTAGCGTTCGGAAAACAATAAGGTCGTGTTGTCGTCCATGGAAACGGCCAGCGCAATACCGTCTGCGATGCGAAGCGCTGTTTCGAATGACTCGGAAAGGCGCAATGCGATGTCGTCACGAATTTTGAATCGATCGACGATCACTTCGATCGTGTGTTTTTTCTTGGGGTCGAGCGCCGGCGTTTCGTCGAGATCGTATACGGCGCCGTCAATACGTGCTCTGATAAAACCTTGCGCGCGTAAATCCTCGAACAATTGCAGGTATTCCCCTTTGCGCTGGCTGATGACGGGCGCCAATAACATCCAGCGACCGCCTTCCGGTTGTTCGAGCACGCTATCTACCATCTGGCTGACGGTTTGGGCGGCTAATGAAACGTTATGGTCAGGGCAGCGAGGCGTGCCTGCGCGGGCATAGAGTAAACGCAAGTAATCATAGATTTCGGTAATTGTGCCGACCGTCGAGCGAGGATTGTGGGAGGTCGATTTTTGTTCGATCGAAATCGCCGGGGACAGTCCTTCGATATGATCGACATCCGGTTTTTCCATCATCGACAGGAATTGCCGGGCATAGGCGGACAGGGATTCGACATAACGCCGTTGGCCTTCGGCATAAATCGTGTCGAAAGCCAGTGAGGATTTGCCGGAACCGGAGAGGCCGGTAATGACAATCAAGGAGTCGCGGGGCAAATCCAGGTCGATGCTTTTTAAATTGTGGGTGCGCGCGCCGCGAATGCTGATGGTGTCCATTGATGAAATGTCGCTTTAGGAAACAGGCCGCTAATATACGGCGAAACCGGGCCGATTTCAAAGCTCGGTAGGATGAAGGCTTACAAGTCAGCTTTATCGCTTTCAAACAGTTTGCAATTCCGAAGATTTCGAGTACATTGTGTTTATTCGAAACCTAACATAGCGTAATTGATGTGAATCACTTTTATTCTTTTCAAATTCATGGCGGCGCCGATCATGGCGGCGGGGTAGCCGAGTCTGTCGGGCATTTTTTGGGATTTCTGGAAAGTCTGGCGGCTCAAGAACCTTCGGACATATTTGCGAGCATATTTCCGGGAATCGCAGAACTGGATAATATTCATCCTTTGCTAGTACATTTTCCAATCGCTTTATTGATCGGTTTTTTTATTCTCGACTTATTGGGGACTTTGATTCGTAACCCGGTTTGGCGCAGTGCCGCTTCGGCGATGCTTTATTTTGGGACGATTGGCGCAGCAGTGACTGTTTATACCGGTTTGCAAGCCGGCGAAACGGTTGCGCACGGGGGTAATGTTCATGACATCATGGAAAGGCATGAGCAAATTGGTATTACGGTGTTGAGTTTATCGGCGTTATTATCGGTTTGGCGTCTGTTGGCCGGTAGTTCGCTTAAAGGTGCTGCAAACGGTTTTTTTCTATTGCTGTCGGCGGGTCTGTCTGTGTTGGTCGTTTTGGGCGCCGATTTGGGCGGATTAATGGTCTATCGTTACGGCGTTGCGGTCGAAGGGGCCATCGATCCTCAAGAAGCCAGTGAGCATGAGCACGGGCAACCGCATGTCAATGAGCATGGCCATGATTCCGGTCATGATCATTCGCACTCGGATTCGTCTCAGAACCATCACTCCAGTGATAGTCATCTAAATCCAAACGATCACGAGCATTCCGAATCAACTCATACCCATACTCATTAGTCGTTGTATTGCTCATCGTAGATAAAAACTCGGCCCCTCATCTAGCGTTAGGTGAGGGGCGGCATGGAGCTGGCATAGAGCCTAGATGGACGTATTCACCCAGCGCCTAAATTATCCCAGACCGCTAATCATAGCCAATGGGTTATGGAATTTAGGTGCTGGGTAAACCCATCCATCGGGTTTAACGGCAGCTCGATCGCCAGGGATGGCGTGAATGCAGATTTTGCATGGAGCAAAAATCTGCCTTGCCGCCGACATCCTCGCCAAGCACACCCGCACCCTGTTTTATCCTCAAATTAAGAATTGTTGAGGTCATTTTAGCCTTAGTTTAGGGCTTTTGTTTTATGTTATTCTATCCGGCTAAATTTTTTATTAAATATCTTATCTCTTTATGCGTACTCGCGTTAAAATTTGCGGCTTTACCCGGGTTAATGACGCAGTCCGTGCGGCGCATCTAGGCGTGGATGCGATCGGGTTGGTTTTTTATCCGTCTAGCCCAAGAAATATTGATATCGATCAAGCGCTTGCGATTGTCGAGGCTTTGCCTCCCTTTACCAGTGTTGTCGGTTTGTTCGTCGACGAGCAAGAGGCGCGTATTCGTGAAGTGTTGAGCCGGGTGCCGATCGACTGTTTGCAATTTCACGGCGATGAGACGCCAGATGCTTGCGAGCTGTACAATAAGCCTTATATCAAGGCAATTAGGATGCGACAGGACGTTGATATAGCTGATTTGGCTAAACGGTATTCCGGAGCCGCCGGTTTGTTACTCGATGCGTATCATCCGGGAGTGAAAGGCGGTTCCGGAAACCGTTTTGATTGGGATTTGATTCCGCAGTCTTGTCCGAAACCGATTATTTTGGCCGGCGGTTTGGAACCCGGCAATGTCACGCAGGCAATGGAGTCGGTCGGCCCTTATGCATTGGACGTCAGCAGCGGCGTGGAATCGGAAAAAGGTATTAAGGATGCCGGTAAAATGGCGGCATTCGTAAGAATAATTAACGAGGGTAATAGAAGTTAGCAACATGACACAGCATTATAACTTGCCGGACGAGCGCGGACATTTCGGTCCTTATGGCGGAAAATTCGTTGCCGAAACATTAATGGGGCCTATTCAAGAGTTAGAAGAGGCTTATCTGCGCTATATGCAGGATCCTGAATTTTTAACCGAACTGGATGCCGATTTGCAGCATTATGTCGGGCGTCCTTCACCGCTTTACCATGCCGAACGCTGGAGTCGGCATTTAGGCGGAGCGCAGCTTTATTTGAAACGAGAAGACCTCAATCATACCGGCGCGCATAAAGTTAATAATACGATCGGACAGGCGTTATTGGCTAAGCGCATGGGAAAAACCCGGATCATCGCTGAAACCGGTGCGGGTCAGCATGGCGTGGCTACGGCTACTGTCGCTGCCAGATTGGGACTCGAGTGCGTTGTTTATATGGGGGCGGTCGATGTCGCCCGACAGTCCTTGAATGTTTACCGGATGAAACTGCTTGGCGCAAAAGTCGTTGCGGTCGAATCGGGTTCGAAGACTCTGAAAGACGCGTTAAACGAGGCGCTCCGTGATTGGGTTACCAATGTCGACAATACATTCTACATCATTGGAACGGTAGCAGGACCTCATCCTTATCCTGCGATGGTGCGCGATTTTCAAACCGTGATCGGACGTGAAGCCAAAGAGCAATGTTTGACCATGACCGGGCGGTTGCCCGATGCGCTGGTCGCTTGTGTCGGGGGCGGGTCGAACGCGATCGGTTTGTTTTATCCTTTTATCGACGATGCGTCGGTCAAAATGTACGGCGTCGAAGCGGCCGGAGACGGCGTCGAAACAGGACGTCATTCTGCTCCGCTTTGTGCGGGACGTCCGGGAGTTTTACACGGCAATCGGACTTATTTGATCGAGGATGATGATGGTGAAATCATCGAAACGCATTCAATCTCGGCGGGCTTGGATTATCCCGGCGTCGGACCCGAACATGCTTGGTTGAAAGACAGCGGGCGCGCCGAATATGTCAACATAACCGATGATGAAGCCTTGAAGGGTTTTCATGATTTAACCGAAATGGAAGGCATTATTCCTGCGCTGGAATCGAGTCATGCGATTGCTTATACGACAAAGCTGGCGCCGACCATGCCCAAAGACAGCATAATTATTATCAATCTTTCCGGTCGTGGCGATAAAGATATCATGACCTTGGCGCAACGCGAGGGAATACAACTGTGAGCCGTTTAGCCGCTAAATTTGAAGAGCTTTCCAAGTCAGGCCGTAAGGCTTTGATTCCATTTTTGACGGCCGGTGATCCGCATCCGAATTTTACCGTGCCGATGATGCATGCGATGGTGGAAGCGGGCGTTGATATTATTGAGCTTGGCGTACCGTTTTCCGATCCGATGGCGGACGGACCGGTCATTCAGAAAGCCAGTGAACGCGCCTTGGCGCATAAAATGAGTTTAAGAAAAGTACTCAATATAGTCGCCGAATTCAGAAGAAAGGATGACCAAACGCCGGTCGTGTTGATGGGGTATTTAAATCCGATCGAGGCAATGGGTTACGAAGATTTTGCCAATGCGGCGCAACGCGTCGAAATCGATGGTGTGCTGACGGTTGATTTGCCGCCTGAGGAGGCCGGTTTCTGTGTTTCGTTGCTGAAAGAACGCGGTATCGATCCGGTTTTTTTGTTGGCGCCTAATAGTAATGAAGAACGCATTCGTAAAATGGATGCGGCGGGCAGTGGCTATATTTACTACGTTTCACTCAAAGGTGTAACCGGTGCTGGGCACTTGAACACCGCCGATGTCGAGGAAAGGCTGAAGTTAATCCGTGCGAATACTCAATTGCCGATCGGTATCGGCTTCGGTGTTAAGGATGCCGAGACGGCAAAGACAGTGGCTCATTTAGGTGATGGTGTCGTTGTCGGTAGCGCCTTGATCAGTAAAATCGAAGCGAATTTGGATAATCCGGAGCAGGCCTGTTCCGAAATAGTCGATTTACTTAAAGCCATGCGCGCCGCAATGGATGAATAAGTCGTCGATCACATGAGCGAATTCGGAGTTTAAAATATGAGTTGGTTTGAAAAACTGGTCCCCTCAACAATCAGAACAGACGGGACTAACAAGAAAAAAGGCGCCGTGCCCGAGGGTTTATGGACCAAGTGTCCGAGTTGCAACGCGATTCTCTATAACAACGAATTGGAACGAAATTCCAGTGTGTGCCCTAAATGCAATCATCACATGCGGATATCGGCAAGAGTACGGTTGGAATTATTTCTCGATGAGCAGGATCAAGAAGAAATCGGTCAACATATCAAACCGACCGACCCGCTTAGATTCAAGGATTCCAAACGCTATAAAGACCGTATAAGTCAAGCGCAAAAACAGACCAAGGAAAGCGATGCTCTCGTAGTGATTAAGGGTAAGCTCAAGAATAAAGATATCGTAGCCGCCGCGTTCGATTTTAGTTTTATGGGTGGCTCGATGGGGTCGGTGGTCGGCGAGCGTTTCGTGCGAGGTGTGAATGAGAGCCTCGAAATCGGTGCGCCGTTCATTGTTTTTACCGCCAGCGGCGGCGCTCGCATGCAGGAGTCATTGTTTTCATTGTTTCAAATGGCGAAAACCAGCGCGGCCTTGACACGGTTGTCGGAAGCGGGATTGCCGTTTATTTCGTGTATGACCGACCCTACGATGGGCGGTGTTTCCGCGAGTTTGGCGATGCTTGGCGATATCAATGTCGCCGAGCCGAATGCCTTGATCGGTTTTGCAGGACCTCGCGTCATCGAGCAAACCGTTCGAGAAAAATTGCCGGAAGGTTTTCAACGTAGCGAGTTTCTGCAAGAGCACGGCGCTATCGACATGATTATCGATAGGCGTGAAATGCGCGATAAAATTGCTGCAATGCTGGCGATTTTAATGGCCTCGCGGATGGAAACGAAAATAAGCCCGAATTTAGAAGAACCTATTATCTTGGCCGAAACCGAGCCTTTGCCTGCCGTTCAGGATTAAGTGCAATTTTAAATGGCCGAATGATCTTGCTGTTGCGGTTAAGCCACGAGAAACACAACAAAAACCGGTCCGCAATAGGGCCTAAGTTTGCAGTTATTGGATGGGACAATCCACGATTTTCTATCTCGTTGGCGCTTTCGTGCTTTTTTATGTTTTTGTGGAACCGACAATTTGTCTGAGATGAAGCATTTCGATACGCTCGAGGGCTGGCTGAGGTGGCAAGAAGGTTTGCATCCGCAAACGATTGATCTAGGCTTGGAGAGAGTACAGAGGGTATTCCGAGCATTGCAACCGGATTACAATAAGCCGCCGACGATCACGGTAGCAGGAACTAATGGTAAAGGTTCATGCGTGGCCTTTTTGGAATTCATTTATCGGGCTCAAGGTTATCGAGTCGGCACCTATACTTCTCCGCATATTCTAAGTTATAACGAACGTATAAAAATTAACGGCAAACCAGTTAGCGACGATTTGATCTGTTCGGCTTTCGAGCGTATTGAATCGGTTCGAGACGGTGTTTCGTTGAGTTACTTTGAATTCGGTACCTTGGCTGCGCTCGATATTTTTTCCAGGGCCAATCTCGATGTGCAATTGTTGGAGGTAGGATTGGGCGGGCGTCTTGATGCCGTCAATATTGTGGACCCCGACGTTTCTATTATTTCCAGCATTGGGATCGATCATGCCGATTGGCTCGGCGAAACGCGCGAGCTGATTGGCCGTGAAAAAGCCGGTATTTTCAGAAAGCAAGTTCCTGCGATTATCAGCGATCCTGAGCCACCCGACTCGATATTCGAATATGCAAATGAAATCGAGGCCCCGGCTTTTTTTATCGGGTGCGATTTTGCTTACAGGAAGCAGTCGAAAGGTTGGATATGGTGTGCACCCGATCGGCAGATCGACCGATTGCCGGAACCTAATCTCAAAGGCGAGCATCAATATCGAAATGCGGCTGCTGTGGTAATGGCTGCGACCCTAATGTCTTCACGCCTCCCGATTAGTGTGGATTCGATAAGGCATGGCATCGGGTCCGTTGAACTAACTGGGCGTTTTCAATTCATTCATGACGAGATACCTGTCCTACTCGATGTCGGGCATAATCCTCAAGCCGTTCAGACCTTGATCGACTATCTAAGTGATAATTTTTCCGGCAAACGCGTTCATGCCGTTTTTACGATGATGAAGGATAAAGATATTCCTGGCGTTATCAGCATCATGAAACCATTGGTTCATCAATGGTATTTTGTGCCGTTAAAAGACAATCCTCGGTGCGTTTCCAAGGCAATGATGCAAGATTATTTCGAACAGTGCAAAATTACGGGTGTTGATTTCGGTTTCTCCGGACTGCAAGATGCATTGGATAGTGCCAAGACTAAAGCCGGAAAAAACGATTTATTATTGGTTTTCGGTTCTTTCTTTTTAGTATCTGAATATTTAGGAATATGCGCAAAATAAATTCTACAAATACTAGGTTTTGCAGCGGTTCGGTGACTCGCTTGATTGGACGTCGTAAATACGTCTATGTAGGCTTGACGGCGGCTATCCCTGCCGCCGATAACTGTCATTCGAGCCGCCGCCTCTCTTTCCAACAGTTGTCGAAGTTATTTTATGTTCGTTCCTTAGCTGGTTTAGCTTAGAGGTTAACGATGGACCAGGAATTAAAACAAAGATTGATCGGCGCGGTTGTCATCACCGCGTTGGCCGCTATTTTTGTACCGATGCTGTTTGACGATCCGATTGAGGAGAGCGGTGAATTGGTCAATGAATTAGCCTTACCTGAGCCGCCAACGCAGGACTTTGCCAAGACTGCCGAGCGTCTTCCGGACAGTAGTCGGCCTCAATGGACCGAAGAGTCGGTTGACGAACCCGAGCCTGATGTCGATGAAGTAGAGGGGTTGACTCCTGAAGAACTCGAATACATTGGGCCTGTCGATGACGGGTCTGAGCTTAAGCCTATTGATAAGAATAAATTGCCGGCCTCTTTGATGGAAACGGATAAGCCGGCTGAGACGGCTCCGGTTTCCGAAGTCAGGGTTCTGGAAACGAAAACGGAGTCGGTAGCGGCATTGCCGATTGCGGAACTTGTGACTTGGTATATACAGCCGGGCAGTTTTAGTAAGAAAGATAATGCATTCGCATTACGCGATAAATTGCGTTCGCAAGGTTTTCCGGCAGCAGTCGAGGAATTTGACATCCGAGGCGGAAAATCCTATCGGGTCTTGGTGGGGCCTGAAACCGATAAAAGCAAAGCCCAGGCGCTTAAAAATCGGCTGGATGCCGACAATAACCTCAAAAGTCTGTTATTGTCAGTCAATAAACCCAAGGCCATTGAACCGGCAGCGGCTACTGCTCAAGGGGGGCAAACGGCGCCTCAACAGAACAGTCCGGCTGCAAGCACAGGTCTGGTTAAGTGGTATATACAATTAGGTAGTTTCAGTAAGCAGGAAAATGCCGATTCGCTCCGTGATAAACTGCGCGCAAAAGGTTTTCCTGCCGCCGTTACCGAAGTAGATACCGCGCAAGGTAAGGCGTATCGTCTTCGTGTCGGTCCCGAGCTCGATAAAAAACGGGCTGAAACCCAACTGATGCAATTGGATAGCCAACACAGTCTGAAAGGTTTTCTGGTTTCCGAATAAGCTTTATAGGAGATGCGGATATGATCTGGGTCGATTATGCCATTTTGGGGTTGATCTCCATTTCCTTGGTGATCGGTTTGTTTAGAGGCTTTATCGAAGAGGCATTCTCACTGGTATTGTGGGTCGTCGCGATTTGGCTCGGATTAACTTTTAGTCGTGAGTTTTCCGTGCTTTTGGAGCCGGTTTTTAGCGTGCCTTCGGCACGGGTTGCCGCAGCCTTTGCGGCATTGTTTTTTGCCGTGTTGATTGGGGGTGCATTGATCAATTTAATGTTACGAAAATTGGTCAAGCAAACCGGATTGACCGGGTCGGATCGTTTCGCTGGAATGATTTTCGGTATCGCTCGCGGATTGTTGGTCGTCACGGTTTGCGTCATGTTGGCCGGTTTGACGCCGCTTCCGGAGGATGCTTGGTGGAAAGAATCGACTTTGATTCCGCCTTTTCAATCGCTTGCCGTCTGGTTGCGGGAACATATTCCGTCGGACCTGATGAGCTATGTTAATTATCGTTGATTAAAATTTTAGGTTTAAAGCATGTGTGGTATTGCCGGTATTGTTGCTCATAACAACGTCAATCAAGAGCTGTATGATGCGTTGACCGTATTGCAGCATAGGGGGCAGGATGCGAGCGGCATCGTGACCTGTGAAAACGGGCGGTTGCATTTACGTAAGGACAACGGCCTGGTTCGGGATGTATTTACGACCAGTCAAATGCTGAAGCTCAAGGGTAATATGGGCATCGGTCATGTGCGCTATCCGACCGCCGGATGTACGAGCTCGGCCGAAGCGCAGCCCTTTTATGTGAATTCGCCGTTCGGCCTGACGCTGGCTCATAACGGCAATTTAACCAACACCGAAGCGTTAAAGCACGTTTTATTCATCGAAGATCAACGTCATATCAATACCGACTCCGATTCCGAAGTATTGCTCAATGTGTTTGCGCATGAGTTGCAGCAACTACGTAAGTTGAAATTGACTGTGGACGACGTGTTTACCGCGGTTTCCAGAGTTCATCAGCGCGTTCGCGGCGCTTATGCGGTCGTCGTAATGATAGCGGGTTTCGGCATCTTAGGCTTTCGCGACCCGCACGGCATCCGGCCTATCGTATTCGGCGAAAGAAAATCCGATAAAGGCAGCGAATTCATGATCGCTTCCGAAAGTGTCGCGCTGGATGTCTTGGGCTTTGATCTGATTCGGGATATCGAGCCCGGAGAGGCAGTGTTCATCGAGGAATCGGGTGCCTTGCATACCAAGCAATGTTCCGATTTCGTCGATCATTGTCCTTGTATGTTCGAATATGTCTATTTTGCTCGACCCGACTCGATCATCGACGATATCCAGGTTTATAAGGCCCGCTTGAGAATGGGTGAAAAATTGGCCGAAAAAATTATGCGGGTATGGCCGGATCACGATATCGATGTGGTGATTCCGATTCCCGATACCAGTCGAACCGCGGCATTGCAGTTGGCTAACAAGCTTCGTGTCAAATACCGAGAAGGTTTTATCAAAAACCGTTATATCGGACGGACGTTCATCATGCCGGGGCAACAAAAGCGCAAAAAATCGGTTAAGCAAAAGCTCAATGCGATCGATTTGGAATTCGACGGAAAAAATGTTTTGCTAATTGACGACTCTGTCGTCAGAGGAACGACTTCGGAACAAATCATACAAATGGCCCGTGAAGCCGGGGCTAAAAAAGTGTATTTTGCATCGGCAGCGCCGCCGGTCAGATATCCGAATGTCTACGGTATCGATATGCCGGTGGTCGAAGAGTTAATTGCGCACGGCCGTACCGAAGACGAGGTTTGCGAAGCGATCGGTGCGGATCGTTTAATTTATCAGGATCTTGAGGATTTGATCGAGGCGGTAAGGAAAGGCAATAGGGATATTCAGCATTTCGATACATCGTGCTTCAGCCGCGAATATATAACCGGCGATATCGATGATGCCTATTTGGAGAACGTTCAAGCCTTGCGTAACGATGATGCTCAGGCAAAAAGAAATTCGGAAAATTTTATCATAGAAATGCAGAATTCAGACTGAGCAAAGTTTATGCTGGAAACTTATAGAAACGTCTCACCGGTTAGAACAGGAGCAACATGAAAGATACCGATTGGAACGATTATTCGCTCGAAACTCAGGCCATTAGAGCGGGGCATCGGCGAACGGGCGAAGCAGAGCATAGCATTCCGATATTCATGACTTCCAGTTATGTGTTTGACAGCGCCGAAGAAGCCTCATTGAAGTTTACCGGCCAAATTCCCGGTAATATCTACTCCCGCTTTACCAATCCGACTGTCAATGCATTCCAGGAAAGATTGGCTTGGATGGAAAAGGGTGAGCGTTGCTTGGCTTTTGCGTCGGGCATGGCCGCCATCATGGCGGTCGGCATGGGCTTACTAAAGTCGGGCGATCATGTGGTGGTGTCGCGTGGCGTATTCGGCAATACCGTGTTGATGTTTCAAAATTATTTTGCCAAGTTCGGCGTTGAGAGCGATTTTGTCGCCTTAACCGATTTGGCTGCTTGGGAATCGGCGATCAAACCGAATACCCGTTTTTTGTTTTTGGAGACGCCGTCTAATCCGTTGACCGAAATCGCCGATATTCAAGCGCTTGCCGACTTGGCGCATGGGAGTGATTGTTTATTGATTGTCGACAATTGTTTTTGTACTCCGGCACTGCAAAAACCGCTCGAACTGGGTGCGGATATCATCGTCCATTCGGCGACCAAATATATCGATGGGCATGGTCGCTGTGTCGGCGGCGCTGTTGTTGCTTCCGAAGAAATCATCGAAAAGGCCATCTATCCTTATTTGCGCACAGGCGGCGCCACGATGAGCCCCTTCAATGCCTGGGCTTTTCTGTCGGGGCTCGAAACGCTAGCACTACGCATGGAAAAACATTGCGCCAATGCTTTGGATTTAGCTCGTTGGTTGGAAAGGCAACCGGGAGTGGAAAGGGTTCACTATCCGGGTCTGGTATCGCATCCGCAACATGAATTGGCGAAACGTCAGCAAAGCGGATTCGGCGGTATCGTGAGTTTTGAATTGAAGGGCGGCAAAGAGCCGGCCTGGAATTTGATCGATTCGACGCGCATGATTTCGATTACGGCAAACCTGGGTGACGTCAAAAGCACAATTACTCATCCTGCGACAACCACGCATGGTCGTCTGACGCCGGAGGCGCGGGAGGCTGCGGGAATCAAGGATGGTTTGGTGCGTGTTTCGGTCGGTCTCGAAAACATCGAGGACATCAAAAAAGATTTGTCGGCAGTGAATGCTTTTGTTTGACGCATGAATTCAGGAAAAATTCAGGTGTTTTTTTGCAGTATTAACCCTCGACTCGTTTTTAGCGATCGGTGTTTTGGCATATAATAGCCAGCTATCTTTTCACTTTTCCGCAATAGGAAGTCAATAATGAAAAAATTCACGCTCTTAGTTTCAGCTTTGTTTTTGTTTGCAGCCGGCGCCCATGCTCATGGCCCGGTGCGTCAGAAGGTAAAGCAGGATATCACCATTAATGCACCGGCAGATAAAGTCTGGGCGTTGATTAAAAATTTCGACGATATGTCATGGTTGCCGGCAGTGGCCAGCACAACAGGTGAGGGCGGCAACAAAAAAGGCGCAACCCGTGTTTTAACGCTAAAAGACGGGGGCACGATTAAAGAAGAATTGAAAAAGCATGACGATAAAAAGATGAGTTATGCTTATAAAATCAAAGATATGAGTGCTGCAAAAACCATAACGCATTCCGGCCAAGACGAAGAGGTGCCGGTATTGCCGGTCAGTAACTATGCTGCGAGCATCGACGTCAAGGCTAAAGGCGATAAAACGCAGGTGATTTGGAAAGCCGGTTACTACCGCGCATACATGAACAACAACCCACCGGCTGAAATGAACGAAGAAGCGGCCAACACTGCCGTTAACGCTATTTTTAAAGAAGGTTTGGAAAACCTGAAAGCCTTAGCCGAAAAATAAGGTTGTTTGCAGTGTTTTTAACGCATGTCAAAAACGCGGCGGCTTTGGCTGCCGCGTTTTTTTTATCCCTGCCATTGGCCGCCGCCGCGCCACGCGCCTATATCACCAATCAACTCGGCGATAGCGTATCGGTTATCGACACTGCGTCGAATACGGTTACCGAAACGATCGCGGTACCCGGCAAACCGGCAGGGATCGCAGTTGCGCCGGACGGTAGCCGCGTGTATGTCACGACACCGGAATCGGGCGAAATGGCCGTGATCGATACTGCGACTAACAAATTGGTCGCTCAGGTTCCGGTCAGTGCAGGCGCATTGGGCATCACGACGGACCGGACCGGCAAGACGATCTACATCGCCGACTGGTACAAGAACATCGTATCGGTGATCGACGCCGAAAGCATGCAAGTTAAGAAAACGATTCCGGTTGGACAATCGCCGTCCGGTCTTGCGGTAAGCCCCGATAACCGATGGCTCTATGTCGCGAACCGGCTCGATAATTCGGTGTCGCAAATCGACCTGGAAACATTGCGCATCCGCAATACGACTAAGGTCGGCGAGCATCCGTTCGGATTGACTGTCGACAGCAAAGGCGAAAGAATTTATGTGGCCAATGTCGAGAGTGACGATGTTACGGTGTTGGGTCGGGATCACCTCAAGCGAATTGCGACCGTTAAAGTTAAAATGCTGCCCTATGCGGCGGCTTTGGCGCTCGATGACAGTTTATTGTTTGTAACGAACCAGGACGATGGCACGGTATCGGTGATCGATACCGAAACGTTGATCGAGAAAGCCGTGATAGGCGTTGGCGATAAGCCGGAAGGCATCGGCACGCTGCCCGACGGTTGCCATGTCTATGTCGCGAATTGGTTCGACGATAACGTGTCGGTAATCGACGCGGTCAGTCTCGAAGTCATCGAAACGATCGAGACGGGAGGCGGCAGTAGGGCCTTCGGTCAGTTCATCATCGGCGATTAAGTTGTCTCGCGCTGAGGCGCAGAGTACAGATGCAGCTCGTGTAGGTCCGATTAGCGTAGCGTAATCGGACGCATGAATCAACTGGCTACAGTGTATATGTTGTGTTTGGAATATATACCCTTTGCTAGTCAAATTTCGGTGCAGGGGTGCCCGTCAAAGGACGCCGTGAATACGTCCATGTAGGCTCTATGATAGCATCCATGCTATCAAAGCCTTTGTCGAACACCCCGACACCTCCATACGCTAATGGCGAAATTTGAAGTGAGAAATGTTAAGCATGCCTAACTATCGACGAGTGTTCATCCCCGGAGCTACTTGGTTCTTTACGGTGAACTTGCTGCAACGGCAAGGCAATGATTTATATAGATCTATTACATGACACGGTGAGGCGTGCGCGGAAGCGTTACCCGTTCCATATTGATGCCTGGGTCGTGTTGCCGGAACATATGCATAGCGTTTGGACCTTGCCGCCGGGCGATAGCGATTTCAGCACGCGTTGGCGATTGATCAAAAGCGGTTTTCTCGGGCGCTCCCGCAAACCGAACGCCGCTCCGAAGTTCGCCGTGCAGCGGGCGAACGCGAGATATGGCAGCGACATTATTGAGAGCATGCGATCCGCGACGATGCCGATTATGAGCAGCATGTAGATAAATGGATTTATCCCTTGGATTGGTGCGGTGATGGGAATATCTCGGTAAAGGGCGATGATTAGTCATGAGTCCGATTACGCTAATCGGACCTACCGAGCTGGAGTCTTGAAATATAGCAAGCAAGTCAACTATGGTGAAAGACAAACCTAATCGACCACGATCGATGCGCATCCTTAACACTTATCGTATCCTACTCGCTGTGATTGTCATGGTCACGGTTGGATTTAAGCGCTACGTCCAGTAAGTATTGACAAAGTAAATACATTTGTTAAGGTAAGCGCATGGATATTCACTTCGAGAAAAACGGCGTGCTGTTTGTTTGGGATGAACGCAAGGCGGCCAGCAATCCGCGCAAACATGATAGGGTGACCTTCGAGCAGGCTACCGAGGCGTTTTTCGATCCGTTTTTGAAACTAGTCGATGCTGGACGTAACGACGAAGCGCGCGATGCCGTGATCGGTTATGACGCATCGGGACGCTTGTTGTTTGTGGTGCATGTCGAAATCGAAGGCGAAGCCATCCGCTTAATTTCCGCCCGCAAGGCAACCGTTACGGAGCGCAACCATTATGATCTCTGACACTATCAAAAAACGTCTGAATAAAGACCGTCCGATGATTTCCATTACCGTGCGTATGCCGGAGGATGTGGTGGAATCGATGAAGGCGCTTGCGCCGTTGCGCGGATTCTCCGGTTATCAAGCACTGTTGAAGTCCTATGTAGGCGAAGGCTTACGCCGCGATGAGGCGCAATTTTCCTCAAGCCGTGAAGCGCGATTCATTGCCGCGTTGAAAAAGCTAGGAGTTCCCGATAGTGTGATCGAGGAGGCCGAGCGCGATGTGGTATAGTCACAATTAAATTAGAGCCCTAATGCCATATGGCGACTCAGTGCCAATTTGGCCTGAATTCCGATCAAAACAACCCCAACTGCACCTGGGCGACTTCCGACATCATGTGTCTCGACCAGGGCGGATCGAGTACGACTTCAACATTGACCCTTTCGACGCCGGGCAGCGCGCGTATCGCTTTTTCGACATCGCTTTGAATGACGGGGCCCATGCCGCAACCGGGTGCGGTCAACGTCATTTGAATGTCGACCCTGTTTTTGCCTTCCCCGGTCGGTGTGACCACGCAGTTATAAACCAGTCCCAAATCGACGATGTTGACGGGGATCTCTGGGTCATAGACCGTTTTCATGACCTCCCAACAGTTTTTCTCGACTGCATCAGGATCCGTGTCGCGGACCAAGGTGTGGAGCTCGTGAGGCTCTTTGCCCAATGCGTCGGCATCGGCGCTGTTGATGCGTACCATGTGTCCGTAATCGGTGACAACTGTGTAGTTGTTACCGAGCGATTGATGGATCGTGACGACGGTTCCTTTGCTCAAGGTGCCGTTATTGCCGTCGGGAATCGTGACGATATTGACATCCCGCGTTAAAACGATGCTTTCTCTTTCAGCCATGCTAATTTGTTGGTTGTTGCTTAAAGGTTTGCGCGTCGATGATGCGACCGGTTAGATCGATGCTGTCGGCGCTGAAAAGATAGGTATAAATCTCATTTAATGAGGACATTGCCGGTAGCAGGCTTTTATCCTCGGCCGGGTAGGCTTTTTTTCGAAATGGAGAATCGATAGGCCCAGGAATTAAGGTGTTAACCCTGATTTTTCCTTCCGACTCTAATTCTTCCGCCAGTATCTTAGCCAAACCCTCCAGCGCGATTTTCGATACGCCGTAAGACGCCGAATAGGCTTGGCCGGTTCTCGCCTTGGAATCCGACGTAAATACGATAGAAGCGAAATCGCTTTTTTGCATGATCGGCAACAAGACTTTACATAGTATAAAGGGTGCATTCAGATTGACATTCAACGAATGCCCCCAGTCTTTGGTGTTATGCAAGACTAAAGGCTCGAATGCGCTGAATTCGACTGCCGAATGCAGCAAGCCTTGCAGCGAGCCGTATTTTGCTTCGATGCGGTCGGCGAGTTCCTGGTAATCGTTTTCGTTTGCGCCGGCCAAATCAAAAGGGTACATGATGGGTTCCGGTGCGCCGGCTGCGACGATCTTGTCGTAAACCGTTTCCAGTTTGGCGATGATTTTGTCCAGTAAAATGACCTGAGCGCCTTGTTTGGCGAGAGCCAAGGCAGCTGTACCGCCAAGACCGCCGCCTGCGCCCGTGATCAAAATAACCTTTCCTGTTAATTGCATAGTGTTGATTTTATCCATGAATCGATTTGCCGAGGATGTTCGATCAAGGCATCGGCGCCCCAATTCTCGGGAACATCCTCCGGCTTTAAATAGCCGTATAACGCGGCCAGGGTTTTCATGCCGACATTTCTTCCGGCCTCGATATCGTGGCTCGCATCGCCGATATAAACACATTCGTGTGGCATTACTTCGGCCAGTCGGCAGCCTTCCAGCATCGGCTCGGGGTGCGGCTTGCTGTTGCCGGTGCTGTCGCCGCTGACGATACAGGCTGCTCGTCGCGTCAGATCGAGCGCTTGCATCAGCGGGTCGGTGTAGCGTTTAAGCTTATTGGTCACGACCCCCCATTTAAGGCCTTGTGACTCAATGGCTTCAAGTAATTGGGGCATGCCGTCGAAAAAAACCGTGAATTCGGCGATATTGTGTTGATATCGGTCGAGCATTGTTTTTAGAATCGCCTGCCGAATGTCATCACTGACGGTATCGCTAATGCCGGCTTTAACCATCGCCGCAGCACCATATGAGATATAGGGCTTAACCGATTCTTCTGGGGCATTCGCAAAGCCGTGTTCAAGCAAAGCATGATTCAAGCAGGCAATTAGGTCCGGTGCGGTATCGACGAGTGTTCCGTCGAGATCGAATAGCACGCAAGAAAGTTTAAAATCGCAGACCATAGTCAGTCTTTTCGTTTGAAAGCGGCAAGATAGTTAACGTCGATGTCCTTGCCGAGACTGAAGCGTTTGGTCAGAGGATTGTATTCAATACCGGCCATGCTTTGTAGTTCAAGCCCGGTTTCGCGTGCCCAGCGGCTCAGCTCAGAAGGTTTAATAAAGGTTTTGAAATCGTGTGTTCCTTTAGGCAGCATTCTCAATACATACTCCGCTGCAACGATGGCCAATAAATAGGCTTTCGGCTTACGGTTCAGCGTCGAGAAAAATACCGTGCCGCCGGGCTTAACTAGTTTCGCACAGGCTTTGACGATAGATGCCGGATCGGGAACGTGCTCGAGCATTTCCATGCAAGTTACATGGTCGAAACCTTCGGGTTGTTCATCGGCCAAGGCTTCGGCGCTAATTTTGCGGTAATGCGCGTTGACGCCCGACTCCAGTCCGTGCAGATCGGCGATATCGATCAATTCCTCGCTCAAGTCGATGCCGAGCACATCGGCGCCGTTTTTAGCCAGTCCTTCGGAAAGTATTCCGCCGCCGCAACCGACATCCACGATACGTTTGCCGTTAATCTCCGCATGCTCTTGAATGAAACGGATTCGCAGTGGATTGATATCGTGTAAAGTTTTGAACTCGCCGGAAACATCCCACCAGCGTTCCGCGAGCGAGCCGAATTTATTTATTTCGTGAAGATGTACGTTGTCTGTAACTGTCATGATAGTGAACCGTTTAGGTTGAATAATTGTATACTACAATACTAGGTTATTGCTAGCGGCGGATTTTAGGTTAGTATTCGTTATTGAAACAAACGCTGCCGCCATGCTTCGATTTTGATCGTTAAATCGGCAAGATCAAGTGTTGTCAGGCGCTGTTGTTTCAATAAGCGTTTGCCGTTTACCCAAACGTCGGTAACGTTTTGTCGGCTTGCCGCGTAAACGATTTGCGAGACAGCACAATATAAGGGTTGGGTTTCGATACCGCTCAAATCAATCGCCGCGATATCGGCCGATTTTCCGATAGCCAACGATCCGATTTCGTCGCCGAGACCCAAGGCTTTGGCGCCGTTGATTGTCGCCATTTTAAGCGCAGTCATGGCCGGAATCGCGGACGCATCGTTCGCGACGGCTTTCCCTAGAAGCGCGGCACTACGCATTTCGCCAAACATATCCAGGTCGTTATTGCTGGCCGCCCCATCTGTACCCAGTGCGACATTGATTCCTGCATCGAGGCATTTCGCGACCGGGCAAAAGCCGCTAGCTAGTTTCAAATTGGATTCCGGGCAATGCACGATATGCGCTCCTGACTGGGCAAACAGCTCGATTTCACTGTCAGTTAATTGCGTCATATGGACGGCGATAAACGAGGGATTGATCAAGCCAAGATCGTTCAATCTTTCCATTGGGCGTTTACCGTTTTTTTCATAGGCCTCATCGACTTCGTGCCGGGTTTCGTGAACATGCATGTGTACCGGCACATCGAGTTCGTCTGCGAAAGTTCTGACTTTATGCAACGGTTCATCCGAGACCGTGTAAGGTGCATGCGGCGCAAACGGTGTTATGATCAATGGTTCGTGGCGGAGACGGTCGTGCAGTTCCAGGCCTTTTTCGATATAACGGTCGGCATTCTCGGCCCAGGCGGACGGAAAGTCGATGAGAATCATGCCGATTCCTGCGCGTATGCCGTGATGTATCGCCTGCTGCGCGGTGATTTCCGGGAAAAAATACATATCGTTAAAACAGGTCGTGCCGCCGCGTATCATTTCGGCGATCGCGAGATCAGTGCCGTCCCGGACGAAAGCCTCGCCGACCCATTGGTTTTCGAGCGGCCAGATATGATTTTGCAGCCAGTCCATTAAATGTAAATCGTCGGCAATGCCTCGCAATAGTGTCATCGCGGCATGAGTATGGCAGTTGACTAGGCCGGGAATGAGGGCATGACGGTCGAGATTCTCCACCGAATCGGCATGGTATTTTTGCGAGGCTTCCATTGTCGGCAATAGGTCGACGATTCGACCTTTGTCGATAATCAACGTATGGTGCTCGTAGGTTACGGATTCGGGCTCAACGGGTATAATCCAGCGGGCATTGATAGCAATATCGACTTTCATGAACGGTTTCCAATTTAAATGAATATCCTGCGTGTAATGTGTGCCGATAGCATGCATCGCAAGATAAAACCGAATTATAACTTTTTTTCCTACCTATTCGATAAACAATGACTGAACCTAAACAATTAGCGGTACAAGCCCTGCAATGGACAGGCGATTCGTTAAAAGTCCTGGATCAAAGGCTGCTTCCCGAAACTATCGTTTATGAAGATTACCGTGATGCGCCGGGAGTCGCTGAAGCCATAAAAACGATGCGTGTGCGCGGAGCGCCCGCGATCGGTATTGCGGCGGCTTATGGCGTAGCGTTATCGGTGAAGCAACATTGTCACGATCGTTCTGTAAATTGGTCTGATAAAGTGTTTGCCGATATAGAGCGACTGGCGGCATCGCGCCCGACCGCAGTCAATTTATTTTGGGCCTTGGACCGGATGAAAGCGCTTTTAAATTCCCAGCCGGAAGATCCGGTGGCGGCAACACAAGCCTTGGCTATACAAATTCATCAGGACGATATTGCCGCGAATCATCGAATCGGCGAGTTGGGCGCCGAAATTATCGGTGGGACTAAAGGCGTTTTGACGCATTGTAATGCCGGCGCCTTGGCGACAGGCGGTTACGGTACCGCGCTCGGCGTGATTCGGAGCGCCTGCCGGCGAGGGTTAAATAAAGTCTTTGCCGGAGAAACCCGTCCTTGGCTACAAGGCGCCCGACTAACCGTTTGGGAATTGGCTCAAGACGGCATTGCGGCGACTTTGATAGCCGATTCGGCGGCCGCCTGGTTAATGAAGTCGGGCGCGGTCGATTGGATTGTCGTCGGTGCCGATCGAATCGCCGCAAATGGGGATACCGCAAACAAAATCGGCACCTATTCGCTGGCGGTGTTGGCAAAGCAACATGGCATCAAGTTAATGGTAGCTGCTCCATTATCGACGATCGATTGGAATCTTGCCGATGGTAGCGGTATTGAAATCGAACAGCGAGCATCGAATGAGTTGTTGCCGGATAGTTATAATAAGGAATCCTTGGTCGGTGCTTGGAATCCGGTGTTTGATGTGACCCCGGCCGAATTGATTGCGGCGATCGTGACCGAACGCGGCGTGGTATTGAATCCATCGGAAAATGGTATGGAGGGACTGAAATAATGAAGTTTTCCAAAAAAGGCAATAATCCGGCGTGGGCGGTGAGTTGTTTCTTTCGTGGTCTGCGTTGGGCGATTAAGCCTGAATTGCGAAAATTTATCGTGATTCCGGTTTTGATTAATCTCGTGCTTTATAGCGCGGTTTTGGTTCTCGGTTATTATTATGTGGCCGACCTTATAGCGCATTTTATCCCGGACTGGTTGTCATGGTTAAGCTGGGTTTTGTGGCCGCTGTTTTTTCTTAGTTTTTTTATCGCCGGATTTTTCACGTTTACTATTTTGGCGAATGTCATTGCGGCGCCGTTTTACGGCGCATTGTCGGCAAAATCGGCGGAACTCATTACGGGTCGAAAGCTTGAGATTGGAGAGCACTCCGTCAACAAAATCATACTGGCCGAATTCAAGCGCTTCGGCTATTTGGGTAGCAGGGCATTGCCGTTATTAATTGTATCGATCATTCCCGGCATCAATATCGCGGCGCCTTTTTTATGGGGTTTGTTCGGGGCTTGGGGGGCGGCGTTGGAATACATGGCTTATCCACTGGAGAATGCCGGTTTGTTATTTTCTGAGCAACGTAAAATACTCAAAAGTATTCGTCTAGGCTCGATGAGCTTCGGTGGCGTCACGATGTTAGGTCTAACGTTGCCGATAATAAATATCATCGTTGCGCCGGCCGCCGTGATTGGGGCGACTATTTATGTGTTGCAGGCGAGTGAAGGCGAGATCACGCAATGAAGCAAGGATTAGTGTTGCGGGCAGCGCAATGTTCCGGTATTAAGGGGGCAGAATGCAGTGTAATTAAACTAATACTCATCGGAGATTAAAATTCGGCGCCGGGGTGCCCGTCAAAGCCCAGCACCTAAATTATCTAAGACAATTAATCACCTGATTAGTAAGTTTCTTCAGCTAAAGTCCAAAGATCAGCATATCCCTAGCAGGACCGGGTTCGCAGATCATGTGCGTCAAGCTAAAAACGGCCAACCCACATCACGCTCTTACCCAAGCTGGAGCTTGGATAACAGCATATTTCAGTTTTTGCGACTACGACTGGTCCCTGCTCGGACACTTGGCTTCGGCAAGCTGAAGCATCTTGCTAATCAGGATTAATCATAGCCAGTGGGCTATGGAGTTTAGGTGCTGGGTGAATACGTCCATGTTGGCCCCTCACCTAGCATTGGGTGAGGGGCCACACACCTCGGTGCCACCTAAGACACTGCCGAAATTTGAAGTGCGAAAGGCATACAGTATTGAATCGGTTTTGTTCATTAATACCGGATTTTCCGGGGATACATCACTAATCGGCTATTGGTAAGCCGCTCGGTACTCGATAGGGCACTGTATTGCGCATATCCAAGCTAGCAGTGTCGGTTAGTGCTTTCAGGAAATCGAGTAAAGAGTCGATTTCCTGGTCGGTCAGGTTAACCGGCTGAATTTCGATTCTGGCCTTTAAATCTGCACGGCTGATTTCATCGCTGTGGATGATGTCATCGATTTCACTCAAGTCGTTCCGAGGCGGTAGGCGGGCTTGGCGGATATCGTAGTTATCCAGGCTTTGTTCAGGGTTAAGGTGATGTCTAATCATGCCTTCCAATGTGTCATAGGCGCCATCATGCCCCCAAGGTCCGGTAATGGCTACGTTTCGCAGAGTAGGGGTTCGGAAACGATATCTATCGTCATTGTTTCCGGTAACGCGCTCTCGACCGAAGTCGTCGTAACCGAATAATCCGTCGCCTTTTCCCGGACCAATTTGTGGAATTCCCAGAGCGTGAAATTGGTGATCGGTTTGTAGAGGACCGCTGTGACAAGACATGCAGTTGTCTTTGAAAATTTTATACCCTTTTTTTTCCGAAGAGGAGGGGCTGTATTCGCCTCTTAAGTATTGGTCATAACGGCTGTTGTCGGCACGAAATGCAGTCGCTTCGAAAGCACCGATAGCATTGGCGATATGGACGAAGGTTGCATTCTGATCGGCGAGGCCGGGATAGGCTTGGTGAATTAAGTCGCGATATTCGTCGATTGCCATCACCCGAGCCGTCAACAGTCTCCATACTTCCGTAAAGTTATCTGCAGTTGCGGCATCTCCCACGGGGTTTTCTCCGGCTTGCCCAGCCATCTCGGTGGTGGAAGTCACTGGAAACATGGCTTGAGCTGCAAGAGAATGATCCAAGCCTTCAGGTAAAGCGTCACCGGCCGGGGAGTCGAAGCCGGAGGGGTGATTAGGGTTAACCGTTAAACGCCCGTCATGAAACATGGTGACGAATTCTTTTGCGCCCAGGTTGAATAAATGAGGCGCATTTCTCGGTACCCGCTCATGAATTGCGTCGATGCCGCTACCGGTATCTCGCGTGACGCCTAATCCTTTGCCGCCTTCGCCGACCGGCAAAGCCAAACCGTCACCTGTGCCGGCCATTGGATGGTGGCAAGACGCGCATGAAATATTGAGGTTTCCGGATAATATTTTGTCATAAAAGAGGAATTGTCCTAGTTTGATTTTTTCCGAACTGGAATTGTGAAAATCCATGTCGGTCAGGGCATTTTGGTTGGCGTAAGTTGTCGGAGCAAACATCGCGCCGAGCAATCCTATTTTGATTATTTTTTTCATTCTGGTCTTTGCTTGTTTAATTAACACAGACTGAGATACTGCAAGCAATATGCCAGGAATAATTTTTAATCAAAAAAAATGAAAAAATCCCCTATATTTTAGTCTTCTATTACAAATTGTCGGAGTTATCTTACTTGGAGGAGTGAATAATAGCGGCAATACAATTTAGGTTATATCACTCAATAGTTTGGGTTGAGCAGCATCGTTTAGGTTAAATGACATAGTTGATATTGAAGTATGGGTGGATGTTCAGGTTCTTCCGATACTTGTTTCAAAGATTTCGAAGGCTGGGTGTAAAACAACCAATTTTTAAGCTCTAAGTTAGTAAACGGTCGAATTCGCATTAGACGATAAAGCAAACCGTTTGTGATTGATTCAAAATATCAATGTCGGCGTAACTATTCAGTACCCGCCAATTATCATTTCCACGCTATTCGCACGCGGGAGCGTGGGAACGATAAGGGGGCTGAATAATTACATGTCGGTTATCTGAGCCAAATAACTAAGCATATCTGGAATTTCATTTGCCATAAGCAACAATTTATCTATTACTTCCGAATGCATCAGATAGTCGCTTTCATATTTTGAGAACGCAACAGGGCCGCTGCCAAACATAGGATGGGTATTTACTGGATTGATGTTTATGCGTTGCTTTAGCCAAAAAAAAGCAGTCGAGAGCCTCAATCTACCGTTTGCCCCGAGTCCTTTCGCTACGATCAGGAAAGTCTTGTCGAAAAATGAGAGGTATTTGAGGCTTCAACAAGCCGGTAAAAGTGTTGTAGACCCCGTTCATGCTTTGACTTAGCTCAGAACGAATGGTCTACAACACATGTCAACTGCTTTATATAGGTTAACGCGTTCATTTCAGTAACGGTCAAAAAGTCTTTTGCCGTGATCATAACTACCGGTCAAAACCTGGACAGCGGCCGCATTGAAGCAGGTGATGAAAACTTGAGGTATAAAAATAACGCAGTAAATGCGGTTATTTGAGCTTCGATCAAACGAAGAGTTTTTGAATTATTAGCGGGAAATTGACTAATAAAATTCAGTAGTTCAAATTTGACACAAAAGGCGATTAGCTCTTTTTTTTCGGGATAATGGTGCCGAGGAGAGGACTTGAACCTCCACGCCCTTGCGAGCACTAGCACCTGAAGCTAGCGTGTCTACCAATTTCACCACCTCGGCAAAGGTGTGCTGTATCAGCGAAGTGAGCGCGCACTATACCGATTGCTTGATATGCTGTCAATACTATTGATGCCTAAAAATTGCTGAGGGTTGTCCGTTGGTCGTTCATCAACTTCTTAATACATCACGTTGAATTTTGATTTGCATAGGGAATTGTTAAAATACGCGTATATCAGTTAAGCTATGACATTCATTCTAATTTAGGAAACGACGACATTGAAGTCTAAAGATAAAAAACCAAATTTTACTCCGACCCGAGACCCTTATGCAGAGCGCGAGGCGGCGAAATACGAGAACCCGATTCCTAGTCGGGAGTTGATTCTCGATCTGCTCGCTCATGTCGGTAAACCGTTGTCGCGCGACCAAATTTCTCAGGAATTTCAACTCGAGTCGCCCGACCAGTTGGAGGCCTTGCGCAGACGGCTTCGTGCAATGGAACGGGACGGACAATTATTATTCAATCGCCGCCAAAAATATTGCCGGGTTAACAGCAAGGATTTGATTGCCGGACGCATCATCGGTCATGCCGATGGCTTCGGATTTTTAAAGCCGGACGACGGGTCCGACGATTTATTTTTGTCTCCCCGTGAAATGCGTTCGGTTCTGCATAATGACAGAGCCGTCGCGCGAATCGCCGGTCTCGACCGGAAAGGGCGCCGCGAAGGGGCAATCGTCGAGGTGCTGGAACGGAATACCAAACAAGTGGTCGGTCGTTTTTTCACCGATAAAGGCGTTAATTACGTCGTGCCGGATAATAAAAACCTGGCTCAAGACGTGTTGATACCGGGTGATGAAACCGGCAAAGCTAAAAAAGGCGATATCGTTGTCGCCGAAATCCTGGAGCAACCGAGTAAGACCAATCAGCCCATCGGACGTGTTGCCGAGGTTCTGGGCAAGCATTTGGCTCCGGGCATGGAAATCGAGATGGCGATTCGCAGCCATGGTTTGCCGCATGTCTGGCCGGAAGAGGTTGAGCAGGAAATTCAGGCATTCAGCGATGAAGTGCCGGAAGCGGCTAAGGAAGGTCGAGTCGATTTGCGTGATGTTCCGTTGGTGACGATAGACGGCGAGGATGCGCGCGATTTCGACGATGCCGTGTATTGCCGTAAGACGGGAAAGGGCTGGAAGCTTTTTGTCGCGATCGCCGATGTGTCTCATTATGTCGCGATCAATAGCGCGTTGGATATTGAGGCCAAAAACCGCAGTACCTCGGTTTATTTTCCGGAACAGGTGATTCCGATGTTGCCGGAAATTCTTTCGAATGGACTCTGTTCTCTCAATCCTAATGTCGACCGCTTATGTATGGTCTGCGAGATGACGATCAATGCGGAAGGACAGATGACGCGTTCGTGTTTCTTCGAAGCTGTGATGCGTTCTCATGCACGCCTGACTTATACCGAAGTCGCTAGCATGCTGGTCGATGGCAACAAGGCCTTAATTAAAAAATATAAGCCTTTAATGCCGCATTTACAAGAACTGTATGCGTTGTACAAAGCCATGTGTTTAAGCCGAGAAAAACGCGGCGCAATGGATTTCGATACTCAGGAAACGCGGATTATTTTCGGTTCCGAACGTAAAATTGAAAAGATCGTTCCGGTTGTGCGTAACGATGCACATAAGCTGATTGAAGAGTTTATGATTACCGCGAACATGGCGGCAGCTAAATTTCTCAATCGCCGAAAAATGCCCAAGTTATTGAGAATTCATGACGGGCCCGGACCGGAAAAATTATTGGCGCTGAAGACCTTTTTAGGTGAATTGGGTCTGAGCTTGGGTGGTGGTGATAAGCCGACGCCGCTCGACTACATGCATCTAGTCGATAGCATTAAGGGGCGCCCGGATGCTCATTTGATTCAAACGGTTTTGTTGCGTTCGATGTCGCAAGCGGTTTACAGTCCCGATTTGAAAGGCCATTTCGGCTTGGCGCTCGAAGCCTATGCTCATTTTACGTCGCCGATTCGTCGATATCCGGACTTGTTGGTGCATCGGGCCATCCGGCATTGTTTACAAGACAAAAAGCCGGAAAGTTATCATTACGGATTTCCCGATATGGTCACGCTTGGCGAGCATTGCTCGACGAACGAGCGTCGAGCCGATGATGCGACGCGCGATGTCGTTAGTTGGCTCAAGTGCGAATACATGATGGACAAGGTCGGCGAAGAGTTTCCGGGTATTATTTCGGCGGTGACATCGTTCGGGTTCTTTGTTGAGCTTGCCGATATTTATGTCGAGGGCCTCGTGCATATCAGTAATCTTGCCCAAGATTATTTTCATTTCGATGCGGCCAGTCATCAGTTAATCGGCGAACGTACGGGTATTCGTTATCGTCTTGGCGATACCGTGCAAGTGAAAGTCGTACGCGTTAATCTTGACGACAAGAAAATCGATTTCGAACTGGTTAAGGTTACTGCCTTGGCAAAGCGCCCGAAAAAAAGACGGCGTAAAAAATGAGCCGAGTTAAAATCTACGGCATTCATTCGGTCCAGGCGGCACTCGATTATTCGCCTCAGCATATTCATCAGGCTTGGGTTGACTCGCACCGTCAGGACCGACGTTTAAGTCAATTGCTCGAAGACTTGAAAAAGATCGGTATTAACCCCGAAAAAGTCGACCGAAAAAAACTGGATCGCCTTGCCGATGGTAATAATCATCAAAGTATCGTGCTTGAAATCGAACTCCCTTCGGCGCAATCGGAAGATGCATTGAAGCAGGCGGTTTCCAGTCTTACCGGCATGCCGTTGTTTTTGGTTTTGGATAATGTTCAGGACCCGCATAACCTCGGAGCATGCTTAAGGACGGCCGATGCTACCGGCGTGCATGGCGTGATTATCACGAAGGACAATGCGGTCGGTATTACGCCGACGGTTTGTAAGGTTGCGAGCGGCGCGGCCGAGACCGTGCCGGTCTATCAAGTTACGAACCTGTCCCGAACTTTGCGTTGGCTGAAAGATCAGGGGATTTGGATTTTCGGCGCAGCCGGCGAGGCCGAGCAAACGCTTTATCAATGTGATTTCAAATTACCTATGGCCTTGGTGATCGGTGCCGAGGGTAAAGGTATGCGGCGTTTGACTCGTGAGCAATGCGACTGGTTGGTCAAATTACCGATGCAGGGTAGTGTTTCCAGTCTCAATTTGTCGGTCGCGACCGGTGCGATGCTGTATGAGGTCGTTCGTCAAAGATCTATCCCATCATAGCTCTAGGAAGTTATTTGTCGCGATATTCTAATTGTATTTTTACTGTGAAAGTACAATGCCGGCTCCGAAGAGGGTGCGGTTGCTCGATCGACAGGCGTCGGCGGCAGGGAAAGCCGCCGTCGAGCCTACATGGACGTATTCACGGCGTCCTGTCGGGCGAGTGACTGCACCCTCCGCCACGCCTCGAACTTTCATTTGCCGGGGCGATGGCCGGACCTTCATGAACGTTAGGTTAACCGTTTTTAACGGTCAGGCTGATGGTTAGTTGGCGTGATATATTTTTTAAGAATATTGGGCCATAAGTCTGCCCAACAGCACATATGATCGAATCCGTCGATCGGCAGGTAAACGGCATTGGCTTGCCGCCGGCTAAAAGATTCGACGATTGAAGCGGGAACATTGCTGTCTTTTACGCCGGCTAGATGAATTTGTTTTATTTCGGCCGGTAAAGGTTGAGCGTCAATCGGGTTTAAAGATGCGTCTAGTGGTAAATAAGCATGGTGTCGGCTCCAGGCGCTTGTGTTCAGGTTGGCTGCGATAGTAACAACGATGCTTGTGTTTTTAAAGTAAGGCGCGAGCAGCGTGGCGAGTGTTCCTCCTCCGCTATAACCGATCAAAACTACGTTTGCTGCTTTGGTGTTTGTTAGCCATTTCCGCAAGGCGGATGCCATGCTTTCGACGACTTCGGTCGAATAACGTTTCGATGTCCATAGTGAATAGTGGCAGTGTTCCGTCGAATGTAAGCCGTAGTAGCAAGGCCGGCCCAGTAATATTGCCGGTTCTTGATCCGCTGCCATTAAACGCAATATCAAAGGGTTTCTCGGTGTCGGGTCTTCGGCAATCCAGCGCTTCATTTCCCAAGGCGTGCCGTCGCCATCTAAATAAACATGGACTAACGGAATAATGTCGGATTGTGCCGCAATTCGGTTCAAATAGGCTCGATGATGAAATGGATCGCCGCTTATTTCAATACTGGTAAGTCCTAAGCTCTTGGCGCTCGATTCAAAAAGTTCTGAAGGTGTCGCGCAGCCGCTAAGCTGTAAGAGCAACAAGATTAAGCCGGCAATTCCCGGCCTAAGTTTTGTTGTCGTTTTTAGGGCGTCTGGGCTGTTTGTCGAGAAGCGAAGTAAACCCATTCTTACAGCTTAGGAATATGTAGAAAATAATTTCTACAAGTTTTGCGCATTGCGGAGGTTCGGCGACTCGCTTGACAGGACGCCGTGAATACTTCCATGTAGGCTTGACGGCGTCTATCCGTGCCGCTGACACCCGTCAATCGAGCCACCGAACCGCCTTCCAACAATTGTCGAAGTTATTTAATGCTCGTTCCTTAACGGTGTTGTCATTAAACACCGGGAACGAAAAAGAACGGGCTACCCTCGTGGCCGGCATGTTGAAGCGGCGCGTATTGAGGTGCTTGAGTAAAGCCCACACGGGATGCCGAAGTTCGAACTTGTTTCGATACCGAACGAAAAATATCATAGTCTTCGACTAAACCCCGATTGCTTTGTAGTGTATCGATAAAGGCTCGGGCAAATATTGAATGCTGGCCGTCCCCTTCGTCGAGAACCGGAGCCACGCCTCCTGAAGTCAAGACGGTTCGTGCTTTCCGTGTTGCCATGAATTTCAACCACTTTTCACGTTTGTCTTCAGGCATACCGTCCGGTAGTCGAGCGATCGCCGTTCCGGTCATCGCGCCCGAGTAGCACGAATCGGCCACAACTAGGATATGTCGTGCGGCGATGATGTTTAGATAGCGGGTGATATCGTCGCTGGAAATCCAGTTTGCGGTATTGTCGATTTCGGCATCGGTAGGTAGCCAGTAAGCCGCAAGGCTGGTTTTGTCTCGTTCTCCGTGACCCGCATAGTAAATCAATAAATTATCGTTTTCTTTCAAAGAATTGCGAATAGTATTCAGCGCCGTCATGATCTGATGGCGATTGGCGTTTTGCAGTAATGTGGTTTTGAAGCCATAGCGTTGGCGCAAAATCGACTCGACCGCTTTGGCATCGTTGATCGCGGTTTTCAGTGTCGGTAGCTCCGTATAATCGTTATTGCCGATGATGAGCGCATGATAACGCCCGAAGTCTACATCATAAAATCGGCCGGGTTTTCTAGGTGTCGTCGGTCGGCTGTCTATGCTTGAAGTGGCGATTTCTTCTTGGGTTACGATGTTGAAATTCAGACTGGTTCTTTTGTCTTTTTTATCGATGGCGACGATTTTGATCGGTGTCGTCGCTTCTGTGGCAGTGATATTTATCTTAAAGAAACCCTGCGTATCGATGTTTTCAGGTTTGTCATTGACCACTAATGTTTTAAGTCCGGCAGGCGCCTCGACTTTGCCGGTGATGGTTCTTGATGGGGCTATCGATCTTAACAATAAGCTCGGAACGCCTCGAGTCAATACCATCGGCGGATCGATAATTTGAATTGTTGGAGCGGCAGAGGCTAACTGTATCAATTGACCGCTTTCCAGTTTGGTTACGGCTTTGCGTTGTTCGTTAATTCGGCTTTTTAAGGTGTTGATTTCCTGTGCAACCGTTTGCAACGATTGTTTTTGTCGGTCCAAATTAGCCCTGATTTCCTTCGCTCTTAGTTGTTCTCTCGGCGAATCGCTATGTTCAGCCGATGAACCTACCGCTTCTAAGGATCGCTTGATTTCATTGGAGATCCTTATGTAATGACTTTCTTTTTCTTGAAGTAAGGTTTCGTTTTTTTGCAGTTCGCTACGAGCGTTAGCGAGTGTTTTGGCGGTTTGGTCGTCGATGATCGGTTGTTGCGGAGCGCTAGAGACGATTTTTTGTTCCTGGACTAAGGCGGCTTGAGTTCTATGCTTGATGGATTTCTGTTTGGTTTCCAGGGAGCGTTCTAATTTTGAAATTTGAGTTTGTCGCGCTTCGAATTCGGTTTGATCGGCTTTTAATTCCTGTTCCAGCGCTTTCAGTAGCGATTCGTTACGAGTGGATTTGTTTTTTTCCTGTTCGAGCTGTTGTTTTTTTTGCTCTAAGTTTCTTTGTATCGAGCGTAGATTGTCTTGCTGTTGTCTGAGTTGGCGTTGTGTGTCGGCTAGTTGGCTTCGTAATTGATCCGCCTCGAATTTACGTCGAGCGGCATCTTGCCTTAAAGCTTCCAATTCTTGTTCATAAGCGCTGGAAAATTGTGCCTCGACAACCGAAGCAAATTGCAAGTCGGTGTTTTCTAAGCCTGATGCCTTACGATACCAATTTAATGCGGTAGTCAGGTCTTTTTCAACGCCGAGACCTTTTTCATATAAATAACCGAGATTAATTTGCGCTCTCGAATGACCTGTTTCGGCGGCTTTTCGGTACCATTCGGCGGCTAAGCGAGGATCCGCTTGCGCGCCTAGTCCTTTTTCGTAGATTTCGCCGACGTTGATTTGCGCTTCGGGATCACCTTGTTGTGCAAGCGGTAGCCATATTTTTAAAGCGCTGGCTAAATTAGCTCGATCATAAGCGACATATTCGCCTCCGCGAATTTCGCATTCCCCCGCGGTCGTTTTAATAGCGCGTCTGGCTGTTAAGTAGGTCATTTGTGTGCCGAGCTTTCTGACTTGTCCGGGTAGCAGGCAATCGACGACGAATAGCTTGTCGGTGTCTTGAGGTTTAAAGCCTTCTAAAGCTTTGAGGCCTTCTGGGCTGGTTGGGTCGGTTGTTTGGCAGCCGAGGGAGAAGATCAATGATGTCAATATCGCAACAAACAGAGTTTTTTTGGTGCTGATCTGTTTATACTGTGTCGGTGGTTTTGGAATGTTGCCTAACATGTTTTCCGCCTTTGTTAAACAAGGTGATGAATGGTTCTATTGATTGTTTTTAATCGGCAGTTTTTGTATTCAGTGTCACAGTATATTGATCGAAATTAAGAGTAACCTTATTTGTTTGATTGGGGACGATCTTCATCGATGCTTTCCATTGTGCGGTGTCGAGGTTGCGAAATGCCGCGAAGATAGCCAAATAACGAGCTTCAGGTTTGCTTTCCAAGCTTAAATTCCGGTTTGTATCAGGTTGAAGTTCCAGTTCCTTGCGAAAAATAATGTCTTGGCCCAACAGTGCCACGTCATTGTCGTAGATTGCGAAAAAGTCGCTGGTATTGAATTTATCTATGGCCTCGAATTGGTATATTCTAACGACCAACGGCGATGCGCGGCCTTCAATATCGGGATTTAGAAGTTTGCCGGCTTTTAGTTTTAGCTCCAGTATCGTGGGGTCAGGTGTCGGTGCAATTACCTCCTCCTTGGTAGAGCATGCAGTAGTGTTGAGTAGTAATGCGCTTAATAATAAGATTCGCCATTGCGTGTTTAGGCGTGAGAGATCAATTCTATTGATTTTATTCATGATTTTGTATTGATTATTCAAGCCTAGATAGGCGCCATGCACTGATTACTTTTGAAGTCTAGCTGCAATTTTATAATTCGGTCAACTTTCGAGTTATTCATGAAGCCGTTCTGAGTTTTCGGAGTGTTCCCGGTGTTATATTTGTTTCATCTCAGTTTTCGGCATTGGCACTAAGAGTAATGTCGGAATTTTTTACAGTTATCCAGCCAAACAAATTGTGTGATTGTTATAAGTCATAGGAAAATAATGAATATTATTTTATGGCTTTAAAATTGCTTGTCATAATGTTATGCAAAACGAGAGATTGACATGAGCTGGCTATTAAGGCTGTTTGCCGTAATTGTATTTTTTTCCTCGCCTTTATTTGCAGCCGAAGTTGCGGACGATCATCCTAGCGGAATTCGTAAAATGGCGATGGTTTACGAACACGGCCGCGGCGTGAAAAAGAATTATCGGAAAGCTTACGAATTGTATTGTAAGGCGGCATTAATGTCTGATGTCGAATCGGCTTACCATTTGGGTTTTATTCATTTCAATGGCCGAGGGGTGTCGAGAAATTTATCGGTAGCGCTTTATTGGTTCAGGTTGGCGGCAAAAGCGGGAGATCCCTATGCCAGGCGCATGGTGATCAAATTTAAAGATATTAAACCGACGAAGGATTCCCGCTGTCGCCGCCCTGAGCCAGAATTAACGATAACGGTCGAGCAGCATGTAAATCCCAATCGTCAAATCGTTAAGTCGTGGGTCGAAAAAATTGCTCCGAATTACGGTATCGATCCTGAGTTGGTAATGGCGGTTATTCAGGCCGAATCCGCCTTTAATCCCGGCGCGTTATCGAACAAAAATGCTCAAGGATTGATGCAATTGATTCCTGCAACCGCCGAGAGATTCGGTGTCAAAGATACTTTTAATCCTATTCAGAACATCAAGGGCGGTACGGCTTATCTGCATTGGCTGATGCGCCATTTTAACGGCAATGTGGAGTGGGTATTGGCGGCTTACAATGCGGGAGAGGGCGCCGTCGAACGATATAAAGGAGTTCCTCCTTATCGAGAAACGCAAAATTACGTTAAAACGATACTAAAGAAATATCCTAATAAAACACATCCTATTCCGGGTGAACAGCCGCAACAAATAGATGCTTCATGAAACTTTTCATGTGATTTACTATTACTATTCCCTCGCTGTTTCCCAGATTCTGCTTGGGAAACGATTCCGCAAGCTCCGCTTGCCGTCACGGGAAGCAGAGCTTCCGGGGCTGCCTTCCCAAGCCGAGCTTGGGAAGGAGCGAAAACTGCTGAATTTAATAATTGTTTCAAAATAATTACCTGGTTTTATCGGCCAGTATCAGGTAACGCTTCCAGAAGACGCCGTGAATATATCCCTATAGGCTTGGGCGCGGCGTCCATGCCGCGCACACTTCTTCCAGCGTTACCTGATACTAGCCAAATCGGGAAATAAATTTTGGACACTTACTTAGGATAATCCAAAAACTCTACAGTTTCCTTCTCGGCGAGCATCCGCCGGTCTCCTTCCGTCCTTCCACGAGCTTCACTTGAATCTGCAGCTTTTCTCCGTCTCGTGGCGCAATCATTCTTGAAACCGGTTAAAATAAGCCGTTTGTTAGCCTTTCATTCGAATTGGAATACGAATCGATAAGATTTGTTTGGTCGAAAAGGCGTTATAAAACCACTCCGGAAAACATGTGAATCAATCGAAAAAACAACAAGAGAAAACATTGCAGATGGCTGTTTTGATGACGCCGGATATGGCCAACTTTTCCGGTGTCGTGCATGGCGGTTCGTTATTAAAACTGCTCGATCAGGCCGCTTATGCTTGTGCGGCCCGGTATAGTAAAAATTACGTTGTAACGGCATCGTTAGATCAAGTTTTTTTTAAGGAAAAAATTCAGGTTGGCGAGTTGGTGACTTTATCTGCACATGTCAATTATGTCGGGCGCTCTTCAATGGAAATCGGCATCAAAGTGGTTGCCGAGAATTTACGCACGCAAGAAAAAAGACACACCAATTCGTCTTACTTTACGATGGTGGCGGTCGATGAAAATGGCAAACCGGTGCCCGTTCCGCCCTTGACCATAGAAAGTGAATTGGAACAAAAACTATACGATGCCGCGTTGATGCGCAAAAAAATGCGTCAGGAAATCATGGAAAAACATATGGCACTACATGTCGACTTACCAAAGGACGATCTTTAATTTATGGGTATTCAGGAAAACTTCGAACAACTTCCGCTAAAAAATTTTACCGAAAAGGCATATCTCGATTATTCGATGTATGTGATTTTGGACCGTGCCTTACCGCATATCGGCGATGGACTTAAGCCGGTGCAGCGGCGCATCGTTTATGCAATGTCGGAGCTGGGGCTGACTGCGGCGGCGAAATATAAGAAATCGGCGCGAACGGTCGGCGACGTACTCGGTAAATATCATCCGCATGGCGATTCCGCATGTTACGAGGCAATGGTGCTGATGGCGCAAGATTTTTCATATCGCTATCCGTTGATCGACGGCCAGGGGAACTGGGGTTCGCCAGACGATCCGAAATCGTTTGCCGCGATGCGCTATACCGAATCGCGTTTGACGCCTTACGCGCAAACCTTGCTAAGCGAATTGGGGCAGGGGACCGTCGATTGGACCGATAACTTTGACGGTACGATGAAGGAACCGGTATTGTTACCGGCACGTTTACCGAATGTATTGTTGAACGGCACGATGGGTATCGCGGTAGGCATGGCGACCGATATTCCGCCGCATAATCTAAGAGAAGTGGCCGCGGCATGCGTGCAATTGCTCGATGACCCCGATACGCCGTTGGAAAGGTTGTTCGACCATATCAAAGGTCCTGATTATCCCACTCACGCCGAGATCATTACTCCCGTCGAAGAGTTACGAAAGATGTACGCTTGCGGTAACGGTTCGGTCAAAATGCGTGCTCGTTATGAACTGGAGGACGGTAATATCGTTATTACCGCCCTGCCGCATCAAGTGTCCGGAGCCAAATTGCTCGAACAAATCGCGGCGCAAATGAATGCGAAAAAACTGCCGATGATCGATGATTTGCGCGACGAATCCGATCATGAAAATCCGACGCGTTTGGTCGTGATGCCGAAATCCAAACGCATCGATGTCGAAGCGGTGATGTCGCATTTGTTCGCGACGACCGATTTAGAGAAAAATTTTCGCGTAAATTTAAATATGATCGGCCTAGACGGTCGGCCGCAAGTCAAAAATCTTAGAACAATATTGACCGAATGGCTGATCTTCCGAACCGAAACGGTTAGACGCAGGTTGCAATACCGGTTAGACAAGGTCTTGGCTCGTTTGCATATCCTCGAGGGATTATTGATCGCCTATCTGAATATCGACGAAGTCATTGCGATTATTCGGTACGAGGACAAGCCGAAACCGGTGCTGATGGAGCGCTTCGGCATCAGCGATCTTCAGGCCGAAGCGATCTTGGAATTGAAGTTGCGGCATTTGGCTAAATTGGAGGAAATGAAAATTAAAGGCGAGCAAGCAGAGCTCGAAAAAGAGCGGCAAGCCCTGGAAAAAACCTTGGGTTCGAAAGCTTTGCTTAACCGATTGATAAAAAAAGAAATTCAAGTCGATGCCGAAAAGTTCGGTGACGAGCGGCGCTCGCCGATTATTGAAAGAGGTTCGGCAAAGGCGCTCGACAGCACCGAATTAATCGCGAATGAGCCGGTCACGGTAATATTGTCGCAAAAAGGCTGGATTCGTGCCGCGAAAGGTCATGACATCGATGTTGAAGGCTTGAACTATCGTTCCGGAGACGGCTTTCTGCATGCGGTCAAGACCCGCACGACTCAGCCGGTTTATGTATTGGATTCGACCGGACGCGTTTATGCAACCGCAAGTCATGACTTACCTTCGGCGCGCAGTCAAGGCGAACCGCTGACCGGTCGATTCAATCCGCCTGCAGGTTCTTTATTTATTGGTTTGCTGGCTGGCAATCCGGAAGATTGGTATGTGCTGGCCGGATCTACCGGTTACGGTTTTAGAGTGCAATTGAAGGATTTATTTAGCAAGAATAAAGCCGGTAAAACGGTCGTCACCTTACCGGTGGGCGCGAAGGCGTTGTTGCCGGTTCGAGTGTATCGCGATAGCGATTTGCTGGCGATTGCGACGCTACAGGGCAGGTTGTTGATTTTTCCGGTCAATGAATTGCCGGCTCTGACGCGGGGTAAAGGCAATAAACTGATTCAAATTCCGCCGAGCGACTTGGCCGACGGTAGTGATGCGGTCATGGCATTGGCCGTGATTTCCGAGCAAAGCGAATTGAAGCTCATTTCCGGAAAACGCACACTGACGCTAAAAGCAGCCGATATCGAGCATTACAAGGGAGTCCGAGCGAAGCGGGGATTACATTTACCGCGCGGTTTTCAGAAAGTCGACGGTTTTGTAGTCGAGTAAATTTATTATCGCCCGGAGGCGCAGGCGCGCGCGGAGTTTATTCGTTTTTTATCGTTCCCACGCAGGACCGCTCATCGTTATACATAAATTGTAGGGTACGCTACGCGTACCTCCATGCCGTTAAACGCCGAATTCCTGCCCAGATCAATCAATAAGGGCTTAGTTTTAGCATTGGTGGGGTTGCCATGGTGCGCATAGCGTACCCTACGGCGCTAGATTGCAGTGTCTTCCGGAAAGGCTATTGGTGTTTGAGTGTAGCGGCTTCGATAGTCGCGACGTAGGCGTCGCTCCCACAGCGCTTGTAACCTTTTGTGGGAGCGATCCCCTGATCGCGATTTCGAAACCGGGAGCGTTAGGTGACAACAAACGGTATCGAGGTCACATTAGCTAGGATGGTATCTACGATATGTGTATACCCTTCGTAGATCAAAATTCGGTACCCCAGCCCCTAAATTCGTAAGACTATTAACCATGACCGATGGGCTATGGAATTTAGGGGCTGGGTGAATACCTCCCTGTAGGCTCTATGCCAGCTCCATGCTGGCAAAGCCTTAGCAAGCGCCATGGATGGCGTGAATGTCGATTTTGCAGGAGCAAAAATCGACCGAACACCCCAGCGCCTCCTCTGGCACTGCCGAAATTTGAAGTACTAAAGGTATATAACGACGAGCGCAGGACCGTAGGAACCAGAAAATTTTCATCTACGATGATGATATGGACTCCTCTCACTCTGTTGGTGTCAAATAGCACCTTAGTAAAAAACAAAACAAGAGGAGTCCGAGATGAATACTAGCGTAATTGGTTTAGATATCGCAAAGAACATTTTTCATCTGTATACGTTGAATGCGGATAATAAAGTCATCAAGAAAAAACTCAAACGGGCGCAAGTCTTGACCTTCTTCGCCAATTATCCGGTCAGCACGATTGGTATCGAGGCGTGCGGCAGTAGCCATTATTGGGCTAGAGAATTAACTAAACTGGGCCATGAAGTGATGTTATTGAACGCGAAGTTTGTCAAGAGCTTCGTGGTCGGCAACAAGAATGATTTTAACGATGCCCAAGCGATTTTTGATGCGGTCGGCCGGCCCAATAAGCGGGTGGTGTCGATCAAAACCGAAGTACAGCAAGATATGCAACTGCTTCATAATCTACGCCAGGATCTGGTCAAACGACGAACTGCTGTAGTGAATCAGATTCGTGGAGCCTTGCTGGAGCGCGGCATTGCCATTCACAAAGGGGTCGATCAAGTCAGAAAACAATTGCCTGATATTTTAGAAGATGCCGAGAACGGACTGACAGCGCTGTGTCGAGAGCTGATTGCGGAGCAAGCTGAGCGGTTGAGAGAATTGGATAAGGCGATTAAGGAGCAAGACAAACGGCTGGGCAGGCTCAGTCAAGCCGATGCATTAAGCCGGCGCATGCTGGATGTTCCCGGGGTGGGTCCGATCACCGCCACGATTGTGGCATCTGATATCGGGGACGGCAAAGGCTATACCAGTAGCCGAGATTATGCGGCGAGTCTGGGCCTGGTTCCCGGGCAGCATAGCAGCGGCGATAAACCCCGCTATCTGGGGATCAGTAAACGGGGTAATCGTTATATCCGAACCAACTTAATTCATGGTGCCCGCGCGGTGGTCAAAAACTGTGCTGGCAAAACGGATCAACTCAGCCGGTGGCTGCAGTCGCTGGTCGAGCGACGCGGCTTTAACAAGGCCGCGGTTGCCCTGGCCAACAAAAACGCCCGCATCTTGTGGGCAATGACCACGAAAAATGAAGCTTATCAAGGGGCGCCTGCCTAACGCGGGCATTGGGCCGGGTTATCCACCCTTTGCCCACCGGCTCCCAGCTAGAGAAGAGAGCTCGGAGCCCGTGGACAAAGCGTGGATAACCCTGATGAGTGAGATTGATTTAACCGAGTACACAAGATTGCGGAGGCAAGTAGACAATCAGTGATGACAACAACAGGTCAGACCGGTGCTTTTACAACCCGTTATACCCATAGGTTCTTAAGAAACCGTTACGATGGTTGAGGAATAAGCGCGCGGATAGATTCATCAGGAGTCCTGAGGCAATAAAGCCTCTGTTGAGAGACCGAATATATGGCAGCAATCTTGATCTCTGTTTTGACATCATTTTTTGAAAACTTGGCTTGCAATAAACGAGGAGTCCATATATGGGTATATCATCTCCGCGTTCCATAGTGTCTCCGTGCTAGATCAAAAGAGTTAGCTATATGCCTGTTCGGCGGCGATGACGGTATTGGCGACCAGCATCGTGATCGTCATCGGACCGACGCCTCCCGGTACCGGCGTGATGTAACCGGCGACTTCCTTAACGCCTTCGAAATCGACATCGCCGACCAATTTACCGTCCTCAAGCCGGTTGATGCCGACATCGATGACAGCCGCGCCGGGTTTGACCATGTCGGCGGTGATCAAATTAGGTTTGCCGGTTGCGACGACCAGTATATCGGCCAATGATGTGAATTGCTTCAGATCACGAGTTTTCGAGGTACAAATACTGACCGTCGCATTTTTTTGCAGCAGCATCAGCGCCATCGGTTTGCCGACGATGTTACTGCGCCCGACGATGACAGCATTTTGGCCTTCTATCGGGATTTCGCAATATTCAAGCAGACATTGCACTCCGTAGGGTGTGCAGGGCGGGAATATGGTGTTGCCGGCCATTAGTGCGCCGAGGTTATACAAATGAAAGCCGTCCACGTCCTTATCGGCATCGATGGTTTCGAGAACTTTGTTGACGTCGATATGATCGGGCAGCGGCAGTTGAACCAATATGCCGTGTATTGACGGGTTGTCATTAAGGCGTTCGATAGCCGATAGCAATAACGTTTCGCTGATATCTTCGGGCAAGTCGATCAATTCGGAATAAATGCCGACTTCGTGACAGGCTTTGATTTTATTGCGCACATAGACTTGCGAGGCGGGATTGTCGCCGACAATGATGACGGCCAGGCCCGGAAGGACCCCTTTTTCTTTAAGTTGAGCTACGCGTTGTTTCCATTTTTTGCGGACGTCCAATGCGACCGCCTTACCATCGATGATTTTTGCACTCATGATTTAATTATTTATGTTGTAAATATTACCGGCAAGCATAAGGAAGAACGCGCAAGAACGCAAACCCTCCTCTGCCGGTGGGACATCGTCTTTCAATGCGATTAATCGCCCAAAACGATGTTGTATTTACCGAGCAGGGAGTAAAGCGTCGGGCGTGTAATGCCTAATAGTTTTGCCGCATTAGAAACGTTATGGTTCGAGAAATTCAGCGCTCTTTTTATCGCAAGCGTTTCGGCGGCTTCTCGAACTTCTTTTAAGTTAAGCGGCAGGGCGTCATGGTTTTCGCCGTCCATTTCGAGGTCGTTTAACGTTATCAAGGCTTCCTCCGCCATGATGACCGCGCGTTTAATTTTATTTTCCAATTGGCGAATATTTCCCGGCCATTCATAAGTTTCGATGGCTTGAGCAGCCTCTTTGGTAAATCCCTTAATCGATTTTTTATGTTGGTCGTTGAATTTTTTCAATAAGGCGGTTGCGATAATGAGCGCATCTCCTTCGCGTTCTCTGAGCGGAGGAATATTGATGGTCATTTCACTGATACGGTAATATAAGTCTTCTCTAAATGCATTTTGTTGAATCAGGTTTTGAATGTTTTGGTGGGTCGCGCAAATAATGCGAACATCGACCGGTATCTCACCGCGCCCGCCCAAGCGCTCAATGGTTCGCTCCTGAATGAAGCGTAATAATTTCGATTGCAGATTGAAGGGTAGATCGCCTATTTCGTCGAGGAAAAAAGTACCGCCGTCGGCATATTCTATTTTTCCTTTGGTTTGTTTGACGGCACCGGTGAATGCCCCTTTTTCATAACCGAATAATTCACTTTCTAATAGGTTTTCAGGAATGGCCGCGCAATTGACCGGTACGAAAGGCTTTTTAGCCCGGTCGCTGAGGTCGTGAATCGCTCTGGCGAAAACTTCTTTACCGGTTCCGCTTTCTCCGAGTAACAAAGTAGTGATTTGCATCGGAGCGATTTTTTCCACGGTTCTGGAAATCTCCTGCATTTTTTTACAGGCCGCGATAATGCCGTTTAACGGTTCATGGTTTTTTTGCTGAAGTTTTGAGTTTTCATTTTCCAGCGAGGTCAGATGAAAGGCGCGCTGAATGATCGTGTTCAAGACATCGAGATCGACCGGTTTTTGGTAAAAATCGTAGGCCCCCAATGCGATGGCTTGGAGTGCGTTGTCTCTATCGTCATTGCCGGTTACGACGATGACTTTAGTGGTTGGAGCCAGTTGCAGGATTTCTTTTAAGGTTTCGAGCCCTTCGCTGGCGTTGGTCGGATCGGGAGGCAGGCCCAAGTCAAGTGTCACGACACTCGGTTGATAACGCCTCAATGCGGTAATGGCCTCTGGTCTGTCGCCCGCTATGACGATCTGGTATTTTTCGAAGCCCCATTTGAATTGTTTTTGCAAGCCGGGATCGTCTTCCACTATGAGTAAAATACTGTCGTCGCTCATTTCTCGCCTTTTAATATTGCTTGGGTCATATCAAGTTGAACGTTCGGTTTGACGCTGGTTTGAGCCGGTTGTTTGTGCCGTTTATAAAGCGGCAAGGTGATCGTAAAAGTGGTCCCCCTACCGGGTAGGCTTTTTACATCGATCGTCCCCGACTGTTTTAAAATGTAATCTCGAGCTTCGTAAACGCCGATCCCCATACCCGCGTTGCCTTTTGTCGTATCGAAAGGCTTAAATAACCTTTCGGCAATAAACTTGTTATCCATTCCGGCGCCGCTATCGATAATTTTGATGATTGCGCTGTCAGCCGTTTGTGTTAACTCCAATTTAACAAAGCCATCGTCATCGGTTGCTTCTTGAGCATTTTGTATGAGATGCCCGAGAACGGCTGTTATTTTAGCTTGTTCGCCTTGAATTTCGCAGTCTTGGCTAATATCGGAGAGAATTTCCAAGGTCGGGCGGTTGCTTGACTGTTGTTGCGCGACGTCTTGGATGATGTGATTTAGGTTAAGTACGGCTTGGGTTTCGGCTTGGATATTGCCTTTTTTCAATTGATCGATGATGTGTTGCATTTTTGTCACGACATTTTGCAATGTATCGATGGAATCTTCAATGAATTCGGGGTTATGTTTATGTTTTTCTGCATTTTTAACTATCATCGCAACTTGAGCGATCAAATTTTTTAAATCATGCACTACGAATGCGGATAGCCTGCTGTAAGCTTCGAATTGTCGAACACGAGACAATTCGTCAAGCGTTTGGTTTAAGGCGAGGGCATTACTTAATTGGAATCCGACAGTTTTTAATAAGTCGAGATCCTCCCAGTTAAGTGCCCTGGGTACGCGCGCTTGGGTAAGAACAACGAAGGCTTCTAATGAATTTAGTCTGTACAGTGGAATAATGAGCCAAATTTTGTTGTCGTCGAAATTCCACTTCGACAAATCAATATCGTCGTACAGATCCGGATTATCATAGTATTGCACGAAATCGATGACCCATTGCTTGTCGGCTAAGAATCGAATAAAAGGTTCGTCTTTATCAAATAATTGTTCCGGTTCGAAGCCTAAGTGTTTGTGTTCGGCTAAATAAAAATCGCCTTGTTCGTTTTTTAGCCAGAGCCCTCCGCCGGAACTCTCCACTAAGTCGGCCATGGTTTTAATAATGAGCCACGCCAACTCGCTGACCGAATTTAATTGCGCGAGAGTTTTACTAAGCTTGATCCATTCTTCTCGATAATCATAGCGATATTCAAGAAAATGTTTGCTCAAATTAACTTTGACTAGCGCTCTGATTTTTCCGGAAATAAAAAGAACGATCAACAATAAAATCGCTAAAAAAATAAAGGTGAATTGGGCGACTTCCCCCCAATTGCCGCCATAGTCACGTATATAAAATCCGGCAACTGACATCAGGACTAAGTATAATCCGGAGCCGAATAAAACAGTGGTATGAAAAACGATTTTTCTTGAAACGGTCAATTCGGTGTCTTTTTCTTGTAAACGCAGCATGGAAACCGCGAGCATAGGCGCTATTATGGCATTGATAATTCCCCGTGAACTCCATATCGCCGAATCCAAAGAAAAAAACAGTAATGATTTGCTGTATAGAATAAAGTCGACTATAAACAAAGCGCCAAGACCTACGCATAAGAATTTTATCGACCAACGTTGATCGGAAAATGCGTTGCGATAAATTTGCTCAATCAGTATTAGACCGACAATCGCAAAAATGACATGGATAAATAAGCGCAAGTCCCTTTGCAGGAACTGGTTGATGGCTTGTAGCAAGCCTGAATTGACTTCGTAAAGAAAGACAAGAGTTGTGCTAAACAAGATTAACAGGACATTTTTCGATCTAAAAAAAAGCGATAAGTTTTCCCCCTTGCGTTGTTTGAAGCTTATAAAGCAAAGGAAAATCAGCCAAGCGCCATTGCGTAAAGTCTCGAAAGGTAGCGCATCGGAACTGAAATAGAACTGATCCTGCAAGGTAAACGTTGTGTAACTTAACCAAATCAAGGAAAGAGACGTTGCCAGAAAGAAGGGCAGGAAATAAGGGCTTTTTTTTATGCTTATCAATGAAAATGGAATTAACAAGGCATAACTGGTCGTAGCGGTAAGGTAATTGTAAAAGCTGTAATGTTCCAGAGTGTCCATGTTATTCGTAGCAGTCTGATAAGGTTAAGAGCCGATGTAAAATCGGCGAAATCTCAATTTCAGTGGTAAGGTTTGAGATCAAGTCTGTATTGAATGATACGGGTTTGTGCTTTAATAACCAATAGATCAAGCGCAGTTGATAAAGAGATCTGTAGCCAAGTTTGCGGTGGAAGAATGTCCGGTAGTGGCTAGGAATCGAATTTATTTGGTGTTGGGTCAATGCGGATTTTCTGTAACGCCAACGATAGCATGTAGTTGGACAGCAACAGTTGGCGCTTTTGCCGAGGATCAAAAATCGACCTAACTTCCTGGGCCCCTCTTAGGCGCTGTCGAAATTAAAAGTACGAAAGATATAAACTGTTTTTCTGCCAAACTAAAGTAACTAAAATTTCCTATGAAGGTTTAGCGACAATGCTGATAAGAATTATTAAGAATTTAACTGTTGTTTTGTGTTTTTTGCTGTTAACGGCCTGTAGTTCGCCTGAAGAAATCGCGATGGATAGCCAAGCGAAAGGAATTGAACTTTATCATCAAGGTGAATATGCGAAGGCCGAATTAGAGTTGAAAAGCGCAATTCAGCAGGATCCTACTGTCGCCGATGCTTATTACTATCTCGCGCTGGTGAATGAAAAAAATAGGAATTTTAAAAGCATGAAGGATAACTTGATTGAAGCAATCAAGTTAAAGCCTAAGAATCTAGATGCCAAACTGCGCTTAGGTAAAGTTTTATTGCTGTTGAATGAAGCCGAAACAGCACTGGATCAAGTCAAGGAAATTTTAGAGCAGGAGGCCGATAATGTGGATGCAAAAACCTTGGAGGCATCGATTCTTATCAGACAAAATAAAATGTCTGAAGCGTTGCCGATTCTGGACGAAGTGCTCAAGCAAGATCCAATGCATAATGATGCCCTGTCTCTGAAAGCGGCTTTATTGATGGAAGATCAAAATTTTGACGAGGCGCTTTCGTTGATAGAGCCGGCTATCGAGTCGGATCGCGATAATTTGTCATTGCGGTTATTGAAAATCAAAATTGATGCTCAAAATAAAGATATCGATGCAGTCATAGCGGATTATCAAGATCTCATCAGAATTTTTCCGGAAAAGGATGAACTAAAGTACGCGTTGGCTAAGATCTATTCCGCAGCTAAAAAAAATCAAGAGGCTGAACGCATTCTGACCGAATTAGTCGACCAGCGACCTAATGATATTCAACAAAAATTGATTTTATTGGGATTTATCTTTCAAACGGACAGGAACAGAACGGACGAGGTTTTACAAAGCTTTATAAAAAGCAGTCAAGAAAATCCCAAACACTTGCTGGAATTAGCTAAATGGACTTTGATGGTCAATAACGTAAGTGCTGCGAAACAGCAATTAAGAGACATTGCCGATAATAAAAAGTTTAAACCCGATGTTCGTACAGAAGCCGATTTATTATTAGCCAATATTTATTTTGAGCAAGGAGATTATAAGAATGCCTCTGAAGCGGTTCAGGCGATTTTAAATAAAAATCCAAATCAAATCGGCGCAAAAATCCTAAAATCGAAAGTTTGGATTCAAGAAGGTCAATTGGAGGAAGCATCTGCATTGCTAAATACGGTGCTATGGGACATGCCGAATTCCGATGAGGCGATCGTACTGTTGGGCGATATTTTTTTACAGCAGGGCGAGTTAGATAAAGCTCAAAAAAACTTTAAAGAAGCACTCGATATTAATCCAGCTAATTTACAAGCCTTATTTCCAGTAGTTGAAAAAGCGGTCAAGGAAAACCAACTCGACTATGCCTCTCAATTGCTGACAAAAGCATTGGCTAGGAGGCGCACTCAGGTTTCGCTATTAAATAAATTAGTGCAGATCAAGATGGTTCAAAAAGATTGGGATTCAGCCGAGAAGTTGATTACAGCGATGGAGTCGCAACCCAAATCTATATTTTTGGCTAAGTTTTTAAGAGGCAAGTTATACCAAGAGCAAGGCGACTGCAATAAAGCTATACCTTTATTCAAGGAAACCCTGGCAAGATATCCGACTCAAGCCGATAGTCTAACAGAAGTGGCCCGTTGTCATGAGATGCTGAAACAGCGCCCTAAAATGCTTGCTTATCTAAATGATTTAATTAAGCGTGGCCCGGCAAATATTTCCGCCATTGTGTTGAAAAGTAAGTTGTTGACGTTGGATCGCCAATTCGACTATGCCGTTACCTTGTTAAAAAAAGCGATAGACGATTATCCGAACTCGGTTTCGCTGTATTCTGAATTAGCTAGGGTTTATTCACAAAAAAATCAAATAAAAGATGCACTGAAAACTTATCAACTTGGCTTGGAAAACAATCCTGGGAGTCTTGAGCTTTCTATGTTGCTAGCTTCAACTTATGTCGATCAAAAAAAGTATGATGAAGCGGTTGCAATTTATCATCAAGTTATAGAAAAAAATCCAAAGCTCGATATCGCTAGGAATAATTTGGCGGCGATTTTATTGGATCATTATGGACAGGCGGATGATATCGAAAAAGCTGTGCAATTAGTCCAGCGTTTTAAGTACAGCGATCAACCCTATTTTATCGACACCTACGCATGGGCTGAATTTAAGGCTGGACGATTGAATCAGGCTTTGTCGATTTTGCAAAAGGTTATCGTTGCGGCTCCCGATGTGCCGGTGTTTAGATATCATTTGGCGTCGGTTTATCACGCTCTTGGAAATAAATCCGCAGCATTGTCGGAATTGAGGCAAGTGATGGAGCTAGCAAAATCTACTCAATTCGATCAGCTTGATGATGCGAAGCAACTAATGAGGCAGTTATCCGGGAACCGCGAATAGCATGATTATACCTATTGTTGATCAAAATTCGGCACTGGGACCCGTCAATGGCGCAGCGCCTAAATTACCCAAGACAATTAACCATGGCCAATCGGCTATGGATTAGGTGCTGGGTAAATACGTCCCTGCCAGTCCCTCACCTAGCGTTAGTTGAGGGATCCGACACCCCGGCGCCTTCTCGGGCACTACTGAAATTTCAAGTGCGAAAGATATAGACTCCTTCGCACTGGAAGAGGATTAAAGTGAAGGGTTAAAAAATCGAATTGTGGTGTGGAAAGGAATGTATAACATAGGTTTTTTCGAAGAGCGGGTGTAATGGTCGCATTTCTGTAATGCGAGTGAATTTATGGCTAGAAGGCTCTAGGAAATGACGATAGGAATAAGGTATAAATTAAAATTATGCTGTAAGTCACCTATAATTGCATGAGAAAGATGCAGATAGAATCTGGCGAGTTGTAAATTTACGAGCTATTTTATTGAAAAACATAGATTATTTGAGCGTCGAAATTGATAAGAATGAACGGAATTCATCGAGCCAGCCGCGAACTATCTGTAAACTTCAACTTCTTTAGCAATTTCTGGGTTGATTCTCTTTGTAAATAAAATAGGATTTTCATCGATTTTGACTTTATTTTTTAAGTTTGAGTCAGGATCTATTTCGGTATAAGACAAAACCGAGTGATTTTCGATGCACCATTAGAAAAGGCGCGTGTCAGATTTATTTTCAAATCTAGAGTTTAATTGGTATGACAAAAAAAATATTTATCTTATCTCTGTTCTTCTTGCTTTTGTCCGGATGCGGTTATCCTCCCTTGACAGATGAATCTGAATTGCCGCAAGACTATACCTATAGAATTGGTCCGGGAGACAGTGTGCAGATATTTGTATGGGGCTATCCGGAAATATCGACAACAGCGACCGTTCGACCCGATGGCAAGATAACCACGCCATTGATCGACGACGTCGATGCAATTGGCAGAACGCCTTCCGAATTGGCGCGTGAAATGGAAGTCATTTTGAGCGAATATGTCAGAGACCCTCAAGTTGCCATCATTGTGGGCGGTTTTCAGGGTATTTACGAACAGCAAGTAAAAATTATCATGACCGGTAGCGGCATGGGAGGAGGCATGGGCGGCGGCATGGGAGGAGGCATGGGAGGAGGTATGGGCGGCGGCATGGGAGGAGGTATGGGCGGCGGCATGGGAGGAGGTATGGGCGGCGGCATGGGAGGAAGCGGTACCGCTAGAGCCTTTCCTTATAAAAAAGGCATGACCTTGCTCGATTTAATGATACAAGTGGGCGGTCTGGGAATCTTTTCCGATGGTAATAGAGCAAGTATTATTCGAAAAATCGATGATGACGATTATCAATTCGGAGTTCGAATAGACGACTTATTAAGCAATGGCGATTTGTCGGCGAATGTTAGGATAATGCCGGGCGATATTTTGATTATTCCGGAATCCTTTTTCTAAATGGGGATAATTTTTAATAGTTGTATTCCGTATAGACTTCGCGCGAAGCATGGTTTATGTGCGGATTTATTAAGAGGTAGTGTTTAGATATGCAAGAGCAATTTGCTGAAATTCTTTATTATATAAAGGCAACATTCCGATATAAGTGGTTTATTATTGTTTCGGCCTGGCTCATTTGTCTTCCCGCTTGGTGGTATATTCTGAACCTGCCCGATAAATACTCGTCTACTGCGCGCGTTCAGGTTGATACCAGAACCATGCTGAGGCCATTATTGAGCGGCTTAGCGATACAGTCCGATGTTAGAGGCATGGTCGCGATCATGAAACAGCTGATGTTTACACGATATCATTTGGAAAAAATAGCCAACCTGGCGGGCTTGGATACGAATATAAACACCGAAAGCGAAAAGTTAGCCTTAATTAATAAGCTGAAAGAAAACATTAAGATAGATGGCGGAAAAAATGATATTTTTTCCATTAGCTATGAGACAACAGATCCGCTCGAAGCCAAACATGTCGTTCAATCCGTACTTACGGTTTTTTCGGAACAGGCGCAAAAAACAGCCTTGGATGATGCCGATTCGACACAGCGTTTTTTATTGACTCAAATTCAAGAGTACGAACAACGACTTAGAAACGCTGAAAAAGCGCGGGAAAATTTCAAACGGGCTAATGTCGGGATGCTGCCAGGACAAGGCGGCGATCAAGTCGGCCAAATACAAGAATTGAATAGAGCCATTGAAGAAGCTAGATTAGCTTTAAAAGAACTGGATTCGAGAAAGCAAGTATTACAAGAACAGTTAGTGGAAGCACAAGAAAGTGCGGAAGACGAATGGGGCTTGTCGCTCAATACTAGCAAAGCGGAAGACCCAAGGTTAACGGCCCTGATTTCCCAGCGTGATGAGTTATTGTTGAAATACACGCGTAAGCACCCAAGCGTAAAGGTTATTAACGATCAAATTAGATCCATCTTGAAACGCAAATCGCAAGAAAAAGAGGAGCTTGAAACGGAAGGTGCGACCGTGGCGCATTCCAATCCGTTCGTTCAATCCATCAAGGCATCCCTTAACGAAATCGATGCACAGATAGCATCGATTAAATCGAGAATAGAATCCCATGAACAAAAAATTGTTAGGCTCGATGATGAATTCAATCAACGATTGAACGTTGAAACGGAGATGCAGAACCTGAATAGAGACTATAGTGCGATTAAGAAAAATTACGATGCCTTGCTGCAAAGAAAAGAGCAGATGAACTTAACGGAAAAGGTTGATGCCGAGGGGACATCGTTAAGATTTAAAGTGGCCGATCCGCCTAATAAGCCATTGTCTCCATCCGGGCCTAAAAGAGCCATTCTTTATTCAGCCGCTTTAGGGGGCGGGCTAGTTGTAGGTATCGCGATCGCCTTTTTAGCGGTATTGATAAAGCCGACTTTTATTGCATCCAATCAAATCAGAACGATGACGGGGATTCCTGTTTTAGGCAGCGTCTCTATTGTTAGAAATCGTGAGCAAACGAGAAAAATGAGGATGCAAATCGTTCAATATGCGATGGCTTGCGGATTGTTAGTGACCGCTTATGCCGGAATTATGGTTTTTAAAGTCTAGAATTAGAATGCCGCAATGATATTTCTTGCTCATCAAGTTTTGACATTGCGAATGAAACGCGAGTTACATATCAAGGGCATATCTTAAAGCTGCGGCAAGTAAAGATGACTCACTGCGTCTTCTTTGTTTTTGATAGGTTTGAAATTTATTAATAATATCTGAAAGAAAGTCGCTAGTCCTTAACGCAATCAATAATATAAGTTATGTTTGTAAAATAGTTCTGAATAGTTGTCGAGACAGAGTTATACCTTTCGCACTTCAAATTTCGGCAGTGCCGGAGGAGGCCTCGGGGTGCGCGATAAAGGCTTTGCCAGCATGGAGCTGGTATAGAGCCTACGTGGACGTATTCACCCAGCACCTAAATTCCATAGCCTTTTGGCTATGCTAGCTATCTTCCATAATTTAGGTGCTGGGTTCACGGCGTCCTTTAACGGGCGCCCCGAGGCCGAATTTTCATCTATGATGAGTATATATTAATGGAAAAAGTATGATTATATCGATCCCAGGATATCTGACAGGCCACGGAATGATGAAGTTTTGGAGTAATGAATGAGTATTGAAAAGGCTTTAGAAAAAGCTAGCTTAGCCGAGAGTCTCGGTCCTGCGAAAAGGTCCAGCTCCGTTGTTGACAGTCAAACAGAAATGACGCACACCAATGATGCATTAGATGCTTTTTTCTTATCTGACGATAATAACGCCAATGCCAAAGCCCACTCCTCAAACGCTGGCGAAAAAAACATCGAACGGTTTAATTGGGAGTTTCTACACGAACACGGTTTTATCGATCCGTCCGTTGGGCACATGAAGATTGCCGAAGAATTTAGAAGCATTAAGCGGCCTATCATGTCCAATGCCCTAGGCGGCATTGAAAAAGGCATCGAGCGATCTAATCTTATTTTGGTGACAAGTAGTGTTCCAGGAGAAGGAAAAACCTTTTCCGCTATTAACTTAGCCATCAGCATTGCGGCCGAGCGCGATAAGCAAGTGTTGCTAATCGACGCGGATGTCGCAAAACCATCGGTTTCCAGGGTGTTGGGTATCAAAAGAACGCCCGGGCTCATTGAATATTTGGAAGGTAACAAGATTGATTTTTCGGATATTATTTTGCAAACTGAAATCGCCGGCCTTCGTATCGTTCCGGCTGGAAAGGCACATCAATTCTCGACCGAATTACTCGCAAGTAACAAAATGATTAACCTTTCCAGAGAGTTGAGTGAGCGTTATGCCGACCGGATCGTGATTTTCGATTCGCCGCCGTTGTTGGCGGCCACACAAGCGGAAGTTTTATCCAGCATGGTCGGTCAGGTTATTTTGGTCATCGAAGCCGAAAAAACGGCTCAAAATATTGTGATGGAAGCGGTCAAAAAATTGGAGTCCTGCGATGTGGTTCTTGCATTGTTGAACAAAACGCAAAGAAGCCTGGATATGAACTACTACGGATACGGACAATATTAATTTTTTATGAAACACCTTAAATTAAGGCGGTTCATTGTCGCTTCGTTCAGCGGTTACTTGGTATGGGGTTGTTCTACTGATGCCTGGGCTTTAAATCTTAGGTTCAGGCCCAGTATTTTTTTACAAGAAGTTTACTCGGACAATATTAGACTCGCGCCGAAAGGCGAGGAAGAAAGCGCTTGGGTAACCGCGATTACGCCCGGTTTTTTTGTTAACGGTCAATCGGGCCGTTATAATTTAAATCTGAATTATCGGTTGCAAAGTATTTATAATGCCGGCGGCGACTCCAACATCGATTTGAATCATCAATTACAATATAACAGCAACTACATCGTTTCACCGGGGCGGTTTTTCGTTCAGTCTCGTAGCTCTATTAGTCAGCAAAATATTTCCAACACGCGGATCGTTAGCGATAACTTTACCGGGGATCGAAGCAATACTTCAACGATTTCTACATTTGGAATCGCTCCGACATGGACCCCAAGGTTTGGAAGCTATGCTAACGGTATGGCTCGAGCGAGTTACGATAGGGTAAGTTCCAGCGAAGGCCCTTTGTCGGATACCGATAGTTTTTCGCAAAACGTCATGCTGAATAGCGGCAGGTATTTTTCGAAAGTGGGTTGGCGTTTGAATTTCAATAATAGAATCAACCGAAACAGTAGCGGCGAAGAAATACGCTTTCAAGATTCCAATGCGTCACTGCGCTATATCCTGAATAGAAAATTTAGCTTGATCGCGCAAGGCGGGTATGCAAACAACGATTTTCGGTCGACTACCGGGTTCAGCCGAAACGGCTTTTATTATAATTTCGGCGGACAATGGAGACCAAGCCAGCGATTCAGCGTATCGGCGGGTTACGGCAACAATTCTTATGTGACTGTTTTTATTTCGCCGTTCCAGCGCCTGCAATGGACGACGACCTATCGTAACAACGATGTCGGCACCAATACCGGCAATGTTTGGCAAACCAATCTTCGTTATTTTACGCCTCAATCAGTAGTTAATCTAACTTATAACGAGGACACCACCACAGTTCAGCAGGTGTTGTTCGAAGAACAAATCATTCCGTTTGAAGATGAATTCGGTGAGCCTATCAATGATGCAGATGGTAATCCGATACTTTTTAATATCGCCTTGCCGACTTTGATTGACGATGTTTTTGTCAGAAGAAGAGGGCAGCTCTCGTATTCCTACCGTACCGGTAAAAGCATACTCGGCGGGAATGTTTTCACCGAAAGAAGAACTTTTCAAGAGAGTCAAGTCAAGGACGAGGTTTATGGTATCAGAGGAACTTGGATGTGGCGATTTATGCCCAGAACCAATACCTTTTTAAGTTCCGGTTACCAAGTTACCGACACCGACTTTTCAACGGACAACCGCTTCGACGTGGCGTTTCGAGTGCAAAGAAGCATCTTGAGGCAATTGAACGGTAATATTGAATATCGTTATATCAATCAAAGTTCAAACACTAACGTCAATAGTTTTGACGAAAATCGCATTACATTTAATTTGATGGCTTTTTTCTAATTTTAACGATACATGCAGAGTTTGTTTTACAGCAATTAGGTCTTTAATGAATAAAAACAGTATAACGAATGCGATGACCGTCGATGTGGAAGATTATTTTCAAGTCTCCGCGTTTGAGAAAACAATTGCCAAATCCGACTGGGAAACATTGCCGCAACGGGCGGATTACAATACGCATCGTTTCTTGGATTTATTCGAAAAACACAACATCAAAGCGACTTTTTTTACTCTCGGTTGGATTGCCGAACGGTATCCGGCATTGATACAAAGAATCGTCAAGGAAGGTCATGAGCTGGCATGTCATGGTTATGATCATATTCGAGTCACCGAGCTCGAGCCCGAGCAATTTCGTAGCGATATCGTCAAAACCAAAGCAATGCTCGAAGATATCGGCGGTGGAGAAGTGATCGGTTATCGGGCGCCGAGTTATTCGATCGGCGCGAGTAATCCTTGGGCGCACAATATTCTCGCTGAAGCGGGATTCCGATACAGTTCCAGCGTCTATCCGGTCAAGCATGATTTATACGGCATGCCGGAAGCGCCGCGCTTTATCTACGAACCGATTGCGGAAAAAAACTTCAAGGAAATTCCGATTACCACGCTGCCATTAGCCGGTAAGAATTGGCCGTGCGGCGGCGGCGGTTTTTTCAGGTTTTATCCTTATTTTTTATCCAAATGGGCCTTTAACGTCATTAATCAAAAAGAACATCAGGCCGGAATTTTTTATTGCCATCCTTGGGAAATCGACCCCGAACAACCTAGACAGAAAAGCGTGAGTTTCAAATCGAAATTCCGGCATTATTTGAATCTCGATAAAATGGAAGGGCGCATCGTCAATCTGCTCCACGATTTTTCCTGGGATACGATGGAGAATGTTTTTCTCAATATCGATAAAGGCCGATGAGCCGCTCTTATTCCTTTACTTCATCAAACAATGCTCAAATTACTGGACTCTGACAACTATAAAAAATGGGATGCCTTCGTAGAGCAGCAAGCGGACGCCACTTTTTTTCATCTGTCCGGCTGGAAAGACGTCATAGAACGCGCCTTCGGCCATGAAACTTATTTCTATTACATTGAAAAAAACGGCAAAGTTACAGGTATATTGCCGTTGGCCCGTATAAAAAGCCCGCTGTTCGGGCATGCCTTGTGTTCGTTATCCTTCTGCGTTTATGGCGGTATAGTCGCCGAGGACGAAGAAAGTTATGCAATGCTCGATCAAGGAGCCTGTCGTTTGGCCGAGGAATTAAATGTCGATTATCTGGAAATGCGTAATCGGGTTCAACGATCGCCGGATCGTCCCTACAAAGAACTCTATGTGACGTTTCGCAAAACACTCGACCCCGACCCCGAAAAGAACATGCTGGCGATTCCGCGCAAACAAAGAGCGATGATCCGTAAAGGTATCAATGCCGGTTTGGTGAGCGTTATCGATCAAGACATCGAACGTTTTTATCAAGCGTATTCGGAAAGCGTCAGAAACCTCGGTACTCCGGTGTTTTCCAAAAAATATTTCCAAATTTTGCAGGATATATTTAAGGATCAATGTGAGATATTGACGGTCGAAAAGGACGGTCAACTGATTGCCAGTGTCATGAGTTTTTATTTCAAGGATGAAATACTGCCTTATTACGGCGGCGGTATCGATCAAGCTAGATCGGTGCAAGGTAACGACTTCATGTATTGGGAAGTGATGCGACGGGCTGTCGAAAAAGGCGTTAAGATATTCGATTACGGGCGCAGTAAAATCGGCACGGGTTCCTACCGCTTTAAAAAACATTGGGGCTTTGAACCCGAGCCGTTATTTTACGAGTATCATTTAGTCAAGGCCGATCGCTTGCCCGATATCAATCCGTTGAATCCGAAATATCGATTGTTTATCGAGGCCTGGAAACGTTTACCTCTGCCGGTCAGCCGGTTCGTCGGACCTTGGCTATCGAAAGATTTGGGGTGATGCATGAGGAAAAATTTATTATTTTTGGTTCATCGTATTCCCTATCCGCCGAATAAAGGCGATAAAATCCGCTCGTTTCATTTTCTAAAGGCATTATCGCAGCAGTATCAAATCTTCTTGGCTAGCTTCATCGATGATCCCAATGATCGGCAGTATGCCGACACGGTCAAAAGTTACTGTCAAGAATCCTGCTTCGAATCGCTAGATCCGTTGCAATCCAAAATCAAAAGCCTTACCGGGTTATTGACCGGCAAGGCTCTAAGTCTGCCTTATTACATGAATCCTAAGCTCCAGCAATGGGTGAATGACGTCATCGAGCGACATCAGATTCGCAAAGTGCTGATTTTTTCTTCGGTCATGGGGCAATATGTCCTTAATCGAGAAGATTTGACGCTGATTGCCGATTATGTCGACGTCGATTCGGATAAATGGAGGCAATACTCCGAGAAAATGACTTGGCCGGAAAGCTGGATCTATCGTCGCGAGTCCGAACGATTGCTCGAATTTGAGAAGCAATTGATCTCTCAAGCCAAAGCCGGTTTTTTTGTTTCCGAACAAGAAGCTGGTTTATTTAAAACATTAGCGCCTGAATTCCAGGATAGAATCGGTTCGGTCAATAACGGCGTCGATACCGATTATTTTTCGCCGAATCATCCATTCGACTCGCCGTATCGCCCGGAAAGCCAGGTATTGGCCTTTACCGGCGCTATGGATTATTGGGCCAATGTCGATGCTGTTAAATGGTTTGCCGAAAAAGTATTTCCGGCCATTCGGAAAAAACACCCCGATACCGAATTTTATATCGTCGGTTCTAAGCCGACCAAGGACGTGTTGTCGCTCGCCCAAATAGAAGGTGTGGTCGTGACCGGTAGTGTGGACGATGTTCGCCCCTTTATCGCGCATGCCGATTTGGTCGTTACACCTTTGCGTATTGCGAGAGGCATTCAAAATAAAGTGCTGGAAGCAATGGCCATGGCTAAACCCGTCATTGCGACATCGATGGCGATTGAAGGCATTCCGGTCGATGACAGTTTGAATGTCGCGATAATCGACGATGCGCAGTCGTTCGCCGATAGAGTTTGTGAGGCGCTTTCCCAAGGTAAAGGAGGCAAGCGGTCGGAAGGCAATCGGCGGTTCGTGCTGGAAAATTTCAGTTGGCAAACGTCGACCGACCGATTGATCGAGTTGATCGGTTGAGAGTCAGTTTTTACTCACGTCTGACTGAAAGGCGTTCAACTGTTTTAGTGCCGTAGGGTACGCGCCGCGTACCCTATTTGACTTCGAAGTACCTAATCGCCGAAGATTGGGGCCTCAATTAGAATTCTATGCTGTATTCGTTTTCAAGCAACTTGGCATGAGCCGCAGCGAGTCTTGCGATAGGAATTCTAGGTGCCGAACATGAGACATAATCCAGTTTGATATGATGGCAAAAGCGGATCGATTCCGGATGTCCGCCTTGTTCGCCGCAAATACCCACTTTGATATCGGGCCGGGTTTGTCGTCCCAATTCAACTGTCATTTTCATCAATTGACCGACACCCTTAGCGTCGAGCACTTCAAACGGGTTATCCGCTAGTAACCCGGATTCATTGTATAAGGGCAAGAATTTGTTTTCGGCGTCTTCTCTGGAAAACGAAAAAGTTGCCTGCGTCAGGTCGTTGGTACCGAACGAGAAAAATTCGGCGACATCGGCCAGTTTTGCCGCGCGCGTACAAGCCCTGACGGTTTCGACCATTGTGCCGAATTTAAATTCCAAGTCTATGCCATACTGTTTTTCGACCTCTTTTTGAATTTGATCGACGTAAGCCTTAACTTTTATCAATTCCTGAACGGTAATGACTTGAGGCACCATGATTTCGGGCAAAATCGGTTTGCGTTGCTTAATACATAGCGCTGCCGCTTCAAGAATCGATCGGATCTGCATTTGGTAGATCTCAGGGTAAGACATGCCTAGTCTGACGCCTCGATGGCCGAGCATCGGGTTTACTTCGTAGAGTTCTTTGACCTTACTCAGCATTAATTCCTTTTTAGCGATCGCTTTGTTGATGACCTCTTCGTTCAGATGATTGAACGGCGACGGCAATAAGGCATGAGAACCCAAGGTGTCGAGCGTTACTTGTTGGCCTTGAATCATGATTTTATATTGATTCAAGGCCCGGATTTCATCTTCCAGTTGATGTTCGCCGGGCAGGAACTCATGCATTGGCGGGTCCAACAAGCGAACCGTGACCGGGTAAGGCGACATGGCCTCAAATAGTTCTTGGAAATCGTCGCGTTGAATCGGGAATAATTTGGCTAAAGCTTCTTGGCGTGCTTCCTTGTTGCCGGCAAGAATCATATCGATGACGAGCGGCAGACGGTCGGAGGCGTTAAACATGCGTTCGGTGCGGCATAAACCGATTCCGGTAGCTCCATAACTTGCAGCCAAGCGGGCGCGTTCCGGCGTATCGACATTGGCATGCACTTCCAATTCGGCAACTTCATCGGCCCAAGATAACAGGGTTTTCAATTCTTCCGAAAAAGAGGGTTCGATCGTGGGGATTCGGCCTAAAAAGATCAAACCGGTACTGCCGTCGATTGTGATCATATCGCCTTCACGGATATGCAATTCGCCTATGACGGCTTGACGCGAGCGGACATCGATTTTGATGTCCTCGGCGCCGGCTACGCAGGCCTTGCCCATGCCTCTGGCCACAACGGCGGCATGCGAAGTTTTCCCGCCGCGACTGGTCAGAATGCCTTGCGCGGCAAAAAATCCGTGAATATCCTCGGGCTTGGTTTCTTCTCTCAGTAAAATGACAGCTTCGCCCGCACGACCTAATTGTTCGGCCGTGTCGGCTTCGAATACGCATTTGCCGCAGGCCGCGCCCGGCGAGGCCGGTAAGCCTTGTGCAACGGCTTCGGCTTTTGAATTAGGGTCGAGTTGCGGATGCAAGAGTTGTTCAAGCAATTCCGGGTTGATCCGCAATAAGGCTCGTTTTTTGTCGATCAGGCCTTCGGCAACCATTTCGACCGACGTTCTGACCATCGCGGCCGCATTCATTTTACCGTTGCGCGTTTGCAGGCAATAGAGTATGCCTCGCTCGATCGTATATTCGTAATCCTGAACTTCTTTGTAATGGGTTTCGAGTTTATTGCGTAATTCGACCAGTTGTCGGTAAAGATCGGGCATTTCATTAGCGAGTTCGTGCACCGGTTTCGGAGTGCGAATTCCGGCAACGACATCTTCGCCTTGCGCATTGACCAAATATTCGCCGTACATCTCATTGGCGCCGGTTCCCGGATTGCGTGTAAAGCCGACCCCGGTCGCGCAGTCGTTGCCCATGTTGCCGAATACCATCGTCACGACATTGACTGCGGTGCCGTTGGCCATTTTCGGCGTGATATGGAATTCCCGGCGGTAATCGACCGCGCGTTTACCCATCCATGAATTAAAAACCGCTTTTATCGATAGTTCCAGTTGTTCATAGACGTCTTCAGGAAAGGGTTTGCCGGTTTCTTCGTGAACCACTTGCAGGAACAGTTCGCTGATTTGGCGTAAATGTTCGGAGTCGAGACCGACATCGGCTTTAATGCCGGCTTGTTTCTTGATGGCATCAAAATGCTGGTCGAATTTTTCGTCGTCAATACCCAAAGCGACCTTGCCGAACAGTTGAATGAAGCGCCGATACGCGTCATAGGCAAAACGCGGGTCGCCGGTTTGATCGATCAAGCCGGCTAGGGTTTGTTTGTTGAGGCCAAGGTTCAAAATCGTATCCATCATGCCCGGCATCGATATCGCCGAGCCTGAACGTACCGAGACTAGTAACGGGTTGTCGCGGCCGCCGAATTGTTTTTCGGTTTGCGTTTCGACTTCGGTAATGTGGGCTTTGACTTCATCCATTAAGCCGTCGGGTAAGCGCTGGTTATTTATATAATCTAGGCAGGCGGTCGTTGTTATGACAAATCCTGGAGGAACATTGAGTCCGATTTGCGTCATTTCGCAAAGATTCGCGCCTTTGCCGCCTAGCAGCATTTTGTTTTTGCCGTCGCCTTTTTGGAACGAGTAAATATATTGTTCAGTCATGGTGGATCCGTATTTGAGCTGATGGGAAAGTCTTAAGGATTTCGTGATAAATAACTTCCTGGAACTATGAGCTTTGTTGAGGGCTCGGTAACTCGCTTGACAGGACGCCGTGAATACGTCCGTGTAGGCTTGACGGCGGCTTTCCCTGCCGCCGACACCTGCCAATCGAGCAACCGAACCCTCCCTAAAATAGGGAAGTTATTTTCGACCAAATCCTAAGTACCTTTAGGATACGGTAAATTGCAAAAATTTAAAAAGCGTTTCTAACAGGGTTCATGAGGGATTTAACATGGGCGGCAACGCTCGCGGCCAAGGCTTTAATATGATAGCCGCCCTCCAATACGGATAAAACCCGGCCCTTAGCGCTTTCTTCGGCAATGGCTTTTATATGTTCGGTGACCCACTGGTAGTCTTCCGTAGTTAGCCGAATGCCGGCTAACGGGTCGTTTTGGTGAGCGTCGAACCCGGCGGATATCAATATCAAATCGGGCTTGAAATGTTGAACCGCCGGTAAAATAATCGACCTGTACAGCTGTCTGAATTCGGTGCTGGAAGCCCCGGGATGCAGCGGCACATTTACGATGTTGCCGACGCCGGTTTCCTTGGGGTGCCCCGTGCCGGGATAATGGGGCATTTCATGAGACGAAGCGTAGAGTATCTGAGGTTGTTTGTAAAACGCAGCTTGTGTTCCATTGCCGTGATGCACGTCGAAATCGATGATCGCAATCTTGCCGACGGAATAATGCAACCGTGCATATTCTGCCGCGATGGCAATATTATTGAATAGGCAAAAGCCCATCGGTCGATCGGGTTCGGCATGATGTCCGGGCGGGCGAACCGCGCAAAAAGCGGAAGTCGCCTGATGTGTGCAGAGTTTATCCACTGCATCGCAAACGGCAGCGACCGCGAGTAAGGCGGCGGTCCCGGAGCCGGGAGAGAGGATGGTGTCGTGATCGAGCGCATGCAAGCCCTGGCTGGGAATGCTGTTGAGAATGCCGTCGATCATAGCTGGACTATGAATTAACGCAACTTTTTCTTGAAGATCATCACGCCATTTAGGTTGCACCCGGATCAAGCGCTTAAAATTCGGCGCGTTTAAGGCTTCGTCGATTGCCAGCAGCCTAGCGGCGCATTCAGGATGGCCGGGGCCGGTATCATGCTCTAAAAAGGCTGGGTGTGAGTAATACAGTGTAGGCATGCGTTTTAGTTCTGACGATAAATAATTGCTTAGACTTTTTTGTTAGCAGTTAGCAGTTAGCAGTTAGCAGTTAGCAGTTAGCAGTTAGCAGTTAGCAGTTAGCAGTGAATAGTGAATAGTGAATAGTGAATAGTGAATAGTGAATAGTGAATAGTGAATAGAATTAGCGAAATAAGACTTATTGTTATTGACTGCTAAACCGGCAAAGCTATGGTCAATATCTCAAGTACGTTGCTCAGGCGTCGAGTTTTGGGTCATTTCGAACATCGTTCGATCCGGTTTGCCTTGGAGATAGGATGCTCCCGGGTCAATAATAAATTGACCGCGCATCGCGGTTCTACCTAGCAGCATACGGAATTTCATGTTGTCGCGATTGGTTAGAGTCAGTTCTGCTGTGATCAGTGAAGTGCCAAGAAGAAGTTCGGTTTCAATCACATAACGGCGACTTGTGTGTCCGCCGGAGTCGGTAACCATGCGCAGGTCTTTAACTTGGGCATGGCATTCGATGACCGTATCGATGCGATGTTGGTCGGGGTGAATGTTGAACATGATCCAATGGTCCTTGCCTTTTTTATAGGGATCGATATAAAAGGCGTGTAATGCCGAAGTGCGAGCGCCGGTATCGATTTTGGCTTTTATCCGGGGAATATTCAAATTCGGCAAGGCCAGCCATTCTCTCCAGCCTAATTTTGGCAGTTCAACAAATTCTGAAGTCATTGTGTCTGATCCAATAATAAAGCCCCGGCATCAAAACCGGGGCTTATGGTTGCCAACTAACGAGCCGAATCTCCATAGTGCGTTTCAATATAGCGTTCGACCAGCGCTTGAAACTCTTCGGCTATATGATCGCCTTTCAAGGTGACTGTTTTGACACCGTCTTCATAAACCGGAGCGACCGGAGTTTCGCCGGTGCCGGGCAAGCTGATGCCGATATTGGCATTCTTGCTTTCTCCGGGGCCGTTGACGACGCAGCCCATGACCGCGACTTCCATTTCTTCGACGCCGGGATATTTAGTGCGCCAAGACGGCATGCTGACGCGTAGATAATTTTGAATTTCCATCGCCAATTTTTGGAAATAGTCACTGGTTGTGCGACCGCAGCCGGGGCAGGCGATAACCATGGGTGTAAAAGAACGAAAACCCATGGTTTGCAGAATTTCCTGAGCGACGACGACTTCTTGCGTTCTGGCGGTTCCGGGTTCAGGCGTTAGCGAGATGCGAATCGTGTCGCCGATACCCTGTTGCATAAGCACGGATAGCGCGGCCGAAGATGCCACGATGCCTTTCGAGCCCATGCCGGCTTCGGTTAGGCCGAGGTGCAACGCGTAATCGCAGCGTTTACTCAGATCTTGATAAATGCTGATCAATTCTTGAACATTGCTGATTTTACAAGACAATAAAATTTTGTTGGCGGGTAGGCCTATCTCTTCCGCGCGGGCCGCGCTTTCGAGTGCCGAAACGATGATCGCTTCTCGAGTAACGGCAGGTAGTTCGTCCGGATTTTCTTTTTGTCTGTTTTCATCCAAAAGGCGCGTTAAAACCGCTTGATCTAGACTGCCCCCGTTAACGCCGATTCGAACGGGCTTGTCGTAGCGGCAAGCGAACTCGATCATTTGTTGAAATTGCGGGTCGCGGTTTTTACCGCGTCCGACATTTCCGGGATTGATCCGATATTTATCCAAGGCTTCGGCGCAGGCAGGGTGTTTTTCGAGTAATTTATGCCCGTTAAAATGAAAATCGCCGACGATAGGAACGGTAAAACCTTTTTGATTGAGTTGGTTGCGGATTTCAGGAACGGCTTTAGCCGCGTCTTCGGAGTTGACGGTAATCCGAACGATTTCCGATCCGGCCTTCGACAATTCCATGATTTGGTTGACTGTTGCTTTGATATCGGCGGTATCGGTATTGGTCATTGATTGCACGACGATTGGCGCGCCGCCGCCCACTTTGATGTCGCCGATTTGAACTTGATGGGTAATTTTTCTTGGGCTGATTGACATAGACTTAAATCTTTATGGAAATGGTTGACATTATCTGAAAGAATGGCCGCAATTATACTCTATACGGACAATTCTAAAGAGTTAAATCGTGAAGATTAATTATTTTTCTGATGTTCATTTGGAATTCGGCAATTTGCAAACACCGAGCAATGACGCCGACATCATCATTGCCGCCGGCGATATTGGTGTAAATAGACAAGGCGTGGATTGGCTGAAAACCTTTAATAAACCGGTCATTTATGTGGCCGGCAATCACGAATTTTATACCGGAGAGTATCATGAGGTGCTGAAAATGTTACGAATGGAATGCGCCGGCAGCCGAGTTCATTTTTTGGAAAATAACCTCTTCGTTTATCAGGATGTCAGGTTTTTGGGATGCACGCTATGGACTGATTTAATGATAGACGGAGTAGAGACTTCCGAGGCGTTAGGGAAAACCTTGAATGATTTTAGAAAAATTACCTATAACGGTCATGCTTTCGATATTGAAAGCTTTTATAAATTACATCAGCGCTCGAAGCAATGGCTTGAAGCCGAATTGCGACGACCATTCGACGGCAAAACCGTAGTAGTGACACATCATGCGCCTACTTCATGGAGTTGGAACGATTCGCCTTATGCATTGAAGAAATTTGCTTATTGTAATGATTTAAAAGCCTTTTTACATGAGTACGAGGTAGCGGCCTGGTTTCATGGTCATGTGCACAGCATAAGCGACTATCGTATCGCCGGCGCTCGAATTCTTTGCAATCCAAGAGGTTATATGGGGCGTAAAACGGTTGACGGTTTTGATGTGAATAAGGTCGTTGAAATTTGATGGCTGTGTGTGGGGTTAGCAGTGAGCGGTTAGCGGTAAGTCGTGAAGGGTAAGTGTAAGTATGCCCCTCGTAGATCAAAATTTGGCGCCGGGGTGCCCGTCAAAGGACGCCGTGAACCCAGCACCTAAATTATGGAAGATAGCTAGCATAGCCAAAAGGCTATGGAATTTAGGTGCTGGGTGAATACGTCCCTGTAGGCTCTATGCCAGCTCCATGCTGGCAAAGCCTTAGCCGAGCACCCCGACACCTCCTCAGGCACTGCCGAAATTTGAAGTACGAAAGGTATATTCTTTCCCTTCCCGGATCTTCACCGAAATTTGAAATTCTGTTTTCGGCAGATTTCGCATCGACGTATTTGCGTTACGGTTAGCGATCACCTATTTTTTCCGGTCTTAGGCTAATTCATGTTATATATTCAATTAATCATCTATAATGATGTTTTATCAAATAAATCAAAAGAACTTGTTTATGTCTGCAGTGATTGAAGAAAAAACATTTCGAGGTTTGCGAGAGGTTGCCTTATTAGGTTTGGCGGCCTGTGCATTGTTCTTTTTAATTTCACTCGTCACTTTTAGCAATGAAGATGCCGGCTGGACCCATAGCGGCACCGGGCAAGGCATCAATAACGCCGGCGGCATGGTTGGTGCCTGGCTGGCCGATTTTACGCTCAGTGTTTTCGGATTGATGGCGTATTTATTTCCGATCATGATAATTCGCCAAGCCTATTTGATGTATGTCGGAAAAAGCCGGGAAACCGCTAAACTGAGCATTGCGGTTAGTTGGTTAGGGTTTATCGCTACCTTGATGGCAGGAACCTCATTGATCTATCTGCATTTTCTGAGAATTCACATCGATTTGCCCGGTTCGACCGGCGGCATTTTAGGCCAGGAAACCGGGGATGTCTTTGTGTTGGCCTTGGGAGATACCGGTGCGACCTTAATGTTATTGGCAATTCTATTGGCCGGTGTGACGCTGTTTACGGGCTTGTCTTGGTTTAAATTGATGGATGGCGTGGGTAAATACACCTTGCTATTTTGTCGTTGGCTAGGCCAAGGGCTGTTCGGGGTGCTACAAAATCAATATGAAAGACGGGTGGTGGAGTCTCCGGTTTCGGTCAAACCTCGTGAAAAATCGAAAGGAAAACCTCTGAAAAAAACCAAAGTCGCTCCAGTAGTGGATTTGCAAGAAGAATCGTTTGCTCCACCAAGTAAAACCAAGCCAAAGAAAATCGATTTTAGTAAGGTTTCAGAAGGCGAATTGCCGCCTTTATCGTTGCTCGACGAACGTAATATTCGAGTCAAAGGTTATTCGCCAAGCGAATTGCAGGATATGTCCCGTTTGGTCGAGGAAATACTTCAGGATTTCAATGTCGTTGCAGAAGTGGTTGGTGTCCATCCCGGCCCGGTAATCACTCGTTTCGAATTGCAACCGGCGGCCGGCGTTAAAGTCAGTCGAGTCAGTAGTTTGTCGAAAGATCTCGCGCGCGCGTTATCGGTAACCAGCGTTCGTATCGTCGAAGTCATTCCCGGCAAGCCTTATATCGGTCTGGAGATCCCGAATCAAGAACGCGAAATGGTTACGCTTCGTGAGCTATTGGCTTCGCAAGGTTTCGAAAAAGCTAAATCGCCGCTGACCTTGGCGATGGGCAAGGATATTTCCGGTGCGCCGGTCGTCGCCGACCTAGGCAAGATGCCGCATGCTTTGGTGGCTGGTACGACCGGTTCCGGTAAGTCGGTTGCGATCAATACGATGATTTTGAGTTTGCTATACCGAGCCACGCCGAAAGAGGTTCGAATGATCATGATCGATCCGAAAATGTTGGAATTGTCGGTTTATGAAGGCATTCCGCATTTATTGACGCCGGTCGTGACCGATATGAAAGAGGCCAGTAATGCCCTGCGTTGGGCCGTTGCCGAAATGGAGCGCCGTTACAAGTTGATGTCCAAGATGGGGGTCAGAAATCTGGCCGGTTTCAATCAATTGATCAACGATGCCGATGCGAAAGGCGAAAGCATACGCGACCCGTTTTTTGTGTTGGAGAGACCGCTCGAAGAGGGCGAGGAATTTCCGGTTTTGACGACTTTGCCGAGTATCGTGATTGTAATCGATGAATTGGCCGATATGATGATGATCGTCGGCAAAAAAGTCGAGGAGTTGATCGCAAGATTGGCGCAAAAAGCACGAGCGGCCGGCATTCATTTGATTCTGGCGACTCAGCGCCCGTCGGTCGATGTCTTGACCGGTTTAATCAAGGCCAATGTACCGACTCGGATATCGTTTCAGGTGTCTTCGCGCATCGATTCCCGGACCATTTTGGATCAGGGCGGGGCGGAAACGCTATTGGGTAATGGTGATATGTTATTTTTGCCCTCAGGAACCAGTATTCCCATTCGTGCGCACGGTGCGTTCGTCGACGATCACGAGGTGCATCGTATCGTCGAGTTTCTAAAAGAAACGGGGCCTGCCGATTATTTGGACGAAATTACGCAAGAGCGAAGCGATAATAGCGATGGGTTCGGCGGGCTTTCCGATACCGATAGTGAAACCGATGCGCTTTACGACGAGGCGGTTCAGTTTGTTACCGAAACGCGGAAGGCGTCGATATCCAGTGTGCAGCGCCGTTTTAAGGTCGGCTATAACCGTGCGGCCCGCATGATTGAGGATATGGAGGCGGCAGGTGTCGTGAGTCCGGCGGAATCTAACGGTTCGCGCGAAGTTTTGGCGCCACCTCCGCCGAAAGATTGATGTTGCGTAGAGCTCGAAAATGAATATAGCGCTGGTTGGCGGTTTGATTTTGATTGTTTCCCTCGTCGGAGGCTGGTTGTTGTCCGCACAAAAAAAATCGGAAGAAAAACCGATCAAGATTATGCTCTTCATGGTGTATTTCTGGCTGTTGTTTTTTGTTCAACTGGCCATTTTGGCGATCGTCTATTACTACGATAAAAAATACGGTCTTGAATGGGTTATCAGCTAATTCGATTTTGTAATTATTCTAAGGAAAAAATCGATTCGTTTGTAAGTATTCAGTCCCCCTCTTTGAAAAAGAGGGGCTAGGGGGGATTTTTTAAAATACCCCCCTCCTCAATCCCTAATGTATCACCACAAAATATCCAAATAAAACAATTTTCTATGGCTGAAAACTGATAGATATATTGATTTTTTTCATCGTTCCTACGCTCTGCGTCCCCAGAGGTCGATAATCACGACAAGAGTAACGATACGTTCTCTACAGTTTCTTAATCCGATTGCCCGCTGCAGTCGACGCAGAGCGTCTAAAGCGGCATTCCCACGCAGAGCACTCATCGTTATACATAAGTCATAAATTATCCTTTTGCCATCTTAGCCAATGTGGCCTCGATACCCTTTATTGTCACTTAACACTCCTGGCCTTCCCTAACCTAACGCTAGGTGAGAGACGATCAGGGGATCGCTCCCACAGAGCATCCGCCGCCCGCTGTGGGAGCGACGCCTTCGTCGCGACTATCGAAGCCGCTAACGCTCATACACCAATAGCCTTTTCGGACGACACGGCAACCTAGCGCTCGGTCGCTGCTTTTTGCACAATAAATATATTTATACTTGTGTATAACGGCAAGCGCAGAGCATGGGAACGAGCGTTTTGTGGGGATACGTCAGGGTCTGAATACTTACATTCGTTTAGTTCTTATAAGGCTTCGATTTAGACAATCTGTTTTGTTTCATAGAAGCATTACGATTCGAATCCGGGGGCGTCATTAGAAATGACTTCCGACTTTTTTTTCGCTTTTTCGATCTGCAGAGCGATAGCCCATAAAACATGTTCCTTGATTAAGTCGGACGGATATTCGAGCTTGGCTTTCAGGGCTGAAACGATCGATTCCGAATAAGGGGCGTTACCGAGCGCGACCGCAATATTTCTTAGCCAGCGCTCGTGACCGATTCTTCGTATCGCCGAACCTTCGGTATATTTCAGAAAAGTCGTTTCGTCCCATGCGAAAACTTCGAGCAATTGTCGGCTGTCGAGTTGTTGCCTGGGATTGAAGTCTTTTTCGCCGGTCAAGCGGGCGAAGCGGTTCCACGGGCAAACGATCTGACAGTCGTCGCAACCGTAAATTCGGTTGCCGATCAACGGCCTTAACTGTTCCGGAATCGTGCCGTGCAATTCGATCGTCAAGTATGACACGCACAAGCGCGCATCGACTTGATAGGGCGCAACGATCGCCCGTGTCGGGCAGACGTCGAGACAGGCCATACAGCTTCCGCAATGATTGCCGGCTTTTGTATCGGGCGGCAGCGCTAAATCGGTATAAATCTCGCCGAGAAAGAACCAAGAGCCGGCCTTACGATTGATGACATTGGAATGCTTGCCTATCCAGCCCAGTCCGGCTTTCTCGGCCAAGGCTTTTTCGAGAACCGGCGCACTGTCTACGAACACCCGGTAGCCGAAGTCGCCGATTTCGTTTGCAATCCGGTCGGCCAGTTTTTGAAGACGCTGCCTCAATAATTTGTGATAATCCCGACCCAAGGCATATCTTGAAATATACGCAGCCAAAGGTTTTTCAAGGTTTCGATTCATCGCTGCCGGCGATTCGGGTAGATAATCCATGCGCACCGAAATCACGCTACGCGTTCCCGGTTGCAAAACAGCGGGGCGGCTGCGCTTGAGTCCGTGCCGCCGCATATAATCCATTTCGCCGTGAAAACCCTTGTCCAACCAATGATTGAGATGGGCCTCTGCTTCGGCTAAATCGGTATCGGCGATGCCGACTTGTTGAAAACCCAATTCCAGACCCCATTGTTTGATCCGTTGAGTCAGGGAAGAAAGCTGGTTTATGTTTTTTGTAGTCATTGATGATTGCGCTATTCACTCGATTGCTTTGAGTTTAATGGTTTAACAGGCTCGATTGGGTTTCTGTTCCCGAAAGGCGCCTATACAGTTGATGCTCGATTAGAATTCGTGTTCTGAAGGTGTTTCGAATATACTGCAACGGATGGCATCAATTGATGCGAATTTTTTCTCGTTCCCAAGCTCCAGCTTGGGAGCGACTACCCTCAAGCTCCGCTTGCCGGGTGACCTCAAGCAGAGTAATTATTCACACCCCCTATCGTTCCCACGCTCCGGCGTGGGAATGAATACTAAGACGCTCTAGCGTCTCTTAGCACTGGAGCAGTACTCAGACATTCCCACGCAGAGCATGGGAACGATAATTGATGGGGGACTGAATAGTTACCAAGCAGAGCTTGAGGGTATGCGTTCCCAGGTTAGAACTTGGGAACGAGATAAATATGCGGAAATATTTTGTATGGGTGAGATCAATTTCAGCCGTTTAGCTTTAATTTAATTTCCGGTCAATTTTGTATTGTCGGGCAATTAAACCTTTATTGAATAGTATTTAAATGCGATTGAACAAGTTATTTATACCCATGTTGCCGATGCTGGCGGTCGGTTGTGCCGGTTTAACCGGTCAGCAGGCACCGGCTCCGGTTGAACCGTATTATAAAACACCGGTTCCGCAACCGCCGAAACCTATCGTCAAAGAAAAGCCTGTCGCGCCGCCGGAAGTCAAAACCGCTCCATTAGAGCCGTCGGCTCCTCCGGCATGGGCAACTCCTGCTCAAAAAGTGCAACCTGCTCAATTGAGCCCGATTGCGATTGCGATGATTTCCGATGCGGATCGAAGCGCCGGTGCCGGTAATCTGGATTCGGCGGCTGCTGTTTTGGAGAGGGGGCTAAGAATCGAGCCGAGAAACGCAACATTGATTTACAAATTGGCCGAAGTTCGACTTAAACAAGCGAAGCCTCAACAAGCCGTGGACTTGGCTAAAAAGTCCGCATTATTGGCAGGTTCCGATAAAGCATTAAAAAAACGTTGCTGGCTGTTGATCGCCGAGGCTAGGAAAATGCAAGGGGACATGGCGGGAGCTACGGAGGCTCATTTGAAAGCCGATGCAATGTAAACCGAAATTAAAATTCCAATTGGGCTTGGATTTAAGGCATTAAGTCCAAGTCTAAAAATCATGCGGTTTTACACTCTAGTAATTACTGATCATAAAAAACGCAGTTTTTCGACAGGCAAACGCCGGGGGCGGGTCAGTAAGGTGTGAATTTGCTTCTCGGTAACCGCTCAGTAACATAAATGCAGAGACTATTATTTTCCTGCTATGCCTTGCTACATGGCGTCCGACGCAATTATATAGCTTTGAAGGTGGGGTGGTCGTGTTGTTTTTCCTGTGATTAAATGCAGTCTAACCTCAAGCGCTTCTATTTTCTTAGATAATAAGGGCATTATTTATTTCGACTCATTGCGATGGCGGCGAAAAAAGTTGAAACCTGCTAAAGCGATTCCGAGCATCGCCAATGCACCAGGTTCCGGAATCGGTAAGCTAGGTAATGGAGTCGGTGCGGAGAAGTTGCTAATTGTTGATTGAGCTGAACCAAAAAGACTGTCCACAGATGCTTGGCGAAAACCGAATACATCGCCAATCTGAACACTAAATTCAAAAAAACCGGTTTGGGTTTTAGGACCAGTATTTCCCGACAGGCCATGTTCAGTGCCATTATGGAGAAAAAATAATGGGTCATATGCGGGTGAGTTGTCGTTTGTTTCATAAGACCAATCGAATGAGAGCATGCCGGTAGCATCCGCGATTATTGTAAAGTCGATAGTTGCAGGGAATCCAGATAAATTATTGACGTTATTGCCTCCGATCAAGGTAATTGAGTTTGGTGCATTGCTAAGGTCGATAGAGGCATCCCTTTATACATAAGTCTAAGCCTCCCGAGCCGCACGTATTCCCATGGCGAAGTCCATGACACGCTGCAATCCCTGCCAAAGCGATTTGGCACCTGGCTCTCCGTCGCCTTTACGTCCCAAGAATCCGCCAAAGCCGGCAATCAGTCGAATGGCTTCATTGAGTTGGGGTGGCTTGGGCGGCAAGGGCTTACGGGCCACTAACCAGGCGGCTTGCCATTCTTCTCGATCAAACACGACTTCGCAGTCCATCTCCGGACATTCTCGTCCCAATCGCATCAAGTAGCCGATTCGCCACGCAATGATCATGAATAATGCCAATGCCAGTTCGATACGGGAGAGGGTCGATAATTGCAAGGCCTCTACTTGGCAACCGTTTTTGAGAATGTTAAAAAACATTTCGATTTCCCAGCGGCAACGATACCAGTCCACCAGTTCTGCGGCTTCGGACAGCGTAACCGCGGTTCGATTCGTCAACAGCCGCCATTCCAAAGGTTTTTCACCCGCGGGGGGATTGATTTCTCTGGCCAAAATCGCCGTGACTTCAAACGTCCCGCCACCTTCGGCGGGTAATTCGACGCGCAAGGTTCGCACCTGTTGGACGATATTTCTCCCCTTGCGTCCGGCGCGCGGCGGTAAATAAAACCCCAGCTCACCGAGCGCATCGGTTTGGGCGACTTTATCCCACAGCTTGTCCGTGTCACCGCTCAATTTGCGGTTATGCTTGGCTCGAAGCAGCCAATCTGCGGGATTGCCCAGCGCATGCGCCCGCTGCATCAAGGCCAAGATATCGGCCTCCCGATCAGCAACATACACCAGCCTCGTCTCGGGCAACTCTGCCGCCCGTTCGGCTATCCGTTCGTAGCCTTCGATCCAGCGTAAACTCTCCAAAATACCGGGACGTTCACCTTGTTCATCTTTCGCTTCGCGCGCCCACATCCAAGCATCCAGTACCCCTAAGGGCAAGCGCTCCGGCGTCACGGCATACGTCGGATGAACATACAGGCCTCGTTGGGCTTCATACGACAAAGGCCCTAATCCTTGTGCTTGACGACCATTGAAGTCCAACTCCGTGGTGTCCTGCAGACATAAAACGACCGGCTGCGCCCGCATCCGTGTCAGCGAGCAGTCGATATGGGGCTGCAGAATATCTTGCCAATCGATCTGATCTTGAGCCAAGAAGCGATAGGCCGCTAGAGTTTCCGACCATCCACCACACGCCGCCGGAATACTGGCCGTCGGTTTAGCCGACAACCGCTTGAGCAGCTTAATGGAGCGTGCATTCAAACGTTGATCGCCTAGATCAATCCTTGATAACTCTTCCGTTTCCCAGCCCATTGTGAATCTCTACTCCTCGTGCAAAAACGCAAATCATACAACTATTGGCTAGTTGTGTATAACGGGATGCGATAGAGGCATCGGATCCTGGGGTAATCTTAAGTTGCCAATTGTTGACATCGTAATAGTCTTGGAAGCTGGCATGCGCCGGCGAGATAAGGATCATGGCGCCTACGATAATAAATACTTTAAATAAGTTTGTTGCTTGATTCATGCTGATAATCCTTGTTGTTGAGGTGAGAAAAATAGATTTTTAAATTATAAAGCAAAATGATTGCCAGCTAATAAATTAAAATCAAAAACAATTGCTTGTGTTTCCAGAGAAAAAAAGAGATTGATTGATTGTAAAAATTGCTGACAAATTATCAAACCCTTGTTGATTTTTTTAAGCATTGAATCGCTGGGCGAATCTCGATTATCTTTATGCATTTGCTCAAGGTAAACACAATTAATTAGGTGGGGCAACTCGCTCTTTTATCCTAAATCACCAGAAGGATCAATTTTCAGGTAAGTGACTGGTCCCGTATATAGCGCTATCGATTATAAAAAATCTTAGAATTTAATTGAAAAATACAATATTATCTAGGTTCATTGAAGGTTATGGTGTTTTTTACACTTTATAGCTCTTGATTTGATCTGAAATTATTTAGCTATAAATGGGTAATGTGTTGTTATGAGGGGGGGAGCTAAGATCTAGCGCCAGCACCTAAATTCCATTTTTTCTTAGCTAATTTTGATGACCATAGAAACTTCATGTGGCTGAATTTCTCGACGAGCAAAGTCTCGCACCTTCTTGAACTTGCGAAATTCTCGGTACGACTGAAATTGGTAAATAGGTGCTTTCCTGCTGATGTTCTTTATTCTTTTTGGATGGGTTTAACTATGAAAAAAATGATTATGCTCGGAATTTTCATGTCTGCCAGTATAGCTGGCGAGGTTGCCGCTGATTGTGAAACAGAGACAATACTCTCGGTCGATGCCTTAAGTACTCTTTTGAGTGGTAATACTGTTTGCGCTCAAAAGGCTAATGGCGATCAATGGCAGGAATATCATGAACCAAGCGGAAAGATATTTGACTATAAGAAAGGGCCGAACGATCCGGTTGATCCGACTAAAGAAATGGGTACATGGGAAATTACCGATCGAGGAGCAATTTGTTATAGCTACGGTGGCGGTAATTTTATCTATTGTTACTCCGTACATAAAGTTCCCGAGCAAGAGCTTTACCAGTTTTGTACTTCACCACTGCCAGCAACAGGTAATGCGTTGGACGTAACGGCAAGCATTTTAGAAGGCAATAATGGCTGCGGATTTAATTGAGGCGGTTTTATAAAAATTGATAACGGGCCATTCTTACCACTAGTAGGTCTGAACAATCAAAAAATCAAAGTCGCTCCCGGCCTAATAATTCCCAAAATCTCGAATGCCTGTAATGAGGCATCCAGCGTCAAAGGCTTAATCGATTCGTCGCTTAGGCCTAATGCCTCCCACGCTTCCGGCAGGTAGGTCGGGTTGAAGTCTTCGAAGTCATAGGTTTTTACCGAGCAAGGCTCGATACTCGCGGCGATTTTAGCCGCCACATGCAGAATGCAAGCATCTTGAAGGATATCGGTTGCGTTCATCGGATCGGTTTGGGCGGCGACTAATTGCCAAATGCTGCTCGGTAATTTCCATTCCTTCAATAATTCGGCGCCGAGTTCGGCATAGGTAAAGCCGAAAATGCGTTGCTCGGCTTCGGCGACCGCATCCTCGCCTTGGTCTTTAAAACTCAAGGCTTCGCCGGCTTTTTCCGGAAACTGGCTAAACAAGATCAACTTGCCGATGCTATTTAATAAACCGGCGATGAAAAAACGTTCGCGCTCTCTTCTCTTGCATTGTTCTGCCAATAGTCGGGCCAATACGCCGCAGGTGATGCTGTGATACCAAAACGTCTCCATGTCGACCAAGTCTTCCTGAATGTCCTGAAAGGTCGATGCCACCGAAGTCGCGATAACTATATTTCGTAATTCTTGCCTGCCGATCATCGAAATCGCGCGAGAAACCGTATCGACCTTCCCCGGAAATCCGTAGTAGGCGCTATTCACTAATTTTAACAATTGGGCCGTCAATGCCGGGTCGTGAACGATGATTTCTTCCAATTGATCGTTGCTGGCTTTATCGGAGCTTAGAAGTTCATTGACGCGCAATGCAACATCCGGCAGGGTATATAAAGAACCGACTTTTTCGATCAATGACTTAGGTACCATAATGCTCTCTCGAACTTTGTTTTTTAAAGTGATGATAAGTATAGGTGCTCTAGTAAATTTTGCGTAATTATTCACATCTCCCTATCGTTCCCACGCAGACCGCTCGCCGTTATACATAAGTCGTAGATATACCGTCTTGCTATCTTGGCAAATGTGACCTCGATACCCTTTATTGTTGCTTAACGTAACCGACTTCGAAATCGCGACGAAGGCGTCGCTCCCACAAGGGCCTGGATGCTCTGTGGGAGCGATCCCCAGATCGCGATCTCGGAGCCACTGATATCCAATATCCGCAGATTTATCAAACAGCATCGTTTCCAGTTATACGATGACCTCTGTTTGGCAAGTTTGCCGATATTTGTGTATAACGAAGAGCGCAGAGCGTGGGAGCGATAATTACGCGGGACTGAATGGTTCGACTTTATCATGATTTAAGCATTTGAATATTTCGTGTCTTTCGTGGACAAAATGCTTTTTATAGGATGACTGAGAGCTAGCGAATCCGAACAACTTTTTTGTGGTCATGCCTTTTCGTAAATCAAGCCCATCTCGATCGTTGGGGCTGTTTCCTTTCTGGGCGGCGTGCCGTCCAAAGCATCGATAAAGCCGGGATTGAGTCCTTCGGCTTCGAATTGTTTTTTTAAATGTTCGATATTCTGTTTGATAAGGCCGGTTACGGCCTCTTGTTCGCTCCAAAAATGCGCATTGATTTTGTCGTCCGAATAAGACAATTTGCAGTGCAGCGTTCCTAAATTTGGCGGCGTTATCGTAAGATATACCGACCATTTGGTTTGTTCCTCCTGATCGGAACCGTTACGTTTATCGCGCTCGATTTCTATTTTGACCGATTGCGCCTTGCTCTCGCCGAGAACCGGTATTTCCAGAAGCCAGACTTGTTTCGGCGAGTCGTCCTTGGGTAATGAGGCGAGTTGATCCAGAGTCAACTTGGCGACGCTATTTTCGGTCTTTTGCAGCAAATTTTTGAGTTGTTCCATTTCCGTAGCGTTGACCGGTTTTTCCGATTGAGGAGCCGTTTCCGGTTTGAGAATCTGGATCAATTTGAGTAATAAGCCTTTGAAATCCGATTTAAGAAGATCCGGTTGCTGTTTGGTCAATTCGAGCAATCGGGCTTCGAGGAACAAACCGGAACGTTCGACTGCCGTTTTAAGTGTCTTACCGTCGGTCAATTGTTCCGGTCTTTGGAGATTTTGCAGTATTTCTCGGGCCAATTTTATCAATGTTTCGGAAACGGTTTTATTGGTTTGCAGAGACGGCAAGTCGGCAATGAGTTGATTGAGTAGTACGGTTGGCGTTTCGTGTCTCGGTAAAATGTCACGGACGACTGCCGGAATGTCACGGCGCGCGATCGGTAAGGTTTCGATTCCGCCGGTATTTTCGCGGCCAAGGGTAGCCGGAATATCTCTGAGGGTTGTCGGTGCGATTTTAATTTCCCGGGATAGTCCGTGCCGGGCAATCTCCACGATAACGTTTTGTCCGGGCTTCAGATTTTGAACGGAATTTTTATCAGCCGGTAATTCAACCGTTTGCCGAGGCGTGCCCGCAGCTGATTTATCGGTCGAAAACGAAAGTTGAATTCTATTCGGGCCTACCGATACGACTTTAGCCTGTATCGTTTCACTGGACGGTGGCGGTAAGCGGTTAAACGAGGTCTTGTCGGGCGCGGCGGTATCGAGTTTGGTTGCAGGAGCAGTCGCTTGTTCCGTTAGGGTAACCGGAGCGTTTTTGGTCTGTGACGGATTGGAATCTATTTTAAATTCGAGCGTCGGTATCAGCCGGGTAACGATGAGTTTTAAGGGTTGGCCTTTTTCCAGTGGTAAAGGCCGGTTGCTTTGAACCTCTAAGGTATGATCGTTTATTTTTAAAGTGATGCCGGTTTGTTTGTTGTCGACTCGAATCACTGTAGCATCGAGCGCTTGACCGACTTTTTGCGCCAGAGGATGGTCTTTTACCTTGGCTAACGCGGTAAGCGTTTGAGTATTGACCGGTAATTTTATGTCCACCGCGACGACCTCAATCAGTATTCGTTCGGTTGTTTGTGTTTCGCAATCAACGATTCGAGCCATCGATCGATTTTATCTACGATTTCTCGACGCAACTTCGGTTTGGAAAACAATTGTTCATGATGACTTTTTCCGATAAGCGGTACGACTTCGTTCAGGGGGTGTTTTTCGATTGTTACGGCCGCGAAGTCGATGTTGCCCCACGCTGCGGTAATCGGGTCGAATTCGGAATAAATCAACAAATAGGGCGTGTCGAAATCGGCCATGTTTCGTCTGAATTGAATGATTTCCTTTTGCACGCCTTGAACATAACGCAGTATCGACCGATGCATGATGTAGCGGTCGTGTTTATGGCGCAAACGTTCGACTTCCCAATCGCTGAGATAGGCCGCGACCCAGTCTGGACTGCTGGGTGAAAATATATTTCGCATGCCGGGCAACGACAAAAATTCGATGATGCTGTTTTGTAAAGGCACGGTTAGCAAAGCCGTGAATTGATTGAACAGCATCAGCGGGAACGCTTCGTCATGGGGATGGAGGAAATGCTCCTGGGTGTGGTAGGTAAAGCGGATCAAAGGATTCTGAAACCAACCGCGCCAGCCCGGCACTTCGGTCACCGCGAACGCAGGACCTGTGAAAATGATGCCGTCGACCGTATCTTTTAGTTTGGCTTCGAGTAAATAAGAAGCGCTGACCAATGAACCGAGGCTATGCGATAGAATAACCAGCGGCTTGTCGTCTCCCGCACTTTCATCGCAGCGTTGTCTCAGATGCTGGATCGCCAAGCCCACGTCGCTACGCATCGCATCGAGGTTTCTAAGTTGGGCTTGTTCTAAAAACGCCGAGCTGACATCAAACTCATCGGCGCCGGCTTTGAGGCTTTCATGCGCTTTTAAATAGACCGAATTGCTCAAACCATGTGCGGTCATGTCGATGCCGGCGACGAGGTAACGGTTTGCGAAATGCCGGGCGATTTCAGCATAGCGGCCGGTATGTTCGTTCATGCCGTGTACGATCAAAATACAAGCTTGGATGTCGTCGGCTGATTGCGAGGGTTCCCGGATTTGCATATGACGCCGTGATTTGCCGTTTTCCACCGGCAAAAAAATCGACTCTCCCCAAATCTGGTAAGGTTCCGTTGCGATTTCCGAATGCGAACAGCCGCTCCCGATAAGCGGCAGGGCTAAACAGCACGAAAAAGCGATTAGTTTGAATAAGTTTGTCATGAAGTGAACAATGCGACTCGGTTAATTTTTTAGCAGTGAATTTTTAAAAGGCTTGTACAAATTACGATTAACGAAGATTTCGATTCACAATAAACCGAACTTTTAACGCTGACAAGTTTCGTAAAGGAATGAGTGCGGCATGACTCATTACACATTGATACGCGGTTTTATCATAACGTTCATGAAGGCCTGGCCATCGCCCCGGCAAATGAAAGTGCGGGGCGTGGGGAGGGAGCTGTCACTCGCCCGACAGGACGCCGTAAACCCAGCACCTAAATTCCATAGCCTATTGGCCATGATTGATTACATAGATAATTTAGGTGCTGGGTAAATACGTCCATGTAGGCTCGACGGCGGCTCGAAAGCCAAGGACGGCGTGTATTAGGGCAATGCAGGGCAGAAAAATGCTCCTGCATTTTCTGCATTCATTACATACATGTAACTCAGCAATTGCCGAGGAGCAAAAATCTGCCCTGCCGCCGACGCCTGCCGGTCGAGCAACCGCACCCTCTTCGGAGCCGGCATTGCCGGAACGGAGTTTTGCATATCGAAAAATTAGATAATGAATCCAAATTTACGATCTTTCACAGTAACTAAGCCTAGATCTTTTCGGCGAATACTGAAATGATTGGTGGGGAGGGGGGTATCAAAACAATGAATAAACAATTCCGATTATTAATTTTTGCATTCATGCTGCTTGGCGTTGCCGATTATGCAATGGCCGGCGAGACGGCCTATGAGCGGCAACGCAACAGATTGATCGATATGATTCAGGCGGATGTCAGGTCGACGAGCCATTTTCTCGGCAAAGGCGAACTAGACGAGCGGGTTTTGCAGGCATTGCGTAAAGTGCCCCGTCATGAATTCGTGCCGGAGGCGCAACGGCCTAATGCTTATTTAAACAGGCCTTTGCCGGTCGGGCACGGGCAAACGATCTCTCAGCCTTACATCGTGGCGATCATGACCGATTTGCTGGAGCTCGATGGAAATAGCCGCGTATTGGAAATCGGAACCGGCTCGGCCTATCAGGCAGCCGTTTTGGCCGAAGTGGCCGGTAGCGTGTACACGATAGAAATTATCGAGGCCTTGGCGGATCGGGCCGCGCGCGATCTTAAACGTCTAGGCTACGTTAAAGTTCAATCGCGCGCCGGTGACGGATATTACGGTTGGGAAGAGGCCGCGCCGTTCGATGCGATCATGGTAACCGCAGCCGCCAGTCATATTCCGCCTCCGTTGATCAAACAATTGAAACCGGGCGGACGCATGATCATTCCGGTCGGAGGCCGTTTTACCGTGCAGCATCTCGTGCTGGTGAACAAGGATCAACAAAACCGCATCACGAGCCGTCAGTTACTGCCGGTCAGATTTGTGCCTTTAACGGGAGATCGTTAAGCCATGACACGAAGACCGGCTTTTCCGTTGTTTTTGGCGATTGCGGCCACTTCGTCCGGTTCGCTGGCCTATGAAGTGCTGTTGATGCGCTTGTTTTCGATCGTACAATGGCATCATTTTGCCTATTTGATCATCAGTTTGGCCTTGCTCGGATACGGCGTGAGCGGGGTGTTTTTGGCATTCAATCGGGAACGGTTGATTGGCATCTATGGTTTGGCTGTTACCGTAAATTTATTGTTATTCGGTATTGCCGCGCCCGGTTGCTTTCTCATGGCGCAACAAATTCCGTTTAATCCTGCTGAGCTGTTGTGGGTGCCGGTTCAACTCGGGTATTTAAGCAGTTTGTATTTATTACTGGCATTGCCGTTTTTTTTCGCCGCGAATGTCATCGGTTTGTCCTTTTTCCGCTATCGCCGCGATGTCTCGTCGATTTATGCGGCCGATTTATGCGGCGCGGGCATCGGTAGCCTGAGCATCATTGCCTTGTTGTTCGTCTTATTCCCGGAAAAAATATTGCCGGTCATCGGCGGTTTGAGCATTGTCGCCAGCTTGTTAGTGCAGAGCTTGTTCTTCCGGCGCTGGCGAGTCGGGGTGAGGTTCACCGTCGGCGCGGCAACCATGACCGCGGTTTTCGTATTGGCCCTGCCGGACTGGACTCTAAACATCTCGCCTTATAAAGGCTTGAACCAACAATTGAGGATTCCGGGAACTGAAGTCGTCGAGAATTATTCCAGTCCTCTGGGGCTTTTGAGCGTCATCGAAAGCACGCAAATGCCGCTACGCCATGCGCCCGGCTTGAGTCTGAATGCCGACGCCGAGCCGCCCGAGCAATTGGGCGTTTTCACCGATGCCGATAATTTGTCGGCGATCACCCGATATGACGGTGATTCGGTTAATCTGGCTTATTTGGATCAAAGCACATCGGCCTTGCCTTATCATTTGCAAGCCCAAGAAAAAGTGTTGATTTTGGGGGCGGGAACCGGCGGTGATGTGTTACAGGCACTTTATCACAAGATACCGGCTATCGATGCGGTCGAGTTGAGCCCGCAAACGATTGCTTTAGTCAAGGATAAGCATGCCGATTTCGCCGGCCATATTTACAGCGATCCTCGGGTTCAGTTGCATACCGCCGAAGCGCGCGGTTTTGTCGCGACTTCGCGTGATCGCTATGACTTGATCAATCTTTCTCTGCTCGACGCGTTTGGCGCTTCGTCAGCCGGACTTTACGTGTTGGCGGAAACTTATCTGTATACCGAGGAAGCGCTTAAGGCTTATTTGGAACATTTGACGCTGGGCGGTTATCTGAGCATGACGCGCTGGATCAAGATGCCGCCGCGCGATACGCTTAAATTACTCGCGACCGCCAGTGCTGCCTTAAAAATGTTGGGTAGCGAAAACCCTAAACAAAACATCGTGTTGATTCGCAGTTGGCAAACCGCGACGATGCTGATCAAAAACGGGACGTTTTCCGAAGCGGAGGTGGTCGCTTTACGGCGATTTTGCGATGAACGAGGTTTCGATGCCGATTATTATCCGGGGGTTGCCGAGACTGAAGTCAATCGCTTCAATATATTACAGGAGCCGTATTATTATCAAGCGGCAACGGCATTGCTAGGCGAGGAACGCGAAACGTTCATAGCCGATTACAAATTCAATATCAAACCTGCCACCGACGATCGGCCGTATTTTTTCCATTTTTTCAAATGGCGGACCTTACCTGAAATCTGGTCGCTGCTGGGCCAAGGCGGCATGTCCTTATTGGAAAGCGGCTATTTATTATTGATTGCCGGTTTAGTGCAGGCGGTCGCTGTCAGCTTTTTGTTGATCATCGTGCCGCTTTGGTTTTGGAAGCGCAAATTGGGTATCGAAACCGGCTCGGCGATGCATTGGCGTATCTTCTTTTATTTTTCATGTCTCGGTTTGGCTTTTCTGTTTGTAGAAATTGCGTTCATTCAAAAATTTATCCTGATTCTGCACCATCCGCTGTATGCCATTACCGTTGTGGTCAGTACCTTTCTGTTGAGCGCCGGGATCGGTAGCCGTTTTTCCAAAAAACTGTCCGAAAAGAATAACCGGATATGGATTGCCATGCCGATTGCTGCGATAGTTCTGTTAAGTGCAGCATATATTTTGGAATTTCAATTTATTACCGGTTTTTTATTGCAACGTAGCGAATTCAGTAAGGTACTCGGTTCGATAGCCTTGATCGTACCTCTAGGGTTTTTTATGGGCATGCCGTTTCCGATGGGCATGGCTAGTCTTGGGCGTAGCGTTCCGGCATTGATTCCTTGGGCTTGGGGCGTAAACGGCTGTGCTTCGGTTATAAGCGCGATATTGGCGGCGCTGATAGCGACCGAATTCGGTTTTACCGTCTTGGTGTTTTCGGCGTTATGGCTCTATGCGTTGGCAGCCTTGAGTTTTCCTGCCGCTGAGAACAGAGTTCGTTGATTCAGAATAGATCCATTTGAATCGGGCCGGATTTAAAACGGGAACAATCGAGTGCCGGCATGCCGGTATCGAGTCCGAGCCTGCGCGTAGCAATGCGAAAGCGTTGCGCTATCAGATCGGCATAGACGCCTTCTCCGCGTAGCCTGGTACCGAAACGCGGATCGTTAGCGCGCCCGCTTCGGCAGTCTCGAATACGATTGAGTACATGCTTGGCTTGATTTGGAACGTGCGTATTCAGCCATTCTTCGAATAATTCCGACACTTCAAGCGGTAGCCGGATCAGGATATATTCGGCGGATTGCGCCCCGGCTTCGGCAGCGGTTTTGAGAATGCTTTCCAGTTCCGAATCGGTGAGTACCGGAATCACCGGGGCGACCATGACATTGACTGGTATTTTATTCTCATGCAGCCGTTCAATGGTTTGCAGTCTGCGCTGCGGCGAACTGGCTCTAGGCTCGAGTGTTCGGGAAAGTTCGGACTTTAATGTGGTGAGCGAAAGATTAACCTGTACTAAATTGCTTTCGGCCATCGGCGCCAATAAATCAATGTCGCGTTCAATCATGGCTGATTTGGTCGTAATCGTGCAGGGATGACGGAATTTGCTCAATACTTCGAGTATTTCCCGGGTGATGTGGTATCGGCGTTCGATGGGTTGATACGGGTCGGTGTTGGCGCCTAATGCAATCGGCGTACAGCGGTATTTTCGGCTTTGAAGTTCTTTGCGCAATAATTCTGCGGCTTCGGGTTTTGCCGTGAGTTTGGTTTCAAAATCCAGTCCCGGCGACAAGCCCAAATAAGCATGTGTCGGGCGAGCGAAACAGTAAATGCAGCCGTGTTCGCAGCCTCGATACGGGTTGAGTGATTGTTCGAAGGGGATGTCGGGCGACTGGTTCCGGCTGATGATCGTTTTTGCATTTTCCAGAGACACTTCGGTGCGTAGCGGGGGTTCGTCGTCGAAATTATCCCAGCCGTCGTCAAACGCCTCACGGCTTTCTAGGTTATAACGGCCGTTAGGGTTACCGGTCGCGCCTCGGCCTTTATGCGGAGGGATGGAAATCATTGATCAAGTTGGGCTTTAGTTTGAAATCGCGGCCATGCCGGCCGCGACTTGAAATCGTTCTTACATTTTATGGCCCTTCATCATTTTATGCATTTTCATCATTTGCATATGATGTTGTTCCATTAGTTTTAATTGTTCGTCTTTAAGCTTTTGTTGTTTGGCAGGGTCTTTTTCGGCCAGAATTTTATTCGTTAGCCCATGCAATTTCAGTTGGTATTCTTGTTTCATTTTTAAATGCTCGCGCATTTTTTCATGATCCATACCGCCCATGTCACCCATGCCTCCCATTTTTCCATGGTCCATCTCACCCTTTCCTTGCATCTTGCCGTGATCCATTTTTCCTTGGCCCATTCCTTCCATTTTCCCTTTGCCGCCCATGTCATGATCCATTTTCATTTCATGTTTCGGTTTTGCAGGCGTGTCTTCCGCTGCGACGGATACTTGGGTTAATACGGATAATGCAATGATTGAAGCTAAGCTGATTATTTTTTTCATCGGGATTTTCCTCGGTTTTGTGATTATTTTTGATGTTCGCATTCAAAACTGGAAACATTCCTCGAACAAAGCATAGCCAATCCGAAAATGCGCCAAGTTTAAATGGAACGCTGATAAATCCTGACATAAAAGTCCGCGAATCGCTAGCGATAAAAATGCCCGTGTTAAGAACTGTCCGGTTTAATCATTTACGCGCATCGTTAGTCGGGGAATTAAAAATGCTAAACTCGTAATCGAGAGAGTGATTCGATCGTTAATTTATACCTTTCGCACTTCAAATTTCGGCAGTGCTTGAGGAGGCACCGGGGTGCTCGATCCCTCACCTAACGCTAGGTGAGGGACCAGCATGGAGCTGGCATAGAGCCTACAGGGATGTATTTACCCAGCACCTAAATTCTATAGCTAACTGACTATGGTTGGCTAACTTGGATAATTTAGGTGCTGGGTTTACGGCGTCCTTTGACGGACACCCCGGTGCCGAATTTTGATCTACGGGGTATAGGAGGCAATCATGGCGCGTGAAAGGTGGAACTCGCAGCTTGGTTTTTTGATGGCTGCGGTCGGCTCGGCGATCGGATTGGGTAATATCTGGCGGTTTAGTTATCTGGCTTACCAGCACGGCGGCGGGGCTTTCCTGATTCCTTATTTGACGGCGTTACTAACGGCCGGCATTCCGCTGTTGATACTGGAAAACGGCATTGGCCATGAGCGCGTCGGTTCCGCGCCGCTGGCTTATCATAAAATAAGCCCACGCTGGGAATGGCTCGGCTGGTGGTCGGTGATTTTCGTGATGTTCGGCATCGAATTATACTATTCGGCGATTATCTCGTGGTGTTTGAATTACTTCGCACTGTCGTTCAATCTGGCTTGGGGAGACGATCCTAACGCCTATTTTTTCAAGCATTTTTTACGAGTAAGCGATAGTCCTTTTCGATTAGGCGAAATTCGAACGCCTATTTTGTTCGGTCTTATCCTTACATGGCTCGCGATTTGGTTAGTGGTCTACCGTGGCGTCCAAAAAGGCATCGAGCTCGCCAACAAAATCATGATGCCTGTTTTGTTGTTACTGACCATTGTGTTGGTCGCTTGGTCTCTACAATTGGACGGGGCGTGGCACGGCATTCAAGTTTATATCACGCCGGATTTTTCCAAGCTTAATGATCCGCAAGTCTGGATCGATGCTTACAGCCAGATTTTTTTCACGCTGAGCCTCGGTTTCGGAATCATGATCGCTTATGCCAGTTATTTGCCGGATAAAACCGACATCACTCGAAATGCGGTTTTGATTGCATTGATCAATAGCGCGTATTCGTTGCTGACCGGTTTCGGCGTGTTCGCTGTGTTAGGCTTCATGGCGCAAAGTGAAGGCAAGGAAATAGCCGATGTGGTGACGCAAAGCATCGGTTTGGCGTTTGTCGCTTATCCGAAAGCCATTGGTCTAATGCCGGGCGGTAATCTATTCGGGGCGATTTTTTTTCTATGCTTAACGGTTGCCGGATTATCATCGGCGGTATCGATCGTCGAGGCTTTCGTTTCGGCGGTGATCGATAAATTCAATTTCGATCGTAAGTTGCTGGTGACCTTCGTTTGTGTATTTGGTTGTCTCGGCGGCATCGTGTTCACGACGCAAAGCGGTTTACTTTGGCTGGATATCGTCGATCGTTTTATCACCCATTACGGCTTGGTGACGGTCGGTATTTTGGAATGCATCGTGATCGGTTGGGCTTTCGACCTATTCAAATTGCGTCAGCATATCAACCGGATATCCAGTTTGAAATTAGGAATGGGCTGGGCTTTGTTGATTAAGTTATTTGTTCCTTTGATGCTAGGCATTATCTTTTTAGGGGATCTATTCAACGAATTGCAAAGGCCCTACGGGGGGTATAGTTGGGCTGCCTTAATTCTAATCGGAAGGGATTGGTTGATTCTGACTTTGATCGCGGCCTTTATCGTTGCCGGCAGGCCTTGGCGAAGCGATCGCCCGAGTAAACCGGGGCGATCGGTCAAGAGCAGAGCGGGTTCCAGTGCTTCATAGCCTCGCCCCAGCTATCGAAACCATTGACGCTCAAATCGGTGCAGAGGCTACTTTGGCAGATACTTGGTTATGAGGCCAGCAACGGGTCTAATCGGCTTTCTTGCTCCAGCGCGTATAAATCGTCGAAACCGCCGACATGAAAATCGCCGATATAGATTTGCGGCACCGTTCGGCGCTTGGTTTTAAGCATCATTTCTTGTCTCAAACTCGGTTCGGAGTCGACATTGATTTCGTTGTAAACCGCGCCTTTTTTGTCGAGTAGGCGTTTGGCCATGGTGCAGTAAGGACAGAGATTTGACGTGTAGATGAGTATGTTCGGCATAATATTAATAAATTCTAATATAGGTGGGCTATTTTACTGTTTATCGATCGTGTCTTCAATGCGTAATGCATCTCCTAGCGCTTTTATCAATAGCCATGCCGCGTGTTCGATCGAATCGCCGAAGGCGACGATGCCGTCTTGATGACCTAGCATACTGAATATCGGCCTATCGTCGAGTGGTCCGGATTGAAAGAGTTCGGCGACGGCCCGGGCCATTTGCGGAGTTCCGTAAGCGGCATCGGCCGGCGTATGGGGGAGGGCGAGTTCGGCGGTTTTTTGCCATATTTCGGGGCTATGAATATGAATGACCGATCGAATCGAGGCGTCTTGGCTATAAACGCAGGCATGAGTGATAGCTTCCGAAGAAGGCTTGGTCAGCCCTTTCGACTGTAGAAAATAGCGCTCGATATCGGTATTCCACACTTCGCAGTAATGCTCGCGGCTCAATTCTGCGATATGGCCGGTTTGCGTTCCGCTGATGATAAACGCATTGTTATTGAGATCCGGCTTCAAACTGATGTTGCCGTATCCGAGCCCGCCGTAACGCGCGGGATCTCTGCCAATCAAGCCGAGTTTGAATAAGATCGAACGCCATGCGTTGAGAGCGCTTAAGGAAATCGCTTGATCGATAGGCCGGTTTTGATGATCGAAGCGGAATTTAATGACGCCTTCTTGTTCTTGCATAAATGAGGGCGATTTACGAGGGAAGGGAGGCACTAAAGCCAATCGGCTTGGCAATGTATGTGCTTGATAAGAGGTCGGTTTCGTTGAATACGAAGGCGCTGCCGAAACAGCGCCGTTAGAGTTATATCTGCGACTGCAAATAATTTTGCAGTCCGATTTTTCCGATCAATTCCAATTGCGTTTCCAACCAATCGATATGTTCTTCCTCGCTGTCGAGAATATGCTCAAAAATTTCTCTGGAGACAAAGTCTTGTACCGTTTCGCAATAAGCGATCGCTTCTCTGAGTACCGGAACCGCTTGTTGTTCGAGTTTTAAATCGCAAGCCAGCATTTCCTCCGGATTTTCACCGACCAATAATTTACCGAGGTTTTGAAGATTCGGCAGGCCTTCGAGAAACAGTATTCTTTCGATCACTAGATCGGCGTGCTTCATTTCATCGATCGATTCGTGATATTCCTTCTCGTTGAGTTTTGCAAAACCCCAGTTTTTATACATCCTGGCATGCAAAAAATATTGATTGATCGCGGTTAGCTCGTTTTCCAAAACCTGGTTAAGGTATTCGATGACTTTTGCGTCTCCTTTCATGGCGGCTCCGATAATGATAATGAGATGGTTGATGTTTTGAAAAGGGTAGCGCGAAAGGCTTAAGGCTTCAAGTAAATCAAGGATAAAGCATAAAATTACTTCCTTAAGTGGTTTCCTTACTCTGCTTGGGAACCAGGTAGAGACGCTCCAGCGCTCCCGATTTTGCCTCGGCTAACAAGGTATGGGTTCCAACGGAGGACCGTGGGAACCAGAAAAAATTACCGTTTTGTAATCTTAGCTAATGAGGCCTCGATACCATTTTTTGTCGCCCAAAGTTCCCGACTTTTTCTCACCTAGCGTTAGGTGAGGGAAAGTCACTAATGTCCGATATCCGCAGATTTATTAAACAGCACCGTTTCCAGGTATACGATGACCTCTGTTTAGTAAGTTTACCGATACTTGTGTATAACGGCGAGCGCAGAGCGTGGGAACGATGAAAAAAACGGGCAAACCGATGGAGGTCAAGCATCGGTTTGCCCGGTAACAGCAAGTAATCGATCAGGCGAAAGCAGCTTGCGGCATTAATTGTTGCTCAGCATGGCTTTCGTCGAGAATTTGTTTGACGTGACGGCTGCATTTGCCGCATACACTGCCGACGCCGAGACACTGATTCAGGTGTCTGCGCGAGCAGTGGCCGTTCTCAATAGCGGATCTAATTTGCTTATCGGTAATCGCTTTACAGACACAGACGTACATGAGAAATGCTCCAATAAATGTTGGTTATGTAAATAATAACAATTCTCATTAGAATGTAAAGCGGTTTTTTTGGATTTGAGTAATTGGTCGCAAATAGAGGGTTGAGGGGAAAGGTGAAAGAGGAAAGAGGAAAGAGGAAAGAGGAAAGAGGAAAGGTGTACGGTGGCTTTTTGGTGTTTAGCGCAAATCTTGGTTCAGTAAACTGGCATTGCCGCCGATCGCGGCGGTATTGATTGTGACGGTTTGTTCGACTGCGAAGCGTTTTAGATAATCGGGGCCGCCGGCTTTCGGACCGGTTCCGGATAGGCCCATGCCGCCGAAGGGTTGTACGCCTACCGTCGCGCCTATCATGTTGCGGTTGATATAGAGATTGCCGACTTTGGCTTTTTGTTGAATTCTGCGTGCCGTTGCGTTGATTCGGCTGTGGATGCCCAGCGTCAAGCCGTAGCCCGTAGCATTGATATCGTTGATCACTTGCTCAAGAGCATCGCTGGGATAGCGGACGATGTGCAGTATCGGTCCGAATACTTCTTCGGTCAGTTGCGCAAGCGAGTCGATTTCGATCAATGTGGGGGCGAAATAGGTTCCTTCCGGCAATTCGGGCGGTAACGGCGATTGATATATGACTTTGGCGTGCTGTCGCATGGCTTCAACATGAGCGTTTAATTTATCCAATGCCTTACAGTTGATGACCGGGCCGATATCGCTGGCATAATGGCCCGGATCGCCGATCGTCAACTGCTGCATCGCGCCGATCAGAAGTTCGATGATTGTATCGGCGGTTTCGTGGGGCAGGAATAATGCCCGCAAGGCCGAGCAGCGTTGGCCGGCGCTATTGAATGCGGATTGCACTGCATCTAGTACCAATTGTTCCTTGTGCGCCGATGTGTCGGCGATCATCGCATTTTGACCGCCGGTCTCGGCGATCAAAGGCACGATATCGGCGTGTTCGGCGAGTTGCCGATTGATTGAGCGCGCCGTATCGGTAGAGCCGGTGAACGCGACGCCGGCAATACGCGGATCACTAAGTAACAGAGGGCCGATTTTAGAACCGATGCCCGGTACGAAGTTCAATACCGAGCTCGGAATGCCGGCTTGATGCAATAGCTTGACGCATGCTGCCGCGGTGAGCGAAGTCGCTTCGGCCGGTTTAGCCACGACCGTATTGCCGGCCGCTAGCGCCGCTGCGATTTGGCCGGTAAAAATGGCAATCGGAAAATTCCACGGGCTGATGCATAAAAATACGCCGCGGCCGCAATAAGTCAAAAAATTATCCTCGCCGCACGGTCCGGGTAAAGCCATCGGGTGGTCGAACAACTCAAGAGCGCGTGCGCTATAGTAACGGCAAAAATCGACTGCTTCTCTGACGTCGGCCAAGGCGTCTTTTATTGTTCTGCCGCCTTCGCGGACGCATAAAGAGACCAGTTCGGTACGGTTATACTCGAACAAATCGGCGGCATTGTTAAGATAGCGCGCTCGTTTTTGCACGTTAGTCGAACGCCATGCATCAAAAGCCTCCGAAGCGGTGTCGAGAGCGTCGGCAACGATATCGGTCCCGCAAAATGCAACGGTACCGACTTTATGCGAATGATCGGCGGGATTTACGATAACCCGTTCGAAACCGGTCGGACTTTTTCCGTTAATCAACGGGCCGGCATGATGGACGATGCCGGATAGTTCGTCGAGACGTTTTTGCAACGAGTACAATTGTTCGGTATCGGCCAGATTGAAGCCTTCCGAATTTCGCCTTTCCGTACCGAATAGGTCGACCGGCAGCGGTACGCCGGTTTTCTCGAACTCTTTGAGTTCGAGCCAGAAAGTGACCGGGTTTTGCACGATATGCTCGATATCGATATCGGGGTTTTCGATTTGATTGACGAAAGAGGTATTCGCGCCGTTTTCCAGCAAACGCCTAACCAGATAAGGCAATAGTTCTTGATAATGGCCGATCGGCGCATAAACCCGGCACGGAATGGACCAATTCGGGTGCTTCGCCAAATTTTGATAAAGCGCCTCGCCCATGCCGTGTAAACGTTGAAATTCGTAATCGGTTTGATCACCGGCCATTTGTTTGATTGCGGCGACGGTATGGGCATTATGCGTCGCGAACTGCGGATAAAATGCGGCGGGTTCTGCCAATAAGCGCGCTGCGCAAGCCAGATAAGAAATGTCGGTCGCCGATTTTCGCGTGAATACAGGATAAGCGGAGAGTCCTAATTCCTGAGCGCGTTTTATTTCGGTATCCCAATACGCGCCTTTGACTAAACGGACTGGTATTTTTCGGCGTTCCGATTTCGCCAAGGCAGAAAGCCAAGCGATGACATGCGGCGCCCGTTTTTGATAGGCTTGGACCGCAAGGCCCAATCCGGGCCAATCCTTCAGGCTCGGATGAGTGAAGACCGCCTCGAAAATCGTCAGCGACATGGCCAATCGCTCGCTTTCCTCGGCATCGACTGTAACCGTCAAGTCGCTTTGTCGCGCGCATTGAGCCAGTGCAAGCAGTTTTGCAGTCAACTCCGGGACTGCTCTTAGGTGTTGCAAGGGTTCATAGCGCGGACACAATGCCGACAGTTTGATCGAAATTCCCGGTTTATCGAACAACGAAGCAGTCATGGAGGCATGCGACAGTTGCCGAATGGCATCGAGATAGGCCGAAAAGTAACGCTCCGCATCCGAGGCGGTGACTGCCGCTTCGCCGAGCATATCGAAGGAGTAACGGTATTCCGGATGCATTTGGCTGGCATGTAGCGCATCGGGAATCGTTTCGGCCATCACGAATTGCGCCCCCAAAAAATGCATCGCTTTTTGTAATGCCTTTCGAATGACGGGTACACCGAGTCGACCAAGCAATTGATCGAATACATGCTTTCCGTCCGGCTTGAAATGCCGTTCGAATAATCCTGTCAATAATAAAGCGCCGGTAGATAAATTTACCAGCATCGAGTCGCTGTGATTGAGATGTTCTTGCCAATGCGCAGAAGTCAATTTATCGGCGAGAAAACGATCTTGGGTTGCGGCATCCGGAATGCGCAGCAAGGCTTCGGCAATGCTCATCAATATGAGGCCTTCAGCGCTATCGAGTCGGTATTCATGCAAAAAAGCATCGACAACGGATTGCTTGTCTTTATCGGCCCGGATCTGTTCAACCAGTAAACGAGCCAGCGCTTCGACATCAGCAGGATTATAATCGGTCAAGCCAACCATTAATTCGATTACGCTAGCCGTTTCATCGTTCAAATAGGCTTGATCGATAGCTTTGCGCAAGGCCGATAAAGAAAGATTGACCATAGAAAGTTTACGTTATTATGTGAGCGAATTAACTATTTTAAGAAAAAGACCTGCCGATAACATATTAACCCAGCTTTAACGTTGGCAGAGCATAAGTCGTTGAATATTATAGTAAATATAATATTATGGCACTACAAGGCCATTTTTGGCGTTTTTTTTAAACCTTATGATTCAATAATTTAGACCGTAGGTGCTACATTTGTTAAGGCTGGGTTAAATTGAATCCTTGGTATTTTTTATACTCCAAAAAATGTTTGTCCACAAATAACTGTTGTATTGATGATTAGATTTTCGAGAATTTTGTTTGTTGTGCTTTTAAGTTGGCTCGTCGGGTGCGCGCCGGCCGTTTATAAGCCAGGTCAACCCGTCATAGAAGCGCTATTGTTGGAAGATCGCTATATCACACCGGACGGCTCTTGGTTGCCGGTCAGAAAATGGTTGCCGGAGCCGGGGCAAACTCGTGCTGTATTGATCGCTTTACACGGTTTCAACGATTACAGTCGGTTTTTCGAGGAGCCTGGAGCATTTCTGAAAGAAAAAGGAATCGCCAGTTATGCCTACGATCAACGCGGTTTCGGTCAAAGCCCGCGTCGGGGTTTGTGGAGCGGTATCGATGCGTATACCGAGGATCTGGATTTATTTGTCAGACTGATAAAAAGCAAGCATCCGGGGTTGCCGGTTTATCTTTTGGGCGAAAGCATGGGCGGAGCCGTTATCATCGCAGCCATGTCGCGCGAGGAGGCGACGCCGGTCAGTGGTTTAATTTTATCGGCTCCTGCCGTTTGGTCCCGCGAAACGATGCCGTGGTATCAACGCAGTTTGTTGTGGCTTATGTCTCATACGATGCCGTGGATGACCTTGACCGGTCGGGGCTTAAAAATACAAGCCTCGGATAATATTGAAATGCTTCGGGAGTTGGGCAGGGATCCGCTGGTGATCAAGGAAACTCGCGTCGAAACGATTCATGGCCTAACCGATTTGATGGATTCTGCATCCAATAACGCTCATAATATTCAGGTCGATACTTTGATGCTGTATGGTGAAAAGGACGAAGTCATACCAAAGCAGCCGACGCTGCGTTTTTTGCGGGATTTTCTCGACACCGAAGGCGCCGATAGAACCGTTGCTTTCTACGAGAACGGCTATCACATGCTGTTGCGCGATTTGCAAGCGAAGGTCATTTGGAGGGATATCGCAGCATGGATCAAAGCCTCGCACAAGCCTTTGCCATCAGGAGCCGATCAGCGCGATTGGCGAATGTTGGCGAAAAGATAAACCTACTCCCTTTATACTCAAAAATTAGTTATCTTTGTGAAGGTATGGGGTGTGGCTAGCGAGGATGTCGGCTGCTGTCCTTGCCGCCGACTCCTGTCTGTCGAGCAACCGCACCCTCTCCGGAACCGGCATTTTCTCTGTCGAGCGTCGTCTATCGAAAAATTAGATAAATAACCCAATTCTCTTCCCTTCATTTTCTTCATGCCCTCCATGGTAATAAAAAACAAGCTGTAAACATTGTGCTGTATCAGCATCCATCCTATGAGACGGCTTGTCAAGGTCGGTCGTTGGCGTCATGGCTTGATTGATAATCTCCGTTGTTTGATCGCCCAGGCCACGTCTACCGCCTGCTTATTTTCTTTGATATCGTGGACGCGGAATAGTTTAACGCCGGCCATGACGCCCAATGCCGTGGTGACGGCGGTCGCGGTGATCAACTCGGTGGGCTCGGCGACATCCAAAATCGAACCCATGAAGCGTTTGCGGCTAGTTCCCAGCAAAATCGGATAGCCGCTTTCGACGAAGCGGTCCAAATGCGCCAATAAATCCAGATTGTCTTGTTTTCGTTTGCCGAAACCGATGCCGGGGTCGATCGCGATATTGCTTCGGTCAACGCCTTGTTCGATCGCTTGATTGGTGCGCTGCATCAAATGATTTAACACTTCGCCGACCACATCTTGGTAATGAGGCTTATCCTGCATGGTTTTGGGTGTGCCTTGTTTGTGCATTAAGATGATAGGAACCTGACGTTTTGCGGCCAGATCAAAGATCATGGCGTCGTCTTCGCCGGCCGATATGTCGTTGATCATATCGGCGCCGACCGACAGTGCCGCTTCTGCGACCGAGCTCTGTGTCGTATCGATGCTGATCAGACTATCCGAAGCAAGATGTTTTCGGATGGCTTCGATGACCGGCACGACGCGTTCGATTTGTTGCGCGGCGCTCACCGGATCGGAGCCGGGGCGGGTGGATTCGCCGCCGATATCGATGATGTCGGCGCCTTCGGCGAGCATCTTGCGGCATTGCTCCAATGCGTTATCAAGGCTGTAATGCCGCCCGCCGTCGGAAAAGCTGTCGGGCGTGACATTTAAAATGCCCATGATTAGCGGTTTTTCTATCGTGTTAAACATAAATAAAATTTCGGCTGTATTCGAAGTGGCCTTTGAGGATCGGGTATAATAGCGGACTATTTAAATTTTGATCGAATAAATGGATAAACCGCGTTTAGCTTGGGCTGTCACCGGCTCCGGGCATTATATCGAAGAATGCCTGGAATTTTTGATGACATTGGATGATGTCGATCTCTACCTGAGCCAAGCCGGCGAGGAGGTTTTAAAGATGTACGGCATCAAACTCGAAGAGGTTCGCGCCAGAATGCCGGTTTTTCGCGATAAGGCTGCTTCGTCGCCGCCGGTCGGTCGTTTTTATACCGGCTATTATCATAGCTTCGTGATGGCGCCGACGACCTCGAACACCGTAGCCAAATGCATATTGGGCATTGCCGACTCGCTGGTGACCAATCTTTATTCTCAGGCCGGAAAATGCGGCGTCCCCAGCATCGTCTATCCGTGCGATATCGCGCCTGAAATGGAAACCACTGCGCCGGGCGGTAAGAAGGTCATGGTATATCCTCGCCCGGTCGATTTGGACGCGACCGATAAACTGCGCGACTTTCCGTATACGCAAGTCGTCGAAAGCGTTGATGAATTGATCGAGGCGGTCAATCGGCGCCTGAAATCATTGGGTGTGGCATGAGCGAGCACATCTTGTTTTTGACCGGAAAATTGGCCGAAAAACAATTACACCAAATTCTGGAAAAAATGCAGCCGGAGTTTACCTATACGGTACATCAGCTAGGTATTAAAGTCGCTGCGTTGATGACCACTGACATGATTTGCCGTCGGCTAAAGGAAACCTACCAAGCCGACCGGATGATCCTACCTGGGCGGTGCCGGGGCGATCTGGACAAGGTGATACAACAATTCGGTTTACCGGTCGAGCGTGGCCCCGATGAGTTAAAAGATTTACCGCTATTTTTCGGCAAGGAAGCGCATAAGCCCGATCTTAGCGAATATCGCGTGAAAATTTTTGCCGAAATCGTCGATGCGCCGAATGTTTCTGTCGATGAGGTCGTCGAGCGAGCGCATTATTACCGGCGTCACGGCGCCGATGTGATCGATATCGGCTGTTTGCCGGGAACGCCGTTTCCGCACATGGAAGCCATTATTCGAGCCTTAAAACAAGAAGGCTTTACGGTCAGCATCGATTCGCTCGAAGCCGACGACTTGCTCAGAGGCGGCAAGGCCGGCGCCGATTTCATGTTGAGCCTGCACGAAGGAACGCTCTGGGTCGCCGATGAAGTCGAAACGACGCCGATTTTAATCCCGGAAATTCATGAAGACTTGGCATCGCTCGATCGTGCGATCGAAGCCATGCAGGCTAAAAATCGCCCATTCCTGGTCGACCCTATCTTGGATCCGTTGCATTACGGTTTCACGCAATCGGTCGTGCGTTATCATCAGGTACGGCAAAAATATCCCGATATCGAGATCATGATGGGCGTCGGTAATATCACCGAATTGACGCATGCCGACACGGTCGGAATGAATGCGCTGTTATTGGGTATTTGCTCGGAGCTCGAGATCAATGCGATTCTCGCGACCGAAGTCAGCAAACATGCTTGTCGAGCGGTCAAGGAAGCCGACTTGGCGAGGCGTATCATGCATGCCGCGAAACAAAACAACATGCTACCCAAGCATATCGATTCGGGTTTGATGGCGCTGCACGAGACCGCGCCGTTTCCCTATACGCTCGATGAGATCAAAGAGCTGGCCGGCGAGATCACCGACCCGAGCTACCGTATTCAAACCAGCACCGAAGGGCTGCATATTTTTAACCGAGACGGTTTTCATTCGGCGACCGACCCGTTCGATTTATATCCGAAACTCGGCGTCGAAAACGACGGCGGTCACGCCTTTTATTTAGGCGTCGAACTGGCGCGCGCCGAAATTGCCTGGCAACTCGGCAAACGCTTCAATCAAGACGAGGCCTTGAGTTGGGGCTGCGCGACCGATCTAGTCGAACCGACGGTCGATTTGCACAGCTTTAAACCGGCCGGCACGACGCTAAAGAAAAATTAACCCGATGATTTTAGAAACGATAGTCACCACGCAAAATTTAGAAGGCAGGGCGCATATTGCGCCGATGGGCATTCATCGGCACGATGAAGAATTGATCATTTTGCCGTTTCGGCCGTCGACCACGCTCGACAATCTCATGACGAGTAGTCATGCCGTGATCAATTATTGCGACGATGTCAGGGTGTTTGCCGGCTGTTTGACAGGACGGCGCGATTGGCCTTTGATCGAGGCCGAGAAGATTAACGGTAAGGTCTTGGCATGCGCCTTGGCGCATAGCGAAGTCGAAGTAGTCCGAGTCGAGGAAGATGCGTTGAGGCCGAAGCTGTTTTGCAAAATTATTCATACGGTCAACCATGCGCCGTTCATGGGTTTTAACCGGGCCCAGTATTCGGTCTTGGAAGCGGCGATTTTGGTCAGTCGGCTGGGTATGTTGCCGCAAGAAAAAATCGATGCAGAACTGGATTATCTTAAAATCGGCCTCGAAAAAACCGCCGGCCCGAAGGAGCTCGAGGCGTGGTCTTGGTTAATGGCGGTCATCGAACAGCACAAACGAGAGAAGCTCGCATGACCGGGATGCTCGCCAGTGTCAGCAAGCTCGATGAAGCGCTGAGGATCTTGAATTTCGAAGTCGATATCGTCGACTTGAAGCAGCCTTCCCAAGGCGCGTTAGGGGCGCTGGATACCATGACGGTTGCACGTATCGTCAAGGCAATCAATGGACAATGCCCGGTCAGCGCGACGGTCGGCGATTTGCCGATGATTCCGGAAGTCATCGTGAGCGCGGTAACGGATATGGCGGCGACCGGCGTCGATTATATCAAGATCGGTTTTTTTCCCGGCGGCGATTGGCAAGGCACGTTGGATGCATTGACGCCGTTGGCTCAAGCCGGCTTGGCGTTAATCGGGGTCATGTTTGCCGATAGCGAACCCGATTTACATTCCGTGGCCGCGTTCAAGCAGGCTGGTTTCAAGGGGGTAATGCTGGATACGATGGACAAAAGTTCGGGTTCCTTGCCTCATGTGTTGACTGATGATGCGATCGCGGGATTCGTAGCTAAATGCAATGAACTCAAACTGATATGCGGACTTGCCGGGTCGCTAAGGGTCGAGGATGTACCTGGTTTGTTACGCCATAAACCCGATTATTTAGGTTTTCGAGGCGCTTTGTGTAGGCGACACGATCGAACCTCGCATTTGGATGATAATGCGATACTTGAGGTTAAAAAAGCGTTTTTACAGGGTTAACTTAAGTGGGAAGGCCGAGCGTAAATCATGAAAAATACTCACTTTTGATCGAAAAATCGGCTAAGAAAAAAGGTATGGGATGTGTCTATCGAGGACCGCCGTTCACCCAGCACCTAAATCCAGCATCTAAATTCCATAGGTCTTTGGCAATGAATCAAAATCATGGCTTATTTAGGTGCTGGATGAATTACCCCAGATAGTTAACCATAGCCAATGGACTATGGAATTTAGGTGCTGGGTAAACCCCTCCATGGGGGCTTGACGGCAGCAATCGAACGCCATGGAGGCGTGAATGCAGATTTTGCAGGAGCAAAAATCTGCCCTGCTGCCGACATCCTCGCTAGCCACACCCCATACCTTCATAAAGTTAGCCATTTTTTGAGTATAAAGGGAGTAAAATGCCGATCACCACAAAAATTTTGATTGCGATGTGCTTGGGGCTATTGGCAGGAAGCGCGATCAATGCTTTCGGACAAGATAATGGCGCGATTCGGGAATATCTGGTCGAGGGATTATTTCATGTGGTCGGCGCTTCGTTTATCAATGCCTTGAAAATGCTGGTCGTGCCGTTGGTCAGCTTTTCGCTGATTTGCGGCGTATGCGGCATCGGCGATATCGCTGCGTTAGGCCGTATCGGCATTAAAGCCTTTGGTTTGTATTTGTTGACGACCGGCCTTGCGATTGCCCTGGCCTTGTTGATTGCCGTTTCGGTCGGTCCCGGGCGCGATTTTGAACGTAGCGGCGACGTTGCCGAATTTAGCGCGCCCGAAGCGCCCGGTTTAGCCGAAGTGTTGATCGGGATCGTACCGAGCAATCCGGTTAATGCGTTCGCCGAAGGCAATATGCTGCAGATCATCTTTTTTGTGATTCTTTTTGCGATCGCGATGATGATGGCGGGCGAAGTCGGTTTCCAATTGTTGAGAACCGCCGAGCAATTGAACGAAGTCATGATGAAACTCGTGATGCTGGTTATGGAATTTGCGCCGATCGGGGTTTTTTGTTTAATCGCGAAGAGTTTTTCCGAACAGGGTATCGGTTTGATCGTGCCGATGCTGGGTTATTTTTCGGCGGTTATCGCCAGTTTGTTTCTCCATACTACGCTAACGTTGTGTTTGTTGTTATGGCTCATGACGCGAATGAATCCATGGGAATTTATGAAAAAAATGCGTCCGGTGCATATCTTCGCCTTCAGTACGGCCAGTTCCAACGCGACGATTCCGGTCAATCTGCGCGTCGTCGAACACGATTTGGGCGTGCCGAACTCGACCGCGGCATTCACGATTCCGCTCGGTGCGACTATCAACATGGACGGTACCGCGATTATGCAGGGCGTCGCGACAGTATTTATTGCCAATGTCTACGGCATCGAACTCGGGTTGATGCAATATTTAACCGTGATCGGCATGTCGATATTGGCGTCGATCGGCACGGCAGGCGTGCCCGGCGTTGGATTGATCATGCTGGCGATGGTATTCAATCAAGTCGGGCTGCCGGTCGAGGGCATTGCCTTGATTTTAGGCGTGGATCGGCTTTTGGACATGCTTAGAACGGTCGTCAACGTGACTGGCGATGCGGCCGTGACCTGTATCGTCGCTAAGGGAGAGCATCGTCGCTAACTGACTACCCCTCTTTATTTTATATAAATGACCTGTAATTTGGAGTTTTAAATGAATGAATTAAAAAAGAATATGGATTTTACAGGACCTAAGGGTCCTGTGGTGTTGGCCATTATGGATGGGATAGGAATTGGTAAGAATCCGGAAAGCGATTTTGTGCTGCAATCTGCGACGCCAAATTTGGATTGGTTGCGTAAGCATGCCTTGTATACAGAGTTGCGTGCTCATGGCGTTGCAGTGGGTTTGCCGGACGACGGCGACATGGGCAATTCGGAAGTCGGCCATAACGCCATTGGTTGCGGACGTGTTTTTTCTCAAGGGGCATCCTTGGTAGGCAAGGCGATCGAATCCGGGGCTATGTTCGCGCCCGAGTCGGTTTGGGATGAGCTTATTCGAAACGTCATTAAAAAAGAATCGACCTTACATTTTATTGGTTTGTTTTCGGACGGCAATGTGCATTCCAATCTGAATCACTTGGAAGCGATGTTGCGGAAAGCCAAGGAGCAAGGCGTTAAAAAGGCGCGAATTCATGCCTTGATCGATGGTCGCGATGTGCCTCCGACCTCGGCGCTGGAATATGTCGAGCGCTTCGAAACCTTTTTGAACGAGATCAATGCCGATGGCAGCGTCGATTATTGTGTCGCATCCGGCGGCGGACGCATGAACATTACGATGGATCGTTATAATGCCAACTGGGATATGGTGCGGCGCGGTTGGGATACGCATGTGAAAGCCGAAGGCCGGCGCTTTGCTTCCATGAAGGAAGCGATAGAAACCTTCCGTAAAGAAAAACCCGGCATTTTAGATCAAGATTTACCCGCGTTCGTCATCGAGCGTGACGGAGCGCCGGCAGGACCGATTGTCGATGGCGACAGCGTAATCTTCTTTAACTTCAGAGGCGATCGGGCATTGGAAATTACCAAGGCCTTTGAAGCGGACGAATTGAACGAGTTCGATCGTGGTCCGAAACCGGATGTGTTATATGCGGGTATGATGCAATACGACGGCGACCTTGGCGTTCCCGAGCGTTATTTGGTAACGCCGCCCGCGATTGATCGTACGATGAGCGAATATTTGTCGAACGCCGGTATAAAACAGTTGGCGATTTCCGAAACGCAGAAATTCGGCCACATGACCTATTTTTTCAATGGCAATAATTCCGGTAAATTCCCGACCGAAACCTGGGTGGAAATTCCGTCGGATGCTTGTCCATTCGAGGAAGCGCCGCGAATGAAAGCGGACGAAATCACCGATGCTGTCGCACAGGCGATCGAGAGCGGGGAATATAAATTTATCCGCTTAAATTATCCGAATGGCGATATGGTTGGTCATACCGGCGATGTTAATGCGGTAAAGGCTGCTGTCGAAGCCGTCGATCAAGGTATCGGCAGGATTATCGAGGCGCTGAAAAAGACAGGCGGAATTCTAGTATGTTCGGCAGACCACGGCAATGCGGACGACATGTGCGAGCTGGATAAAAAGACAGGCAAGCTGGTTCTTGACGATGAAGGCAAGTTCAAGCCGAAAACGGCGCATTCATTGAACCCGGTGCCGGCAATTATTTACGATCCTTCAGGGGTGGCTCATGCGCGTTTGGCCGATGTGCCAAACCCCGGTATCGCGAATCTGGCGGCGACTTGCATCACGCTGCTAGGCTTCGAGTCGCCGGAAGATTATGTTCCAAGCCTTGTGAAAGTCGGTTGAGGAATGGGTATGAAATAACTGAGTTATGATTCCCTCACCTCACGCTAGGTGAGGGAAAGCCGCTGACGTTTGAAGTTCATGATGTATTTCGGGAGATTACCTAAGAAATAAGCACGAAATAACTTAGACTTTTGATTCCCTCATCCAATTCTCTCTCAATGAATAATAAGATGAGTGCGTCGTTCCCGTGCAGAGCATCACTGCCATTAAGTTAAGCCTTTTCTGGTTCCCACGGTCTTCCGTGGGAATCCGTACCTTGGCTGTCGAAACCAGATCGGTATGCGTTCCCACGCTCCGCGTGGTAATGCATCCCGAGTCGCTCTGCGGCTCGGGGACGCTAGAGCGTCCCCGTCCAGGTTCCCACGCAGAGCATGGGAACCATTTGTAGAAGTTATTTCATGCTCGTTCCTAAGTTTTCTTTCTAACCTCTTAGATGAACGAAGACGCTATTACTTCATGATCTTCATGGTGAAATGTTTTTTTTAGGCATATGGCCTCAGGCATTCTATCGACCGACCAAATCCAGATATTCGGTTTCGCTCAGTATGCGGACGCCGTGTTTTTCTGCGGCGTTTAATTTGGTTGCGCCTACCTTTTCCCCGATGACCAAGTAGTCGGTTTTCCCGCTGACCGCGCTGCCCACTTTCGCGCCCATCGCTTTGGCTTCGCGAATCATATCCTCGCGCGAGCCTTGCTGCATCGTGCCGGTGAATACCAACGATTTGCCTGCTATGGCGCTTTGTTCCTCAGGCATTTCTTGGGTTTTGGTTTCGTTCAATGCAAAACCTAAACGATATAAGCGGTTGAACAACGGTTCGATTTTTTTCAAACCTTTTAAGACGATATCGGCGGTTTTTTCGGCGAAGCCTTCGAGCGAGACGATCTCTGCTTCGCTCAACGAAAATATTTCCGGTAAACGGTAGTGCGCGAGCAGTTTTTCGCAGTTGCCAAGCCCCATTCGGAATACGCCGAACGCGGCTAAAAATCGCCAATCCTCGATCGGTTCGGACAAACTGCGCTGCAATTGATCGACTAAATTTTGCGACTGTTTCGGGCCGAAACCCATCGCTTCGAAATCCGATGCGTTGAGTCGGTAGATTTTATCGATCGTTCGGATATCGTTATCGTAAAGTTTGGCGATCGTCGCCGGGCCGAAACCGTCGTTATTGCCGAGTACCCGAAAAAAGTGTTCTATCGAATGACTGACTTGGGCTGGGCAATCGAAATTGTTCGTGCAGTACAAAAAGTCGCCGTCCCAAACCAACTCGCTGCCGCAACTAGGGCATTGTTCCGGAAGATCCGGTTCGACCGGTGTGATGACTTCCTCGATTTTCGGAATGACCTCGCCGCTTCGGGCGAGCTTGATCACCGCGCCGGGACCGATGCCTTTGTCGACGACCATTTTATAATGGTGAGCGGTCGCTCGTTGCAACAGTGCGCCGCTCAAGCGGATCGGTTCGACTTCAACGACCGGTGTGATGCGGCCTGAGCGCGAGGTTTGCGGCACGACTTGGAGGATCTTGACTTCGGCGGTCGCGACATTCTCTTTGTAGGCGATTTGCCAACGATGATGATGGCGGGTGGCGCCCATATGTGCTTTGATTTTTTCGTCGGTGATTTCGAGTATTACGCCGTCGACGTCATAATCTACCGCATGCCAAATTTGTTTTACGATCTCATCGAAGCGCTCGACAAGTTCCATCCAACTGCCTTGCCAAGCAGGCAGTTTCGCAAAAGGAAAAAAAACCGCAGCCCGATCTTTGATGGCCTGTTCGGCATGTTGCTCCAGTTCTTTTTCCTTGATGACGCTGGCTTGAAAATTACGCGTGTTATCGAAAAACTCGGACAAATAGCGTTGGAAATAGGTTTTATTGACGACGATTTCGCCGGCGCCCAGTCCGCGTGAGCCATTATCCGCGACTTGTAAGCCGCGCTCGAAGACGCGTGTGATGTCGGTGCCTTTTCTGCCGTCGCCGCGCGTGTAAAGCCGTTCGCCGTCGTCATAGGCCGCATAACCGTCCAGCTTCGGCGTTACCTTGAAAACGACCGAATCGAAGTCGATGTTTAACTCGTCCGCCGATTTTTTGATGCGCTTGGCCCAATTTTCGATTTCGCTCTGGCTATAAGCCTTGTCGGTCGATAGCATTCTGACCGGTAATTCAACTGTTTTACCGGCAAAAGCCGCTTCCGGTTCGACGCGCGTTACGAAAGGGTGGTTCGGATGACGGCGCTTCAGTTCGGCGATAAAAGTAAAGTCGTACTCGGCGTCGCTAATCAGGGCATCGCCGCCTCGATACAAGGCATTGGCTATCTCGATGAATTCGACGAGTTCCTTGTCGTCTAGTTTCGCTTCGTCGGTCGCGCGCGAGGCAATTGCTATGAGTTTTTCCTCGCTCAGTTGTTTTAATTGAACATTTGAGCGTTCGAGAATGTCTTTTTGATTATCGTTTAGCATCTGCGGAATGATTTGATAATTTTTATGCGGATAAGGGAGAAATTATAACCGATACCGCAATATGGCGCCTGTATCGCTTTTTAGCGTTATGCGGAAGGCGCCGGTTTTAAGCACCTTGCCTATCGGAACACAAAATATTTCCATAATCGTGGTGCGTCACTTGTGTTTGTATGTTAGATTTGGTGATAATGTCGTACCCCTTCAATTCTCGTATGCTCTGCGTCAATGCCATTAAGTTAAGGTCTTTGGAGTTTTACTCCCCTCTTTGAAAAAGAGTGGCTGGGGGGGATTTTTCCTCGTTCCCATCGCTCCAGCGTGGGAACGCATACCAATCTGGTTTCGACAGCCAAGGTACGGATTCCCACGGAGGACCGTGGGAACCAGAAAAGGCTTAACTTAATGGCAGTGATGCTCTGCGTGGGAACGATAAGAGGGTAGATAGCTACAAAATTTCAGGTGCTTGGAAGTTTCTAGCGCTCTACTTTATTTCCATTCATCAATGAGCCTGTCAATGCCGGAAAACTCTAACGCAAAAATACTGATCGTCGACGACTCGCCGGAAAATTTGTGCGTTCTTAGCGATCTGCTGCAAACTCAATTTCAAGTACGCGTTGCCACGTCCGGAGAAAAGGCTTTGCGTATTGCCGGCACCGCGCCGCATCCCGATTTAATTTTGCTCGATGTAATGATGCCTGGCATGGACGGGTATCAAGTATTCGAGCATTTACGCGCCGATTCGGCCACGCAAGATATTCCGATTATTTTCGTCACTGCGATGGACAGTGACGAAGCTCAGCTCCAAGGTTTGGACTCCGGTGCGGTCGATTATATTACAAAGCCGATTTCACCGCCGATCGTCATGGCCCGGGTCCGAATTCAATTAGAACTTAAACAAGCGCGCGATCGCTTGTCGCATCAAAATTCCTGGTTGGAGGCCGAGATTGCTCGGCGTATGGCTGAGAACGAGTTGATACAAGAAGTCAGTATCAGGGCTCTTGCTCATCTGGCCGAAGCGCGCGATCCTGAAACCGGCAATCATATTCTGCGCACCCAAGGTTATGTGCAGGAGTTGGCCATGGCTTTACGGGAGCTTCCCGGATTTTGCGATGTGCTGACCGATAAATTTATCAAGCTATTGAGCCGTTCGGCGCCGTTGCACGATCTCGGCAAGGTCGGCATTCCCGACGCCATCTTGCTTAAGCCGGGGCCCTTGACGCCCGAGGAATGGGCCGTGATGAAGACGCATGCCCGTATCGGTAGCGAAGCCATAGAAATGGCCGAACAAGAAGCTGCGGGACAAGTCGAGTTTTTGTCGCTGGCCAAGGAAATAGCCCATTGGCATCATGAAAAATGGGACGGTTCCGGCTATCCGGATGGCTTGTCCGGCGAAAGCATACCGATTTCTGCGCGCATCATGGCGCTGGCCGATGTCTTCGATGCTCTGATTTCTCCGCGTGTTTATAAGGCGCCGATGAGTTACGGTGAAGCCAGGGACATTATTGCTTCGTGGCGAGGCAGTCATTTCGACCCTGTCATGGTCGACGTATTTTTGAAGCATTTCGATGTCTTTTGCGAAATAGCCGACCGATATAGCGATTTGGTAATGGCATAACAAAATGTCTCGTCGATATCCTCGGGCCGAAATCATCCGTGTTGTATTGACATATGCGCTATGCGCCGCATTGTGGATATTTTTTTCCGATAGGTGGTTGTCATGGTTAATCGATGAGCCGAATAATATAGCCTTTATTAGCACCATTAAAGGTTGGTTCTTCGTTATCGTGACATCGTTGTTGCTGTTTCGATTAATGCAGCACCTGATGAACCGGGAAGAAATTGCAGAAAATACCGAGAAAAACCGTTTCGGCGCCGGCTTGCATTGGATGCTATTGATGGTCGCCGTTCTCCTATTCGTATTTGCCTATAGCCAATATCGATCTTGGGGGCATCAACAAATGCCGTCGTCGCCAATACGATCGACAGCGAAGCAAGATTCAGCTTGGTTGGGGCTTGCCGGTTTAATGTCGATATTTACGGTTGGAGCGGGATTCTATCTATTACGCCAACGGCAACGTTTAGCCGAGTCTCAAGCAATACAAGAGGCTCAAGCTGAGCGGTTGAGGGCGCTCGGCTTGTTAGGCGCAATTGCCGATAGTTCGAACGATGCGATTTTTGCAAAGGATTTGGAAGGTCGTTATACGCTTTTTAATCCGGCTTCGGAGCGTTTTACCGGGAAAAAGGCCGTCGATGTTCTGGGGCTTGACGATACGGTGCTTTTTTCACCCGAACAGGCCAAAATGCTTATCGCGAACGATCGGGCCGTATTGGAGGAAGGCCGTACCATCACTTACCACGAGGATCTCGATGTTTCGAACGGAAAACGCACTTTTCTCGCGACTAAGGGGCCTTTGTTCGATAACGATAACAATGTTGTCGGAATATTCGGGATTTCGCGCGACATAAGCGAGCTAAAACAAGCTGAACGGTCGTTACGCGATAGCGAGGCCCGTTTTCGGGCATTGGTGGAACAATCGCTAGCCGGTATTTATATCATTCAGGATAATCGATTTCTCTACATCAATCCTGCTTTTGCATCGATTTTGGGATATGACTCCACCCGATATATTATCGAAACCATGACGGTCGGCGATTTAATCAGTCCCGAGTATCTTGAGGAGGTCATGGTAAACATCGCCCGTTTGGTAGGTGGATCGGTATCTTCTATCAGTAATTACCGTTTTACCGCATTACGCCGCGACGGAAGCCCTGCATATATCGAAGCGCATGGCAGTGCTTTCGACTATCAAGGCCGACCGGCCGTCATAGGGCTTTTTCTCGACATCAGCGCGCGCAAAGCCGCCGAAGACGCACTACTTGAAAGCGAGCGGCGCTTTTACGATATCGCCAATGTGTCCGCGGACTGGATTTGGGAAATCGATACCGACGGTCGGTTCACTTATTCGTCGGACGGCGTATTGGAAATGCTCGGCTATACTTCCGAGGAAGTGTTAGGTAAGACGTTCTTCGATTTCATGCAGCCTGATGAAGCAGATAAGCTACATGAATGGTTTGCCGACATTAGAGCCCATCGAAAATCGTTTCGTAATATTGAAAGCCTATGCCGGAAAAAAGACGGTCATTTGCGTTATATTCTGTCTCACGGCACGCCGATCTTCGACGAAAGAGGACAACTGCTCGGTTTTCGGGGAGTCGATCAAGACATCACGGAACGCAAGCAAGCGGAATTGGCCGTGCGGAAAAGCGAAGCATTTAAACGGGCGATTCTGGACTCGGTTAACGCGCATATTGCCGTGCTGGATCAACAAGGAATCGTTGTAGCGGTCAATCAACCGTGGCGGCGCTTCGCACAGGAAAACGGACTAAAGTCTGGGGGGGCATTCAATTCAGTCGATGTCGGGGTAAATTATTTAGACGTTTGCCAAAAAAGTATCGGGCCGTCTTCCGAAGGCGCGATGACGGCAAGAGATGGAATTATAGCGGTTTTGGAAGAACGTGTTCCGGTTTTTTATTTGGAATATGCCTGTCATTCCCCGGAACGGCAGCGGTGGTTTATGATGACCGTCACGCCATTGGAGACGGATGAGCACGGCGTGGTCATCGCTCATACCGATATTACCGCCCGTAAGACCTTTGAAGAAACGCTCCGCCGGCAGACCGAAGAGCTAGAAGAGCGTAATCGGGAGTTGGAGCGTTTTAATCGTGCGACGGTTGGGCGTGAACTCGATATGATTGCTTTAAAGCAGAAAATCAATGAACTTTCCCAGCAGCTAGGGCGGAGTCCGCCTTATCCGCTGGCTTTTCTCGATAATTCTCAGAAATAGACGTAATACAACAATGTCGGCATGAATGCCGATTGAATATAGCCTATTACGACATTATTTACCGCCAAGATCTATTGAAATATGCCAAATACAATTAATTTTTCAAGCTTTGATTCGGTGGAATCATGATCGACCAACTGAGTCAAATGCTTTCGGCCAATGGCTTGCTCCCCCACGGCTATTGTTTGAGCTGGTCGCCGACCTTAGTGATAGCTTATGTCGTAAGTGAGACACTGATTTTTCTCGCTTATTTCTCCATGCCGCTCGCACTGACTTATTTCGCGAGACGGCGCAAGGATTTTCCTTATCAATGGGTGCTGTGGATGTTCGCCGCGTTTATCATGGCTTGCGGGTTGACTCATCTGATGGGGGCAGTCGTCCTGTGGCAACCTTGGTATGGATTGGATGTCATGCTCAAGTCGGCTACCGCGCTGATCTCGGTTGCCGCTACCGTGTCCCTGTGGTATCTACTTCCCGACGCGCTTAGATTACCCAGTCCCGCGCAATTGCGCCGAGTGAATGAGCAATTACAAACTGAAATCATCGAACGTAGAAGAATTGAGGAAGAGTTGAGGCAAGCCAAGTCTAAAATCGAACTAAGTTTGCACAAGGAACGCATACTCCGTGCGGCTATTGTCGAGTTTTCCGACGATGCGATTATTGGCGGCAGTGCCGATGGAATCATAACGGATTGGAACAGAGCCGCTGAGCTTATGTTTGGCTATACCTCAAAGGAAGTTCTAGGGCAATCGTTGCTCTCGCTGATGGCGCCCGTGCAAAGCGATCAAGGGCAGGCGCTAGTCGAAGCTATCGTCGAAGGTCAATCGGTCAGGCAGCACGAATTACAGTGTTTACATAAGAATGGTAATTTGTTCGATGTGGCGATAACACTTTCACCTATTTTCGATAAAGAGAAAAAAGTGGTGGCTTTATCAACGATTGCTAGGGATATAACCGAACGGAAGCGTAATGAGCTGGAGATACTGAGACTCAATGCCGATTTAGAACGACGCGTAAAGGAACGAACCGCCGAACTGACCTTGGCGAACCGAGAGTTAGATAGCTTCGCTTATGCGGTCTCTCATGATTTACGGGCACCTATCCGAGCATTGAATGGTTTTAGTTGGGCCTTGATCGAAGACTATGCGGATGAACTGCAAGGCCAGGCAAAAGAATATTTGCAACAGATCGGTGTTGCGACCCGCCGTATGAATGATTTGATCGACGGCTTATTGACGCTATCGAGAAACACGCGAGGCGAACTGCGCAGGGATCGGGTCGATATTTCAATGCTTGCCAAGCGCTTTCTCGACGAATTGTCGAACAACAATCCCGAACGATCGGTTGATATGGCTGTCGAGGGCGGACTCGAGGTCAATGCCGATAAACGCATGATCGAGTCGGTCATATCTAATTTGCTCGAAAATGCTTGGAAATATACGGCTAAACAAAAGACGGCGAGCATTCGAGTGTTTGCTCGAGACAGAGAAGGCGTCCGTTATATTTGTGTGGCCGACAATGGAGTCGGCTTCACTATGGCAAATGCCGAACGCTTATTTCAACCTTTCCAACGCTTGCATCATCAAGACGAATTTCCCGGTATCGGTATTGGTTTGGCTACCGTTAAACGCATCATCAATCGGCACGGCGGCGTGATCGAAGCCGATAGCGAGCCAGGTAAAGGGGCCGAATTTTGTTTTTCAATGCCTGAAATAGCGATCGAACGAAACAAACTATCACAATGAATGACGTACAAAAAATTCTTGTCATTGAGGATAGTGCGGCGGATTTTTTGTTGCTGGAGCGTTATTTACGAAGGCATGGACTTGCGTCCGTGTGTTTTTGCGTGAGTTCCAATACGGAGTTGCGGCGGGCTTTGCAAAACGAATGGGATGTGGTGCTCTCCGATTATAATGTGCCTGGCATGAACTTTCATTCGACCCTCCAATCTATCAAGGCGCACCGGGACGACTTGCCGGTTATTTTAGTGACGAGTGCGATCGGCGAAGAAGCCGCCGTGGACTTGTTGTGGCAAGGCGTTAGCGATTTCGTGCTCAAGGATAATCTTGCCCGCTTGCCTTCGGCCATTCATCGTGCATTGAATGAAGTCAGAGAGCATCGAGCTTTGCAGCAAGCCGAAGTCGCGTTACAGCAAAGCCAGGCGAAAGCCCTCGAGGAACAACGCCAAGCTCGACTGGCCGCGTTGAACTTAATGGAGGACGCGATCGCAGCGCAGGCCAGGGCTGAACAGGCGCATGCCGCATTGTTGGAGTCGGAAGCCAAGTTTCGTTTATTGGCCGAGAATTCTTCGGATTGTATTTTTTGGCTCGATCTTGAGGAACAATTTAAATATATATCACCGGCGTGTGTGCAATTAACAGGTTACCCCCCTGATGCCTTTCTAAAGAATTCGAAGCTCATGAATGAGCTTGTGCATGAAGAGGATAGGGACCGATATCGGCACTATCTGGCGAGCGATAGCGAAGACAAAACGGGCTATTTGGAATTTCGAATCGTTCACAAAGACGGGGCCATTCGTTGGGTCAGTCATCAGAACAAGGCGATCCATGACGAGCGCGGGGTCTATTTGGGTAAGCATGGCTGCCATCGCGATATAACCGCGCAAAGATTGATGGAGCAAGACTTGCGCGATAGCGAAGCGCGCTTCCGGGTGGCGGTGGAGAACATTCGGGACGCCTTTATTTTAATGGATGCGGATGGTCGGATAGTTATTTGGAATCCCGCAGCCGAGGCGATATTCGGTTATACGCAAGACGAGGTGAAAGGGAAATCGCTGCATTCTTTGATTGTGCCTTCACGACTGCATGACTCAGCCTTAGCCGGACTGTCGCATTTCAAGCTAACAGGGAAGGGGCCTGTGATAGGCCGTACTGTGGAGTTGCCTGCCGTTCGCCGAAACGGCGAGGAGTTCTTGGTCGAACTTTCCCTGTCTGCTGTCGAATTGGACGGGCATTGGTATGCTGCCGGCATTGTCCGCGATATTACCGAGCGCAAACGAACCGAAGAGCAGTTGCGCAAGCTCGCCCAGGCTGTCGAGCAAAGTCCCGAAAGCATTGTGATTACCAATTTGGATGCCGAGATCGAATATGTCAACCAGGCTTTTTTGATGATCACCGGCTATAGCCTTGACGAGGTAATCGGTCGTAATCCTAAAATTTTACACTCCGGTAAGACGCCGCCGGAGACTTACGCTCAATTTTGGGATGCCATGACTCGCGGTAAAACTTGGAAAGGAGAATTTATTAACCGGCGCAAGGACGGTAGCGAATATATCGAGTTCGCGATCGTTTCGCCGCTGCGTCAACCGGATGGTCGAATTACGCATTATGTATCGGTCAAGGAGGATATTACCGACAAAAAACATAACGGCGAGGAATTGGACCGCTATCGTCATCACCTGGAAGAATTGGTCGCCGATCGAACTGCGGAGTTGGAAAAGGCGCGTGCCGTGGCGGATGCGGCAAACAAGGCCAAGAGCGCGTTTCTGGCGAATATGAGCCATGAAATCCGCACTCCGATGAATGCGATTCTCGGATTGACTTATTTATTAAAACAAAGCCCGTTGTCGCCCGTGCAAGGCGAACGCCTGACTAAAATCGAGGTTTCCGCTCAGCACTTGTTGTCGATTATTAATGATATTTTAGACTTATCCAAGATCGAGGCAGGGCGTTTGCAATTGGAGCAAACCGACTTCGCGCTCGAGGCTGTATTGGATCATATTAAATCGTTAATTGCCGATCAAGCCAAGCTCAAGGGTTTGTTGGTTATGTCTGATAGCGACAGCGTTCCTCATTGGTTGAGAGGCGATCCGACACGTCTACGTCAAGCGATGTTGAACTATGCGGGCAATGCCGTGAAATTTACCGAACAAGGTTCGATTGCCTTGCGCGCCAAACTGTTACAAGAGAGCGAGCAAGGCTTGTTAGTTCGTTTTGAAGTTCAGGATTCGGGAATCGGCATCGCCGAAGAGCATTTGCCGTTATTGTTTGAATCTTTTTCTCAAACCGATGTGTCGATTACCCGAAAATACGGTGGTACCGGTTTGGGATTGGCGATTACTAAAAGGCTTGCGACCATGATGGGCGGGGAAGTTGGCGTTGAAAGCCGGATTGGGCAGGGTAGTACATTTTGGTTTACCGCTTGGCTTCGGCGCGGACGTGGTGTGATGCCTGCGGTACAAGTTGACGCAACCAAAGCTGTCGATGATCTATTGCGCCGCCGATATGCGGGCGCGCGTTTACTTGTGGCAGAAGACAACCCGATTAATCGAGAAGTCGTTTTGGAATTGTTACATGGTGTCGGTTTGTCGGTGGATACCGCCGAAAATGGTCGGGTGGCATTGGATAAAGTCCGGTCGAAACAGTACGATTTGGTATTGATGGATATGCAGATGCCCGAGATGGACGGTTTGGCGGCAACCCGAGCGATTCGTTCTCAGCCGGAGTATGCGCCGTTGCCGATTTTAGCGATGACCGCTAATGCTTTCGACGAAGACCGGCGCGTTTGTTTAGATGCCGGAATGAATGATTTCGTGGCCAAGCCGGTGATTCCGGAAGTACTTTATACTGTGGTGTTGCGTTGGTTGGCGCACGGCAAACATGAGTTGCCGGAGCTCGATAATCGGTCAGAGGAGCCTCGCTTAGTGTCCGATAAATCGAATAGCCAAAGCGAGTTAGGGGATATACCGGGCGTAGATACGATTAAGGGTCTGCAGATGGTCAACGGCGATATCGGTAAATATCGACGGCTTTTACGCATGTTTGCGCAATCGCATCGGCAAGACATGAGTCTGGCACGGAAACGATTAGCCTCCGGCGATAATGAAGCCGTTCGTCGCTTAGCGCATGGGCTTAAAGGCGTAGCCGCGACTTTAGGCGCTAACGTTGTTGCCGATTGTGCGGCAGCATTGGACAATGCCTTACGTGTAGATGCCGGGCCCGACGATTGTATGAAATTGGCGCTAGCGTGCGAGCATGAATTAATACAGTTGGTCGAGGCGATTCAGTCTTTGCCCGAAACATCCGAACCGGACGATCTCGATTCGATTGATGTCGATCCCGAACATTTGAGGAGCCTCATTCAAGACCTTGAGCGCTTATTGGATGAGAGTAATGTTAAAGCCGGCAGTTTAAGCCGTGAATCGGCGGCGATGTTGCGGGTCTATTTGGGCGATCGTTATGCGATGTTTAATCGGTGTATTGATCGGTTCGATTATGACGAGGCTTTACGGATATTGAGAAGTGTACCGGATAACGATAATGACGGATTGTTTATATCCTAACGATCATGAAGAAGCCGTCATCATACCGGCAAATGAAAGTTCTTTGGTGACGGAGGGTGCGGTCACTCGCCCGACAGGATGCCGTGAACCCAGCACCTAAATTAAGCAAGTTTTGCCCATTCCCAAGCAGAGCTCTCATCGTTATACATAAGTCAAAAATTACCGTTTTGCAATCTTAGCTAATGAGTCTTCGATACCAATTTTTCTGGTTCCCACGGTCCTCCGTGGGAATCCGTACCTTGGCTGTTGAAACCAGATCGGTATGCGTTCCCACGCTGGAGCGATGGGAACGAGGAAAAGTTCTCTGGTGGCGGAGAGTGCGGTCACTCGCCCGACAGGACGCCGTGAATACGTCCGTGTAGGCTCGACGGCGGCTGTCCCTGCCGCCGACGCCTGTCGATCGAGCAACCGCACCCTCTTCGGTACCGGCATTTTTTGCGCATTCCCAAGCTCTGCTTGGGAATGCAGTTCCGGAAGCTCCGCTTCCCGTGACGGCAAGCGGAGCTTGCAGTGTCGTTTCCCAAGCAGAGCTCTCGCCGTTATACACAAGTATCGGTAAACTTGCTAAACAGAGTTCGTCGTATTCCTGGAAACGGTGCTGTTTGATAAATCTGCGGATATTGAACATCAGTGGCTTCGAAATCGCGACGAAGGCGTCGCTCCCACAAGGGGCGGATGCTCTGTGGGAGCGATCCCCAGATCGCGATTTCGAAGTCGGGAACGTTGGGCGACAAAAAATGGTATCGAAGCCTCATTGGCTTAAATTGCAAAAGAGTAATTCATGACTTATGTATAACGAAGAGAGCAGAGCTTGGGAAACAGCGATGAATGCAAATTCACGAATTTTCACAGTAATTGCCGCAATTGATTCGGCCTGACAACGCGAGAAATCGTCATGGATAATAAAAGAAAGATACTGATCATCGACGATATGCCGGCTAATCTTGAATTGATGGCTGGAGTTTTAAAGGATGATTATAACGTTCAAGTTGCTACATCCGGTGAAAAAGGCTTGAAATTGGCGCGTGAGCACATGCCTGATTTGATATTGCTTGATGTGATGATGCCGGGAATGAGCGGTTACGATGTGTGCCGTCGGCTGAAAGCCGAACCGGAGCTTTGCGAAATCCCGGTGATTTTCGTAACGGCTCTAGACGATCATGCCGATGAAGCATTCGGTTTGCAATTGGGGGCCGTCGATTACATCGTTAAACCGGTTGTGCCTGGCATCGTCATGGCGCGCGTTAAAAGCCAATTGGCGCTAAAAAACGAGCGCGACTTACTGGAGAGTCAAAATGCAAGGCTAAAATGCGAAATCGAACGCCGTATGAACGAATTAAAAGAGGCTCAGGCGTTTTTATTTCAATCCGAAAAAATGGCGTCATTAGGCTTGTTGGCGGCCGGCATTGTGCATGAGATTAATAACCCGTTAAGTTATGTCTATGCGAATTTGGAAGGCTTAAAAGATCGCTTACAGCCGGTGTTGTCCATTTTCGAATTGACCGAAAAGTTTTCCCGGCAATTGCCGCAAAACCAACCCGATGTGTTGTATTTCCAAAAGCTTAAAGAAGAGTTGGAGTTCGATTGTTTTAAAGCCGATTTAGCCGATTTGATCGAGGAATCGATCGAGGGGGCAGTGCGAGCTAGAACAATCATTCAGAATCTTCGCGAGTTTTCGCATATGAATGAGCGCGAAAACGGTCTGCATGATATTGAGTCAGGTATCGATGCCACACTTAACATCGTGAATAACGAGTTAAAGTATAAAGCGAAAATTATCAAGGAATATAGTGGGCTTGCACCGATTAACTGCGTCGGTTCGCAGATCAATCAAGTCGTGATGAATTTACTGGTGAATGCCTCGCAAGCCATCGAAAAATCAGGAAAAATAATTATCAGAACGGGCAGTCAAGATAGCGATAGGGTATGGATAGAAGTTGAAGATACCGGTTGCGGCATGTCCGAGGAGGTCAGGCGGAAAGTATTCGAGCCGTTCTTTACGACTAAGCCGGTCGGTCAGGGGACGGGCTTAGGCTTATCGCTGTCCTATAAGATCATCAAGGAGCATGGCGGGACGATCGATTTAACATCGGAATTAGGTAAGGGGACAAAATTCCGTGTCTATTTGCCGGTTAATAAAGAGGTGGAGCCTGGAGCTCCATTATAAAGGTTAGAATAGACTCTATTGACTCTGTTCAGAAAGTCACCGGATACCGTTAATAAATTGCTTATTATTAAGATGCTTCTCGACGGCTCGATTCGGTCAGTTTGACAAAAATATCTTCAAGCGATTGTTTTATTTCAGTAATTTCTATTAATCCCCAGCCCAGGCGAACGGCAGTTTCGGTAATATGTTCGTTAAGATTTTGCGTATTATCATGGTGTAATCGCGTAATGTTTCCGGGCAGGCCTTCGACTGACAATACGCCGGGTATCGCTTTCAAGCTATTGAAATCGGCCGGTAGTCGCGTTTTGATTTGCAGTATGCTGGTTTTCATCTGCCGGTTGAGCCCTTCGATCGTTTCGTGAAAAATCAATTTGCCGTGCTGAATGATTTGTACATGGGTACAAGAGTCTTGGACTTCAGGCAGAATATGAGTGGACAGAATGACGCCGTGGTCTCGGCCCAGTTCGCGGATTAGTCTTCGAATTTCTCGAATTTGAATCGGGTCGAGGCCCACGGTCGGTTCATCGAGAATGACTACATCGGGATTGTGCAAGATGGCTTGAGCGATGCCGACCCGTTGTTGAAAGCCTTTGGAAAGATTGCCGATGAGTCGCTTCGCGACTTCTCGCAGGCCGCAGCGCTCTTTGGTCGTTTCGATGGCTTTTGATATATGTCCGCGCGTTAGACGATGGAGCCGCGCGCAATAATGCAAGAATTCATCGACGGTCAATTCACGGTATAGCGGAGGCGTATCCGGTAAATAGCCGAGTTTCAGCTTAGCCGATTTCGGTTTATCGAGTATGTCGTGGCCGTTGATAGTAATAAGTCCGGCGCTGGGAGCGAGATTGCCGCAGAGCATTTGCATCGTCGTGGTTTTACCGGCGCCGTTCGGGCCTAAAAAGCCGAGCACTTCGCCTTTAGACAGGGTAAAACTCACGTCGTCGACCGCACAAAGTTTGCCGTAATAACGGTATAAATGTTCGGCTATTATTAGGTGACTCATGGCGCAATTCGCTAGATTCTTTGAAGCAGTGCTTCGACTTCCGTTTGTAGTTTTTTTCGGAAGAACAAAAATTTCCAACGCGAACCGCCGCATTGTTTCCATAGGATTGCCGAGCGTATGCCGGCGAGCAGCAGGGCTCTGATTTTATTGACGATATCGGGTCTCGATAAATAATGTTGTTCGCCGTTGACCATGATCCTCGGTTGCAGCGTACTGATCGTATTGTGATAAATATCGCCGAGGTTGGCTAATACGTTTTCGTGCAAAAGCCCGAAAGTTTCGCTCTGTCGTTGGGCTTTTTCGATGCCTTTGCCGATGACTTCCATCAAATCAGGACGGTTCGACACTTGTTTTTCTAAAAATACTAGCGATGCCGCATATCGTGCTTGTTCGGGATCTGCGATGTCGAAACCGGTCATTTGCTGGTTGAGTTGTTCCAATCCGAATTTGATACCGGCTAGACCGCCATAAATATCTTCTACCGTATCCGAGTCGATTTTAAGAATGCTGGCAATACTGGCTTCGGTTGCATCGGGATCCGATTTGCCGGTTGTTGCCAACTGCCTGACTAAAGCGGCCGCTTGGGCGATGCCTGCGAGTGCGATCGCTTGGTTGGTGATGGTGTTGAGATTGTTTGTCATTGTTTGCAAGCCAATAGACCCGGGCATTGTTGAGTGGTGGCATAGCCTGCTTGAATCCAAGGCTGAATACCGTTTTGTAGATGGTTGATGTTGTTTAAACCGAGCTTTTTCGTCAAGAAATTACCGACTTTTTCACTTCGATTGCCGGAGCGGCATACCAACACGACGGGTTGGTTCGGTGAAGTGCGTAATTTTTCCATTTCGCTTAGCCATTGTTCGGCATCGTATCGGCCTCGGTCATCGAAAAATTGCAGCCTTACACTGTGAGGTATGATCCCGGTCTCGGCCCATTCTTTTTCTGTGCGAATATCGATGATCAAAGCATTTTGCCTGTTTTTCATTTCGAGCATTTGCGGTATGTCGATAGCCCCAAGCTCACTCGCCGATAGTAACTGCGTATGGATCATCAATAAAAATAAAAATAAGAGTTTGTTCATGGAATCGGTTATTCGATGTTGTTCATGATTTGATTTGCCCAGTTGATGCTTTCCAGATACGCATCATTAATCATTGCTGGCGTTAAAGTCTTAAAGTGTATCGATTGCGGCAACCATTGTTCGAAACCGAGCACGAATTGAAGGATTTCTCCGCCCAATCCTTTATTTTCCAAAATAGCAATCGCGACATCGGCCGTCAATGGTAATTGATCCAGCGCTTCATCGATCGGCAAGTCTAGAATACTGTCGAGACTCGATAGTATTCCGATTAAAAAGTAATGCTCGGGTTCCTCGCTAAGGTGCCGGGCTAATAGTTCGCACATTTTAGCTCGAATCAAGGTTGTTTGAAGTATGGCTTTCGGTTTATTCGATAACGAGGCGAAAGTCAGAATATTACACCATCGTTTGATTTCATTCAGGCCAAGATAAGAAACGGCATGCCGAATCGATTCGATGCGTCTTGGAATGGCAAAGAAAGCCGAGTTAATGTAATGCAATAATTTAAAGCTTAATGTGACGTCTTGCGAAATGATTTGTGTCAGTTCGAGAAATTCTACGTTGGGATTATTGATCGCAGCCAACAATCGGATTGCCGCTGTTTGATTTATACCTAAACGCCGACCTTCGACTATGTTCGGTTTGCTGAGAAAAAAACCTTGAAAATAGTCGCAGCCAAGTTCAAGTAGTTGTTCGTATTGTTGGTGGCTTTCGACTTTTTCGGCCAATAACTTAATGGGGTAATGTTTGAGTTGTTTAATTATGCCGAGGGTTTCTTGCTCGGACATTTGCAAGACATCTAGCTTGATGATGTCGGCGTACTCCAGTAAAGGCCTCCATTCGTCGGTCAACACAAAATCGTCCAGTGCCACGGTATATCCGAGTTGCTTTAGCTCTTTAATATTGTTGATGATTCTTAGGTCGACTTTGATATCTTCTAGTAGCTCGATAACAATGCGTTCTTTAGGAAGACTTAGCGGTGTTTTTTCAAGGATATTTTGGCCGGTAAAGTTAATGAAGGCTTTGTGGCTTTCGACTAATTGATTAATGCCGAGTTCGAGTATCGTATCGGTAACGATTTGGTTAGTCGCTTGCGTGGCTTGGCTTTCTTGCGCCAAGTCGAATTCATGGCCTCGAAAAAGAATTTCATAGGCATAAATTTCAAGTTTTCTATTAAAAATTTGTTGGCGACCAATCAAAAAGTTTGTCATTTAGATATGCCCTTTGCTGAATATCCCGGTGCTTCTTTAAACCTGCGCCAAAAATGGAGTATAAAATAAAGTATGAAAGCATAGTATTTGGTTGTATTGCATTTGAGCGTTAGACTATCGCAAATTATTGTTTAAGTTTATATCATGTTTGGCAAACAAGCGTCGATTGATGTGTAGGGCGCTTCATTTAGAATTATTTAAAATATAGTGGAGAGGAAATGAGCGAGAAAATTGTGCTGACGGTAACAGGTATGAAATGCGGCGGTTGCGAAACCAATATTAGCGATAAATTAAAAACTCTGGATGGTGTGTTATCGGTTTTCGCAAGCCATAAAGACAATAAAGTGGAAGTCGACTACGAACCGGCTAAGATCGATGTCGAAGCAATAGAAGATGCCGTGATCGATGCCGGCTTTTCAGTGGAATGAAAGAGGTTAAAGATGAAAGATGAAAGATGAAAGATGAAAGATGAAAGATGAAAGATGAAAATTTATGTTCCGGATTTGGCCTTCGTTTATTTACCATTGCTCCTTGAACCTTGAACCTTGAATCTTGCCCCTTATTCACTTCTATTCGGAGATTATCATGAGCACGCAAAACGAATCCGAGCTGCCGATGCCCGAACTGCGCCTGTCGATTTTAGGCATGCGCTGTGCCGGGTGCGTTGGAGCCGTTGAAACCGCCTTGGCGGAAGTTGAAGGCGTGGCCGAGGTTTCGGTCAATTTTGCCGATCATTCGGCTCAAGTCAAAGGCGATGCCGATCCGGACGCATTGACCAAGGCGGTAAAAGCGGCGGGTTATGATGCGGCCGTCATGGAAGGTTTGGATGAAGATCCCTCCGAACAGGAAGAGCTTGAACTCAAACGCTATCGTTCGTTGATGAAAAAAGCAGCAGCGGCTGCCGCATTGGGTATTCCGTTGATGTTGGGCGATCATTTCAACTGGCTGCCCGAAATCGGTTCCGAAGCCGGGCAATGGTTTTGGCCGCAGCTTTCCTTGATGACCTTGGGTATTTTGATTTATTCAGGCTGGCATTTTTATAGCGGTGCGATCAAGTCGTTGTCTCACGGTCAGGCCAACATGGATACGCTGATTGCTCTGGGAACCGGTTCGGCATGGTTGTATTCATCGATTGTGATCGATTATTCCGATGCCTTGCCGTCGTTAGCCAAGCATGCTTATTTTGAAGCGGCCGTAATTATCTTGGCGTTCATTAATTTAGGTTCCGGTTTGGAAACTTTGGCGCGCGGCAAAACCTCGGGTGCGATTCGTCAATTGATCGGGCTTCAACCGCGTACCGCAAGAGTCATCCGTGAAGGCAAGGAAAGCGATATTCCGATTCACGATGTCGGGCTCGGCGAAATCTTGCGTGTTCGCCCCGGTGAAAAAATTCCGGTGGACGGAACGGTGACCGAAGGGCACTCGACCGTCGACGAATCGATGTTGACCGGCGAACCCTTGCCGGTCGAAAAAACGGAAGGTTCATCGGTTGCCGCGGGTACGATGAATCAAAAAGGTAGCTTTATTTTTAAGGCGACGCGAATCGGACGCGATACCGCGTTGGCTCAGATCATTAAAAGCGTGCGGCAGGCGCAAGGCAGCAAACCCGATATCGCGCGTTTGGCCGACAGAATTTCGAGTGTCTTTGTCCCGACCGTTGTCGCTTTGTCAATACTCACATTTTTTATATGGTTGGGTTTGGGGCCCGAACCGTCACTTGGGTACGCTTTCGTCACTTCGATGACTGTGTTGGTGATTGCTTGTCCCTGCGCATTGGGTTTGGCGACCCCGATTTCAGTCATGGTTTCGGTCGGACGCGCGGCACAAATGGGAATTTTGATTCGCAATGGGGAGGCCTTGCAGACGGCCGGTAAGATGACTTGTGTGATTCTCGATAAAACCGGCACGGTGACCGAAGGCAAACCGTCGGTTTCAACAATCGAGGCAGTGAACGGCTTTTCCGAAGAACAAGTGCTGCAAATCTCCGCCAGTATCGAATCGGGTTCCGAGCATCCTTTGGCGGGAGCTATTTTGGCCGAAGCGGAGCGACGCGGTATCAAACCGTCTCGGGCGCGGCGTTTTCGAGCCGTCGCAGGCCACGGTGTTTGTGCTGAAATCGATAAACGTCAGGTATATTTCGGTAATACCGCGCTAATGGCGCAAAAAGACGTCGATTGCGCAGCTTATTCGGAGCCAATGCAAGCTTTGTCGAAGCAGGGGCAAACACCGATGCTGTTAGCTGTCGATAATGAAATCGCCGGTATTGTCGCGGTGGCCGATCCGATTAAAAAAGATTCCGAACAAGCGATTAAACAGCTTAAAGAGCAAGGCATACGCATTATTATGGTGACCGGCGATAACGACGTTACGGCAAAAGCGATTGCCGGTCAGGCCGGTATTTCCGAAGTTAGGGCGCAAGTGTTGCCGCAGGACAAAGCCGCCGTCGTCAAGGAATTACAAGAGAGAGGAGAAAAGGTCGGCATGGTCGGTGACGGCATTAACGATGCGCCGGCCCTGGCGCAAGCCGATGTCGGTATCGCGATCGGTACCGGGACGGATGTCGCGATCGAAAGCGCGGATGTCGTTATTTTGCAAGGTTCGTTGATGAAAGTGCCCGAAGCGATCGAATTATCTAAGGCGACGGTCGTCAACATTAAACAAAATTTGTTGGGCGCCTTTTTCTATAATACGATCAGTATTCCGGTCGCGGCCGGCTTGTTGTATCCGTTGTTCGGTATTTTATTGAATCCGATGATCGCTGGCGCAGCGATGGCGATGTCGTCGGTCACAGTGGTGATGAATGCCAACCGTCTGCGGTGGGTTAAATTAGGAGGAAGGTGATGAATAAATTATTAAAGCTTATTTTTTGTATGACTATTGTGTCAGTGGTAGCGGCTTGCGGTGATTCTTCCAATAGCGCGAAACAAGTCGGTGTCAACTCCTCGCATGTGATTGAAGGAACCGTGACCGACCGAGACGAATTGATTGTTAGCGGAAAAATTGTCGCGAAGGATAAAAATGGAGCGACGATTGCTACTGCCGAACCCGATCAAGAAGCCCACTATTCGATAGCATTGCCGCCCGGGTCCGCTTATCCGGTGACGCTCGAGATTGCCGTCGACGATAATACCTTACTGGAAGCGGTTGTTATGGATTCTGCATTGGCGATGCAGGATATTTCGACGATGTCGACGCTGGTCGTCGAGTCGGCTAGAAATTTGGGCGGTTTGACCAAGCAAAACATGGCTCAGGCCGCTATCAATGCGATTCGGCAAAATAAAAAATCGAGTGGAAAAGGAACATCTACAGGCTTTAAAGGCGACCCGACTAAGCAATACGGCGGCTGGCATTAATGGAGTACGAGTGCTCACTTAGGATTTGTCATAAATAAGGTCCTGGAGCTATGAATTTTTGTGAGGGTTCGGCAACTCGTTTGATAGACCCAGCTGCCGACACCTACCAATCGAGCAACCGGACCCACAGAAAAATAGGTGAGTCATATTGCCCCGCAAAGCGGGGCGGCTTGACGGTTATTATCAGCCCCATTGCCTTCGATACCGCACTTTTCCCTTTGATGTATCCGAACCACTTCTCCACCACCAACCTCCGGCGATCCTAAACAGCTTAGCCCGGATGGAGCGTAGCGCAATCCGGGAAGTTCGGAGCTTCGCCAGTCCCGTATTCCGCTACGCTGCATACAGGCTACATACTTTAATCCTGAATTCGGCAGTTTAACCATGAAGCACATGAAGTTCATGAAGGATTCCAAGAACTTACCAAATCCTTCTCGCTAACCTTTTTGGTGAGCGAAAGTTCTATACAAACGCGTAATATGCTATTGAATTAACTTCCTATTCTTCATGATCTTCATGGTGAAATGCTTTTTCTAGGTTAATAACAACTTGGGTAAGAGTGGGTGTGGGTTGGGCCGTTTTTAGCTTGATGTTTATTTCGCTAAGCCTCGACGAGCAATTTACATGTCTTTAAAAACTAAATCTAAAGGCAAAGCCTTGATAGTCACACAGGTCAAACCACTGGCTTACCTGTCAACGAGTTATTTACGACCAAACTTAATTCCATTTTTAGAATCGATTTCGTCAATTCATGCCGGAATGATAGGTTTCCGATAAATTAGTAGTAGCTTGATTGAATAAAAAGGGTATACTTCATCCGTTAGAATTTATTGCTTCGAATAGCCTGTTATCATAGTGTTCCGAGATTACACGCACATTATTTTTGTAACTAATTGGATTTATTTATCTTATTTCTTTCGAGAATAAATTAAACCGATTCAATTGTCTTTAATCCTGGAAACGGAAGATACGGAAAGCGCGAAGTAACATTGTAAAGTTAATAGGATAATAGCGCTAAACTACCGATTTTTGGTAAAACTTATCAGTTAACTATTTGAAAATAGTTATATTCCTGATTTTTTAATTGCTCAATTTAAGTAATCCGGTCCGCATTGCCTTGTTTGACCGGCTACGATAAGCCAAGCAATAGTTTTTTCTGTAATGGTCAGATTGCTCTCGAATAGAATATTTATTTTTCAGTTGAATCCGACGGCACACTTTTTATGTCGTTCACCCTATGCGGAGCCATAATATTCAGGTTATAGAGGTGTTTATGTCATGGTTTGATTGGTAAGTCCGATGGATGAAGCCCCTTTTTTCAGTTTGCGGTGGAAATTATCGATTTTATTCGGTATAGGAATGCTGTTCGTTTATAGTGCTTATTTCTATTATGCTTATAACGAAGTGAATCGGGTTTTCAAGCGCGAACGCGAACATATTCAAAGCAAACAATTCGACACCGCTCAGGTATTATCCAACGAAGCATTCCAAACTTTAGACCAGCTCGCCGAAGGTTTGGCTCTCTCGGTAGGGGGTACTGATAAAGAAAAAAAATTGTCCGAAATGTTGGAACGAAATGGAGAGCAATTACAATTAATTTGGGATATTGAAAATATTACCTTATTCGATGAGATTGGGCGACTCATTGGTGTATGGGGACGTAAACTGGCAATATCCAATGCTGATGTATATCAGGTTTTAAATACCGAAGAACCGGTTCACCGAATTGTATGTCCCGATGCTTGTTTTCAACAAGCGATGATTCCAATGTTGGGGCAGTCAAAGTCGGCCGGTGTATTGAGCGTATCTCAGTCTTTAGCAGACATCATCATCAAATATAAAAAGCTAACGAATAACGATATCGGCATTTTAGTCGAAGACTCCCTCACGTCTGAAGACCCGAATTTTACGGTCAAATTAACCGCTAAAACATTTTCCGGTTTGGATTTCGATATCTTAGGTATTTTATCCAAGAGCGACGCAGTCAGCCGTTTTGCCGACCGTAACGAACAGTTATCTTTCGGAGATCGTTACTATGAGCTTGGTATGAGACGTATGAATCACTCGGAGACAAATCGTGCGCCATTTTTTGTCTTTGTTAACGATATCACTCACGATATAGATGTATTAAATGCCAAGCGAAGATCAATTTGGATTCAAGCATTGATGAGTTTTTTCTTATCGCTACTGGTATTATTAACCATCCTCCGGTTTTTCATCGGTCGCGTGTCCAGGCTGTCAAAAGCGATTCCGTTATTGGCCGGCCGGCAATTTCCGGCATTCAGACAGCAAGTAAAGTCTAAAAGACTATTTCCATTTTTTCATGACGAAATCGATCAACTAAATCATTCCGTATTAGGATTGGCTCAACAGCTTGAGTTGGTGGAACAAATCGTAAATACCAATACCCTTGAAATCATAGAGCATAACCGGAATTTAGCCGAAGAAAGAGATTTTATTAATCGTATGGTGAGTACCGCTCCCGTCATAATGATTACGCAACGGATGAATGGATTGATTGCGAGTGCGAATCAGGCGGCGGCGGATGTTTTAGGCGAAGAAAAGGATTCGATTATCGGTAAATTATTCGATCTTTATTTGCCGTCTTCCGAGGAACATCATCGGGCTCAATTAGCCCGGCTAAGAAGCGATAGGCATGCGCAACGGTTGCAAATTGAAGGACGTTTGGTATCGAAGCTAGGCGGAAGTCGCGACATATTTTGGATTCATGCGCCGTTTTATCAGGATGGCAAAAACCAAGAGGCATTTGTGCTTTCAATGGGCGTCGATATGAGTGTCGAACATATCGTTGAGCAAAAGTTATTAACCATAGCAAATTTTGATCCGGTTACCGGCCTGGGTAATCAGAGGAGCTTTGAATCCGAACTAGCCGATCGGCTCGCATCGGCTAAAAGACATGGCGGCAAATTGGCCTTGCTGGTATTTGATGTGACTCCGCGCGGCACCGGCGATTTACGTTTCGATATATCTTACATGGTTCGTGTCGCAAGCAGGCTTAAGCCCATTCTGCGATCTTCCGATCGATTGTATCGTATAGGCGATAATCGTTTTGCGTTGATCATGCCGAATTGTCAACAACGAGGTATTATTGTACTTGCGAATAAAATCATTGATGAAGTCGAATCACTCAATGTGGAAATTGATTCGCCAAACCTTTTCTTATCAACGGGTATCGGAATAGCGCTCTATCCGCAGCATGGCGATACTGTCGATCAATTAAGGGCTAATGCTCATTCGGCGATGCATCATGCAAAAAAAGACGGCTTTTATTTATTTTTCGATCAGCAACGCAGTAGTCAAGGCAACGGCAAGAGGCGAAGCGAATGGCAAGTTTTATTCGATATCGCTTTCGATAGGAATCGATTTGTGTTGAGTTACCAGCCGGTTTGGGATATCGATCAGCGTTGCGTAAGTTATTTTAAAATTCGCTTATGTATACGGCGAGATGACCGTAGTTTGATTTCGCCGGAGGAATATTGGCTTTATGCTGAGCAATTAGGACTCGCGGCTCGACTGGAGCGCCTTCTAGTCGTTACAGCAATTAATGAACTTGCTTTTTATAATCAATCGGGGAATCGGATTAGCATCTCGATCGGTTTATCCGGCGCTTTGTTTTTAGATCCCGACTTTTGCTCGGATATGGCCGGATTATTAAACAAAAACGCGGTTGATCCGAGCCAGATCATCTTTGAAATCAGTGAGTCTTCGGTGATTGGACAGTTTGTTATCGCACAACGTTTTGTAAGGCGCATTAAAGAATACGGCTGTCGGTGCGCGTTAAACGATATTGGAATTGATTTTTCATCGTTTTTTTACCTTAAGCATTTACCTGTCGATTTTATTGAAATCGATGGGCAATTCATTGATCAAATTAAAAAGAACCAAGACAGCAGCAAAAATTTACAGCTGATGGTCGAAGTGGCTCAGGCTTTCGACAAGATTACGGTCATTGAATCGGTGAATACGCGTCGGATTTTTGATGTGATTAGGAAAATGGGGGTTAATCATGCCGCTGGAGACTTAATCGGTAAGCCGAGCGAAATCCCAATCATTCAAGCGAATCGAGTAGGGTGATCGCTTTCTTGATTTGCAATTTACGCGTAAAACTCATATGGGTTATCGACTGATTCTTGTTCGATAGACATAACGGCTTGATTCAGAGCGATCAATTTTTTTTCTTCCTCGATTTGTAGGCCAATCATATAGAAAATAGGCATCCACAACGGGTTGATCAATAATCCGCCGAGCACTGATTTAAAGGTGCGCTTGATATTTTTAAAAGGATTAAAAGATTGGCCGAGCGATTCATAGGGCGATGCTTTAAGCACTGCTTGAATGGGTCTGAGTTTGGATTGTTCCGGTTCTTCAATCGTTACTAGGAAATCCGTCAATTTTCGTTCGATTTTTCGATAATTTAATCGCGCCAGTCCCGCCGATACTGCGAATGTAATAGCGACAAAAGGCAATAATACTGCCGGAGGCGCTATCGGTGCAAAAAAAGTCGACATCATTACGATACATAAGCCGGCCATCACAATGTCCTCTCCACGTTCGACATCACGATCAATGGACTCAACGATTTTAGTTACGTTATCGTCCAGACTATTAGCTGAATTGTCTGTTTCTCGATTCATTTAGCATGCTCCACAAGAAGAGTTAAACGGAGAGTAGCCATATAAAGCTTACCTCTTTAAAAGGTTATCATCAAAGTTTCAACGAACAAGTTGTGCTATAAAAATATAAATAAGAAAGATTACGGCATTCGTAAATTTTTATTTTACTGCTAATCTTAATGTGCGAACTTTAGAGATGGTTATACCTTTCGCACTTCAAATTTCGGCAGTGCCAGAGGAGGCGCCTGGGTGTCCGGTCAATTTTCGCTCCTGCAAAATCGACATTCACGCCATCCATGGCGTTCATAAAGGCTTTGCCAGCATGGAGCTGGCATAGAGTCTACATGGACGTATTTACCCAGCACCTAAATCCAGCACCTAAATTCCATAGCCGATTGGCTATGTTTAATATCATGACTAATTTAGGTGCTGGGTTTTCGGCGTCCTTTAGCGGACACCCAGGCGCCGAATTTTGATCTACGACGGGTATGTCTCTCCTTATCCTAGCGGAAAACGTCTAGTTTTCAGTTGGTTTTGGGCATGTTTGTCGGGAAGTAAGTGTTCAGCCCCTTTGAAATTGCCGCAATTCAGGCGTAATTGTTGGCCTCTCCTCTAACTCCTCTTTTTCAAATAGGGGGACTGAAACTTACGTCGGGAATGACGGTAGTAGATCGGTTTTTGCTTCAGCAAAACTGGTATTTCCGTCATTCTTTGCGGTTAGGGCCTGCCGTAAAGTTCCCTAAGGATGAGTTTTTTCCGGCTCCTAAATCTTTCCATTTTTCTTATTGGATTGAATTTCGCTAATATATCAAACAGTTTTGTTAATAGAGGAGTAGGGTTTTTTATTAATGAGAGATTTAGCTTTGGAAGAAGATTTAACGACCGACTTGTCGATATTGCAAAGTCATTTAGATGGCATGATCAATCGGGTTCAACAGAACAGTAACGCCTTAAGGCGATTTCAAGCATTTGAAAGACGCTTGCTTAACTTAAATTCTTTATCCGAAATGATTATTCATATTCTTGAAGGCGGGAAGGCATTTTTCGATCTCGATGTCATCAGTCTATGTTTAGTCGATAAAGAAAACGAATTGTCGGAATATTTGATACAGGACGGTTTTGATATCAAGACCACAAAGCAATTAACTCTGCTTAAAGACCGTCATCAGCTAAAAGCACTGTTCGGTTTTGCCGTAAAGCCCTATATTGGCGCCTATCATCAAAAGTGTTCCGAATTCTTTAACTATACCGATAGAAAGCCGGTTAGTGTCGCATTGATTCCGTTAATCCGCCGAGGAAAGTATCTAGGATCATTGAATTTCGGCAGCTTTCAGCAGGAACGGTTTATCGATACAATGGCAACCGATTTTATCGAGCATATGATTTCGGTGGTCAGTATTTGTTTGGAAAATAATCTGAATTTCGAGATGATGCGCAGGACCAGTTTCATAGACACACTGACCGGCGTCAACAACAGACGTTTTCTTGAGCAAAGGCTTGTAGAAGAAATCGATCGCTGCCAACGAAGCGGCGAGCCATTGTCTTGTTTATTTCTCGATATCGATTATTTTAAGTCAATCAACGATACCCACGGACATCAAGCCGGAGATTATATACTGAAACAAGTGGCCGGATCGGTAAAAAATCTGCTACGCAATAATGACGTTCTGGCTCGATACGGTGGCGAGGAGTTTGTGGCGTTGTTGTCAAATCTTGATGAAAGTAAATTAATAGCTATCGCTGAACGTATAAGATCTACGATTGAATCGCTCAATATGGCTTTTGACGGTAAACCGATTCAGGTGACTATTTCGATAGGGGCCGCGTCTTACTCGACGCCTAAGCAAATACTTTCCAGCGCAGCCGATATTGCGATGCGATTAATTGAATCGGCCGATGCCGCTTTATATCAAGCCAAGCGCAACGGTCGCAATCGGATAGAAAATAATGGCTTTATTATTGAACGGACATTAATGGAAAGCGCAGTATCCTATTAATCTAGAAAAAGTATTCAGGATGAAGATCATGAAGAATAAGAAGTTAGAATTTGGCTATAAAATAAGGATGTAACGAATACAGAAAATGTAGGAGCATTTTTCTGCCCTGCATCGCCTAAATCGCCTACTGTTGGTGTCCTAATACACGCCATCCATTGCGTAATGCAAAATCAACATTCACCCAGCACCTAAATTCCATAGCCCATTGGTTATGGTTGATTGTCTTAGATAATTCATCCAGCACCTAAATAAGCCATGATTTTGAATCATTGCCAAAGACCTATGGAATTTAGGTGCTGGGTTCATCACGGTGTCCTTTAGCGGACACCCAGGCGCCGAATTTTGATCTACGGCGTTTATAATCAGGAAATTCTTTGGTTTCTGCAGACTTTCATTTGCCGAGGCGATGACCTGGCCTTCATGACCGTTACTGTTTAACCGAACCTTTTTTTAAGGTTTATCTGCTATGATGCTCGAGGGAATTAAGTCGTTCCGGTGGTGGTGACTTCGCATTTCATTCTTAAAATCCCAAGAATAATCTTCCTTTATCAAATTGTTCGATATGCTTCTGCTGCGCTTAATTATCTTGTCTTTATCGTCAATATTACTCTTGACACCGGCTTCTGTTGCTGCGGACGATACGGTGCGTATCGGCGTATTGGCGAATCGGGGCAAGGACCGCGCTTTGGTCGAATGGTTGCCGACGGCCGAGTATTTGGCGAATGAAATATCCAGTCGAAACTTTTCCATCGTTCCGCTAGATTTTAACGAAATCGATAAAGCAGTCGCTTCGGGCGAAGTCGATTTTTTTCTCGTGAACTCGGGAATCTATGTCGATTTCGAGGCGCGTTATGGCGCGGGGCGTATCGCCACGATGCGTAAGCGTAATGGGGGATGAGGCAATACATTTTTTAGCGGCGTGATATTCGCGCGCGCGGATCGAGAAGACATAAATCAAATTGCCGATTTGAAAGGCAAGCGTTTCGCTGCGGTGAGCGAATCGTCATTAGGCGGATATTTGGCGGCTTGGCGTGAAATGCAGGCTCAGGGCGTGACGCCGGAGAGGCATACTCGGTTGAGTTTTTTTAATACCCATGATGCGACCGTTCGTGCGGTTTTAGACGGATCGGTCGATGCCGGGACCGCGCGAAGCGATACTTTGGAGCAAATGCATAAAGAAGGTGCGATCGACCTGAAAGAACTGAAAGTCATCAACCCTATAGAGCATGAAAATTTCAGCTATTTAAGCAGTACTCGCCTTTACCCTGAATGGCCATTTGCTAAACTCGCCGATACCTCAGAATCTCTGAGTCTCGAAGTTGCCTCGGCGTTAATGTTGATGTCAAGCGATAGTCCCGCGGCTCAAGCAGCGGGTATTGCCGGTTGGACCGTTGCTTATAATTACCGGCCCGTGCATGATTTATTGCGCGAGTTACGTCTGAGTCCGTATGAAGAGATTGGCCGGATCGGTTTTGATGATTTTTTGCGTCATTATTGGCATTGGTTGTTATTGTCGATACTGACGCCGCTGGTATTAAGTCTCTTTGTTGTTTATTTCATACGTCTGAATAGCCGTCTGCGTAAAACGGAAAGCGAATTGATCGATGCGCGTAATCATCTAGCGGATAGAGTTAGGGAAAGAACCGCCGAATTGGAAGAGAGCAGGCGACAATTGGAGCGCATTAGCCAAGACTGGAACGATGCTTTCGATGCGATTGGCGATCCTATCTTCATTCACGATGCCGCGATGCGCATCGTTAGAGCCAACCCCGCTTATTGCGATCGTGCGGGAATGACGCTGGATCAAGTCATCGGACGCATTTATTTCGAATTATTTCCAAAAATGAATGGACCGATGCCCGCATGCCGTAATTTTCCGGAAGACAGTTTTGCTAAAGCAAACGAATTACAACTACCTAATGGAGATATATTCGTTTCGCGCTCCTTCGGGATAATGCATGCGGATAGGAGCATCAAAAGTGCGATTCATATTTTGGAAGACGTAACCGAGTTGCGTAAGACTGAGGCGCGTCGAAGAATATTGAACCGAGCTCTAGAGCAGGCCGGCGAAGGGATTATGATTTTAGATTGCGAACGTCGAGTGATTTTTTGTAATCCGAGTTTGAGAGCGCTTTTAGGGTGCGATTCGCACGAACCCGAGTGCAACAAACGCTTGTTTAATAAGGGAGATTGTTTATTGGTCGCGGCGTATTTCATGTCGCAGTTGCAATCGCTATTCGATAAAGCCGAGCGAGACGGAGAAGATTTTTCGGCAGAAATGGAATTGAATGTGCCGAACGGTCTTGGGTTGCCGGTTTTTATCACGGTTGCGGGAATTTTAAACGATAACGATGAACAAGAAGGTTTTGTCTTGACCGTTTTGGACCTTAGCGAAGTCAAGCAGGCCGAACAGGCGCTGACCTATCGCATCGGCTTGGAAGCCTTGATTGCCGGAATTGCTTCGAATTTGAGTAACGCTAGACCGGAGCAAATTAATCAAACCGTTTTAAAAACCCTCGCACAATTAGGCCGGTTTTTAGATGTCGACCGAGCATATATCTTCGATTACGATGATGCTTTCGGACACACTCACGAATGGTGCGCGGAAGGCGTCGAGCCACAAATCGATTCTCTGTGCAAATTTAAGGTGGAATCCTTTCCGTGGTTGTTCGGAGAGCTGATGAGCGGGAGGACCGTAAAAATAGAAGATGTTAATCGCTTGCCTTCCTGCGCTATACCCGAGTGCGAGGAGTTCAAGCGCGAGAAAATACTTTCCCTACTTTCTGCGCCATTTAATTACGGCGGCGTTTTCTCGGGTTTTATCGGCATCGATTCCGTCAGGCGTTTTCGTCGCTGGAACGAGGAAGAAGAGCGTCTACTGCAAACGGCTGGAGAGATGATTATCAACACTCTTCGGCGCATCGACACGATGAATCACTTGCGGGTTAGTGAAACGAATTTGGCTGCGGCTCAACAAATCGCCCATCTAGGCAGTTGGGAATGGAATATTGTCACCGACGAGTTGTCGTGGTCCGACGAAGTGTACCGCATGTTCGGTTTTAAGCCTCAACAATTCGTAGCGACTTATCGTAGGTTTTTAGAGTTGATATCGCCGGAAGATCGAGATTTTGTGGCCGATGCCGTGCAAAATGCCTTTTCGCGGGGCGATGAGTATGAGCTTGATCACCGTATTCGCCGTGCCGATGGTGTCGAGCGAGTGCTTCACGAAATTGGAGAAGTCATTGTCAACGATGCGGGAGAACCGGTTCGCATGATAGGCACGGTGCAGGATGTTACCGAGCTGCGTCAGGCCGAGAATGAAATGCGTAGGCTCAATAGGGCATTACGCACGTTGAGTCTATGCAATACCACGCTTGTTCATGCGCAACACGAACAAACTCTGATGGACGATATCTGCCGTATCTTGATCGACAGCGGCAGCTACCGTTTTGCATGGGTCGGCTATGCGGAGCGCGACGATCGTAAAACGATTCGTCCGATGGCTTTTGCCGGTGGCGATATCGATTTTATTACTTCGGTCGAGCTGTCTTGGGCCGATGATGCAGGCGGACGCAATCCGGCGGCCTTCGCCATTCGCAACAAGGAAACGTTTATTCTGAAAGATATCGTCAATAATTCCCGGGACTTTGCACCGTCATGGCGCGAAGCCGCGTTGACACAAGGTTATGCGTCGGTGGTCGCGCTGCCGTTGATTTCGGATGGTGAAATCTTGGGAGCGATCACGCTCGATTCGGCGGAACCGGATGCCTTCGATCAAGCCGAGTTGAGATTGCTTGAAGAAATGGCCGGCGACTTGGCGTTCGGTATACGGGCATTGCGTATTCGACAAGAGCGCGAGCATGCCGAGTCGGTTTTGAAAATCGCCGAGAATCGATACGAAGAATTATACGAAAACGCGCCTAATGCTTATGTATCAGTCGCACCCCAAAACGGAGTTTTGCTGCAATTCAATCAGTCGTTATGCCAGATGTTAGGGTATGACAGGGCTTTTTTGGAAACGAAAACGATTTTCGATCTTTTTGGGGGAACGCAAATCGAGAAATTATTCGCAGGCGAGCAAAGCGTTCGCGATATCGAGCTCAATATGCGCCGCGCCGATGGTCGCGGGCTCTGGGTTAGTCTTAGTATTGATCCTATTAAAGACGAAACAGGATGCGTTGCCGAGTACCGGGCTAGTATCATTGATATTTCGGTGCGCAAACATGCCGAGGAAGAACAACAGCGTTTTGCCGAAAAATTGCAAGGCTCATTGATTCAAACCATTCGCGCGATAGCCATGACGATTGAAAAGCGCGACCCGTATACCGCCGGACACCAAGAACGGGTTGCCGAGTTGGCGGTGCAAATCGGTCGGCGCATGGGGTTTGACGCTTATCGCTTGGAAGGATTGCGGTTAGGTGCGACGATTCACGATATCGGCAAGATCGCCGTCCCGATCGAAATACTCAATCGGCCCGGAAAACTAGAGCCGATGTTGTTTACTATCATTAAAAGTCACCCGTCGATCGGTTATGAAATTGTCAAAGGCATCGAATTTCCATGGCCGATAGCCGAAATGGTTGTTCAACATCATGAGCGCTTGGACGGCAGCGGTTATCCTCATGGGCTAAAAGGCGACGAAATTTTGATGGAATCGCGCATTCTCGCCGTTTCCGATGTGGTTGAAGCGATGGCCTCGCATCGGCCCTATCGGGCGGCTTTGGGAGTGCAAGCGGCTTTGAACGAGATCGAGCGAGGCAAGGGCTCCATCTATGATGCGAGCGTCGTGGAATTTTGCCGCGAAGTTTTTAGGGACGGCGGAACGCCATGGAAATGAATCCGATACCGGTGAATGTCAACGAAGTCTTCGGTTTTTCCACTGAAGACAATCCGAAGGCAGAAGATGAAAGAGCTCTTTTTCACCCTTATGGTTTTTGCAGGAGCAAAAACTGTTACTCCTTTCCATGTTCGATCCACATTCTTGCGGATTTTCAAATTGGGAATTGTTGGATTAATCATCCGGTACTTGACAGTCGAGTATTCAATTGCGATTATCCCCGGCGCAGACTGCTAGTTTACGGTTTCATGGCTAGCATACTGCTTTGATACCCTTCTTATTCACCGTTCGTTTCAAAATCACATGCCCGAACTCGTTATACGCTTTCTTAAACCCGCCGATTGGGCGGATTCCGTTCATATTCATTACTGGAATACTTATCCGAGCGACGAAAACACTCATTGGCCCGGCGTACCGGTAACGGTCGATAACGATGGTTGGTTCGTTTATCGCTTTAATGGCGTGAAGTCCGCCAGCGTGGTCTTCAACGACGGTAATGGTTCGCAGACTGGAGATTTGCATTGTGCGCGTAGCGGCTATTACGCTAACGGGCATTGGCATGAATGCGAAGAGAACATCGACCCGCGAGTGGCCGTCTTTAGCGGGGTTTCAGTCGCGAGACAATCGAGCTCAAAAGCTTCGGAGAAGCCTTTACATGTTCCGGTCGATCCGAACGGGCCATTGGGCGATTTTCGTGAGGAAACGATTTATTTCTTGCTGACCGCTCGTTTCAATGAAGGTGACCCGAGCATCAGTTTTTTCTGTCGCGACCGCATCAAGTTCAATTCTGAAACCGGAGAACCGGAAGACCCGCATTGGCGCGGCGACTTCAAAGGTTTGATCAAACGTCTCGATTACATTCGCGATCTCGGCTTCACCGCGATCTGGATTACGCCGCCGGTCGAAAACCGTAGCGGTCTGGATTATCACGGTTATCACGCCTACGATTGGACTCGTATCGATCCCCGGCTCGAATCGCCCGACGCAACCTATCAGGATTTGATCGACGAAGCTCATAAACGCGGCATCAAGATCATTCAGGATGTCGTCGTCAATCATTCTTGTCAATACGGTATTCGCGGCCAGGTTCACATCGATCATCTGCCGATCAAATATTACGTACCTCAAGGTTCGGAGCAAGGCCGGGTCGATCATGGCCCGTATCAAGGCCATCTCGGCAATTATGCCTGGCCGAACCGCGACGACATCGACAATCCAGTGGCTCCTGACTGGTATCGTGAAAGGCATCACAGCGATCCCGAAGGTAAGGTGCCGTTGAAAGACCCCAAGACCGGCGAAACAATTCCGAAACCCGGTTACGATCCCGGTCGTTTTTTCGGCATCGATGCGCAAACTCTCGACCCCGAATGGTACATGCAGCATGGGTTTATCTGCGGCGGCGATTGGGAAAGCGAGGCCGTTCAGAAGAAGCATATTGCCGGCGATTGCATTAATCTCGCGACCGACCGTCAAAACGTCAAGGATTATTTAATTGGCGCGGTCAACCGCTATCTCGATATGGGTGTTGACGCGCTACGCATCGACACGGTCAAGCATGTGCCGCGCGATAATCTATTAGAGTACGTTAATGCCTGGAAGGCGCACAAGCCGGGGCTGTTCGTGTTCGGTGAAAATTTGGTCAAGGGCTACGGTTGGGGCGATCTCGGCGGCGGCGACAACGGGCCTTCGTTTATTCGTCCGTGGTGGTATACACGCTTGGGTCACGATCCGCGTAATCCGCATTCCGGAGGTGATTCCGGTTTTCCGCAACTCGATTTCGGATTGTTCTCGACCTTTCGCGATAATTTGAGTCGGGGCAGCTTCGAAGGTGTGGCTAGGGTGCTGGAAATGGATTGGATCTACGGCAACGCTTCGACGCTGGTCACCTTTTTACAGAATCACGATGTCGGGCCTGACAACGACTTCCGTTTCCGCTTTAAAGGCGAGCAGTGGATGGCGGCGGCCGCCTATAATTTGTTGTGGACCGTGCGCGGTATTCCTTGCTTGTACTACGGTGAGGAAATCGAGTTCATGAAAGGTGCGCCGCAGGATGTTATCGGCAACGACGATACGCTCGACCAAACCGGTCGGGCCTATTTCGGCGATCATCTGACAGACGAGAACATAGGTACGACGCAAAGCCATCCGCTATACCAACACATCAAGCGCTTGAATCGGATCCGGCGAGCGATACCGGCATTGCAAAAGGGCGAAATGAGCCAAGTCCATGAGTGGGGAAGCGGCATGCGATTCGTACGGGACTATCGTGACGGAACAAGCTATGCCGTGGTCGGCCTGTCAATCGGAAGTGATCAGGATATTGCGGTTGAAAATATCCGTAACGGCATTTATCGCGACGCAATCACCGGAAAGGAAATATCGGTCAGTAACGGCTGCCTTGGTTTTCATGTGCCAGCCAATTCGGCAGGTATCTTCGTGTTGAACGGGGCGGGGAAGATTGGTTCGACCGGGGTTTACCTTCGCTAATTAACGGCCTATCATTTATTGGCATTTAACGTTCACGGCCTTCCCTCACCTAACGCTAGGTGAGGGAAAGTCGCTTACGTTAAGCAACAATAAAGGGTATCGAGGTCACATTCGCCAAAGTGGCAAGACGTTATATCTACGACTTATGTATAACGGCGAGAGCTGGAGCTTGGGAAAGAGTGAAGTGGTTTAACTTCAACTATTAACGCAAATATAGCATTTTTTAAAGGATTAAGCTTTTGGCATATTCCGCAATTTTTCCACGACTTTATCACCGAATTGCTCGGTACTGATCATCTTTACGCCGCTGCCGGGTTTCGACAAATCGGCGGTGGAGTAACCGTCGCCGAAAACACCTTGCATCGCATCCCATACATTTTTAGCTTCAGCGGCCATATCGAAGCTGTTTTCCAGCATCATCGCGACCGAGCCGATCATGGAATAAGGATTCGCGATGTTTTTACCGGCGATATCCGGTGCTGAACCGTGCGACGGTTCGTAATAGGCTTTATCGGGTCCGATGCAGGCCGAAGGCATCAAGCCCAGCGAACCTAGGATACCGCCGCCTTGGTCGCTGAGAATATCGCCGAACATGTTTTCCATGACCATGACATCGAACTGGGTCGGGTTCAGGCATAAAGCCGTTGCTGCTGCGTCGACCAGATAATTGACAACCTTGACGTCCGGATATTCCTTGGCCACTTCTTCCATGACTTCGTTCCATAACACGCTGGATTTCAGTACGTTGCTTTTGTGAATATTGTGCAATAACTTCCGGCGTTTACTGGCCAATTTGAAGGCTTCGTGCATGATACGACGAATTTGTTCCTCATCGTATTCCAGAGTTTCACGAACATAACGCAGGCCTTTGTCGTTGACGCCCATTTCTTTTTCGCCGAAATAGAGGCCGCCGACCAATTCTCGCACGATAATCAAATCGATACCTTCACCGATAATTTCAGGTTTCAACGGGGAGAAATGCGCTAATGATTTTGGCAAAGAAACCGGGCGAAAGTTGGCGTATGTATTGTAGCGGCGTCGCATCGGCAGTAACGCGCCTCGCTCGGGTTGTTGGTCGACCGGGATTTTTTTAGCTTCTTCATGGCTCAAGCCGATCGGGCCTTTCAGAATCGCATCGGCCTGGTCGCATATATCGATAGTCGCTTGCGGGAAGGCGTCACCGGTTTCGAAATAGGCGCAAGCTCCGAACGAGGCGGGCATCAATTCGAAAGTAACATCGTTACGTTCTTCGATGACCTTGAGAACCTTGAGCGCTTCTTTAGTAATTTCAGGGCCGATGCCGTCGCCGGCCAATACTGCGATTTTATAATGCTTCATTTTTATGTTTTTAAGTGAATGGAATAGTTAAAACTAAATATACTTCGTGTCCACGCCTGATTGTGAATGGCACTTTTGCTGGTTGGTTGAGTTCGCGAAATCAGCCTCTACTCAGCGTCAAAGTCGCGATTTAAGTGGTGCTCTTCATTTCATGCAACTGAATGTTGATCAGTTTAATCGTAGCCATGATTCCGGAAAATACTTGATTAACGTGGACGCCTCGAGTTTTGCGTAATTCATTGCCGCAATTCCACGTTATTACACATTCGGTCAGTGCATTGGCATGGCCGCCCTTCGGTATGCGGACTTCATAGTCGGCCAGTTCGGGTAATCGGTAGTCGTATTTTTTAAGCACCTTACTGATGGCGTCGATGAAGGCATCGAAGCCGCCGCTACCGGCGCCGGTAGCTTGGTGGTTTTCGCCTTGGATTTCAACGCGAAGGCTGACCGTAGATTGGAGGTCCAAGCCGCTATTCAGAGAACAATTCAGCAATTTAATATGTTGATAGCTTTTGCTTTCGAGAACATCGGCGATGATGAACGGCAGATCGTCGGTCGTGATGGTTTGTTTGGAGTCGCCTAGGCTAACGATGCGTGCGAGAACTTTCTTCTGGTCTTCTTCGGAAAGTTCGACTTCGAGCCGCTCGAGATTTTTTTTCAGCGAGGCCTTGCCGCTCATTTTGCCTAAGGCATAACTATGGGTGCGGGAAAAGCGTTCGGGTCCAAGCCGGGTTTTGTATAGACCGCCTTTTTGGTCGCCGTCGGCATGGATGCCGGCGGTCTGTGTAAAGACATCGGCACCGACGATCGGGGCATTTGCGGCAACACGCTTGCCGGAAAAATTTTCCACCATGTTGCTGATGCGTACCAAATGACTTTCGTCGATCGACAAATGCATGTTCATTTTATCGCGGAGGACCACGGCGACTTCGGCTAGCGAAGCGTTTCCGGCGCGTTCGCCCAAGCAATTGATGGTGCAATGCACGGCGCTGATGCCGGCTCTAACCGCGGCCATGACATTGGCAGTCGCCAAACCGTAATCGTTGTGCGGATGAAAATCGAACAATAAATCCGGATAGCGACCGCACATATCGCTGAAGCTGTTGAAAACTTCGTCCGGGGACATGACGCCCAAGGTATCCGGCAGCATGAAGTGACTAACCGGGCTATTCCGTAAGCGGTCCACGAGCCCATAGACATAAGCGGGACTGTCTTTGTAGCCGTTCGACCAGTCTTCCAGATAAATGTTGATTTTTAGACCTTGTTCGTGAGCATAGTCTATGGTTTTTAATACTTCAGCGCTGTGTTGTTCGAGCGTCTTGCCGAGTTGTTCGCGGCAGTGTTTTTCGCTGCCTTTGGCAAGCAAGTTGATGACCGATCCGCCCGTAGATAGAATCCAATCGACACTGCGCGTATGATCGACAAAACCCAATACTTCGACGCGGTCGGCGAAGCCTTCTTGCCGGGCCCATTGGTTGATTTGGCTGACGGCCTCTTTTTCACCTTCCGACACTCGAGCCGAAGCGACTTCGATTCGGTCGACGCGCAAAAACTGCAATAAGGCTTTGGCGATGCTCACTTTTTCCGTCGGTGTGAAGGCGACGCCTTGCGTTTGCTCGCCGTCACGCAGGGTAGTGTCCATCAACTGAATGTGTCTTGACTCTATTGACATGATTTTCGCCTGTGGTTTCGATGCGAGTTAATGGGTAGAATGATGAAGGCCAAAGCCGGTGCCTTCGTTTATATTCTTCGACAGGCAGACACACCTTCAATAAAGTCGAACGAAAAGCACAAGCTACACGAAACCGCCTATTTTCCCCTAAAAGCACATCATTTTGCAATTGTGAATCGACGCATGAAATGGAATGCAACGGAATAATCGTATTTTTCGCTCCCTTAATTGTTTTTTCAGACTTGCAGTATCCCGGCGCCTCCTAAGGCACTGCTGAAATTTGAAGTGCGAAAGGTATAAATTCGTCAGTATAACCATGAAGCACATGAAGTATTTCAATAGAATACCTAAATATTCCCTCTAGCCTCTTGGATAAACGAAAGTTCTATACAAAGTGAATCGACTTCTTATTCTTCATGATGAAATACTTTTTTTAGTTGTGCGTTGTGTCGGGTTGCATAATTTAGCCGCTAGAGCATAAAATCTAGTCTATACTCTATGTGGAAATTTTTGTTTATCAAATAAAACATTTAAATAACATAGAGTTGTCGTTAAATAAAAATAACAAAAACTCACTTTGCAAGTTAGCTTTTGGCTCGGATTAAATGGCTTTGTTTGGTTTGCACTAAGCCGGCAGCCACCTTGATAAAGTCGTTTATCCTAGAAAAAGCATTTCACCATGAAGAATAGGAAGTTAATTCAATAGCTTATTACGCGTTTGTATAGAACTTTCGCTCACCAAAAAGGTTAGCGAGAAGGATTTGGTAAGTTCTTGGAATCCTTCATGAACTTCATGTGCTTCATGGTTAAACTGCCGAATTCAGGTTTATTTGTAATTTAGAGGATAACAGCCGTTTTGAATACACTACTCAATCGATCAAGCAAGCACGATCTTTATCAAACGACTTTAAGTCGAGGCCGATTTCTTAAGGATTTTATGTTGCTATTCTTGCCTGTGAGTATTTTAGTCGTGGCAGGTACTTTGTTGTTGGGCGAATCGCGCATTGATGCTGAGTTATCGATGCTGATGGCCGACGAAACAATTTTTGTCGAGTTGGGGCAAGGCCGCTTGGATCATGAGTTGGCCGTTCCGATAGGCCATTTGATGAGCTTAATCAATGAATACCCGGTTCGCAGGGTTTATCAGGCCCCGAATGGCTCGGACTCGAACTCGATGCAAGACGCATTTTTTTCGTTGATGTCGCGTAACCCGATTTACGACAAAGTACGCTGGATCGACGAACAAGGAATGGAGCAAGTGCGAGTCAATAACAGAAGAGGGCGCCCGATCGTCGTTCCTCGAAACGAATTGCAGGCTAAAGAAGACCGTTATTTTTTTACCGATACCATGCTGCTGAATCAAGGGGAGATTTATATTTCCCCGCTCGATTTGAATATGGACGATGGCCGTATCGAGATTCCTTACAAGCCGACGATAAGGGTCTCAAGTCCAGTGTTTGATGAATTAGGTAAGCCTCGAGGCATTCTTATTATTAACATCATGGCAAAATCAATGCTGGATGTTTTCGTCCACAGCGCCGGACCCGCCATTGACAGGTTGATGCTGGTCAATGACGAGGGCTATTGGCTAAAAAGCCCAAATGCACAGGATGAATGGGGTTTCATGTTTCAACGGGAAGCGACTCTGGCTACACGGCATCCTCAAGTGTGGGAAGCGATAACCCGGCAAAAAAAAGGCCAGGTCAGATTTGATGACGGTCTTTGGACATGGAGTTCCGTTTTGTTAACGCCCATACAAGATACTCGTTTATCGCACAACATACACTGGAAAGTGATTAGCCATCTACCAATGGAAAAATTATCGACGGTGGAAAATAACGTTTGGTCGGCTAAGATCGCGAGCGCTTCGGTGATCTTGCTATTGTTTGCAATAGGTATTTGGCGTCTAATTCAGGCAAGAACAGAGCGCGATCTGGCCGAGAAGGAAGCAGCTCTGGCGCGGGGCGAGGCGGAATCAGCGACGCGTTTACAAGAGGCTCAAGCGTGTTTTCGGATTTTGTTCGAAGCAAATGCCAGCGGCTTGTTGGTCGTCGATGCCGAAGGAAAAATAGTCATGGCTAACCCTGCCTTCGAGAGCCTATTCGGCTATCAAGTATCGGAAGTGGTCAACCGACCCGTGGAAATATTGCTTCCCGAAAAGTTTCGTTCACGCCATGCCAGGCAACGTAAAGATTATTTACAAAACCCAACGACTCGGGCGATGGGTAAGGGAAGAGACTTATACGGAACACGCAAGAACGGCTCTATATTTCCGATAGAAATCGGCTTGAGTCCCTATCGGAGCGATAATCAACTTTTTGTCGTGGCGACCATTGTCGATATCTCCGAACGCAAGCGGATTCAAGATGCCTTGCTTCAAATGAATGAAACCTTGGAGCGAAACGTGGCCGAGCGTACGGCTGAATTACAGGCGGCAAAACAAGAGGCCGAGCGGCTTGCCAGTGTTAAAGGCAACTTTTTGGCCAATATGAGCCATGAAATACGGACCCCAATGAACGCCATACTTGGGTTGGCTTATTTATTGGAAAAAGCCCATCTTGGCACCGATGAGCTTAATTTGGTAAAGAAAATTCGTATAGCCGGCCGGTCCTTGCTCGGAATCATCAACGATATTCTTGATTTTTCCAAAATAGAATCGGGGCGTCTTGAAATCGAGCATGCGCCATTCCGGCTGAGCGACGTGCTAGATAACGTAGCCACACTGATGTCGGCGATTGAATACAGCAATAAAGTCGAATTGATTATGGGGCCTGCACCGGAAGGCATCGAGTTTCTTCGCGGCGATGCGCTTCGGCTCGAACAAATATTAGTTAATTTAACCAGTAATGCGCTTAAATTCACAAAGCAGGGAAGCGTTACGATCTCCGTCATCAAATTGCCGCCCAAGAATGGTCGGGATTATCTTCGTTTCAGCGTCCGCGATACCGGCATTGGTATTCCTATTGAAAAACAAGCGGAAATCTTTAATGCATTTTCTCAGGAAGACACTTCGACGACACGCCGTTTCGGCGGAACAGGGTTGGGTTTAACGATATGCCGGTATTTGGTGCAAATGATGGGCGGAGAACTCGGTGTCAATAGCGAGTTTGGTATCGGTAGCGAGTTTTGGTTGATGCTGCCGATTGAGCTGGTTGAGCCGCAAGAATATGTGCATCCGGCCATCGCGTTTCAAAACGTATTGATCGCCGACGATCATCCCGTGGCGAGGGAGATGTTGGCGGCAACGGTGCGTAGCTTAGGCTGGACTCACGAGGTCGTCGAGTCGGGCGAAGAGGCTGTAGAACGGATTATCGAACGAGCAGGGAATAATAAACTCCCCGATATTGTATTATTGGATTGGTGTATGCCCGGTGTTAATGGTCTCGAAGCCGGCAAACGGATAAGACAGGAGCTTGGCGATATTGCCGATGCTCCGATCATCGTTATTGCCACGGCTCATGACCGCGATGCATTGCTACGCGAACCGGATGTGGCAATAGCCGATGCCGTTTTGCATAAACCGATTACCGCTTCTTCGCTCTATAATGCCGTATCCGATGCCAAACAGCGTCGTCAAGGCGAAAGGTCAATACAGCATAACAATACAACGCCATCCGAGAAACGTCTCAACGGTTTAAATCTGCTACTGGTCGATGATAGTGAGATAAACCGCGATATGGCAAGGCGTATTTTGGAAGCCGAAGGAGCTACCGTTTATTTGGCAGACGACGGTCATGCGGCCTTGCAATGGTTAAGACTGAACCCGGATTTGGTCAACGTGGTATTGATGGATATACAAATGCCGCTCATGGATGGTTATGAAGCGACCCGGCAAATTCGTGAAGTCCTTGACTTGACTCAGTTGCCTATCGTGGCACTGACCGCCGGTGCATTTAAGAATCAACAGGCTGCAGCGCTCAATGCCGGGATGAATGGATTCATTGCCAAACCGTTCGATGTCGAGGAATTAATCGCTTATCTGCAACAATACGTTACCGGATTACAAGTAACGGCTGATTCGAAGAATGAGCCGATCGCTTCAGCTAAGGAAAGCGATTCACAGCTTCCCATGATAGATATAGACAGAGGCCTTAATAATTGGGGCGATGCCGCAACTTATTATAAATACTTACAAAAGTTTGCCGAATCGCACGGACATGACGGAGACGAAATCGCCAAAATGATGGCTCAAGGCGATCGTGAAAGTGCTCTTGCCTTAGCGCATAAATTGAAAGGGACGGCAGGAAACTTGGCGCTGATACAAGTATGGAAGTTGGCTGAAAAGATTGAGTCTAAGCTTTTAGAGGAAGGAGCTACGATAGTTGAGTCGATTCAACAGTTGCAGCCTCTATTGAACGATACGTTGCGCGAAATCGGCCGTCTGAATGGTAAAGATAAGTAAAATGATACGATGTTGCCGGAGCTGATGAACACGGAATTCGTTCGATCGAGGTTAAATGATTTGTTAATTGACCTCGAACGTCCCGAATTGCACTTGTGCTCCATCCGGGCTACGCGGTTAAACTTTCATTTGCTGGGGCGATTGCCAGGCTTTCATGAATGTTAGTTATACTCTCCAAGTTGCTCCCCCAATAGGTAGTTTAAAAGATTTATGTAACAACCGTGTGTATACTCTTCGCACTTCAAATTTCGGCAGCGCATTAGGAGGCGCCGGGGTGCTCGGCAAAGGCTTTGCCAGCATGGAGCTGGCATAGAGCCTACAGGGACGTATTCACGGCGTCCTTTGACGGGCACCCCGGTGCCGAATTTTGATCTCAGATAGGTATATTTTGTGATTTTCGTGGACAAATCTTCGAGTCTAGGTTGAAAACCAGTTCAATTGCCGATGCAGATTGACGACCGTACCGACGATGGTCAATGCCGGCGCATCGCTTTCGGCAAATTCCGAATAGGCAGGCCTGTCGCTTAGCGTGCCGATGAACACGCGTTGTTTGTGTGTCGCGCCCGATTGAATCACGGCAATAGGCAGGTCGGCGGGGCAGCCATGATCGATCAGCGACCGGCAAATGCTTTCAAGGCCCGACATCCCCATATAAATGATCACCGTTTGATTGGGTTTGGCCAATTGCCGCCAATCGAGATCGATACGGCCGTTTTGGACATGGCCGGAGACAAAAGTGCAGGACTGGGCATGATCGCGGTGGGTCAATGGAATGCCCGAATAGCTTGCACAAGCCGACGCCGCGGTAATGCCGGGAACGATTTGAAAGTGGGTGCCTGATTGCATCAAGGTTTCGATTTCTTCGCCGCCCCGGCCGAAGATGAAAGGATCGCCGCCTTTCAGGCGCGCCACTTTTTTGCCCGATGAAGCCAGTTCCGCCAACTGTCGATGGATGGCCGCCGGCGGCAGACTGTGATTATCGTCTTGTTGTCCGACAAAAATCGTTTCGGCATCGCTGTGCGCGAGTTTGAGAATTTCGCCGGAAACCGAGTTGTCGTAAACGATGACATCGGCTTGCCGTAATAAGCGTAAGGCTTTGAACGTCAATAAATCAGGGTCGCCCGGGCCGGTGCCGATCAAATATACCTCGCCTGGTGTGTCTGCGGCGCCGGCATGGTCCAATTGCGCAAGCAATTGACTCTCCGCTTCCTGTTGCCGTCCGGCAAAAATCAATTCGGCGACGCGGCCTTGCATGACCGTCTCCCAGAAATATAGCCGCCGGCGGGCTTGGGGTATCCGTAGTGCGACCCGGGTTTTGAAGGTAGCGATGAATTCCGCCAAGAGCCCGAAAGAGGCCGGAATCGCGGTTTCGATCTTCGCGCGAAGCAGCCTCGACAAGACCGGCGATGCGCCGCTCGAAGAGACAGCAATCAGCAGCGGCGAACGATCGATGATCGCCGGGAAAATAAAACTGCACAAGTCCAGGTTATCGACGACATTGACCGGAACAAGGCGTTGCTTGGCCAACGTTGCGGCTTTGGCATTAGAGAGGCGATCGTTGGTTGCCGATACCACCAAGCGCATGCCGTCGATATCGTCGCTCGTGAAGGCTTTTCGGCGAATGACGATGGCATGTTCGTCTTGCAGGGCGGCGACCGCCTCACCGATTTCCGGCGCGACCACGACGACTTTGGCGCCGGCGCGAAGCAACAATTCGATCTTGCGGGCCGCAATATCGCCTGCGCCTATCACCAAGCAAGGGTGGTCTTTAATGTTCAAGAAAAGCGGAAAGAATTCCATGACTATCGATTGTTAATGTGCGTTTGTATAAATCTGCATAGGTTTAGCCAATTCGATCTCGATAACATTGATTGTATTCTGACGTTTGCGGCTTTCTCCCACCTAACGCTAGGTGACACTGTCATTAAGTTAAGCCGTTCGTGGTGAGCCTGTCGAACCATGGACGGCTTAACTTATCGACCCAGGCTTTTCCATTCACCCCTGATTGACTGACAAAACTCAAAAGTCGAAAAGATTAGGAGATAATATCGATATTTGACCGGTTCTAGCAAGGAAGCGAAACATGCAACAGAGCACGCCTTTATACGATAGCATCTTGAAATTATTGCACCATGCGCCATGGCGCGATAGACGACACCTGTATACCGTGGCTTGGATGGTGTTGGGTTTATTATCCAGTGGTTGGATCAGTCTAAGTAAGTGGTCGCCTTATGTCGTGAGTCGTGCGGAGCTGGCGCAAAGCGTCGAGAGACGCTTCAAGCGTTGGCTGACGAATGGGCGTATCGATGTGTTGCGGTTGTATGCGGCGTTATTGCGGGAGGCTCTGAAGGACGTAACGGAAGAGCCGTTGCTGGTCGCTTTAGATACTTCGATGCTCTGGGACACGTTCTGCGTGATCCAGTTGGCGCTGGTTTATCGTGGGAGGTCGATTCCATTAGTTTGGAAAGTGATGAAACATCCCAGTGCGAGCGTGGCGTTCAAAGACTACCGAGGCGTATTGGGGTTTGCGGCGCGACTGTTTCCGGAACGAGAGATCATTTTGCTGGCGGATCGTGGCTTTTTACATGGCGAATTGCTGAATTGGATTCGCAAGACGGCCGGCTGGCACGCGCGTATTCGCTGCAAGCGTTCCGTCGGGTTTTACCAAAAAACGGGCAGCGGCTACCGCAAGTTGGCCTTACGTTTGCTAGCCGGGGAAGTTTGTTATTACCACCATGTCGGGGTGACCGGTGCGCATATCCCTGCGCACTTGGCGGTCGGCTGGGAAAAAGGGGCGAAAGAACCATGGATCATCGTCAGCGACCAACCCACCAATGGCGATACGCTCTATGAATATGGGCGGCGCTTCAACATCGAAGAGGGCTTTTTGGATCACAAATCCAACGGTTTTCAGTGGGAGTCTTCGCAATTGCGCGAAACCGAGGCGCTTCAAAGGCTCTGTTTCATCATGGCGGTCGCCACCTTGGTGTTGGTTTGCCAAGGGGGTGCGGTCGTTGCCTCAGGCAAGCGGCGGCGTGTCGATCCGCATTGGTTTCGCGGTTATAGCTATGCCCGTATCGGCTGGGATTGGATACGGCGTGCTTGCGCTCGCGGTGATGCCATTATTGACAGTCTAGTTCTGCACGCTTTGCACGACCCCGAGCCCGCTCGGGCGAGTAAACGGCAACCCGATCGATCCCGCTGGATGGATGATTTGCCCTGCCGCATTTTTCTTTTTACTATGCAATTAAGGAGTTAAGAGTTTTGTCAGTCAATCAGCCATTCACCCTTCGACAGACTCTCAAGAAACAGCTTTTTTATGCTTATATAATCAATGACTTACAAGCTCACAAAAAAGCTAAAAATCGCGTCAAACAGCGGCTGTTTCATGGTAACGCCATGCGACCGAAGGGCGGTTACTTTGCTCAGGGCGAACGGAAAAATGCTTAACTTAATCCTATAAAAAGCATTTCACCATGAAGACCATGAAGAATAGGAAGTTAATTCAATAACTTATTACACGTTTGTAGAGAATTTTCGCTCACCAAAAAGGTTAACGAGTATGTTTAGGTAATTTCTTGAAATCCTTCATGAACTTCATGTGCTTCATGGTTAAACTGCCGAATTTAGGTTAAAGGCAGTGAACGCTAGGTGAGGGACGATCTGGGGATCGCTCCCACAAGAGAGGCCTAAGATGCGGTCTTGACAAGCATTTGAAATACCGCATCATTCACTGCTCACTGCTCACTGCTCACTGCTCACTGCTCACTGCTCACTGCATCGGCAGAACAAGCGCGATGATAAATCAATTCCTCGACCGGTTTGCCGCCGAGCAAATGTTCGTCGATGATGCGTTGCAGATTGGTTTCGTTGACGTTGTAGTACCAAATGCCGTCGGGTTGCACGCACATGATCGGGCCGGATTTGCAGGTGGCGAAACAGTGCGTGCGGGTACGTTTGACTCTGAGCGTGCCTTTATCGATGCCGGCGGCTTTGAATTTTTCGCCCAACGTTTCGAACAAGGCCTGCGCTTCGCCGTCTTCGGTGCAGCGCGGGCCGGTGCAAACCAGCAGATGGCGCTTGTAGTCGCCCATTTTGGGTTTTTCGGGCATGGCGGGTATGTGATCAGTCATGATGAATATCCGATGTTAAAGTTTGGCATAGATCTAAAAAAGCATTTCACCATGAAGATCATGAAGTATAGGAAGTTGATTCAATAACTTATTACACGTTTGTAGAGAATTTTCGCTCATCAAAAATGTTAACGAGAGTGCTTAGGTAATTTCTTGAATTCCTTCATGAACTTCATGTGCTTCATGGTTAAACTGCCGAATTTAGGATAATTCCTCTCGGTCGTCCCGATAGCGCTGCAATGCTTGGGCGTCGAAGCCGGCATCGCCGGCGACCAGCCATAGATTGAACAATAAATCGCCCCGGGCGTCGGTCACTTGTATGCCGTGAGCCTTCTCGCCTCGGCTGACGAACCAGGTTTGCCGGGCCTGACTCCAATCGATGTGTAAATGAAAGGCGTCGTTGACTAGGTTCAGCCAGTCGTTTTTTTTCTGTAAGTCGGCGCCGTCGATCAACAATTCGGCCACCGCGCCGCCTTCGCTACGAACCACGGCGCGTAATTTGCCCCAGTGCGGCAACGAATCCAACAAGCCGTCTTGCTGGTCCTGCCTCACTTGCCGCGCGGTGAAACTACCGGCTGACTCGTCAGGCGTCGACCGGCCGACGGCATCGAGTATTTCCGCCAGCGGTTGACCGAAAAACGCCGCCGTTTTTTGCAGCGTCGTTTCGGGATTGTCGCGTAAATAGCGGCGGACTGCGCCTTTCCAGCCGTCCAGACCCATGCTCAGCGAGCGGCCCGCTTGTTCGCCGTCCCGTGTTTCACCGGTCAGCGCATCGTATTTGTTGGCGTAGCCGCGCGGCGTTACCATCAAGCCTTCGCGGACGAAGGTGCTGCTGTTGCCGACCAATACAGTGGTCAACATGCCGATATCGCAATCGGCCATGTCGGCCAGCGTGACGAGTTGAATGTTCTGCAAGGCGCGGTAGCCCGATTTGACGATGGCCACCGGCGTTTCCGGGCTGCGGTGGCGTAACAGGATACGTTGCGCTTCGACGATATGCTGGGTACGACGGCCGCTTTTCGGATTATACAAAGCCACTACGAAGTCGCCTTGCGCGGCGCTTTCCAGACGCCGGGCAATGACCGGCCACGGCGTCAGTAGATCGGACAACGAAATCGAACAAAAATCATGGGTCAACGGCGCGCCGACCAAGGAGGCGCAACTGGACAGCGCGGTGCTGCCGGGAACCACTTCCACTTGAATCGGATCGTCGGGCGTCCAGCCGCTGTCGAGCAATAATTCGTAAGTCGGGCCGGCCATGCCGTAGACGCCGATGTCGCCGGAGGAAATTAGCGCGACGGTCTTGCCTTGTTTGGCATGTTCGTAGGCTTCGATGCTGCGGTCCAGTTCTTCGGTCATGCCTTTCTTGATCACTTCCTTGCCGTCGAGCAAGTCCTTGACCAGTTTGATATAGGTACTGTAGCCGATCACGACGTCGGCTTCGGCGATCGCTGCCCGGGCTCGAAAGGTCATGTGTTCGTGCGCGCCGGGACCGATGCCGACCAGTAAAATTTTTCCAGTTGTTGTCATGGTATTCTCGCTATCGACACGGTGGCATTTTTGCCGTCCGCGCCTAGGTGTTTGTGTTTTTCGACCAGCAAATCTTGCAGATCGCCGTTCGCGGCCAGTAAGGCGGCGGCTTCGGCCACGGCCGGAGTGCCCATGTATTTCAACACCACCGCCGACGGATTCGGTACCGGAACGCCCGCCAGTGCTTCGGCCGGGTAAAAATACAGCGTCCAATCCCGGCTTTCCGCCAGTTGCAATAGCGCGGCCTCATCTTGTTTTTTGTCGATACTGGCGAGTCCCGCAATCGCCGATTCGTCCAGTCCGCAGCTGTGCAGGGCCTGTGCCAAGGCTTCTTGCAAGGTGGTCAGACTCGCATGACGGTCGCAGCCGATGCCGATCATGACTTTCATGATGGATCTTGCGGGGGACGATAGACCACGAGCCTTTCTTCGAGCCGTTGCCAGACGGACGGGGCGATGTCCCGGTGCGTGACCCATAAAATCGACCGGTAGCGTTCGAGATCGACATCCTCGAAACGCTCGAAGCGGTGTATGTTGTCCGGTAACGGCGTCGGCCGGGTCCACCAGTTTTTACTGCCGGCTTCCTGCACGAATGCGATCAGCAATTGATTGACCACATCCGCCGAAACGCGGGTGATGTTGAGCTTCGGCGCTTCCACTCGCCAGCCTAGTTCGCGGCCGAGAATGTCCACCGGAATGGTCTTGCCGACATCGGACGCGGTCGTCAGCACCGGCGTCGCTGCGAGCAGCGCGGACACTTTTTCGGCATAGGCATTGGCGCCGCCGACATGGCCCGACAGCACCGGAATCACGAATTGCGCGGCATCGTCGATGACCAGTATGCCGGGGTCTTTGTCCTTGGATTTGAGATGCGGCGCGATCAAGCGCACGACCGCACCGAGCGAGACCAAAAAAATGAGCTGATCGTAAGACTCGAACAAGCCTGCGATCTGCGCGCTCAATGCGCCCTGATAAACCTTACGGCTATTGGCGAACTCGCCCAGATGTTCGGCCTGTTTGGCCGACACCACGACTTCGGCTTCCGGGATTTGCAGGGCCAAGCGGCTGGCGATGGCCGCGCCGTGTTTGGTGATCGCGATAATCGCAACGCGCACATCATGCATCGGTATTTTCCTTTTTCTTGCGGCAGCCGCGTTGCATCTCGCCACGCCGGCGGCCCGGGTTTTTGATAATCATCAGGGACAGATAATTGACCTTTTGCCCCCGTAAACTTGCCAAATCATGCACGGCGCGCTCTTCCGGCGCGCCGGCTTTTTCGATGAAGTAGCCGTATTCGAGCAAATCGCGGCGTTGCAAGAGCTCGATGATGTCGTCTAGTAAGGGTTTGACTTTCAGCAGCACCAGGGTGTCGAAATCGTTCAGCATGCGTTCGATTTGCTCGATGCCGTAGCCGGCCGGGACGATCGCGACAGTGTCGTCGACATCGGCCAACGGTTCGCCGCAACGCGCTGCGGCGGCGTGAAACGAGGCCACGCCGGGAATGACTTCGACCGGCACACCGGGTTCCAGCGCGCGAACGCTCCGTTGCAAATGACCGAAGGTGGAATAGGTTGAGGCATCGCCTTCGACCAGAAACAGCACGTCCCGGCCTTGTTGTAACTGTGTCAATACGGTTTGCGCCGCTTCTTGCCAATAACGCTCCAGGACTTCGCTGTCGTGGGTCATCGGAAAATGCAACGGGCTATGTTCGTTTGGCATCGCGAATCCGGCGCGCAAGGCGATGTCCAGCGCATAGCTGTCGCTGTTTTTTTTGCGCACCGGGTAAGCCCAATGGCCGGGGCCGGAGAGTAAGTCCCAGGCGCGTCGGGTAATCAGGCCGGGGTCGCCGGGACCGAGCGAGATGCCGTAGAGGGTGCCGAGTTTATTGTTCATGATGAGGTATTGCTGAAATGATCCATACCGGGTTTTCCGCTTGTAATCGGTGCATATCGAGTATCGGACTGCTGCGCGATGCCTGAATTTGGCAGGCGTCCCAGTCCGCGCCCAAGCGCTTTAAAGTATCGATGGCCGTCGACAGGTTTTCCAGGGTCGCGAAGTTCATCACTAACCAGCCGCCGGGCCGCAAGCGCTGCAAACACAAGTCGATCAATTCGGCCAGTTCGCCGCCGGAACCGCCGATGAAGACCGCATCGGGGTCGGGCCAGGCGTCCAAAAATTGCGGCGCCTTGCCGTGGACGACGCTGTAATTTCCGATGCCCCAACTGAGCCGGTTCTGCTCGATGTTGTCGATGTCGCCGGCATTTTTCTCGATCGCATAGACATGACCGTCCGGGCATAAGCGCGCCGCTTCAAGCCCGACCGAGCCCGATCCTGCACCGATGTCCCAGACGATGCTGCGGCGCGTCAACTGCATGCGCGCCAGTGAGACGGCGCGTATTTCGCGTTTGGTGATCAGGCCTTTTTCCGGTTTTCGCTGCCGAAAACTCGCATCGTTCAGACCGAACAGGACCGGCGCTGGAGCCGGCGCTTTGCGTTTCAGAATCGCTACATTGGGGTCGGCATAGACGGCTTCAGCCGCTTCGGCGATGCCGATAAAGCCGGTGACGCGCTGTTCGTTTTGCCTTAGGCACTGGGCGACCGCGATATCGAATTGGTTCGCCAAACCTCCGCTTTGCAACAGGCGGGCGATGCGTGCCGGGGTATTGTCCGGACTGGTCAATACCGCCAGCAAGTCTTGGCTTCGACAATGCCGCATCAGTTCATACAGGCCATGTTGCGGCGTGGCTCCCGGCGTCCACTCGCCGGCATCCTTGCTGTGCACCGAGACGATGGTCGCCGATTGCCAGGGCAGTCGCAGTTCGGCAAAGGCCAGTTGTATGCTGCTGAGATTCGGCAGTATTCGGACCCGGGCCGGGTCCAGTTTGCCGGTCAAATAACCCGCGATGCCGTGGCACAAAGGATCGCCGCTGGCCAAGACCGCTACCGGCTCCTCGTCGGCCAAGGCCGCGTCGATCCAGTTCGGCACTTGCGTGAGCCGGGCGGTCAAATCGTACTGCCGGGCCCCGGCGATGTCGTCCGCCAGTACCTCTAGCAAGCGGCTGCCGGCGATGACGTGCTTGGCTTCGCGCAAAGCTTGCAAGGCCTCGCGGCTCAAGCTGGCGGCGCCGTCGTCGAGCACGCCGATGATAGTGCACAATGACATAGAGATTAAGTCCTTCCGGCTTGCGCCAGTTTATTGCCGTCGAAGTCGCAAACCAAGACACCGATGTCGAAGCGCCCGGGGTAGCGCCGTTCCAATGTGGCGATCACTCGTTCGGCCAGTTCGACGTGAAATTCGTATTCCAAACCCAACTCGGCCATGCATTCCGAGGCATAGCGGGCGGTTTCCTGCTCGGCGATGGCCCGGCAAACCGCTTCCGGCGCGCCGATGCTGCGCGCGATGTCGGCGACCAGCTCGACATCGACTGGATTGCGTCCGGCATGCGTGATGGTTTCGCCTTGCGCCATTTTGGTAAGTTTGCCGACCATGCCGCCGATGATGAGGTTGCGAATGCCGCAGCGTTCGGCGGTATCGAGCGCCGGGGTCAGAAAATCGCCCATTTGCACGAAACAGCTTTCATCCAATGCCGGCAATTCGCGCATCACGAATTTTTCGGTGCGCCCGCCGGTGGTCAGAACGACGGTGTCTTGGCCTTGATTCGCGGCGACTTCGACGCCCTGTACCACGCTGGCGCGGAACGCGGCGGTGGAATAGGGGTGGACGATGCCGGTCGTGCCCAGAATCGAAATGCCGCCGATAATCCCTAAACGGTAATTGAGCGTTTTTTTGGCCATCGTTTCGCCGTCCGGTACCGAGATGGTCACTTGCAAGCCACGAGTTTTCAAGGCCTCGGCTGCGATCAGACGAATATTGTGTTCGATATTCTTGCGCGGCACCGGATTGATCGCCGCGCTGCCGACTTCCAGTCCCAAGCCGGGGCGGGTCACTTGGCCGACACCTTCGCCGCCGTGCAGTACGACCGTATTCGGCAGCGCTGTCCAAGCCACGTCGGCGGTCAGTCGGGCGTGATTGGTGCAATCCGGATCGTCGCCGGCGTCTTTTTCGATGACCGCATGCGCGCCATCGTTGTTGACCCAAGCTTCCGCCACTTTGAAGCGAACCGTCTCGCCGTTGGGCAGTTGACATTCGACGGTTTCGGGAATACTGCCTTCCAGCAATCCGCACACGGCGGCCCGCGCGGCGGCTGCGGAACATGCGCCGGTCGTGTAGCCTTTGCGGGTCCCTTTGGCTTTGCGTTCCGCCATCGCCATCGAATCAACCGTTTTGTTGCCGGCTTTCCGCCAAACTCAAGAGCGCATGCAGCGCCGCTACGACCAGCGTCGAACCGCCTTTGCGGCCTCGGGTGATCAGCCAGGGAATATTTTTCGATGCGCTCAGCGCGTTTTTCGATTCGGCGGCGGACACGAAGCCGACCGGCATGCCGACGATCAGCGCCGGTTTGACGCCTTCTTCCTCGATCAAGCGCAAGACTTCCAACAAGGCGGTCGGCGCGTTGCCGACCGCGACTATGACGCCGTTCAGCAAGTCCAAGCGGGCGGCTTTACGCATCGCTTGTACTGCACGGGTGCTGTTGACTCGTTTGGCGTCCGCGATCACGTCGTCATCGGCGATGAATTGATGCGTGCGCATGCCGAAATGAGCCAGGCGCGGCTTCGATAGGCCAACGCAAATCATTTCCACATCGGCGACAATCGGCGCGCCATTCAAGATCGCCGCGATGCCGGCTTCGACCGCGTCATCGGAAAACTCGGCCAGGCCATTGAATTCAAAGTCGGCGGTCGCGTGTATCATGCGTCGCACGACTTGCCATTGCGCGTCGCTATAGTGATGAGCACCGGCTTCGTGGTCGACGATCGCGAAGGAATCGTGCTCGATTTGCTGTCCGGCTTGGGTTAGTTGTTCGGTCTTGATGTTGTGGGTCATGGCTTTGCTTCAATGGTGATGATGGTGCTGATGCGCGGCTTGTTCGCGGTATTGGCAGCCGTCGCATTCGAGCATTTTCGGCGCGTTCGGGTCGGCGGCATCCTCGACGCGCCGGTCGAGTAGTTCGAATACGCCCGGGTCAAAGCCGAAATAATTACCGCAAGCGATCGCGATTTGCGGATACTGCGTTTGCAATCGCTGTACTTGTCGTGCAATGCGTTCGATCAAGAGCCCGGTAAACAAATAGTAGGGCAGGATCGCGATTTGCGTCATGCCGAGACGCGTTTGACGCTGCACCGCGTTTTCCAGGCGCGGGTGAGTGATGCCGGTAAAGGCGATGTCGACCAATTCGTGTTCGGTGGCCTCGAACAGCCAGCGCGCCAGTTTCGCCAGTTCGCCGTTGGCGACCCGGTCCGACGAGCCGCGTCCCAAGATGATGACGCCGGTCGTTTTCGGGTCGGGCATCGCCAGGGTTTTCAGCGTGGCGTTCAGTTGTTTTTGCAAGATTTCCAGCAACGTCTCGTTACTGCCCAGATGCGGCGCATAAACGAATTCGACCTTCGGATTCAGAGCTCGGGCTGCTTCGATGTGTTCGGGAATCTCCATCTTGACATGGCCGGCGGCGCTGATGATCAGCGGCACGACGATGACCTTGTCGGAATTTTGCGCCGCGCGGCGCAGTCCTTCGGGCAAGAGCACATCGGCCAGTTCGATATAGCAGAGTTCGATGCGCCATTCGGGATGCCGGGCCTGCCATTGGCGTTGAAATTCGAGGATTTCGTCATTGCCGGCTTGGTTGCGCGAACCGTGGCCGACCAATAATATCGTGGTTGTCATGCGTGTTCCTTAAGAATCGGATCGTTCGGCGCGGCGAAAACGATGCGTGAAGCCGGCGTCGTAAAGTTTGGATTTTTTTAAGTCCGGCCAATGACGCGCGCCCAACGTGGGGCTGACGACGATCATCGCCTGGCTGTTGATTTTGGCGGCGCGGCAGCGTTCGCGGATGTCGGCGAGCGTGCCGCGAATAATCCGTTGCTCGCCCGGCCAACTGGCCTTGTGTACGACCAAAACCGGCGATTCGTCGGCCCAGCCGGCGGCTTTCAACTCGCGTTCGATGGTCGGCAGCAAGGTGATCGATAAAAACAAGCACAGCGTCGAATGATGGCCTGCCAATTCCCGAAGCGATTCGCCTTCCGGCATCGGCGTGCGGCCTTCGACTCGGGTCAGGATCACGGTTTGCGTGACTTCCGGCAAGGTCAGGCTTTCCACCGCGCAGGCCATCGCGGCCATTGCCGATGAGACGCCCGGCACCACCTCGACGGCAACGCCGGCCTTATCCAGGGGTTGAACCATTTCGATCAGGGCGCCGTAGAGGCCGGGGTCTCCGGTTTGCAAGCGAATCACGGTCTTGCCGGGTTGTGCTTGGGCAATCAACCAATCGGTGATCTGTTCCAGCGTCATGTCCTTGGAATCTTTGACCGCGCAATGCGCCGGCGCCCATTGCGTCGCGGCTTGTTGTACCAGGGAACCGGCGAACAGAATCGCGTCGGCCTTGGCGATCAAGTCGCGGCCCTTGACCGTGATCAAATCCGGATCGCCGGGGCCGGCGCCGACAAACCAGACTTTCGCTATACTTTGCGCGGTCATGTTTGCGGTTTGTATGGCAATGCTATTTTGTTCGGTAGCAAGGCGCGAAAACAGGCGCATAGCAAGCTATGTAACTGTTTTCGCAACGCAGCTAACGGGCAAAAGAGCGCGACAGAAAACCGCAAATGTGACTGTGCGAAGTATAAGTCACTCATTGAAAAAATCCTGCGGCTTGTTGCGGGTTGAACGGAAAATAAGTGTGCAGATAAGAGGCTTGCAACGATCCTACGCGGAAAAATTTTTCGCCTTGGCTGCGGTTGCGTTGCGGAATCGATACGGTCGAGGCTTCCTTATCGGTTTCCAGAAGCGAATGATGAAAACTATGGCCGCGTATTTCTCCGTGCTCCAGTTGCAAACTGTGCATGCCCAGATTGACCAGTCGTTTCTGCATTGTCGCGCGGCCCGACAACAGGCCAGCCATCGTGGCCGATTGCCCCTGTTTGTCGGTCAGCGTTTCCAACAGATATAAAAAACCGCCGCATTCGGCGTAAATCGGTTTGCCGGCGCGGTGATAGTCATGCAAGGCCTGTTTCATCGCGCGATTATCGGCGAGGGCCGCTAGATGCAGTTCGGGATAGCCACCCGGCAGATAGAGGCTATCGACCTCCGGCAATTCGGCGTCGGTCAACGGCGAGAAGAAACGCAGCTCGGCGCCCATGGCCTGCAAGCAATCGAGGTTGGCCTGGTAGATGAATGAAAAGGCCGCGTCGCGGGCGATGCCGATGCGCTTGCCGGCAAGAAGGCGCGGCGTCGGCGTCGTTGCCGCCGGGGCAAAGTCAACCGGTTCGGGCAAGCGGCATGGCGCGGATTCGGTCAATAATTCGGCGGCTCGCGCCAGTCTTCGGTTCAGGTCACCGATCTCGTCCGCCTGCAGTAAACCCAAATGCCGCGACGGCAAAGCGATCTCCGCATCTTTAGATAGGGCCGCCAGCAAGGGCATATCGTCCGGCAGCGCTTCTTGCAGTAATCCGGCATGGCTTTGACTGCCGACCTTGTTGGCGATCACGCCGGCAAACCTTAGGTTCGGCCGGTAATGAGCCAAACCGTAGGCGACGGCGGCAAAGGTTTGCGCCATGCCTTGCGCGTCGATCACGGCGGCGACCGGTACCGACAGCGCTTGCGCCAGATCGGCGCTGCTGCTGTCGCCGTCGAAGAGGCCCATTACCCCTTCGATCAGGATGACATCGGATTCGGCGGCGGCGCGATAGAGCAAGTCGCGGCAATGCGCCTCGCCCATCATCCACAAATCCAGTTGATAGACCGGCCGTCCCGAGGCATGAGCCAGAATCTGCGGATCGATGAAATCCGGGCCGGTTTTGAATACGCTGACCTTGCGGTTTTGACTTCGGTGATAGGCTGCCAGCGCGGCGGTCACGGTCGTCTTGCCTTGGCCGGAAGCGGGCGCGCTGATCAGCATGGTCGGACAGTGACGGACGGATGGGCTAGTGTTCATGATTACAGTTTGAGTTTGGTCAAGGTAAATCCGGCTAAGGCGCCGAGGCTGAGCCAGAATAGAGCATTGCTGAGGGCGGACATTACTACGAATCGCTGTTGTAAGGCCTCGGGCGCCAAGGCTTGCGCTATTTCCGGATGCGGGGCGCCGATCAAATGCGGGACGGCCAATAACAGGCCACCGGCGATTTGCAGGCCACGGTTTTTGCTCAATAAGAGTCCGTATAAACCGGCTGCGGTCGAGGCCGCGGTGAATAGCCACCAGGCCTGCCGGCTGAGTAAGGCGGCGCTGTCGGTTCCGGGCAATTCCGGCGACAGGCCCAATGAAGGCGCAGCGAAAAAAACCGAATAACCGGCCAAGCCCCAAAATAAGCCGCGCCAATAGCCGCCCGTGCCGTGCCAATACATCGCCGCACTCAAGAGCAAGGCAAAGCCGAAGCCGCTCAGTCCGTTAAACAGCAGTGTGAAGGCGAAGCGTTGCCAACCGTCTTCCGGTTGCCACTCATGCTCGGAGCCGGTTGCGGGCGCTTCGAATTGTTCCGCGGCTAAAATCAAGGGTTGCGTCAGATAATACTGTAAGACGCTAAGCAGCAGGCCGGACAGGATGCCGGCCGTCAATGCGGCGATCACCAGTTTACGAAAATCGGCCACGCTTAATGGCAGGGAAATGCGGCGCTATGGCGTCCGTCGTGTGCGGCATTATGAATGTAGTTGTTGGCGTCCTGCATAAAGCCGAGGCCTAGAATCACGGTCAAGCCCAATACGATGGCGCTCAAGCCCGGGAGAAATTTAGCGGAGTAAACGACGGAAGAGCCGGCGAGTGTTTTCATGGTGATTGTCCTTCCCAAGTCTGATTGACGGAAAAACGGAGGGGAAGACAAACCAAAAAAGATTTGACAGATCGCCCGCCGCAATACTGTTCTGCAAGGCGATTTCCGGCGAAAAACATACCCAACTAACTGGTCTTTTTGTCCATCTACTGCAAACCGGAAAGGGTTACATAGCGCAACTATGCGCCCCTTTCCGGTTTTTGTAGCTGAACAAAAATCCTGCGTTATTTGGGTATGTTTATTCTTGTCAATCGCCTAAGTTTTAGGGCCTGTCTCCGGGCTCGTGAAAAATCACCTACCGTTGCGGGGGCAGCGCCGGCCTTTAACCGGCTTCCAGTTTCACCCGCGCAGTGCGGGAACCGTAAAACAAGCTGGGGATTATAGGTTACCCATCAAAACCGTGCAAATGGAATGTGTCATTCTGCTAACCCGGACCGGACGAGTTCTAAAGGCAAAAGATTTGTTGAGCAAATATTGCCGTAGCCCGAATCCCAGTGCGCTATGTCTGCAAAATAAAACCTGATTAGCAAGATGCTTCAGCTTGCCGAAGTCAACTGTCCGAGCAGTGGCCAGTCGTAGCCACTTCTGTGGGACGGGTTATTTAACCCGTCCCCAACGTTTCGGTTTGCCCTAAACAATTCGGCTGACTTCGGCCGAAGTCGAAACGTTTAGGACGGGGTTGCAAACCCCGTCCTGCTAGGGATATGCTGGTTTTTGGGCTTTAACTGAAGAAACTTGCTAATTAGGAAATAAAAATGCATTTTGGTCACGAAAAACACGAAAATTCTTCGTTCTAACCTAAAAAGAGCAGTTGACATGTGTTGTAGACCGTTCGTGCTGAGCCAAGTCGAAGCATGAAGGGTCTACAACACGTTCACCGTCTTGGTGGAGCCTCAAACTACCGTTCACCCTTCGATGGGCTCAGGGCGAACGGTAGTTTGAGGCTCTCAACTGCTCTTTTTAGGTTCTAACCGCTCCAGCATGGCAATGCATGCCGAACTTGTCTCGGCAACCATGTTATAGGTTCCCACAAAGGATTCACTTTCATTTGCTGGGGCTTTGTAAGGCCGCCATGAAAGTTAGGATGAATTCACGCTGGTAGTTGTTAACGGCAACGATTGCGGTTTGTAATAATATTTTTTTGAATAAAAATACAGCGGATTTTGAAAAATCGTGGCATATGCCGCAAAAAATATTGGAGAATGAGTCATATAACATAATTATTTCATTGCAAATTTCTACAATCCATGGTGCGGCATTTTGTCGCATTTTATCTCCTCTCTTCACTGCCTATCATCTCTCCCGACTCTTTCGAAGGGTTCATATATCTTTTCCAAGCGGCGGCACCTCACCGCTGCTCTTTTTGGAAATTTTGTCCAACGAGACCTGGCGCAGTCAATTTAGCGCCAGTCTTAAATGCAAATGTAAAGTGGGTGAAGTATGGCTTGGGATGAAGACGAAGACACGACGATCTACCATGTGGTTGTTAATCACGAGGAGCAATACTCCATTTGGCCGGAGTACAAGGAAGTGCCTAAAGGCTGGAAAACTGTCGGCAGAACCGGACCGAAACAGGAATGCCTGGATTACATTAAAGATGTTTGGACGGATATGCGTCCTTTGAGTTTGCGTAAAGCAATGGCGGAAAACGTAGTGCATAGCGACATCGGTGCGGCGAGCTGATAATGGCAACGGGCATCCAGGCTGTCGGACGGCTCGAGACCGGGCAAGACGATTGTACCTTCTGCAGTCCTTTGTCGATTGACGAGCAGACTCAAAAGTCCCCGAAGCTCGGCGAAGTTCATGTTTGGTCGGCTAGGCTGGCCCTTCGGCAAGGCTCAGGACAGGTTTCGACGCAAAATAAATATGAAGTCTTTCATGGATCGTTGTCGACGGATGAACGTAAACGAGCGGAAAACTTCGTTCATGAGCGGGACAGAAACCGATACATCATAGCACGCGGGATCTTGCGGGAATTGTTGGGACATTACCTCGGCATGGCTCCTGAACAGGTTTGTTTCTCTTACGGACTCAACGGAAAGCCTTATTTAGCCGAGTCATCGGCCGGGAGCGGACTGGAGTTTAATCTTTCCCATGCGGCTGATTCAGCGGTCTATGCGTTCGCCAACCGTACGCAAGTAGGCATCGATATAGAGCCGCTAAGCAAGGGCCTAGCTTGGCGGCAATTGGCGCCGATCGTGTTTTCTGCAAGGGAGCAGGGGAAGCTGGCTGAATTTCCGGAAGATGAAAAAACGGAAGCTTTCTTACGCGGATGGACTCGTAAGGAAGCTTTAGTCAAAGGGTGCGGTGTAGGTCTGTCGTTAGACCTGAATGCCTTCGATGTACCTTTGGGGCGGCTCGAAAATCCGAGTCCCGTTCGGCTCTCGAATAAACCAGCTGACCTCTGGTGGCTATGTCCGATCGATCCGATTGCGGATTTCGTTGCGGCGCTAACCGTGAACGGCGCGCCGCCGTTACGCATCGTAGTCGATCGCTATATCGATTGGCCGATGCCGGCGGGTCCGACTGCAACAATAATTCAGCGATCCGTAGGTGCGATGCCTACGGCGCAATCAGAGATAAATCCACTTTAGGAGGGCGCATGGAAAATTCGATAAAATTGAATCCGACCGTCAAGGATGGTGGAAGTGTCGCAATCGGTAGGGAACCGATGCGACCGACCGCCAAGGATGGCGGCAGCAATGGTTCCGGACCGGTTGCTGCACTTTCCTCATCCCTGGGAGGCGAGAGTGTCGCAACCGGTCAGGAATCGATGCGACCGACCGCCGACCCTTCGGCTATGCTCAGGGCAGGTTTACCGATGTTACAGCCTTCGAAAGTGATGTCGTTAAAAAACCGGTATCCGTCGGTGGAACGCAGAGAGAATCTTTCATCGATAAATTTCTTTCACGACTATGTGGAGAAAAATCGTCCCGTGGTGGTTCCGAAGGCGTTAAAGCATTGCCGGGCGCTCTCCTGTTGGACAGACGATTATCTTCACAAGGTTGCCGGCAGCCGTACCGTCATGCTCAAGCAAGGCTTGAACGAAGAGGGCGTCGGAGGACTGAAGACCATCACATCACGATTGAGCGATTATCTGGATAGTGTGGCTCTTTTCGAAACCCGGCTGGAACGGAACGAAGTTTCGGCCAAAGACAGACCGCCCTATTTACACGATCTGCCGCTATTGTCGGTATTGCCGGATGCGGCGAAGGATCTCGACGGATTTCCGTCCGGCTATTTTCCTAAGTGGTATCGGACCGATTGGCCCAAATTCGCCCAATTCTTCCTTGGGCCGAGTCAAAGTCTGACGCCCTTACATTTTGATTGCCTGCTCACTCACAACCTGTTCTTTCAGGTCAGAGGACGCAAACGTTTCATTATCTTGCATCACGATCAACTGCCGTCCTGTTACCGCTACCAATGGCGCTGGTGCGAGGTGGATGCCGAAACTCCCGATTATATACGCCATCCCCTTTACCGGGACGCGCAAGTTCAAGAATGTATCGTAGAGCCCGGAGACATGCTGTACATGCCGCCGGGAATGCTGCACCACGTCCGCAGTCTCGACTGCTCGATATCTTTCAATGTGGATTGGCATACGCGCGCCAGCGCCATTCAAGGAGTTTTGGCATTGAAACGGGGAATGCCCCTCAAGAACGTTTATTACAATGCGGTCATCGCCCTTGGGCAATGCACCGGACAACCGGCCGGACGCGTGCTTCCCTGGTACCGGTCATATCTGAACTACGTCTCATAGGAAGGTCACTGTGCGCTTCATCGATGAATCCGGACTCACTACAATTATTCAAACACCTATTTCCAACCTCGTGGAGTTGGCGTGCCGTAGGGCGAATGATCAGCCCGGTCGGACGGCCTATGTCTTTCTGCAGGACGGTGAAAACGAAAGCGGCCGGTTGACGTTTGCGCAACTGGATCGGCGCGCCCGTGCTGTTGCCGCCAAGCTTCAAAGCATGGGCATGACCGGCGAACGGGCCTTGTTGCTGTATCCGCCCGGGCTTGATTATATCGTGGGTTTTTTCGGTTGTTTATATGCCGGCGTTATCGCAGTTCCTGCCAGCCCGCCCGCGCGTCGGCAGAGATCCCGGCTTTTGGCCGTGTTTAACGACGCCGCACCGGCCATTATCATGACCACAACGGATCTTGCAGTGAAATTCCGCAATGAATTCGCCTGTGGGAGCGACGCCTTCGTCGCGACTAAAGCTGCAAGTCGCGACGAAGGTGTTGCTCCCGCGATACCGGAACCCGCATGGTTCACCACGGATAACCTCGAAGGCGAATCTGTCGGAGATTGGGTCAAGCCCGCACTCAACGCCAACAGCCTGGCTTTCCTTCAATACACCTCAGGTTCTACCGGAGATCCCAAAGGGGTGATGGTCAGTCACGGCAACCTGATAGCCAATCAGGAGGCCATCAAGCAAGGTTTCGGACATACCGAACGAACCACGGTAGTCGGCTGGCTGCCCCTTTATCATGACATGGGCTTGATCGGAAATTTGTTGCAGCCGCTTTATCTCGGAAGCACCGCTATTTTAATGCCGCCGATGGCGTTCCTGGAAAAGCCCGTCCGCTGGCTCAAGGCCATTTCAAACTACCGGGCGAACACCTCGGGCGGCCCGAATTTCGCTTACGATCTTTGTCTTCGCAAAGTGACTGAGGAACAAATGCAAGGGTTGGATCTGAGTACATGGACTCTGGCTTTCAACGGTTCCGAACCGGTGCGCGCCACTACCATGGAGCGTTTTGCCGAAAAATTTGCCGACAAGGGGTTTCGCAGGGAAAGTTTTTTCCCTTGCTATGGTTTGGCCGAAGCCACGCTGTTCGTGTCAGGCGCGCATCTGCCTCCCGAAGGAGAGGCGCAGCACGACGAAGACAAGTCGGGAAGCCGCCCGGTTTCTTGCGGTGCAACGACCGGTCATCACGAAATTCGCATTGTCGATCCCGAAACAGGCCGTCTTTGCCGGGAAGGGCATGTCGGTGAAATTTGGTTGGCCGGCCCCAGTATAGCCCAAGGCTATTGTAACCGGCCCGAGGAATCGGAACACACGTTTCGAGCGCGATTGTCCGATACGGCGGATAGTCGCACCCATACAGAAACAAACGGCGAGCAAGCATTTCTCCGTACCGGCGACTTGGGTTTTCTCGACAACGGCCATTTATACATAACCGGTCGTATTAAGGATTTGATCATTATTCGCGGACGGAATGTCTACCCGCAAGACATCGAACAAACACTGACCGAGGAGATTCCGGCACTTGTCCCCGGCGGTTGCGTAGCGTTTTCGATAAACCATGAGGACGAAGAGCAACTGATCGTCGTCGCTGAAATGACTCGCGCGGCAATGCGCTCGGGCGACTACGAGTCGATTATCGCCGCAATGCGAAAAGTTCTTGCCGAAGTCTGTGAACTCGCAGCCGCCGAATGGGTCCTGGTGCAACCCGGTACGGTCCTCAAAACATCCAGCGGTAAAGTTCGCCGCCAACCTTGCAAACAAAGGTATTTGGAAAATTCATTGCCCGTTTTGTTTCGTTCCGGAGAGCAATCCCCTGTCGAATGCTCTCTGATTGGCGAACAGGCCAGGCCAAAAGCATGGGAAGAGAACAGTCCGGAATATCAACTCCTGCAACAAGCGCTATTGGCCGTTCCTCGAGCGCAGCGTGCGCCATTGATAGCCAGTTTTCTTAAGCAAAAAATCGCACTGCTGTTAAAAATCGAGGCATCGGCCCTGTCCGCCGGTTCATCCTTACGCGCATTGGGGCTCGACTCGCTCAAAGCAGTCGAGCTTAAGCACGAGACAGATGAATTGTTAGGCATCGATGCGCCTTTGTCGTTGTTTCTATCCGATGATTCGCTGGAAAACATAGCCGAAAAACTGTCTGAAACTGCCGTTGCTACATTGGAACAGGTCGTACACGCCCATTCTTCAGACGGTCTCGAGCACAGTGCTCTTTACGACTCAAACCTGTCTGCGACGCAATTTTCCATGTGGACGATGCAGCAATTAGAACCGAACAGCATTATCTACAACCTGCATTTGGCATTGCGCATTGCCGGAGCGATCGACCGGGAACGGCTGCGGCAAGCTTTCCGTTATCTGGCGGAGCGTCATGCCGTGCTGCGCACGATATACCGCGCCGGCGGCAATGACCGAGTCATTCAGCAGGTGCTGCCCGTTTCCGAATTACCGGATTTCTTTACAACCGTCGACGCATCCGCATGGCCGGAATCTCAGCTTCAAGACGATATGGCCCGGCGGGCTAGAGAACCTTTCGATCTGGCGACCGGGCCACTATTCCGTATCGCATGTTATGCACATGAAAAGCCGGGGTTGCAAAATGATCCAGGTACCGATAGTCATTCTTTATCCGCTGACAAATTCGTCTGGAGCGAATTTGAACAGCCAACGGCTGTCCCGAAGGGTGAAATACATGGATGTAATTCATACACGGCCCATACCCTCTTAATCTGCGCTCACCATATCGCCGTCGATCTGTGGTCGGTGCTCATTCTGATCAACGAACTGAAAACGATCTATGCCGAATTGTCCACCGGCATGGAACCGCAATCCGCTGTTTCCCAAACTCTGTTTGGGAAACCTGACTCGCAAGCTCTGCTTGCCGATTCGGGAAGCAGAGCTTCCAAGACTGCCTGCCCAAGCAAAGCTTGGGCAGGAGTGAACTATGGTTCCCACGCAGAGCGTGGAAACGATGAGGTCAAAGCAGACTATACCGATTTTGTCGCCTGGCAGAGGCATTACCTGAACAGCCCGGCCTGTGATAAAGCCTGGACTTACTGGCAACGGCAATTGACCGGAGAACTCCCGTTGCTTTCTGTGCCGACCGACCATCCAAGGCCGGCGGTTTCAGATCATCGCGGCGCTTCGGTAGCGTTCCGGTTGGACCGTGATGAAACCGAACGACTCAAAAAACTGGCGGGACAGCAGGGCGTGACTTTGTTTGCCTTACTGCTCACCGCCTACAAAGTATTGTTGCATCGCTATACCCATCAAAAAGATTTAATTGTCGGTGTTCCCACCAGCGGACGCAGTCAATCGCGTTTTACCCCGGTTGTTGGTAATTTTGTCAACCCGCTGCCCTTACGCAGCAGCCCTTCCGGTAACAAAGCCTTTTCGGCCTATTTGGCGGAAGTCAATGAGGCTTTGTTAAACGCGCTGGAATATCAGGATTTCCCTTTTTCCTTGTTGGTGGACCGCTTGCAACCCGAACGTGTCGCCGATCACTGGCCGATTTATCAGACGTTGTTTGTGCTGCAGCAGGCTCAGGCCGGTTTCGATACGGACATGGCGCAACTCGCTTTAGGAGAAGACGGCTCACCGTCGCTTTGGGATGAGCGGACGATGCAGTCCTTGACTCTATGTCAGCGTATAGAACGGTTCGATTTGAAACTGATGGCTGCCGAATGCGGAGACGGCCTGTTGCTGTCTCTCCAATACCGTTGCGATTTGTTTACAGCAGAAACGGTCGATCGTATCGCCGCTCATTTCCACAATCTTTTGGACGGAGTGATGGCGAATCCCGAAGCCCGCATCGCCAGTTTGCCGATGATAAGGGATAAAGAACGGAAAAAACTGTTGTATGACTGGAACGCATCCGATCAACCATTTTCCGAAGATTCTTGTATGCACCAGCTTTTCGAGGCTCAAGCGGAGAGAACACCAAATGCCGACGCTGTCGTCTGCAATGGAGAGCGCCTTACTTACGGAGAATTGAACGTAGCTGCCCAAGTTTGGGAGCATCATCTGATTAGGCTTGGAGTGGGGCCGGGCGCCAGGGTAGGTATATGCGTCGAGCGTTCCATGAATTTCATCATCGGGATTCTAGCCATACTGAAAGCCGGTGCGGCATACGTCCCTATCGATTCCGATTTTCCCGCAGAGCGAGTCGCTCATATGCTTGGCGATGCCGGGGCTGACGTTTTATTGAGCCAAAGCGGTTTATACAAAACCGCCAAATTGCCCGTAAGCGTCCGGCTCAACTTGGACGAGGCGCAGGAGCCGGCAATAGAGCCGATAGTTAATAAACGTTCCAGGAACATGCCGGATCATGGTGCTTATGTCATTTACACGTCGGGATCGACCGGGCAATCCAAAGGGGTCGCCGTATCTCATCGTAGCCTCGTCAATTACACACAAGCCATCGCCGGACAAATCCAGGCCGAAGCCGGTCTTCAGTATGCATTGATATCTACGCCCGCGGCGGATCTCGGCAATACCGTGCTGTTTGCCTCGCTGGTTTCAGGCGGTTGCCTGCATATTCTTGATCACGACACGACTACGGACGGGCGATTATTGGCCGGCTACATCAATCGCAATCCAATCGATGTGTTGAAGATTGTCCCATCTCATTTTGCAGCCTTGCTCGATTCAGCCGAAGGTAAAAATATCGTACCGCGGCGAACGCTGATCTTTGGCGGCGATGTGCTTCAAAATTCCTTGGTTACGCATGTTGCGTCTATACATCCCAAGTGCAGGATATTCAATCACTACGGCCCTACTGAAGCTACCATCGGTGCGCTGATCTATCCAGTGGTTATGAAAGCGCATGGAAATACTTCGGACGCACAGGTGCCAATCGGTCGCCCCATTGCCAACAGCCAAACCTATATTCTCGATGAAAATCTGGAACCTGTACCTGTCGGCGTTCCCGGAGAACTCTATATCGGGGGGCAAGGAGTGGCGCAAGGTTATCTGAACCGGCCGGATTTGACAGCCGAACGCTTTATTCCGGATCCGTTTGCAGGCATGGAACTTGGGGAAGACTCCTCAATATTAAAGCCTAAGTCCATGCATGGCGTGAGGTTGTATCGTACAGGTGACTTGGCCCGGTATAGAAGCGATGGTCTTGTCGAATTTCTCGGCCGTGCCGACCATCAGATGAAAATACGCGGATTCCGCATCGAACCCGGCGAAATTGAAGCGCACTTATGCGCGCAATCTGAAGTGAGCAGCGCCATCGTCAGCACTTGGGAGGACAGCCCCGGCATCAAGCGGCTGGTAGCCTACATTGTCCCGGTTAGCGTCGAGCCGGACCAGGAAGCGTTGCGTGCTCATGTCCGAAATGCCTTACCGGATTATATGGTCCCATCTGCTTTCGTATTTCTTACAAAATGGCCGCTGACAGCAAACGGAAAACTGGATCGCAAGGCCTTACCCAAGCCCGATCCAGGCAGTAGTGTCAGTCATCAATACGTTGCCCCAAGGAATGACGCCGAAGTTGCGCTAGCTGCTATCTGGGCCGATGTGTTACGCGTTGCCCGGGTTGGCATTCACGACAACTTTTTCTCTCTCGGTGGCGATTCCATTCTGAGCATTCAGATGGCCAGCCGCGCGCGTCAGGCTGGACTGAATTTATCACCCAGGCAGATTTTTCAGCATCAAACGGTTGCTGAACTGGCGCCCGTCGTAGAAAGCGAAGCCAAGTTCGAGGCCGAACAATGTGTGGTCAGCGGTTCAACCCACCTGACACCCGTGCAACAAAAGTTTTTATCCCGGGCTTTGACCAATCCGCATCACTGGAATCAGGCATTATTGCTGCAAGTATTGTATCCATTCGAGTCCGAAATAATGCAGTGCGCCGTGGAACAGTTGCTTGTTCATCATGATGTATTGCGCCTGAGGTTTAACTGTCAGGATGGTGTCTGGCAAGCGCATTACGTAGCAGAAGAGCAGCAGCCGGTATTTCACCTCGAAGACCTTTCCGGTATTACTGATAATTCGCTCGAAACCGTTTTGATTGAGCGCACGGCATACTGGCAACGGCAAATAGATATGAGCAATGGCCCGATGATCCAGGTTATCTGGTTTGCACTCGGGCAGAAGCGCGGCACACGCTTATTAATGGTCATCCACCATTTAGCGATGGATATAGCCAGTTGGCGCATTTTGCTCGATGATCTGGTGTTTATCTATAACCAGATTGCTACTAACAGCAAGTCAGCATTGCCGAGCAAAACCACTTCTTATCGGCAATGGGCCGAGCGTTTAACAGACTATGCGCAAACGCTTGCGGATACGGATAAGCTGCCGATGGGCATGCCAGAACATGCACAAACAACATTGCCGGTTGACTATCCTGAGGGCTCAAATACCGAGGCGGATGCTGTATTTTATACGCTTGAACTCTCGGAACCGCAGACGCGGTCGCTAGTACAGGAATCCGGTGCGGCGTATCGAACCAGCGTGCAGGAATTACTGCTTATTGCCGTTGTTAAGGGCTTAGCCAGCCATGTTGGCTTGCAACATTTGCCTATCGAAGTCGAAGTACACAACCGTGACAGCGAGTTGTTCCGCGATTTCGATTTCACGCGCACAGCAGGCCGGTTTACGACCTCGTATCCGGTATTCTTTCATTACGACTCAACAAAAGAGTCCTCAAGTCTTATCAAAGACCTCAAGGAACAGTTCCGGCAACAAGCCGCGCACGGATTCGACTATACCGTATGGCGCTGGCTGGGTGGCGGTCTTGAACAAGAGCTTTCTTCTGAAATACCGATTTTGTTCAATTATCTGGGGCATCTGGATTTAGGTACCGATGCGCATGCCTATTTTCGGCAATGCGATATGCCGGCATGGATAACCCGCGACCCGCTTAATCAACGTGCACATGAATTGGCGCTTAATGCTGCAATACGTCAAGGTCGTCTACAGTTGACCTGGGTCTATAGTAAAGCGCGTTATTGCGCTGCGAGCATAGAGCAGTTGGGTAGTGCCGTGCTCAATACACTATCGAGACTTATTGAGCATTGTCTCGACTCTGATTCGGCGGGATTAACCCCTAGTGATTTTCCATTGGCAAAGCTGACACAAGTGCATCTTGACAGCCTGCCTTATTCGCTGAGAAACATTGAGGACATCTATCCATTGGGGCCGATGCAGGAAGGCATGTTGTTTTATGCGCTGATGTATCCCGGATCAGGTATCTATCATATGCTCGATCGCTATGAAGTTGATGGCGCAGTCGATGTTGACGCATTCAGGGCGGCATGGCAGGACGTATTGGATCGGCATCCGATTCTACGCACCTCGTTTCTATGGGAGGAATATTCAAGACCACATCAATTTGTTCACAAGCAGGTGGCGTTGCCGTTTAACTATCAGGATTGGCGCGAAGTGCCATTACATGCCCAGGAGCGGCGCTTCGACGAGTTGCTCAGAGCCGAGGTAAAAACCGGTTTCGATTTTACTACCGGCCATTTAATGCGGATACATCTGGTTCGGTTTGCCGACAAGCGCTACCGTTTTATCCGCAGCCACCATCACATTCTTATGGATGCCTGGTGTAAATCGCCGGTATTGTTGGAATTCAGGGCGAATTATGAGGCGTTGGTAAAAGGCGAGGCGATGCCGTTTAGGGAAGCCGTCAGCCCTTATCGAGATTATATTGCCTGGCTTGAAAGCCAGGATCGGAAAGTGGCGGAAAATTTCTGGCGTGACTATCTAAAGGGATTCGTTGAGCCTACACCGCTCATCGTGGATAAACCGACTTCAGGCGAAGCTGAGGCAACCAGCCAGGTACGTGATTTGGTGGTATTGCTGTCTGAAGCGGACACACAGGGACTTAATACATTGTCACAACGCTATCAGCTCACCCCAAACAGTTTCCTGCAAGGGGCATGGGCGCTGATGCTGGCACACTATTCCGGGAACAATGAAGTGCTGTTCGGCGTGACCGTGGCGGGTCGTCCGACGGATTTGCCCGGTGTGGAAACGGCTTTGGGACTGTTCATCAACACCTTGCCGCTACGTGTTGTCGTGCAACCGGAACAAACGGTGCTGGCGTTTTTACGGAACTTGCTTTATCACAATCTCGAACTCCGCCAATATGAATACATGCCCTTGGTACGCATTCAGGCGTTGAGTGATTTGGCAAAAGGGCAAGCGTTGTTCCAGCATCTGTTCGTCTTCGAAAATGCGCCCGTCGATCCGACGCTTCGGGGCGAGACGGATGTTTTGAATATCGTTGATGACAAACACCGTACCCATGCCAATTATCCGATCAATGCCGTACTCGTGCCGGGGTCCCGCTTCCATTTACAGGTCACTTATGACGTGGCCCGTTTCGAGGAGGATGTTGTCAAACGCCTGCTCGAACATTTCAAGATATTATTGGAAGGCATCATCCGGCATCCTGAGGCCCGCCTCGGCGAGTTGCCGATGCTGACCGAGCGGGAGTCAAAACTCATTTTCACGCAATGGAACCAAACGCAACATTTATATTCGGAGCCGCGCGATATGGTGGCCCTTTTCGAAAAGCAAGCGGCGCTGGCACCCGATGCTATCGCCGTCGCTTTTCAAGGACAAGAGCTTACTTATTTCGAACTCAATAACCGCGCCAACCGCGTTGCCCATGCGCTTATGTCAGAAGGAGCGGATCCCGAGTCGCTGATCGCTCTGTTTAGCGAGCGTGGCATCGATTACCTGGTCATGATGCTGGGCGCCTTTAAAGCGGGCATGGCTTATCTGCCGCTCGACCCGAGCCACCCCGATGGCAGGATCGCCCAAGTGCTGAAAGAAAGCGGAGCCGCCTGGGTATTGACCTGTGCATCGAATTTTGACCGCGCGTCGGATTTGGCGGACCGGGCGGGAGAGACGGCGGGAGCGGTTCAACAAGCACCCGGATCACTGGGTTTGCAACTGCTGTCTCGGCCCGATGTCTTCGTTTTGGAGGAATTGGAAGCGGACGAAAACAGCACGGAAAATCCACCGAAACGCCACGGCCCCGACAATCTGGCCTTCGTCATTTTCACCTCCGGTTCGACGGGCAAGCCGAAAGGCGCGATGGTTGAATATAAAGGCATGTTCAATAACCTGATCACCAAAGTCCCAGCCCTGGATTTGACGGAACGGGATGTCATCGCGCAAACGGCCGGGCAGTGTTTCGACATTTCCGTTTGGCAGCACCTGACCGCATTGGTATGCGGGGCGCGGGTCGAAATCATTCCGGACGAAATCGTCAAGGAGCCTTACCGGTTGCTGGTGCGATTGGGCGAGAGCGGTGTGACTGTTTTGGAAGCCGTGCCGTCGATGATCCAAGCCTTGCTGGATTGCGTGGATACGCTCGGGCTTCCCAAGTTGCGATGGCTGATTGCCTGCGGCGAGGCATTTCCGCCCGAATTATGCCGCCGCTGGATGGAGCGGATGCCTCATGTCAAGGTGCTCAACGCTTACGGCCCCGCCGAATGTTCGGACGATGTGTCTTACTACGAAGTCCCGGTGATACCAAGCGATGCCGAGATCATCGTTCCGGTCGGCAGGCCGGTTCATAACACACGGCTATATCTTTTGAATAGATGGCTGGAACCGGTGCCCATCGGCGTACCCGGAGAAATCTGCGTGGCCGGTATTCAAGTCGGGCGCGGCTATCTGGATCGTCCGGATTTGACCGCCGAAAAATTCATTCCGGATCCTTTCGATGAAACCGGATGCCGCATGTATCGCACCGGCGACCTCGGTCGTCATCGCGAGGACGGCGCGATCGAATTTCTGGGACGGATCGATCATCAGGTCAAAATTCGCGGCTTTCGCATCGAACCGGGCGAGATCGAAGCGCAACTTCTGACTTATCCGAAGGTAGAACAGGCCCTTGTCGTAGTTCGGGAAGACGACAAGGGCGGCAAGCGGTTAGTGGCTTATGTGGTGTGCGGCGAACAAGACATCAACACCGATACTGGGCTATTTGCAAAACTGCGCGAACATTTGTTCGCCAGATTACCTGACGCAATGATGCCGCAGGCTTTCGTCCGGCTGGATGCCATGCCGCTTGGCGCTAATGGCAAGATCGACCGCAAAGCATTACCGGAGCCGGACATGACCGGGCAAAGCGACCGTGCTTACATAGAGCCGCGCAATCCTGCGGAGGAGGCATTAGCCGATATATGGAAAGAAGTGCTGGGTATCGAACGAGTTGGCGTGGCGGATAACTTTTTCGAATTGGGCGGACATTCACTGCTAGCCGTACAAGTGCTGTCTCGGATACGCAGAGCCTTTGGCGTCGAGGTGCCGCTACGCCGACTTTTCAATGCTTCCACCATCGAGGCATTGGCGCTACTGGTCGAGGAGCTTCTGATCGAACATCTGGACACCCTATCGGAAGAAGAAGCGGAGGCCTTATTGATTGAAGACGAAGAAGGTATTTCGATGGATCTAAAACAGCCGAGTGATTGAACCGGTTCATCGTTTCCGCGCTCTGCGTTCAACTTTATGGATAAGTATCGTCAAACCTCGCCGGGAAGTGGGTACTAGCACCATGGATGACGGATTTGAAATGAAGACGAGCGCACTGCGTGGGAATGCATTCCTTGTGCGAGGCGAAGCGTCCAAAGCTTCGTTCCACGAAGACTGTGGGAACCGTGCAAAAAAGTGACTGATGAATAACCGAGAAAATTAAACACTTACATGTAGAGCAAAAATGACAAGAAAAAAAACCAAACGCAAACTTTTACATCCAGTGCCGTTGATACTCGCAGTATTGATGTCGGATTCTTGCCTAGCCGCCGAGGAATCAAATGATAACAAGCCATCTACTAAAAATGCCAAAGAGGCGATATTGGTTTCCAAAACGCCCGATACGACCGAACTTGAGTCGATGACAGTGGTGGGGAAAGCGGTTCAGGATCCTTATGATAAAAGCTACACTGTCACCAACAGCGCTACCGCCACTAAAACCGACACCCCGATCATGGATACTCCGGTGTCGATTCAGGTGGTACCTAGGGCCGTCATGTCCGATCAAAAAACTGTACGCATCACAGATGCCTTGGAAAACGTCAGTGGCGTTCGCGCCCAGTCTTCCTTGGGCACCGGCACCGGTTTCATTATTCGCGGTTTTCGCAACCCTTTAATCTATCGCAATGGCCTGATGGCTGTTCCCAACTCTTTTCGCTCCGAGTTCGACACAGCCAATCTTGAAAGTGTTGAGGTATTGAAAGGCCCTGCATCCGTGTTGTTCGGTCGTAGCGAGCCCGGCGGTTTGATAAATGTCACCACCAAAAAACCCTTGGATATACCGTATTATTCACTTGAACAGCGCTTCGGTTCCTATGATTTGTATCGTACTGAATGGGATGCTAGCGGTCCGGTTACCGATGACAAGTCCTTGCTGTATCGCTTCACGGGTTCCTATCAAAATAACGAGTCGTTCCGGGACTTCGTAAGCAATGATCGCGTGCTGATTGCTCCAAGCCTAACCTGGCGGCTTACCGATGCGACGGATTTCACTGTCAATGTCGAAGGTGTCGATCAAGATTACCAGGCCGATTTCGGTATTCCTGTTGTCGGCAATCGCCCTGCAAACATTCCGCTCAATCGTTCGGTTGGCGGTGATCCTAACGATCCTATCGATAGTATTTCTAAAGTTCAATTGGGTACGGAGCTTAATCACCGTTTCAACGACGATTGGGCAATTCATAGCCGTTTTCTGGCCAGTTGGGGCGATGGTAGAGAAACCTTCCTTAATCCCGCACCGGCTTTCGGCAATGCCCTAAATGAAGCTACCGGTATTCTGCAACGCAACGTCTTTGCTCAGCGCTACGACAGCGAGGCTTACACCACCAATCTCGATTTGACCGGCAAGTTTCAGCTTGCAGGTACTAAGCACGACATTTTGCTCGGATTTGACTATCTGCGTTCATTTACCCAGTACAACATTCAGGGATTTTTCAACACCGCCAATCCGGCACTCGCCATTGACATTCATAATCCGGGTCCGAGTTACGGCATTGATCCCTCCGTTTTCAGTAACGCAATATTGGCAGTCGAACCCACACAAATAGGCCGGAATTTCTCGACATTCAAGGACGAATGGTATGGCGTTTATTTTCAGGATCACATCACCTTGTGGGATAAACTGCACATTATGGGCGGTGGACGTTACGATTGGATAGAAACCGGCAGAGGCCGCGGCGGTTCCTTTTCAGAGTCTGATAATGCTTTGGAAAACTCGATACCTTCCGTGATTCGCAAAGATGAAGGTTTCAATCCTCGAGTTGGTATTCTCTATCAACCGTGGCAGTGGCTGGGGGTTTACGGCAACTGGACAACCTCTCTAGCCGCGAATAACGGAATTTCGAGCAACAATCAACCTTTCAAACCGCAGATAGGCGAGCAATTCGAAGCCGGAATTAAAACCGCCTTCTTCGATCAACGCTTATTGACAACACTGGCTTACTATCACTTGACTAGGGATAATCTGCTCACCCCCGATCTAACAACGCCTGATCCCAACGATAGTGCGGCAATCGGTCAACAACGCAGCCAAGGTATTGAGTTGGATATAATTGGTCACCTTAATGATAACCTTAGCATTATCAGTAGCTATGCCTTTACAGATGCACGGATTACCAAGGACAACCGGACCTTGAATGGCGTGCTAAACGGCTATGAAGGTAAGCGCTTGAACAACGTACCTGAGCATTCCGGCAGTCTATGGCTGAAATACGATGTCAACGGCTTTGACGCCCAAGAGGGCTGGTCGGTTGGTTTAGGCGGTGTTCTAGCCAGCAAGCGGGAGGGCGATGTTGAAAATACATTCCAGCTCCCCGGGTATGTAAGGATGGATGCATTTGCGGCCTATAAACTGAAAGTGGGGCCAACGCGAGTGACGACATCGTTCAATATTCGCAACCTGCTCGACAAGGAATATTTTGAATCAACCGACCCGAATGCCAATGTAGCGCCACGGTTTGGAGTCTATCCGGGGGCGCCGTTGACAGCAATTGGTTCGATACGAGTGGAATATTAGACTGGTTCAGATAGGTCATATGCAGACTTCAATTACTCCGTTGCACCGAGGCTTTCGAAAATAATGAATCAACATTCTCATACCCCCTTCCAATGGAGGCGTTTCCGTCATTTCTGGCTAACGGTGCATTTGTATATCGCCCTTACGATAGGTTTTGTCTTTGTCATTCTCGGACTAACGGGGATTTGCAATGTTTTCTATGTTGAACTGGAAGAGTTCAGCTTGCCGCCTGTGCATCAGGAAGCCAATGCGCGATCGCTTCCCCTTGATGAAATCCTACAAATCGTTAAAGCCGCTCATCCTCAAAGACAAAGGAACTGGGTGCTTCTTGTGCCAGGCTATGGCAACGATTACGTTTGGGCGCGCTATCCAAAGCCTGAAGAAACCGCTGATGAGTTATTCGCACCGCTCCAGGTTCTGATTGATCCATACAGCGGAAAAATAATTTCGGAGTACTTTTGGGGGCAAACCTTGTGGACGTTCATTTATGAAGTCCATGCCAGTTTGTTGACAGGTAAATTAGGTGTCGAGATCGGGAAAATCGGAAACGATACGATCTGTTTTCTTGGTTTGTTTTTATTTATTTCCGCATTGACCGGGCTTTATTTGTGGTGGCCGCGCTGGGGGAAATTCAAAAAAGCAGTGACTATTAAACGGGGCGCAAGTCCTGAACGGTTTTATTATGATTTGCATAAAACTACGGGATTTTACAGTTCAATTATTTTGCTGATTATCGCCTTTACCGGGTTTTCGTTTAGTTATGCGGATTATATCAAGCCGTTGATACGCGGTTTTTCCGCTGTCAAGGAAAAACATTTAAAAGATCCCGGCTTTAAATCTAAGGTTATGACTAATGCACAGTCAATTTCCATAGCGGAGGCCATTGCAATCGCCGACACAGTATTCCCTGAAGCCAAACTATGCCGAGTGGAAACGCCCGACGGAGAGGAGGGTGTTTACATTATTACCAAGCGGCAACCGGGAGAAGCCAACCACCGTTGGGCGCGCAGCAAAGTATGGGTTGACCAGTATAGCGGCAAGGTATTGTCCGTACAAGACCCTAATCAGTTTACCGCCGGCGAAACGTTTTTCAATGTGCTGTGGCCGCTTCATAACGGCGAAGCCCTCGGGCTTGCAGGCCGTATTTTATGGTGTGCAATGGGTTTCGCACCGTTGGTGCTTTATATCAGCGGCATCATCCGCTGGTTGCAAAAACGACGCATATCTTTGGAAAAGCATCGAAAAATGATGAAGAGAATCAATTTGGAAATCGGAGGAATCGAGAGTGGACAGTAGATCGAACTTATCGCAGGAAAAAACAGAACTTTCCCAAGCCAAAAGAATGCTCTTGGAAAACCGGCTACGAGGGAGAAACCTTTCTGTCTCTGAAGATTCGGTTATTTCAAAGAGAGGCATGCATTACGCGCCATTGTCAATGACGCAGCAAAGATTGTGGTTGTTATACCAATTAGACCCGGGCAGTCCAAGCTATAACTATTCAACCGCATTGCGTCTTACCGGCAAACTCAATGTACCTGTTTTGAAGAAATGTATTAATGAAATTATTCGTCGTCACGAAGTACTTCGAACCACTATTGCCGAAATTAATGGACAACCGACACAGATTGTTGTTTCTGAGATCACACTTCCTTTTCAAATTTATGACTTAAGCCAATTACCTGAATCGCACCAAGAGACAGAGTCTGTTCGTTTGGCTAAGGAAGAGGGGAAGAAACCATTTGATTTATTGAACGGGCCTTTGCTAAGGGTTGTTTTGATTCGTCTAGGTAAGCAGGAACAAGAAAATGAATGGATGCTTCTGTTTACCGTACACCATATCGCTTACGACGGTTGGTCTGCCGGAGTATTGCTTAGAGAATTTGGTGTTATTTATCAATCCTTTTTAAGAAATGATCCTTCGCCTTTGCAGGAATTACCTATCCAGTATGCGGATTTTTCTTATTGGCAGCTCAATTGGATACAAGGGCGGCGACTGGATCAACAATTGGCTTACTGGAAAAAGCAACTTGCGGATTGCCCAAGATTGCTCGATTTACCGACAGACCATTCCCGCCCTTCTGTACGCAGCTTCCAAGGCGCGACTTATACCTTTGCCATGTCACCGGAATTAATTGCTCGGTTGCATAATTTGAGTCGCTTGTATGATGTAACACTCTTTACTGTATTACTTGCGGTCTTCAAGATTCTTCTCTTTCGCTATAGTGGCGAAAAAGATATTTGTGTGGGCGTGCCAATGGCAGGACGAACAAAACCCGCGTTAGAAAATTTGATAGGTTTTTTTGTCAATACCGTGGTAATCCGAACTAAAATTGATGACAACTCCTGTGTTAAAGATCTGATCAAACAGATAATGGAGTCGACACTGGAAGCCCAAGAGAATCAAGATATACCTTTTGATAAGCTGGTAGAGGAGTTACAACCCCAGCGAAATTCAAGTAGTAATCCATTTTTTCAGGTGATGTTCGTAATGCACAATGTTCCAATGCGCGCATTGGAATTGCCTTCTCTCACGCTTGAAAAAATTGAATTGGATTATGAAATTTCTAAGTTCGATCTAGTTCTCCACGTTACCGAAAGGGGAGGGCTTGAGGGGACTTTTGAATACAACACTGAATTATTTGAACGGGCTTCTATTGTCAGGATTGCCGAGCACCTGGAAATGCTATTGGAAGCAATACCAACGCTTCCGGATTTGCGATTGTGTAACTTACCTTTGTTGACGGAATCTGAAGTTTATAGGTTAACCGAGTGGAATGCGACGGCTGAGTTTTTTCCGGAAGATCAATGCTTGCACACGCTATTCGAGGCACAAGCTTTAAAACACCCGGAACGCACCGCAGTGGCCTGCGGTGGGAAAAAACTATCATATGCTGAATTGAATGAGCGGGCAAATTGCTTGGCCAGACATTTGAGGAAATGTGGGGTGGGGCCGGAAATACAAGTTGCTTTGTGTGTGGAACGATCAGTCGAAGCAGTGATTGGCCTAATCGGTATCCTCAAAGCTGGGGGAGTATACGTACCCATGGATCCATCTCACCCGGCGGAACGAATCGTCGAATTATTAGCCGATTGTAATGCTTCATTATTACTGACCCAAGATCGATTGTTAACGAGATTTACGGAAAACATTCCGGAAGTCATGTGCATTGACAGTGACTTGCTAACGGATCCCGAGCGGATAGATGATGATCTGCAGGTAGCCATTCATCCTTTAAATGCTGCCTATATTATTTACACATCCGGTTCAACGGGTAAGCCGAAGGGCGTCGTCATAAGCCATAAAAATGCAGTGGCTTCGACCTACGCCCGATTCAGTTATTATCCAGAACAGCCTGACAGTTTCTTATTATTGTCCCCTTTCGCTTTCGACAGCTCAATCGCAGGTATTTTCTGGACATTGTCTTCGGGAGGCAGACTGTGCATTCCACCCGAAGGCGATCATCAAGATCCTAATACATTAGTGAAGATAATTGATCGGGAAGAACTGAGTCATATACTTTGTTCACCCTCTTTCTATAGCTTTTTATTGGATTATGCAAAGCAAGGGCAATTAAATAGCTTGCGTACAGCGATTGTAGCCGGCGAGATATGCACACCAACTTTGGCTGCAACACATTTGAGCCACCTCCCAACAACACGGCTTTACAATGAATATGGGCCAACGGAAGCAACCGTTTGGAGCAGTGTCTATGAAATTGATTCCATTGATACCCTATATAACCAGCGTATTCCCATAGGTCATCCGATAGCTAATATCCAGTTATATATTTTGGACGATTATCTTAATCGAGTTCCTCCAGGTGTTCCGGGAGAAATTTACATAGGCGGTACCGGTATAGCAAGGGGATATTATTACAGTTCCGACATGACTGCCGACCGGTTTATACCAAATCCGTTTTCTGGGACAGGTGCTCGTATCTATCGTACCGGCGATAAAGCCCGTTTTCTTCCTGATGGTAATATCGAATTTCTGGGACGGGTCGACCATCAAGTTAAGATTCGTGGTTTCCGCATTGAATTGAGTGAGATTGAAACTCGATTGCTTAGGCATCCCCAGGTTAAGGATGCAGTGGTGATCGCCTACGGAGACCAAACCGACGTCAAACTGGCCGCCTATATTGTGCCATCTTGTGCAGTGCGGGAGCAGCAGACCGCCGGGGAATCCAAGACGCTTTTTAACGAGCTACGCGATTTCCTGAAAAACGCCCTTCCTAATTATATGGTCCCGGCTGCCTTCATCGGTTTGGATAAACTGCCGTTAAATTCTAATGGAAAAATAGATGCCAGTGCTTTACCAATACCTGATCTCGCCGCACAGATTTCTTGCCACTATGTTGCACCATGCACATCTCTTGAAGCACAGCTAGCCGAACTTTGGGCTAGCCAGTTGGGTATAGAGCAAGTCGGGACTTATGACAATTTCTTTGATCTGGGCGGCCACTCGTTGTCCGTAGTACAAATCATCAAACGAATGCGGGAATTCCATGGAATAGATTTATCTGTAACGGACTTATTCAATGCTCCCACTGTATCGGAAATGTCCCATCTGATCTCTCTTCGAAAGTTAACACAACGGGAGATGGACGAGGTAGATGCTATATTCAATGACCTTGTAGAGATTCCGAAGAAACATGCATTGCAGTTATTGGATGAGATTGCAAGCTTAAGAAGCCAGAAGACAAGCCAATGAGTAACTTGATGAAAATCCATATGTGTCCGACCAAAACGAATCTGATTGTATAGACATGGAAATTTCAGGGAGAACATAGATTATGACAAACTTATCCGAACGCATCGCTAAACTTACTAACGAGCAACTGGAGTTTCTAAGACAGAGTCTGAAGACTGATCGGCCACTGGCGAAAAAAGATGAAATCGACTGGGAAACCGAAGCCGCATTAGATTTATCGATCTATCCAAAAGACACTAAGGCAAATCTTGGCATTAATCCTCAAGCAGTACTCGTAACAGGGGCCACAGGATTTCTTGGTACGTTTTTGGTGCATGAACTGGCTCAACAGACCCGTGCAAAAATATATTGTTTAGTACGGGCCGCTAATACTCTGAAAGCTCTTAACAAACTAAACAAAAATTGGATAAAGTATGGTTTTACAGGGCTTCAATCGAATAGTCGGATCATTCCGGTTTTGGGTGACTTGGAAAAACCTTGTTTAGGCATTCAAGAAGATCTGCTAACTCAACTTTCTGAGGAAGTCGATGTCATCTATCATAACGGCACCTTTGTCAATTTTGTTTACCCATATAAAACTTTGAAACCGGCCAATGTGCTCGGGACAAAAGAAGTCTTGCGTTTTGCGTGTACAAGGAAAACTAAGCCCGTGCACTATGTTTCAACGATATCGGTCTTTGGAGACCGTTCGAATTTAAGCCGGGAAATAGTGATGGAAAATGAAATCCCACCGAAAATTTCCTGTGATATGGGAGGATATGCCCAAAGCAAATGGGTTGCGGAATGCCTGGTGCGAACTGCCGGTTCTCGAGGGCTTCCGATATGTATTTACCGGCCCTCGTTTATCACCGGGGATAGTTCGACAGGTATTTGGAATAGCGATGACTTTTTAAGCCGTATCATCAGTGCTTGTATGCTTCTAGGTAAGGCACCGGAGGAAGAAATCTTCCTGGATACCGTACCTGTTGATTATGTCGGTCGTACGTTAGTGTATTTGTCAGGCCAACTTGAATCCTACGGTAAAACCTTTCATTTGACTAATCCGGCATTGCTGTCGAGTCGTAATCTGATCGACTGGGTAAAAAAGTCTGGATACCCAATCGAAACCATTTCCTTTGATCTTTGGTTGAATGCTTTGCGCGCTGAGGTCGGTCATTCAATAAACCATCCTTTTTTTCTTCTGATAGCAATTTTTGAACAAGAGAAAAAATCTTCGGATAATTTAACATCTGCAATGCGGTTTTTTGACTGCCGACACGTGCTTGAAGGGCTTGCAAAATCAGACATCCAATGCCCGGATCCTAATGAAGAGTTATGGCACAACTATTTTTCCTGCTTCAATTTGGTCAGAGAAGGGCAGTAATAATGATTGTTACCCGCTTGATTCCAAATAGTTTGTCACGAAAACAAACAAATGCCGTCATTCGAGACATATGCCGATCAATCAATTATGAGTCCCTTGATAAAGTAGTTGCCCGAATAACTTCAACTGGTTTTGTGTGCTCGGGATGGGCAAGTTTGCCGAGATGGATTGATATCGCTGAATTGCGCATGGCCGATAATGAATTGATTTTGTCCTTAAGCACTAAGTTTGATATGGATTTTGATGAAGTTAATAAATTAGCTAATGGGCTTGCCGCACAACTAACCGATTTGTTTAATTATAAGACCCAATTTTTTCCACAGAAAGTTTTTTGTATCGGATGGCCAAAAACGGGTACTACTAGTATAACTCAGGCGCTTAGGATTCTCGGATTGTTTTCTTGGCATTTTTCACCTTGGGTAATCGGTTGCTCATCTTTTAGCAGTGACGTTTCTAAGGTTTCGTTAAATTTTGATTCCATAGCCGAATATGATGCCTTGGCGGATCTTCCGATTTGTGTATTGTTTCGAGAATTAGATATGTCCTTCCCTGGAAGTAAGTTCATTTTTACCACTCGCCCTGTCGAAAGTTGGATTAATAGCGCCATTTCAGATATTGAAAATAGTATTGACCGGACCGGAAGCATGCACGCGGCAGTTCGTTGGGCCTATGGCATTAATAGTATCGATAGGGAAGTTTTTATCAACAGATATACATTACATCAAAAATTAGTATCAGAATATTTTTCCGGCCGGTCGGATATTCTGTTTATCGATCTTAATGAAGAAAACCCATGGCAAAGATTATGTGGCTTTTTAAATCTTCCTATTCCCGATGAGCCTTTTCCATTTCTAAATCGGAGGAAGTGAATTGATACTAGCACGTTATAAAAATAATTTTTTATTTGTGCGGAAAGGTTTATAAATAATTTTACGAGGCTATTTGAATGCAGTTGTTAAAGCATAAACTAGAAGTAAATGAAGACGGTTGGGACCACGAGATTCCAACGACTTACTTTTCCCAGCCATATGGGTTTATCGATTGCATGGAATGGGTTTATAACGTTTTAATTAATCCTCCAGTAAATTATTGCTGCTATAAAAAATCCGATTTTAATAGTACTAATATAAACCAAATAATTCCTCAGATCAGGATTGGTTTTATCGGTGATATCATGAAATTAAATGGGGTGGAATTTATTATTTCAGAAAATATAAAAAGTTTTTTTTCCGATACGGATCTGCTAATTGGAAACTTTGAAGGAACCATTCTCAGGGATTCATGCAAGCCTGTGTTTATGGGGCAAGTTCATGCCGAAAGTATTTTAGAAATACTGTCCGGCTTCTTTCCACCCAGTAGAACGGTTCTGTCCTGCGCCAACAATCATTCAGGGGATTATGGGTGGACGGGCTTTTGTTCATCTTACCAACTGATACAAGATTATGGTTTTATAACGATAGGGCGAAGAGATGAACCTTCTATTGTGATTGATGGAAAAGTAAATATTGTAAGTTGTACTAGTTGGTCTAACCAAAAATGCAACTTTGTGGCGACGATCAATGAGGCAGACCGGTATTTTCTTGATGATGCCGCGTTTAATATTTTGTATCCACATTGGGGATATGAAATGCAATTGAACCCTAAGTTGCGTCAGGTACAACAAGGCCGTGAGTTATTGTCGAAGTGGGATATGGTTATTGGGCACCATTCGCATTGTCCTCAGCCCATTGTGCTTCATGAAAATAATTTGCGACAAAAATTGATGGCTTATTCATTGGGAAATTTTTGCAACAATAAGGCAATTCAAGGTCGACAAATCGGAATTATCTTAAAGGTTGAGCTTGGCCCTGATCAGTCAGGTGCATGGGCGGCCGGTAGGGTTCAATGGGAGTTTATTTCAATCAGTCCTTTAAATGATCGCAGTGTCGAGTTAAGCATTTCATTTAGGCAAGGCCTACCTATAAATGGTCAGTTTATTTAGTTATCTTTTGCGATGCTCCAAGTTACGATTATTCATCGCGGTTTTTGCAGAGATGATTAGCGGCCTGAGCGGTGTAGCACTGCTTGCTGTAATCAACAGTGTGGTACAACATCAAGCTTCGATTAATTTTTTTGGGTCCGTATTCGCCGGTTTATGTATTAGTTATTACCTTAGTGCCCAGCTCTGTTCGGAATACATTTTGACCTATCTCGGACAGAATGCGATCCGTGATCTACGGCTTAAGTTAAGTCACGAAATACTTGAATTGCCGTTAGCAAAGCTGCAGGAATTGGGTTCAGAAAAAGTATTGGTGAATTTGACTAAGGATGTATCCGCGATTTCCGAAGCGTTTATGAAGAAACCGCTCTTATGTGTGAATGTTGCCGTGATTATAAAGTGCATCGGCTATCTCGGATGGTTATCAATTGATTTACTTTGGGTCGTTATTGGAGCCTTATTTAATGGTGTCATCAAATTATATCAGTGTTTAGGCGAGAAACCATGAGAAGTAAATTCCTGCTCAGGTTAGCCGTTACGGTTATTATTTTATTTAGTGCCGGTTATATAGCGCTATATAGTTTATTGTGGATGTCTGTGCCATCCATTGACGGAGAATATCATCTATCAAGCCTTAATTCCCAAGTGACAGTGGCATTCGACGAAAAAGGCATCCCCACGATATGGGCAAAATCCCGTGAAGACGCATTTCGTGCGTTAGGCTTTGTAACAGCACGCGACCGTTTGTTTCAGATGGATTTGCTACGCCGGCATATGGCGGGGCGCTTGGCTGAAGTGATGGGTCCGGCATTGAAAGAGTCCGACCGTCGGCATCGGGCGATGGGGTTCGAGAAGGTGGCGAGCGCTATTGTTCAACATCTTCCGCAGGATCAAAAGCAGGTGTTGGAAGCTTATGCGGAAGGCGTCAACCAAGCCATGGACTCTTTAACAGTTTTGCCGCCCGAGTTTTTGTTGTTGGGTTATAGTCCTTCCGCTTGGCGGTCCGAGGACAGCTTACTGGTGGTGTTGGGTATGGAGGAGGATTTAGGCTGGACCGGCGACGCAGAACGCAGAGCCAGTATCATAGAAGCGGCCTTGCCGAAATCGGTAAAGAGCTTTTTTATGCCGCCTATCGATCGATACACTGACAAGCTACTGAACGGCAAAGCATCTGGAACGCCATTACCTTCTATCCCTGAGAATGAACTGTTCGCTTTGTTGGATGATAATGGCCGACCCGAACATTACGCCGGTTTGGTGACGGATACGCCGCCCCCTAAAGGCTCGAACGGCTGGGTGGTTGGGCCGTCAAAGACTTGGGACGGCCGGGCCATCCTAGCTAACGATATGCATTTATCGCTACGGGTTCCGAATATTTGGTATCGGGCCGAAATGCATTATGGGGATGTGCGGCTTACGGGTCTCACTTTGCCCGGTGTTCCACTGATTGTCGTGGGCTCAAATGGTAAAGTGGCCTGGGGATTTACCAATATTGAAGGTGATTTCGTGGATCTGGTGTCGTTGGAGCTTAATCCTGACGATCCTGAAAGCTATCGCACTCCAAAAGGCTTTGTTCGTTTCAGCGAACGCGAGGAAACGGTACGCGTTAAAGGTGAGGCGGATTTTACGTTCAAGGTACAAACCACGGAATGGGGTCCCGTACTACCCGAACCTTTGCTCTCCAAACGGGTGGCGGTGCATTGGGCGGCCCTGGATCCCGATGCTACAGATCTGCACCTGCTTAATTTAGATGTAGTCAACGATGTAAAGGAGGCGCAAACGATATTTAACCGGGCCGGCGGGCCGCCCTTGAACGCGTTGGCGGCGGACCACCAAGGCAACATCGGCTGGACTTACATTGGCAAAATCCCTAAACGCTTCGGGCTGAACGGTTCTGTGAGCCGTTCCTGGGCAGACGGATCAAGAGGTTGGGCTGGCTATATTTCACCGCAAGAACTGCCGCGTCTGCTGAATCCTTCGTCCGGTTTCATCGTTAACGCCAATCAGAGAATGCTGGGTGACGATTATCCCTATGTAATCGGACATTATTTCGGCCATGGGCACCGCGCTTATCGAATTACCGAACGTCTACTTGATGCGAAGAATCTTACCGAACGGGATATGTTTACTTTGCAATTGGATACAAAGGTGGAGTTTTACCGTTTTTATCAACGACTGGCTTTATCTCTTCTGCATGAGAGAAACGATAAAGTGCAAATACGACTTAAACAGAATCTTGCAAACTGGGACGGTTTTGCCGAGTTGGACTCGGTGGGATTCGCTGTTCTGGTGGAGTTTCGTAAGCTGTTGCTTGATGCTGTAATTGCGCCATTCATGGCGAAATGCCGGGAATACGATCCGGAGTTTCGATTCTCCTCACCCATGATAGATGAGCCTTTACAACAATTGTTGGAGGCAAAACTGCCGACATTGCTGCCCGATAAGATCCGTTATCGGGATTGGGATTCGTTTTTGCTTAATTTGCTGATTCAGGCTGAGGATAATGTGTCGGCGTATCATTCAACCGATTTTCCAGACATATTCGCCGGGAGCGAATTTGCATTCGCCCTTAGGGCGGCGGATAGGACAGCTTGGCATGAAAGTTCGGCTTGGGGGGCTGTCAATCAGGTAGCCATAGCCCATCCTTTTTCGTCTTCGTTGCCGTTATTAAAGATCTGGCTGGATATGCCGCAGGTTGCTTTGCCCGGTTGTGTGCAGTGCGTACGCATGTATGCGTCCGGTTACGGAGCCAGTGAGCGGCTGGTAGTGTCGCCGGGGCGTGAAGGTAATGGCATTCTGCATATGCCCGGCGGCCAATCCGGTTATCCGCTCTCGCCTCATTATGGCGATCAACAGCAGGCTTGGGTGGAGGGAACCGCGCTGCCGCTGGAGGCCGGTGAAACAGTCTATCGGCTGGAACTTGTACCGGCACCTGCGCAGTTAAAGCAGGATTAGAGAGGGTTGAACTTATGCGAACGCCCTTGTCTGTAATTTTTTACCCATGCCGGAATTCTGGCAAAACCCGACGATGGGTAAAAGTATGATCCTTTTTTTGCTGCGCAACTCGGTTTGGCTTCTGGTTTTATCGGTGTTCGCCGGTTTGCTCGGAGGATTGACCGGTGCTGGCTTGATTGCTGTTATTAATATGGCTTTGGATAGCAAACAAGATGCTTTGGCCCAACTGGGCTGGATTTTTGCCGGACTGTGTGCATTATTATTATTGGCTCGGATGACCTCGTCTTTTTTGTTGATGCGCCTTGGGCAGGATGTCATTTTCGATCTGCGGTTGAAGCTGAGCCAACAGATTTTACGAACATCTTTTCCACGTATGCAGGTCCTTGGACCAGCGCGAATCCTGTCCTGTCTAACTCAGGATGTCGCTACCTTGTCTGAGGCATTCCGGTGGTTGCCGATGCTCTGTGTAAATGCAGCAATTGTTACGGGCTGCCTGCTCTATTTGGGCTGGTTGTCCGGCATTTTGCTGGTTCTTGTTTTATTCGTGATAGTCGCGGGCGTGGGCAGTTTTCGGCTGATCCAGAGCCGGGCGCTGCATGGGTTAAGAATGGTACGCGAATCCGACGATGCCTTGTACGAGCACTTTCGCAGCCTGACGCAAGGAATGAAGGAGCTTAAACTGCACGAACCGCGGCGCGATGCTTTTCTAACCGAATGCTTGGAAGCTGCCGCAAAAGGTTATCGACTGCATTATCTAAAGGGTACCGGTTTTTATATTCTGGCCGGCAATTGGGGCAACAGCTTGTTTTATCTGCTGATCGGTGCAGTGCTTTTCTTGTTGCCAAACGTCCAGGAGGCTGCTGCTGGATTGGCACAGACTGTCGGACTGGAAATTTTGGAACTGTCTATTCGGCTGGAAGTGAAGCCTGAGATTGTGCGAGGTTATTGTTTGACCATTCTGTATATGATGTCTCCTTTAGCAGTTTTAATGGATGGATTGCCAGTTCTGGCCAGAGGCAATATCGCATTAAAAAAGATCGAGGCTTTGGGTTGGGATTCCAGGGAAACGGAATCCGAAAAACCGGAGTCTTCATTGCCGTTTTTTCAGTCGGCTGATTTGAAGTTAACCGGTGTGACTCATAGTTATAGACGGGAAGGCGAGGATCGCCCTTTCACTTTGGGTCCCCTCGATCTGACTTTGCACCCCGGCGAGGTGGTTTTTTTTATCGGCGGCAACGGCAGCGGCAAAACGACGCTGGCGCTGTTATTGGTCGGTCTTTATGCGCCGGAGCAAGGAGAGATCCGCTTGGGAGAGCAGCTTGTCACCGATGTCAATCGGGAAGGCTACCGCCAGCAGTTTTCGGCCGTTTTTTCCGATTTCTATTTGTTCGATAGCCTGCTCGGTTTTCACGGCAAAGAGTTGGATGACGAAGCGCTTGGCTTTTTGGTGCGTTTGCAGTTGGATCATAAAGTCCGAATCGAAAACGGGAAATTTTCGACGCTGGATTTGTCGCAAGGCCAGCGCAAACGCTTGGCGCTATTGGTAGCCTATTTGGAGGACCGGCCTTTTTATCTGTTCGATGAGTGGGCGGCCGATCAGGATCCGATATTCAAGAAAATTTTCTACACGGAGCTGTTACCCGCGCTGAAAGCCAAGGGCAAGACCGTGGTGGTGATTTCACACGATGACCAGTATTTCCATGTGGCCGATCGGTGTTTGAAAATCGAGGACGGGATGCTCTGTGAAATTTCGAATGGTGCAAATGGTTCCCACGCTCTGCGTCCCGAACCGCTGGAGCGGTTCAGGATGCATTCCGACGCAGAGCGTGGGAACGATAAGAAGTAGCCAGTTGGACACGCTTTTGCTGTTTCCCAAGCTCTGCTTGCCGTCACGGGAAGCAGAGATTCCAGAACTGCCTTCCCAAGCTGAGCTCGGGAAGGAGCGAAAAGATGTGTATAACGATGAGCGCAGAGTGCGGAACGGTAAGAAGTAGCCAAGAAGACACGCTTTCGGCTGAATTTGTCGATAGCGTAATACGGGTCCCGGATGTTCATAAGGGCGATAAATGAAAAATAATGCGGAGATGTCGCTATGGTGCAAGAAGTTATTCAACCTGAAATCGATGAGGCTTTCGGTGCAGTGTCTTTATTACAGTCGGCCATCGATGAAGAAATGGCGGGTATTCAACCGCAAGGCAATGACTATTACCTGGACCGGCAGTCGGGGTTCGAGTCGAACGCCCGAAGCTACCCGCGCCGTCTTCCTATCGCCATTCGTCGGGCGCAAGGTGTCTATGTGGAAGATATGGACGGCCGCCGTTATATCGACTGCCTGGCCGGAGCGGGGGCGCTGGCGTTAGGTCACCACCACCCGATAGTCGCGGGAGCGATTCAACGGACTTTGGCGGATGGCGTGCCTCTGCAAACCCTGGATCTGACGACGCCGGTTAAAGACCGGTTTGTCGAGGCGTTATTGTCCGGTTTGCCCAAGGCCTTCGCCGAACAGGCCCGCATTCAGTTTTGCGGCCCTTCCGGCGCCGATGCGATTGAGGCCGCCGTCAAACTGGTGAAGACGGCTACCGGGCGGCGCTCGATCCTGGCGTTTCACGGCGCTTACCACGGCATGACGCACGGCGCATTGGGCTTGACCGGCGAAACCGGCCCTAAGCAGCACATATCCGGGTTGATGCCGGACGTGCATTTTCTGCCTTTCCCGTATGTTTACCGCTGCCCTTTCGGTTTGGGCGGCGAAGTCGGCTGGCGTTCATCGCTAGCCTATATCGAGCGGCTCTTGGATGACAGCAATAGCGGTATCACGTCGCCGGCCGCAATGATTTTGGAAGCGGTGCAAGGGGAGGGCGGCGTTATTCCCGCGCCGGACGAATGGCTGCGGGAAATCCGCCGATTGACCCGGGAGCGGGACATTCCGTTGATTATCGATGAAGTACAGACCGGTATCGGGCGGACGGGACGCCTGTATGCTTTCGAGCATGCCGGCATCCTACCGGACGTGCTGGTGCTATCGAAAGCGATAGGCGGCGGATTGCCGTTGAGCGCGGTGGTGTATCGCAAGGATTTGGACCGTTGGCAAGCTGGTGCTCATGCAGGTACTTTTCGCGGCAATCAGCTTGCGATGGCGGCCGGTACCGCGACGCTTCAGTACGTAAAAGAGCATAGGTTGGATCGCCATGCCCATGAAATGGGCGAGCGGTTGATGGCTATTCTTCGAACTATTCAAAAAGATAAGCCGCAAATCGGCGATGTGAGAGGGTGCGGGCTGATGATTGGCATCGAGATAGTCAATCCGGTTGACCCGCCGGATGCGCTCGGCGTCTATCCGCCCCATCGGAAATTGGCTTGCCGCATTCAGACCGAATGTTTGAAGCGGGGGCTGATCGTGGAGTTGGGAGGACGTCAAGGCAGCGTCGTACGTTTTTTGCCGCCGTTGATCGTGACGGCCGATGAAATCGATCGAATCGGTACTCTGTTTGCCGAAGCGGTTCGAATATCGGACATTGTGCAATAGGAGGACACCCGATTGACAGCTCATGATTTCGGCTCACCGTACCGGATATTCGTTTTTCCGTTAGGATGGGGCGTTGCTATACCATCGGTTACCGGTGTCGTAATTTGGTTAAAGAAGCGCCGCTAAAGCCAGTGCCGCATCTGTTCATGAATTCGCCGAGAATAGCGAACGTTAGTTGTTCCGCTAGGTCCTGCCAAATGTCTTCGCGGCTGCTTGTCCACTTATCGCTAATCATCTGTGTAGTGTTGGCCGGTTGCACTACAGCTCAAGAACGCGATGCTCAGGCATTGGATTTTCCGGTTGCCGAACAATGGCGTGAAGCCGACGCCATCGTCGAGCCGTTAGCCGCTTCCTGGGTGGAGACGTTTAACGACCCGCTATTGACTGCCATGGTCCACGAAGGCCTAGTTAACAACTTTGATCTGAAAGCCGCCGTAGCGCGTATCGATGCAGCCCGCGAACAAGTCGTCATTGCCGGCTCGGAGCGCTTGCCCCAATTATTTTTTTCGCCCGGTTACCAAAGAAGCAAGAACGATAGCAACATCGGCGCTTCGGTATTCAGAGCGTTTAGCGCTCTATTCAATTTCAACTGGGAATTGGACGTCTGGGGCCGAATCAGGGCAGGGCAACAGGCGGCGGAGGAAGAGGCCTTGGCCGCCGCCGACGATTTCCGGGCGGCACAATTATCGTTAGCGGCACGAATCGCTCAGGTTTATTTCGAATGGCTCGAAGCACAATTACAAACGCAGGTTGCGGAGCAGTCGGTCAAGGATAGAAGCATCATCGCCGGCCTGATACGCGGCCGCTTCAATAAAGGCTTGAGCCGCGGCTTAGACCTAAGGCTGGTATTAACCGATGTCGCCAATGCCGAGGCGCAACTGGCGCAAGCCCGTAACGATGTGCAGCGTCTTGGGCGCCAGTTGCAAACGCTGCTGGCCCGCTATCCGGATGACAGTTTACTCATGCGGCACCGAGCCTTGCCGCAACCGCCGATGGCTTTAACGGCGGGCCTTCCCTCCGAATTGTTGGCGCGCCGCCCCGATGTGATGGCGGCTTTCAAACGTTTACTCGCTGCCGATTCCCGACTGGAAAGCGCCGAGAAAGCGTTGCTGCCGCGAATTACGTTAACCGCTGCCGGCGGCACCGGCAGTCCGGCGCTAACCGAATTGGTCGACCCGCGCGCGGTGGCTTGGAACGTGGCGATCGGACTGGTTCAACCGTTGTTCACCGGCGGTCGCCTACAAGGCGAGATTCGCCTGAATGAAGCCCGGGTCAGCGATGTTTTCAATCAATACCAAAGCGTGGCACTCAATGCCTTTCGCGAGGTAGAGCAAGCGCTGGCTGCCGAATCCCGGCTGCGTGCGCAAGAAAAGGCCTTACGGGAAGCGGTCGACCAAACCGAAGCCAGCCGGAAACTGGCCGTGTATTCCTATCAGCAGGGGCTGATTGAAATTCTGACCTTGCTCGATAGCTATCGTAGCACGCTCAATGCGCAAAGCGCGCATCTACAAGTGCAAAGACAATTACTCAACAACCGAATCACTCTGTACTTGGCATTAGGCGGTGCCGTTTGAACGAACAAAAATACTTGATGAAAGCACTATTACCGATAGCGGTGTTACTGGGTGCCGTGGGTGCGGCCTGGGCCATGATCGAATTACGTCCCGGCATGTTGCCGCAGGCCGAACAATCCACGCTGCCCATGGTGGAAATCGTCCGGGTTAAACCGCAAACCGTTAGGCTCAATGTGATGTCGCAAGGCGTTGTAACGCCGCGCGAGGAAATCGATTTAATCGCCGAAGTGAGCGGTAAAATAGTAGAGTTGAATCCTGCGTTGTTATCCGGCGGTTATTTCGAAGCGGGCGATTTATTAGTGATGATCGATCCGCGCGATTACGATTTCGCCATCGTGGCTGCCCAAGCTAACATCGCCGAGGCCAAACGGGTACTGATTAACGAAAAGGCATTAGCCGAGCAGGCTCACAGCGAATGGCTGGCACTCGGGCAAGGCGAGGCGAGCGATCTTGCGTTGCGCAAACCTCAATTGGCCGAAGCCGAAGCAAAATTATCGGCTGCCGAAGCCGAGCTGGCCAAGGCCAAGCTGAATCGGGGGCGCTGTGAGCTCAGGGCGCCTTTTTCCGGCCGCGTGTTGAGCAAACAAGCCGGTCGCGGACAGTACCTGTCGACCGGTAGTGCGGTTGCCCGTATTTATGCCAATGATGTGGCCGAAATTCGTTTGCCAATCGGGATCGATCAACTGGCATTTCTGGATTTGCCGTACGGCAATCGCACCGTCAGGACTCGTTGGCCTAAGGTCACGCTACGCTCCGAAGTGGGCGGACAATTGCAGCAGTGGCAAGGCCGCATTGTTCGAAGCGAAGCGGCACTGGACGGCAGCAGCGGCCAATTGTTTCTGGTGGCGCAAGTCGACCGGCCGGAATGGGAGGGGCCGGGGCGTGCGCCTCTGTTGAGCGGATTGTTCGTACAGGCCGAAATCGAAGGCGTCACACGGGAAAAAGTGTTTACGCTGCCGCCTGCGGCACTGAATTCATTGCAGCAGGTGAAAGTGGTCGACGGAGAACGGCGCCTGGAATTCCGCAAGATTGAAGTATTGCGTCATGAAACCGATAGAGTGATCGTCAGGGCCGGTCTCCGCGCCGGCGAAAGTGTGGTGATTTCCGAAATGCCGATGCCGGTCGCGGGGATGCAAGTCGCCATTACGAATACGCAATCGGTTGAAAATCCATGAGTCGGCCGAGAGAACAGGTAAGACTTGACGGTTTACTCGCCTGGTTTGCCGATAACCCGGTCGCCGCCAATCTGTTGATGCTGGTGATATTCGCCGGAGGCGCGCTCGGCATGATCGATGTCGACAAAGAGGTGTTTCCTCGCTTCAGTCCGCATCAGATCGAGGTGACGGCTATTTTTCCCGGCGCGGGTCCGGCGGAAGTCGAACAGTCCGTCTGTATCCCGATTGAAGAGGCGATACACGATTTACCGGGCATCAAACATCTGCACGGCGAAATCCGCGGCGACACCTGTACGATAGGGGTTGAGATACTGCCGAACCGTGACCGTGAACAAATGATGGCGCTGTTGCGTAGCCGAGTCCAGTCGATTCAGCGACTGCCGAAACAACTGGAAAAAATCGACGTCTTGCCGGCCGACCGCAAAGACGATGACGGCGTGATTTGGGTGGCCCTGCATGGCGAAACCGATGCGTTCAGCCTGCAACGATTCGGCGACCGGATTCAACAACAATTGGCGACCATTCCCGGCGTTGGCCGGGTGCGCAATTACGGCGAAATCGGCTACGAAATCAGCGTTGAGATCGCGCCGGAGCAACTGCGCAAATATCGTTTGACTTTGGATGACATTGCCGGGGCCATTCGTCAAGCATCGGTCGAACTGCCGGGTGGCGTGCTCAAAAACCCGGACGGCGAGTTGTTGTTACGCGTCGACAGTCGCGCAAAAGATGCCGACGCGGTCGGCAGTTTGATCATTAAAACTTTACCCGACGGCAACCGTTTGCGGTTGGATCAAATCGCTACGATCAAGGACGGTTTGGAAGAGCGCTTATACACTTGGCGGCATAACGGTCAAACGGCTCAAGGCTGGGAAATCCACACCGAACAGGATAGCATCGCGGTGGCGCGGCAGGTGAAATCGACGATTGAAGCCATGCGCGCCAATTTACCGGAAGGCTTGCGTTTGATTACTTGGTGGGACGATTCGCAAGCCTATGACGAGCGGATTGGAGCGTTGTTGGAAAACGGCCTGATCGGATTTTTATTGGTTTGTTCGGTATTGACGCTGTTCTTACGATTGCGCGTCGCCTTATGGGCCGGTGCGGGTATTTTTACTTCGATACTCGGCGCTTTTTGGCTGATGCCGATGCTGGATATTTCCTTGAACATGCTGTCTCTGTTCGGTTTTTTGCTGGCAATGGGCGTCTTGGTGGACGACGCCATTATCATCGGCGAAAGCGTTCATAGCCGGCAAATGGAGGGGCGCGAGACGCCCTTACAAGCTGCGGTCAATGGCGTGAAAGCCGTTGCGCTGCCGGTCACGTTATCGGTCTTGATCGTGCTGGCGGCATTTCTGCCCGGATTAAATCTGCCGGGTTGGGCCGGACAGATGATGCGGCCCATTTGCCTGATCATGATTTTGGCCTTGGTCTTTTCTCTGATCGAGGCATTATTGATTTTGCCCTCGCATTTGGTTGCCGCTGTCGAATCGAATGCCAATCCGACCCGTTTGCAGCATTTGCGTACCCGGCTCAATCGAGGCATGGACCGTTTCGTCGACCGGGCGTACCGGCCGTTATTAACAATTGCCTTGAGTTGGCGCTATTTGACGGTAGCCTTATTCGCGGCCTTGTCGATCGTATGTTTCGGACTGGTCGCAAGCGATCGCGTCCGGCAGTCGATCAATCCCGATGTGACCAAGGACAGTTTCTGGGTATCGATACAGTTACCGCAAAGCGCACCCTACAGTGAAACCCAAGCGCTGGCGACCCGCGTTGAAAATTCTTTGTTTGCATTGCGCGATGAACTGGATGGCGTCACTCAGGCCGGCCGGGGTGCAAATAACAGGGATAACGGAACGCAGACGTATGAACGGAGCGTTATCGTCGGTATTGAAACGATTATTTGGGAGCATGGCGCCGGTATCTGGCTTGAGCTCTCATCGGAAGGACGACAGCGGGTCGAGGTCGAACATTTTATTAAGGATTGGCGGCAACGGATCGGCGACATCGGCCGTGGTAAAGTGGACTTTATTTTCAAGGAAGGTGACGAGCCTTATGACATCGAGTTGTTGCTGGGTTCCGATCAGCCGAATGTCTTGGCCCCGGCTGTCGAACGACTCAAACAGCAACTCAAGGCTTTTCCGGGCGTATACGATGTCATCGACTCGGCCGAACCCGGTAAGCCGGAAATTCATTTGACTCTGAAACCGGATGCGGAACGGCTGGGGTTGCGTTTGGAACAATTGGCCGAACAAGTCCGCCAAGGCTATTACGGCGCGGAGGTCTATCGATTCATGCGCGGCCGTAAGGAAGTGAAAGTGATGGTGCGTTATCCGTTGCACGAACGGCGATCGTTGGATCGATTGAAAGCCCAACCGATCCGCTTGCAGAACGGAACGAGCGTACCGTTGACCCATGTCGCGGAAGTCGAGTTGATTCAAGGTTACTCCCGTATCCACCGGGAAGACCGGCAGCGCGTATTGAAGGTGCAAGCACGCGTCGACCCGACGCTAGCCGATGTCAATGAACTCTATGCCGTGCTCGAACGGGATGTCTTTCAAGCTCTGGAAAACCAATTTCCCGGATTGAATATCCAAATCGGTCAACAGCGTCAAGAACAAAAAGCGTTGCTGGCTGCTTTTAGTAAAAACACACTGATTGCGCTGCTGGTGATTTATGCACTGATTGCGGTGCCGTTTCGTTCCTATAGCAAACCGGTCATTTTTTTGTTAGCCGCCCCTGTGGCTTGGTGCGGTGCGGTGCTGGCGCATTGGGCCGCCGGCTTGCCGTTATCGATGGAATCCTTGGTCGGCATGATCGCCGCCAGCGGGATCGTGATTAACGACAGTTTGGTATTGTTGTACTTCATACGCCAATCCGGCGGCCGAGACCGGCCTATGGAAACCCTGATCATCGAGGCGTGCACCTCGCGCTTTCGCCCCATTTTATTGGCATTTTTGACCACGTTTGCCGGCTTTTTACCGACGCTGCTGGAAACCAGTGCGCAGGCTCAGTTTTTGATTCCGATGGCCTTGTCTTTATCTGCCGGATTATTGTTCGGTTTGGCCGCCAGCCTGGTGTTGACGCCGGTCTGTTACGCCATTTTGGATCGCCGCAGTTCGCCGGTCTTCCCCCGTGCTCATGCCGCTCTGTCGTCTGACTGAATTTATAAACAACTATGAGGAGCCAGTTTCATGTATAGCCAATCCGAAACAGAACAATCAAACACCGAACCTGTTCAATATACGGGCACTTCTTTTCCTTCGGTGCGCTATTACCAAGTCCATTTTGAATTTCTGCATGAGCAGTTTCAGCAGACTTTGGGAATGCTGGAATCTTTGCAAACGCGAATGCAGCAGCTTGAGCGGCAAATGGCGAAAGATAAAGCCAGGCAGGAAGGCTTTGCAATCTCATTGCAAAGCATCGAACGCCATCGAGATGCGTTATCGCGAGCGCCACGGATATCGGAAAAAAGGGTCGGCCGGCGATGAGCGACAAACTGTTCAATTGGTATAGACTCGAGCGAGGAAACCGGCATTGCTTTTTGGCGGATTCCGCAATGAATGGCCGGGACGATTTTTCACCCAAGCTCATACAAATCCCGGCAACATCCCGCTGCCGGCCTATCTCTGTGGCGCTGGCTACGCTAGTCGTAACGCTGCTGCACGGATTCCTGTTGTTTTGGTATGTCACTAAACCCGCGCCTGTGCCGTTTTCCGCGGCAGCGCCGTTGCCGATGATCTCGATGGAATTATCGGCGCCGCCGGCACCTGTTGCGAATCAAGCATTGACGCCACCTAAACCGGAAATCCCGAAGAAAGTTGCCAAACCCAAACCTGACAAACCGAAGGTAAAACCTAAACCCAAGTTACGTCCCGCTGAAACGGCGGTGAAACAAGTTGAGGTCCAAAAAGAAGAACAGGAAAGTGCGCCGTCCGCCGCCGCGGCACTTCAAAGCCAACAACACGACGCCATGGCCGCGCCAAGGAATGACATCTTTGTCCCTGCCGACAGTAATGCCGCTTATCTGAATAACCCCAAACCGGTTTATCCCATGGTTGCCCGGCGCCGGGGTTGGGAAGGCACCGTCGTGCTGCGCGTTCATGTCGGTGCCGATGGCCATACGCAACGGGTGACTATTCAACGTTCCAGCGGCCATGACGTACTCGACGAATCGGCGATGGATGCCGTCAAGGAATGGCGGTTTGTACCGGCTAAACGCGGAGAAATAGCCGAGGCCAGTTGGGTCAAAATACCTATCGTATTTCATTTGAAATAGCCTCCCTGTAATGACGGGTGGCCTACCTTGCCCGGATTACACGGATGTCGGCATGACCGGATCATGATGATTCGGCAGGATTACAAGGAGCTGCAAGAAATAATTATGATTGTCAAAAACTAAAAACTATTCAGGAGAAAATTATGAACTTTTCCGAAACTGCCATCGTCGACGGCACGCTATACACGCTGGGCTTTTTTTCATTGCTGACTTGGAGCGTGATCTTGCTGAAAGCCGGAGAAATCGCCTGGCATCGCTACCGCAATCGACAATTGATTAAAAGCCTGACAGGCGATGTGTCGCTGAAATCGGTTTCTTCCCTGGCGAAGCAACAGCGCAAGCCGTTGGCTATTCAAGCCGGGAGGGTATTGACGGTCGGCCATCAAACCTACGTACGGGCTCAGAGCCAACCCAGCTATCAGAAAACCGACCATGCCGCCTGGCATGAGCTAATCGAACGTACTTTGAGACAACAGTTGCAAAAGGAAAAGGCCTTGCTGGACTCAGGACTGGGCTGGCTGGCCAGTATCGGAAGTACTTCGCCGTTTATCGGTCTGTTCGGTACGGTATGGGGCATCATGCACGCTTTAAAAGACATCGGGGTTCAAGGTTCGGCCAGTCTTGAGGTCGTCGCAGGGCCGATCGGCGAAGCCTTGATCGCTACTGCCTTGGGAATAGCCGTGGCCATTCCGGCAGTGATCGGCTACAACTTTTTTCTGCGCCGGAACCGCCAACTGCTGGCCGGTTTGGAACATATCGCCACCGACTTCATGCGCAGTTGTATCGAAACCGATTTAGTTGCCACCCAATCCCAACGCCAAACTCAGGAGGTCTAAGTCATGGCCATGCAATTGCCCAGCGAAGAAGAAGGCGGAGAAATGAGTGAAATCAATGTCACGCCTTTGGTGGATGTGATGCTGGTACTGTTGGTGGTGTTTATCGTCACCGCACCGTTATTGACTCAAGTCGTCAAAGTCAAGCTACCCAAAACCGAACAGACCGAACCGACGCCTGATAAACATGTCGCCATATTGGCAGTCACCGCCGGCGGCGAAGCGCAACTGGACGACAAAACCATCCCGCTACCGAATTTGGAAGGCGAACTGAAAGCCTTGCAAGAACGTGATCCGGAAATCAGCATTCAGCTGCAAGCCGATCGGGCCGCGTTGTTCGAATCGGTTGCCAAGGTGATGGCCAGCGCGCAACGCTCCGGTATCGATAAGTTGTCGTTTGTTACGGTAGCGCAATAGATCAGGCACTATACCCTTCTTATTGAGATAATCGTTCAACCTAATAAGAGCAATTGGCATATGTTGGAGTCCGTTCGTGCTGAGCCCTTCGGCTGCGCTCAGGAGAGCCCTGTCGAAGCATAAAGGGGCTACAACACATACGCATTAAGCTAAAAACGGTCAACCCACATCCGCTTTTCCCCAAGTTGCTATTAAAACATGTAGCCCGTATGCAGCGTAGCGGAATACGGGATTGGCGTGACTCCGAACATCCCGGATTACGCTACGCTCCATTCGGGCTACGCTGTTTAGGGCCGCCGTGAACCCGTTCATGGGGTCTTGACGGCCGATCGAACGCGGAGCATCCTGGGAACCGCTTGGATTTGGAATACTTTCGCGGCCTCAGGATCGTGGAAACCCGAAATAGTCTTCAATCCGCATAACGAGAAAATGAGCCATGCGTTCTACGGGAGGGGCGTGATGAAGGTCGATAGAATAGCCATACCCAAAACCATCTGGACGCTCGGGTTCGTAAGTTTGTTCATGGATTTGTCGTCGGAATTGATACACAGCTTGTTGCCGGTTTTTTTGGTCACGACGCTCGACGCCTCGGCATTGACGGTCGGTTTGATCGAAGGCGTGGCCGAGGCGGCGGCCTTGATGGTCAGAGTATTTTCCGGAACGATCAGCGATTTTTTCGGCAAGCGTAAATTCCTCATTTTTATCGGCTACGGCATGGCTGCCTTGTCGAGGCCTTTGTTTCCGATGGCCGGTAACGTCGAAACGGTGTTTACCGCGCGTTTTCTCGATAGGATAGGCAAGGGCATACGCGGCGCGCCGCGTGATGCCTTGATCGCCGATGTGTCTCCGCCGGAAATTCGCGGCGCGTGCTTCGGCTTGAGACAATCGATGGATACGGTCGGCGCATTTTTGGGTCCGTTGCTGGCGGTGTTGTTATTGTTTCTTTACCAGGGCGATATCGAACTGGTGTTGTGGGTTGCGGTCGTTCCGGCTTTGCTCGCCGTGTTATTGATCGTCATCGGCATCGAAGAGCCGAAGGCGCGATTAAGATCCAAACCGGCGCGCTCGCCATTGAGTTTCAAGATACTGAATGAGTTTTCCGGGCGCTATCGTTGGGTTGTCGCATTGGGCGCATTGTTTACGATGGCCCGGTTCAGCGAGGCTTTTTTGGTGCTGCGCGCCGCGCAAATCGGCTTGGCGGTGACCTGGATACCGTTGGCGATGGTGTTGATGAGTCTGGCTTATGCGGTGTCGGCTTATCCTGCAGGGCTTTGGTCCGACCGGGTCGTGAAAAGAGGCTTGCTGGCCTTGGCTATGGCGTTTCTGGTTCTGGCCGATTTGATTCTGGCAACCGCCGAGACCTTGCCGATGTTGTTTGCGGGTTTGGTGTTGTGGGGTTTGCACATGGGTTTCAGTCAAGGCATTTTGGCGGCGATGGTCGCGGACACCACGCCGGCTCACTGGAAAGGCACGGCCTACGGTTTTTTTAATTTTGTGAGTGGTGTCTTCATGCTGTTGGCCAGCGTGTTGGCCGGTTGGCTGTGGGACCGTTACGGCGCCGAATTAACCTTCTATTGCGGAGCGCTGTTTGCTTCGTTAACCTTGCTGATGTTGATGAAACGCTATTAATTCGGAGCATCAATGCAGCATCAGCCGGATTTGTTCGATTTCTTCCTTGGCCATGTCCAAGATTCCGATGCTGGCATCGATCGTTAGCCCTCCCGAGGCCAGTTTTCTAAAAGCGGGTAGTTGATCTATTTTGGGCATTTTTTTGATGTCGATCTTGCCGATGAAACTATGAAGTTGCGAGATCATAACGATGTCGGCGTAATCCGGTGGTCCGTCATTGTCGCGATACCAGTTCTCGGCGTTGATAATGACATCTTCGAAGTCTTGCGGAAAATCCCATTTACGCAGAATTTGCAGGCCGATATCGACGCGCAGTTTTCGTACCGTTTCGACCAGGTCTTTCGGATTGTCGATAATTTCCGGGCGTTTGTCGGCATGCGTCAATATCGGGACGACGCCGATGTCGTGGATGAGGCCGGCCAGCATCGCCTTGTCCGGGTCGAACCCCGGGGTTTTGTGAGCCAATACTGCGCTGATAGCGGCAACATAGCTGCTGTGCGCCCAGAGATCGGTCATTTTTTTGCGAATCACCGGCGTTTTGGCTTGAAAAACCGCTTTCATCGCGAATGAGGTGATGATGTCCTGAGCCGCTTTTAAACCGACGCGGGTTAGAGCTTCCGGACAGCTTTCAATTTTTCTTCGGCCCCGGTAAAGCGGGCTGTTCGCAATTCTGATCAAACGGGCGGTAATGGCCGGGTCGATCTGAACGACTCTAGCGATTTTGGCATTGTTGGCCGTCTGGTCGTTGATCGCGCGTCGAATTTTGAAGGCGACATCGGGTATCGTCGGCAATTGAAGTTTATCCTTCTGCATCGACTTATAACAATCGAGGTACAGCTGATTTTTGGCAAGGCTCGAAGCAATGGCCGTAGTATCCGGTGATGTGCTCATGTTCTGTTTAATATTCGGGCAAGCAAAAAGAGTTTAGTTTAAAATTGCCCGTTGAGTCGATAATTCCGTTATTAACCATGTCAGACAATTTTTCCGATATATCCGCTACATTAACGACCATTCGCGATTATATTCGTTACGGCGCCAGTCGGTTTCGTGATGCCGGCGTGTTTTTTGGGCACGGCACTGTGTCGGCGATCGATGAAGCCGCGGCTATCGTTTTGCATACCTTGCATCAGCCCTACGATCTATCGCCTGTTTATTTAGACAGTACCTTGACGATGCCGGAGCGCGAGGCGATTCTTGCGATGTTCGAGAGGCGGATCAATGAACGTAAGCCATCGGCCTATTTGACCCATGAAGCCATTTTTGCCGGTTTATCGTTTTTTGTCGATGAGCGCGTATTGATACCGCGCTCGCCGATCGCCGAGCTGATTGAGGATCAATTCAACCCTTGGGTCGATCCCGATTCGGTCAACCGAATTCTGGATTTGTGTACCGGCAGCGGCTGCATCGCGATCGCTTGCGCCTATGCTTTTCCGGACGTTCCGGTCGATGCGGTCGACTTATCCGAAGATGCGCTGGCCGTGGCCGCGATCAATGTCGAAAAACATGACAGAGTTGAACAAATCACGCTTTTTCAATCCGATTTGTTTTCGCAATTACCGCACGAACGTTACGACATCATTGTCAGTAACCCTCCCTACGTCGCCGTCGAAGAATGGCAAAATCTGCCTCCCGAATATCATGCCGAGCCGGCGATGGGTTTCAAGGGCGGCGAGTCGGGCCTCGATATCGTGCTGCAAATTTTGGCGAGTGCCAAGGATTATCTGTCGAAACACGGCGTGCTAATCGTCGAAGTCGGCAGCAGCGCCGAAACGCTGCAAAATCGGTTTCCTGAAATCCCTTTTTATTGGTTGGACTTTCAGCGAGGAGGCGACGGCGTGTTTTTGTTGACCGCCGAACAAGTCGATCAATTTCATTCTTTATTCATAGATGCTTTAAATTAATATGTCCGGAAATACGATAGGAAAGTTATTCACCGTGACTTCGTTCGGCGAAAGTCACGGACCCGCATTAGGTTGTATCGTCGATGGTTGCCCTCCCGGCATGGCGTTGTCGGAAGACGATATTCAAATCGATCTCGACCGACGCAAGCCGGGTACCTCGAGACACACCACGCAGCGCCGGGAAGCCGATCAAGTCAGGATTCTATCCGGGGTTTTCGAAGGCAAGACCACCGGCACGCCGATCGGTTTGTTGATCGAAAATACCGATCAGCGCTCGAAAGATTATTCGAAAATCGCCGAAAGTTTCAGGCCCGGCCATGCCGATTATAGCTATCAGCATAAATACGGCTTTCGCGATTATCGCGGGGGTGGGCGTTCATCGGCTCGCGAGACGTCGATGCGCGTGGCCGCAGGGGCAATCGCGAAAAAATATTTAAAGGAATCGGCCGGTCTCGAAATTCGGGGCTATTTGTCGCAATTAGGCCCCATCAAGATCGAAAAATTCGATTGGTCCGTCGTTGAAACGAATCCTTTTTTCTGTCCCGATAGCGATAAAATCGCGGAGATGGAGCAATACATGGATGCTTTGCGTAAGGAAGGCGAATCGATCGGCGCTAGAATCGAAGTGATTGCATCGAATGTGCCGCCCGGTTTGGGCGAGCCGATTTTCGACCGGCTCGATGCTGAACTGGCCTATGCCCTAATGAGCATCAATGCGGTGAAGGGTGTCGAAATCGGCGACGGTTTTGCCTGTATCGATACCAAGGGCACCGCATTTCGCGATGAAATCACGCCGGAAGGTTTCTTGAGCAATCATGCCGGCGGTATTTTAGGCGGCATCAGTACCGGGCAAAATATTCGGGCCAGCATCGCGCTGAAGCCGACTTCGAGCTTGAGATTGCCCGGCAGAAGCATCAATGTCAGAGGCGAACCGATTGAAGTGGTCACTCAGGGCCGTCACGACCCCTGCGTCGGCATTCGCGCGACGCCGATCGCCGAAGCGATGACCGCCCTCGTGCTAATGGACCATCTCTTACGGCACCGTGCCCAAAATTTCGAGGTCGATTCCGGCTTGCCGATTCTTAGATAAGCCGCGGTATGTCCGTACCTTATTGGCGACTGTCGGGATTCTACTTTTGTTATTTTGCTACGCTAGGAGGTTTTTTACCTTACTGGAGCTTGTATCTGGAAAGCGTCGATTTCAATGCGATTGAAATCGGCGAGCTTTCGGCATTATTGGTCGGTACGAAAATCATAGCGCCGAATATTTGGGGCTGGATTGCCGATCGAAGTGGGCGAAGTTTACGGATTATCCGCATTGCATGTTTTTTTGCGGCTATTTTATTCAGCGGTTTTTTGTTCGTTGAAGGTTATTTAGCATTTGCCTTATTGACGGTGGCGTTTAGTTTTTTCTGGAATGCCGCGCTGCCGCAATTCGAGGCGGCAACTTTGTTTCATTTAAAGCAAGAACCGCAGCGCTACAGCCAAATTCGGCTATGGGGGTCGATAGGTTTTATTGTTACCGTTACCGGTATCGGTCGTTTGCTCGATTGGCATGGTTTGGCATTCATGCCGGAAATTATTACCGGGCTTTTGGGTTCGATTTGGCTTATGGCGCTATTGACGCCCGAAGCTTATGCGTCCCAGCAAGGTAGAGAAGTTGTCGCTATTGGAGGAATTTTAAAAAAGCCTGAAGTGTGGGCGTTTTTTTTCGTCTACATGCTTTTGCAAGTCGCACACGGCCCCTATTATGTGTTTTATTCGATTTTTTTGAATCAACACGATTATTCGGGAACAACGACCGGGATGTTGTGGTCGTTGGGGGTTTTTGCAGAAATTGTGCTGTTTGTATTGATGCGTAGGGTATTGGTAAAGTACTCGCTAAGACATATTTTATTGGTCAGTATTTTATTGAGTGTCGTACGTTGGCTATTAATTGGTTGGTGTGCGGATAATCTTGCTTTACTGGTTTTTGCTCAAGTGCTTCATGCCGCGACTTTCGGCGCCACGCATGTGACGGCGATTCATCTGGTCGATTATTATTTCGGCCACCGACACCAAGGCAAGGGGCAGGCGCTTTATAGCAGCGTCAGTTTCGGCCTGGGCGGAGTGCTAGGCAGTCTGTACAGCGGTTATTTTTGGGATTCGCAAGGTGCCCGGTTCGTGTATAGCATTGCAGCGGTTTGTTGTTGTATGGCGTTATTGATTGCCTATGTTTGGGTGGGCCGTGATAACGCTAAGCAAGCGGGATTTGTTTAAATTATACCCATCGCAGATCAAAATTCGGCACCGGGGTGCCCGTCAAAGGACGTCGTGAACCCAGCACCTAAATTATCCAAGACAATTAACCATGGCCAATGGGTTATGGAATTTAGGTGCTGGGTAAATACGTCCCTGTAGGCTCTATGCCAGCTCCATGCTGGTCCCTCACCTAGCGTTAGGTGAGGGATCGAGCACCCCGGTGCCTCCTCAGGCACTGCCGAAATTTGAAGTACGAAAGGTATAGCTACAAATATCATTGCTCCGGGAAGTTATTTGTCATGAAATCCTTGGTCAATTCTCATGGGTTATCGAAAACGTCATTCCGGCTTAATTGGCTGAAGCGTTATATTTTGTCTTAAGTTTTATAAACATAGGTAAAAATAGTGTTCGATTTGATTAAAAGCGGCGGCTGGTTAATGCTGCCGATTATTTTGTGCTCCATCGGTGCGATGGCGATCATTGCCGAGCGTTTTTGGACGCTACGCAAAAATAAAATTTTGCCGCCCGATCTGGTTCCTCAGATATGGAAATTATCTCGCGAAGGTAAACTCGATACTGCGGCATTGCGAAGCCTTAAAATGAGTTCGCCATTGGGCGCGGTTTTGGCGGCTGGGCTTGCCAATAGTCGTCACGGCCGGGACATCATGCGCACTAGCATCGAAGAGGTGGGACGGCAAATCGTTCATGAATTGGAAAAATTTCTGAACACTTTGGGTACGATTGCTTCGATCACGCCGTTGCTGGGCCTTCTGGGAACCGTGGTCGGCATGATCAAGGTATTCACGGCTATCATGATGCATGGCGTCGGCGATCCTACGATATTGGCCGGGGGCATTTCCGAGGCATTGATTACAACCGCGGCCGGCTTGAGCGTTGCGATTCCGAGCCTAATTTTTCACCGTTATTTCGAGCGCTTGGTCGATGAATATGTTTTGAATATGGAAGAGGAAGCGTTACGCTTGATCGATGTGTTGCACGGAGAGCGTGAGGAAGCCTGATGGATTTTCATCGTAAAAAAAGAGAAAAGCTCGAAATCAGCATTACGCCGATGATCGATGTGGTCTTTTTATTGTTGATTTTCTTCATGGTAACGACGACCTTCAATCGGGAAACCGTATTGAACATAGATTTACCTGAAGCCGAAGGCAGCGAACTCGAAAGAAAACTGAGACAGATCGAGTTGAGTATCGATTCGGAGGGCGTCTATTATTTGACCGGCGAAGACGGTTTGCCTCGTCAATTGGTTAATCAAGAAAAAGAAACGCTCAAACAAGAACTGCTCAAATTGGCAGGTTCGTCGCGATCAATCCCTTTCGTCATCAATGCGGACGGTAAAACGCCGCATAAATCGGTCGTCATGGCTTTGGATATTGCCGGGCAAATCGGTTTTAAACATATTACCTTTGCGGCAATAAAACCCAATGGCGGTTAAATGAATACCTCAGGAAAGTTATCGCTCGATGCCGTTTGGTATCATGGCCGATTTCCCGCTAAGTTTTTATTGCCGCTTAGTTGGGTTTTTCGAGGAGCCGTCGAACTCAGACGGTTTTCTTATCGCGCAGGATGGTTAAAAAAACGGCGTCTGCCGGTTCCGGTCATCATCGTCGGAAATATTAGCGTCGGCGGCACCGGGAAAACGCCGTTAATTATCGCGTTAGCTAGGCTTTTGAAGCGGAACGGTTATAAACCTGGCGTCATTAGCCGAGGATACGGGGGCGAGGTCCGGGATGCACCGGTCAAAGTCGATCCTTTGGATAATGCCGCGACTGTTGGTGATGAGCCTTTGTTATTGTCCAAGCACTCCGATTGTCCTGTCGCGATCGGGGTCAATCGTTTTGAAGCAGGACGTTTATTGTTGGAGCAAGACGGCTGCGATGTCATTTTATCGGACGACGGTTTGCAGCATTACAAATTGGCCCGCGATATCGAAATTGCTGTCGTCGACGGCGAAAGACAGTTCGGTAATGGTTATTGTTTGCCGGCCGGGCCGTTGAGAGAACCGGCCTGCCGCCTGTCAGAAGTCGACTTTATCATCGAGAATGGAACAAAAACCGAAGATGAACGTTTTTCGATGACACTCAGCGGCGATGTGGCTGTCAATCTGACGACCGGTTCGGCCAAGCCATTGCAAGACTTTATCGGTTTGAATTGTCATGCGGTGGCCGGAATCGGCAACCCCGACCGGTTTTTCAACAAGTTGGCCGCCGCCGGGCTGCATTGCATCAATCATAGGTTCCCGGATCATTATTCGTATCGCGCCGACGATATTGAATTCGGAGACTATCCGGTATTGATGACCGAAAAAGACGCGGTCAAATGCTTCGGTTTCGCGCGCGATACGCATTGGTATGTGCCGGTCACGGCCCAACTGGAGCCGGCCTTTACGAATCGATTTTTAACTTTATTGAGAGAAAAATATGATGGATACAAAATTACTTGAAATTCTGGTCAGTCCGGTCAGTAAAGGGCCATTGATTTACGACAAAGAAAATCAGGAATTAATTTCTATTGCCGATCGCTTGGCGTTCCCGATACGCGACGGCATACCGGTCATGCTTGAAGACGAAGCCCGCGAATTGAGTCAAGAAGAAGCCGATGCCCTGCGTAAATGAGTATTCCCTTCAAAGTTGTGATTCCGGCCCGCTACGGATCGACTCGGCTGCCGGGCAAGCCGTTGCTGACCATCGCCGGAAAACCGATGGTTGCGCATGTCTGCGAACGGGCAAGGGAAGCCGACGCCGAAGACATCGTCGTGGCAACCGACGATGCGCGGATTTTGGATAAAGTGTTGGGGCTCGGTATTCAAGCCGTGATGACGCGCGAAGATCATCAAAGCGGTACCGAGCGCATCGCGGAAGTCGCCGAATTACATGGATGGAGCGATGATACGATTATCGTCAATCTTCAAGGCGATGAACCGTTAATTCCGCCGGTTTATATCCGGAATGTCGCGGAAGCATTGGCTGGGCAGCATCGTGCAGGTATCGCAACGCTGGCGGCACGCATTACCGATCCGGAAGAAGTCTTCAATCCCAACTCCGTCAAAACGGTGCTGAACAAAGACGGTTATGCGCTTTATTTCAGTCGTGCGCCGATTCCGTGGGACCGAGATCATTTCAGTCGGCAGGGTAGCAGGGACTTTTCCGGAAAAATCGATTATTTGCGTCATATCGGCATGTATGCATACCGAGTCGATTTCTTGCGGCGTTATTGCGGCTGGGAAGCTTCACCGCTTGAGGCGGTCGAGTCATTGGAGCAGCTTCGAATACTCTGGCACGGCGAGTCGATCCTTGTTAACACCGTTGCCAAAACACCGGAAGCCGGTGTTGATACCGAGGACGATTTAAAACGCGTGGAAAGGTGCTTAGTAATTCGTGACAAATAATCCTAAATTCGGCAGTTTAACCATGAGGCACATGCAGTTCGTATACGAGTGTTGGTTCCAAGTAATATCATCTTTTTACCATGAAGAGCATGAAGGACTTGAAGATACAGCGTTTTCAATTTAAATGAGTGGTGACTAATCATTAACAGCGCGTAGCCCGTATGGAGCGTAAGTGGAATGCGGGGCTTGCGTAGCCTCGAACGTCCCGGATTGCGCTTGCGCTGCATCCGGGCTACGCGGTTAAACGTTAATTTGCCGAGGCGATGGCCGGACCTTCATAAACGTTAATGGTAAACAGGCTTGACGGGCGCAAGGCGCACTAAGGACTTTGGCTAATATTGGCGGGTACGGCTTTGATACGCGCAACATACCCTTGAGTTCCGGCGATAACCCGGTAAAAAAGTATTGATAAATTCTTTAATAAGTTCAATTTTCATTTTGATGCCTCCTGCTAAGTCGTTGATTTTTGGATCTAGGAAGCAAACAAAAGTAGGTTGACTGTTTGCTTTTCACCTCAAAAAAATAATAAACAATTGAATTATAATGATTAATATTTTATTTCGACAGCCTACATCTTTCCTCTTTCTTCTTTCATCTTTCCGCTGATGCATAATTGACAGAGCCTTTGATTAACAGTAATTTAGACGGCTTTTTAAACTTACCGACTAACAAATCTTTCTTCAGAGCCGCAAATGGAACAATTTCATCGAATCAGTCGCTTGCCTCCCTATGTTTTCAATATTGTCAACGAGCTAAAAGCGAAAGCCCGAGCGGCCGGGGAAGATATCATCGACTTCGGAATGGGTAATCCCGATCAGCCGACACCCGATCACATCGTCAAAAAGCTGGTCGAGGCGGCTCAACGAGAGGACACTCACCGTTATTCCGTTTCCAAGGGTATCCCTCGTTTACGAAGAGCGATATGTAATTGGTATAAGCATCGCTTCGACGTGGATTTGGACCCGGATACCGAGGCGATCGTTACGATCGGTTCCAAGGAGGGGCTTGCGCATTTGGCTCTAGCTACGTTGGGGCCGGGCGATGTCGTATTGGTTCCGAATCCGGCCTATCCGATCCATCCCTACGGTGTCGTGATCGCTGGCGCCGATATTCGTCATGTGGCAATGGTTGCCGGTGTGGATTTTTTCGAGGAACTGCATAAAGCCATCGTCGATTCATGGCCGAAACCGAAAATGCTGATTCTCAATTTTCCGGGTAATCCGACCACACAATGCGTCGATCTGGAATTTTTCGAAAAAATCGTCGAAATGGCCAAAGAGCATAACATTTGGGTTGTCCAGGATGTCGCTTACGCCGATATCGTGTTCGACGGTTACAAAGCACCGTCGATTCTTCAGGTTAAGGGGGCGACCGATATTGCGGTCGAATTTTTTTCGTTATCGAAAAGTTACAACATGCCCGGTTGGCGGGTCGGTTTCATGTGCGGCAATAAAGAGCTCGTTGCGGCATTGGCAAGGATCAAATCGTATCTTGATTACGGTACGTTTACACCGATTCAGATTGCAGCGATTAGCGCTTTGGAGGGTCCGCAGGATTGCGTGACTGAAATTGCCGAGATGTACCGGAAAAGGCGCGATGTCTTATGCGAAGGTTTGACGGCCGCCGGTTGGCCGGTGCCGAAGCCGAAAGCGACGATGTTCGTTTGGGCGCCGATTCCCGAACCCTATAAAGAAATGGGCTCGCTCGAGTTTTCGAAAAAATTGCTCGCCGATGCGAAAGTAGCCGTGTCGCCGGGTATCGGTTTCGGACAATACGGGGACGATCACGTTCGTTTCGGTTTGATCGAAAACGAACACAGAACCCGACAAGCGATTCGCGGCATTCGACATATGCTCAAGAAAGACAAAGTTGTATAATGAGCGATTTGTTCGGGTTATGGGAAATTAGTAGGAGTCGAATTTGAAGCCGGTCAAAGTAGGGGTCTTAGGTCTAGGTACCGTCGGCGGCGGCACCGTCAATGTCTTGAAGCGCAACGCCGCCGAAATTGCGCGCCGGGCAGGGCGTGAAATTATCGTAACGCGCGCCAGTGCTCGCGATCTTGAGCGAAGCCGGATTTGCGATACGCAAGGCATCGCGTTGACGACCGATCCTTATGAGATCGTCAACGATCCCGAGATTGAAATCGTTGTGGAGTTGATCGGCGGTGAAACGATTGCGAAAGACTTAGTGCTTAAAGCGATTGAAAACGCTAAGCATGTTGTGACCGCGAATAAAGCCTTGATTGCGCTGCATGGTAATGAAATTTTTGCGAAAGCCGGCGACAAAGGTGTCATGGTTGCGTTCGAAGCCGCCGTTGCCGGCGGAATTCCTATTATCAAGGCGATTCGTGAAGGCTTGAGCGGCAATCAAATCGAGTGGGTGGCGGGCATTATCAACGGCACCGGCAATTTCATTTTGACCGAAATGCGTGACAAAGGCCGCGATTTCGCGGATGTCTTGGCTGAGGCTCAAGCTTTAGGTTATGCCGAAGCCGATCCGACTTTCGACGTTGAGGGGATCGATGCGGCGCATAAATTGACGATTTTGGCTTCAATCGCATTCGGTATCCCCTTGCAATTCGATAAGGTCTATACCGAAGGCATTACGCAAATCACGCGCGACGATGTTGATTATGCCGATACCTTGGGTTATCGCATCAAGCATCTGGGCATCGCGCGAAAAACCTCCGAAGGCATCGAACTGCGCGTGCATCCGACTTTGATTCCCGCACGTCGATTGATCGCCAACGTCGATGGTGTGATGAATGCGGTATTGGTTAAAGGCGATGCGGTCGGGCCGACGCTATATTATGGCGCAGGCGCGGGCGCCGAGCCTACGGCTTCATCAGTCGTTGCCGATGTGATCGATGTCGTTCGCGCATTAACGAGCGACCCCGAAAACCGCGTACCGCACTTGGCCTTTCAACCGAACGCGCTAGCCGATATTCCGATGCTTTCGGCCGAGCAAATTCATACGGCTTATTATTTAAGGCTGAATGCCGAAGATAGGCCGGGTGTATTGGCCGATATTACTCGCATCTTGGCTTTGCACGACATCAGTATCGAAGCGATTATTCAAAAAGAACCGCATGAAAATGAAAAATCGGTGCCGATTATCATGTTGACTCAAAATACACTGGAATCGGAAATGAATGCGGCGATTACCGTGATCGAACAATTAACGACCGTAACCGGCAAAGTGTGTCGCATTCGACTGGAAACTCTGGGATAAAACATAATGACAATTCGTAAACGCTATACAGGTTTAATCGAAACTTATAGAGATCGCCTACCGGTCGCTGATGATACTCGCTTGATCAGTCTAGGCGAAGGCAATACACCTTTAATACAGCTGCAAAACATTCCAAGATTGATCGGCAAGGACGTCGATATTTATGTTAAATTCGAGGGCTTGAATCCGACCGGCTCGTTTAAGGATCGCGGCATGACAATGGCTGTGACCAAAGCGGTCGATGAAGGCAGTCAAGCCATTATCTGTGCATCGACCGGCAATACTTCGGCTTCCGCGGCGGCCTATGCGGTACGCGCGGGCATCAAAGCATTCGTGTTGATTCCGGAAGGCAAGATCGCGTTGGGTAAATTAGCGCAAACTTTGATGTACGGAGCCAAGATCATTCAGATCAACGGTAACTTCGATCAGGGCATGGCTTTGGTTAAGGAAATCGTCGATCATGCACCGGTTTCGATTGTCAATTCGATCAATCCGTTCCGTCTTGAAGGACAAAAAACCGCTGCATTCGAAATCATCGACGAACTGGGTACCGCACCCGATTATCACTGTCTGCCGGTCGGTAATGCCGGCAATATTTCGGCCTATTGGAAAGGCTATAAGGAATATTCGACCGATATCGGCTCGCTGAAAGCCGTGACGAATAAGCGTCCCGTGATGTGCGGTTATCAAGCGGCCGGCGCCGCGCCTTTCATCGCTAGGGAAATGATCGATCATCCCGAAACGGTAGCAACCGCGATACGCATCGGACGCCCGCAATCCTGGGATTTGGCTTGGGCCGCGCAACGCGAATCGGAAGGTTGGTTTGACGCGATGACCGACGAGCAAATTTTAGCCGCGCAAAAATTGTTGAGCTCGAACGAAGGTGTTTTTTGCGAGCCTGCTTCGGCAGCATCCTTGGCCGGCGCGCTGCATGACATCGAGCTGGGTAATATTCCCGAAGGCAGCACGATCGTTTGTACATTGACCGGCAACGGCATCAAAGATCCCGATATTGCGATCAAGCAATGCCAAGACGCGCATCCGGTCACGATCGAAGCCGATTTGGACGCAGTCAAGAAAGCGATACTCGATAGTCTATAAAAACTGATTGTTACTCCCTTTTATCGTTCCCACGCTCTAGCGTGGGAATGCAGACCGAGACGCGCTAGCGTCTCGTACCGCTGGAGCGGTGCTCGGGCGTTTCCACGCAGAGGTCTCATCGTTATACATAAATTGTAGGGTACGCTGCGCGTACCAAAGCCGTGCCTTGGCGGTTCGGTTGGCACATGAACATCGCGGGGTTACCAGGGTACGCACAGCGTACCCCACGCGGATCACCTAGCGTTAGGTAATTCGCGAGTGTTATGTGACACAATAAATGGTGAGGATTGTATGATTCCCATTCTCCGCGATCGCCGTCATCCATAAGCACCAATAGACCAGTAGTGCGAAAAAACGAGGGTTTGAGGGCGGTAATGTCGTGCCATCTGGTAAGACAGTCATGTGGCTGACGGTTATACCAACAAAACTGGGTTGGGCAATTTTCACTCGCCCCTTGTTCCTTGATCCTTTCCCCTTGCACCTGACCCCTATGTACTCCCAAGGCGTTAAAAAAACCATTATTCCCCGTCCTCCGGGTAAGAAAAAGCTGGATTTGGGTGATATGCACCCGGTTTTGCAGCGCATATTTCTAAGCCGGGGTATTAAATCCGCGGATGAATTAGACCGTTCGTTGGCTGGATTGCCTTCGCCGTGGCTGTTGTCCGGGATGAAGGCCATGGTTGCTCATTTGATCGAAGCGCTAAGCAAGCAGCAGCGAATCACTATTGTGGCCGATTTCGATGCCGACGGGGCGACCAGTTGTGCCCTTGCTATTAGAGGCTTACGCATGTTCGGTGCGGTCAATGTCGACTTCATCGTGCCGAATCGTTTTGAATACGGATACGGGTTGACGCCGGAGATAGTCGAGTTGGTCAAACGCCAAGAGCCCGAATTGATTATCACCGTCGATAATGGCATATCGAGCATAGCCGGCGTTGACGCGGCTAAGGCGCTAGGTATCAAAGTTTTGGTCACCGATCACCATTTGCCCGGCGAGACATTGCCTGAGGCCGATGCAATCGTCAATCCGAATTTGCCGGACGAACCGTTTCCTAGTCGATCATTGGCAGGCGTCGGCGTCATGTTTTATGTACTAACCGCATTGAGAAGTCGCCTTCGTGAAGTCGATTGGTTTCAACAACAAGCCATACCCGAACCGAATCTAGCACAATTACTGGATTTGGTTGCTTTGGGCACGGTCGCCGATGTCGTGCCGCTTGATCAGACCAATCGGATATTGATTCATCAAGGCCTGCAGCGAATTCGTTCGGGTCGTTGTCATCCGGGAATACTGGCCTTGGTCGAAGTATCGGGGCGGAATCATCGGTATCTATCCTCATCCGACCTAGGCTTTGCGTTGGGACCCAGGCTCAACGCTGCCGGGCGCATGGACGATATGGCGCTGGGCATTCAATGCCTGCTAACCGATGATGTTTCTTTGGCCAAAGATATCGCACAGCAGCTTGATGAAATGAATAAGGATCGCCGGGACATCGAAGGTCAGATGAAGGTCGAAGCGATGAGTCTGTTGAACGAAATGAAAGCCTTAGATGAAAAACATCTGCCGGCCGGCGTTTGCCTGTTTGATGAAAATTGGCATCAAGGCGTAATCGGTATTCTGGCATCGAGAATCAAGGATAGACTGCACCGGCCGGTCGTGGCTTTCGCTCCGGCCGGTAACGGCGAAATCAAAGGTTCGGCGCGATCGATTCCCGGTGTGCATATCCGCGACGTTCTGAGCGACATAGCCTCGGCTCATCCCAATATTCTTAATAAGTTCGGCGGTCATGCGATGGCGGCCGGAATGAGCATACAAATGCACGATTATCCGCCTTTTGCGTTAGCCTTCGATGAGATGGTCGGTCGGCGTATAGCGAATATGGACCTAGAACAGAAGGTGTATTCCGACGGGGAATTGTCGGAAAACGAGTTGACGTTGGAATTCGCCGAGTTATTGCAGCGTTCGGGCACTTGGGGGCAGGAGTTTCCGGAGCCGGTTTTCGATGGTGTGTTCGAGGTCATTCAGGCCCGTATCGTTGGGCAGCATCATTTAAAATTGGTGTTGCGTCAGGCCGAAAACAAGCAGTTGATCGACGCGATTGCTTTCTTTATCGAAAAGCCGGAACAATGGCTGGGAATTCGAACAATCCATGCTGCTTACAAGCTGGATATCAATGAATACCGAGGCAATCGAACGCTACAATTTGTGATTCAGTATCTGGAAAAGCTGAATTAAAGAATGGAGCGCGAACGCGGCTGATTTTTCCGATCAGTGCTGATCTATTAGGAGCATTACTACTATACTCTTTGCTAGTCAAATTTCGGCGTCGGGATGTTCGTCAAAGGACGCCGTGAATACGTCCATGTAGGCTCTGTGACAGCATCCATGCTGTCAAAGCCTTTGCCGACACCCCGGCGCCTCCATACGTTAATGCCGAAACTTGATGTGCGATAGGTATACTCCCTTCATAATGTTAGCCATTTTTTGAGTATAAAGCGAGTAAAGGGAGTAAGCGTGCAAGACAGGCTGAAACGTTAAAGTTCAGCTTTTCGCAAAATTTGTAGTCTTCAGGCTATACTGAATGGTACGAAAAATTCCTAAGCTTTAGGTGTGTCATGGAAATAGAGTTAGTCAAAGTACAGCCCAGCGATATCGAATTAAATACGCCGCTGCCTTTTTCCATTTTTACCTTCGAACAATCGTTGTTATTGAAGAAAAATACGATTGTTACCACTGAAAAGCAACTTAACGTGTTGCTTGAAAAAGGGGTTTATAGGAATCTTACGGAACAAGAAATCGAGCTAAGAGAAGCTTTAAAGCAAGAGCCGGATCAAAAAAAACTACAAACCAATCCGTTTACTGCTATTGCTTATTGCAACCAGAAGTTGTATCCATTGTTTCAAGATTTGGCAGATCAAAAAGCCGAGAATGTACAATCGCGAATAGCGAAAATTGCCGAGCTTTTACGGATAATAATCGTATTCGATCCTAATGCCGCATTAGGCGCGATTCATTTACTGGGCTGCGCTGATAATTATGCCGTCATTCATTCGATATATACTGCAGTATTGTCCGGCTTACTCGGTCGGCGCAGGCAGTTAACCGATGAGGATAACGAACTGATCATTAGCGCGGCGCTGACGATGAATTTAGGCATGCTGAAATTACAGGATCAGCTTTATCAACAAGATTCTCCGTTGACAAGTGAGCAGCGTCAGCAAATCATAGAACACCCTAAACAAAGCGTCATGTTGTTAAAAAAAGCCGGTATAGAATCAAGAGATTGGCTGGCGATGGTTTTACAGCATCATGAAAAAAACGACGGTAGCGGTTATCCCAATAAGCTCAGCGGAGATGCTATCAGCGAGGGGGCCAAAGTCATCTCTCTGGCCGATATCTATACATCGTTGATCACCGGCCGCAAATATCGAGCTCCGGTTTTGGCGCATGATGCGATCAAATCGCTATTTTCGAAACGCGGCAATGAAATCGATGAGCAATTGGCAAATCAATTCATCCGCGAAACCGGTATTTATCCCCCCGGTACATTCGTCGATTTGCAAAACGGCGAAATTGCTTTGATTACTAAGCGCGCCACAGTTAAGGGCAGTAAAACATCGGGGCCTTACGCGCACGCTCTTATAAGCCCTCGTGGTGCCTTTTATCGAGAGCCTCAAAAACGCGATTGCGGCATTGCGCTGTATAAAATTAGCAAGCCTTGTTCGGCGCCAAAGGGATTTAACGTTGATCAAGCCAATAAGTTTTGGGGCTATTAAGCTGAACTTAAATACAATTATTTTCGATGAAGCAATGAGCAGGCAAGATCTTCCACTCGAACTATATTCCGCCGATCAAGTAAGAGAACTGGACCGAACGGCTATCGATGAATTTTACATTCCCGGTTATGAATTGATGTGCAGGGCAGGTCAATCGGTATTTGAGCGGGTCAAGGCGTTCTGTCCGGAAGCGACAAGTTGCACGATTTTTTGTGGCGGCGGTAACAATGCCGGAGATGGCTATGTGATAGCGCGTTTAGCAATTGCTGCCGGAATGGAGGTAACGGTTTATTCTGTTGTCGAGGTTTCTAGGCTTAAGGGCGATGCGCTCACGGCATATCGAGATTGCATCGATAGCGGCTGTAAAGTTGCGGGCTATGATACGAAAGCTTTACTTAGCGAAGAAGTGATCATCGATGCGCTATTAGGTACCGGCTTGGATCGTGAAGTCGAAGGTTTACATGCCGATGCGATAGCGGCCATCAATGCCAGTCGGGCTTTCGTCATTGCGGTCGATATTCCAAGCGGATTGAATGCCGATACAGGAAAAATCATGGGTTGTGCGGTCAAAGCGGATTTGACCGTGTCTTTTATCGGGTTGAAAAAAGGCTTGTTTACCGGAGATGCGCCGGATTATTGCGGAAAAGTTTATTATGCATCGCTCGATATTCCTAACGCGGTTTTTGACAGGGTCGATTGTGCCGCGCAACGCATTCGTTTTCTGCAACCACCGCGAAGAAGTCGCTGTGCGCACAAAGGTCATTTTGGCCGTGTCTTAGTGATTGGCGGTGATGTCGGTTATTCGGGAGCGATTCGCATGGCAGGTGAAGCCGCGTTACGAGTTGGTGCGGGGCTCGTTACCGTGTTGACGCATCCTGAGCACGCTATATTGATCAATAGCTCGCGGCCGGAATTGATGTGTCGAGGTGACCTCGATCCGGAGAGCATAGAGACGATCATCGATTGTGCAGATGTTCTTGTATTAGGACCCGGGTTGGGACGAAGCGATTGGTCGAAAGGTTTATTCGATGCCACGATCCGATTCGCTAAGCCAACGGTGATCGATGCTGACGGCTTGAACTGGCTGGCGGATTCGGGCCAATACGGTGACCATTTCATATTGACGCCGCATCCGGGCGAGGCTTCGCGTTTGTTGAAATGCTCGGTATCCGAAGTCGAACATGATCGTTTCGCCGCAGTAAATTCGATCAGGCGGCAATATGGCGGTATTTGTGTGCTGAAAGGGGCGGGTACATTGATTGCTAGTCACCATCATGTCGCAGTTGCCGATGTCGGTAATCCGGGCATGGCAACCGGAGGCATGGGGGATGTTCTGACCGGAGTGATTGCCGGACTATTGGCTCAGGGATTCAGCAACTGGGAAAGCGCCGAGTATGGTGTTTATATTCATGGTTCGGCTGCCGATGCGGCTGCTGTCGATGGCGGTGAGCGGGGTCTTTTAGCGACCGATTTGATGCCTTATTTGAGGCGTTTGGTAAATTAATGCAAATAAAACTGAGAAATGCCGAGACTACCGAAGCATTCGGCGCCGAGCTGTCGAGGCAGTTGCCGCATAAATGCTTGATCTTTTTAAAAGGCCAATTAGGTGCCGGAAAAACTACGTTGGTTCGGGGCTTGTTGAGGGCTTTGGGTCATCAGGGTGCGGTTAAAAGTCCGACGTATACGCTCGTTGAGGAGTATATGCCGAGTGGTCGAGCAGTTATTCATTTTGATTTGTATCGCCTCTCCGACCCGGAAGAACTGGAGTGGATCGGGATTAATGATTATTTGGATCAAGATGCGGTTTGTTTAATCGAGTGGCCGGAAATGGGCGAAGGTTTTCTGCCGGAGCCTGATTTAGTCTTGACATTGAGCGTTGTCGGGCAAGAGCGAAACCTAAAAGTGGAGACCAGCAATTTAAGCTTAAAAAACTTTTTATCTAGCGTGATAAAACAAAGACATACTGCTATACTTTAAACGAATTTATAACTTGAAGGCTTTTGAAATAGAGAAAAAACTAAGCGATTCATTGAAGTGCTTGTATTTTCAATTGCTTAGGGAAGGACAAAAAAACTGACGGTTGCGAAAGATATAAAATGCCCGTTCCTTAACGTCTAATTTCGGTGCTCAAGTCTTAAAGTTATAGAAAAGGTAATTATTCAGCATAGGTCATGTATGAGAAGGTGTCAGGCATTGATTTATAAGGCTGTCTGCAACAGGACGTTGCAGTCAGAGTTTACAGGGATGTATTCACCCAGCAACTAAATACCATAATCCATTTGCTATGATAAACAATTTTGGATTATTTAGGTGCTGGGTTCACGCGTCCTTAGAAATCAATGCCTGACGCCAACCTACCGCATGCTCTGAATAGTTACTAGAAAAGTTAAAAAGATAATGTCTGCTAATTTTAATTGAACTGGATACTTATTGAAATTAAGTCCGGAAATTTAGCGGCAAACTTTCAATGACGGGGATTTACCGTCGGTAAAATAGCAAGCTTGGGTTGGGTCATGCGTAGTTTTATCAATATGTTATTTATTGCGGTGTTGCATTTCTGGGCAGGATCGGCGTTTGCGCAACAAACGGCGGTTAATTCCTTGAAGCATCAAATTTCTTCCGATCACTCCCGGTTGATTTTCGATCTGTCGGCGAAATTTTCACATAAAGTATTTCAACTGGATAATCCCCCGCGTTTAGTTATCGACATCCGTGATGCTCGTTTAAACGGAAAACTTGAGCAACCGTCTTCCAATCATCCGTTGTTTAAAAAAATTCGAAGCGCGGTTCGTAACGATAAAGATTTGCGAGTTGTCGTCGATTTGAAAAAGAACGGAATAGCTAAGAATTTGACGATTCCGGTTAATCAATCCGGTGGCTATCAATTGATGATTGATTTTTTTGCCAAACAGGATGTTCTTGCTGCCAAGCCTCCCGTTTCACTTTCGGTTGCATCGCATCCATTGGTTTCAAAGCGAAACGCTTCGCCTAATCCTGCTAAAAGGCCTTCCGCGAGTTCCGAAGCGTTAGCTGTATCACATAATAAATCGGTGAAAAAAGCGCCGCAACGCAGCAAAGACGTTGTAATAGCGATCGATGCCGGTCATGGCGGTCAAGACCCTGGAGCAAAAGGCCCGCACGGCACTCATGAAAAAGACGTGACTTTTGCGATCGCAAAAAAATTAGCGGCATTGATCGACAGAAAGCCGGGAATGAGAGCCGTGATGGTTCGTCAAGGCGACTACTACATCGACCTGAAAAAGCGCATGAAAATTGCTCGAGAGTCAAAGGCCGATTTATTTGTATCGATCCATGCCGATGCCTACGATAATCCAAGTGTTAAAGGTGCGTCGGTATTTACCTTATCTAACAAAGGTGCGACGACCGAAATGGCGCGATGGTTGGCCAATCATGAAAATTCCGCCGATCTGGTTGGAGGCGTCAGCTTAGTCGATAAAGACGACGTATTGGCGTCCGTGCTACTCGATCTATCGATGACCGCCACTCAAGAAGCCAGTCAAAATGCAGCGTCAAAGATACTCGGAAGCTTAAAGCAAGTTGGTCATTTACATTCTCGGTCGGTGCAAAAAGCAGGCTTTTTGGTGCTTAAATCGCCCGATGTACCGGCAATTTTGGTCGAAACCGCGTTTATTTCGAACCCGGACGAAGAAAGTAAACTGCGCAGTGTTGCTCATCAGAGCAAAATGGCCCGAGCTATTTTCAATGGTATCGACAGTTACTTTCAGCAGGCGGCTCCAGCCGGAACTTATATCGCCGAACAAGGTCGACAACACGTCATCAGCCGTGGCGAAACTTTGTCAGGTATAGCGCAGCAATATGGAATTAGCATGCAGAAAATTAAAACGACTAATGCAATGAATGATAATCAGGTTAGGATCGGTCAAGTTTTGAGTATTCCTGTTGATGGGTGATTTTTAAAGGTGAAAGAGGAAAGGTGAAAGGTGAAAGGTGAATCGGGGTTTGGTTTGCCAATCTTTATATCTATAAAAAGCATTTTTCTCACGAAACACGCAGTTTTTTGCTTGTTGTAATTCAAACTGACATGGCTTTGACTGATCGGCTAAAATAGTCGATTTGGTTTCAGGCTGTTCCATGCGTATTCATTCTCTTCCGACTCAACTCGTCAATCAGATCGCCGCAGGCGAAGTCGTCGAAAGGCCTTCTTCGGTCGTTAAGGAGTTGGTCGAAAATTGCTTCGATGCCGGGGCTTCGTCTGTTGCCATCGAAATCGAGCAGGGAGGCATGCGCCGGATCAAAATCCGAGATGATGGCTGTGGTATCGACAAGGATGACCTGCCGTTGGCTTTATCTCGCCATGCCACCAGCAAAATCGCAACGCTCGATGATTTGGAGCATGTTTCGACAATGGGTTTTCGCGGCGAAGCCTTGCCCAGCATCAGCTCGGTCGCCCGGCTGACATTGATTTCCAGAATCGAGAGTGCCGATTGCGCTTGGCGAGTCGATGCGGACGGTTCCGAGCAGAATTTTGATCCGCAGCCGGACCCGCATCCTCAAGGCACGACAGTCGATGTGCGCGATTTGTTTTACAACACCCCAGCGCGCCGAAAATTTCTCAAAACCGAAAAAACCGAATTCGGTCATATCGAAACGCTGATTAAACGCATGGCGTTGAGCCGTTTCGATATCGGATTTGCCTTGACGCATAATCAACGCGAAGTGTTGAATCTGAAACCGGTCACGACCGAGGTACAGCGCGAACAGCGTATTGCCGGTATTTGCGGTTCGGAGTTTATCAACAATTCGGTCAAAATCGATTTCGAGGCTTCGGGTTTGCAATTGACCGGGTGGGTCGGTTTACCGACTTTCTCGCGAAGCCAGCAGGACATGCAGTTTTTTTATGTCAACGGTCGTTTGATCAAGGACAAGCTGGTCTCGCATGCGGTGAAACAGGCTTATCAGGATGTGCTTTATCACGGTCGCCATCCGGTATTCGTGCTGTATTTGAATCTCGATCCGGCCTTGGTCGATGTCAACGCGCATCCTGCTAAACTCGAGGTTCGTTTCAGGGAAGGCCGTCTGGTCCATGATTTTCTGTATCGGGCGCTGCATCGGTCGTTGGCCGATTTAAGGCCGGGGAGTCAAGAGCAACGGTCCAATCCGATCGAAGAATTCGTTCCGATGCCGCCGCAATCTCCGGAGCAGCCGCTCGTCAAGCCACAAGTCCAATTTCAAGCCAAGCCGAAGCAAAATACGCTGCCGCTGCATGTCGAGGAGGATATTCGCGCTTACGCCTCACTGTATCCGGCGGTCGAGCCGGAACCTGAAAGTAAAAGCCCCGAGCCATCAACAGCCGGCGAAGAGCCGTATCATCCATTGGGGTATGCTGTCGCGCATCTGCATAATATCTATATTCTTGCCGAAACGCCGAAAGGGATCATTCTGGTCGATACGCATGCCGCGCATGAACGCGTGACTTATGAGCGCTTGAAGCAACAATTCAACAATGGTAGCGTGCCTAGCCAGCCGTTGCTGTTGCCGATTAAGATCGCGGTCAGCGCCGGCGAGGCCGACTTGGCCGAACAGCACCAGGAATTTTTCAATGCGCTCGGATTCGAATTGAGCCGCTCGGGTCCTGAAACGATCGTGTTGCGCTCGGTTCCGGTATTGTTGGCCGGCGGCGATAGCGAATCGTTGATTCGGGACGTGTTGGCCGATATCATCGAGCACGGCTTGAGTACGCGGATTCAAGAAAAAGCCAATGAAGTTCTCGCGACGGTCGCTTGTCACGGCTCGGTTCGTGCGCGCCGCCGTTTGTCGATCGATGAAATGAATGCCTTGTTGCGCGACATGGAACGGACCGAACGCATCGGGCAATGTAATCATGGACGCCCGACTTGGGTCGAACTATCGACTCAGGAACTGGATAAATTTTTCCTGCGTGGACGGTAAGGAATATGCACAAATTTACTTCTACAAGTTTTTGGCAGTGTGGTGGTTCGGCAGCAATTCCCAATTTGGAGATCAAAAAGGGTGTGGGGTATGCTTGGCGAGGATGTCGGCAGCAGGGAGCTGTCGCCAAGCCCCCATGGATGGGTTTACGGCGTTCCTCGACAGGCATACCCCACACCCTAAAATCGGCGAAACTGCTCAAACTGGGAATTGCTGGTGGTTCGGCGACTCGCTTGACAGGACGCCGTGAATACATCCATGTAGGCTCGACGGCAGCTATCAGATTGCCATGGATGGCATGAATGCAGATTTTGCATTACGCCATGGATGGCGTGTATTAGGGCAATGCAGGAGCAATTGCCGAGGAGCAAAAATCTGCCCTGCCGCCGATGCCTGTCAATCGAGCCACCGAACCCCCTTTCAGCATTTGTCGAAGTTATTTTATGTTAGTTCCTAAGTGTATCGCGCCCCAATCAACCAAGCCCACGGCGGTGTTTTTGATGGGACCGACCGCTTCCGGTAAGACTGCTTTATCGGTGCAATTGGCCGAAGCGCTTGATGCTGAGATTGTTAGTGTCGATTCGGCGCTCGTCTATCGCGGCATGGATATCGGCACAGCCAAACCCACGTCGGCTGAAAGAGGCGGCATTGTGCATCATTTAATCGATATTCTCGATCCGAGCGAGGCATTTTCGACCGGGCAATTCAGAGCACGAGCGCTGGAATTGATCGCGGATATCAGCGTTCGCGGCAAACTGCCCTTGCTGACCGGCGGCACGATGCTGTATTTCAATGCGCTCAATCACGGCTTGGCGCAACTGCCGTCCGCCGACGCGGCGCTTAGGGCCGAGCTGGATAATGAGCTCGAACACATCGGCAAGGAAGCGATGCATCGGCGATTGGCGCAAATCGATCCGGACTCCGCCGTGCGTATTCATCCGAACGATCCGCAGCGGGTGCAACGTGCGCTCGAGGTGTATCGATTGACCGGCAAAACCTTGACTGAATTGTTCAGCGAGGCTGAGACACAGCCGCTTTCTTTTCGCGCGGTCAAATTGGTCATCGCGCCGTCGGACCGAAAACTACTGCACGAAATTATCGCAAGACGGTTTCATCAGATGTTGGACAAAGGACTGGTCGAAGAAGTGGAAAGGCTTTATCGACGCGGAGATTTATCGGAAAAAATGCCGTCGATACGCGCGGTAGGCTACCGGCAAGTGTGGTCGTATTTACAAGGCGAATACGATCATGCGGATATGACCGAGAAAGCCATTGTCGCTACGAGGCAATTGGCGAAGCGGCAGTTCACTTGGTTGCGTCGTGAAACCGAGGCACAAGCTTTGATTAGCGGCGATCCTAAAGCGTTGGACCGAGCGTTGCGGTATATTGCCGAGTCGGGTTGAGTCGTTTTCCGGAGGAGCCGTGTGTAGACTATCGATAGCTTGTAGGGTGCACATTGAGTTGCAATGCTTAATTTGGAAAGGGAACGCGGTTTTTTTTTACGCTCGCTATTTTGGGTGCCGATATTGTTGGTAGCCGCTTGCACCGCACAGGTCAAGGACGAGGCGTTTCGGATCATGCATCAAAGCGGTATCGCTCCGGCTTTCAAGATTCCTTCGGTTCGGGAGCGCATGATTTATTTGGCGCAACAGGAATGGACACTATTCGGATGCCCGATAGCCGACTATAACGGCGGCGAACCCGAATTGATCTTTCCGGAAGACAAGGTAACGACGCATGAAACCCAAGCACCTTATTTCTCCCGAGTCATTCTTTATTGGTACAACGCGACGCATTTGCCGTTACTGAATCACGAAGGTGAAGTTCGGCCCTGGTCGGCCGCCTTCATCGTTTGGTTGGCGCGTAGCGCCGGTGTGCCGGAACAGGATTTGCCTTCGACCGTACTGCATTGGGATTATATCGAACATGCGCTATATGCCGGAAAAAATGCCCGGTTTATCGCCCGCGATGCGCACTTTTTCAGCCCTAATCCCGGCGATTTATTATGCGCGCCGCGCAGCGAAATTTTTACGCAACAAGTCCAGGCATTCAGACAATTACGCCGAGGGCCTTATCATTGCGATTTGGTCGTTGCCAAAAAAAACGATGCGCTCGACGTGATCGGCGGCAATGTGCTCGATGCCGTATCGATGACGCGCGTTTCCTTGGATAGTAACGGAATTGTGCAACCGACTGCTCATCGCCCTTGGTTGATTGTTTTGGAACAGAGGGAAGGGAATAAAGATGAAAGATGAAAGATGAAAGGGGAAAGGGGAAAGGGGAAAGGGGAAAGGAGAAAGGAGAAAGGAGAAAGGAGAAAGGAGAAAGGAGAAAGGAGAAAGGAGAAAGGAGAAAGGAGAAAGGAGAAAGGAGAAAGGAGAAAGGAGAAAGATTCCGCTGTTTCCCAAGCTCCTTGCTTGGGAAAGCCATAATCGAAGCTCTAGCTTCGCGATATAGAGGCATAAAGTGGTGCTATATGTGTATCATCGCATGTACCGCGACATTCTTCGTTGCCACGCTCCAGCGTCCAGTAACGTTGCGAACGGTTTTATACCCCCCGTTCGGCGCTTGAAAGGTGAAAGATGGGCTTGGTTTATGATTTTTATTGGAATTTGACGATTTATTATGCATATACAATGGTATCCGGGGCACATGCACAAGGCTGGGAAGGAAATCAGGGAGATTGCGCCTCAGGTCGATTTGTTCATTGAAATTCTCGACGCGCGCATTCCATTCAGCAGTGAAAATCCGCTGTTGGCGCAACTTCGTGGTTCTAAGCCTTGTATCAAGGTATTGAATAAAAGCGATTTGGCCGACCCTGAAGCAACGCGGCAATGGCAAGACTATTTGGAGCGCGAACAAGGCGTGAAAACGCTCGCGCTGAGTATCGAACAGCCGGAAAAAATCAGGCAGTTAACAGAATTATGCCGAAAATTGCTGGCCGTCGATGAGTCGGATAATCGCTTGATTCATGCGTTGATCATGGGGATTCCGAATGTCGGGAAATCTACATTGATCAATGCATTGGCTGGACGAGTCATCGCTAAGACCGGCAATGAACCGGCTGTTACTAAAGCCCAACAGCGCATTTCGATCGGAAACAATATTGCTCTACTCGATACGCCTGGTATGCTCTGGCCGAATTTGGAAAATAAAAACACCGGCTACCGGCTCGCGGTAACCGGCGCAATCAAGGATACAGCGATCAAGCATGACGATATTGCGTATTTTGCCGCCGAATTTCTGCTTAAACTTTATCCTGATTGTCTAGTTGATCGATTCAAAATAGACCCTCTTCCTAACAACGAACACGAATTGATGCTTGCCATCGGAAAAAGTCGAGGCTGTTTGCGCTCAGGCGGTCGGATCGATATCGACAAGACCGCGAAGATCTTGTTGTCCGAACTTCGTTCGGGAATATTGGGAAGACTCACGCTGGAAACACCAGCGATGATGGAGCAAGAATTGACCGAGTTGGCCGTGATCAGGCAGCAGAAGGCCGCGAAAAAGCTGACACGAAAGCAAAAACGTAAAGGTGCTCTTTAAGCTTAAATTCTGCAGTCAGTCCACGAAAATCACGAAATACATGAAAGCAATCATCGGGTTACATAAATCTCTTATATCAGCATTTAGGTGAGCAACTTGGAAAGCATAACTAGTTGAATATTTAAGTGATTTTTTTGTGATTCGTGGGCAAAATGCTTTTGACTAAGTTTAAAAAAGCCTTGGCTATCTTAAGGCCTAAATTTCGCCATTGATCAACAAACGTTCATGAAGCCTGGGACTTTCATGTTCATTGCGGGCATTTTCCGGTACCAAATCGGAATCTGTCCAGCTGACTAATAACACCGTCCATTCAACGAATCGGGAAAAACCATAGCTTGGCTCAATAACACTTTCCAGCTTACCTACATTAGCATCATAAACAGACAAGCCTATTTTCGCGATACCTTCCAGTTTATTGTTACCCAGCAAAACAATTTCAGGTATTTCAAGAGTCCCCGTTAGTGGAATGGGGACGTTCAGGTGCGGAAGTCCTAACCAGCGGCTTTTGTGTTGATTGATCGATAAAGCGCCCAAACGAATTTCGACGATGGAGTCAGCCTCTTTTCTATCACTTACAACAGGGTATCCAAGAGTCAATAATTGGTTCTTGATCGCACCGATGGCATATTTGGCATCGATGCTGACGGTATCGAAATATTGAGTGTCTAGGAAAATTTTATGTTGTTTAGGTAAATCGATCGTCATTTTTTGCGCGGCGTGATCGGCCGCGGTAGAGAGTAACAGTTGTTCGGTTGCGGTTCGCGCCGGCAACGATTCCTTTACCGTCGAACATCCTGTTAAAGTTAAGGCAAAAATACTAATGACAGTACAATAATAGCGTAGGCAATAATTAAAAGGGTTAGTCATAATTGAACAATAGTTGATCGCCAGGTGACGATTCGTTATTAAATCCTAAATAAATCGTAATTATTCAGTATGGGTATATATGCAGCTTATTTTTGTACATAACTCATGCTGAATAATTACACTAAAAATTGAAAGTAAAAATGCAGTTAATCAAGTCGCGTCATACGATTGAAGACATCATCAAAAAATCGCGTTTTATCGGAGTCATTATACCGGCTGCCGATGAGCAAGAGGCTTTGCAAAATCTCAGGCAGTTGGCGGTCGAATATCCGGATGCCAGTCATATCGCCTTCGCTTATCGAATTCGAACGGAGCAAGCATTCATTTGCCGTTTTCATGATGCCGGCGAGCCGTCCGGTACGGCCGGAAAACCGATTTTTCAGCATTTGGAGGGTAAGGATCTTATCAATGTGTTAGTCGCGGTGATTCGTTATTTCGGTGGCGTGAAACTCGGCGCCGGCGGGTTGACGCGGGCTTACGGCAACGCCGCGAAGCATGTCATCGAGTCGGCGGAAATCATAGATTATGTGGAGCTGACAAGAGTCAGATTAACGCTCGCCTATCCTCAAATGCAGCAGATCGAGTATCAACTCAAAAAGTTGGACGGGCGAATTATACAGCAGGATTTTTCCGAGCAGATCGATTTGCTGGTTGAATTGCCCGCAGCCAATCAAGAGGCTTTGTTCAAGTTTTTAGCTTGACTAGGTCTGCTTCTTTCTATAGTTCCCGCTTTTGCGTGGCATAGGTTGACCTTAAGGATTCGCGCGAGAATGGGCAATAGTAGCTATGGATTCGGTCATAAATAACTTCCCTATTCTTAACGCCGCCAACACGCGCAGCTTAGAAGTGAAGGCGAAGCCGCAACGAAAAAGCTGTCGCTGTGCTTGGCCTTGTTAGGGCACTTGACGTATACTTGTACGGAAACTCCGTACATCAAGGTGCCATCATGGATACAATCAGTGTAAACAAATTTAGAGACAACCTGAAGAGCGTTGTAGAACAAGTGGTTAGCAGGCATGAACCACTCAAGGTAACTCGACGAGCCGGAGAGGCATTCGTTGTAATGAGCGCCGACGACTGGGAGCGAGAGCAAGAAACGCTTCATGTTCTCCAAAGCCAGAGCCTCATGCAACAGATTGCCTACTCCCTTGAAACCCACAACCGTGGTAAAGGCTATATACCGACTGAAGAGCAAATGAATGAGATCACAGGTATTTGAAGGCAACACCTGGGAAGCGTATGAAACTATGCGCGAGAAGGACAAACAATTGCACAAGGCTTTGTGTAAATTACTCAAGGAAATGCTGCGTTCAAACGACCCTGCTTCAGGTTTAGGGAAGCCTGAGCCACTTAAGCACAACCTCTCTGGCCTTTGGTCCAAGCGGATATCACGAAGAGATCGTTTGATATATCGGTTTGACGAAAGGTCCATTTATATCTTCGCTATTGGTGGTCACTACGATCAGCTCTAACGTAGAGCTAACCGGACTGCGCGGCTTTTTGCGCAGGTCCGGTTGAGCGCCGGGTTATGCCAATGTGTGTGACCACACCTTATGCACGTGTATCAACTCCAAACGCTTGTCCTTGCTGCCGGATCATAATCTCTATCGCAGCCTGTAACCGCTTGGCTAAATCCGGATCGTTGTTTGAGCGGGCGCCTTCAATACCCAAACGAGCCTTCTCAACGAAATTAATGCGTGTAGCGTCTGTGGCCATATCGACTGGTTGACCGGTCGCCGCCGATATTTTCATCGTCATCCCTAGGAAAGGTGAGCTTTCATCAAGCGACATTTTCCCTCCACGGATTTGATCATTCATCCAATCGAACATTTCCTTGCGCGTCATGCTGGTGAAATCTGCTTGCTTAACGGTAGATGTTTCGGCAGTGGCTGCTGTTAGCATTGACGAAAACGATGCGGAGTTGGTGCTTGTCGCAGTGGAGGTCTGTGCACGCTGCGTGGTGTAAAAGTGATTTGATTCAGTGTTGACTTTCATAAAACCTCCTTTTGTTGACGATGGTGTAATAGGCATAACGATCAAGATCACCCGACGAAAACCGCATCGCGGTTTTTGGTCGGGTGGAGCTCCGTGTTATACACATTTGGCCACCAGCATTTCAGTAGCACCTTTTTGGAATTCATATTTTACAGATACCAAAGAGACGTTAACGCCTCCTTCCTCTAGCGCCTCCATGACTGGCGCGAGATGCGGAGACATTTTGTTGTTGCTAATGGATAACAGCGGGTAAACGCGCACTTCTTTGGCAACGAGGCACAACTCTTTCATGGATGCGACGTGTTGTTCCTGATTTACATGGTCGCTATACAAGAACAAATAATGTGAACACAAAGCTAAATCGAACTCGGCATTCTCAAATGGTAGTGTTGGCAATGAGGCGTTCAGATACCTCCCAGTTTCTTGTGCATTTTCATAGTCACTCAGGAAGGTCTTCATTGCCTCCATTCTAACTTCTCCAAGCTCTTTAACGTCGCGAATGTTCGCCCAGACATAGTCCTCTTTGTTTCTTGACACTTGATCCATTATCCGAGGATAAACCTCTTCAATCCTTGATTGGATTTGAACAGCGCTAAATTGATATATTGGGTCAATTGATATTACATTGCCACCGTTGGTAGATAATTCTGCATTAAAACAAGCTGGCCCATCTCCACAGCCAAGTATCTTCTTTCTAAGATCATCACTTGAGAGCGAGAACATTTCTTTGTACTCGCTGAAGGATCTTCCCCCATAAGCGCCAACTTAAGAATCTAAGTATTTGATTAAGCAAGACTAACGCCACCTCCCCGACCTTCAATAATGAGTTCCAAAACACGATCCGGTAAACCCTGAAGCTTTTTCTTGCGCGGACGTTCACAGAGGCTTTTTATGCAGTCGTCAATAAAGCGCTCATTTTTTGGAAAACAAGCCGTAAGTCCTGCCTTGATCTCATTGGCGATCGTGCGCCATAAACGCCAATGGGTAATCGAACGATCACCGTCCATTGTGGTAGCCGCCCGGCCGAATCGGCGCTGCGCTATTTTTTGAGTCACTGCAGCAAACAGTAACTTGCCGTGCAAATATAAATCCGCCAGCTTGCTGTCTTTTCGGGCGCGTAGCCGGTCGATATCAAGCAAGCTCTTTAGCCGCTTTATGACCAACTCCACTTGCCAGCGAACCCGGTAGAGCTCAGCGATTGATTTCGTGTCGAGCAGCGCTTCGGGGAGCGAAGTAAAAATCAACACCCAGCCGCTCAGCATCAAGGTCTTTTGGCTCGCCGTGCGACCTTTATCACGCGCGCGTTGTTTCGCTTTGCGGCGTGCTTGCGCCGCCTGTTCCGGCGGTAACGGCATCGCATGCACCACGCCTTCAATACGTTTGTCTTGATGGCACAGATAAACCGGTATCGCACCCGGCTGACCATTCAAATCGCGTATGCGCTGTTCCCAATCGATTTTAACACCTTTCGGTTCGTTGCACCGTTCGTAAAGCGTCATGCTGTGTGGATTGTAGCGCAGTACGACGTGGCCGCCGCGATCAATGAGCGGGACTAAAGACTTCGGTTGGTTGTAGCCTCGATCCAGCAACGCGACATCACCTGCAGTCAACTGATAGTGATCCAAGCTCTCGCCAACTTTATCGGTCGTGACGTTGACCTCGCGGAGTGTCAAGCTCATCAAGTCGATCGCCACATGCAAGCGATACGTTGTTTCTTTCGCGCCGGGTTCTTGCACGGTCGAACCGTCAATCACAATGAAATTCAAGGAGCCATTGTTAATCTGTTTATCCAATCCGAACACACGCTTCAGTAACGACTTGATCCACGCCACGCAGGCCGCCAGTCGCTTGGTCACCGCCGTGTCGCTCAAATAGCCTTGAAGCTTGGCAACTTCGCCGGCACAGCTGCGCAACGACAAGTCCAGTCCGCAATACAACAGGACTAACTGCAATAATTGCAACGGTGATCGGATTTTCCGTGCCCGTGCAAACGCCTGTAATTCATAGGCCTGCTCCTGGAAATCTGCTGGAAGCTCTTGCAAAAAGTCATCAAAAAGGGTATCTGTTAGCTGTGGCTGCTTCATAGGGATTTTCACTTTCGTCGGTAAAAATACTCTATGTTGTGGCCACATCTTGATTTTTCAACTGTGAATCAATGCCTTGCGTCTTAAGTTGGCGCTTATGGGATCTTCCCCAAGGTACTACTTCTAATAACTCCACGATGATTCCGATTGTGTATAACAAATTATTGTCCCGACCGGGCTAACATACGGCTTTTTCTGCTTTATTGTCAAGAATGCTGCTTCAACGCTAGATGTTCTAAACGGTATACCCTATTTTTCATTCATGATAAACCGATCGGGATAATTCCAAAGCCACGTTTTGAATGACCGCAATTACCAACTCAAGCGACAGTCAAACATCTAAATTAAGAGACCGGTTTGGGTCGTATGCGAACCCTCGGCACATAAAGCAAGTAACCATCCACATAGGAGTTGCTGTAAGGTTTAGCAAAGCGCCGACCGGCGGAAGGTTTCGGGATAGCTGCCTGTTAGTTCAGCAATTCCCAGTTTGAGCATTTTCGCCGATCTTAGGGTATGGGGTATGCCTGTCGAGGAACGCCGTAAACCCATCCATGGGGGCTTGGCGGCAGCTCCCTGCTGCCGACATCCTCGCCAAGCACACCCCAAACCCTTTTTGATCCCCAAATTGGGAATTGCTGCTGTTAGTTTGAGTATAGATGCTTGATTGCAAGTCCTGGTACCGTTTTGCGTCGCCTTTCCAAGGCTCCTCGCAATGACAGTAGTAATCATTTAATCCAGATCGTTTTGGCATTCACAAACTCGCGAATACCATGATGCGATAACTCACGCCCATAACCGGAACGTTTGATACCACCAAACGGCATCCGCGGATCGCTTTTTACCAAGCCGTTCACAAATGCCGCACCGCATTTTAGCTGCCGCGCCACGCGTTCACCGCGCGCGTTGCTTTGCGTCCAGACACTGCCGCCTAGGCCGAAGTCGTTGCGGTTGGCAATAGACACAGCATCATCTTCATTCTTGGCGCGAATCACGATTGCGACCGGGCCGAACAGTTCTTCGTGCCAGGCACGCATACCGGGTTTAACATGATCAATAATGGAGGCTTGGTAATAAGCACCGCTGCCGGCTTCCGGTGCACAACCGGTGACAATCTTCGCGCCCGCCTCGATGCTTTCAATCACCTGCTTATGTAATTCATCGCGCAGATCGTGGCGCGCCATCGGTGCTAGGGTGGTATCTACACTCATTGGATCACCCGTACGCAGATCTTCCACAGCGGCTTTGAATTTTTCCAGAAATGCATCGGCAATCGCATCCACCACGATAAACCGCTTGGCCGCGATACAACTTTGGCCAGCATTCATATAACGCGAGGTCACACCCTGCTTTACCGCCAGTTCCAGATCGGCGTCGTCCAGCACGATAAAGGCATCCGACCCGCCCAATTCCAGAACGGATTTTTTAATATTCGCACCGGCTGCCTCCGCCACCGATTTTCCGGCCGGCTCACTGCCGGTCAGGGTTACAGCCTTGACCCGTGGATCATCGATCACACCACGGACCTGAACTGATCCGATCATCAGTGTCGTGAAGACCCCCTCGGGAAAGCCGGCCTCCTTAAACACAGATTCAATTGCCTGCGCACACTGCGGCACATTCGAGGCGTGTTTCAACAATCCGGTATTACCCGCCACCAGTGCCGGAGCCGCAAAGCGAAAGACCTGCCAGAATGGGAAGTTCCATGGCATCACCGCCAGGATGATCCCCAACGGCTGATAAGCGACCAGGCTCTTGGCGGCGTCGGTTTCGATATGTTCATCTTCGAGGAACCCCGGCCCGTGTTCGGCATAGTACTCACATACCCAGGCACACTTCTCGATCTCACCGCGCGATTCCTTGATCAGCTTACCCATTTCCCGGGTGATGATCGTGGCCAACTCTTCCTGACGTGCCAGCAAGACCTCCGCTGCCTTATGCATCAGCGCACAACGTTTTTTGATCGGCGTGTCGGCCCACGGCCCGGCTGCCAGTTCGGCAACATCCATTGCCTTGGACAACCGGGATGCTTCCCAGTTGTCCAAGGTTAGTATAGTGCTACCGTCAACGGGGTTGATTGCATGAAAGGCCATTGGCTGCTCCCTGAGTCAATAAAAGTTTCCTATGCTGCATTATTAAATGGACTTGGATTCAATATTACGAAATAACCATGAAGAGTAACGTGACACGAAGAATTAGATCGTCGATTTTATAGCCTTTTCTTCATTGTCTTCATGATGTATTCGCCAATACTTTCAAAGTTTAAGAGTCGTGGAAAACTGAAACATTACAAGGCAAAATTCAAAAGAGTCAGTCCGACCCATACGAAACCGATCGTTGTTATCGCAAAACTGACAATCGTATAAGCTTTCCAAATGGGTTTATCCCAAAAATTGGGGTCGAAAGCCGCGATAACGAAAACGCCGGGATTGGTCATGCCGCCGATGACGACAAGCCAGCAGGCCAAAACCGGCAGCGGAATTTTTACCGCATAAAAAGCCAAACAAAACAATGCCATCAGTACAAAATCGACATGGGCTCTGACCATCGTTTTATAGTCTTTTAGAAAGCCGCCGTCTATGCCTTCGATAGGAAACCATTTGGCAAAGGTCATGAGCCATGCCGAGGCCAATACCGCGAAAATCATCAACACGGCTCCGATTAATAATATTTCCATGTTATTGCTCTTTAGTTTTAAGTTAAATATAATTTTTGTAGCCGAAACTATTCGGTCCGCTTCTGTTTTGCGGATAGGGGTTGTTAAATCTATAAATGCATTTTTTCCACGAAACACACGAAAATATTCAATTAGTTATACTTTCCAAGTGTAACTATTCAGACCCCCAGTCCACTGGAGGCAATTTTGGAATCGGCCGACCGGTTCGCTGATGATCAATGACTACTGCCAAATAAAGCCAAGGGGATTGCTGTCTTTTACGACAGGTTTCGATCACGCTGATTAAAATGGCGAATACCCGCGAGCCTTGTTCGGTGCGAGTGCCATAGCTGATGCGTCTCAAAATCACCCAGTGCCGCAGTGCCCGCTCGGCTTCGTTGTTGGTCAACGGCAAATGATAGGATGCAACGACCTGAAAGATCGCCTCCCAATCATTGAGCATTTCACCGGCCAGCTCACGCGTCTTTTTATGCGTTGCTTCGCGCAGGCTTTCGCATAGCGCTCGATAGAGCGCCAGTGATTCTTGAAAGGTTTCCGTCAACAGTTTGTCGGGTGGGTCGACACGGGCCTCTCGAATCGCGTTCATCAGTGTATTCAGCAACGCTAGTGTTTGTTTGCCGAACTGGCGTGCCACAGGGTCGAAACTCTCTTCCAGCCCTTGGGCTTTGCGCAGCAGATGCGCCCAGCAACGCACGCGATTCGGGTATCTGCGATAGGCTTGGTAGCCATCGCTCATGAGCCAGCCCAAGTAATCCGAGCCCAAGAGGTTCTCGAGCAATTCGGCACTGCGGTAGGCAATCCAGTAAGCAGTCACGGTATCCGTACTGAACACCCACAGCCATAAGAAGGTCGTCAGTTCCATCCAAGACGTTTCATCGACATGCAGTAATTGACTATTGACCACGGCGTCAATGAGTTCGTCTTCGATCGGCAGCGCCGCCGCGCCGCTTTCATGCAGGGTGTTGTTGATGGTGCCGACACTGAGACTTAACCCTAACCAATCCTGCAAGAATTCGCGGATGCGCTCACGGGATAGCCGCATGCGATAGGCCAGACACACAATCAAGGCGGCTAAACCCGGCCCGACCAGGCGCCATTCGCTGCACACGACGTTCGGCAAACTGCCGTGGGGCACATGACGATACGGTTCGCCTCGCGTCACATGGCCGCAGTGACACGTCGCTTCATAATAGGTATGCCGCGTCGTGATCAATCTCAAGCCCGGATCGTTCGCGTCAGCCCAGGTGAGGTCAACGGTATCAAAAGCGGTATACGCTTTTTGCTGACTTGTCGTGAACACAGTACCGCAACACGCGCAAAGCTCGGGACGATGGTCTTGATAGTCGGTCACCGGCAGGACTTGCTGTCTACCGAAGCCTTGCGCACCAGGCTGCTTACCGGGTTTACGCACATCATCCGAAGCTTGAGACGAGTCGGTTTGAGAATCTTGTTTGGATTCTTTAGCAGGTGGGGCGGAAGATGTGTTATCTGCCTCCTGGTCCGGCGTGTCTTCGCCAGCGTCTATCGCATCGGTATCACTGGCTGTATCGTTCGCCTTATCCCACGGTGCTTCACTACTGGGTGGCCGGGAGCTATTGCGCGAGTTTTGCTTCAAGCGCTCGCGTGCTTCCTTGAGATCGTTGAGCAAGCGAATCGAAAGGCGACGCAAATCCTCTTCCGGTAAGTCCAGAAGCCTGTCTTCATCCAGTTGGTTTAGGTCATGATCGCTCAGTTGCATGGTGCACAGGATACGTCTTGGCGGCTTGAAAATACAGTTTTTTAGTGACTGATTGGATGATTTTTGTAATGGGGGGGGCTGAATAGTTACTTCCAAGTTACTCACCCAATGGGTGATTCAAGAAACTTATGTAACCGTATGATTATTTTTTGTGTATCTCCTGATTTTCGTGGATTGACTGCCAAATTTACTGTGAAAGATCGTAAATTTTGATTCATTATCTAATTTTTCGATATGCAAAACTCCGTTCTGGTAATGCCGGTTCCGGAGAGGGGGCGGTTGCTCGATCGATAGGCGTCGGCGGCAGGGACAGCCGCCGTCGAGCCTACATGGACGTATTCACCCAGCACCTAAATAAGTCATGATTTTAAATCATTGCCAAAGACCTATGGAATTCATCCAGCACCTAAATTAGTCATGATATTAAACATAGCCAATCGGCTATGGAATTTAGGTGCTGGATTTAGGTGCTGGGTTCACGGCGTCCTGTCGGGCGAGTGACCGCACCCTCCCCACCAGAGAACTTTCATTTGCCGGGGCGATGGCGAGGCCTTCATGAACGTTAGGTTAAAGGTTCGAATACATAGCCTAAGAAAGGGCGACCTGCCTATTTGCTATTGGCTTTTAGATTATTTTGCTAAAAATCCATATCAAGGAAGATGCAAGGACCGATTTTCTATCGCTAGTGCCGCCTCGTGCAAGACTTCCGAGATGGTCGGGTGCGCGTGTATGGTTCTGGCTAGGTCTTCGCCGCTGGCTGAGAATTCCATCGCTAGAACCGCTTCGGCAATTAATTCGGAAGCATTGGCTCCGATGATATGGATGCCTAGAATTAAATCGGTTTCCGCATGCGTGATGATTTTGACCAAACCTTCGGTTTTGTCGATCGATTCGGCGCGGCCATTCGATTTCAATGTAAATGTACCGGTCCGATATTTTTGTCCAATGGCTTGTAGGGCTTGTTCGGTTTGTCCGACCCAGGCGATTTCAGGATCGGTGTAGATGACGCTCGGCATGATGTTATAGTTGATCGGATTGTGCCGGTTGGCGATGTGTTCGGCGACGAATACGCCTTCTTCTAAGCCTTTATGCGCCAGCATCGGCCCGAGTAAGGTCAAATCGCCGATCGCATAAACGCCGGGAACCGTCGTGCAGCAGTTTTCGTCGACATGGATATATCCGTTTTCATCCAAAAGCAGTTCGGCTTCGGGGGCTGCAATATTTTCCGAATTAGGCTTTCTACCCGTGGCCACGATCAGTTTGTCGAGTCGTAGCGTATGGCTGCCTTCCGGATTTTGATAGTCGACGACGACCTTGTTATTAGTTTTTTTAGCCGAGGTGACGCGAGCTCCCAAACGTAAATCCAAGCCTTGTTCGGAATAGATTTTATAGGCTTCCGCAGCAATTTGGTGATCGACGATTGGTAAAAAAGATTCTTGCGCTTCTAACAAAATTACTTCGGAACCCAAGCGATTCCATATTCCCGCAAGCTCTAGGCCGATGACGCCCGACCCGATGATTCCGAGTCTTTTGGGGATGCTGGTCATATTCAGCGCATAAGTCGTATCGACGATAAACTCGTTGTCGATCGGCGCGCACGGTAGATCGATGGAGGTGGAGCCGGTTGCTAGTATTATATTGGGGGCATTGAGTTTGATTGGTTTGGCACCGTCGGCGGGAGTCACGCTGACTTGGTCGGCGTTGAGCAGCTTTCCTTGCCCATGATAATAGTTGATTTTTTTTTCGGCGAAAACATTAAGGATCTGCCGGCTTAATCGCGCTATCTTTTCATTTTTGCGGTCTATCATTTTCGGCAAGTCCAGTTTTATGTTTTCGACCGATATGCCATGATCGGCAAGCCCATGCCGCATTAAATCGAAGATCTTGGCCGACTCGAGCAGTGCCATCGAGGAAACGCAACCGGCGTTGATATAAGTCCCGCCCAGACTTGGATCGCCATTGATATTGGTCCAATGATCAACACAGGCTGTTTTCAATCCTAATTGGGCGGCGCGGATCGCGGCGACATAGCCGGCAGGGCCGGCACCGACGACAATAACATCATAAGTTGATTCGGGTTTTGACATGACAGTGAACCGTTTATATGTTTAGCAATAAGTGCGCTGGAGATTCCAGGCATTCTTTGATGGTGACCAAAAACTGCACCGCTTCGCGGCCGTCGACCAAGCGATGATCGTAAGATAAAGCAAGGTACATGATCGGTCTGACGACTATTTGTCCATTTTCAACGACGGGTCGATCCTTGATTGCATGCATGCCTAAGATCGCGCATTGCGGCGGATTTAATATCGGGGTCGATAGCATCGAGCCGAAAATGCCGCCATTGGTTATCGTAAACGTACCGCCGGTCAGGTCTTCAAAACTAATGTTGCCTTCTTTGGCTTTTTTGCCGAAATCGGCGATATTTTTTTCGATACCGGCAAAGTCTAATTGATCGGCATCGCGAAGAACCGGCACAATCAATCCGCGCGGTGTACTGACCGCGATGCCGATGTCATAGTAGCCGTGATAGATGATGTCGTTACCGTCAATTGAGGCATTGATAGTCGGAAATTTTTTCAAGGCCTCGATCGATGCTTTGACGAAAAAAGACATGAAGCCCAATTTGATATTGTGCGTTTGCTCGAAGCGGTTTTTATATTGGTTTCGTAAATCAATCACATGATGCATGTCGACTTCGTTGAAAGTCGTTAGCATCGCGGCGTTTTGTTGCGCTTGCAGCAAGCGTTCGGCAATCTTTGCTCTAAGTCGAGTCATTGGGACTCGTTGTTCGGGTCTTAATGCAGCCGGAATCGTGGCCGGTTTTGAATCCGTTTGCACGGATTCCGGCGGTGTTTTTGTCCGAGGCGAGGTTTCGAGAACCGGTTCGTCCTGCAAATATTCGAGAATATCGTTTTTGGTAATACGACCGTGTTTTCCCGAGCCGCTAATAGCCGAGGGGTCGATATTTTTTTCAACAACGAGCCTTCGGACCGCGGGGCTCAAAGGAATGTTGGCCGATGCGGCTTCCGGTTCTTTTTCGGCGGTCTGTTGCGGCTCATTGTCGGCATCGCTTGCAGGCGGAGCGGCGGTCTCTTCAGTCGCGGTCGCTTGCGGATCGATGATAGCCAGCACTTCGCTGCCGACAACAATGTCGCCGTCATTTTTCAGGATTTTCGTTAAAACGCCTGATTCGGGCGCAGGCACTTCGAGCACGACTTTATCGGTTTCGAGATCGACGAGATTTTCGTTTTTTGTGACTCTATCCCCGGGTTTTTTTTGCCAGTTAATGAGTGTGGCATCGGAAACGGATTCAGGCAGATTAGGAACGAGGACTTCAATGCTCATGTTATTTTCCTGTGTGTTTTCCAAATAAAGCGGTGTTAACAACTTGTTGCTGTTGTTCAAGATGCTTCTTGAAATTGCCTACGGCGGGTGCTGCGGATGCGGGGCGCCCGGCGTATTGCAGATTGATTTCGGTTGCCAACGTATCGACGAAATGGTGTCGGATCTGATACCAAGCACCTTGATTTTTAGGCTCTTCTTGACACCAAATCAAGTGTTCCAAATTCGGGAAGCGTTCGATTTCTTGTTTAAACCGATTATTTGGAAACGGGTACAGCTGTTCTATCCTGACAATGGCAACATGGTCGAGTTCGTGCTCCCGTCTGGCTTCCAAAAGATCATAATATACTTTGCCTGAACATAATATCAGTCGGGTTACTTTATCCGGTTTAATAGGGTCTATTTCGCTGATAACCGTTTGGAATCGCCCTTTAGTGAGGCATTCCAGTGTCGACACGGCGAGCTTATGACGCAATAAGCTTTTCGGAGTCATGACGATTAACGGTTTACGATAAGGGCGGAGTAATTGCCGGCGAAGTAGATGAAAGATTTGTGCCGGAGTCGTCGGTGCGCAAACCTGGATGTTTTGTTCGGCACAAAGCTGAAGATAGCGCTCCAGTCGGGCGGAGGAATGCTCGGGGCCTTGTCCTTCGTAACCGTGCGGCAGCAGCATCACGAGACCGCTCAAACGCCCCCATTTGGTTTCGCCGGAACTAATAAATTGATCGATAACCACCTGGGCTCCATTGGCGAAATCGCCGAACTGTGCTTCCCAAATTACCAGGGTTTCAGGGGCGGTAGTACTGTAGCCGTATTCAAAACCCAATACGCCTGCTTCGGAAAGTAACGAGTCGTAAATGTAAGCTCGGCCTTGTTCGGAATCCAGGTGATTGATCGGCAGATAAGTTTTGCCGTCAATTTGGTTATGTAAAACGGCATGTCTGTGAAAAAAAGTACCGCGCCCCACATCTTGCCCGGTCAAGCGGACATTGCGTTTTTCCAGTAGCAAGGTTGCATAAGCCATGTTTTCGGCAAATCCCCAGTCCAGCGGTTGAGCGCCGGCGGCCATTTTATTTCGGCTGTCCATGATTTTGGCAACTCTGGGGTGTAATTCGAAACCGGTCGGCAGGCACTGTGACTTTTTATTACAGAACCGAAGTACATCGAGCGATACCGAGGTTTTACAAGAAGCCGTCCACTTGGCGTGATGGTATTTTTCCCATAGCGCCGAGTAGGAATACACCTTGTTACTGAGAACCGGCCTGGAGACTACCATCCCGGCTTCCAGCATCGAAACGTAGTCGTTTTCGATATTTTGATCTTCTTCCTGTGTGATCAATGCTTCGGATATAAGTTTTTGGGTATAGATTTGGCGTGTGGTCGGATGTTTGCGAATTTTTTGATACATCAATGGTTGGGTCGTTGCCGGTTCATCCGCCTCATTGTGGCCTAGTCGCCGATAGCATATTAGATCGATGACAATATCCCGATTAAAAGTCATACGGAAGTCCAAGGCAAGCTGAGCGACGAACGACACGGCTTCCGGGTCGTCACCATTGACATGGAAGACCGGGATTTGCGCCATGCTGGCAATATCGGTGCAGTAATAGGTCGAACGGGCATCAAGGGGGTTGCTGGTGGTGAAGCCAACCTGGTTGTTGATGACGACATGAATAGTTCCGCCGGTAGAATAGGCACGGGTCCCAGCCATGTTTAAGGTTTCCATGACAACACCTTGTCCGGAAAATGCGGCATCGCCGTGGATTAAAATAGGTAGGATGGTGTTGAAGCTATTGGGACCGTAACGATCTTGGCGTGCTTTAACCGAGCCTTCGACGACCGGATTGATGATTTCCAAATGCGATGGGTTGAAAGCCAACGTGACATGAATGGGTCCGCCGGGGGTGGCGATATCCGAGGAAAAGCCCATGTGATATTTAACGTCGCCGGAATTCATGCCGGGCGTTGATGTGTGCATCCCTTTGAATTCCTCGAATAAAACGCTCGGATTTTTTCCTAAGATGTTGACCAGGACATTTAAGCGGCCGCGATGGGCCATGCCGATGACGACTTCTTTGATTTGCTTATCACCGCCGCGTTGCACGATATTATCTAAAAAAGGGATCAGAGACTCGCCCCCTTCCAGAGAAAATCTTTTTTGCCCTACGAATGTACGGTGCAAGTATTTTTCGATGCCTTCCGCCGCGGTCAGCTGCTTGTGGATGGAGAGTTTTTCTTCGGCTGTTAAGTTTGGCTTGGCGCGGGTGCCTTCAAGACGGTTTTTGATCCAACGTTTGACATCGGTATCCACGATATGCATGTACTCGCTTCCGATGCTTCCGCAATAAATTTCTTTTAATCTACCTAGAATTTCTCTGAGCGGAAGTCTGTCTTCTCCATATAGGGTACCGGTATCGAATAACGTATCCATATCGAGCTCGGTCAGTCCGTAATATGCAGGCTCAAGATCCGGAACGGAAGGAATCGATTTATTCAGTGGATTATTGTTGGCAATTTGATGGCCTCTAACCCGGTAATGATTGATAAGCCGCGCGACCGCAGATTGTTTTTTTACGCTTTCTTCGGTAAAGCCTTGCAGCTTAGCTAGACGGCCTTGAGATTGCTGGGCTAGGTTGGCGAATCTGTCAACAATCGGGCTATGGATGATTTCCTGTGCCATGCCGTTATGCAGCTTCTTAAATGTGTGTCTCCAACTCGGGTCGACCGAGTCGGGGTTTTGCAGATATTTTTCATATAAGTCTTCGATAAATACGGCGTTTCCGCCATAAAGTGCGGAAGATTCTTGAAATAACTTGAGGAGGTCGCTCATGGATGATTTCCGTTTAATCTGAAGCTGATGCCGATATCTTAGGGGGAAAATGCTATATTACCAAGTAGTAAAGTGCCGTTGTTATAAAAAATCAGCCTACATGACTGATGGTGGCGGCGCAAGGTTCTGACTTACGAAGACCGGGATAAGTTTATGGCAAATGCAAAAAAAATTGTAATCAAAATTAATCGATCCGGAAGCGAACAAAGTAATATGCCGAGAAACTCGGCGCCTTCCGAAATTGTTATTTGGAATGTCAGGCGAATCGTATTGGCTGTGATTATTGCTATTGCATTTATAGTAATTCCTTATTTTTATCTAAGTAATGGATTAGAAGATAAAGTCGACAAAAAAGCCGAACAGGTTTCGTCTGAAGTCATAGAGAAAGAATCTTCTCTTATTGAAAAAAAAGATCAACCGATTTCCGAAAAAAATCATCAGATTAAAGAGGTTGTTCCTGAGTTGACAAAAGAAGCTCCAGTTGACCGGCGATTTAAGACAATCAATCATTATAAGATTACTCGGGGCTTATTAACTAATGCCATCGTTAATAAAGAACCGGTAAAAGAGTTGATTCCACCCTTCAGTATCGGAGATAAAAAGCCAATTCATCTCTATTATTTTACTGAGCTCAAAGATTTGAAAGGCGAATCTTTTTTTCATCAGTGGATTAAAGATGGTGTACTTGTTGGGAAAATACCGATCAATCCGCAAGGCAATCGTTGGAGAGTCTCGACTAACAGAGTATTGACCTATACGGATGCAGGGCATTGGATAGTTCAGTTAATAGATAAAAATGGATTAATTTATAACGAAATTAAATTCGAGGTCATGACTGACTAAGCTATACTTTTTTCTTGTCTGACGAATAAAGCCGAAAATGCGCATAGAGATACTGATTTTGCGCTTATAAGGAGGTGGCTCGATTGACAGGTATCGGCAGTAGGGATTATGTCAAGCGAGATTACCTAACCTCCATAAACCTTACTGTCTCAGGAGTGACTATTCAACACCCGGCAATTATTGTTCCCACGCTCTGCGCTCATCGTTATACATAAGTCAAAAATTACCGTTTTGCAATCTTAGCCAATGAGGCCTCGATACCATTTACTGTTACTTAACACTCGCGGCAAGGCGATCCGCGTAGGGTACGCTGTGCGTACCATGGTAACCCCGCAATGTTCATGTGCCAACCGATCCGCCAGGGCACGGCTTTGGTACGCGCAGTGTACCCTACAATTTATACCTGTCGGAGATCAAAATTCGGCGCAGGGATGCCCGACAAAGGACGCCGTAAATACGTCCGTGTAGGCTCTATGTCAGTCCCATGCTGGTCCCTCACCTAGCGTTAGGTGAGGGACCGAACATCCCGGAGCCTCCTAAGGCATTGCCGAAATTTGAAGTGAGAAAGGTATATGTATAACGATGAGCGCTCTGCGTGGGAGCGATAAGGAGATCTGGATAATTACTCTCGGGAAGTTATCTTGTGCATATGCCTAACTAAGAATGCAGTTTTTTGGAATAAGGCGAGATTATCTGATCAACAGACCAAGTTTGATTTAAAACTCGTTGAGCATAATTTCTCTTTTTTGTTAATGTTTTGAATTGTTGCTCATTTAATGTTTTTTTAGTTACAATTAACGGCTATTTTTCATTGAATAAAGAAAAATCTCTTTTTTGGTCTATTAATCTTTGATCACTGGAAAACCTATTAAAAAAAGCATGATTATTTGTCTCATGTGATTTTTATTAAACCGGCGACTTAAGCATTTATTATTTTTTAATTGAGTTGCATTAGGTCCTAATAAAATTAATTGAAACTTTTACATTAAATGAGAATTTACGTATGACCGATTTTCAAAATCTTTCAGAAGATGAATTGCAGGCAGTTATTTTAAATGCTGAAAAAGCACTTAAAGCTAAGCAAGCAGATAAACGTAAAGAAGTTATGAATCAGATAAAAGAACTTGCCGCCTCGATCAATGTGGCGGTTGAGTTTATTGATGATCAAAAAAAATCCGCTAGAAAAGGCATTAAGGTACCTGTTAAATATCGGCATCCAAACGACCCTAGCAAAACATGGACTGGACGAGGGGTTATGCCTAAATGGCTTCAGACTTTAGTTGAACAAGGTCATGACCGTTCGGAATTCGAAATTGATTAAGTAATTTATAACGTAAACTGCTTAGTTTATAAGCCGATAAAATAACTTAATACTATAAGCTTGGTGTTAAGCTTTTTGTGCTTTTTATGATGAGGCTGCTAATTATGGTTATAAATAATTGCTAAGCCGGTAGGGGGGTGTAGGGTCCAGAAATAGAAAATATCTATTTGTTGCCGGGAATGATAACGCAATAGCTTAATGAGAAAGAGCTTCCAAGAAGCTAGCCTTGGAAGCTCTAGAGTTAAAAGTTGAATTGTCGATTTTGCATCTATTAGTCATATGTATCACAGACGCTCACTTTTATTACGTTTGTGGGTTGCGTTAATGTTTCCAGCAATAGCTGCCGTGGCGAATAAAGTAGAAGAGAGTATGAATTCTCCGGAAACAAAACCAAGCACGCCAGTGACAAATACTGCGCCAGTTAAAATGTCTTTTTGAAAATCGCTCATTAGATGAATCCTCGTTTATCTAGTTAAAGGTTTAAATTACGGTTTAACTATACTGAACTGGATTGATGTAAACAATACCATTAAAAATAGACGGATTGTTTACCAAAGCAGTACTAATGTTTAATGAACTTTTCATACAGGGCGATTATAGTTATCGCAATTGGGTGATTTTGTACTTTGCTAGTAAAATTTCGGTGCAGGAGAGTGACGTCTTAGGGCATCGTACCCAGTCATAAGTACCACTTAGTGTATTTTCGGCATTTTTCGTTTTGTCGGTATGGATTGCCGGTATTCAGGTTACATGAATGTAAAGCTACGCTTGCTTTCCTGGCGCTGTATGTATTCGTCAATCCTTCGCGGTGCCCTTAATTGGCGTTTAAGCCGCGCTCAGCGCTTCGTTGCATTAATCAGAAATTTGATGAGAAGTATAAACCTAGAAAAAGCATTTCACCATGAAGATCATGAAGAATAGGAAGTTAATTCAATAGCTTATTACGCGTTTGTATAGAACTTTCGCTCACCAAAAAGGTTAGCGAGAAGGATTTGGTAAGTTCTTGGAATCCTTCATGAACTTCATGTGCTTCATGGTTAAACTGCCGAATTCAGGATAAACGGCTTACAATGGCGATCGTTTTTTGAATAAAGTTGAAAAATACAAGATAAATATGCCGGTACAACAAATTTCACCCACCGACTTAAATGTTAAGCTGCAAAGCGATACCCCGCCTTTTTTGCTTGATGTAAGGGAGCCCTATGAATTTGCTTATGCCCGGATTGCAGGCAGTGTGCTGATTCCGCTACATCAAATTCCCGAACGGTTGGATGAGCTGGATGCAGAGCAAGAAATTGTTGTGATATGTCATCATGGCATACGTAGTCAGCAGGCGGCATCTTTTTTAGAGCGCCATTCGTTTCGAAAATTGCTGAATCTACGAGGCGGAATCGATGCATGGTCTTGTGAATGTGACGCCTCGGTGCCGAGATATTGATATTTGAGGCAATGCTTACTTTTTCGGGAAGTTATTTTGCACACCCTTTAATCGATCCAAGTTGATAAAGGCTCGACGACGACTCTATCGCCTTTTTTTATGCCTTCGCAATCGCTGGGGAGTACAATAAAGCAATTGGCGTGACTCATGCTTGATAGAATATGCGAGCCTTGTTTTCCCGCCGAGCAAACCTGATGCTCTCCGTTATCCGATTGCGATAAAATTCCTCTTATAAACTCAAGTCTGCCGGGGGATTTTTTAATAGATTCCTGACAAATCGCAGTTAATTGCAGTGGTTTTTCCGCTGATAATCCAGCCATGAGCCGAAGCCCCGGTATGACAATACGCTGAAAAGCTAAAACCACCGAGACCGGATTTCCGGGTAATCCGAAAAGTCGGCAATCGCCGATCGAACCAAACGCGAGCGGTTTTCCGGGTTTAACCGCTATTTTCCAAAGTTCAACCTGTCCGATTGTGTTCAGTATTTCTTGGATATAGTCGGCTTCGCCAACTGAAGCGCCGCCGGTGGTTATAATCGCATCATGAGTATCGGCAGCCTCGATCAACAGATTTTCGAGCCGGTCCTTATCGTCCGGAACAACACCCAAATCAGTAGTTGAGAAGGCTTCTTCTTTTAGTAATGCGCTCAGCATATAGCGATTGCTGTCGTATATATTTCCGGGAGCCAAGGATTGACCAAGCGGTGTCAACTCGTCGCCGGTTGATAGGAAGGCGATTTTAATTTTGCGTTTTACGTTGACTTGATAAATGCCTGCCGATGCCAGCAAGCCAAGGTCGATAGCGGACAGTCGTTTCGGTGCGGTTATCAGGAGAGCATTTTTTGCGATATCTTCTCCGGCGATTCTGACGTGTTGCAAGGCTTGAACCTTGGCCGGAAAATGCACGATTTCGCCGATTCTTTGCACATGCTCTTGCATGACAACGGTATCGAGTGCTTCCGGTACAACTCCGCCGGTAAAAATTCTGACGCATTGCCCGGGTAAAATACTTCCGTCATAGGGACGACCGGCCCATGAAGTACCGATTAGGTTTAAGCTGAACGGGTGGTCGGGATTGATATCGGAGCTGGCTAGCGCATATCCATCCATTGAAGCATTATTGTGATAAGGCAGATTGATAGGAGACATGACCGGTTCCGCCAAAACCCTGCCTAACGCATCGTGTAAATTAACCTTCTCAGCGTCGATTATCGGTTCTATTGACGATTCGATTCGAGCCAACGTCTCCTCAAGAGTCAGCAGACGGTTTTCTTTTTGAATGCAGGCATCAATCATGCTTGTGCTCCAAGAATTGGTTTAAAATGTAGTCGGCTATCATGTTCGGATTGTTTAAGTCGAAACCGAGTAAATGTTTTGGTAATTCGAGCGGGCTATCCGATGCAACGGCGATAATACTAGGGTCGTTCGGATACATTAGTGGTTTGTTTAGCACTGGTCTATGGATTTCGATTTTTGGAAATAATTCAGCCTTGAAGCCTTCGACTAAAATGAGATCCAGGTTGACTTGATCGATAACTTGTAGCTGGTCGGCAAGCTTAGGTTCTTGTGCCGGTTCGATTTCAGTAATGATTGCGCGCCGGTGTTTTGATGCCAATAGCACGGTTAGGGCCCCCGCCTTGCGCAATCGATAACTGTCCTTGCCCGGTTGGTCGATCTCGAAATTATGATGGCTGTGTTTGATTAAACCGATTCGTAGCTTATGATTTTTGAGAATGGGTATCAATTGTGTTAATAAGGTGGTCTTACCGGTTCCGCTGAATGCAGCGAAACCGAGGATAGGAATATGAGTTTGTAGCATGGTCGACTAATTACTGTAATCTGGAAAAATTCGGAACTAAGATAGGGTCTTAAGGTTTAATATGCAATTATTTGTAGCTATTCAGCGTATTCGGTAGGTTGGTGTCAGGCATTGATTTCTAAGGACGCGTGAATACATCCCTGTAAGCTCTGACTGCAACGTCCTGTTGCAGACAGCTTTATAAATCAATGCCTGACACCTTCTCATACATGACTTATGCTGAATAATTACAATTATTTCAATAAGCGGATCATTTTAATCGGAGAGTATTTTTGATTCGGATCTATTTGGCGTTATTGGCGCTAGCGGTCTTTTTTTGGTTATTACGCGGGTTTTTAAGCCGTCCACCTGAAGTTGTGGCTCGTTATATAAAACTGATAATCGCCGTTTTCATCGGATTGGTTTTGCTATATCTTGGCGCGACAGGAAAGCTTAATTGGTTGATAGCATTTTTGGGTATCTTGGTTGCTGTCTTGACTAGGTTTGTTCCTGCTTTGCTGTACTATGCCCCAGCATTACAGAAACTTTGGTTTATGTTTAAATCGGGCAAGCAAAGCAGCGAAGCACGCCATTATTCGAGATCTAGCAATGCCTCGATGTCGGTCGAAGAAGCTTACGAGATTTTAGGACTAAAACAAGGGGCAACTCGTCAGGATATTATCGCCGCGCATAGAAAGTTAATGCAAAAACTACACCCGGATCGAGGGGGGTCGGGTTATTTGTCGTCTAAGATCAATCAAGCAAAAGATTTGTTATTAAAGTATGTAGCCTGATGTTTTTATTTAAATTAGTTGCACGTCGTGACTGCTGGGTATTGATGCTTGCCGGGGGGGCTGTTTCTTGCGGGCAGGTTGTTTTACCGGATTCGGAAGTTGCGACGATCCCTTCCATATCAAGGCCCGAACCGGCTAAAGCTACGATTGACTCCGCTTATTATGTCGTCCAACCGGGCGATACGCTTTATTCAATTGGGTTTCGATCTGGGCATGGTTATCAGGTCCTTGCTGCCTGGAACGGAATTAAACCGCCCTACAAAATTTTGGTCGGTCAGGCGCTCAAAATGTTTGATCCAGGTCCCGAAAAACCTACTATCGTCAAACCTTCAAATGACCCGGGAAGCTTAGTGCGGGCCCCAGTTAAAAAGAGAAATTCGTCACAAAAAAAATCAATAGTTTCAAATGATAAGAAAAAACTGTTAAAGTTGCACTGGCAGTGGCCGATTACCGGAAAAGTACTAAAAAAATTTTCTCAATCCGGTGGAAAAGGAATAGATATCTCAGGTCGTTTAGGTCAGTCGGTTAAGGCGACGGAAACAGGTAAAGTCGTTTATAGCGGTACAGGTTTAATTGGCTATGGAAATCTACTCATCGTTAAACATAATGAAACGTACATGAGTGCTTATGCCAATAACAGTCTATTGCTGGTCGAAGAGGGAGAATATGTGGAAAAAGGCCAAAAAATAGCTGAAGTTGGTAAATCGGCGTCGGGGCAAGCCGCGCTGCATTTCGAAATAAGAAAAAACGGAAATCCGGTGAATCCGCTCGAGTATTTACCGAAAAATTGACGAAACCACTTCGGCAATAGCCGATTAACCTGGGGGTTAATAATAATGAAAGAAGAATTCGTTGAGGTTACTTCCATTAAACCGCACGGTGCGTTCTCAGATGATCTCGTTTTCGAAGATGAAGATGATCAAAGTTTGTGTCTCGAGGAAGTATCTGTTATTGAAGATGTAGTCGTTGACGATTCCCAGAATGATTATACATTCGATGCTACACGTTTTTATTTGAATGAACTGGGTCGATCGAAATTACTGACTGCCGATCAAGAAAAAATGTACGGCAAAAGGGTTTTACGGGGCGATGAAGAGGCTCGTAAAATCATGATCGAAAGCAACCTTCGGCTAGTCGTAAAAATTTCTCGACGTTATTTAAATCGAGGCTTGCCTTTACTGGATCTGATCGAAGAAGGCAATCTCGGCTTGATTAGGGCGGTTGAAAAATTCGATCCCGAGCGAGGATTCAGGTTTTCGACTTACGCCACATGGTGGATAAGACAAACCATTGAACGAGCGATCATGAATCAGACTCGTACGATTAGGCTTCCGATCCATATTGTTAAAGAGATGAACGTTTATCTCAAGGCGCAAAGACAATTAGCGCAAACTCTTGATCATGAACCGAATGCCGAAGATATCGCCCGTCATCTTGATAAACCCGTCAAAACCGTCGAAAAAATGCTTAAACTAAACGAGCGTGTTAGCTCCGTGGATGTTCCGGCCGGGAAGGATTTCGATAAACCCTTGGTGGATTCGATTTCGGATGAATGGAGTATGTCTCCAACCGAAACCCTACAAGAAGAAGGTATCAAGGATAATGTCACGAACTGGATCTTTCAGCTGTCGGAAAAGCAACGCGAAGTCATTTGTCGGCGCTATGGGTTGTGCGGTCATGAGTCGGCGACTCTGGAGCAAGTTGCCCAAGAGCTGGGGGTCACTCGGGAAAGAGTCAGGCAGATTCAGATGGACGGTTTAAAAAGACTCAAAGAAATATTGGAATTCGGCGGCTATTCCTTTGAGTCTATTTTCCACTAATGGATTTGATTTAAATGAATCTTTCTTGCAAAGGCCAATCTCTGTAATTAAAGACTTGGCCTTCTGCACGGACTTTTGCAATCCCGGTCAATGAAATATCGGCATAGACCCATTGCGTGGCATTTAATTTACCGATCGCCGCAATACCGTTGTCTGGAAACCCTCGATCGACAGGCGTATAAATCGCTGCCGCCCCCACATTGACATCGACCGCCTCCGACCATGGGGCGTTGCCGACTGTCGGCGACTGTACGACAAAGCATTGATTTTCCAAGGCTCTTGCCTGGCAACCGATTCTCACACGATGATAACCCGCCACGGTATCGGTACAACTCGGTACCAAAATCAGGTTTGCCCCGGCTTCGACTTGTTTTCTAGCCAGCAGTGGGAATTCGCTGTCATAGCAAACATTGATCGCGATTTTGCCGTAGTCGGTGTCGAAACATTTTAATGCTTCACCGCTTTTGATCAACCACTGCTCGTTTTCGAAGCGTGTCATCTGCAATTTATCTTGAAAATCGTAGCGACCATCGGGCCAGAATAAGTATGCTCGATTTCGATAGTCTCCGTTTTCGATTTTGACTGGAAACGTTCCAGCCTGAATATAGCAAGAATATTGTTGCGCCAGAGAGCGATATAAGTCGACATAGTCGTCATGCAGGCTTTGCATGGCATCCAGTTGTTTTTCCAGCGACTTGTATATTTCTTCCGAAAAAAGCGAAGCTAATTCCATGCTGCCGTATTCCGGGAAAACTAAAATTTTTGCGCCTTCATCGGCGGCTTTCTGAACCCAGCGTTCGATTTTGCTTTGATAATTGGCCCAGTTTTCGAGAAAGCCGATATCGTATTGCGCAGCCGCTATTTTAATCGTCATGTTTCAACCAGAATGTCATCAGCTTAGGGGTTTCGGTTTCATCGTCCAGGTCTTTCCAGCTGTAGGTGGTTTGTAGTTCCGGGTGCTTGAAATAGCCGCGCCTGTTCCAGAACTTGTCGAGTGGGACATAATCGGCGGGGCGGCGGGGATGGTCGGCAGGCCGCTCGACGCAACAAAAACAAATATGCTTGAAACCGCCCAAGTCATTCGCATGCGCTTCGCGTTGTTCGAAAAACTTGACGCCGATGCCGAGGCCTCGATAATTTTTATTCAAAACCGACTCGCCGCAATAAAAGATTTCGTCCGGGTTATAGCCGTGCTCGATAAAAGGCTTTTTGACTTCGTCGGTTTCATATTTCATGGGAATCGCGGTTGATGCGCCGATGATTTTATCGCCGTCGAAGGCCAGTACGATGACACTTTCCGGGCAATCGATATAGGTTTGCAAATATTTCTTCTCATAGTCGTAATCGCCATCGTAAAGATAGGGGAAATCATGAAAGACTTCGATACGAAGGCGAGCAAGGTCGGAGATGTATTTCTCCAAATCTTTTCCGCTCCATCTTTCAATGCGTATGTTGTTAGACATCGTGTTAACCTGCTTTTAACAAAACGGATATTTTAACGGAAGCGGGCGCGCGTTGTGAATTTATACAGAATGAATAGGGCAATTGCAGCGCCAACCGTATCGGCAATCCAGTCATAAATATCCGAGGAACGTCCGTCGACGAAAGATTGATGCCATTCGTCGCTGATTCCGTATAAGCTGCAGAAAATAAGGCTAACGACTGCCAAGAGCCAAGGTTTAGAAATAAAATGCTTTAAAAAACGCCAGGCAAATAAAGCTAGAATAAAATAAGCGCCGGCATGATAGAGTTTATCCTGGTGTTCGAACCACATTGGCGTCGGTAATGAGGGTTGATGCGATAGCAAAAAAATAAATCCGCAGTAGAAAGCCAAAAGTGAAAAATCCCTAATTTTATTCATGGTTAAGTTCGTTTGATAGTCGTTTAGTGATGAAAAATCTATTTCAAATAGCCGAAAGCTGCTTGTTTCAAGCCTCGATTCCGGAAAAACTGTTGCACACTCGTCAGGCTTGGCGGTTCTGCGAAGAGGGCTTGCTAGGCTATGAGCCGATAGACACGCCCAAAGCTATTGAAGCCACGCAATTTCCCGATAAACCTCGGTTACTGCCGCCGAAACAAATGCCACGCCGGCAATTGACGACTCCGGAAGGCCTTGCGGCATTTTTTCATGCCTTGGCGCATATCGAGTTCGTTGCAATTTATCTGGCCTGGGATATTATTTACCGATTTCGCGGTTTGCCCAACGAGTTTTATCGAGATTGGCTGCGGGTAGCCAATGAAGAGGCGCAACATTTCACGTTATTAAGCGACCATCTTGCGACACTCGGTTGCGATTATGGCGATTTGCCGGCACATGGCGGTTTATGGGATCATGCTCATGATACCCGGAACGACTTGTTAGCAAGATTGGCTATCGTGCCGCGCTGCTTAGAAGCGCGCGGCCTGGATGTAACGCCGGCGATGATCGAAAAACTTGAAGCGCTGGGTCATGCTCAAGGCGTGACGATTTTAACCCGAATTTTGAATGATGAAGTCGGTCATGTGCAATTAGGTTCGAAATGGTTCGAATATCAGTGCCGCCAACAATCGCTCGCCCCTAGTGAAACCTATAAAAAACTTATCAATCATTACTTCAAAGGCAAACCGAAAGGCCCATTTAATCGCGAAATGCGTATAATCGCAGGCTTCTCGGATGCTGAACTGGATTGGCTGGAATATGAACAAAAACAATAGTAATTCGACGCCTGTATTTGATTACCCGGTCTTTGGTTTGGGATTCAGGCCATTTTTTATATTGGCTGGTTTATTCGCGTTATTGCTGATTTTGTTATGGAATGCCATCTATAAAGGCGAGTTGTCGGTTCAAAATTATTATGCACCAAATATCTGGCATGCTCATGAAATGCTGGTTGGTTATTCGGTGGCTGTCATTGCCGGCTTTTTGTTAACTGCCGTGAAAAATTGGACCGGACAGGCAACAGCAAGCGGTGATCGTTTGGCCGGACTTTGTTTACTTTGGTTGTATGGTCGGATTTTGCCTTTCTATGCCGAGTTATTACCGGATTTCTTGATTGCGTTGACCGATTTTGCATTTTTACCTGTGTTGGCTTATTCGGTCAGTCAACCGATTCTGCGATCCGGGCATAACAAGAGCTTGGTTTTCATAGTTCTGTTGGCGTTGATGACGGCGGCTAATGCCTTGGTTCACCTTGAAATGCTTGATATTTATGAAAGCACGGCCATGTTGGGGATCAACATGCTCTTGGCGATTATCATCGTGATGATTCTGGTCGTTGCCGGACGTGTTTTTCCGTTTTTTACCGAGCGCGGGTTAAAAGGCGTCATCGCGATACGGAATCCGCTTTTAGACGTTTTGTCGATTGTTTCGGCCGCCTCGGTTTTCTTGTTGCAAATGGCCGGTATATCCGGGCACATTCTTGCTGTGAGTGCAATTGCCGCTTTGGTAGTCAATCTTGTGCGTATTGCCGGTTGGCATGTGCGGCAAGTTTGGTATGTGCCGTTGTTATGGATATTATATATCGGTTACGGATGGATCATTTTGGGGTTCGGCTTAACTGTTTTGGCGGCTTATGCAATAATTTCCTATTCTTTGGTTTTGCATGCATTTACGCTTGGCGGAATTGGTGTGTTGACCTTGGGCATGATGGTCAGAGTGTCAGTAGGGCATACGGGGCGAGTTATGAAGGTTTCGAATATCATTGTCAGCGCTTTTGTTCTATTAAATATATCCGCTTTTGTTCGGGTTATTCTTCCCGCTTTGTTACCTGCTTGGTATGGTCAATTTGTTTATATTTCGACACTGGCTTGGTTGTCAGCTTTTGCCTTGTTTGTGTTTGTATACGCGCCAATTTTATTGGCGCCTAGAATCGATGGAAAACCGGATTAGAAAAGAGTGGGTAATATTTACGGGATTGTACGACCAGCATAGGGCAATTCCGCATAAGCGCCAACTTAAGACGCAAGGCCTTGATTCACAGTTGAAAAATCAAGATGTGGCCACAACATAGAGTATTTTTACCGACGAAAGTGAAAATCCCTATGATGCAGCCACAGTTAACAGATACGCTTTTTGATGACTTTTTGCAAGAGCTACCAACGGATTTTCAGGAGCGGGCCTATGAATTACAGGCGTTTGCACGAGCGCGGAAAATCCGATCACCGCTGCAGTTATTGCAGTTAGTCCTGTTGTATTGCGGACAGGACTTGTCGTTGCGCAGCTGCGCCGGCGAAGTCGCCAAGCTTCAAGGCTATTTGAGCGATACGGCGGTGATCAAGCGATTGGCGGCCTGCGTGTCGTGGATTAAATCGTTACTGAAGAGTGTGTTCGGGTTGGATAAAGCGGTCAATCACGGTGCGCTGAATTTCATTGTGATTGACGGTTCGACTGTGCAAGAGCCGGGAGCGAACGAAACGACGTATCGCCTCCATGTGGCGATCGACTTGATGAGCTTGACACTTCGCGAGGTCAACGTCACGACCGATAAAGTCGGCGAAAGCTTGGATCATTACCAGTTGGCTGCAGGTGATGTCGCGTTAGTTGATCGAGGCTACAACCAACCGAAGTCTTTAGTCCCGCTCATTGATCGCGGCGGCCACGTCGTGCTGCGCTATAATCCGCACAGCATGACGCTTTACGAACGGTGCAACGAACCGAAAGGTGTCAAAATCGACTGGGAACAGCGCATACGCGATTTGAATGGTCAGCCGGGTGCGATACCGGTTTATCTGTGTCATCAAGACAAACGTATCGAAGGCGTGGTGCATGCCATGCCGTTACCGCCGGAACAGGCGGCGCAAGCACGCCGCAAAGCGAAACAAAACGCGCGCAAGAAAGGCCGCACGGCAAGCCAAAAGACCTTGATGCTGAGCGGCTGGGTATTGGTTTTTACCTCGATTCCCGAATCGCTGCTCGACACGAAATCAATCGCTGAGCTCTACCGGGTTCGCTGGCAAGTGGAGCTGGTCATAAAACGCCTGAAAAGCTTGCTTGATATTGACCGGCTACGCGCCCGAAAAGACAGCAAGCTGGCGGATTTATATTTGCACGGTAAGTTACTGTTTGCCGCAGTGACCCAAAAAATCGCGCAACGCCGTTTCGGCCAAGCGGCCACCACGATGGCCGGCGATCGTTCGATTACCCATTGGCATTTATGGCGCACGATCGCCAATGAGATCAAGGCAGGACTCACGAATTGTTTTTCAAAAAATGAGCGCTTTATTGATGACCAAATAAAAAGCCTCTGCGAACGTCCGCGCAAGAGAAAGCTTCAGAGTTTGCCGGGTCGCGTTTTGGAGCTCATTACTGAAAGTCGAGTTTTAGATGTTAGCACTTATTAATCAATAACTTAGATGCTTAAGTTGGCGCTTATGGGGCAATTCCGGCTCATTTATGACAAAGAGACGATGCAAGTTGGATGTTTTTAAAAATTAACTTATTGGAGATTGTATGGCTGAAACTGTAGATGAATTGACCGTTACTTATGAAGATGGCGGCATTGAAACGGTTAAGGAATTGGACAAAAGAGTCTTGAGTAAAGGCGCTTGGGCGACGGTGATTTATCGTTACCAAGATTGGGATCGCAAGAAAGAAGCCTACGGCCCCGATAAATATACGATTCGCCGCTATCAAAAACGCAACGGCGAATACCAGCAAAAATCCAAATTCAACATTTCCAGTAAGGATCAAGCCAAAAGCATCATCGGTGCATTGCAGGAATGGACCGAAGATTGATCTAGTCCACCGTAGAACAAATATCGGCCGACTGCGTGCCTGTCAAAGACCCGGTACATAGCATTTCATGAAGGCCTGGCAATCAACTTCGTATGATGAAAGCACTCGGGGAGGTTAGGGTGCGGTCCTCGGTAGACGCATCCCATACCTTTTGGTCTTAGACAGTTTTTCGATCAAAAGAGAGTAAGTCCTTTCAGTAGCTCGGAATGTTCGTATTAGGCTCAAAAATCGGAGTCGGCTCGCTTGTCGGTCTTTCGACGATCGAGCGGACATGTATGCCGCGCTGCGGGAATGGAATTTCTATATTATGCTCACGGAAGGCATGATTAATTCGGAAATGAATATCATGGGTAACCGGCAGTCGGTGACCCAATTCGCTAACATAAACCCGTATAGAAAAATCTAAAGAACTATCGCCGATGCCAAGCATCAACACACTGGGTTCTGGATCTTGCAAAACCAATGGTGTAGATCTAACCGTTTCCAGCATGACTTTATGGGCTAGCTCGATATCGGAACCATAGGCTATACCGATTGGGATCACTACCCGTGTCGTCGGATCGGTCAAGGTCCAATTGATCATTTTCTCGGTGATGAATGCTTTGTTCGGTACGATCAATTCCTTTTGATCCCAATCGGTGATGGTTGTGGCACGCATTTGAATGCGACTGACTTTGCCGCTGATATCGCTGATAGTCACGGTATCGCCGACTCGTATCGGCCGCTCGAACAGAATAATAATACCGGAAACCATGTTCGCGAAGATCTCTTGCAGACCGAAACCCAAGCCTAAACTGAGTGCGGCGACTAACCATTGCACCTGAGACCAACTGCCGCCTAGTTCATTCGCGACCACGATAAAGCCGATCGAAATCAATAAATATTTGGCCAAGTGATTGACCGCATAGCGAAAACCGGCATCGACCGTTATGCGCCGAAAAATCAACAACTCCATAACGCCCGGAAAATTGCGGATCGCAACACCGACAATGAAGGCATAGAGGCCGGCTAGAAACAAATTGGTCAGGGTTATAGGCTGATAGGCTTCTTGGTTATCAATCATGACGAGGTGTTGCCACAACGTGATGTTGTCGAGAAACGCGAAGGCCGGCAGAATATTTCGCCATATCATCCATGATCCGATAATAAGCGTAAATCCGATAAACACATTCAGTAGCGCTTTGGTTTGGGCATTGATCTTAGGGATATCCAGCAGTTCTTCTTCGGCGGTTACAACATTATCTTCCGAGCCAGTGGTTGTCGGTTTCGAACTTTGCGCGGCAGCAGTCTTGCGTTTTTGTCGTGCGTTTTTCAGGGCTAGTTGGCGGTTAGCCAAAGTTAGCCAACGCAGCACCAAGTCATAAATAATAATACTGATAAATATCATCCTCAGCGTTACGATCAATTTGTGCTGCAATTCCAAAGCGCTTAGATAATAGCCGGCGGCCGCAAATCCGATAATGGTTAGGGGTATGACGACCGACGCTGGATACCAAATATAGCGCGATCGATAAAGCCATCCGTTCGGATTCGTTTCAAGGTAATTCTGCAGCACTCCTTTCGATGGCTTGAGGATAATAAATAAAAACGCAGCTAAAGAAAGCATTAAGATAATGACTGCCAGTCGTCCGAGATTATCGCTATGCGATGCTATAGCGGGGCTTCCGCTCAGTTCGGTCAGAAACACGCTCGGCACGGCAACAAATCGTACCCAAGCGATTTGTTTGCGAAATACCCCGGCATTTTTGGCCTTCCATTGAAAATGTTGCTGAGCAACGCCTTCCGGTGCGAACAGTCGGTAAAAAATCGAAAGCGTTAATAACGGTATTGAAGCGGCTTGCAATCCTGCTCCGATTGCTTGACTAAAGTCGGCAACATGAGGATTGTCGACCAATAACCAGCCGACTAAAAAAATCAGGAGGGGCAGAGGCAGTGCTAAAACGAAAATGTCGCCCATCGCGATCAATGTATAGGAAAATTTGTCGGTATAGACTTTTCCGATTCGGTTTGAAATGGCTGTCAATTGCTGTTTGACTTTAGCCTTGATCGTCATGAGTGCGATCAGAATTATTATCGAAAAGGCGCTAAATAGCGATTTGGATAGTGCGGCTTTAACGATGTCTTTTGTAAAGCTTAACCAGTTTAGAGGCGACAGCAGCCATTGAAATGAACCGAATAAGTCGATGAGGTAATGGGTATCGATCGGAGCTGAACTCGGTACCCACAACAAACGTTCATCAAGATAAGCGGCAAATTTTTCAGCTTGACTAAGCATTTGTTGTCTTGCGAAATCCAGATCGCCGAGGCTTCGCAAATAAGTCGTGTAAGCAATCGATAATCGGTTCAGTAAATCTTTTTGGCTATTAAGTAATACGCGCAATTCGGCCTGTATCATCATTCGTTCATTGGCCGGTAGCTTGCTGTCGACCTCCGAGTCCATGATTCTATGTAGTTCCTGATCAATATCAGCCAATTGCTTCAGTCGGTCCTCAACCTTGAATTGCGCAAGACCGGTTTGAGCGGTTTCGTCTTGGATGGTCTGGGATTGAAATGAGAATTGCCCGGCGGTAGGTACATTACGCCGTTGTTCTCTAAGTATTTTGCCGAGTGCAGGACTGAGTCCGGCTAAGCTGATTTTACGTTCGGCACTTTTGAAATCGGTTTCAATTTCGGCGGATTTGCTATCGATTTTGTTTTTCTGTTCGCCGCTTTGTTCTATCTTGGCTGTGATGGTCTGAAGATCGCGGCTGTATTGAATGTTGTCACGGGTAACGACTTGTATGACCGGATGTTTATCGGCCAATTCCCGTTCGGCTTGGTCGAGGGCTTCCTGCATTTCCTTGGCTTCTTGTTGGCGGCGTTCGGACAGGGTGTTTTCTATTGCAGCGATAACCGGGGCGAGCAAATTCTTCTGTATATCCAACAATTGCAGTTCGGATTTGATGGCTTCGGTCCTAAGCGGATTGCTGGCAGCCTCGATTTCCAGCTTTTTTAATTCGGCCGTGCGTGATTCGATCAAGGTTTTTAAATAAATGTGCCGGGCTTCGATTTCCAGTTTCGATTCTACAGCGGTTGGCGGGATTTCGAGCTTATTTCGGGCGGCATCGAGGTCTTGTTTTGCCTCAACCGTTTCTTGGCGAATTTGCTGCGGACGATTGTTTTGTTCGGTTAAGAGTGCGTCGAGTCTTTTGATTTGTTGGTCGAGGTTGCTAATTTTGCCTTTTTCGATAATCAGGCGTTGCTCGAGTTCTTCGATGGGGATGTGACTGAAGTCCTCTTGCTTTTGTTTCTCCAGTTTTTGTTGGGTTTGTTTGATTTCATTTTGTAAGGTTTTAATTCTGTCGGGCGCTTGTTGCAGGGCTTTTTGATAGTTTTCGCTGCGAAAATTAAACTCTCCGGTATTGGCAAGATTGTCTAAAGCGGACTGATAATATTTAAGCGTTTTGGCTTTTACGCCTTCGTCGAGACCTTCCCGGGCGGTGAGTGCTTCAATTTTGTTGCGTAGGTTCTCCGGGTCATATTCGGATGTTATAGGTTTGCCGTTTTGGCTTTGAGCCAAAACGGCTTGAGGCATTAAGCTAATTAGTAAAGTAAAAATGAGCAAGCCAAGAATAGCCGAAGAGATCGGATGGGTTGTCGAATAGATGTTTTTCATTGATGATGGAACGTCTTAATAAGGAATATGCACAAAATAACTTATACAAGTAGTAGGCTTTGTGGCGGTTTGGTAACTCGCTTGACAGGACGCCGTGAATTTCTGGTTCCCACGGTCCTCCGTGGGAACCCATACCTTGGCTGCCGAGGCAAGATCGGTATGCATTCCCACGCTGGAGCGTGGGAACGAGATAGGGTATAAATAATTATACTCATCGTAGATTAAAATTCGGCACCGGGGTGACCGTCAAAGGATGCCGTGAACCCTGCACCTAAATCCAGCACCTAAATTCCATAGGTCTTTGACAATGATTCAAAATCCTGGCTTATTTAGGTGCTGGGTGAATACGTCCATGTAGATACTCTGTTTAAAATCAAGTTAAAAATAGGCATTTTTCTGCTATTCAGCGATTGACGGAATTGCATAAAAACGCGTGTTATCGAATGGTTTATCATGCTTGAGCATGCCGTGAATCGCATGTAACAATTTACGCATGACCGCACAACAGGCTTGCAACGGTAATTTACCCATATCCAGGAGATGTTGGTAATACGCCTTAATATGGCGATCATGCTGCACAGCGCTCCAGACAGGCATATACAGGGCGGCGCGAATCTGGCTGTTACCGGCCTTGGATATACGCGTTTTTTTGTGGACACTCGTGCCGGAATCAAAAGCTCTTGGATCGAGCCCCGCAAACTTGACCCACTCACGGTGCGACATATCCGCAGGCAAAATCAGTAGTTCTCCCATGAGGGCAATCGCACTGGTATTGGCAATACCCTTAATGCTCGTGAACAAAACTAATGCTCGACTGAGTTCCGGATGTTTTTCGATCAATGCCAAGGCGCCAGCCGTTAACTGATCGATACGCTTATCTAATTGATCGATGGCTGCTTGTGCATCTTTTAGCACGGCTTTGGGTGTTTCAACTGTTGCGCTTAAGGCATGCAACTGATTCTTTGCTGCTGTTTTTTGATCGGTTAGCGCATTAATACGGCGTGAGAAACAACGTAAAGCGATCTTTTCATTCGAAGGACGGGACCAAGGCACAAAATCCATCCGTTCGGCATACACCGCCAGAGTATTCGCGTCCACATCATCTGTTTTACTATTGTTCATCAACACTTTAGCAAAGTTATGAGAGACCTTGGGATTGATGACCATTACCTTGACGCCGGCATCATGGAGCGCAACGGCTAAATCGAAATGATAACTGCCGGTGGCTTCCATGCACACGATAATGCCGGACAATTTGTTCAGTTTCTTGGCCATCCGGGCATGATCAGCTGGGGTATTGGAGAACTTCTGCGGATTGAAAGGTTTGCCATTTTTGCGCACCACCAAAACCAGTTCTTTAGATCCTACATCGACGCCAGCGAAGATACGGGTTTGTGTGTCAAGTGAAGCGCTGTTAATTTGTTGATCTGCCATGTTTAATTGTTATTCTGTGATAAGGAAAGTAAACTAGTCATTGGTTCCCGACCCTGCGTATGCACCTACCATCCTTGTGAATGCAGGCTCTAAGCCTCAGATACTCCGCGGTATAGGTGAATAGGGCGGGGGCCAATCTACATGACAGGCTCTGGTTTAATCCAGTCCTCAGGCTCAAGCGGCCTCCCAATGAACTCGGTAAAGCTTAAAGTATTTCCTAGCTAAAATTCATTTAAATTAATCATACAAGGCTCTATGCCAGCTCCATGCTGGTCCCTCACCTAGCGTTAGGTGAGGGACCGAGCACCCCGGCGCCTCCTAAGACACTGCCGAAATTTGAAGTGCGAAAGGTATACTACGGTCCTCTGTGGGAACCCACACCTTGGTTGCCGAGGCAAGATCGGTATGCGTTCCCACGCTGGAGCGTGGGAACGAGGGGGTGTGAATAATTACCTTCATGGTGAAATGCTTTTTCTAGGAGCCTGTCCGCAGAAGATCGGTCTGTTCTCGGACAGGCTCCTAGGAAAATTAATCGATAAATCGTTTAATTAAATTGCCGTACTCGTCAATTCTTCTGTCGCGCAGATAAGGCCATATTTGCCTGACGCGCTCGTTACGCGCGCGGTCCAATTCCTGGGTTAAGATGATTTGCTCGCTAGCTCCGGCTTGCGCGAGAAATTCGCCTTGCGGTCCGGTAATGAAGCTGCTTCCCCAGAAATCGATACCTGTCGAGGCATCGTCCGGCGATGCTTCGAATCCGATGCGGTTGCAGGCAACGACCGGTAGTCCGTTAGCGACCGCGTGCGCGCGTTGAATCGTGATCCAGGCATCGAGTTGGCGCTGCTTTTCCTCGTTAGTATCGGCCGGATCCCAACCGATCGCGGTCGGATAAATCAAAATATCGGCGCCTGCCAGTGCCATCAAACGCGCGCCTTCCGGATACCACTGGTCCCAGCAAACCATCACGCCTAATTTACCGATCGAGGTCTCTATAGGTTTGAAACCGATGTCGCCGGGCGTGAAGTAATATTTTTCATAATAACCGGGATCGTCGGGAATATGCATCTTGCGGTATTTGCCGGCAATGCTGCCGTCTGTGTCGAAAACCACGGCAGTGTTATGATAAAGGCCAGGTGCGCGCTTTTCGAATATTGTCGATACGATGACGATTTCTTGATCCTTGGCGGCTTGAGACAGTATTTCGGTACTGGGCCCTGGAATCGGTTCGGCCGTGGCGAAGCGGTTAAAATCTTCGTTCTGGCAAAAATACGGGCCTAAATGTAATTCCGGCAAAACGGCTAAGTTAGCACCGGATTGTTTAGCCTCTTTGATTAAGTCGATCGAAAGATTCAGGTTGCCGGCTTTGTCGGCGTTACAAGGTTGTTGAATCGCGCTGACGATGATGTTCGAGCTCATGATTTTGATGTATGAATGCGGTATGGAAAAATCTCTCATTCCCAAACTCTAGCTTGGGAATGTATATAGCCTAAGCTCTGCTTGGCGTGTACACAAGCAGAGCTTGACGGGACGATGATGTTCTATTTCATGATTGTGAGATATGACTTCGGTTCTAAAAATTCAATATTATACCTTTCGCACTTCAAGTTTCGGCAGTGCCTCAGGAGGCGCCGGGGTGCTCGGCTAAGGCTTTGCCAGCATGGAGCTGGCATAGAGCCTACATGGATGTATTCACGGCGTCCTTTGACGGGCCCCCGGTGCCGAATTTTGATCTGCGATGGGTATATATCGCCAATCACCGGGCGCAGTTATACCCTCAGCAAAGCCCGTAGTTCCTCGACGTTATTTATCACGAAATCCTTATTCCTTAATTTGTCGAGATAGTTGCCGGAAACTGCATCGTCATGCAATGCAGGCTGCCGTATTGATGCACGATCGGCCGGCAGGGCGTGGCAATGATTTCGTGTTGAGGGAAACATTCGGCTAGTTTATCGACGGCGGTTTGATCCATTGGATCGTCGTAAACTGGAACCATGACAGCATCATTAATGATCAGAAAGTTCGAGTAATTGGCGGGTAAACGCTTGCCGTCTGCGTCGAAAATCGGTTTCGGCAAATCCAGCGCAACCAACTTGTACGGTTCGCCGCTAATCATTTTCATGGCCTTAAGCTGTGCCTCCATGTTTTTTAGGCTTTGGTAATGCTTCTCGGACGGATCGTTGCTGCTGGTATAGGCGATTGTGTCGGAACTGCAGAAGCGGGCGAGCGTGTCGATATGGGCATCGGTGTCATCGCCGTCGAGATTTTCCTGATCGATCCACAATACGCGCTCGGCGCCGAAATGCTTTTGTAATTGCGCCTCGATTTGATCCCTGTTCAATTCCGGATTCCGGTTCGGATTGAGCAGGCATTGTTTGGTCGTCAATATCGTGCCTTCGCCGTCGCTTTCGACGCTGCCGCCTTCGAGTACCATGTCGATGTCGAGATGCGGGTTGCTTGCGAACGGGGCGTGTTTCAGTAGATTCCGATTCAAGGCATTGTCGGCCGCATGTTCGTATTTGCCGCCCCAGCCGTTGAAACGGAAATTTAGCAATAGCGGCTTGCCGTCTTTTTCGACGGTCAGAAATGCCGTATCTCTAACCCAGATGTCGTTGTAATCGGCATGTATGAAACGGATACCGGATTTTTCGACTGGTAACAGCGTTTCGATATGTCGTTGCTGAACAGCGCTCTTGCACAAGATGATCAACGATTCATAACGGCAGATCGTTTCGGCGATGAAGCGATAGCTTTGTTCGACGTCGTTGAGATTCCCCCCGAAATCGCCGGATTGATCAGGCCATGCAATCAGTACGGCGGATTGTTTTTCCCATTCTGCTGGAAAACGGATCATTTTTTGTTTTTCCTATGTTATAAAGTCGACGAAGTGTCGGAGATCGATTGAAAAAGCATTTCTCGGGCATGGGCCAAGGTGTTTTCGGTAATGTTAACGCCGCCGAGCATGCGAGCGATTTCTTCGACGCGTTCTTCGGGGGCTAGCGGCCTGACATTGGATGTCGTGATATCGCTCCGGTTATTTTTGGAGACATACAAATGATGATGGGCTTGCGATGCGACTTGAGGTAGATGTGTAACGCACATGACTTGTCGATTGAGGCTCAAGGCGCGTAGCTTTTGTCCGACAATTTCGGCAATGCCGCCGCCGATTCCGGAGTCGACTTCGTCGAAGATCATCGTCGGCGTGGTTTTGTCGTGACTAGTCGTGACTTGAATCGCCAAACTAATGCGTGATAACTCTCCTCCGGATGCGACTTTTGCCAGGGGCTTGGCCGGAAGCCCCGGATTGGCGCTCACTAAAAATTCCACTTTATCTTGACCATCGGCGCGCGGAAGCGAGTTATCCAGCGGCGAAATTTTCACGATAAATTCGCCTTGAGGCATGCCGAGCTCTTTGATCATCGCCGAAATTCGGCTTTGCAACTGCCGGCCGCCTTGTTGGCGTTGTCGTGTCAATTGATCCGCTAGTTCGCCGTATTTAGCGAGCAGCTTTTCAACTTTATCGGTCAACTCTTCGATTCGTTCGCCGCTGTGCGTCAGGTTGTTGAGTTCTTGTTCGAGATTGGTAGCTAGCTCAGGCAATTCTTCCGGCTGAACATGATGCTTACGGCAGAGACTTTGAATAATGCCGATTTGATTTTCCAGCACTTCCAGTCTCAATGGGTCGGCTTCTAGGTTGTCCAAATAACGACGCAATTGGTGAGCGGCTTCTTCAATCTGAATTTGTGCTTCGTTTAAAATGCCGTTGATAGATTCGATATCCGGCGCAAAACGCGTTAAATCGTTCAAAGCATGAGTCGATTGCAGCAGCAGACGATTGAGCGATTGTTCGTCGTTTTCGTAGAGCAAATCGAGTTGCCGATGTCCGGTCGATAGAATTTCTTCCAAATGCGCTAGTTTACTATGTTCATCCACAATTTCGGCATAATTGAAGTGGTTCAAGTCGAGTTGTTGCAATTCGTCGAGTTGGTAGCGCAATAATTCCTCGCGCTCGATACTATCGACACTGGCTTTTTTCAGGGCCTGTAACTCCCGATTGTTTTGCTGCCATTGTTGAAAATAGGTATTGACCTGTTCCAAAAGGACTTGATTGCCGGCAAACACATCTAGCAGTCGGCGTTGTTCATCGCTATGAAGTAAAGTCAAATGCGCATGTTGTCCGTGTATTTCAACTAGCTTTTCGCTCAGTTCTTGTAGAGTTTGTAATGTAACCGGGCGATTGTTGATATAGGCTTTTGATCGACCGTCATGGTTGATAATGCGTCTAATCAAGCAGTGTTGATCATCATCCAGTTCATTTTCTTCAAGCCATGTTTTCGCCAGAGGGGCATCGGATAAATCGAATTCCAAATTGATTTCAGCACGTTTACTGTTCGGTCGAATATAGCCGGAATCGGCTCGATCGCCCAGTGCTAAGCCAAGTGCGGTCAGTAAAATCGATTTTCCGGCGCCGGTTTCGCCTGTTAAAACCGACATTCCGGCGTTCACATCCAAGTCTAATGTTTTGACGACAGCTAGGTCGTTAATGGAAAGATTTAATAGCATGAGAATGGGTTAAGGATAACCGCCGCTCCAGTTGAGTTTTTTTCTGAGGATTTCAAAAAAATCGTGTCCTTCGGGATGGAGAATTCTAATCGGTTTCGGGTCTTTTTTTATCAAAATTTTATCACTGATCAATACTTCGGGTATTTCAAGATGATCGCAGGTGACCAAAGCATTGATTTGTTTGGTTTGACAGAAACTAATTTCGATTTCGGACGTATCGTCGATAACGATTGGGCGATTCGATAGCGTATGAGGATTAAGCGGTACCAAAACCAAGGCATTCAGAGAGGGATGCAAAATCGGTCCGCCCGCCGACAACGAATAAGCAGTCGAACCGGTTGGGGTAGAGACGATCATGCCGTCTGAACGCTGAGAGTTTAGATAGACGCCGTTAATGCGAGTGACGATTTCTATCATACTAGGCGTTACCCAGCGATGCACGACGACTTCGTTAACGGCAGTCTGCTCGTTAAAGACGCGGTGGTCGCGTATGATTTTTGTTCGCAATAAATAGCGCCTTTCTTCGCTATATTGGCCGGTTAAAATGTTGTTGATTTTGGGTAATAATTCATACGGCGAAATGTCGACCAGAAACCCGAGGCGCCCCAAATTGATCCCGACCAGTGGAATATCGTATTGGGCGATTGCACGCGCGGCGGATAAAAACGTACCGTCGCCACCTGCGGCGATAATTAGGTCGCAGTGCTGCCCGATAGTCTCGATGGCCGAACTTTCAACGTCGGATTCCGTTAAAAATTGAGCGCTCAAGCGGTCTACTATGACGGCATAGGCGTGCTGTTTAAGGTAACGGTAAAGAATCGCTAAAGTTTCGGCAATACCGGGGTCGCTGGCTTTACCGATAATGCCGATGGTTTTGAATGAGCTGTGCATTGTCGTTAATTTAAGAAAGGATTTGATCGAATTATACTCAATAAGTCAAGGGATAAGGGGAAAGATGAAAGATGAAAGATGAAAGGTGAAAGGGGCAAGGGGGAGGGTGTGGTGTCATAAGCGCCAACTTAAGGAAGGAACTCGTCATTCCGCCAGGGATTGGCGGAATCCAGGGCCACGGATGGCAATGCGTAGCACCACATCCTATCGACAACCCATACCGATATGACGAATAAAGCCATAAACGCACCATAGAATAGGCACTAAGTTGGCGCTTATGGGGTGTGGTGTGGGTTGTGATGGGGAATATTACGCGAGTTATGCTAAGTAGGTGTTTTTATTGTATTTGCTGGTATTGACAAGCGGAGAGTGAACTGCTAATTTGCGCCGCTGGCACTCGATGAGGTAGAGTGCTAATAAGCTAGAGGGTTTAATGTGAATAATAATCAGGTGTTGAACGAAAGATCGCTGCAATTATTGAAAGCATTGGTTGAACGTTATATCCAAGACGGACAACCGGTAGGTTCGCGCGCATTATCTAAGGATACCGAATTAAAATTGAGTCCCGCAACGATTCGTAATGTCATGGCCGATCTGGAGGACATGGGATTGATTCGTTCTCCGCACACCAGTGCAGGCCGGGTGCCGACCGTTAGTGGCTATCGTTTGTTTATCGATTCGCTGCTCACGGTAAAGCCTCTGAACTCGGAAGAACTTAAACTCTTGCGCAAAAATTTAATTGTTAAAGATAACGTCAATGATGTCATCGGGGTGGCATCGAGAATATTATCCGACGTCACGAGGATGGCCGGTGTCGTGACATTACCCAAGCGCGAACTGGTCAGTTTACGCCATATCGAGTTTTTGCCGTTATCCAATACCCGCGTATTGGTCATTTTCGTGACTAATGAACAGGAAGTGCATAATAAAATCCTCCATACATCAAAGCAATTCACCCCTGCTCAATTGCAGCAAGCCGCCAATTATTTAAATTCCGTTTATTCCGGATTGAGCCTAGCCGCAGTCAGAAAGGCCGTGCTGAAAGAGCTCAAAGACGCCCAAGAACAAATGAATCGGGAAATGTTGGACGCGGTGCAAATGGCTAAGTTGGCACTCGATCCCGGAAAGTCGGATGAAGATTATGTGTTAAGCGGCGAGACGAATCTAATGGGTTTTTCCGAATTATCGGACATGGAGAGGCTCAAGGAATTATTTGATGCTTTCAGTCAAAAACGAGGTGTTATCCATCTACTTGATCAATGCTTAAATGCCGAAGGCGTACAAATTTTTATCGGTGAAGAGTCCGGTTATCACGCATTCGAACAATGCAGCCTGGTTACCGCGCCGTACTCGATTAACGAACAAGTAGTCGGAGTTTTAGGCGTAATAGGACCCACCCGAATGGCTTATGAAAGAGTGATTCCTTTTGTCGATGTAACGGCAAAATTATTAGGCGCGGCCTTGAATCCCAAAACATAAGCCCCACATTTCTTGAAATAGAGTTTTTCCGTGGATGCGGACCGTTTTTTTATTTAAACCGGAGTTTAATAATGAGTAACGAGCAGGAGTTGCCCGAAAAGGCAGCGGACGAGCAAACCGAAACTATTTTGGAGCAAAACGCCGATGCGCAGCTAGATAACAATATAGACGAAAATAGCCAGCCGCAGACGGCTGAAAAGGTTGATATCGAAGAGTTATCGAAAAAGCTCGAAAAGACCGAACAAAAGGCTACGGAAAATTGGGATAAAGTTCTGCGCATACAAGCGGAAATGGAAAATCTGAAAAGAAGAACCCAAAAGGATTTGGAAAACGCTCATAAGTTTGCGTTGGAAAATTTTGCCAAAGAGCTGTTGACTGTTGTCGATAGTTTAGAGCTTGGTTTGCAAGCCGCTATCGGCGATAGCCCGGAAGTGCAAAAGTTTCGAGAAGGCAGCGAATTGACATTAAAACAATTCGAAGCCGTTTTTTCTAAATTCAATATTGAAGCGGTTAATCCGCTTGGGCAACCCTTTGATCCTGAGTTGCACCAGGCGATGGCTATGCAGCCATCTGCAGATGCCGAACCGAACTCGGTTATTAATGTATTTCAAAAAGGCTATGTATTGAATGGGCGATTGTTGCGTCCGGCAATGGTTGTTGTCGCCAAAGCTGAAGACAATCCTCCGCAAGAAACACCAAAAATCGATGAACAGGCTTGAACACATTAAAACTGCCCCCATATCGTAATCGACTAATTTTTTAAATACACTCTCAAGTCTGGAGCAATCAATGGCTAAAATAATCGGAATAGATTTAGGAACCACGAATTCTTGCGTGGCTGTGCTCGAAAACGGCACCGCACGCGTCATCGAAAATAGCGAAGGCGCTAGAACCACGCCTTCAGTCATCGCTTTCACCAAGGATGACGAGGTGCTCGTCGGGCAATCGGCCAAGCGTCAAGCGGTAACCAATCCCGAAAACACACTGTTCGCAATCAAGCGTTTGATAGGCCGCCGCTTCAAAGACGATGTTGTGCAAAAAGATATTAAAATGGTGCCGTATAAAATCGTGCCGGCCGATAATGGTGATGCTTGGGTTGAATGTCACGGTAAAAGAATGGCGGCACCTGAAGTTTCGGCTCGGGTCTTGATGAAACTGAAAAAAGACGCCGAAGCTTATTTAGGTGAAGAAGTTAAAGAAGCGGTCATTACCGTACCGGCTTATTTTAACGATTCTCAGCGTCAGGCAACTAAAGATGCGGGCCGAATTGCGGGTCTCGACGTCAAGCGTATTATCAACGAGCCGACCGCAGCCGCGTTGGCATTCGGGATGGACAAACCGAAAGGCGATATGAAAATTGCCGTGTACGACTTAGGCGGCGGTACATTCGATATTTCAATCATTGAAATCGCCGAGATCGAGGGCGAGCATCAGTTCGAAGTATTGTCGACCAATGGCGACACTTTCCTCGGCGGTGAAGACTTCGACCTGCGCATCATCGATTTTCTGGCCGACGAATTCAAACGCGACAACGGTATCGATTTGCACAGCGATCCATTAGCGCTGCAACGACTCAAAGAAGCAGCAGAAAAAGCCAAAATCGAATTGTCGTCTTCGCAACAAACCGATATCAATCTGCCTTATGTCACGGCCGATGCGACAGGACCAAAACATTTAAATGTCAAATTGACTCGGTCTAAATTGGAATCCTTGGTAGATGATCTGATTGATAAAACCAAAGCCCCATGCCTAATGGCGCTAAAAGACGCAGGCTTATCCGCGTCCGACATTGACGATGTGATTTTGGTCGGCGGTCAAACTCGAATGCCTCGCGTTCAAGAATTCGTTAAATCGATCTTCGGCAAAGAGCCGCGTAAGGATGTTAATCCGGATGAAGCAGTTGCTTTAGGTGCAGCGATTCAGGCCGGCGTATTAGGCGGCGATGTCAAAGATGTATTGTTGCTCGATGTAACGCCTCTATCGCTCGGTATCGAAACCTTGGGCGGTGTAATGACGAAATTGATCGAGAAAAATACAACGATTCCGACCAATGCTTCACAGGTTTTTTCAACGGCGGACGACAATCAAACCGCTGTAACGGTTCATGTTTTACAAGGCGAACGGGAAGTTGCCAGCGGTAACAAATCGCTGGGTCGTTTCGATTTGGCCGATATTCCACCTGCGCCGCGCGGCGTTCCGCAAATCGAAGTGACTTTCGACATTGATGCTAATGGTATCTTGAATGTCTCGGCTAAAGACAAAGCGACAGGTAAAAAACAGTCAATTGTGATCAAGGCCTCTAGCGGTCTATCCGATGAAGAAGTCGATCGCATGGTCAAGGATGCCGAGGCGCATGCCGATGAAGACCGCAAAGTGACCGAATTGGTGAGTGCGCGTAATCATGCAGAAGGGATCATCAATGCCACCGAAAAATCGATGAAGGAGCTCGGCGATCAAGTTTCCGCCGATGAAAGGTCGTCGATCGAAACTGCGATCAATGAATTGAAAGAAGCTCTGAAAGGAAGCGATAAAGAGTCTATCGAAGCCAAAACCAATGCGCTGACCGAATTGTCCGGTAAACTGGCTGAACGCGTTTATGCGCAAAAAGCGGAAGCCGAAGGCGGTGCCGAAGCTCAGCAGCAGTCGTCTTCAAGTGCTTCGACAGCCGATGACGGCGTGGTCGATGCCGAGTTTGAAGAAGTCAAAGACGACGACAAGAAATAATTCCATGCCGGCGCCGGTCGACTTGCCGTTTACGGTATGTCGACCGGCGCCGAATTTGATAGTACCAAGGCATGGTGTTTTATAACGCTACTCAATCGAGCCTTTATTTCTACGGGAAATAATGTGACTGTATCGAACGATAATTAATAGACATGGCAAAAGAAGATTACTATAAGCTTCTCGGCGTCGATAGAAACGCCAGCGACGCGGAAATCAAAAAAAGTTACCGCCGCATGGCAATGAAATTCCATCCGGATAGAAACAAAGATAATCCTGATGAAGCTGAAGCAAAATTTAAGCAAATAAAAGAGGCTTATGAGGTTTTATCCGATCCTAAAAAAAGATCCGCATACGATCAATTCGGTCATGCCGGCGTCGATGCATCGATGGGTGGCGGTCCGGGCGGTTTCGGAGGCTTTGGCGGGGGATTTAGCGGCGAAAGTTTTAGTGATGTCTTCGGCGATGTTTTCGGCGATATTTTTGGTGGCGGAGGACGTGCTCGCGGCGGTGTTCAACGTGGCGCAGATCTTCGTTACAACCTTGAGTTAACCCTAGAAGAAGCGGTAGGCGGAACAGAAGCAAAAATTCGCGTGCCGGTCATGGTCGTGTGTGACGAATGTCATGGGTCCGGCGCAAAAAAAGGCTCGTCTCCGGTCACTTGCTCGACCTGTCATGGTCATGGCCAAGTTCGGATGCAACAAGGTTTTTTCTCGGTTCAACAAACCTGTCCGACGTGCGGCGGAACCGGCAAGCAAATCAAAGACCCTTGCCGGAAATGTCATGGACAGGGCCGGGTACAGGATACTAAAACATTGTCGGTCAAAGTACCTCCCGGCGTCGATACCGGCGACCGCATTCGTCTGTCCGGAGAAGGTGAAGCCGGTAAGGGCGGCGGCCCGGCCGGCGACTTGTACGTTCAGGTTCATGTCAAGGATCATCCGATATTTACCCGCGATGGGGCCAATTTATATTGCGAAGTACCGATCAGTTTCCCGACTGCTTGTTTAGGCGGAGAACTGGAGGTGCCGACGTTGAACGGTCGAGTCAAATTGAAAATTCCTGCCGAAACTCAAACCGGCAAATTATTCAGGTTACGCGGCAAAGGAGTGAAGCCGGTTCGCGGAGGCGCTATCGGCGATTTGCTTTGCCGCGTGCAAATCGAAACGCCGGTGCATTTGACCAAGGAACAAAAAGAGATGGTTGAAAAACTCGGCGAGTCTTTAACCGGCGGCGGTAAGCAACACAGTCCTCAAGAACACTCTTGGATGGATGGAGTAAAAAGTTTTTTTGACAAATTGACAGGATAATCAAATGACAAGAATTGCCGTGGTTGGCTCTTCCGGAAGAATGGGCTTGTGCTTGATTAAAGCGGCCGCTTTTGCCGATAATGCCGAATTAACCGTTGCCGTTTCAAGGCCGGACAGCTTATCGATCGGCAAGGATGCAGGAGAATTGGCCGGTATCAGCCCTGTGGCGGTCAAAATAGTCGATAGTTTAGTATCGGTAACGGACAAGTTCGATGTGCTGATCGATTTCACGAGGCCTGAACCGTCGATGGAGTATATCGAGATTTGCCGCCGAGCGGGAAAAAGTATTGTGATCGGCACGACCGGTTATAGTGAAGAGCAAAAACATGTCATCGCCAAGACGTCAGAGCAAGTGCCGATCGTAATGGCGCCTAACATGAGTGTCGGCGTTAACTTGTCTCTGAAGTTACTTGAGATGACCGCGAAAGTCATGGGCGATTATACCGACATCGAAATCGTCGAAGCACATCACAGGCATAAAATCGACGCGCCTTCCGGAACCGCATTGCGCATGGGTGAGGTTGTCGCATCGGCGTTAGGCCGAGATTTGAAGGATTGTGCGATCTATGGTAGGGAAGGCGTCACCGGCGAAAGAGACCGCAAAACAATCGGTTTTTCGACGATTCGGGCAGGGGATATCGTCGGAGAGCACACCGTAATGTTTGCCGATGAGGGCGAGCGCGTCGAAATCACTCACAAAGCCAGCAGTCGCATGACTTTCGCGAATGGAGCCGTCAGAGCCGCAACCTGGCTGAAAGACAAACCGAACGGTTTGTACGATATGCAGGATGTGTTAGGTTTAAAAGATTAAACTAAGGATTTGGCCGTAAATAACTTCCCTATTTTAAGGAGGGTTCGGTTGCTCGATTGGCAGGTGTCGGCGGCAGGGAAAGCCGCCGTCAAGCCTACACGGACGTATTCACGGCGTCCTGCCAAGCGAGTGACCGAACCCTCAACAAGGCTCATTGTTCCAGGACGTTATTTATCACGAAATCCTAACATAATCATTTTAGAAAAAGCACTTAACCATGAAGAGCATCAAGTAATTTGAAGATTGAATTTGTTGATTTTTTAGCGCTGTTCTTCATGGTGAATTGATTGTTTATGATGCCATCGCCAATACTTTCACAGCCTCCCCAGCTTGAGAAACCGGTGCTCCAAGCTTACGCTTTGCAAAGATAAGCCCTCCTTCTTTTTTTCGATTGCGAGTTGTGATCACAGTTCGTTGCCCGCTTCACGGTCTTCCGAGGGAGTCGATACATTCAAATCCCTTCTTGCTCCATATGCTCCTTTCTTCGGTCGGCGTTTTCCTGCAGCAAAGATTCTATCTTTTTAGCATCCTCAAGTGCTTTGGTTTGCGTTTCGAGTAGCTTTGATTGTTGAGAGGCGTCAGTTTGCTGTTCCGAACCCGAGCAAGCCGCGAGGGCAATGGTTAAAAACGCTGAGATCAATTTGAATTGGATTTTCATGTCGATTTCTTTGGTTATGCGTTTACAAGCCCCCCCCCCGGCGCGAAGCCGGGGAGAAAGGTGAGACCTTAGTTTATTCGCTTATTCGGTGTCTCGCCTGATAGCAGAATACCATGAAAACGGTCCCTTGCTGTATGTCCAGTTCGGCACGGGCATAGGCGCTGAGTTTGTCGCACCGCGATTCGACCGTAATGGAGCCTCCCGGTTCGACACCAAGTTTTTCCAAATCCAGCGGATGCACGCTAACGACCGGGTCGGGTTCGATCGAGTTCTGTGTCGCTGAATGTCGCGTCATGCTGCCGGTGTGCCAGTGCTCGAGTTGACGACCGGTGATGAATATCAAAGGTATATACTCATCGGATATCAAAAAAGCCTTTGCCGAGCACCCCGGCGCCTCCTTAGGCACTGCCGAAATTTGAAGTGCGAAAGGTATACAAGGAGTTCGCGATGTTGTCGGATGTTCTGCTTCATGCTCAGTTTGAGCACTTTAACCTAGCTATGATATAGGTTACAACTCATCATTTTTGAGTAAAATCATCAGAAATGCTGATAAAGCCTTTTGTGAAAGTTGAACGAGTCGTTAAAATGATTTTGCGATAACGTTATTTAGCATGATTATTCAGTAATTTATGAATCCAACACATTTGTTGACCTTTGCTGTAGTGGCTCGTTTTAAAAGTATCACGCAAGCTGCGGAGTATCTGCATTTGGGGCAGCCGGCAGTTTCGGGGCAATTAAAATTACTGCAAAATCAAATCGGAGAACCTTTGTATTTCCGTAAAGGTTATCAGATCGAGTTGACACCTGCGGGACAAGGTTTATTGGAATATGCGCAGCAAATGACCGATATCTTCAATCAGGCCGACGAGTATGTTCGTTGCTTGCAACAAATTAATGCCGGAACTCTAAGACTCGGTTCGACGACGACAATTGCCAGTTTTTATTTGCCGCAATATCTAGTCCAATTGCAAACATTGCATGCCGGAGTAAATGTCAGAATGAAGACCGGCGATACCGATGAAATTATTCGAAACCTCGAAGATTTGGATTTAGGCTTTATCGAAGGTCCGGTGCATGATCAGGAACTGCCCGGCAATTATCAGGTTATCAATTGGCAGGAAGACGAGATTGTTTTAGTTTTGCCCGAAGACCATCAAGTTGCCCGTGATAATCCAGAGTTTGTGCCGTTGGATGTGTTCACGACGCATCAGGTAATATGGCGAGAGCCGGGCTCAGGCGCTCGGCAAGCCGTGGAAATGTGGTTAGCGTCGGCGGGAATACAACCCAAAATCTCCATTGAAGTGACCGGTGTCTCGGGTATCAAAGAAGCGGTGCGCGCGGGCTTGGGAATTGGCTTTGCCTCGTCGCAAGCCTTGCGAAACGAGCGGCAGGGTTTGGTCGCGAAAAGGCTCAATGCACCGACCGGTTTAATCTGGCAGCTTAAGATCATCGCTCCGAAAAAGGCGATACGATCCAGAGCCACACAGGCTTTTTTGGATTTGTGTTTATGAGGGTTGATACTTTGTAATAACTCGCTCAGAGGGACTGGGGCGCAGAGATTTAGAATTTAATTACGGCTCAAACTTTAGAGCATGAAACTAAAATCGGAAATTGGCTTACGGCCATGGAAAGCATACTCTATACCTTTCGCACTTCAAATTTCGGCAGTGCCTGAGGAGGCGCCAGGGTGTGCGGCAAAGGCTTTGCCAGCATGGAGCTGGCATAGAGCCTACAGGGATGTATTCACGGCGTCCTTTGACGGACACCCTGGTGCCGAATTTTGATCTGCGATGGGTATATCCGCACGACTCTCTGTGCCCATGGGCCTCCGCGCGATGAAATATTGATTTTAGGAGTTTGTTTTGCGTTATTTGATTATTGTCATTTCGTCGTTTTTTTGTGTAGCGACCCATGCCGGCGTCGTGTTGAGCATTGAGCAAGTCGCTGATGGTATTTATGTGCATCAAGGCAAGCATGAATGGCCCGATCACAAGAATCACGGTGCGATCGCTAATATCGGCTTCATAGTCGGCGAACGCTGCGTCGCGGTGATCGATACCGGCGGTAATCCGGAAGAAGGAAAATCGCTCAAGCGCGCGATTGCCAAAACGACCGGTAAACCAATTTGTTATGTGATTAATACCCATGTTCATCCCGATCATATTTTCGGCAATATCGCATTTAAGGAACCGGGCACTCAATTTGTCGGACATCATAAACTAGCCAGAGCGATGGCCGCGCGTGGGCAATTCTATATCGATAAAGCCGAAGACCAGATTGGTATGGCATTGTCCGCCGAACATATCATTCCGCCCGATATAGAGGTTGAAAAAGCGTTGCTCTTGGATCTGGGAGGGCGGGAATTGCTGTTGACCGCGCATCCTACCGCGCATACCGATAACGACTTGAGCATCTACGACCGGAAGACCGATACCTTATGGCTCGGCGATTTGTTTTTTATCGGGCATTTGCCGACTCTCGACGGCAGTTTAAAAGGTTGGTTGGCGGAACTTACGGAATTAGAAAAAAAGTCATTCAAGCAGGTCATTCCCGGGCACGGGCCGGTAGTCACGGATTGGCCTAAGAGTCTCGAGTCGCAAAAACGTTATCTCGGAACTTTATTGACCGAGATTCGTAAAATGATTAGAAACGGAAAATTTATCGAAGATGCGATCGAGCAGGTCGGTTATGAATTTAAAGGCCAATGGCAGTTGTTCGACGAATTTCATAAAAAAAATGTCACGGCGGCGTTTGCCGAATTGGAATGGGAAGATTGATATTTCGTTTATTAAGGAACAAGCATGAAATAACTTCGACAAATGCTGAAGGGGGTTCGGTGGCTCGATTGACAGGCGTCGGCGGCAGGGATAGCCGCCGTCGAGCCTACATGGATGTATTCACGGCGTCCTGTCAAGCGAGTCGCCGAACCTCCACAGTGCCTAAAACTTGTAGAAGTAAATTTGTGCATATTCCTAACCCATTAATTTACCTAACAGGAGAAACAAAATGATAAATAAAATAATTGGGGCCCTCTGCTTGGCTTTAATAGCAAATGGGGCTTTGGCTGCCGAAGACGAGTCGGCCTGGACTTCGCAATTGAAAGATCAATTTTTCGCCGGGCGCACGATTATCGAATCCGATGCCGTGATTGAACTCGATGCGCCTTATCGAGCCGAAGACCCCGCATTGGTGCCGTTGAAAATCGTTAGTAAAATTCCGCAAACCAACGACAGATACATCAAAAAGATTTTGGTGCTGGCAGACAAGAATCCTTTTCCTTATGTCGGCGAATTTGAATTCACTCCCGATAGCGGTAAAGCGGATTTAGCAATGAGAGTTCGTGTCAATACCTATAGCTTTGTTCGCGCGATCGCCGAAACGAGCGACGGCCAGCTCTATATGACCAAGAAATTCGTCAAGGCCAGCGGCGGCTGTTCGGCACCGATTGGAGCGGATTTGGATGCGGCAATGCAACGGCTCGGCAAAGCCAAGTTCAGATTGGCCGATAATATCAAGCCGGGTGAAGCGAATGAGGCGCAATTATTCATTAGCCATCCCAACATCACCGGCATGCAGATGGATCAAGTGACGCGCTTTGTCAAAAAATCGCATTTTGTCAATCAGGTTAATGTGTCATTCAATGACAAGCCGATCCTGACGGCGAAAACCGATATCGCGATCAGTGCCGATCCGAATTTCCGGTTTTATTTCATACCGGAAAAGAGCGGCATTTTGAAAGCGGAATTTTCCGATATGTCTTGTCAAAGTCCGACCAGTCGTGCGAACTGTAAAGCCGGTCAAAGTTTTACCGAAACTTTGGCTGTAAAACCGTAAAACAGTATATGACCGGGATTGGCGAAACCAAAGCCGACATGGCTTGGTTTCGTTTAGCTGCTTGGATCGGATTCGAAAGCGACTTTGTCGTAAATTTCTTTTAGGCTTAACACGCAGTCGATGCTTTCCAGGTGAACGCTTGCATCAAGGCCGGCGGTTTCGGTCAAAAGCCAAGCGTCGCCTTGCCGGACATAGCGCTCGATCAGCGGCTGGTCTTGAGCGACCAACAGATATTCGCGAAGCGATTCGATTTTGCGGTAATGCGAAAATTTAGCGCCTCTATCGTAGGCTTCGGTAGAAAGCGATAACACCTCGATAACAACCGACGGGTTGATCAATGTATCGACATTGTTGTCTTCGAATTGCGGCGTGCCGCAAACTACCGCGATATCCGGATAATGATAGCTGCGCGCCTTTTTAGCCTTGACCCGCATGTCATTGACGTAAGCCTCGCAGGAGCGGTTTTTGAGTTGAGCTCTTAGCTCGCTCGCAATATTGATATTAATCAGATTATGTTCGCGGCTTGCGCCGGTCATCGCAAACATTTCGCCGTCGACGAATTCGCTTTTGATATGCGCTTGACGTTCGATCGCTAAATATTCTTCTTGGGTATAATACTTCTTATTGAGTACAGCAGGCATAAACAGCCTCCTTTGTCTGAGCTCATCCGATTCGTCAAAAGCTTCTTATCATCGGCGAATCGTGAAGGTGTTATTTCACGAAACAACTTTTTTCGGCATAAGCCTCGGCTTCTTCCATCAGCTTCCTCAATCGTTTGGCTTCCGGCGGGTCGCGGAATACGCCGCCGGCCTCGCCCGGTGTTTTACGCATAAAACCGAAGGTTCTAGCTTGATCGTAATCGGCAAAACTCATTTTTTCAGCAATTTTGTCTATTTTGCATCCGCAGCCGTATTGGGTAATGTAAGTCAATCCGCCTTTCTGAGCGATACAACTCAGCACATAATCGACGCGTTCCTGAGTCGGAAAATCGCTGACGAAAGGTGCGTCTTCATCGAGTTTTTCTTGAGTTGTACTACAGCCGGCTAGAGCGGAGAGAAAGACTGAACCGATTAGAAGTTTGATATTCATGCGAAGGTCTCTAGTTCCTGATTTGATAAAGTGAAAAATAGTAACTATTCAAATTCCCCCTATCATTCCACTGCTCCCGCGTGGGAATGAAGACCGAGACGCTCTAGCGTCTCTCTCAGGCATTCTCACGCAGAGCGTGGGAACGATAATTGCCGGTGGACTAAATAGTTACAAAAAAATGCTCTTAACCTAGTCTTAACAAATGTAGTGCCTATGGTCTAAGTTATTGAAGCATAAAAATTAAACAACGTGCCAAAAAAGCTTTTCATAGTCTTAATATTCAATGGCTTATGCTCGGTAAATATTAACGCTGGGTTAACAAAAGCGTGGTCGATAAACTATTCTTCGGCGGCAAAATCGACAATTTGTTTGAGCATGTCGTTCATTTTAACAGAAAATGCATCGAGTTCTGGATTACCTGTGTCGATAGGCAATAAATGCGTACTGACGACTGTTTTACCCTCAAATGCATAGAGCACGACATTGCAAGGCATATGTTTGACCGCATGGGGCGACAGAGTCAATAGCGTTTCGGCGTGAGTCAGATTACAAAATTGTAATGTATCGTAATCCGGAAAATTTACCGTTCCTCGATCTCTGATCACTTTTCCGATACGACTATGTGCGGTAATTCGTAAATTATGTTCTGCAATGGCGATTTTGATCTCCGCCAGCACGTCATCGTAAGGTTTGAGCGTTTCGACCCGGTAATATTCGATGAATTCACCGTTTTTATGCGCGGTGTTGCAGCTTGTAATAATCATCAGGCTTGCGAAAATAACGGTCAATCTTGTCATACAGTTTAATTCCCATTCACTATTAACAGCTTAACATCATGAGCAATCCAACAAAAGTGACCGGCGTTATTTTGGCCGGCGGACTCGCCCGACGCATGAATAACCAAGATAAGGGTCTGGTGTTGTTTCGTCGAAGGCCAATGGTCGCCTATGCGATCGATTCAATTAAGCCGCTGGTCGACCAAGTCATTATCAATGCCAATCGCAATCTCGACGCCTATAGACAATTCGGTTTGCCGGTCGTATCCGATCAGAACGGTAATTTTGAAGGTCCCTTGGCCGGCATTCTTTCCGCGATGACATATTCCGGTGCCGGACTATTGTTGGTATTGCCTTGCGATTCGCCATTAATTACGACCGATCATTTGCATAGATTGTTAAAAGCAGGTCTTAACCCCGATATCGATGTCGCCGTTGCCTTTGATGGCGAGCGCTTACACCCGGTGTTTTTGGCCATCAAAACAACGCTCGAATCCAGTTTGAAAAATTATCTAGGCAGCGGCGAGCGTAAGATCGACCGTTGGTTGATGAAGCATCGAATGATTCAGGTCGATTTTAGCGACGACTCCGAGGTTTTTGTCAACGTGAATACTTTAGATGCATTGTCCGCGTTAGAAGGGCAGAGCAGTGAATAATCTCTATCGCCTACTCCCTTTTGATTGAAAAACCGTACAAGAATAAAAGGTATGGGGTGTGTCTATCGAGGACCGCCGTGAACCCATCCATGGGGGCTTGACGGCAGCAATCCCTGCTGCCGACATCCTCGCTAGCCACACCCCATACCTTCATAAAGTTAGCTGTTTTTTGAGTATAAAGGGAGTAATATGACCAATGCGGATTTGGGTTTTTCACTGCTGTCCGTCGCGACCGACGAACGAGGAGAAACACAAGTTATCGAACTGGTCGGTGAATAGCTTAGACGATTTACGTGGACAAGCAGGACATCGTAACCTTGATGACGATTGGTGCGCATCCCGAATTATTGGCACTCGGATATTAAAAAAATCGAAAGGTTTTTCGAGGATGTCGCTGAAATTAAAGTCGTTCAGGTCGATTGAGAAACCGAAATTGCCGGGGGATAGTTACATAATCCTAGAAAAAGCATTTCACCATGAAGATCATGAAGAATAGGAAGTTAATTCAATAGCTTATTACGCGTTTGTATAGAACTTTCGCTCACCAAAAAGGTTAGCGAGAAGGATTTGGTAAGTTCTTGGAATCCTTCATGAACTTCATGTGCTTCATGGTTAAACTGCCGAATTCAGGATAATAAGAAGTTAATTGAATAACTTCTTGATCCCGACGAATTTGTTTTGCGGCGTCAGTTCCATTTCGAAATATCCGTGAATACCTTGCCGAGTCAAAAAAGACTGGATGTTGCCGGCAGGAAATTGAATGCGTCGTCCGTCGTCGGCAATGACCGATATGGTTTTGACCAGGCCTTGATAGACGCCGAGGTATTGATCGTAGCTCAGGTTGAGCCTGAAACGTATGAAAATCGATTGGGTCATCGAAAGGTATCGGGCCAGCAGACTGGCCCGATAGTCTGTCTGTTTCTGGTTAACGGCTATTTTGCAAAGCCGCGATACGTTCTTCCAAAGGCGGATGGCTCATGAACAAACGGTGCATGCGGCTGCCGTGAATACCGAATGCGGCCAATTGTCCCGGCAGTTCTTCGGGTTCATGTGCCCGTTGCAAGGCCCGTAGCGCATTGATCATTTTGTCGCGCCCGGCCAATTTAGCTCCACCCGCATCGGCACGGTATTCGCGGTAACGCGAGAACCACATGACCAGCATCGATGCCAAGATCGACAACACGATTTGCATGATCATCTGCGTGATGTAATAAGCCGGACCGTAACCGCGTTCGGTTTTGAACACGACTCGGTCGACCGTATGGCCGATCACCGTCGCGAAGAAATACACGAAGGTATTCACCACACCTTGCATCAAAGCCATCGTGACCATGTCGCCGTTGGCAACGTGACTGATTTCGTGGCCGAGAACCGCTTCAACTTCTTCGGCGCTCATGCTTTGGAGCAAACCCGTGCTTACTGCAACCAAGGCGTTGTTTTTATTCATGCCGGTCGCAAATGCATTCGGGTCCGGTGTTTGGAAAATGCCGACTTCCGGCATGCCGATACCGGCCGCTCTCGCTTGACGAGCGACAACATCGATTAACCATTTTTCGGTTTGATTTTGCGGATGTTCGATGACATGCACGCCCATCGCGCTCTTAGCCGACCATTTGGATATCGCCAATGAGATCGCCGAGCCGGTGACGCCTATAATAGCCGACATCAGCAGTAAGGCGTTTAGATTAAGGTCGACACCTTGGGCATCCAGTACGCCGCTGATGCCGAAAATATTAAAGATAACGCTGATAACGACCAATATGGCGGCATTGGTTGCTAAAAAAAGAAGTATACGCATCATAAGTGTATTACCTTTAGTTTATTAAATGTTGATTACGATATAAGGGATAATTTTTTTATTTCAAGCGCTTTTTAGAGTGTTACCATACCGAAAAGTTTATTCGTTGGAGGCCTCTGTATGAAAGCCAAAATCTTTTTTATGCTATCGCTAATTCTAGCGTGTCCGGTTCATGCCGCAAGTGTCAATGAAGTTTTAAAAAAATTACAGCTGCCGATCGGTTTTTCCATTTCATTATTTGCCGAGAATCTTCCGAATGCCCGTTCATTGGCGCAAGGCGAAAAAGGCGTTATTTTTGTCGGGAGCCGTCAACAAGGCGCCGTTTATGCGGTTCAAGACACTAATGGCGATGGTAAGGCCGACAAACGCTATGTCATCGCGACCGATTTATACATGCCTAACGGCGTGGCGTTTCAGAACGGTTCGCTATATGTTGCGGAAGTCAACCGGATTATCCGTTTCGACAATATCATCGATAATTTGGCGAACCCGCCTAAACCAGTCGCGGTCTTCGACGGTTTACCTTCCGATCGGCATCACGGCTGGAAATATTTACGTTTCGGCCCGGACGGCAAGCTCTATACCGCGGTCGGTGCGCCCTGCAATGTTTGCGAGCCGGATAAAAAAATCTATGCAACCTTGATTCGCTTGAACCCCGACGGTTCCGATCTTGAAATTTTAGCGCATGGGATAAGAAATACCGTCGGTTTCGATTGGCAGCCCGGAACGAATACGCTGTTCTTTACCGAAAACGGCCGCGATCTAATGGGGGACGATATTCCGCCCGATGAATTGAATCAATGGACGGAGTCCGGTCAGCACTTCGGCTTTCCTTATTGCCACGGCGGCACTATTGCCGACCCGGAATTCGGCAAGCAACGAAGCTGCGAGGAATTTGTCGCTCCTGCATGGCAATTCAAGGCTCATAAAGCGCCATTGGGTATGCGTTTTTATCGAGGCGATCAATTTCCCGAACGCTTTAAACAACAGCTATTCGTTGCCCAACACGGTTCATGGAATCGGAGTCAGCCTCACGGTTATCGCATCGCCTTGGTCAAATTTAAAAACGGCAGGCCTGTATCCGAACATTCCTTCATTTCCGGTTGGCTAACATCGTCCGATGAGGTTTTGGGGCGTCCGGTCGATATCCTGGAAATGCCGGACGGTAGTTTGTTGATTTCCGACGATAACTTAGGTGTTATTTATAAGGTAACCTATCAAAAATAATATAGATAAGGAATATGCACAAAATAATTTCTACAAGCATTACGCTTTGTGGCGGTTCGGTGACTCGCTTGACAGGGCGCCGTGAATACGTCCATGCTTGGCGGCGGAATCTGATTGCCATGGATGGCATGAATGCAGATTTTGCAGGAGCAAAAATCTGCCCTGCCGCCGACACCTGTCAATCGAGCCACCGAACCCCCTTCCTACATTTGTCGAGGTTATTTCATGTTTGTTCCTAAGGATTTTAAAGTTCTCGATAAGTATGAGGTTTATCACGGTTTTTTCCGGTTGGAAAAATACCGGCTTAAACATCGTTTATTCGCCGGCGGTTGGAGCCCGGAAATCGAACGCGAATTATTCAGACGCGGTTCTTGTGTCGCGGTCTTGTTATACGACCCGGTCAAAGATACCGTTGTTTTGATCGAACAATTCAGGGTCGGTGCGATTTTAAGGCCGGAAACCCCTTGGTTGTTGGAAATCGTTGCAGGAGCGGTCGAGGAGGGCGAATCGCCGGAGGAAGTCGCTTACCGAGAGGCGATCGAAGAAGCCGGCTGCGAGATTCTGGAATTACTGCCGATCAATGCGTTTTACACGACTCCCGGCGGTTCGTCGGAGTGGCTTAGCCTTTATTGCGGCAGAATCGATAGTACCGGCGTCGGCGGAATTCATGGTTTAGATCATGAGCAGGAGGATATTCGGGTTTCGGTCGTGAGTTTCGATGAGGCTTATCGGCTCATGGAGCAGGGTAAAATTAACTCGGGGATTCCGATCGTTGCGATTCAATGGCTGGCATTGAATCGCGATAAACTCAGAAGTCGATGGGCTTGAGTGTTGCTGTTTGGGCGAATGCGCTGGTTTATTTGAAATTTTTGGGAACCATCGGTTTATTATCGAATAGGGTATGCCAGCCCAAGGCTATTCGGTAAACCAGCCACAACACGGCAAATAGCAATAAAAACCAACCCAAGCCCATCGCAAACGTCAATCCGCTTGCCGCTAACAATGCGACAGCGACCCAAGCGGTTTTGATTTGCCAGTCGAAATGAGATTCCAACCAAGTGCCCCGAACATCGTTTCGTTTAATGAAGTTAATCGCGACACCGATGAAAATAGGCAAGCCCGCAAAACCGAATGCCAGGACTTGACATAAATAGACGATGCCGGTTAGGTTTTTGAGCTTTTCCATTTTTTCGGCGTTGTTTTTATTATTATCGGTTTCATTACTATTCATGAGGTATCTCCTTACATAGCGTCGAACATTATGAGTTCATAAATTGCTTGTAAGTTCCCCTAGCGAATTCAATAAAATAAAGGATGCCGGCTCGATTGGTTTAAGTAGTCGAAAAAATTACGAAACTGTAATAAATCGCGCTTAAAATTAAATTACGCTCTGCTAAGCTTTATCAAAAATTAGAAAAGTGAGCTTTATTAAGAATCGTCTTTGGTAACGTTTTGCTGTTTAGAAATATTTAATATTCGAGTTTTAGAAAAAGGAATAAAAACCTATGTTAGAAAATGCCAAGTTGGGAATGATCGGTCTCGGTTATGTCGGTCTGCCCTTAGCCGTCGAATTCGGGAAGAAATACCCGACAATCGGTTTCGATATCAATGCAGAGCGTATCAAAGAGTTGCAAAACGGGAGCGATCACACGCTTGAAGTCGACGAGGAAGAATTAAAAGAAGCCGTTCATTTGACTTATACCTCATCGGCCGAGGAAATCAAAGCCTGCAATATTTACATTGTTACGGTGCCAACACCGATCAATGAATATAAACAGCCCGATTTGACTCCATTGGAAAAAGCCAGCGCCCTGCTAGGCGGGCTGATTAAACCTAACGATATCGTTATTTACGAATCGACCGTTTACCCCGGCGCGACCGAGGAAGTTTGCGTGCCGATTCTGGAAAAAATATCGGGGTTGACATTCAACCAAGATTTCTTTGCCGGCTACAGCCCGGAACGGATTAATCCCGGCGACAAAGAACACCGAGTCACCAATATTCTCAAAGTGACCTCCGGTTCGACTCCCGAAATCGCCGACCGCATCGACCGGCTTTATCAAAGCATCATCACGGCCGGCACGCACAAGGCCAGTAGTATTAAAGTCGCCGAAGCGGCCAAAGTCATCGAGAATACGCAACGCGACCTGAATATCGCATTGATCAATGAATTAGCGATCATCTTCAATAAACTCGGCATCGATACCGAAGAAGTGTTGTTGGCTGCCGGCACCAAATGGAATTTTTTACCGTTCCGGCCCGGATTGGTCGGCGGACATTGTATTGGTGTCGACCCTTATTACTTGACTCATAAGGCCCAAGCGATCGGCTACAATCCCGAAGTCATTTTGTCGGGACGCCGTATCAATGACGGCATGGGCGAATATGTCGTGTCGCAATTAATCAAATTGATGCTCCAAAAACGCATCCATATCAAAGATTCCGATGTGCTGATCATGGGTTTGACGTTCAAGGAGAATTGCCCCGATTTACGCAATACCCGTGTCGTCGATATCGTCAAAGAACTGCAAAGTTACGGCGTTAACGTGCATGTTTACGATCCTTGGATCGATCCGGCCGAAGCGTTTGAGGAATACGGCATAACAACCATCGACAAGCCGGAAGACGGGCGTTACGATGCGATGCTCTTGGCCGTAGCGCATGAGCAATTCAAGCGAATGGATATCGCTTCAATCAAGGCGATGGGTAAAAAAGACTCGGTAATTTACGATTTGAAATACGTTTTTCCGGCCGAACTGACTGACGCACGTTTGTAATTTATGAAAATACTGGTAACTGGAACCGCCGGTTTTATCGGCAATCATTTGGCTTTGCGTCTGCTCGAAAGAGGCGATGAAGTCATCGGAATCGACAATCTAAACGACTATTACGATGTCAATCTGAAAAAGTCACGCTTGGCGCGAATACTCGATCATGAGCATTATACCGATATCCGAGCCGACTTGGCCGACCGGGATAGCATTGAACAGGTATTCAAAGAGCATCGTCCGGAGCGCGTCGTCAATTTAGCCGCGCAAGCCGGCGTGCGCTATTCGATCGAAAACCCGCATGCTTACATCGACAGCAATATCGTCGGCTTCATCAACATTTTGGAAGGCTGCCGGCATTACGGTGTCGAACATTTGGTCTATGCATCGAGCAGTTCGGTATACGGTGCGAACGAAAGCATGCCGTTTTCGGTTCACGACAATGTCGATCATCCGTTGAGTCTTTATGCGGCTTCGAAAAAAGCCAACGAACTGATGGCGCATACCTATAGCAATCTCTATAACCTGCCAACGACCGGATTACGATTCTTTACCGTATACGGGCCTTGGGGGCGGCCTGATATGGCTTTGTTTTTGTTTACCAAAGCCATACTAAATGGCGAAAAAATCCAAGTTTTCAATTACGGTAAGCATCGCCGCGATTTCACCTACATCGACGACATTGTCGAAGGCGTGATCCGGACACTTGATAATATTGCTCAACCTAACCCGGATTGGACCGGCGCGAAACCCGACCCCGGAACTAGCCGCGCCCCATGGCGGGTTTACAACATCGGGAATCAAAGTCCTGTCGAGTTGATGAAATATATCGAAGTATTGGAACAGTGCTTGGGCAAGACCGCCGAAAAAGAATTACTGCCGCTGCAACCCGGCGACGTCCCCGACACCTATGCCGATGTCGAAGCGCTGGTGCAAGATGTCGGCTATAAGCCAGGAACGCCGATTGAAGTTGGGATAGCGCGGTTTGTTGAGTGGTATGGGAGTTACTATAATTTTTAGTGAGCAGTGAGCAGTGAGCAGTGAGCAGTGAGCAGTGAGCAGTGAGCAGTGAGCAGTGAGCGGTATAGATGGGTGAAGCTGAGAGGGACTACAAACCACATTACCAATTGCAAGCATGGCAATCGGCAATGCATTTAGTAAAGTTGGTATATCTCTGGTCTCAAGATTTTCCAATCGAAGAAAAGTATGGTTTACAGCCGCAAATTAGGCGGGCGGCAATTTCCATTCCATCCAACATTGCTGAAGGTGCTGGAAGAACGGGATCGCGCGAGATTGTCCATTTTTTGAGCATAACCAAAGGTTCTTTGAGCGAATTGGAAACACAATATCTTCTTGCACTTGATCTTGGTTTTGCCTCATCGGATCAGGTGCTTGAAGATATGTTAACCAGAACATCAAAATTAGTCTCAGGACTTCATAAGTTTCATAAACAGAAGATAGATAGTAGTAAGCGGTGAGCAGGGGGAGAAGAGAGTGGTAAACAGTTAGTAAATGGGCATTTTTACTTGACAAGGCTAATATTAGTTTCAAAATCCCGCTAACCGCTAACCGCTAACCGCTAACCGCTAACCGCTAACCGCTAACCGCTAACCTTAAACATATGCCCCTAAATCAAACGCCCCCCCTAATCGCCCACATCATCTACAGCCTCGGCGTCGGCGGATTGGAGAATGGTTTGGTGAATTTGATTAATCGCATGCCGTCCGATCGCTACCGGCATGTCATCATTTGCCTGAAAAACAGCACTGATTTCAAAAATCGCTTGCAGCGGAAAGACGTCGAAATTTACGAATTGAACAAACGGGAAGGGCAGGACTGGCAGTCATTCGTGAAAATGTATCGTTTGCTCAAACAAATCAAGCCGGCGATCGTACATACGCGCAATCTCGCCGCGATCGAATATCAGGTTCCGGCGCTGTTGGCCGGCGTCAAACATAGAGTGCATGGCGAGCACGGCTGGGATGTGTTCGACCCGGACGGCAGCAACAAAAAATATCGATTATTGCGGCGCATGCTGGGATTGATAATCGATCGCTTCATTCCGCTTTCCGGCCATCTCGACAATTATCTGCGCGAAAAAGTCGGTATTCCCGACTCGAAAATCCGGCGCATCTGTAACGGCGTCGATACCGAGCGCTTTCAGCCGGCACGTCCGAAAGTCGTTGTCGGCGATTGTCCCTGGCCCGATGCCGAAAAAAGGTTGATCATCGGCACGGTCGGCCGCATGCACGGGGTTAAGGATCAAATGACGTTGGCGCGGGCTTTTGTCGAATTGCTGAAGCGACATTCCGAATCTAAAAATGCGGTCGGATTGGTCATGATCGGCGAAGGGCCGTTACGTACAGAAGTGAGGCAATTGTTGGTTGAAAACGATTTGCTCGATCAGGCCTGGCTGCCTGGCGAACGAAGCGACGTTGCCGAACTGATGCGCGGTTTCGATGTTTTCGTCTTGCCGTCCCAGGCCGAAGGCATTTCGAATACGATACTCGAGGCGATGGCGAGCGGTTTGCCGGTGATCGCAACACGCGTCGGCGGCAACCCCGAGCTCGTAGAACACGGCAAAACCGGGTTTTTAGTTGAAAGACAAAATCCGTCCGAGTTAGCGGGTAGGCTAAGCGACTATATCGGCGATTCGAAGCTATGTATCGAGCACGGCAGCAAAGGTCGCGAACGGGCCTTGCAAGCTTTTTCTATCGATGCGATGGTTAAAAATTATCTGAGCGTGTACGATTCATTACAGTGACACGCTCAATTCAAGAGTTTTTATTTTTCCGGAAAATACTATGTGTGGAATCGTCGGCATTTTTGATCTAAAGGAAAAACGCGAAATCGACCGCGAGTTGCTGGGACGGATGAACGAGGTGCAATATCATCGTGGCCCTGACGAAGGCGGTTTGCATACCGAACCCGGCTTGGGATTCGGTCATCGGCGTTTGTCGATCATCGATCTTTCGAGCGGACAGCAACCGATGCACAGTCAAGACGGCAATGTCGTATTGACTTACAACGGCGAAGTCTATAATTTTCCCGAATTGCGCAAAGAACTCGAAGGACTGGGCTATACCTTCAAGACGCATTGCGATACCGAAGTGATCCTGATCGGTTGGCAGGCATGGGGCGAGTCTTGCGTGGACCGTTTGCGAGGCATGTTCGCATTCGCGATTTGGGATAGGGCGAAAGAAACTTTGTTTCTAGCGCGCGACCGCTTAGGCATAAAGCCTTTGTATTACGCCGAATTGCCGAACGGACAGTTTATATTCGGTTCGGAACTGAAAGCGCTGAAAGTCCACCCGCAATTACCGAGAGAGCTCGATGCTACGGCGGTCGAAGATTATTTCGGCTTCGGCTATATCCCCGATCCGAAAACGATCTACAAAAACGTTCACAAACTCGAGCCCGGATTCAAGCTAACGATCAAGCGGGGTCAACAAGAATACCGGCCCGTGCAATATTGGAATGTCGAATTCGGCGTCAGGCAGGTTAAAAGCGAACAAGAAACTGCCGAAGAACTGATTGAGCGTTTTCGCGAAGCGGTCGACATTAGAATGGTTGCCGATGTGCCTCTCGGCGCGTTTTTGTCGGGTGGCGTCGATTCGAGCGGCGTCGTCGCGATGATGGCCGGTCTTTCCGAACAACCGGTCAATACCTGCTCGATCTCGTTCGGCGATCCGGCCTTCAATGAATCGAAATATGCGCAGTTGGTTGCCGAACGCTACCATACGGCTCACCGCGTCGAACAAGTCGATCCGGACGATTTTCATTTGATCGATCGTCTGGCCGGACTTTACGACGAACCCTATGCCGACAGTTCCGCGCTACCGACTTATCGCGTCTGCGAATTGGCGAAGAAGCAAGTGACGGTGGTTCTTTCGGGCGACGGCGGCGACGAAAACCTGGCTGGTTACCGGCGTTACCGTTGGCATACTTACGAAGACCGTATGCGGCATATCATGTCCGATGGATTGCGCAAACCGCTGTTCGGTTTTTTAGGGAGAACCTATCCTAAAGCCGATTGGGCGCCGAAAATCTTCAGGGCCAAGTCGACCTTCGAATCGATCGCGCGCGATTCGCTCGAAGGCTACTTTCACAGCGTTTCGGTCAATTCGAACGAAATTCGTAACGCCTTGTTTAGCCAAAACTTGAAACAAGAACTACAAGGCTATCAAGCGGTCGAGGTATTCAGACGGCATGCCAAAAATGCCGCTAGCTATGACGCTCAGTCGCTAGTACAATATCTCGATATCAAAACCTACTTGCCCGGCGATATCTTGACCAAGGTCGACCGCGCCAGCATGGCGCACGCGCTTGAAGTCCGCGTACCGTTGCTCGATCATAAGCTGGTCGAGTGGTTTGCAAGTCTTCAACCGGATTTAAAATTGAAGGGCCGCGAAGGCAAATATATTTTTAAAAAGTCTTTAGAGAATTATTTGCCGGACGATATTTTGTATCGCTCGAAAATGGGTTTTGCGGTTCCGTTGGCAAGTTGGTTTAGAGGTCCTTTGAAAGAAAAAGTGAGGTCCGCCTTACTCGGAAATACTATGCTGGATTCCGGATTGTTCGAGCAAAGTGTTATTGAAAAGATGCTGGATCAGCATCAAAGCGGGCTACGGGATAACAGCACTACGCTTTGGTCCTTGCTCATGTTCGAAGCGTTTATGCGAAACGGCTAAACAGAACGGATATTGGCTATATTTCATGATTTAATTTTTTTAAGGTATTAAATTGATATGTACTTTTGTCCAGTGTACTACAGCTGAAAATTCTGTTAGAGTCCGCGAAGATTTGTTCCCTTTTCAATTTTTTGAATGAAGGTGCACCATGAAAAATCAAGAAAACAATCCTGAATTACAGCAGCAGATTGATAAAAAAAGACGGTTTATCGGCAAAGCCGGTCTCGTAACGCCCGTTCTCGCAACCCTCGCCAGCCGGCCGGTATTCGGTGCTCAGTGTATATCTCAGCAGCTTTCCGGTAATATATCGCAGACCGGACCCGGTAGTTGTGCTACAGGACATCCAATCAGTTATTGGGCGGATCCCGCTGAAAGTACGGTGCCAGGAGAAACTTTCGGAACAGGTGAAGAAAACCAGAGAACCGAGTATATCTTTAAAGGTACGGAAGGACTTATCTACGGCCGTTTGCTCAATACCAAGCTTGATGCTTCCGGTCTTCAAGCCTATTGTTCTGAAAGTCCAAGCCCTTGGAATCTAGGCGCAAGTTTTCAAGACAACATATGGTCAGGAGCGTCTAATAACGACCAATTGCGCCTTATATTATGCAACGGGGTTTCAAACCCCAATGATGCACATATCGTAGCAGCTTATCTTAATGCTCAATTCGTTGATAAGTATATTTTGACCACTGCCCAAGTCATCGGCCTAGCATCGGGGGTTATTCCTGTTCCTTCGGGTTATTCGAATCTCAGATCGTTTCTTGCATCGACTTTTTCATTGTGATTGGACTTAGATGTCGAATATATCCCGTCTAAAATTTAGATATTGGACGGATGCCTGTGCGGTCTATAACACACTGACCGGGGAAACCCATCTGTTCGACAATGATTACGGCTGGTTGCTCGAGTCGTTTTTTAAAAAGCGCGTTTCGCGTTTGGAAAGCATCGACATGTTTGCGGAACGGTTTGCGTTCGATTCGTCGGCTGAGTTAGAAGAAGCGCTCGATCTTTTCTTATCGGAATGCTATCGTTTATTTCTTTTGCCATCGGACGAAAACGTCGCGCTTTGAAACTGTTATCCATTTCGAAACCAAGCCTCAAGAGCCAATTGAGCAGTCCGTCAGGACTTACCTTTAAAATCGGCGGTTTCAATGTCAATTTGTCATCCTCTATCGGACATCTTGCCGGTCATTTAATCCATCTTTACGGCGAATACGAACTGACAGAAGCAGCGCAGTTCACCGATTTTCATGTTGCATTAAATCCTCCTCAATTGCTTAGGAGGTTTATACGACCCCAAGTCGTTTTCTCTTTCGATGGCCATATTCCATTCAAGCCGCTGCCTTTCGAACAAGCGTCGGCGTTATTCGAATGGGGACTCAATTGGTGCATCGCCAATCATTCCAATCAGTTTCTCATCCTACATGCCGCTGTTGTAGAAAAAAACGGTCAAGCCATTATTTTTCCCGGTAGCCCCGGTAGCGGTAAAAGCACCTTATGTGCGGCGCTGATATTAAGCGGCTGGCGTTTACTGTCGGATGAAATGGCTCTGATTTCGACGGCAGAGGGTTTGCTCTATCCGGTTCCTCGACCGGTGAGTCTTAAAAACGAGTCGATTGATGTTATTCGCCGGTTTTCCGAATCGGCGGTATTCGGACAGATCGTCAAAGACACGGCTAAAGGCAGCGTCGGGCACCTGCGACCTCCGAAACAAAGCGTCGAATTAAGCACCGTACCTGTAACCCCTTCGCGTTTAATATTTCCTAAATACAGGGAAGGCTCCAAAACGATGTTGACCGAGCTGGATAAAGGAAAAGCGATGTTGCGGGCCGCTGAAGATTGTTTTAACTATAACGTTTTAGGTGCTTTGGGTTTCGATATCTTGGGCGACACCATCGACCGATGCGATTGTTTCACTTTCGAATATAGCGATTTGTATGAAGCCGTCAGGCTTTTCGATGGATTTCACGGCTGATGCAAGCGATTTCGAAATTCGTGTTGAATCGCGTTTACATTAAACCTAGCGTCGCCGACGATTTGAACACGGCGCAGTGGGAAATGCTGATTCGTCAAGCCCGTGCCGCAGATATGTTGGCCCGGTTGGCATGGCGGTTAAAAGACGCAGGGATTTTCGATAGCGTGTCCGTCAAACCGCGAGTTCATTTAGAGTCGGCCTTGATTCATGCCGACCGTTTTGAACTTTCGTTGACGTGGGAAATAGAGTGTATTCAGTCGGCCTTAAGTTTTTTGGACATTCCTATCGTCTATTTGAAAGGTGCCGCTTACCGATTAGCCGATGATCAAGCGGCGCATTGTAGGGTATTTTCGGACATCGATATTTTGGTTGCCGAAGACAAGTTACCGGAAGTCGAACGGGCTTTGATCAAAGACGGCTGGATGACAACGACGCTCGATGCCTACGATCAAAAATATTACCGGCAATGGATGCACGAAATTCCGCCGATGCGGCATTTAAAGCGCCAAACTACGCTTGATGTTCACCATAATATCTTGCCTAAAACCTGTCGATATTCTCCCGATTCCGCTAAGTTATTGTCGAATTGCGTGAAGGTGGTAGATAGAAATTGCTGGGTGTTGGCTCCGGAAGACAGGGTGTTACACAGTGCTTCCCATTTGTTTCATGAGGGCGAATTGGATCACGGTTTCAGGGATTTATGTGATTTGGATTCGTTGATCCAACAGCACTCGGAAAAAAGCGGTTTTTGGGATAAATTGCTGCTCAGAGCCGATGAACTTAATCAACGCATTCCGCTTTACTATGCTTTACGCTATACCCACGCTTTATTGGACACTCCGATCCCGGAAAACGTGTTACATGAATCTGAGGGTTTTTTGAAGGGGCGCTTTCATCGGTACTTCATGGACTTTTTATATTTGAGAGCTTTGATGCCGAATCATGCCAGCTGCGGCGACCGGTGGACCGGATTAGCTCGTTGGTTGCTGTATATCCGTTCGCATTGGTTAAGAATGCCTTTTTATCTACTGATTCCTCATTTATTCAGAAAAAGTTGGTTGCGTTTGAGAGGCGATGAATAACACTGACTCTGAAACTTAAATTTCATCAACGCTGGAACTTTCGATTATTCTAGAAAAAGCATTTAACCATGAAGATCATGAAGAATAGGAAGTTAATATAATTTCTTGTCATTCGGTTGCGCATAAATTTTCATCAGCCGAAAGGTCAGCGATAATTTTTACTGTAAAATTCATGGAGTCAGTCTTATTATCTAATTTTTCGATATACAAAACTCTGCTGAGGCAATACCGGTTCCGAGAAGGATGCGGTTGCTCAATCGGCAGGCGTCGGCGGCAGGGATAGCCGCCCTCGAGCTTACATGTACGTATTCACCCAGCACCTAAATTCCATAACCTATTGGTCATGGTTAATCATCTTGGATAATTCATCCAGCACCTATAATAAGCCATGCATTTGATCATTGCCAAAGACCTATGGAATTTAGGTGCTGGATTTAGGTGCTGGGTTCACGGCGTCCTGTCGGGCGAGTAACCGCACCCTCTCCCACTTTCATTTTCCGGGGTGGTTGCCAGGCCTTCATGAACGTTAGGTTATTTCTTGAAATTCTTTATGAATTTCATGTCCTTCATGGATAAACCGCTGAATTTAGGATTATCGTTTTCACATAAACTCAACCGCAAAGCCCTTTTGAGGTATGACTCTTACGACTTTGACGTCTAAAACCGGAGCATCCTCGATTTCCAAGGTTTGGATTTGTATTTCGTCGCCGATTTGCGGCAATGTTTCGTTGAGACAATTGATGAATACACCTCCGACCGAAAAATCCTGCATTTGTAATCGTTCGGTTTTGCCTGAAGCGGGAATAATGACCAGCACGGGGGCCCGATGGATTAATCGCGGATGAATTCTCTTATCGTTGGATGTAGACAAGGTTTTATTTCCTAGCAGAATATTGATGATTTTCGGAAATCATAGTCAAAAGACCGCAGGATTGCCAGAAAAAGGTATTTTTTACTTAAATATCCTTGACTAATGTGTTGATTTTACTGGATTCCAGTAACTTTTCGGATTCCTCGATCAACTTCAAGCAATCTTCGATACCTTGAATGTCCGGGAGTTTATGCTGACCATACTCTTCCAGCGATTTGATGACCCGAGCTACATCAAGCCGGTGACTGTCGACCGCCGGAAGAAATACCGTCTCTTCGTCTTCTTCCCGGTTTAGCTCGATAACGATACCGCCATCTTTCAGTTTTATTAATACCGCTCTAACAACTGAAATCGGAAGTCTGAGCCGTTTACTGATTTCGCCTTCTGTCAAGGGTGGCGCTTCTTCGGTAAATGCATGAATCATCAATTGCATCATCTTTAATGCCGAGGCCTTTTGTATGATTAGGCTCGGTTCGCTGTATTTTTTATCTTCCTTGAACTCGGTGAAATTTTGTAAATAAAACGCGATTTCGCAGCCGAATAGTACAATCATCCAGCCGATTTGTAACGATAGGATAAATAGCGGCAAGGCCGCAAAACTGCCGTATATTGCATTGTATTCCGAAACTCCGAATTGCAAGGTGAGATAAGCCCATTGAAAAGTCTGATAGGCAATAGCGGCCAAAATGCCTGCGATTAATCCGGGTTTTAGCTTGACTTTATGATTCGGAATATAAATGTATATGAACGATAATAACGCCGACATGATAACCAGGGGAGACAATCCTAATAGTTGCAATACCAGATTTGCGCCGAAATCGGGTAAATGCATGATCTCTAATAGCCAGCCGACATGCGTTTTCAAAAAAACCGTAATGCTACTGGAAATTATCAGTAGTATCGGTGCGAGAAACATCAAGGACAGGTAATCGCTGAGCTTACGATTCAACGACCGGTCGCTATCGATTTGCCAGATGGCATTGAACGATGCTTCAATGAATCCGATAACCTTGATGACCGTCCAGAACAAAAAAATCACCCCGATTCCCGCCACAACGCCGCCCTTTGCATTCTCCAGCATGTTCTCGGCAAAACCGATCAATTGCACGATCATCGTATCGTGTTCCGGGACTTGCTCCAGCAATTTCTCTTTTAGAATTCGTTCGAAACCGAAGCCCTTTGCGACGCCGAATAGCATTGCAAAAACCGGTACAATCGATAGTAATGTATAAAGAGCTAAAGCCGTGGAACGAAGTATACAAAGGTCGCGGATGAAGCCTTTTGCAGATAGCAATAAGATTTTCAAGGCGTGCAATCCGTACGCTTCATAGCGATTCAACGAATGCTCTTGAATTCTCCAGATGTCTTCGTTGATGAATTTAATGATGTTCAAGGGATTAGGGGGGATATTTATGATATGAGTTAAAATTAAAAGAGCAACGATATTCGTTAGACGAAATCCTTAACCCAGCCTTAACAAATATAGTTCCTACGGTCTATATCATTAAATCATATGGATTAAAAAACATGCCAAAAATGGATTTGTAGTGCCATAATATTAACTTTATTTGAATATTCAAAAGCTTATGTTCGAATAATGTTAAGACTGGGTTAATTGAATCCGTACATTAACGCTTACATTTTTCGCGGTCGAAGCTATAACTATCTAACCCTTTGTAATTATTCGTCTCCCCCCTATCGTTCCCAGGCTTCAGCGTGGGAATGAAGACTGAGACGCTCTAGCGTCTCGTACCGCTGGAGCGGTACTCAGGCATTCCCACGCAGAGCGTGGGAACGATAATTGCCAGGGGAATGAATAATTACAACGCTTTTTAGGTACCATATTACAAAAGACGCCGTGAATAGTTAGGCCCGAGACGTAACACTTTTTTTAATTAAACAAAAAAAAATCAAGTCCTGTAAACAAAAAAATGAGACCTAGTAGTTTATCTCTTGCCGATTTTGGGCAATCCGTTTCGCTGATGATACTGGTTGGACTTCTCTATTTTGTGTTTGGATTACTTGGCCTCGAATTGACTTTACCCCCCGGTCCAGCAAGTGCGGTATGGCCTTCCGCAGGTATTGCGTTAGGGTTGCTTTTACTTCTTGGCAATCGGGTTTGGCCGGGAATCTTTATCGGCAATTTTTTTATTTCCGCTCTAACATTTGGTTTCGACGACAATATGTTGGCCGTTTCTTTAGTCTCGGCAATCGGTGCCTCGGTCAGTGCTTTAACCGGTCGATATTTAATCGGTCGTATGATCGGTTTCCCCAGTGTTTTGTTGGAAGACAAACATATCATTCTCTTTTTATTATTCGGCGGGCCGGTGAGTTGTTCGATTCCCGCAACATTAGATGTTACAGCACTCGCGTTGATCGGAGTCCTTGAGCCTTCGGAAATCCCCATTAATTGGATTATCAAATGAGTTGGCGACAGTATCGGCGTTTTTGTGTTTACGCCTTTGCTGCTGATTGTTTTTGCCAGCCCTAAGTCGATTTGGCGTAAACGCTTCTTTCCAGTCGGAATTCCTTTATTGTTAAGTTTTATGCTGATTATCGGTTTTTTCTTTTATGTGCAAAAACTCGATCGCAAACAGCATGATCAGGATTTCGAAAATCAATCGCTAATGTTAGCCGAGGCGCTTAAGCATCGAATCAAGCAGCACCAGCGAATTGTTTATGCAACCGGCAATCTTTTTATCGGCGACAATTCTGTTAGGCCTGATGATTTTGAATTGGCGGCTCGACATGGTTTTGATGAATTTCCTGAAATACAATCCATCCGTTGGCAGCGTTATCTCATAAAAGAGAAGTCTCGCTTTAAATTGTATCCAGTCTATAGCGAGCATCGAGATGAGTCAATTTCGGTGCCGCTAGAGTTGTCGGAGCGGCGGCTCGATCAATTTGCTCGTCTTCAAAGTTCCGATTCATTGATAAAAGCGATTATTGAACCCGCTAAGGGACATATTCATTTCCTGTTACCGATTTATCGGTCAACGAAAGTAAATCCACAAACTCCTATAGGTATTTTGTCAAGCACGGTTTCTACCGAAAGCATGATCCGACAGGCATTTAAGGGGCTCAATACAGGAGGAGTTTACCTTGCGATTACCGGTTCCGATTCCGAATCCGGTTACAGCATTATTTATAGTAATACCAAGGATCATTTACACAATGACTTTCGTAAATATTCGTTGTTATTGGGCAATCAGGAATGGCAGTTTTATTTTTATCAAGACCATAGCTCGGTTTACGCCCATTTTCACTGGCCGATGTGGTGGTTTTTGATAAGCGGCCTGTTATTCTCTAGTTTGCTTGGCGCCGGGTTGTTAATGCTAACCGGTCGGCATGTCAAAACAGAATTGGTCGTCAGTGAAAGGACTGCGGAGTTGCTGAGTGCCAAACAGGCGGCTGAAACCGCTAATGAAGCTAAGAGTCAGTTTTTGGCAAAAATTAGTCATGAACTGCGTACACCGCTGAACGGTATCATGGGATTCGCGCAATTATTGCAAAAATCGCCGGAAATTCCTGAAGCGCAAAAACAGCAAGTCAATATCATTAGTCATTGTAGCGAAGATTTATTAACGCTGATTAACGATATTCTTGATATTGCCGCAATTGAAAGTAATAAAACTAAGTTTGTAATAGAGCGCTTCGATTTTGTAAGCCTTATTAATGACATTGTTGAGTTATTTAGGTTAAAGGCCGCTGAAAAACAATTAGCGTTTGTTCATAATCAACATAATTTGCCGCAATTTCTTCATGGCGATCAAAAACGCTTGCGTCAAATAATTGCTAATTTATTGGATAACGCAATTAAATATACCGATCGCGGACGCGTTATATTGACGACGGAGTATCAGCGCGATCAGTTGATTATTACGGTAGCGGACACCGGATGCGGCATAGCTAATGAGCATCTCAACTTGATTTTTTCCCCTTTTATTCAATTAAGAGGAAAAGGGCTTTACAAGGAAGGTATTGGCATTGGTTTGGCTATATGCAAGGAGTTGATCAAGCTCATGCAAGGTAGTATTTCGGTGCAAAGCGAGCAGGGGAGCGGCAGTGTTTTTACAGTGAATCTACCCCTGAAAACCGATTCTGTAAAAGCTGCTAAAACTTCCGGTTTAGTCGTTCCCTACAATAAACATTTCGGTAAATTACAGATTTTAATCGCGGATGATAATGAAATTAATTTAATACTGCTGAAACAGTTACTGTTGAAGCAAGATTGTGCGGTCGATTGCGTTGACAACGGAGTCGACGCCTTGAATATGATTCACAAATATCATTACAAAGTCGCTTTTATCGATCTGAATATGCCTGTTATGAACGGAATCGAACTGGTAAGATTGCTCAGACAAGAAAACAATGATATTCAATTGATCGCAATTAGTGCATATGCCGATCGACAAACAATCAGAGAAGCGCTCGATGCCGGTTTCGATCATTATCTAACGAAGCCTATCGATACCAACCAATTAAACCAACTAATTCACTGTTTCGATTATGACTAGATTAAAGTTTTTTTTATTTTTACTGATTGCAATTTTTCAGTCGAATTCGGTATCTGCGGAGGAGTGGCCGACAATTGAGCTCTCCGGTATCGATCTGACTACAGTAAAACGTATTCAAATCAAGGAAGATCCGGTTTATAAAACCGCTAAAGAATACGAAGCGATTCCGCTAGCGCAAATTTTGAGTCGTTTTTCTGAAGCCGATCGAACAGCTAAGGATAGGGTGCTCGTGTTTACTGCCAAAGATGGTTACAGCGTTTCTATGGCGTTGGCGGATGCAATGTCGGAACAAGGCTATATTGCGTTTCGAGATGTCGAAGCGCCGTCGGGGCAAAAATGGATGACATTCAAATTCGGCAAAGAAACCACAACGCCGGCGCCGTTTTATTTGGTTTGGCCTAAGCAAGGGCTAGACAAATGGCGTTATCCATGGCCGTTTCAATTGGCAGCGATTTCGCTGCAACCGGCTTCGACTTATTTCGGCGCAGCTGCGCCGGCCAAAAAAGCCGATGATATTCGTGCCGGTTTCAATTTATTTTCGACTTATTGCATTCGTTGCCATTCGGTTAATTTGTCCGGCGGTCAGGTTGGGCCGGAACTCAATGTTCCGAAAAACATTACCGAATATTTTATCGAAGCGGAGTTGGCCGGCTTTATTCTTAATGCGCCTGCTTACCGGTCGGGCACTAAAATGCCGTCTTTTGAAATGATTCTTGATCGGCAGCAAGCGGAGGCGATCGTTACTTATCTAAAACATATGAAAAAAGAAAAGATCGAGACCGAATAAGCAATAGTTAATCTGTACCTTTTTCAATATCGCGCCAAAGGATAAGAAGTTGTTTTATACCTTTCACACTTCAAATTTCAGCAGTGCCAGAGGAGGCGCCTGGGTGTCAGATAAAGGCTTTGATCGCATGGAGCTGGCATAGAGCCTACATGGACGTATTCACCCAGCACCTAAATCCCTAAGCCTTTTGGATATGCTAGCTATCTTGCGTAATGCATCCAGCACCTAAATAAGCCATGATTTTGAATCATTGCCAAAGATCTATGGAATTCATCCAGCACCTAAATTAGTCATGATATTAAACATAGCCAATCGGTTATGGAATTTAGGTGCTGGATTTAGGTGCTGGGTTCACGGCGTCCTTTAGCGGACACCTAGGCGCTGAATTTTGATCTACGACGGGTATATAGCTTTTTGTAATCCAGCGCTTACCGAGAAAAATAACCGACACGCCAGTGCTTTCTTATGCAATGCCGATTTTTATGCAATAAGAATAATAATTTTTATAAGGGTACTTGCTTCGATCGCTGTAAGAATCGCTGTAAGTAGAGTTCGGCAAATTGATCCGCCGTTGCCGGATGACTAAAATAGTAGCCTTGAAACCCTGTGCAGCCCTTACTCTTTAGAAATGCCAATTGCTCGTTCGTTTCCACACCTTCGGCAATCATAGTCAAGCCTAAATGTTTTGCCATGTCGATCATTGTCTCGACGATGATCGCATCGTTCGGGTCGGTGGAAATGTCGCGAACAAAACTTTTGTCTATTTTTAATTGATTCAACGGTAATTGTTTCAAGTAAGCAAGCGAGGAATAACCGGTGCCGAAGTCGTCGATTGAAATCGATAGGCCCAGCGCTTTCAAGGCTTTCATTTTTTCAATGGTATCTTCGATGTTATCGATAACAACGTGTTCGGTTAATTCTATCTCCAAGCAATCGGCAGTAATGCCGCTAACGCTCAGCGAATGTTCTATTTGATCGACAAAGTCGCTTTGCCTGAATTGATTAGAGCTCACATTAATTGCAATACGCGGCACAATTAAACCCTTTTGTTGCCATGATTGGATTTGCAGGCACGCTTCCATGATCACCCAACGCCCTAACTGTAAAATCAAACGAGATTCTTCGGCAATTTTGATGAACTCAATGGGGGGAATCAGGCCTTTTTGAGGGTGCTGCCATCTTATTAATGCTTCGGCTCCTATAATCTCGTTTTCGGCGTCAAACTGGGCTTGGTAATTCAAAACGAAATGACCTTGATCGATCGCTTCTCGAAGCTCGTTTTCCATCTTAATGCGCAGATCGGCAGCTTCTTGCATGTTCGGATGAAAAAAGCTGATGCTGTTACGGCCTGAAGCTTTCGATCGATACATCGCCGTATCGGCTTGTTGCAGAATACGGTCCGGGTTATCGTCATTATCCGGAAACAAGGTTATACCGATACTGGGTGAAAGTTGATGTTGAAACTCGTTGAGTAAGAACGGCTCATTGATTTTGACATTAATCTTTTCGGCGACCGTTAGTGCGTGATCGGCTGCTTCCGATAAGTTTTTAGCATTGCAGTTGATCAGAACGATAAATTCGTCGCCGCCTAAGCGGGCGGCGGTATCTTCATCTCGCACAACCGATTCCAAGCGGTTTGCTACTTGAATAAGTAATTCGTCGCCGACATGATGGCCTAGCGAGTCATTCAAGAATTTAAAATGGTCCAAATCCATGAATATCACGGCGCCGAAATGGCCATGTCGTTTGGCGACAGCGATTTCTTTATCTAGACGGTTGATCAACAAGCGACGATTCGGCAAGTTGGTTAAAGGATCGTAGAAGGCCAGATTGTGGATGCGTGATTCATTTTCTTTTTTTTCAGTGATATCGGAAAAAATTGACACAAAATGGCTTATTTCGCCGGTTTCGTTTTTAACGGCCGTAACGGTCTGCCATTCCGGGTAGACCTCTCCATTCTTTCGCCGATTCCAGATCTCGCCTTCATACTGTCCTTGGCTGGCTAATTGCCTCCAAAACTCATCGAAACAATCGCGATTATGGTGTCTGGATCTTAAAACCGAGGGGATTTTACCAATGACGTCCTCACTGGAATAACCGGTGATTTTTGTGAAAGCATTATTCACCCTCAAAATTCTGCCTTTTTTATCGGTAATCATAATCCCTTCTTGGGTTTCGAAAGCGGTTGCGGCTAAGCGTAATTGTTCTTTGCTAAGCCGTAGTTTCCGATTGCTTTGATTAAGATCATGCGTGCGCTTTTCCACTTCGACTAGGATTAACTCGGTTTGCCCGGTGACAATCAAAAAACCGATACCCATTAAACTGGTCAGCAACATACCGCCGGCCAAAATACCCCAAACCGGCCAGGAGTAATAATTTCCAAGAAAAGCTAAATCGGGCGAAACTTGAATGAACCAGGATTGCCCGCCGATATTGAGCGGCTTTAGCGTGGTGATGGCAAACGGATCCGGAATGGCGCGCTTAGACTCTAAAGGAAACAACCATTGCTGTTTTCCGTCGGTGGTTTTTTCGAAAAGCCTAATATCGATATATTCAATGCTTTTTCGAAGCAGGGCGTCTTCAATAAAACGCTCGATATCGAAAGCTTCGATAACATAGCCTTTTAAGGTCTGATCGGTCTCGAAAAAAGGCGTATAAATAAAAAACTGCCTGGAACTGTTTCCAAATGCCAATATTTTAGAGCTTCGATCGGTTATTGCTTGAGGCTCCAGCGCTAACACGATTTCTTGGTGGCGTTTTTCCGAAATAGGATAGCTGTCATCGAAATACTTTTTAGTCGAATACTTGATCGACCATGCCGTTTTATCTTGACTTGCTTTCGAGGCCTCTAGCCATTCAATATAAGGGACGCCTGGGTAAGTGTTGAAAACCCAGTCCGAAAAAATTTGTAACGATTGATAGTCAATCGTATCGCTCGAACCGATTAATGAGTGGTAAAGCGACAAGGTGTTTGCATGGGTCTTATAATTGTCTTCTAAAGCGTATTGTATCGTTTCCGCCTTGTTTTCGATGATTTCCTGTAGGCGTAAGCCTTCTCGTTGATGAGCCAATAAGTAAGAAATTGCGACTAGGGCTAAACCTGCTATCAAGGTTGCGCATAACGGTAACCAGCGTTTCGTGCGACTTTGTAAGGAGGGCTCGAAAATCGTCAAGAATAAAGGCGTGAAAACCACGATGCCGATGCAATCTCCGAGCCACCAGGTTAAGAATCCGAATCCGAAATCCGATTCGACGATGACACCGGTTTCAACCAATGCATAAACACTTAGTAACGCCGGCATCAATGTAGCGACCGGACCGGATAAGAAAAAAAACAGCATGATTTCTTTGGCGGAAATCAAAGGGTTCGGGTAGCCTACGATTTTTTTTACTAAAAAGGCTCCGGTCCAAGCCCTAAGCACGCTGTTGACCGGTGAACTGAGAAAAATTAAGAGTTGGCCGGGGGATTGCCATAAAGTCATGAAATCGTAGACTTCATAATGGATAGCTAATTCAGCCAAAAAAATAGCCGGTAATACTTTGTTTCCCCAGAGCAACGTAGCCGCGAAGCCGATACCGGCCGGCGGCCAGATTGCCGTGGCGTAACTAGGCGGCAAGGACAGCGGTAATGCCAATTGTCCCGCAAAATAAAACAGTAAAGCCGTTAATGCAATACGACTAGTCGAGTTAACGGAAGTTCTATAATTCAAGGTGAGTTGTCCTTCGCTTTATTGTGATTCGATCGCCGGTAAACAATCGATGCTGAATGATATCAGAAAACCGGATGTCGATGATGTGATGACTTTGGCGGTGTTTACTCGGTAGAATACGCATTTTAACATTTTAGTCATAGACATGCGCACCTCTCAATTCCCTCTCAATACCGTCAAAGAAACGCCTTCGGATGCCGAAATCGCCAGTCATAAGCTCATGATTCGAGCAGGCTTAATTCGCAAACTAGCCGCCGGTCTTTATACCTGGTTGCCGCTAGGGCTTAGAGTCATGCGAAAAGTCGAAAAAATTACCCGCGAGGAGATGGAAAAAGCCGGCGCATTAGAAGTCTTGATGCCGGCTTTGCAACCCGCCGAGTTGTGGCAGGAGACCGGTCGTTGGGATCAGTATGGACCCGAACTGGCTCGCTTACAAGACCGCCACCAACGCGATTTTTGTTTGGGTCCTACGCATGAGGAAATCATTACCGATTTGGCGAGGCATGAGGTTAAAAGTTATAAGCAGTTGCCGATTACCTATTATCAAATCCAAACCAAATTCCGGGACGAAATACGGCCACGATTCGGCGTGATGCGTTCACGCGAATTCGTCATGAAGGATGCTTACTCTTTCCATCTCGATCAGGAATCCCTTCAAGAAACCTATCAAGTCATGTATCAGGCCTACAGCAATATCTTCAACCGCTTCGGTTTGCAATATAGGGCTGTGATCGCCGATTCAGGATCGATCGGCGGTGCGGTATCGCACGAATTTCATGTATTGGCCGAATCCGGAGAGGATGCGATTGCCTTTTCGACGAAAAGCGATTATGCCGCCAACATCGAAAAAGCCGAGGCGTTAATGCCCGCAGGCGACAGGGGCCCGGCTACCGAATCGCTCGATCTAGTGGACACACCGGATCAACATTCGATAGAAGAAGTCAGTGCCTTTTTCGGGATTGCCAAATCTAGATGCCTAAAAACCTTGATCGTCAAAGGCGAAGAAGACGAGTTAGTCGCTTTGTTATTGCGAGGCGATCATGAATTGAATGCGATCAAGGCCGAAAAAATTTCCGGTATCGCAGTTCCCTTGCAATTAGCCGACGAAGAGCAAGTGATGTCTGTTTGTAATGCAAAGCCCGGCTCGGTCGGTCCTTTCGGACTGAAAATTAAAATCATTGCGGACCGAAGTGTCGTCTTGATGTCCGATTTTGTATGCGGAGCCAATCAAGACGGCAAGCATTACCGCGGCGTGAATTGGCAGCGGGATATTCCTTTGCCTGAACAAATCGAGGATTTACGCCTCGTGGTCGAGGGCGATCCGAGCCCGGACGGGCAAGGCGCGATTACTATCGCTCGAGGTATCGAGGTGGGTCATATTTTTCAACTGGGTACGAAATACAGTTCAGCGATGAAAGCCGACATCATCAACGAAGGCGGTAAGAATCAGACGATGATCATGGGGTGTTACGGCATCGGTATTTCGCGGATTGTTGCGGCGGCGATCGAGCAGAACCATGACGACAATGGCATTATCTGGCCGGCCCAATTGGCTCCGTTCCAAGTGGCCTTGTGCCCGATGAATATGCATAAGTCGGAACGTCTGCGCGCGGCTGCCGAAAAACTCTATCGAGAACTACTCGACGCCGGAATCGAGGTGTTATTCGACGATCGAAAAGTCCGAGCCGGCTTCATGTTTTCCGATATGGAATTGATCGGTATTCCGCATCGTGTCGTAATCGGCGACCGCAGCCTCGACTCCGGCATGATCGAATACCGGGCTCGGACTGCGAGTGAAAGCCAAGAATTGCCGATGACTGAATTAATACCTTTTTTGTTGCAACAATTGAGTTGATGATCGCTAGGAATAGCATTGAGTATTCGCGCTGCATTTAGAACGTAATGTGAAATAATCAACATAAATTAAAGGTTTTGGTAAATATCGCACCCAAAGTGTGAATTCGTCACAAAAAAGCAGCATGGACTCAGGTTAGTCTGTGCTGAACATTTTTTAAGGACGAGTTCAAATGAAATTTTTACCGAGACCGATCATTTGCGAACGCTGTGGCGATGAGATTTTACCGTCAGAACAAAGCCGGCCCGACGATTGCATTTGCCCTTGGTGCCGGCATATGATGATGGAAGCAAGCGAAATTCATCAAAAAACCAAAAGAAAGCGTTCCCCTCACTTAATCTTGCTTAATCATCGCAACTGAAACCTAAACAAAGCTACTCCTTTTTGATTGAAAAACCGTCTAAGAATAAAGGGTATGGGATGTGTCTACCGAGGATCGCCGTGAACCCATCCATGGGGGCTTGACAGCAGCAATCGAAAGCCAAGGATGGCGTGAATGCGGGTTTTGCATGGAGCAAAAATCTGACCTGCTGCCGACATCCTCGCTAACCACATCCCATACCTTCACAAAAATAGCTAATTTTTGAGTATAAAGGGAGTAATAAAACTCCAGGACGTTATTTATCACGAAATCCTTAGGGCTTTTCAATGGTCGAGCCTTTCGAAAATTGACAGATATCCTTTTTCTGCTTTAGAGTGCTGCTCTGACCGAATGCTATTGTGTGATAAATAATATAACTAATCAGGAGCGCATAAAATGGCAAAACCATTGATTCAATTGGCACTAGATTCTTTGGATTTCGACAAAACCCTGGAACTTGCTTCGCAAGCGGCGCCTTATGTCGATATCATTGAAATCGGCACACCTTGTATCAAGTTCAATGGGCTTGAATTGGTCAAGGAAATTAAACGCAGATTCCCCGATAAATTGCTACTGGTCGATCTTAAAACGATGGATGCCGGTGAATACGAAGCCAGTCCATTCTATGAAGCCGGTGCGGATATCTGCACGGTACTTGGAACATCGGGGATTTCAACTATCAAAGGCGTTATCAGCGCTGCAAAAAAATATAATGCCGAAGTTCAAGTCGATTTGATCAATGTCGAGGATAAAGCCAGTTGTGCAGCGGAAGCCGTCGCGGCCGGCGCGCAAATTATCGGCATTCATACCGGAATTGACGCCCAGGCGGCCGGACAGACACCCTTCGCGGATTTACAAGATTTATTGCGCTTAGGGCTCAATACACGGGTTTCTGTTGCCGGCGGTATTAAGCCTGAAACTGTTCGGGATGTTGTTAAAGCCGGAGTTGACATAATTGTCGTAGGAGGCGCGATTACAGGAGCGCCATCTCCAGCCAATGCCGCTCGAAAAATTCAACGCTTGGTCAATAGCAAGGGCACGCATCGTGAATTTGTCGTCGATAAGATTTCGGATGTTTTATATGTAACCGATGATTCTTATGATAGAAAACTGACGAGCATGCTCGATCAGGCGCGACGAATTTTTGTTTCAGGTGCGGGACGGTCGGGCTTGATTGGCCGCTTTTTTGCCATGCGGCTGATGCATAGCGGTTACGATACCAGTGTAGTCGGCGAAATCGTTACCCCCAGTATCAAGCAAGGCGATTTGCTGATTATTATTTCCGGCTCCGGCGAAACCGAACAACTCGTTGCCTTTACTAAGCGGGCACGGGATATCGGCGCACAAATCGTGCTGATTTCAGCGAAAAGCGAGTCGACAATCGGCGACATGGCCGATGCCGTGTTTAGAGTCGGTAGCCCGGAACAGTACGGCAAGGTTATCGGCATGCCAATGGGAACGGTTTTCGAACTTTCCACATTGGCATTTCTGGAAGCGACCATCTCTCATGTCATCCACGAAAAAGGCATTCCAGAAGAAGAAATGAGATCGCGGCATGCGAACCTGGAATAAATTTCGCCGACCGTAACGTTCATGAAGGCCAGGCAATCGCCCCGGCAAATGAAAATGCGAGCTGTGGTGGGGGCGGTCACTCGCCCGACAGGACGCCGTAAACCCAGCACCTAAATCCAGCACCTAAATTCCATAGCCTATTGGCCATGATTGATTACATAGATAATTTAGGTGCTGAGTAAATACGTCCATGTAGGCTCGACGGCGGCTTTCCCTGCCGCCGACGCCTGTCGATCGAGCAACCGCACCCTCTTCGGAGCCGGCATTGTACTTTCACAGTAACGATTATCGAGGTAGCGGCACACGGAAGTGCCTATCGTGGAATCCCGTTTAATCAGTCGTTTTGTCAATTGCGGTACACTGCATCGACATCATTACGTCTCATGATTATTTGATCTAAAAACGGCAGCAAACTCACGAAAAGCACGAGATTAATGCTGCCGAGATACCCCCAAGCTCCCTTACTTTTCGATTGCCTAGGATTCGTCTATTCTTTTTATAGCATGCTATGAGACGCACTTTAGCGCCCCCCTTTCCTTACCCTTGATTTCTCAAGGCTAATTTCAAACAGACTGCTCAAGCAACCGTTGTTATAATAGCCGGCATTGTGTGTCGGTTAACGATGTTAATTGGTACTTCGCAGTGTAAGGCTGTTAAATTTCGATTAGCCATCCATTCTTTATAGTTTTCGATAGCGTACTTTATTCAGGAGATAAGTGTTTTGGCACAAATGCAGGATATTACCAGCCCAATGACATTGCTGGAAAAACGAGCAACCGGTTCATTGGCGGGCATTTACGCATTAAGGATGTTGGGATTGTTTATGATTATGCCGGTATTGCCATTATTTGCCGAGCATTTGGAAGGTTCCACGCCGCTTTTAATCGGATTATCGGTCAGTATTTATGGATTAAGTCAGGCATTATTACAAATCCCTTTCGGGCTAATGTCCGACCGCTTTGGGCGAAAAAAATTAATTATCCTGGGCTTATTGTTGTTTGCAGCCGGCAGCGTGCTTTCGGCGATGTCGACGACGATTTACGGCGTGTTATTCGGCAGGGCATTGCAAGGTTCAGGAGCCATCGCCGCAGTCATTATGGCCTTGGTCGCCGATTTGACTCAGGAGGTCCATAGGACGAAGGCGATGGCCTTGATCGGTATCAGTATTGGCGTTTCGTTCGGCATCGCGATCTCTATAGGACCTGTCCTTGCCGGTTATGTCGGTGTTGAAGGTATTTTCTGGTTGACGGCGCTGCTCTCGTTAGCGGCAATAATCGTCATCGTTTATATTGTTCCGAACCCGATACAATCAAAAGTTCACCGCGATGCCGAACTGATTCCGGGCCAGATAAAGCATGTGTTAAAAAATGCCGAGCTGCTAAGATTCAATTACGGTATCTTTATTCTACATTTGATATTAACGGCCAGTTTTATTGCCATTCCACTATTGATGAGGGATGCCGGATTAGGCGGCAGTCAACATGGACAAGTTTATTTGCCTGTGTTTATCGTTTCATTGTTGGCTGCAGTACCTTTTATTATTTTGGCTGAAAAAAAGCGTAAAATGAAACCCGTTTTTATCGGTGCGATTGCTGTTATCGTTGTATCTGAATTAGGTTTACAGTACTTTCATCAAAGCTTGACCGGGATCGTTGTTTTTCTTTGGTTGTTTTTTTGCGGTTTCAATTTGCTCGAAGCCACGTTACCTTCATTGGTTTCTAAAACCGCACCGGGCGACATGAAAGGAACGGCCATGGGTTTTTATTCGACTTCTCAATTTTTAGGGGCATTTTTAGGCGGTGCGCTTGGAGGCTGGAGTTATGGCGAATTCGGCGGTAGCGCTGTTTTTATCATGAGTGCTGTAGCGGGAGCGAGTTGGTTGGTAGTATCTTTTACAATGAAACCGCCGCGTTATCTTGCCAATATGCTGATTTCCATTAGCAATCTTACCCGAGTTCAAGCCGAGCAACTCACTGAAGAGATCCTCAGGGTTACCGGAGTTGAGGAAGTGAAGCTGCATTTCGGCGAAGGGGTGGTTTATCTTAAAGTCGATAATCGTTTATTGGATAAAGATCGTTTACAGTATTCGATAACTCAGTTCGATTCCTGATAATTCAACTGATTTTTGCTATTTATTTTAAGTTTTAATCTAAATTTGTACCCATCGTAGATCAAAATTCGGCATAGGGGTGTCCGCAAGGACGCCGTGAATGCGTCTATGTAGGCTCTATGCGAGTTCCATGCTGGTCCCTCACCTACTGTTAGGTGAGGGACCGAGTACCCCGGCGCCTACTAAAGCACTGCCGAAATTTGAAGCGTGAAAGGTATAAAATGGGACGCGCGGACCCGCCAAAACCCATAGCTCCAGGAAGTTATTTTTCACGAAATCCTTAAGGATTTCGCGATAAATACTCAGGTTGGTATCGGTTTTCCAAATGTAAAGTTTCCCTTGAGAATCTATATTTTTTGCTCAATCGTTTTTCGGAGAAAACATGCTAAACAAAGTAACATTAATCGGCAACCTCGGGGCCGACCCCGAAGTTCGCTATATGCCTAGTGGCGAAGCGGTAACAAATATTAGTCTAGCCACGACAATGCGTTGGAAAGATAGACAAACCGGCGAGCGGAAAGAGTCTACCGAATGGCATCGCGTAGTTTTTTTTAGAAGGCTTGCCGAAATTGCCGGCGAATATTTAAAAAAAGGCAGCCAGGTCTATGTTGAAGGTCGCTTGCAAACACGAAAATGGCAGGGCCAAGACGGGCAAGACCGCTACACGACAGAAATTATCGCTAACGAAATGCATATGCTGGGAAGCCGAAGCGGCGGTACCGCCAATTATTCCGATAATCAAGGCGCTTATTCGTCACAGAACTCGGCTCCAGCTCAATCTAGGCCTCAATCAACAACACCCTCAAACTCAGCGCCTCCGCCTTACGACGATTTTGATGACGATATCCCGTTTTGAATCATTGAGGGCAAATTTTGTATTCTATCTCTTGACTTTCGCGGTTACTTCAGCGACGAATTTTGATCTGCGAGGGTATAAAAAAGGGGGGGCGACTCAAATGAGTTTGTTCAATGTTCTGATTGATTATCCATTATTACGAAGAGGTTAAATGTGGATATAGCGTCGTTAATCGGCTTTTTATTGGGCATAGGGATTATTACAGCCGCCATTGCTACCGGCGGCGATGTTATGTTATTTGTAAATCTACCCTCCATATTAATCGTCATAGGCGGTACTTTCGGCGTATCGTTGATGCGTATTCCTATATCCGATTTTTTAAGGTCTTTCGGTGTTTTAGGAAAAGCTTTTCTAAACAAAAGGGAAGACCCCGCAGTGTTAATCGAAGAAGCCGTAAGGCTTTCCGATGTCGCTCGAAAAAACGGTCTACTGGCCTTGGAAAATGAGACTATTGAAAACGAATTTATGAGAAAAGGTATCAATCTTTGTGTCGATGGGCATGATCCTGCTTTTGTAAAAAAAATGCTGTCTCAAGAAATTAACCAAATGATATCGCGCAATGAAGTAGGTCAAGATATGTGGAAAGGAGTCGGCGATTTAGCGCCGGCAATGGGTATGATCGGAACGTTGGTTGGTTTGGTGCAGATGCTCGCAAACATGTCCGATCCGTCGAGTATCGGTCCTGCGATGGCCGTCGCTTTACTGACAACACTTTACGGTGCGTTAGTGGCAAACTGTTTCGCGCTCCCGATCGTCGACAAGCTAGCTAAGGTGATGCTTTATGAAAAAACCAATAAAGAACTTATATTAGAAACGATTTCCGGCATACAAGAAGGTATGAATCCTAAGGTTCTAGAGTCTTTGTTGAATTCCTATATTTCCGATAAAAAGCGAAAAACCGACAATGAATAGGTGAAAAATGGCTGATGAATGCCCCAAATGCCCCCCGGTCGGAGCACCCGCATGGTTGACGACCTTTGCCGACTTAATGTCGTTGCTGATGTGTTTCTTTGTGTTGTTGTTATCATTTGCAACCATGGATACCATCAAGTTTAAAAAAATGGCTGATTCGATGATCAATGCTTTTGGCGTACAGAAGGATGTGCCGGCATACGATATTCCAATGGGGACCAGTATTATCGCCCAGCATTTTTCGCCGGCACCGACCGAGCCCACTCCGCTAGAGGAAGTCAAGCAGACGACTATGCAGGATTCGCCGAACTTGGAAGCGGCAAAAAAACAGCTAATGGAATTGACACAGGCCGAAATTGAGGAGCAGGCAGAAAAAATCAGAGAGGATTTAAAAGAAGAAATCAAGATGGGTTTGGTTTCGGTGGAAACGGAAAATCTAAAAATCATTATTCGCATTAGCGAAAAAGGATCGTTTCCATCCGGTAGTGCGGTGCTCAATACCGGATTTGAGCCCGTATTGACTAAAATTACCGCATCGGTTAACGAATCGCCCGGAAAAGTTCTGGTGTCGGGTCATTCAGACGACAGACCGATTAGAACGCAGATGTATCGCTCGAATTGGGAATTGTCTGCCTCTCGTGCCGTAACCGTTTCTCATTTCATGCTGGATCAACCAGGAACCGAACCGTCACGACTCGTCATCCAGGGTTATGCCGATACCCGACCGTTAGTACCTAACGATTCCCCCGAAAACCGGGCGCTTAATCGAAGAGTCGAGATCGTTATCGTGCAAGTAGAACCAGGCGCCGACGAAGCAGGTCAAGAGTTTGTCGAGTAATATTAGGGGGTGGCGAAGTCGATGCATCCAAAAAATATATTTCATTTCCAGGAAATTTAAATGAATCGGGATAAAGATAGACGGCGTTTTTTTCGCATTGATGATCAAGTTAATCTTTACTATAAAAAAGTAGATGAAGCGACCGCCTCGCCGGCTAGTCATATGAGCGATAATGTGCTGGGCAACTGTTCGTTGTCCGCCGCTTTGGAATTAATTTCACAAGAATCCCGTATCATGATGCATCGGCTCGATCGGACTGTGCCGGATGTAGCCGATTATTTGAAATTAATTGAAAGTAAAATTGATTTGATTGCTCAGGCGATAATGATGCAAGGCACCGATTTTAAAGAGAAGGATACTCGCAACGCTAATTTAAGCGCATCCGGATTGGCTTTCGAGTGTGCGGAGGTCTTGGCAGTTGGTGATTATCTGGAAATTAAAATGCTATTGGTTTCGTGTATGGCTGTCATTGTCACTTATGGAAGAGTTATTTATTGCAAGCCCAAAAAGAATCCTGAAGGCATTTATTCTCATATTATTGGTGTCGATTATATCAATATGAAGGAGCAAGACCGGGAGTTGTTGATTAGGCATGTCGTTAAAAGGCAAATGCAAAAACTCCGCGAGAATAAAGAGCCGTAGTGTTGACTTTAGGGGCTTTCACGAAGTCCTTAATTATTTTGGCGGATAAAACGATAATTCTATTTTTACTGTGCAGTGACAATTACCGATCAACAAAAAAAAATTCTGGGGATCCTTGCCGACGGCGAATTTCATTCGGGTTCTATTTTAGCCGATACTCTCGGTGTGAGCAGATCGGCGGTTTGGAAACAGTTACACAGTTTAACCGAACTAGGCTTGGAGCCCATCGCAGTGAGCGGCAAGGGTTACCGCCTAGAACGCCCGATCGAATTTTTAAGCAGTGAAAAAATCGAATCCGTGTTGATGGAGAGTGTTCGCTTGAGCATTTCGGATTTAAACATCCATGACCGGCTTGATTCAACGAATAACCATTTGATCAATCAAGCTAAATGCGCAGCCCGATCCGGGGCGGTTTGTTTAGCTGAGTTTCAAACTGCAGGTAAAGGCCGGCGAGGTAGGTCCTGGGTCTCGCCGTTCGGTTCAAATATTTACCTGTCGCTCTTGTGGCACTTTCACAACGGCCCGTCCGCTATTTCAGGCTTGAGTCTTGCTGTCGGCGTTTCCGTGATCAGGGCCTTGGCATCCTTAGGTTTATCCGGTATCGGTTTAAAATGGCCGAACGATATTTATTGGCAGGAACATAAATTAGGCGGGATATTAATCGAAGTGACCGGGGAGACTCATGGGCCTTGCGCGGCTGTGATCGGTATCGGGTTGAATATTTATATGCCGGATCGTGAAGCGGCAATGATCGATCAAGCTTGGATCGATTTGACTCGGATTATGGGAGGGATATCCATTTCGAGAAATCGTTTAGCAGGAACGTTGTTGAATGAATTATTGCCGATACTTGCCGATTACGAAAACCATGGCTTAAAACCTTATTTAGATGAATGGCGATCTTACGATTGCCTGGAAGGCCGTCCTGTCGTTATCTATCATGGCGATTCTGCAATAACAGGCAATGCTGGAGGAATCGACGATAATGGCCTGTTTCGTTTAATGATTGCCGACGGCAAAGCCTGTTGTTTTGCATCCGGCGAAGTAAGTTTTAGCAAGAATTGACCGAATGGACTTATTGGTCGATATCGGTAACTCTCGTGTAAAGTGGGGATATAACGATATTCGTTTAGAACCGGGAGTGCCTGTTATTCATCAAGATAGTGATTTTGAAGCCCGGTTGTTTTCCACTTGGCGAGCCTTGCCGAAATCGCCGCGGCGTATGGCTATTTCCTGCGTGGCTTCGAATGCCGTATTAGATCAAGTCAAGACAATTGCTCTGGACCTGTGGCCTTCTATGTCCATAATACAAGCTCATTCCGTAGCCGAAGCGTATGGTGTTCGGAATGCTTATGAATTTCCGGAAAAACTGGGCGTGGATCGTTGGCTGTGTCTAATAGCGGCCAGGCATTACTGGTCGGAACCGGTCTGTATCGTCGACTGCGGGACCGCCATTACCATTGATGTAATGGACCGCAACGGTTGTCATTTGGGAGGGCTCATTTGTCCGGGTTTAACCTTAATGAAGCATTCGCTGTCAAATGGCACGGCCAATTTACAGCTTTCCGCACAAAGCGGTTTACCGGTCTTGGCTCGAAATACGAGCGATGCTATTGATAATGGCGCCCTTTATGCCGTCATCGGTATGATTAAGAGCTTGATAGCAGATTTAAACAAGCCTGTTAAGGATTTAGCCGTAAATAACTTACCCATTTTACAGAGAGATCGCTTGCTCGATCGGCAGGTGTCAGAAACAGGGAAAGCCGTCGTCAAGTCTACACGGAAGTATTCACGGCGCCCTGTCAATCGAGTTACCGAACCCTCAAAAAAACTCATAGTTCCAGGACGTTATTTATCACGAAATCCTAAGTTAGTTTTAACCGGTGGAGACGCGGGCGATATTGCCCCTCATCTTGATAATGTATCTTGTGTTGTACCGGACTTGGTCTTAAAAGGCTTGTCATTGATTCTCGCGGAATAAGCTATGAAACTTTTGGCCTTATTGCTAATAATGCTCAATATCACTTTTTTTTTATGGCAATATCATTCAGGCACTATTTCATTGGAGCGTGATGTTCTCATTAATTCAGCGGATACAAGAGAGCAAATTATCCTGGTTTCGGAACTAAACGACTCACCGAGCCTTAAGCAAGCGCAATCCGGGTTATCATGGTGTGCCGCCGGTACGGCGATTGAGCAATCGATTCGCAGTGCTATATTCGTTTCAGATTATAGTTTAGCGCCTTCTTCGGGGGTCAGGTCCAGTTTGCTGTTGGCCGAATGGCTCGATATGCATTTCGTTTCACATCAGATATCTCAAACCCGGCCAAAAAAATCACCCCCCATTCTTGCTTTCAACGATGCTTCGATAGCCTTGACTAAGGCAACTCCAACACCCCCAAAAACCAGTATTTCGGATGAAACCAATCGTCGTGCCAAACAAGAACTTGGCGGAACCGACATTGACGCCGCAAACGCCCCGATTGTTAAAAAACAAGAAATGGCGCCTAAAAAAAACAAGGTTGAGTCCAGTATGTGTTATGAGGCCGGGCCGTTCGATACGATGCAGCAATTTTACAGCTGGCGAAAACAGACGGGCATCAATTCCGCTTCGATCAAATCGGTGCGCCGAGAAGAGCAAAAGATTAGCGATTACATGGTGTACTTGCCGGCCGGTGAAACTTATGAACAATCATTGGAAAATGTTGAACTTTTGAAACAAAAAGGAATTACCGATTATTGGCTGTTCCGGAAAGGCGAAGTTAAGGGAGATATTTCATTAGGTGTTTTTTCTAGCGAAATAAGAGCGGAGGCTTTTAAAAAACAATTGGCAATCAAAACCCTAAATGCTTTAATCAGGCCTCGTTATAAAAAAGCCCAACGAATTTATGCTCATATTCATATCAAACAGGAATACGAAGACAATTTGATTATCAGCCGCGACCGATGGCAGAGAACGCATCCTGCCTTTGCCATCAAGGTCAATAACAGCTGTGTTTTTGATTGAAAAATGCGCTTTAGCTTCTTCTACCTTGGACAATTGTAAAGGAATCAACATTCCTTCTAGCGATAAGCCAGGATCATAGAGCCGCAAAGATCTGTTTCGTTAGCAATCGGGCTTTAACTGAGCTTGATACAGCGTTAGAATGGCCCTTCTAAAATTATTGTAATAGTTAAGGTAAAGTTAAGAAATTAATTTATTGACTTTAATCATTACGAATAATACCTATAATTGAATCGTACCGATTTATTTTCCTGATTAATTATCGCTGCACATGAAAAAAATGTTTAAAAATTCCTTCGCTGTAATCGCCATTGTTACGTTAATGTTCACGGTATTTTCCGTAAACGCGTCAGGAAAAAACTTATCCCTAAAATCATCGGCAGCGATTGTCATGGATCAAGAAACGGGAATGATTCTTTACGAGAAAAAATCGCAAAATGTCATGCCTATCGCTTCCATTACCAAATTGATGACGGCAATGGTGTTGCTTGATTCCAAGCCTAACTTAAATAAATCCATTACAATTTCGAAACAGGATATCGACACATTGCGTCACAGCCGTTCGCGTTTACCTGTCGGAACAACATTAACGCTAAGAGAAATGATGAGGTTGGCGCTGATGTCGTCCGACAACCGTGCGGCTTCCGCTTTATCCCGCTCCTATCACGGCGGTAAACCCGCTTTTGTCAAGGCCATGAATCGTAAGGCGCGGGCTCTCGGATTAAAAAATACTCGTTTTCGCGATCCTACCGGTTTGTATACAGAGAATAAGTCAACAGCGAGGGATTTAGCCAAGCTTGTCGCCTACGCGACTAAATACCCATTGATTAGAACGATGACGACTACAGAAAGTCATACTCAAAAAGTCGGTAAGCAAATGCTTAAATATAACAATACCAACATTCTGACTAAAAATCCTAATTGGAAAATCGGTCTATCGAAAACCGGTTTTATCAATGAGTCCGGCAAGTGCCTCGTCATGCAAACCTGGATAAATAACAGACCAACGATCGTTGTATTACTCAATTCATGGGGGCAATTGACGCCGGTTGGCGATTCTAATCGAATCAAAGAATGGATGAGCGGTATTTCGGTGGCCGAGTTACAAAAAAGAGGGTGATTCATCCGCTTCTAAATGTATATGACGATAAACATTAATGTATTCAAGCGCCTTTTTATAGGCATGTCGTTCTATTTATTGTGTTCTTGTCAGCTTTTGCGTGGACCGGATACTGTATCCTCAGTCGAATTTTCACCGATTAGGGAATTTCCTTTATTCGATAGCCAATCAATTATTGGTGTTGCTGCGCAAATAGAAACCGATGAAAAAGACTCGTTGTTGGTAATCGGTCGGCATTTCGGTTTGGGTTATGACGAAATAACCCGAGCCAATTCTAACTTAGACCCATGGTTACCGGAGCCGGGCAGTACAGTTCGTTTGCCATTGCGATTCATTATCCCCGAAGCGCCTCGAAAAGGCGTTGTGTTGAATTTAGCGGCTAAGCGGCTTTTTTTATACGACCAAAAAAACGCTAATAAAGTATTTACTTATCCGGTTGGTATAGGCCGGGAAGGATGGGAAACGCCGCAAGGCTTGACCCGAATTACTGCGAAAACTGCGAAACCTAGTTGGACTGTTCCCGAGTCGATCAGGCGCGAGCATGCTAAAAAAGGCGATCCTTTGCCTAGAGTCGTCCCCGCCGGCCCGAACAATCCGCTTGGGGACTATGCTTTACGCTTAGGTTTTCCCGGTTATCTGATCCATGGCACCAATAAACCCTATGGCGTCGGCATGGAAGTCAGTCATGGCTGTGTACGGCTTTATCCTGAAGACATTGCAAAGCTATTTCGGCATGTCGCTGTCGGCTCACAGGTTAGGATTGTCAATCAACCTTTTTTAACAGCATGGGATGGCGATACGCTTTTTTTGCAAGCTTATCCGCCTACCCATAAAGATCCGAAACAAGTCAATCGACTTGTTCAGGATTTGATGGCGCGTTTGCAAAAAATTGAACATGAATCCGGTCGATCGATCGATTGGGATAAAGTTCACGCGGCAATCGAGCGCTCCGATGGCGTTTTAACACCTATTTTAAAAGGCCATATAGATGATTTTTATTTGACCATATCGCGTCCTTCGATCAAGTTTAAACGGCCGATTCCCAAAGAAATCGATGTCGATGCATGGAAACTGAGCGTAGCAACATTACCAAACGAGAAAGAGGCTCGACAATTCGCGGCCATGCTGAATCATCAAGGTCCTCCAATTCCGGCACATGCCTTTGCTACAAGGGTGATTGCAGGGCCTTTCTCTAACTCTCAAGATGCGGTTTCGGTAAAAAAACGCTTGCTTTCGGAATTTTCGATTACTGCGCTAATTATGGAGCCCGGTAAAATGGTCGAAATTCCTCAGGCATCTCAAGAAAACACTATTTTTACTAATCTACTGACTTTTTTCGATTGATACCAGTTGGTTAATCCACCCATTTTGAGCATTCTTCCCCATATTTAGGATTCGGTTATAAATAACTTCCCTATTTTTAATATAGGGCAGGCAGGTTCGGTAGCTCGATTGACAGGTGTCGGCGGCAGGGAAAGCCGCCGTCAAGCCTACACGGAATGTATTCACGGCGTCCTGTCAAGCGAGTTGCCGAACCCGCTACAAAGCACATAGCTAAAGGAAGCTATTTGTTACGAGATCCTTAGAGGATGAGAAGTAGGTTCGTCGAGAAATCCAGCACCACCAACTCCTCATATATACGTTAATATCGGTATCAAGCTAGAAATTAAGATACCAATTGATTGAAATGATGTGACTCATAAAATCTTGAGCAGTGGCTTTATAGATATATTGATTCATATAGCCGATTTCGGTTCTGATGTGCTCATCAAAATTATACCCAATGCCGGCGAAGGCTCGGTTTTGATCGAAACCGTTCACAGATTTCCAATCAGTTTTATTAATGTCGATAAAAACTTCGTTAGTCCCGACCAAGCTAAAGTTTGGTGCAAAAGCCAAAGGCAGTGATATTTTAAACAATTGACGATAACGCCAACCGACATCGTTACCGATTTGCATGAACCGTTGCTCTAAGCGACTACGACTGCTGAATGTTCCGAAAGAAAACGGTTGGTTCCATAACAGTTGCTGCCAAATACGATGTTCATCGAAGGGATCACTTACAAAGGGCTCTTCTGTCGGTATAAACGCATAACCAAGCCACATAGTCAGTGTTTCACTGAGGGCGTAGCCTAAACCGGTTCGCAGCATGCCTTGCGAAACTTGCGACGTGTCGTTGCCGAATCGACCCTGGCCCTCCAGCCAATATCGGTACTTTGAAAGATCGGGATCGATTGCATCTAGGCTTCCAATAGCCGTAACAGTGCCCCAAGTTTGAAAATCTTCCTTAGGGCCGGCAATCAGATCATTGCCATGAAAGAAACAGAATACTAATAATAAACTAGATAAACCTAAATAATATTTTTTTAACATTCCTGTATTTACCGTGAGTGATGATGACGCCATATTATGGCGATGATGAAAGGTCATACCCTTTTTGAGTCGAACTTCGGCGCGACACGCTAGAAAATGCCTTAATACGCATCCATCTGGCTTTGATTATACCTTTCGCACTTCAAATTTCGGCAGTGCCTAAGGAGGCACAGGGGGGGGGGCTGGCAAAGAGCCTACATGGACGTATTCACGGCGTCCTTTGGCGGGCCCCCTGTGCCGAATTTTGATCTACGAAGGGTATTGTTAGGAGTCATTTATTGATCATCGCGCGAAGGCATAAAGCAAAAAAAATTAGTCCGATAAATAATATTCAATCGTTGAAACGACTCGTATTTTTTTTATATGCGGATTGTTCGTATCGCGAGGTTCGATAGAAAATTGTCCTTGTGACGCTCGTTTAATCTTGCCGAGTTTGCTGCTGGAGTCTTCGGCAAATTTTTCTGCGACTTCACGGGCTTTGGTAGTCGCCTCTTCAATCATCTCAGGTTTTATTTGATTGAGTTGCGTAAATAAGAATTCAGTTCGATTTTGGTAATCCTGCGCCGTAAAGACAATGCCTTTTTTACCCAATGCCAATAAGCCGTTCATAGCGGAACGAACTTGATCCACATTTGCGGAGTAAACTGTGACGGTTTGTATTGCGCTGTATCTAAATTCGACATTTCCGCTATTTTGATAACTTTGCGCGGACTTATCGGTGATGGAGGGAGTTGAGACAGAGACTTCACCTTCGGCAACACCGGATTTTTTCAGAAAAGCTTTGATCGTTTCCGTGTTTTTTTCAAGAGCCTCGTAAAGTAAGCTAAGCTCGTTATCCGCAACCGTAAATTGGATCGGCCATATCACGATATCAGCAGAAAATTCTCGTTCCGACAATCCTTTAACAGTGACGCTACGTTCATATTCTTTGAATTTAATCGCGGCATGACTCAGTAAGTAACCTAGCGAGAACAGTCCTAAAAATAAAAAAAGTCCTACGATAAAGGCACTGACCGGTTTCTTTTCGTCCATTATTTGTTCCTCGCTACTCGATTGATTGGTAAAGTATGCCTAAGGCTTTGCATTTTGCCAAGTCGAGTCAAGCTTCAATAGAATCCCGACATCAGGCAAAGTATCCAGCGTACTTCTGAAAAGATTATATTACGAGCTAAAGCTAGTACAAAGAATTATTCCCAACGGTTCAAGACAACTTTTAGGATTCGTTTATAAGCTTTTCAATAGTAACTATTCAGTCCCCCGTCAATTATCGTTCCCACGCTCTGCGTGGGAACGCCTGAGTACCGCTCCAGCGGTATGAGACGCTAGAGCGTCTCGGTCTTCATTCCCACGCCGGAGCGTGGGAATGATAGGGGGTGTGAATAATTACTTTCAATAAGTTATATAAAATTCGGTAAATCCGAAGTTAATGCGTATTTGAAGAACCATCGAACAGAGACTAGAATTTATTAAAATCAGATCGAACGTATCTTTATCAAGAAGTGAGTAGAACTAAATTTTCCTGTTTAAATTTGGCTTGAAAATAACGATTTTGTATTTCTCATCGAGTAGTTGAAATGGCTTTATCTCTTAAGATCACAACGTACAAAGGCAAGCCTTTATCCGAACCTAAACTAGTGGCCTTTCCAAACGATGAAGGCACGATAGGACGTTCCGATGATAATACGCTGGTTTTACCTGATCCTGATAAATTTGTATCGCGGCATCATGCATCGATCAAGTACGAAAACAATACATATTATCTGACCGATTCAAGTCTGGCTGGCGTATTTATCGATAACGAAGCTAATCCGCTGCATAACGATTCGATACCTCTCCATAACGGCATCCTTTTAAAAGTCGGCGAATATGAAATAGAAGCTATTATCACTGAAGACACTAGCCGGGATGATTTTCCTTTTCCGGATATTTTTGCCGATTCGCCGTCAAAATCGACAGAGCCCGAAGAGTTGTTTTCAACGCCGGTCGATACGGAAGCCAATCGACTGATGGGCGATAGCAGTTCACCCTTTCCACGCCATGAAGAATTGATCGACGCTAAAGAAAACGAAACGCCCGAATTTGAAAGCCACTTACAAGATCATGCTTCACCGCTTTTCGACAGCTTTATCGCTCCTCAGGTAGAAGCAGCACCGAAACCTTTTGAGGAAATTCCTGAAAACTTGAGTTTCGAGGATCTTTTCGCCGACTCCGATACACCCTCCGGCGACAGACAGATAGAGGATGATTCGAGGGCGGCAAGCATGGATTTGCTTAACGAGAGCTTCGCGCCTAAATCGCCCCTAGTCGAGCCTGATGAATCGGCTTCAGAACCAGTTTCACCGCCGGTCGCCATCCCTGATAGTCCGCAAGCTTCAAATTTAAACAGCATTCTAGCCGACCCGTCCGGTTCTTCCCCTGAAACGCCGCAAGCACAACCCGTGCAAAGTATTTCCGACAACGGTCTATTCGATGCTTTTTTGCATGGTGCAGGCCTTGATCAAAATGAATGCGCAACTAAAAATCAATTGGAGGCGATGCAAAGAATTGGCAGAATGTTCCGACAATTAGTTGCCGGTACTGTTTCGGTTTTACGAAGCCGAGCCGAATTCAAGAGTTTGTTTCGCGTCAATGTGACCGTAATAAGAGCGGTCGACAATAACCCGTTGAAGTTCGCCGTGTCGACCAATGATGTTTTGAAGCAATTGATTCAAAACAAAGAGGGTGGTTTTCTCGAATCGGTCGAATCGATCGAGCAAGGCTTCAATGACATCATGAATCATCAGCTCGCGATGCAAGCAGGGATTCAAGCCTCATTGGCCGACTTGTTGAAACGATTCGACCCTAAAACGATCGAAAAACAATTCGAGCAAGGCATCGTGTTACAAAAAAAAGCCAAGTGTTGGGACAGTTATCAGGACACTTATCGCATTGAGTCCGAAGAAGCCGTCGAGAATTTTTTCGGCGATGCCTTCGTAGAGGCTTATGAAGAACAAATGAAAGCCCTAACTGCAGCGCGGAACAAAAAAGAAAAATTTGGACTATGATGATTGGAGGTTTGAGAAAGCCGTTCTCAATGTAGTTGAATAAAGATCGACTAATTCGCTCCTTCCCAAGCCGAGCTCTCGCCGTTATACACAAGTATCGGTAAACTTTCTAAGCAGAGGTCATCGTATACCTGGAAACGGTGCTGTTTGATAAATCTTGGGATATTGAACATCAGTGGCTTTCCCTCACCTAACGCTAGGTGAGGGAAAGTCGGGTGACAAAAAATGGTATCGAGGTCTCATTGGCTAAGATTGCAAAAAGGGAGTTTTCGACTTATGTATAACGATGAGAGCCGAGCTTGAAAAACTGCAAAAACAATGATCGAGCTATGAAACCAACGTTAGCTTGAAAATTCATATCACAGGGTAAAAGGTTACAAGAATAATGGCGGAAAATAACAGGACGGTTTGGTCGGAAGGCATGTTTTTGCGGCCCCAACATTTTCAGCAACACGACCGGTATATCGAAACTCTCGTCAAGGAACGGTGCGGCAACCTTACGCCTTATGATTGGGGAGTCAAAAAGATTGCTATAGACCAGCGACAGCTGGCCATGGGCAAATTTGCATTGGCCGAATGTAGCGGGATCTTTCCGGACGGAACGCCGTTTAATTTACCCGAAGACGACGATTTGCCTTTGCCGGTCGATATTCCAAGCGACGTGCAGAATAATATCGTTTATCTATCGTTGCCGGTCCGCCAACCGGGTACGATTGAAATCGATACCGACGAGAACCGCCACAATTTGGCACGCTATCATGCCTTCGAAAGCGAAGTTCGGGACCATAATACCGGATCGAATGCGACCTCTGCTATCTTGGTCGGCAAACTTCATACTAGACTGTTATTGGAGCGACAAGAGCTTTCCGGTCATGTTTGTATCGGGGTGGCAAGAGTCATCGAATCGAGGGCCGATAAAAACGTGATTCTCGATCAGGGTTTTATTCCGCCTTCGCTCGATTGCAACGCTATGCCTACCTTGAGCGGGTTTATTAAAGAATTATTCGGCTTATTGCATACGCGCGGAGAAGCTCTCGGCGGACGGGCTTCCGAAGCAGGCAGGGGCGGAGTTGCCGAAATTTCCGATTACATGCTATTGCAAATGGTCAATCGTGTCGAGCCGCTATTCGAACATTTGCAATCCATTCCCGCATTGCATCCGGAAAGTTTTTACCGAATTGCGGTGCAATTGGCCGGCGAGTTATCGACATTTTGCAGGCCTAATAAAAGGCCGGTGAGTTTTCCGGTTTATAAGCACGACGATTTACAAACGACCTTCATGCATGTCATGGAGGAGTTGCGGCAATTATTGAGCGCGGTATTGGAGCAAAACGCGATTCCGATTCCGTTGACAGCACCGAAGTACGGCATTCGCGGCGCGAAGGTGCCGGATCCGAATTTGCTCAAGGATGCGGTATTCGTGCTGGCCGCCAATGCGCAAGTGTCTAAGGAACAATTGCGCAGCAGTTTTCCGACGCAAGTCAAAATCGGTCCGGTCGAACAGATTCAGCAATTGGTTCGTTCGGCCTTGCCCGGTATTTCGATACATGCGCTGCCGGTCGCACCACGGCAGATTCCTTATCATGCGGGTTTCGCTTATTTCGAGCTCAACAAACAAAGCGAGTTATGGAAGCAAATGGCTCAGTCGGGCGGTTTTGCGATTCATATCGCCGGTGAGTTTCCAGGGCTTGAACTTGAATTTTGGGCAATCAAAAACGGTTAACGACAGTGAATCAAGACGACCCATTCGGTAATTACATCGATGACGATAAAACCATCCTCAGGCCTACGCCGGGCGGAAGAAAGCCCAAACCGCAGGAGCCGATGCCGGCGCATGCGCCCGATAATGCGCCAATGCCTCCTGAAGGCCTACACGAACGAATAGTCTATTCGAAAGATAACCCGTTGACTGCTAGTGCGTTGTCTTTGTTATCTTTAGTCGCGCAATTACGCAATACCGCATCGCATCCGGACATTGCCGGTCTGAGAGATAATGTGATCAACGAAGTCAAGCGCTTCGAAGCAAAAGCGCTGGGACATGGCATCCCGCCCGATCAAGTGCAGGCCGCGCGTTATTGTCTTTGTACCTTACTCGACGAGACCGTGTTAAATACGCCTTGGGGTTGCAACAGCTTGTGGAGCACACATAGCCTGTTGATCACTTTTCATAAAGAAGCCTGGGGCGGAGAAAAGTTTTTCCAAATTTTGAAAAATATCATGCAACAGCCCGGCACGCATCTGCATTTGCTGGAATTGTTGTATTTTTGTCTTTGCCTCGGCTTCGAAGGAAAATACCGCATTCAGGAACACGGCATGACCCGGCTCGAAGAGGTTCGGGAAAATCTGTATCAAATCATACAGCGGCAGCGCGGCGATATTGAAAAGGAACTGTCGATACAATGGCAGGGCATCAAAGACAGACGGAATGTGTTGACCCGCTTGGTTCCGCTATGGGTCATCGGCGCGGTGGTCGGTATGGTTCTAATGCTGGCCTATCTCGGCTATCTCTATTTAATTAATGCCGCGTCCAATCCATTGCTGGCAAAACTTTATGCGATCAAGGACGGCCTTGAGCCGCTACAAGTCGCAGTCGCCGAACCGTTACCCGAAACGCCTAAACCGCCCGATGCGCCTCCCGCTTATTCATTGTATGACGATATCAGCGGTTTTCTTGCGCCGGAAATTGCGCGCGGCGAAGTCGTGTTGGATCGCAAGAACGACAAAATCGTGTTACGCATCATGGGCAAGGGGTTCTTTGCTTCCGGAAGGGACTCGATAACCGCCAAATATTACCCGTTAATGAATAGAATCGGCGAAGCGCTTACCAAAGTCACCGGCAGTATTCTAGTTGTCGGTCATACCGACAGCGATCCGATTTTTTCGGCGAGATTTCCATCCAATTGGGATTTATCGAGAGCCCGAGCGCAGTCGGTTGCCGATATGCTCAAAAGTAAGCCGGGAATCGCTGCGACCATTACATCCGAAGGGCGTGCGGAAACGCAACCGCTGGTGCCGAATGATAGCGCCGAACATAAAGCGATGAACCGTCGTGTCGAAATCATTTTTTCAGGATTAAAAGGACAAACGTGAAAAAAATCATCGGTTTCTTCAAAAATAAATGGGTCATTCAACTGATCGGCATTATTGCCGTTTGCTTGTTGATTTGGTTTTTCGGGCCGCTCATCGCGATAGCAGGCCGTGCCCCTCTTGAATCCGAAGTTTACAGGCTTATTACGATTTTAGTGATCGTCTTGCTCTGGGGATTGAATAATCTTCGTATTCAGGTCAAAGCTAATCGCGCCAATACGCAAATGGTCAATGAACTGGTCGGGGGCGATGGAGCGCAAGGAAAGACCGGGCCTAGTCAAGTCGAGCAAGACAGCGAAGAGGAAATCGGCGAACTCGGCAAGCATTTCGACGATGCGCTACGCACGCTAAAACAAATCAAAACCCAGTCGGGCCAAGGTCGTCAGTATCTCTATGAATTACCCTGGTATATCATCATCGGGCCGCCGGGTTCCGGAAAAACCACCGCATTGATCAATTCGGGACTGGAATTTCCGCTGGCCGACAAATTCGGCAAAAACGCGGTCAAAGGCGTCGGCGGGACCCGCAATTGCGATTGGTGGTTTACCGATCAAGCGGTGCTGTTGGATACCGCAGGGCGCTATACGACACAAGACAGCCATGAGGCGGTCGATAAGGCGGCATGGCTCGGTTTTTTGAATTTGCTGAAAAAACATCGCCCGCGCAGGCCGGTCAACGGCGTGCTGATCACGATGAGCCTGTCCGATTTAATCAAGCAGACCGAGGAAGAGCGAATTCAGCATGCACAAGCAATTCGGCAGCGTATTCAGGAACTGCACGAACATTTCGGCATTCGCTTTCCGATCTATATGCTGTTTACCAAATGCGATCTGGTTGCAGGTTTCAACGACTTCTTTGCCGATCTAGGCAAAGAAGAAAGAGCCCAAGTTTGGGGTGTTACTTTTCCTGAAGAAGATCAAGATCACCCTGTCGATGCTGTTGGTCGGGTCGGCGATGACTTTGATGGACTGTTGGATCGTTTGAATGCGCGTTTGCCGAAAAGACTTCAAGAAGAGCGCGACTTGCAGCGCCGTCATTCGATTTTCGGCTTTCCTCAACGCATGGCCTTGCTGAAAGAGAGTTTGTTGGAATTTCTCAAAGAGTGTTACGGCGCGAACCGATATCAACAAGCCCCTTATCTCAGAGGCGTTTATTTTACCAGCGGAACGCAAGAAGGCACGCCGATCGACCGTCTGATGGGAATTTTGGCGAGCACTTTCAAGCTCGATCGTTTTTCGGTGCCGATGTTCAGCGGCAAGGGAAAGAGTTTTTTCATTACCCGTTTGCTGAAGGAGGTCATTTTCGACGAAGCCCTGATCGTCGGTTTGAACAAACGCGTAGAGCGTCGTTATGCATTGCTGCGTCAGGTTGCATACGGTTCGGCACTGGCTGTGACATTATTAATGACGGCCTTATGGACTTTTAGTTTCACCCGAAATCAGTCGGCATTGAACGAGCTGAGTCAAAAGATTGAACAATACGAACAAACCGCGGCGAATTATCCGAATCGATCGGACTTTTCCGACTTATTGAAACGCATGAATGCGATACAAGACATTCAACGAGTTTATGGCGACGAAAAGCCCTTGTCGATGCGTTTCGGCTTGTTTCAAGGCAACAAAGTGCAACCGGTCATTAACGATACCTATGATCAAGTTTTATTGAAGCAATTTTTACCATTGATCAAGACAAGGCTAGAACAACGTATCCGAGGCGAAGAGGCGAATAACCCCGAAATTCTCTATGAACTCTTAAAAGTCTATTTGATGTTCGGCGAGCCCAAACGGCTCGAGCCCGGCTTGGTGCGGGCTTGGGTTGCTATCGATTGGAAAAAAAATTATGCCGACGATGTTCAAGTCGGCTTGCTCGGTCATCTCGATAATTTGCTCGAGCTAAAAATAGAGCCCCAGCCGCTCGACCAACGTTTAGTCGCCGCAACGCGGCAAGTGTTAAACCGCATTCCTGTTGCGCAGCAAGTCTATATGCGCATCAAGAGCGAGGCGATGCAGGATGGCAGCCGCGATCTCCGTTTGTCGGATGCGCTAGGGCCGAATGCGTCTCGGGTTTTTACGGTCGCGTCCGGAAAATTCGAACAGCAAACCATCCCTTATTTGTTCACGCACGACGGTTTTTATCAAGTGTTTCTAAAACAAAACCAAGCTTTGGCGAAAGAGACGGTCGAGGATAATTGGGTGTTGGGCGATGTCGGTAGAGCCCGCGCGCCCGATCCCGAACGCTTGCAGCAAGACGTTCAGACCTATTACGACAAGGATTTCATCCAGTATTGGAGTAATATGCTGGGCAATCTAAAAATCCGAAGCGTCGGCAATATTCAGCAGTCGATCGAATTACTCGAATTCGCCTCGGCACCCAACTCGCCGATTCGGCTTTTATTGGAGACCATCGACAAGGAAACTTCCTTGACACGTAAACCGCCGAGTCCTTTGGATGCTTTGGCGGCAGTCAAGGAAGGCGCGGAAAAGACGGTCGATTCGCGAACGCAAAAACTGTTGCAAGCAGCACAAGCCGAAGGTGTCGTGCAAGCGCCAACCGATCCGCCGGGCACCGTCGTCGAGCGCCATTTTCAACCGCTAGCCTCATTAGTCAGGAGCGTCGGCGGCGCCGGTGCGCCATTCGACCAGACCATCAATTTGCTCGGTCAGTTGTACGGCTTCATGATCGATTTGGGCAGTACTTCAGATAGCGGCGGGGCGGCGATAAGGATCGCCGCACAGCGCAGCGAAGGGGGCGGCGGAGGCGATGTCATGTCGCGCATGAAAATGGAATCGGCGCGTTTGCCCGAGCCCTTGAAAAGCATGACCGAGAAGCTTTCCAGCGGCAATTTGAATCTGATCATGGGGTCGAGCAAGGCGCAGCTCAATAAGCTTTGGCAGAGCGAGGTGATGCCGCTTTATAAATCGGGGCTCGAAGGACGTTATCCATTGTCCAGGCGCGCCAGTCGCGATATTACGTTGCAGGATTTTAGCCGCTTTTTTGCACCGAACGGGATTTTGGATCAGTTTTTCAATGCCAATCTCAAGCCCTTTGTCGATACTAGCGGCCGAACCTGGCGATTGATCACTCAAAATAATCAATCGATCGGTATTTCGCGATCGGTGCTGATGCAGTTTCAGTATGCGGCAAAAATCCGTGAAGTATTTTTTCAAGGCGGTAGTCAATTACCCTCGGTTCGATTCAATCTTAGACCGGTATCGCTTGATGCCAAAGCTTCACGGTTTTGGCTGAATTTGGAAGGTCAGCAATTGGATTACCGGCACGGTCCGGCGCGAAGTACACAAATGCAGTGGCCTGGAACGGACGGAAGCGGTTCTGTGCGTTACGGTTTCGATACCTTAGACGGTCGGCAAGTCAGCCGTTCCGAGGAAGGCGCTTGGGCATGGTTTAGATTGCTTGATAAAGCTCGAATTCAAATTACCTCGCAAGACAGGTTCATGCTGACATTTGCAATCGACAACTTGGAAGCGCGTTATGAATTGAGCGCGACCAGCGTCGATAATCCTTTTGCGCTCAAAGAACTGCAAAATTTTCAATTTCCAACGAGCTTGTAATGACTTTGCCTCATTCGGAACCCGGGTTTTACGGCAAACTGCCGATATTGGGCGACTTTGTTACCCGACGTTTGCCGCGTGACTTTCTGAGTCCCTGGGATAGTTGGCTGCAAAGCTCGATTGCCGCCAGCAAGGAAGAGTTGGGGGATGCTTGGCTAAATAGTTATTTAAGTAGTCCGATTTGGCGTTTTGCGTTGAGCCCCGGAGTTTGCGGAAATTCCGCATGGGCCGGAATATTAATGCCCAGCGTCGATAAGGTCGGACGTTATTTTCCGTTGACGGTTGCGGCGAGCATCGACAGCGGTAATTGCTTGGCTTATTTGATGTCTTCGGCCGAACAGTGGTTTGAGCATCTCGAAGAAACCGCATTGAGCGGTCTGGAAGACGGGCTCGATCCTGAAGTATTCGATCGATTGATCAAAAATATTCCCGCCGCGCCGTTATCGGCTTCCGAGGTTTCAATCAACGTTCGGGATATGCGCAAAAATGCCGGAAAAAATGCATTTTATCTGTCGATGGCGCGTCCTGAATCGATTGCCGATGCCTTTGTCGGATTGAGTGCATCGTTAATGAACCGGTTTGTTCCCGGCTTTACGCTTTGGTCTACCGGCGGCTCCGAGGATCAAACTCCGGCATTGTTGGCTTGCGAAGGTTTACCGCCGATCGCTGCCTTCTCCGGATTTTTAAATGGACTTATTACGGAAAGAGGATGGGATATTGAAAAAGGTACGGTTCCGGAAAACCTCGATAAATTACGGCAACCGGCTAGTACGCCTGAGATTTTCGTCGCGAAGACTCAGAATATTGAAAATGAGCACGACACCGTACCGCTCTATATGACGACTGAAACCTTGCCGGTTCAGCGTGAAGTGCACTGGCAATCTTGGGCTCTCACCGATACCGGCAAACGCCGTAAATTCAATGAAGATTCGATACTCGACAGGCCTGAAGCAGGTCTTTGGGCGGTTGCCGACGGAATGGGCGGACATCAGGCGGGAGATGTGGCTAGCCAACTAATTGTCGATAGATTGCATAAAATATTGCCGCGTTCTGATTTAGAAGCATATTGCAAAGATGTTTATGCCTGTATCGTTAATGTCAACAAGGAATTACGGGAGCTTTCCAGTAACAGCTATAACGATTCGATTGTTGGCAGTACCGTCCTGGTCTTGATCGGTAATTCAAATCGTTGCGCTTTTTTATGGGCGGGAGACAGTCGCTTATATCGGCTAAGGGATAATAAATTGAAGCAACTGACCCGTGATCATTGCGCTGAAAATGAAATTGCCCCGGAACAATCCGTTTCTTCGGCAGGTTGGGCGGTCAAACAGTCGAATGTTATCACTCGCGCCGTCGGAGCCGATGACGAATTGGAGCTGGATTGCGGCTACTCCGACGTGCGTCTCGGGGATTTGTTTTTGTTAAGTAGCGACGGTTTGGATAAAGAGCTAAGCTTTAATGAAATTGAGTCTATACTACTTAATCAAAGTTTGAAGACGAGTGCTAAGGCATTGCTCGACCTCGCTCTTGATAGAGGCGCTAGAGACAATGTCAGTGTAATTGTCGTCAGTACCAACGGCAATTCTGTTGAAAAATAAGATTTGAAGACAATTGTCGTTTAAGGAGTGAGTGCATTGAGTATCGATATCGAAAAATATTTACAGGACATCGATCCTGATAATGTTTGCGGCGACGATCTGGAATATGATCCCGCTTTTATCGCGTTGGAGCAGGACATAATCGGCAAGCCGGAACAGCAAATCGGCGACACCATTCAAGAAGCGGAACCGCCGGACTGGAGGGAAATTAAAAAATCCGCTGAAGCCCTTCTGGACCGGACTCGCGATTTAAGAGTTCTGGTTTATTACTTGCGCTCCTTGATTGCACTAGAAGGACTTACCGGTCTTACCGAAGGATTAAAGTTAATCGACACATTGGTCGCAAAACACTGGGACGCTTTGTATCCTAAGCTCGACCCCGATGACGACAACGACCCTACTGAACGCGTCAATATTTTGATGGCTTTATGCGACCATGAAACGATGTTGCGTCCTTTGCAGCTTGTCGCTTTAGTCGAGTCGAAAGCATTAGGCCGTTTTTGTTTTCGCGATGTCATGATTGCCACCGAGAAAATGACGGTTTCCGAAGATGATAATGCCCCGAAATTAGGGACTATCGAAGCCGCTGTCCAGGATAGTGATGTTGCTGCATTACAAAGTAATTTGGCATCGATCGCGGGAAGTGCCGAAAGCCTGAATAGTTTGGAAAACTTCGTTACTCAGCAAGTAGGCATCAACAATGCTCCTAACTTCGAGGCGCTTAGGCACTTGTTGAAGGAATTCGAGCATTTGGTATCGAGCTGGCTGGAGTCTCGCGGGGTCGATGACATCGATGCACCACAAGTCGATCTAGAAAGCCTGGACGAGATAACAGGCAAACCGCAAGCCACGAAAAAATCGATCTCAGGTGCGATAAACAATAGTCAAGACGTCATAAATGCGCTCAAGTTAATTTGCGACTATTACAAAAAAAACGAACCATCGAGTCCTGTGCCTTTGCTTCTTGAGCGAGCGCAGCGGCTAGTCGGAAAAAGTTTCATGGATGCTCTCATGGATATTGCGCCGGACGGCGTCAGCCAAGCCAGTATCATCATGGGGGCTAAGAATGAAGATGAATAAATTAGGCTCGGAATTTCCGTTACAATTTTCTATCGAGGAGGTGTTAAATGGCTGAAAGCAGTCAAAAGTTTATCGCGCGTAATCGTGCGCCGAGGGTACAGATCGAATACGATGTCGAACTCTATGGTGCGGAGAAAAAAGTTCAACTGCCTTTCGTGATGGGGGTACTCGCTGATCTATCGGGAAAACCCGCCGATCCATTGGCGCCTGTCGCGGACCGAAAAATGCTCGAAATCGATGTGGACAACTTCAATGATCGATTGAAGGCAATGAAACCTCGGGTCGCATTTACGGTGCCCAACACCTTGACGGGTGAAGGCAATTTGAATGTCGATCTTACTTTCGAAAACATGGATGACTTTTCGCCGGCGGCCGTGGCAAGAAAAGTAGACGGACTGAATAAATTGCTGGAAGCGAGAACGCAATTGGCCAATTTGGTCACATACATGGACGGAAAAGGCGGTGCCGAAGAATTGATAGCGAAGGTTATCAATGATCCGGCTTTATTGCAGTCGCTGACTGCAGCGCCTAAGCCGACCGATACAGCCGAAGCAAAAACCGAGGAAGGAGGAGAGTAAACCATGGCTGAAGCAGAACAAGCAACAGAAGCAGAAGTCACGACTGGAGAGGTTGCCGAAGTCAGTGATTTTTCGGCATTATTGACCAAGGAATTTAAACCGAAATCCGACCGAGCGAAAGAAGAAGTTGAAAGCGCGGTTCAAACGCTTGCCGAATTTGTTTTAAAGGATACTTCGTTGGTATCCGATGACGCGATAGCTTCGATTGAGTCTATCATCGCGCAAATCGACAGTAAATTGACCGAACAAATCAACAAAATACTTCATCATGAAGACTTTAAAAAACTAGAAGGCACTTGGCGAGGACTGCATTATCTGGTCAATAATACCGAAACCGACGAGATGCTTAAAATTCGGGTGATGAACATCTCAAAGAATGAGCTGGGTAAGACTCTCAAGAAGTTCAAAGGGACTGCTTGGGATCAGAGTCCCATGTTCAAAAAATTGTATGAAGAAGAATATGGTCAGTTCGGCGGCGAACCCTTCGGCTGTTTAATGGGAGACTATTATTTCGATCATTCACCACCCGACGTCGAATTATTGAATCAAATTGCGAAAATTTCCGCCGCATCGCATGCGCCGTTTATTACCGGTTTGTCGCCGACTACATTGCAAATGGACTCATGGGGTGAATTAGCTAACCCTAGAGATTTGACCAAAATCTTTTCCACCCCCGAGTATGCGGCTTGGCGATCGTTACGAGATTCCGACGATTCCAAATATTTGGGAATGGCGATGCCGAGATTTTTGTCCCGTCTACCTTATGGAGCAAAAACCGATCCGGTTGAGGAATTCGATTTCGAAGAAAATACCGAAGCGGCCAACAGCGCCAATTATACTTGGTCTAACGCTGCCTATGCGATGGCGACCAACATTAACCGCTCATTTAAACTGTATGGCTGGTGCTCAAGAATTCGCGGCATAGAGTCCGGCGGTGCGGTAGAAGGTTTGCCTGTCCATACCTTCCCAACCGATGACGGCGGCGTCGATATGAAGTGTCCGACCGAGATCGCGATTAGCGACCGCCGCGAAGCGGAATTGGCTAAATCAGGATTCATGCCATTGATTCACAAGAAGAATTCGGATTTCGCCGCATTTATCGGTGCGCAGTCGCTGCATAAACCGGCCGAATATGACGATCCCGATGCAACGGCAAATGCTAACCTGGCTGCCAGATTGCCGTATTTGTTCGCAACTTGCCGATTCGCGCATTATTTGAAATGTATCGTTAGGGATAAAATCGGGTCGTTCAAAGAGCGTGCCGATATGGAAAGATGGCTCAATAGCTGGATCAGTAATTACGTTTTGACCAATCCGGCATTGGCGACGGAAGAGGATAAAGCCATTCGTCCTTTGTCTGCCGCAGAGGTGGTCGTTGAAGAAGTCGAAGGTAATCCTGGGTACTATGCGTCTAAATTTTATTTGAGACCGCATTATCAGTTGGAAGGCTTGACTGTTTCCTTACGACTCACTTCCAAATTGCCTTCACAAAAAGGCGGTTGATGATTGTAAGAGGGGGTTAAGCGATAGATAAACTCTCTTGGAAAATAGTTAAATCCCCTTTGAAATTATTCATCAGCAGTTTGTAATTTTATTTCTGTAAATTATGAGGATAAACAATGATCTTATTAAAATTTGAACCTGAATTGAAAGGCGATTCCAAAGTCGATAAGCATGATGGTTGGATAACCATAGACTCAGTGCAATGGGGGACCGGGCGCGCCGTTAGCTCTAGCGGAACCGGCGCCGACCGTGACACCAGTAACCCATCCTTTTCCGAAGTTACATGCACTAAAAGTATGGATATTGCCTCTGCTCAATTAATGCAGGAAGCGGCATGCGGTAAAACACTGGATAAAGCCACTTTTCATTTTATTCAAACAGGCGGAAAAGACGTTTCCGGACAAGAGTTTGTGGAAATTATTTTAGAAAAACCGCTGATCAGCAGCTATAGCATGAGCAGTGGAGGTGAAAGGCCGAATGAATCCTTTTCCATCAACTATGTTGGTATCACATTACAATATAACCAATTCGAAGAAGGCGGCACTGTCAAAAAAGGTGAAGCTAAAGGTTATGATTTAAAAACCAATAAAGCCAAAAATAAAATCTGATAACTCCCCGTTCTGGCTGAATAGTGGTTGTAGTGTTTTTTGAACGTTCAGCTAGGCGAATGAATTAAAGGAGTTATACCTTTCGCACCTCAAATTTCGGTAATGCCTAAGGAGGCGCCAGGGTGCTCGTCAAAGGCTTTGCCAGCATGGAGCTGGCATAGAGCCTACATGGATGTATTTACCCAGCACCTAAATTCCATAGCTCACTGACTATGGTTAGCTAACTTGGATAATTTAGGGCTGGGTTTACGGCGTCCTTTGACGGGCACCCTGGCGCCGAATTTTGATCTACGAAGGGTATCTCATCCTTTCGAATGGGCGGTTTATGCCGCCCATTTTTTATCGATACGGATTGACGCTAGCCGAGGACCGATACATGTTAAACAGTGAACAAGCATTGAAAGACGGCAATCTGGAACAAGCATTGGCCGATATTCAACAGGCCCTAAGAAAAGATCCGGCCAATATCAAAAATAGAATTTTCCTCTTTCAGTTATTATCGGTTTTAGGTCAATGGGAAAGAGCGTTGACCCAACTCAATGTCTTGGCTGAAATGGATGCTGCAACTCTGGCGATGGTACAAACCTATCGTGAGGCGCTTCGTTGCGAAGTATTGCGTAAAGAAGTTTTCTTAGGCTTAAAAACACCGTTGATTTTCGGCGAGCCTCAACAATGGATGGCTTTGTTGTTGCAAGCCCTTAACCTCACAGCGCAAGAAAAATACCAGGAAGCTCAAAACCTGCGCAATCAAGCCTTCGACAGTGCTCCGGCAACTGCCGGTTCGATTGACGGCGAGCGTTTTGACTGGTTGGCGGATGCCGATGTCCGGCTCGGCCCCATGCTCGAAGCCATCATCAATGGACAATATTATTGGGTTCCCTTTCAGCATATCAAAACTATCCAAATAGAATTGCCCGAAGACCTGCGTGATTTAGTTTGGATGCCTGTGCATTTTGCTTGGCAAAATGGCGGCGAAGCGGTCGGATTTATTCCGACACGTTATGTCAACTCCGAAACTAATCCGGATGCGGCTATTCAACTGGCGCGCAAGACTGAATGGCAAGAGCCGCATGAAGGGCTGTTCATCGGTCTGGGACAGCGCTTATTAAGCACTAATCACAATGATTATGCCTTGATGGATGTCCGTGAAATTAGTTTTGATGGCACTGATAACACATAAGTCATGGCCGAACTAACCCAAAAAGAACGCCTCCAACCCTCGTTACTCGATCGATTGACGGATGATGAGCCGAACACTCAGGTTGAATCCAGAGATAAGCGGGTGTTATCGATGCAGAAATTGAGGCAGTCGGTTCTGCGCGACGTTTCCTGGCTATTGAATGCCGATTCGTTCGAGTCCGTTGCCGATTTAACGGATTATCCGGAAGTCGCTCAGTCGGTTATCAATTTCGGCATACAAAATCTGGCGGGGACTTCCGTAGTCGGCGCGGATTTAACCGATATCGAAAAAAAACTTAAGCAAGCCATTACCGTCTTTGAGCCGCGTATTTTACCTCATAGTTTGACAGTCAAAGTATTGTCGGCGGATGTCATGAATCAGCAAGCTATCAGCTTCGACATCGAAGCCAATCTTTGGGCGCAGCCCCTTCCGATACATCTTTATTTACGGACTGAGATCGATGTATTGACCGGCGACGTGAATCTACGTGACATGGGCGGCTAAGGCATGGACCCGAAATTATTGCGCTATTACAACACGGAGCTGCACCATTTGAGGGAAATGGGCGGCGAATTTGCCGTCGAATTTCCCAAGATTGCAGCGCGCTTGGGCATGGATAGCTTTGAATGCGCAGATCCTTATGTCGAAAGATTATTGGAAGGTTTTGCCTTTTTAGCGGCACGCGTCCAATTGAAGCTCGATGCCGAGTTTCCGCGATTTACCCAGCATTTGCTGGAAATGATATACCCGAATTATCTCGAGCCGACTCCGTCGGTGGCCGTCGTGCAATTTCAACCCGATTTAACGGAAGGTTCGTTAAATGAAGGTTTTACGATAGAAAGAGCAACCGCCCTACGCAGCCAGACGACTAAAGGCGAACAAACTCCCTGCGAATATCGCACCGCGCACGAAATAAAACTCTGGCCTTTGCAAATCCACGAGGCGGAATATCTGCCCAATCTTGGTGCCGTGGCAAACCTCTGCTCACATAATCTGAGCGGGGTGAAAGCCGCGATTCGCATCCGGCTGAAAACCACGGCAGGTTTGAAATTCAATGAGTTAAAGCTGGATTCCTTACCCGTTTTTTTACGAGGGCATGGCGAATTGCCGATGCACTTGTATGAACAATTGATTGGCGATTCGTTAGCCGTTTGCATGCAGCCGACAGAAAAACCTTATCGCTGGCAACATTTAGTCAAAGATAATGCGATAAACCGAATCGGCTTTTCCGATGAAGAAGCCTTGTTCAATTATTCGCCTCGATCTTTCCAGGGGTACCGTCTTCTGCAAGAATACTTTGCCTTTCCGGAACGCTTTATGTTTGCGGAATTCACAGGTTTCGATCAAGCGTTGAATCAGTGCGACGCCGAAGAGATGGATTTAATCGTTCTACTAAAACGAAGTCACGCAAAACTTATTAATGCCGTCGATAGATCTCAATTTGCGTTGTTTTGTACACCGGCTATCAATTTGTTTCCCAAGCATGCGGACCCTATTTATATCGATCATAAGTCGTCCGAATTTCATATCATTCCGGACCGCTCCAGACCTATGGACTTTGAAATTTGCCAAGTCAAAGAAGTCATTGGCATTGGGAGCGGGGGCGTCAATGAAAAAAAGGAATTTCAGCCGTTTTATCGATACAGCGACGAACGAAGTCATGACGTCCGGCCCGCTTATTATTCGTTACATCGGCAACAACGGATAGCTTCGTCGAAACAAAAACGTCAAGGGCCGAGATCGAGTTATATCGGCAATGAGACGTTTATTTCGCTGGTCGACGGGCAATCGGCACCTTACGGTAAAGACCTTAAACAGCTATCAATCAAGGCGCTTTGTAGTAATCGAGATTTACCGTTGCTGATGCCGCTGGGCGGCGGAAAAACCGATTTCACGATGCAGAAGGGCGCGCCGGTCCAAAGCATTCGTTGCCTTTCAGGCCCTACTAAACCTCGGGCATCGACCGCCTATGGCAATGTCAATTGGAGTTTAATCAATCATTTGTCGATGAACTATTTAAGTATAATCGACCGTAATGACAAAGAAGGTGCCGTCGCTCTGAGAAGTTTATTGAGGTTATATAGCGAATACAATGTCGCCGCTATTACTAATCAGATCGAGGGATTGTTGTCGATTCAAGCGAAAGATATCGTTAGGCGGATCAATACGGCCGGTCCCATCGTTTTTGGGCGCGGCTTAGAAATAACCTTGAACTTCGAAGAGTCCGCTTTTGAAGGCAGCGGGGTCTTCTTGATGGGAGCAGTGCTGGAAAATTTTTTAGCCCGCTATGTTTCAATTAACTCGTTTACCGAAACCGTGGTCAAGTCCACGGATCGTGGAGAAATCATCAGATGGCCGGCGAGAATAGGTCGAAGAAAAACGATTTAATCGAAGGTTTACTCGAACAGCCGCATCAATACGATTTTTTTCATGCCTTACGGTTGATTGAATGTAGCCATGACAATAAACCTCTGATAGGACAATCCAGTCGACCCGTAGACGACGCGGTAAGGTTTGGTCAAGAAGTCTCCATGGCATTTGAGTCGTCGACATTGAGTCAATTTATAGCAGCTCACGATGGGAAGCCGGCCCGATTGACTCAGCGTTTTTTAGGACTGTTCGGACCCAACGGTCCGATGCCTTTGCATCTGACCGAATATGTGCGAAGCCGGGAGCATAATTTTCATGATCATACTTTGGCCCGTTTTGGCGATATTTTTCACCACCGGATGGTTGCATTGTTCTATCGCGCCAAAGCGGATGCCGAACCTGCCTACAGTTTCGACCGGCCCGATGAAGACCGGTTCGGCGATTATTTAGGAGCGTTAGCCGGGATCGGTGATAAGGAGTTTCAAGATCGCGATGCGATGCCGGATCTGGCCAAGTTTCATTACATAGGTCATTTAGCGAATCAGGCAAAAAATGCCGACGGGCTAATCGCTATCCTGGCCGATTTCTATAAATTACCGGTGCGACTCAATGAGTTCATCGGTGAATGGTTACACATTGAAACCGAGGATTTGACCCGATTAGGTGAATCGACCCAAACCGGTAGATTAGGCGAGTCTGTCGTATTGGGCTCCCGAGTTTGGAGTTGTCAGCATAAATTCCGAATTCTGTTCGGCCCTTTGACCCTAACAGAGTATGACAGTTTGCTGCCTTCAGGTCAGCGACTGGAAAAACTGATTGCGATCGTACGAAACTACAGCGGCTTTGAGTTTGATTGGGATGTCAATCTAATCTTGAAAAATGACGAGGTACCGATGAGCCAATTGGACGGCGGCACGCGACTGGGTTGGACAAGCTGGCTTGGTGAGCGGCGCAGCACCGAAGATGCGAACGATCTGTTGCTGAATCCGATACGGTAATGCGTTGATCTAAATTTGTGAGTAGTGAGCAGTAAGTCGTGAGCGGAATTAGCGTCTTGGCATTGGCGAAATTTGAAGTGTGAATGTATACCCATCGCAGATCAAAATTCGGCCCCTGGGTGTCTGCTAAAGGACGCCGTGAATACGTCCATGCAGGCTCTATGCCAGCTCCATGCTGGCAAAGCCTTTATCAGACACCCAGGCGCCTCCTCAGGCACTGCCGAAATTTGAAGTGCGAAAGGTATATATACGGGACATTTTGACAATTATTTTAGGAGTGAGTTATGGGCGATATCAGCCGTGTCGCATTATTCGGTAAGCTGAATAAAGTGTGCTACAAATCCATTGAGGGGGCGACCGTGTTTTGTAAAATGCGAGGTAATCCTTACGTGGAACTGACGCATTGGTTGCATCAGATTCTTCAGTTGCAAGACTCGGATCTCCATAAAATCATTCGTCAATTCAATCTCGACCCGTCGAAATTGGCGCGCGACTTTACCGAATCTTTGGATCGCCTCCCAAGAGGCTCCACATCGATTTCGGATTTATCGTCGCATGTCGAAGAAGCCGTCGAGAGAGGATGGGTATACGGAACCCTAATGTTTGGTGAATCGCAGGTACGTTCGGGACATTTGGTTGTCGGTATTCTTAAAACAAAGGGTTTGAATCATGCCTTGCTGGAAATTTCCAACGAATTCGGAAAAGTCAAGCCGGATACCTTAACCGAACGTTTCGCGGAGATTGTCAGCGGCTCGCCTGAAGAAGGGCTGCATTCAAGCGACGGTTTTCAAGTCGGGGGAGGTGCTGTTCCGGGCGAAGCCAGCGGCGCGATGTCGCCGGCTCAGATGGGTAAACAAGAAGCCTTGAAACAATTCACGGTCGATTTAACCGAGCAGGCGCGCCAAGGCAAGATGGACCCGATCGTCGGACGCGATGAAGAAATACGTCAAGTGATCGACATCTTGATGCGTCGCCGTCAAAATAATCCGATACTGACTGGCGAGGCCGGCGTCGGCAAAACTGCCGTCGTTGAAGGCTTCGCGCAGAAAATCGTCGCCGGCGACGTGCCGCCGTCCTTGCTGGATGTCACGTTGCGTACGCTTGATGTCGGTTTGCTGCAGGCAGGCGCTAGTATGAAAGGCGAATTCGAGAACCGCTTGCGTCAAGTGATCGAGGAAGTGCAATCATCCGAAAAACCTATCATTTTGTTCATCGACGAAGCGCATACCTTGGTCGGCGCCGGCGGCGCAGCCGGCACCGGCGATGCCGCGAACCTTTTGAAACCGGCGCTGGCGCGCGGTACGCTCAGAACCGTCGCGGCCACGACCTGGGCCGAATATAAGAAACATATCGAAAAAGATCCGGCATTGACGCGGCGCTTCCAAGTCGTGCAAGTGCTGGAGCCCAGCGAAGAAAAAGCGATTTTGATGATGCGAGGTGTCGCATCGGTCATGGAAAAACACCATCAGGTTCAAATACTCGATGAGGCTCTAGAAGCTGCCGTAAAGTTGTCTCACCGATATATTCCCGCCAGACAGTTGCCCGATAAATCGGTCAGTTTGCTCGATACCGCATCGGCACGCGTAGCCATCAGTCAGCATGCCGTTCCTGCCGCGGTCGATGATTGCCGAAAACGGATTAACGGATTCGATACCGAATTGGCGATCATCGGCAGAGAAAAGTCGGTCGGCGTCGATATCAAAGACCGCGAAACGATTGTTCTTGAAAAACTGAAAGCCGAAAAAGATCGTTTGGCATTGCTGGAAGAGCGCTGGAATAACGAACGTGAACTCGTCAAAAACATTTTAGATATTCGTCAAAAACTGCGAGAGCAAGGCGGTAAAGTCGAGGGGACCGAAAGCAAACTCGAAAAAGCGGTTGAAGAAGTTGCGGGAGTCGATTCCGAATCGAATACACGCGATGGACTGCTTGAGGATTTAAAAAACTTGCTATCTCAATTGCATGATTTGCAAGGCGAATCACCCTTGATTTTACCGAGCGTCGATGCTCAAACCGTGGCTTCCGTCGTCGGCGATTGGACCGGAATTCCAGTCGGGCGAATGGTCAAGAATGAAATCGAGACCATTATTCATCTGGCCGATACTATCGAGCAACGAATCATCGGACAACGACATGCGTTGGATATGATAGCGCGGCGAATTCAAACCTCGCGAGCGGGTCTCGATAATCCGAACAAACCGATCGGCGTGTTCATGTTGGCCGGCACGTCGGGAGTCGGCAAGACCGAAACCGCTCTAGCCTTGGCCGAAGCCTTGTACGGCGGCGAGCAGAACGTCATCACAATCAACATGAGCGAATACCAGGAAGCCCATACCGTATCGACGCTGAAAGGTGCGCCTCCGGGTTATGTCGGATACGGCGAAGGCGGTGTGTTGACCGAGGCGGTCCGGCGCAGGCCTTATTCTGTTGTATTGCTCGATGAAGTCGAAAAAGCGCATCCGGACGTTCATGAAATTTTCTTCCAGGTTTTCGATAAAGGCTGGATGGAAGACGGCGAAGGCCGGGTCATCGATTTCAAAAATACGCTGATTCTTTTGACCACCAATGCCGGTACCGAGCTGATCGCCAATCTCTGTAAAGACCCGGATTTAATGCCGGAGCCTGAAGGCATTGCCAAAGCCTTGAGGGAACCGTTGCTAAAAGTCTTTCCGCCGGCATTGTTGGGCCGTCTGGTCGTTATTCCCTATTACCCGTTAAGCGACGAGATGATCGCCGCAATCGCGAAATTGCAGTTAAAACGTATCGAAAAACGTATTGTTGAAAGTCATAAAGTACCGTTTACCTATGATGAGGATGTCATCAAGTTGATAGCCGAACGCTGTACCGAAGTCGAAAGCGGCGGGCGCATGATCGACGCGATATTGACCAATACAGTTTTGCCCAGTATCAGCTCCGAGTTTTTAACGCGGATGATGGAAGGGAAGACAGTTGAAAGGGTGCATGTCGGTGTGGCGGATGGAGAGTTTGTTTATGAGTTTTGAATCAAATTACTTATTGAGAATGCTCGTTTCTTAAAGTCGTTAATGCAAATAATACACAGGGGCGTATCTTATGTCTTTTTATCTAAATGTTCCATTTGTCACACAACTTGGTATTGGAGCAGAAATCGGTAAACACCACGGAAGAGATGATCCAACTGGATGCTGGTATGCCAGTCTGTGCATGGTTGGTTTTTATTTTGAAGCAGGCCCTCGGTTAGGTAACCCGGAATTATTTAAACGCCCTCTAGACAAACTTAAACACGGTACAGATGTCGGACATTTTCCTATTGGTGGTGATGCTGAACTAAAAATGATGCAGAATGAAGGATTAGAAGAAATCCCTGAGCCGGCTGATAAAAAATGGAAAAATTGGCAGCTTGCAAAAATGCTTAAGGAATATGGACCTTTAATGATGTCATGGTGGGCTCCGGGCGCTCATGTTTCAGTTGTTATTGGTATAGACTCTGAATCAAATGAAGTGATTTATCACGACCCGGAAAACGCGCCAAATTCTCGGATGTCGCTAAATAATTTTAACAGCAAGTTAATGTGGGGGAACCGTGCATTGATGCGAAAAAAAGGAAAACCACATCAAGGTTGATAAACTTATCTCACTGGTTTTTGCGGATAAGAACCTATTCTAAAGTTCACCTTGATAGTCGCATTGCCGATTAAGAGAAGTTTTGATGACCGAATTCTTAGGTAGTCGATAAAATTATTATTCATAAAATTGAGGTTTTTATGCCAGCTGTAGATCGCTTTCTTTCTGACCCTGTTGAGTTCATGCAAAATAACATCGTTTCCACTCCTGAAGGAGGTGATGTTAATAAAACAGGAGGTAAAAAATTTTTTACGTTGGAAAAACTTAATGGTCTTGCAAGTAGTGTCGAACGTCCAGGGGCGCAGATTGCAACTTATATGGCTCGGCCTGCAGGTAATGGGGGTAATGTTGAGGGCATAATGGAAATATATTGGTGCCCTTATCAGGATGACTCTATTCAGTCTACGACAGTAAGCAATGCCGCAAATATCATGTTTACTGCACCGATGAACGGTTGCAGCTTTGGCGTTGGTTCTCCAGCCGAGGATGGTTCACGCTATGTTGCTCACATTAATATGAAATCGCAAAATAATGCATGGAACAAACAGGACGCTATCTTGAAGGGTAGTAAATTGGGAAGTACGATCGTGAGTCCGCATATGTATATGGGCTCGGATAAAGATCCTGTTCATGTGATCACTTTTGGTGTCCGTAACTCTAAAACTAGGCAATGGAGTTTTTATTACCAGCTTACCAAAATGGGTGTTGGCGCAAACGGTATTATCAAGACATTGATTGGAGTATTTCCAGTCTGAAATTAAGGCAAGTAAGCAATGAAACTGACAGCATGGATGCTGCCTAGAGCCTACATGGACGTATTCACCCAGCACCTAAATTTAACTAGCAAAGGGTATAAGCGAGCCAATAAAACCAGTTTTTTCAGTCGGCTCTGCTAGAGCACTTTATAACCGGAAATTTATAAATCATGGCACAAAACAATAGATCCGTTACTGCCGATACCCCTTTAGGCGATGATCAGCTGGTTTTCTATCGTATGACGGGGATAGAATCCATCGGTCGATTATTCGAGTTTGAGGTAGAGTTAGTTCGCGATCTGAAACTGGGCAGTGTCAAAGCCGATCAATTGTTGGGTAAAGGAATGACAGTCAAGCTGGATCTACCTAACGGGGGTACGCGGTATTTTAACGGTGAGATCGTGCAATTCAAGCATATAGGGCTCCGTAGTCGTTTCAGTTGTTACCGTGCAACATTAAGGCCTTGGTTATGGTATTTAACCCTTAATGCCGATTGCCGAATTTTTCAAGATAAATCGGTAATCGATGTTATCAAGGCAGTATTGAACAACTATTCTTTTGCCGATGTTCTTTATAAATTGGACGGCGAATACAAAACCTTGGATTATTGCGTTCAATATAGAGAAAGCGATTTCGATTTCATCAGTCGCTTGATGGAATACGACGGCATTTTTTATTACTTTGAGCATCAAGACGACAAACATAAACTTGTGATTACCGATTCGAACAAAGCTTTCGAAACTCAAAGCGGTTATCAGTCCATTCCATATTTTCCGGATGGAAACGAAGCAAACCGCGAGCGCGATCACATTCACGAGTGGTTTCAAGAAAACCAAGTCACGACAGGTAAATTCGAACTGAACGATTTCGATTTTGAATCGCCTGGTTCCGATTTAACAATCAAAAAACACAATCCGGGGGAATATTCTCAATCCGGACAGGAAGTCTACGATTTTCCAGGAAAATTCTCGTCATCAACAGTAGACAGCAAGCTCGTCGATAAGCGCTTGGAAGAGCGGCAAAATGCCTATTCCATTAAGCGTGGTCAAGGCAATGCTTTGGGCCTCATTCCCGGCATGAAATTCACACTAAGCGATTTTTATTTTGACGAAGAAAACATCGAACATGTCGTTGTGTCGGCATCCTATATTATTCAAGGCGACGATTGCGTTTCAGGCATGGGTGGAGGCGGTGAAATTTTTCAATGCAGTTTCGACGCGATTGATGCAAAGCAAGCCTTTCGATCGATCAGATCGACACCCAAACCTTCGGTTTCAGGGTCGCAGACCGCGATTGTCGTCGGTCCTTCAGGTGAGGAGATTTGGACCGATAAATACGGCCGCGTCAAGGTACAGTTTCATTGGGACAGGGAAGGGCAAGACGATGAAAATAGCTCGTGTTGGGTCAGGGTTTCTCAGCCGATGGCCGGTAAGAAATGGGGTTGGATTTCTTTGCCGCGGATCGGTCAAGAGGTCGTCGTCAGTTTTTTGGAGGGCGATCCGGACCGTCCATTGATAACCGGGAGAGTTTACAACGACGATCAAATGCCGCCTTATGATTTACCTTCCAACAAAACCCAAAGCGGTATCAAGACCCGTAGTTCAAAAGAAGGTACGGCCGATAACTTCAACGAATTACGTTTTGAGGACAAAAAAGGCGAGGAAGAGGTTTACATTCATGCCGAAAAAGACCTTAATTGTGTAATCGAAAATAACGAGACACGCAAGATCGGTTTGGATAAAAAAGACAAGGGCGATCAAACAATTGAGATCCAAAACGATAGAACCGTTACTTTGCATGACGGTAACGATAAGTTGAAAATTGAAACAGGCAATCGTAACATCGAGATCGATCAGGGTAATTATGATTTGAAGGTGTCGACCGGCAATCATTCGGTCAAGATCGATTCCGGTAAAAGCACGATTGAAGCGATGCAGTCCATCGAGCTCAAAGTGGGCGGGAACAGTATCGAAATCACCCAAGCAGGGATCACGATCAAAGGAACTATGATAAAAGTGGAGGGGAGTGCGATGTCTGAAATAAAGAGCCCAATGACCACGGTTAAAGGAGACGGCATGTTGATTCTGCAGGGCGGCTTGACAAAAATTAACTAGCGTATAGGCAATGACTGAATTAAATTTAATAAAAATAAAACAAGAAAAGGCCTCAGAAATTACTGAGCTGTTCGAGTTAAGCGAATTAGGTCAATCGTTATTAACTCAAGACGTCACGCCGGCTGAATTTATTGAAAAATTAATACAAGAAGAAAGTTTCGCCGATTGTATTAATTTTATCGCTTATAGCTTACCCAAAAGAGAAGCGACATGGTGGGCTTGCTTGTGTGCTCGTAGTTGTCAAAGTACTCAAACGAATCCAAAGGATGCGAAGGCGGTGGAGTCGGCCGAAGCTTGGGTGTATAAACCTATTCAAGAAAATGCCAAAGCCGCTTTTACTGCCGCCGAAGCCACTGCTTTTAAAACAGCTGCCGGTTGGGCGGCAACAGCGGCATTTTGGAGCGGCGATAATCTTTCACCTTTGGATGACAATATTGTTCTTCCGGCTCCTGATCTTACCGCAAAAGCGGTTGCAGGCGCCATTATGCTGGCTGCTTCCCAAGATGGTGCCGCTCAGGTCAAAAACAGAAAGCAGACATTTATTCGGCAAGGCATTGATATTGCCAATGGTGGCGACGGTCGTAAAGTTGAACCGTAAACAAAGGAAGTTAATCTCCAGTAAAACCATACTTGATTTTACTTAGAACGTTCAGCCAATTTGATTTGACTCAGGGCGCCCGCCTGGGTCCCGTTAGGCCGCGCCGAGCGCTGGCGATTTTGCCGAGAACAGCCCGTTAGGGGAGCGGCAGGGAAGCCGCTCGTTTTCGGAGGGCTAGGGATAGCCCTTCCGAAAACCCTCGGCAAAATCGTCAGCGCACAGGATGCAGCGACCTCCGGGTGTCTGCTGACTCGCGCCATCCGGGCGCTCGCACTTCGTGCGCCCTGGGCGTCCCAATCCGCTCCCGGCGGATTGGTCTTTTGGATACTTTTCTTTGGACAAGCAAAGACAAAATCGCCTGGAGCGATTTTGAACAGCTTTAGCTGGCCCGCAGGGCGAAACACAGGGATGGGTTTCATAGCAGTATCGCGGTTGTCGGTCCGCGAACCGACTCCATATAAGCGTCGCGATAGCGACACAAAACCTACTTCGAATTTCAAATAGGCTGAAGCTTATACGTAATCAGGAAACCATGTAAAAGGGGGATTCGTGTTTCCAGCAGCTAGAGTGACAGACATGCATGTTTGCCCTATGGTTACAGGGGTAGTGCCCCATGTAGGGGGGCCTATTTTACCGCCTGGAACCCCAACCGTATTAATAGGCAATTTACCGGCCGCAAAAGTCGGGGATATGGCGACTTGTGTGGGGCCTCCTGATGCGATTGTCAAAGGTTCATCCACGGTTTTGATTTGCAATATGCCTGCAGCGCGCTTGCTGGATAATACTTCGCACGGTGGAGTCATTGTCGGCCCAGGTTGTCCGACCGTTTTAATAGGCGGTTAAAGCTGTCTTTATATGCCCTAGCGCTCAAGGCAAAGGCAATAGTTGGCAAACGATATGCAAAACACTGCTGTAAAAATGCCGGTTCCGAAGAGGGTTCGGTGGCTTAATTGACAGGTGTCGGAGTTATTTCATGCGCGTTCCTAAACAAATTTCCAGGTAAGCTGTTTTATGGCCCAAAACAATCGATCCGTGACAGCCGACACTCCGCTAGGAGACGATCAGCTCATCTTCTATCGGTTGACCGGTAAGGAAGAAATCGGCCGATTGTTCGAGTTTGATGTCGAGCTGATTCGCGACCAAAAACTGGGGGGCGTCAAGGCCGATCAATTGCTCGGCAAGGGCATGACCGTCAATCTCGATCTGCCGAACGGAAAGACGCGTCATATCAATGGCGAGATCGTGCAATTCAAACATACCGGCCTGCGCGGGCGCTATATTACCTATCTGGCTACAGTGAGGCCTTGGCTATGGTATTTGACGTTGAATTCCGATTGCCGGATATTTCAGGATAAATCGGTCATCGATGTTATCAAGGAAGTCCTCAGCCGCTACTCATTCGCCGACGTTCAATACAAACTGGACGGCGACTATCAGCTTTTGGATTATTGCGTGCAATACCGCGAAAGCGACTTCGATTTCATCAGCCGGCTGATGGAGCATGAAGGCATCTTTTATTTCTTCGAGCATCATAACGGCAAACACACTTTGGTCATTGCCGATTCGAACAAAGTATTTCAGACTCGGAGCGGATATCAAACCATTCCTTATTTGCCGCTCGGTAATAAAGACAGCCGCGAACGCGATCATATTTACGAATGGCTCCAGGAAAATCAGGTAACGACAGGAAAATACGAACTCAACGATTTCGATTTCGAATCGCCCAGCTCCGATTTGACGATCAAGAAGCACAATCCCGGCGGCTATTCGCATGGCGATCAAGAGATCTATGACTTCCCGGGGAAATTTACCGTCTCATCGGTCGATACCAAGCTGGTCGATAAGCGATTGGAAGAGCGACAAAATGCCTATTCATTGAAACGCGGACAAGGTAATGCTTCGGCGTTGATTCCCGGCATGAAGTTTTCGCTCGCGGATTTCTATTTTTCGGAAGAAAACAAGGAGCACATTGTCGTATCGGCTTCTTATGCGATGCAAGGCGACGATCTTGAATCGAACATGAGTGGAGCCGGTGAGATATTCGAGTGTAGTTTTGCCGCGATCGATGCCAATCAGGCTTTTCGTCCGGAAAGGCTCACTTGTAAGCCGATCGTTTCAGGCTCTCAGACTGCGATTGTCGTGGGTCCGTCGGGTGAAGAGATTTGGACCGACAAATACGGCCGCGTCAAGGTACAGTTCCATTGGGACAGGGAAGGGCAAGACGATGAAAACAGCTCGTGTTGGGTCAGGGTTTCCCATCCGATGGCCGGAAAGAAATGGGGTTGGATATCGTTGCCGCGCATCGGCCAAGAAGTGGTCGTCAGCTTCCTGGAAGGCGATCCGGATCGACCCCTAATCACTGGGCGAGTCTATAACGACGAGCAAATGCCGCCTTATGAATTGCCTACCAATAAAACGCAAAGCGGTATCAAGACCCGCAGCAGTAAGGCCGGTACGGCTGATAATTTTAATGAAATCCGTTTCGAGGACAAGAAAGGCTCCGAACAGCTTTTCATCCATGCCGAAAAAAATCAGGACATCGAAGTCGAAAGTAACGAGACGCATTGGGTAGGAAACGACCGCAGCAAAAACATCGATCATGACGAAACGACCGTCGTTGGCCACGACCGCACCGAGACGGTCGGTAGCAATGAGACGATCACGATCGGCGTCAATCGCACCGAAACGGTCGGTTCTAACGAATCGATCACGGTCGGCTCGAACAGAACCCGCAATGTCGGCCAGAACGAAGTCGTCAATGTCGGATTGACCCGTACCCACAATGTCGGCGTCAACGAAATGATCAACGTTGGTGCGGCACAGGAAATTACGGTAGGCGCCGCGCAAACTATTACGGTCGGTCTGACTCAGGCCGTTACGGTAGGTAAAGATCTGAATGAAACGGTAGGCAACAATCGCAGTGCCAGCGTCGGCAAGGATAATTCACTCAACGTCGGAAAGAATTTGACGATAGACGCCGGCGACCAAGTCGTGATCAAAACCGGCAAGGCCAGCATCACGATGAAAAAAGACGGCACGATCACGATTCAGGGCAAGAACATTACGATAAAAGGCAGCGGTGAAATCAATACAAAGGCCGACAAAAATGTCGTAATCAAGGGTAAGAAAATCCTGCAAAATTGATAAAGTTTTTCGGAGACGCAAGCATGACCGATGTTTTGACTCAGCAATCGAATCGACTGCATAAAGAAGAAACCATGCCGGAAAAAATCGACGGTGTTGTCGTTGGTTTATTGATCGGATTCGACGGACAAGGCGCGCCGCTGGTCGGTTTTACCGGAAATCCTCAGGCGGAGGCGACGCCGGCCCGTTCGACCGCAAGTCTGACTCGAGAGAATATCGGCTGCGAGGTGGCGTTATTGTTCGAAAATGGCGACCCGGCGAGGCCCATGATCATCGGTCGCATGCAGCAGCCGGTTATCTCAACCGAAAAGCCGAATGAACAAGCTTTAAATGCAGAAATAGACGGCGAACGCGTCGTGCTGCAAGCCAATCAGGAAATCGTGCTGCGCTGCGGCAAGGCCAGCATCACGTTGACCCGTGCAGGTAAAATCGTCATCCGAGGCGCTTATATTCTCAATCGCTCGTCCGGCGTCAATCGCATCAAGGGCGGCTCGGTGCAAATCAACTGATATGGACCTGATCAACGCCACTCGCATGCAGGCAGCCTATACTCAAGGTTTGCAAGTCGATGGCCGAGAACTGTTGGTGGTCGTAATCAAAGGGACTTTTCAAATACCCGAATGGGCCAATCAGGCGCCCGAGCTTGCCGAAGAACAAGTACCATTGGTTTTCGCCGATACTTTCACCGGAGAGCCGGGATTTTCATCGCCGATTTATGAAAGCGACTTCGCGCCAAGAAAACCCCGCTGCGACGTGTTGCTGCTCGGAACCGCCTATGCGCCGGAAGGCATGCCGGTCAATCAAGTTCCGGTCGGCCTTAAAGTCGGCGATTTTAAGAAAGTATTTCGCGTCGTCGGCAATCGCGTTTGGCAAGCGGGTATCGGCGGTATTCATGCGGGGCCGCCTGCGCCTTTTTTGCAAATGCCGATCACCTATGATCGCGCCTTTGGCGGCCTGGACGATTTTCATGTCGATCCCGAAAAACATGGCGCCTATCGGCCCAATCCGGTAGGGCTTGGCTATCATCAAATTCTGAGCAGCGATTTGGTTAACGGTTCACCGATGCCGAATACCGAGGAGAGCGAACGTTCGATCACGAATCCAGCCGGCGATTATCGGCCGATGGCCTTCGGGCCGGTCGGGCGCAGTTGGGAGCCCCGTTATCGTCTAGCCGGCACCTACGATCAGCACTGGACCGACCATATTTTTCCGTTTCTGCCGCCCGATTTCGACGAAGCCTATTTTCAGGCGGCGCCGCTCGATCAACAAATTCCGTATTTGCAAGGTGGGGAAGAGATCGTGCTGGCCAATTTGACGCCGTCGGGACGGAACCGTTTTTGGCTGCCTAAAATAGACATGCCGGTCGTGTTTTTCCCGAAGAAAGGCGGCAAGGAAGAAACCCGTGCAGTGATCGATACCTTGATCATCGAGCCCGATTCGGGGCGATTCACGATCACCTGGCGCGTCGCACGACCGTTAAAGAAGAGCATGTTCGAAGTTTCACAAGTACTGGTCGGCGAAATGTCTCGGGCTTGGTGGCGTGCCCGGGAGTTGGGCAAGCCCTATTATCCTTCGTTGGCGCATTTGGCTAAAGCCAATCGATCGGAAGCGGAGGAGGAAAGTTGAGTAATCCTACTCCCTTTATACTCAAAAAATGGTTAACTTTATGAAGGTATGGGATGTGGCTAGCGAGGATGTCGGCATCAGGGAGAGCTGCCGCCAAGCCCCCATGGAGGGGTTCACGGCGGTCCTCGATAGACACATCTCATACCTTATTAAAGATTCAAGAAGATATTCGCGCAGGTATCTTTGGGTTGGTATGGTCATATATTTTAGACTATGAAAATAGTAGAAATCCTTTTTATGAGCGAAGAGAACAAATTTCAAAATGGCGCAATTATGCCCAAGACGATATAGAAGCTAGCACGGAGCTTATTGAAATTGCAAACCGTATTACCTCAATTGGGATCAAGAAGACTGATTCGCTTCATATCGCCTGTGCAATTATGGCAAATTCTGATTATTTCGCGGATTCAACTAACAAGTGCAATTCATTTTGAGTGATAAAGAAGGGGTCAACTGTTATAGTGCCACCCCTTCTCAATCCGACCAAAGATGGATAAGCGATGACGGACTACAAACAGTTGACCGAAGCACAACGATACCAGATTGCCGCCTTATTGAAAGCAGGACAAACAAATAAAAAGATCGCCGAGATTGTTGGCGTCTCAGAGGGCACGATTAGCCGTGAGTTGACACGTAATCGCGGACTGCGTGGCTATCGTCCTAAACAGGCCCAGATCAAATCGGACAGACGCAAACGGCAAGCCTTTAAGTCCGTTAAAATGACCGCGGAAGTAATTAGCTTAATCGAAGGCCAAGTGCGTCTGGATTGGAGCCCTGAGCAAGTTTCGGGCTGGCTGGACAAGGAGCACGGCACACGTATCAGTCATGAACGGATCTATCAGCACATTTGGGCAGACAAACGCGCGGGAGGCGACCTGTATAAGCACTTGCGCCAAGCCCACAAGAAGCGCCGCAAGAAATATGGCTCGAAAGACAAACGGGGGCAGATTGTCGGGCGTGTCGGCATCGCAGAAAGACCGGCGATTGTTGACGAAAAGGGCCGTATCGGTGATTGGGAAATTGATACCGTCATCGGAAAAAACCATCAGGGCGCCTTGGTGACGCTGGTCGATCGTAAGTCCAAGTTCACCTTGATTAAAAAGGTCGATAGCAAGCATGCTGAAGGCGTGACGACAGCAACAATTGAGTTACTGACCAATTATCAGGACAAGGTACTGACGATTACCTCGGATAACGGGAAAGAGTTTGCCGGACACAAAGCGATCAGCCAAGCGCTCAATGCGCCAGTTTATTTCGCCAACCCTTATTGCTCCTGGGAACGTGGACTTAACGAGAATACCAATGGCCTCATTCGGCAATATTTCCCCAAGGGCAGCAGCTTTGAGGACATCACCGACGAGCAGGTCGAAAAGGTTATGCACAGGCTCAATCACCGCCCCCGAAAAGGACTGGACTATCGAACACCTCATTCGGTGTTTTTTGAACAACCAGAGTGCAAAGCCGCATGATTAGTGGGATTGCACTTATAACTTGAATCCAGGTTTTCTAACTACTGATGACGGCATTATTAAAAAATCCATATCAATCGATGATGTCAAGATTACCGATCCCATTGGTTTTATAAAAGAAGTGATGCAATGATTACCGATACCGAAATTAAAACAAAAGGCATGCAGATCCTTTCCGACTACCTCGGAGATGTCGAAGCGGAACGATTTATCGCTTTGATTCAGAGAGAGCCTTTCGATTACACAAAGTGGCATCAAGAACAGGATGATTCAATGACTATCGAAGAACTGAGTGAACATGCAATGGCTTTGCGAAAAAAACTCGAGCAAACAACCAAATAGCATGCCGACCTTTTCTCCAAAGAACGCTAAGGGATGACTTCATGAGCTTTCCTTTGGCGATTACCGGTACCGGCCTGGTCACCGGCGTCGGCCTTGATGCGCCGGCGAGCTGTGCCGCGATTCGCTGTGTGATCGACAATTTTCAGGAAACCCGCTTCATGGACCAAGGCGGCGAATGGATCATGGGCTGCGAAGTGCCGCTCGAACAGCCGTGGCGCGGCAAAACAAAGCTGATCAAAATGGCCGCCGCTGCGATCCGAGAATGCTTGTCCGGCAACCCGTTGATCAATCCCGCCGAGACGCCATTATTGCTTTGTTTGTCGGAGCGCGACAGAAAAGGCCGAGTCATCGACGACGACAATCAGTTTTTTCATGATTTGCTCGTAGAACTGCAACTGGAATTTCATGAAAAATCACTGGTCATTGCCGGAGGACATGTCGGCGTCGCGCTCGCTTTGAGGCATGCTAGACCGCTCATGCAGGAATTGAAACTCAAGCATGTGTTGATTGCAGCTACCGACAGTCTACTGGTCGCTCAATCCTTAGCGCACTATGAAGAACACGAGCGCTTGCTGACCAGTCAAAACTCCAACGGTTTCATACCCGGCGAAGCCGCAGCCGCGTTGGTGGTCGAACCGGTTTATGCCAATCGGGAACCGCAACTGATATGCGCCGGCTTGGGCTTCAGTGTCGAAAAGGCGCATATCTATTCGGAAGAGCCGTTGCGAGCGGATGGGTTGACGGCTGCGATAAAAGAGTCCCTATCTGATGCCGGCTGCAACGAGAGTATTCTGGATTTTAAAATCACCGACATATCGGGAGAGCATTACTACTTTAAAGAAGCGAGTTTGGCTTTTAGCCGAATTGATCGCACAAAAAGGAAAGAATTCGATATCTGGCACCCGGCGGATTGTGTCGGCGAAGTTGGCGCGTCTTTAGGCATCGTTATGTTGGCGGTATTGAAATCCGCGAGTGAAAAAGGATATAGCAAAGGTCACCATGTTCTGGCTCATCTAGGCAACGACGATGGTAAGCGTTCTTCGATGATTTTCTTTTGGAAAAAGGTAGGCGAGGAAAATGGCTAATAAAGTCTTTGCAAACGGTATGGAGCTCGCATGTAAAGCGGGATCGGGTAAAACCATTTGCGCCTTTCCGGATGTTTGCTTTACGCCCCCGGAAAATCCTGCGACACCGCCTGGGGTTCCTGTTCCCTACCCGAATACCGGTTTTGCTTCCGATACGACCAAAGGCAGTAAAAGCGTAAAAATATCGGGTAAAGAGGTCATGTTGAAAAACAAGTCCTATTTCAAAAAGTCAACAGGCGATGAAGCAGGGTGTGCGGCTAAAAAAGGAGTCATAACAAGTACTCATAGAGGAAAAGTCTATTTCATAAAATGGTCGATGGATGTTAAGTTTGAAGGAGAAAATGTCGATCGGCATTTAGACTTGACGACCGATAACCATGCAAGCCCAATGGCTAATGAGGCTGTGCCTTGGCCTTTTGTAGATGCGATGGCAACTCCCGCTCTGAAAAAAAAATGCGCTGGCGATAAAAGGAAAGAAAAAAAAGCATGTGAAGGTTACAAGCCTTCTAAGAAAGATGGCCTAGATGTTTGCAAAGAAGCAGGATTGCATACTGATTTTACTAGAGCGAAAGGCGCCACTACTATTAGAAGTAGATCGGCTAGTGCAAACAAATGCGCGGCAGCGAGACGTTGTAGATTACTTCCATTTGATGGAAAACCAGAAGATGGCATCAATGGGTGCTGTCCTGCTCAAACTCCTGACCATATAGTACCTAAAAGCTCTTTCTTCCAGACATCTGTCGACGCGAAAGATTTCATGCCAGGGTGGGAACCTGATTCTTCGGGAAATGGTGGCTACAACATAAACAAGGCGCCGTGCATGTGCTTGGAAGGTGGTAGTTGTTCCGGTAGTCACGGACTTCGTTCATCACACCATAAAGCATTTAGTAAAGTAAAAGCCAAGGCTTATGTTTCATTTGACGATGAAGTTAAACACTGCGCCGAGGGTGCTAAGGCTGTGGCGCCTCAATGTAGCCAAGCTTGTATCGAAGCTCAGTTAAAACAAGGTCATGAAGGCATGGGGGATCAAACAAAGGCGGTTAAGCACTCCCCGTCGGGAAAAAATTACACAGATGACCCAGAGGCGCTAAAAGACAAAATTTCAGCAATGTTGCCTAAAATCCCATAAGGATTCTAAGAATGATAAATGAATTAACTTTTATAAGGGGCGCGGCGATACGTTCCGATCTATTATATGTTTTGACTAAAGGTAAGGCATTATTAGAAAAAGATATTGCTCATACAGCCACACTAAGTCTTTATCAAGGACAATGGGCTTATGCAGAAACTACGGACTGGGACTCAAGTGCCATAGCCATAGCAAATCTACCCACTGAGTGTCTGGTATTTATAGGTGAAGATGGAGATGTATGTACTTATACAGAAGGGCAAATCACTAGGGAGAAATTATTTCCCATTCCAAAAATGATTAGAAATGCAAAAACTATAAGCGGTTATGTCTTTGCATGCGGAATGTTGCGTCAGGTATACCATCGTACTAACGAAGGTATATGGAAAAATATAAGTGCTACTAGTCCAAAAGCTGAAGAAAAGGTAGGCTTTGAAGCGATTGATGGATTTTCATTAAATGAAATTTATGCTGTTGGCTGGAGTGGTGAAATTTGGGAGTATTTTGACTCAAAATGGATTGCCCGAAGCAGTCCTACTAACTTGATCCTTACTTCAGTTTGTTGTGCTCCAGATAATTCTGTCTACATTGGAGGACAGAATGGTACTTTAATTAAAGGTCGCAATGATTCTTGGGAAATAATTCAATGGGAAGATGATATTGATATCGATATATGGGATCTTCATTGGTTTCAAAACAAGCTTTATGTTGCCACTATACGCAATCTATACACCCTGGAAGGTAATACCCTAGTTGATGTCAATTTTGGAGAAACAGATATCACTAGCTGTTTTAATCTTACTGAAGCGGAAGGGGTAATGTGGTCAATTGGGCATGAAGACGTATTATCTTTTGATGGAAATAAATGGCAAAAATATAATTAAACCGTAAGGCTGAACCGTTTACGGTATCTCGTTATACACACGGCCGTGCGGCGGATGAACGTACGGTGGATTTGCCTTGGCACGACCGTACGGCGGATGAAGCTTTTGAGTGGTTTTCCTTAATAATCCAGAGACATTGCCGTCATGCCCATCAACGTTTCTGGGTAGCTTAAATGGCGGTTTGCTGGCGCGAAACCGCCCTACGATTCTTATTTGATATTCGGGAGATGGCATGCCGAATTATCGGCGTAATTTCGTACCGGGCGGTTGTTACTTTTTTACGGTTTATTTACTGGAACGTAAACGGAATTTGCTAACCGATCATATTGATTTGCTGCGGGACTCCGTTCGTTAAGGTGCGTTGTTTGTATCCTTTTCATATCGATGCGTGCTGTCGAGCAACCCCACTCTCTTCCGGTTCCGTACTTTCATAGTAATAAGCTTTGCCCTACAAAATGCCTATTCTGTACTTTAGGCCTTAATAGACTATTTGGAGGCATTAACGATGTCTTTCCCGGCAACAACTGTACCGATGTCACCCGAAGAATTCCTCGAATGGGAAGAACGGCAAAAGAACAAACACGAATTTATTGGCGGCGAGATTTTCGCAATGGTTGGCGTGACGCGTCAGCATGCCACGATAGCCGGGAACCTTTTTCGATTCCTTGGAAACCACCTTTCAGGTAGTCCCTGCCGTGTCTACATGGCCGACATGAAATTGAAACTGGACTTGGCGGATGCATTTTTTTATCCGGACGTATTCGTCACCTGCTCTGAGTCGGATCATAAAGCCGAACGGTATATGTCCGAGCCGCGTTTGATCGTCGAAGTTTTGTCCGAATCGACTGAAGCTTATGACCGGGGAGAGAAGTTTGCCAACTACAGAAAATTTGCATCCTTGACCGAATATGCATTGATTGATCCGGTCGCCCGTATGGCGGAAATTTTTCGACGGGACGATACCGGACATTGGGTGCTGTATGAATTCAGCGAGAATGAACAGGTTCATTTTTCAAGTGTAGACTTGGTAATCGATCAAGCTTCGCTTTTCGAGAATGCCGATTGAGATCGATGCATCAATTATCCAAATAGAACTCAGGAAAACAAATTTTGCATACTCCAGGCGCAATAACCAAAAGAATCATTCCTCAAGTTCTCGAACAACACGCCGAAGAAGCTGCTTTCCTCTGGATTCTGCGCGATAGTGCCGTCGGCGCGCCGCATTATCAATTATCCGATCTCGCCAAACTCGATAATCGCATCGAAGCGCATCTCGATGGACTACGCATTGGGGGCGCCGATGCTTGGCGGTTGTGCGAAGAAGCTTTGAAACTCGGTGAGGCCGGGGAGGTCTTTGCCGCAGGTGTCTTGGCGCTGGAAAGCAAGGATGCGAATCGCCTCGAAGACGTTCTCGAAACCGTGGCACAATTTTCGGAAAAGTTGCGAGGTCTGGTTTCGGCGTTCGGCTGGGTTGCGCCGCAACGACTAGCCGGTACGGTCAAAAGCTATTTAACATCGCAGTCGCCATTACTCAGGCAGATCGGCCTTTCCGCCTGCGCGGTTCATCGCGCCGATCCGGGACAGATTCTTGCCAATATCATCGCCGACGATGCGGCGCCGGCTCCGCTCCAAGCCTGCGCATTACGAACGGCCGGGCAACTCAAGCGCCGTAATCTGATCGACCCGATAAAAGGGCACCTGCAAGCCGACGATGAAACCGTGAAATTATGGGCCGCCTGGTCCTCGGTGCTGTTAGGCGATAGAAAACGGGCGATCGAAACATTGAAATCAGTAGCCTGTAATAAATCTCCGCTGGGTCAGCGTGCCTTTGATTTGTTATTGCGCGCAATGTCTCCAACCGATGCGCATCTGTGGCTGAAGAGTCTGGCCCAATTTCCGGAATGGCGACGCGATCTGGTCGTCGGCGTCGGCATCATCGGCGATCCGTTTTACGTTCCTTGGTTGATCAAGCAAATGAGCATTCCCGAGTTGTCGCGAGTGGCCGGCGAGGCGTTCAGCTGTATCACCGGCGTCGATATCGCTTATGAAGATTTGGACGACGAACCGCCACAAGGCTTTGAAGCGGGACCGACCGAAAATCCGGAAGATGAAGATGTCGCGATGGACGGCGACGAAGACTTACCCTGGCCGAGTCCTCTAAAAATAACCGCTTGGTGGGAAGCGAACAAGGGGCGTTTCAACCAAGGCGTTCGCTATTTGTCAGGCATGCCGATCTCCGAATTGCAGTGTAAACGCGTATTGACCGAAGGCTATCAGCGCCAGCGTAAGTCGGCGGCCTTGGAGCTTGCGTTAATGCAAGTTGAAGCGCCTCTGTTCGAAGTGCGCGCACCGGGATGGCGGCAACAATCATGGTTAAGCGAATAAGCGGGAGAATGTTCCATGTCGATACCTATTGCAGGATTGGTTTTTTTGCTCGTTTCGATTGTATTTTTCGGTTTGGTGTTACGAAGCTTTTGGACTCACCGGCATAGCCTAACGGTAGAGGCGCGAATATGGTTACGACTCGCGATGATTTTCGGTATTGTCGCCGTTTTGCTGTTGTTCGTTTAAAGACTTTACCGGCTTAAAGAATTTGCATTTACTTTTTAGAACAAACGGAATTTGTTGCTCGCTTTCTTGCGCAGATAAGTATAGTCGACAATGATTTTCCAATCGTTTCTGGTGTTGAATTCAATTGAATCCCAAGCGGCAATCTTAAAAACTTCGGTGCCGTCTTCGCGATAACTGTAATAGCCGATGCTGTCGTCATCGACCATGGTTAATCTCCCGAAAGCCTGCAGCGAAGATGATTGGCGGCTGACCGGATCGATGAATAGATTCGTGCCGATATAATCGGAATTGGCGTCATAAATAATTAGGCCGTCGCTACGCATGATCCAGATATCCCGGTTTGTCTCATCTTGTTTCAGAATAGCCGTAAATAGCTTGGGCAGCACCTTTTCAGGCGACATTTTAGCCTCAAGATATTCGGTAATGCGGCCGTTCTTTTCGATCGGTACTCGGTATTTGATTATGAGGCGGTTGTTTTCGACGTCGGCGATCGGTTTTGGCTCATCGTTTTCTTCACTTGCGATAAACGCTCCTGTTAGCACTGAAATAGGTTGAATAGAAAACGAATCAAACTGCGGATAACGGTTTTGTAATTCTTCTAAGATCGATGACTCGGCAATGTCGCCGGAACCGAGTTTCTCTGCGGCTTGGTTTAGATTAGAAAATACCAATGCGATTTTCGATTGCAGCGCATGCACGATAGATCGTGCTTGTTGCTGTGAGCGTTCTCCGTAAAAAGTGATTCGGCTTAAGGCTTGTTCGGCTTCATGATTAGCTTCCTTCATTTGATGCGCATAATGAAGCGAAAATCCCGCTCCGATACTAATGGTAATGAGTAGCAATGCGGTCGTGAAAACGGCGAATTTATTTTGCGCAAAAAAACGGTTTAATAATTCACGTCTTGAATAGGCATAGACATTGACCATGCGTCCGTCACGAAAAGCCTTCAATTCTTCAGCTAATTTTCCGGCATCGGTAAAACGCTGCAAAGGATTCTTATGCACGGCTTTTTCGCAGAT